>NZ_JBFMMP010000006.1:0-274385 GCF_040790145.1 Massilia aurea
AGACAGGCCGAGATCAAAAATCAGGGATGTCTATTCTGATGCGACAGTCAACAAGATTATTCCGGACAGCAGTGCGCGGAGGCGGGAACCCAGGCTTGCATGCGTATCGGTACTGCGTGCGTTACTGCGACAGCGCGGACTTGGGTTCCCGCCTGCGCGGGAACGACGTGCGTACGCTGATGGTGTACGCATACAAAGTCGTTGGCTCGCCAATAAAAACGGCCTGCAATCGCTTGCAGGCCGTCGGTTACTTCAGGACGTGATGCGCGATCAGAAGCGGTGTGCCAGGCGCGCGAACAGCGCCGCGCCGTTCAGGCCGAACTGCACGCTCTCGTACTTGAAGCCGTTGTCGGTCTCGTTCGCATCCTGCACGGTTGGCTTGACGTCGAAGATGTTCGTGCCACCCACCGTCAGGCGGGTCTTCTCGGTGAAGGCCCAGGTAAAGGCCAGGTCGGCCGAGGTCTTGGCTTCGTACTTCTGGTTTGGCACTGGTGGACCCGAGAACGTGCCCAGCGTTTGCGGACCGAAGTGGATCACGCGCAGCGCGGTTTCCAGCTTGCCCTGTGCGTAGTCGAAGCCCAGCGTGGCCTTGCGGCGCGGCGCGCCTTCTTCGATGAACAGGCGCTCGCGCTCGGACAGCAGCACGTCTTCGAAGCCTGCCAGTGCGGCCGGCGCTTTCACGCGCTGCACTTCGGTCTTGCTGAAGTTGGCAGCCAGGAACGTCGTCAGGCGGCCCGCGCCCAGGTTGGCGCGGTTCGAGATCGTCAGGTCCAGGCCCTGCGTCTTGGTGTCGACCGAGTTGACGAAGAACTGCGCCTGGCCCACGCCCAGTTGCTGCAGCGTCGCGCCCAGCGCCGGGTAGTTGTCGGCGTCGAAGCGGCCCGACAGCACGATGCGGTCATCGATGTCGATGCGGTACAGGTCGGCCGTGACCGACGTCGCCTGCGTTGGCGACCAGGTCAGGCCCAGCGTGTAGCTCTTCGATTCTTCATCCTTCAGTTGCGGGATGCCCGCGGCAGCCGCCACCGGGCCGCCATTTGGCGCCAGCACGACGTCGAGCGGCTGGCCGCTGACGAAGTCGGTGAAGGTCGACGAGAAGTAGGCCTGCTGCAGCGACGGCGCGCGGAAGCCCGTGCTGGCCGAGCCGCGCAGCAGTACGTTCGGCGCCAGGCGATAGGCGGCGGCCAGCTTGCCGGTGGTGGTCGAACCGAAGTCCGAATAGCGCTCGTGGCGCAGCGCGGTCTGGATCTTGAAGCGGTCGGTGACGTCCGTTTCGATGTCGAGGTAGGCCGCATTGCTGTGACGGTCGGTGTCGGTCTCGTCGCCCGGCTGGAAGCCCGGGAAGCCCTGGCTGCCGGCGTTGCCGCCTTCGCCCACGCCGTCGGCGTCGATGTACGAACCGGCTTCGCCGGCGAAGATCTTGTAGTTCTCGCGGCGGTGTTCGAGGCCGAAGGCGACGTTCATGCCCTTGAACACATCGCCATAGAAGCGGCTGACATCGACGTTGGTGGTCGATTGCTGGAACGAGAACGCGCCCGCGTAGAAGCGGTCGGCGCTGCGGCCCTGGCCGCCGTTGATCAGGTCGAGGTTGGCGATCGAGGCGTTGAGCGTGTTGGCGATGTTGTACTTCAGGCGGTTGTAGCCGTAGGTTTGCGACAGGTCGGCGTTCCATTCGCCTGCGCTCCAGCGGTAACCGACGGTGCCCCAGCGGTCATCGACGTCGCCGTTGATGAACGGGACGAAGCCGTCCGGGTACATCGCGGCCGAGTTACGCGACGGGATGTCTTCCGAGCCCAGGCCTTCACGGCCAAAGGCGGCCGACGAGGCATCGCGCTGCTGCACGCCGGCGGTGAAGTAGAACTTGCCGCCCGCGCCGGCCGGGAATTCGCCGTTCAGGTAGATGGTCTGGTTTTCGGATTTGGTGTCACCGATGATGCGCGGGTTGCCCGGCTCGGAACGGTTCGAGCGGCCGCGATCCGAGTATTCGCCGGTGATGCCGAGCACGCCGCCACCGAGGGCCACGCCGCAGTAGGCCGACGCTTGCCAGTTCTCGCCGTCGCCTTCGGTGTACTGGCTGTAGCCGGCCACCGATTCGCAACCCAGGCTTTTCTTCAGGTCGATGTTGATCACGCCGGCAATCGCGTCCGAGCCGTATTGGGCAGCGGCGCCATCGCGCAGCACCTGCACTTCGCGGATCGCCATCACGGGGATGCCGTTCATGTCGGTGCCGGTGTTGCCGCGGTTGCGCGCGCCGAACAGGTTCACCAGCGCGACCGTGTGACGGCGCTTGCCGTTGACGAGCACCAGGGTCTGGTCCGAACCCAGGCCGCGCAGGGCGGCCGAGTCGATCAGGTCGGCGCCGTCGGCGCCGGTCTGGCGGGTGGAGTTGAACGACGGCGACAGGTTGCTCAGCACCTGGGCGAGATCGAACTGGCCGCTTTGTTCGGCCGCTTTCGTCATCGGGATGAAGTCGATGGCCACCGGGGTGTCGGTGCTGGAGGCGGCGCCGACGCGGCGCGAGCCGACGACGCTCACGCTTGGCACGACGGCGTCCGTGGTGATCTCTGGCGCAGTTTGCGCGTGGACGGCGACAGGGGCCAGGGCGAGGGATGCGAGGATGGTGCTGCCATACAGGCTGGACAGCACAGAGCGGGACATGATTTTGAGTTTGAACACAGGTTTCTCCGAAGGATATTCGGATACTAATCAATTGACCCTTCGATAACCATGGCCATGTCGTATTAACACAACGTTCTAATTGTATAACTTTGTATTATTGGTTTAATTACTTGCTATCAAGACAGCACGCCATGTCAGAAACCTCGGCTATACTGTGTTTTTATACAGTATTCGTCATTTGACAAGCACCGGCGTGACTCAGCCACCGACCAACCAGCCCCCCGCATCCCCGACCCTGCCGCCCTATGCCGAGTTGTTCTGCCTGTCGAACTTCTCGTTCCTGCAAGGGGCGTCGCATGCCGAGGAGCTGGTCTTGCGCGCCGTGCAGCTCGGGTACTTCGCGCTGGCGATCACCGACGAATGCTCGCTGGCCGGCGTCGTGCGCGCGCATGCCGAGGCCAAGGAGGCCGGCCTGCCGCTCATCATCGGCGCCCACTTCCACCTGCAGAACCCCGACGGCAGTCCGGCCCCGTCGCTGATCCTGCTGGCGCAGAACCGCGAGGGCTACGGCAACCTGTCCGAATTCATCACGCTGGGGCGCACCCGCGCCGAGAAGGGCGCCTACCTGTTGACTCCCGACGACCTGGCCGATCCGGGGCCAGAGCATCAGCACCTGCGCCATATGCCCGACTGCCTGGCGATCCTGCTGCCGCCGTATCCGGGGCACGAGTCGCAGGACGTCGACCGCCTGCACGCCCAGGCCGCGTGGATGGCCACCACGTTCCCGGGGCGCGCCTGGCTGGGCCTGACGTCGCTGCACCGCGCGTTCGACGATGCGCACCGCGCCACGGTCGAAGAAGTCGGCTGGCAGCACGGCTTGCCGATCGTGGCGCTCGGCCACGTGTGCATGCACGTGCGCTCGAGGAAACCTTTGCAGGACACGCTCACCGCCACGCGCATGAACAAGGCGGTGGCCGATTGCGGCTACGGGCTGGCGCAGAACGCCGAGCAGCACCTGCGCTCGCGCCTGCGCCTGGCCAACCTGTACACGCCGCAGGTGCTGGCGGAGACGGTGCGCGTGGCGCGCCTGTGCACCTTCTCGCTCGACGAGCTGCGCTACGAATACCCGGACGAAGTGGTCCCGCCCGGCCACACGGCGGCAAGTTTCCTGCGCACCGAAACCTGGATCGGCGCGCACCGGCGTTTTCGCGAAGGCATTCCCGCCAAGGTGCAGGCCCAGATCGAGCACGAGCTGGCGCTGATCTCCGAGATGCGCTACGAGCATTACTTTTTGACGGTGTACGACATCGTGCGCTTCGCGCGCTCGCAGCACATCCTGTGCCAGGGCCGCGGCTCCGCAGCCAATTCGGCGGTGTGCTACTGCCTGGGCATCACCGAGGTCGATCCGGCCCGCGCCAGCCTCTTGTTCGAGCGTTTTATCTCGCGCGAACGCAACGAGCCGCCCGACATCGACGTCGACTTCGAGCACCAGCGGCGCGAAGAAGTCATCCAGTACATCTACAACAAATACGGCCGCGATCGGGCGGCGCTGGCCGCGGTGGTGATCAGCTACCGTCCCAAGAGCGCGCTGCGCGACAGCGGCCGCGCGCTGGGCATCGACCTTGGCATCGTCGAGAAGGTGGCCAAGACCCACCACTGGTTCGACAGCCGCGCCGACCTGCTGGGCCGCCTGGCCGAGAGCGGCCTGGATCCCGAGGCGCCGCTGTCGCGCCAGTGGGCCACGCTCGCGCAATCGCTGCTGAACTTTCCGCGCCACCTGTCGCAGCACCCGGGCGGCTTCGTCATCGCGCGCGGCAAGCTCTCGCGCCTGGTGCCGATCGAGAATGCGGCCATGGCCGACCGCAGCGTCATCCAGTGGGACAAGAATGACCTCGAAGAACTGGGACTGATGAAGGTCGACGTGCTGGCGCTGGGCATGCTGTCGATGATGCGGCGCGGCCTGGAGCTGGTGGGCCAGCGCTACGGCAACGTGTTCGAGATGCAGGACATCCCGGCGGACGATGTCGCCACCTACGACATGATCTGCCGGGCCGACACGGTCGGGGTATTCCAGATCGAGTCGCGCGCGCAAATGAGCATGCTGCCGCGCATGCGCCCGCGCGTGTTCTACGACCTGGTGATCGAGGTGGCGGTGGTGCGCCCGGGGCCGATCCAGGGCGGCATGGTCCATCCGTATCTGCGGCGGCGCCAGGGCAAGGAGCTGGTGGTGTATCCGAGCCCCCAGATGAAAGAGGCGCTCGAGCGCACGCTGGGCGTGCCGATCTTCCAGGAGCAGGTGATGCAGGTGGCGATCCTGGGCGCCGGCTTCACGCCGGGCGAGGCCGACCAGCTGCGCCGTGCGATGGCGGCCTGGAAGCGCAAGGGCGGGCTCGAACACTATTACGAGCGCATCACGACCGGCATGCTCGAACGCGGCTACACGCTCGAATTCGCCGAGGCGATCTTCAGCCAGATCCAGGGCTTCGGCGAATATGGCTTTCCCGAATCGCACGCGGCCAGCTTCGCGTTGCTGGCATATGCCAGTTCGTGGCTCAAGTGCCACGAGCCGGCCGCGTTTCTATGCGCGCTGCTCAATAGCCAGCCGATGGGGTTTTACAGTCCATCGCAACTGGTGCAGGACGCGCGCCGCCATGGCATCGAGGTGCGGCCGGTCGATGTCGCCGTCAGCGGCTGGGATTCGGCGCTCGAAGAATACGACCCGCACGAACGCACACGCCAGCCGGCGGTGCGCCTGGGCCTGTCCCTGCAGCGCGGGATGAAGCTCGATGCGGCCGAGCGCATCGAGCAGGCGCGCGCGGTGCGGCCGTTTGACAGCGTGGCCGACCTGGCGCGCCGCGCTGGCCTGGACCGGAGCGACCTGCAGGTGCTGGCGGCGGCGGGCGCGCTGCAATCGCTGGCCGGGCATCGGCGCGAAGCGTTATGGGAAGCATCCGGCGCGGCGCCCGACAAGGACTTGCTGCGCCCGACGGTGCCGCGCGAAGAAACGCCGACATTGGCCGCGCCGAGCGAAGGCGAAGAAATCGTGGGCGACTACCGCGCCCAGGGCCTGACGCTGGGCCGCCATCCGCTGGCGCTGTTGCGCGAGCGCTTGCTGGCGCAGCGCTTCATGCCGGCGTCGGCGCTGATGGATTTCCAGAACGGGCAACTGGCGCGCGGCTGCGGCCTGGTGACGGTGCGCCAGCGGCCCGGCACGGCCAAGGGCGTGCTGTTCCTGACGCTGGAAGATGAAACGGGCAACGTCAACGTGATCGTGTGGCCGTCGCTGGTGGAGCAGCAGCGGCGCGAGGTGCTCAACGCGCCGCTGCTGGGGGTCTACGGGGTGTGGCAGAGGGAAGGCGAGGTGCGCCACCTGGTGGCCAAGCGGCTGGTGGATCTGTCGCACCTGCTGGGCGGGCTCGATGCGCGCAGCAGGGATTTTTGCTGACCCATGCATCAAACAAAAGCGAGTGTCAGGTCTGACATTCGGACACGGACTCTTCCTTACTCGCTTCGACAGGGCCTTCATGAACAGACTATTGTTGAGCTCGTGTCCGAATGTCAGACCTGACACCGGCTGTGACACCGGCTGGTGTTGCTGGTGGTGCGTTTACTTCTGCATGCTGTAACGCTCGAGCCAGTGCGCATACGATGCCGGCAATACCCAGGTCGGACGCTCCACGCCCAACTCCTTGGCTGCCTGCAGCGGGTAGTGCGGATTGGCCAGGTGGGCGCGGCCTACCATGACCAGGTCGAGCTGTTCGTCGGCCACGGCGCGTTCGGCCAGGTTCGGGCCGTCGAAGCCCCACGCCGAAGCAACCGGAATGCCGGCTTCTTCGCGCACGCGCTTGGCCACCGGGCCCAGGAAGGCCGGGCCCCAAGGGATATTCACATCCGGAATCGTGAAGTTGACGCTGACGCTCAGCATGTCCAGGCCGCGCTGGCGCATCATGCGAACCAGTTCGATCGACTCGTTCACGGTTGCTTCGTCGTTGCCATCGTATTCGATGACGCCGAGGCGCGCGGTGAGCGGCAGGTTGGCTGGCCAGACTTCACGCACGGCCTCCAGCGTCTCGAGCAAAAATCGGCTGCGGCCGGTGAAATCACCGCCATACCCATCGGTGCGCTGGTTGGAATGCGGCGAAAAGAAGCTTTGGCCGAGGTAACCATGAGCAAAGTGCAGCTCTAACCATTCAAAGCCGGCAGCGAGCGCACGACGGGCAGCGTCGACGAAATTGGCCTTGACGCGCGCGATGTCATCCAGCGTCATCTCTTTCGGCACTTTCGGCAGGTTGTTGCCAAAGGCGATCGCCGACGGTGCGATGGTATCCCACCCATAGGCATCTTCAGACGGAATGTGGTCATCGCCTTCCCACGGACGGTTGGCGCTGGCCTTGCGGCCGGCGTGGCCGATCTGGATACCGGCGACCGCGCCTGCGGCCTTGATACGGGCGGCAATGTGGGCCATGCCCTCGACCTGCGCATCATTCCACAGGCCGGTGCAGCCCGGGGTGATACGGCCTTCCGGCGAAACCGCAGTGGCTTCCACGATCACCAGGCCGGCGCCGCCGCGGGCAATGCTGGCGTAATGCGTCTGGTGCCATTCATTGACGAAGCCATCATTGGCGGTGTACTGGCACATCGGCGGCACCGCGATGCGGTTGCGCAGGGTGACGTCTTTGAGTGTGAACGGTGTAAACAAGGCTGACATGGATTGTTCGTTTTCTTGATGTGAGGGTCAGGCCGCGGTCTGCGCCGCGGCGGCTGGTCAGTATAGAAGCAAGCCGGGAAACGTGCTGGCGGGCCCGGCATTTCGCGGCCCGCCAGCCGGTGCAGCCCCTTGTGATAATCTTGCTGAACTCTCACTTTCAGGCACCATCATGACCTTGCCCGTTGTCGCTATTTTCGTTGCCAAGCCCGGTTTTGAAGAGAAACTGGAAACGCTGTTCAGGGGCGTTGTCGAGACGACGCTACGCGAGGAAGGGTGCATCAGCTACCAAATCAATCGCGACATGGCCAATCCACGTCGCTTCGTGTTCACCGAGGAGTGGCGTAGCCAGGCCGATCTTGACCGGCATCTGGCAGCGCCGCATTTGCAGATGCTGTCGGAGCAGGTACCGGAGTGCATCGAATCGAGCGATGTGCTCATTCTGGCCAAACTTGCTGGCGGTGCGGCATCAATCTGATCGCCGACGTGCCAACTTCTTTGAACAGGCATCCCGCACTTGCGTCACCGTCGAATCGCCTGCACTTACCTACCTACCTATCAGGAGCCAGCATGAAAACGAAACGCGTTACACAGATTATCTTCGCCCTTGCCAGCGTCTGTGCAACGCAGGTATTCGCGCAGCAGCCGACCATCAAGCCCGGGTTGTGGCAGATCGACGTAACGCTCACGGGCAATGCGGCAGACAATCCGGTAGGCGGCTATGTCGAACTGATGAAGAGCGGGATGGCCTCGATGACGCCCGAGCAGCGCGCGCAGATCGAGAAAATGCTGGCCGCCAGCGGCACCGAACTGAAAGGCGACGGTTTACGCACGAAACAGTGCATTACACAGGCCGACATCAGCAAGTTCAACGTGTTTGGCAAAAAGGGCGGCGATTCCTGCACCACGAAAACGACGCCAATCGCCGGCGGGATGAATGTGAACATGGTCTGTACCCAGCCCCGGATGAAGGTCGACGCCGTCATGAAGGCCGAGAATGATACCTCGTATCGGTTCGAGTCGGTCGCGACCGTCCCGGGGCCGGACGGCAAGGAAATCCGCCAGAAATCGAACGGCACGGGTAAATGGCTGGGAAGCGAGTGCGGGAAAATCGGGGCGGCTGCGGCCGGTCGATAACCGGCACGGTGCCGGTGAGATAGGTCCTTTAGGTGTACTCATGGCGAACATCATCGTTCGCCCCGACCGCTACCCACCGCCTCAAGCCACCAATAACCCCGGCCGCTTGCCCGCACCCGCCGCCCGCGCCCCACGCCCCACCGCCTGCGCCTGCAACTGAAACACCTGCAACGCCTGTGACACTTCATCGGTCTGCCGCGCCAGCGTCGTTGCCGCCGCAGCCGCTTCCTCAACCAGCGCCGCGTTCTGCTGCGTGATCGCGTCCAGCTCCGTCACGGCCTGGTTCACCTGGCCGATGCCGGTCGACTGCTCGCGCGTGGCGGTCGCGATTTCATCCATCACGCGGGTGACATGGTCCACCGCGCCCACCACTTCCTGGATCGCTTCGCCGGCCGCCACGCTCAGGCGGCTGCCGCTGTTGACGTTGACGATCGACGCGTCGATCAGCGTCTTGATTTCTTTTGCCGCGACCGCGCTGCGCTGGGCCAGCGTGCGCACTTCGCCCGCCACCACGGCGAAGCCGCGGCCCTGTTCGCCGGCGCGCGCCGCTTCCACGGCGGCGTTCAGGGCCAGGATATTGGTCTGGAAGGCGATGCCGTCGATGATGCCGACGATGTCGAGCACCTTGCGCGACGAGGCGCTGATCGCTTCCATCGTGCTCACCACTTCGCTGACGGTGCGCTGGCCGTTGCCGGCCGTGACCGCGGCGCGCTGGGCCAGCGTGTTGGCCTGGCTGACGCTGTCGGCGCTTTGCGCCACGTTGTGCGTGAGCTGCTCCATGCTCGCCGCCGTTTGCTGCAGGTTCGACGACTGGGTCTCGGTGCGGCCCGACAGATCCATATTGCCGCTGGCGATTTCGCCGGTGGCCTGGCGCATCTCGTCGAAGTTGGCGCGCACGTCGCCGATCACGCTGAACAGGTTCACCGCTGACTGACGCAGGGCGCCGACCAGCTGGCCCATCTCGTCGTCGCGGTGCGGCGCGAGGCGGCACGTGAGGTCGCCCCCGGCCAGGCGGCGCGCGAAGTTCGATGCGTCGGCCAGCGGCGCGAGCACGTTGCGGCGCAGGCTGGACCAGAGGCCCAGCACCATCGCCAGCGACAGCAGCAGCGAGCATACCGCCCATGCCGGCACGCCGTCGCGCCAGCATTGGAACGTGATTGCCGCCAGCAGCACGGAGAGCAGCCCCATGCCGCCATTGATCTGCACCCGCAGCGGCAGGCGCCCGATTGCCGCCACGCGGCCGCGCAGGCCGCTGTGTTCGACGCGGCCGTTGCGCAGCACGAGGCCGCGCGGATTGCCGCCCTTGAGTTCCGCATACAGCTTGGCCGCCTCGCGTACCTGTTCCGCGCCAGGCTTGGTGCGCACCGACATATAGCCGACCGGTTCGCCGTTTTCGAGCACCGGCGTCACGTTCGCATGCACCCAGTAATAGTCGCCGTTCTTGCAGCGGTTCTTGACCATGCCGCCCCAGGGCCGGCCGGCGCGGATCGCTTGCCACATGTCGGCGAAGGCTTCGACCGGCATGTCGGGATGGCGCAGGATGTTCTGCGGCGCGCCGATCAGTTCTTCTTCGGTGAAGCCGCTGACCTGCACGAAGTACGGGTTCGCATAGCGGATATTGCCGTGCAAATCGGTGGTGGAGACGATGGTCTTGCCATCGGCGAGCTGGTATTCGGTATTGTTGACAGGGGTGTTGAGACGCATACGCGTTCCTTTCGTGTCTTGAGGAGCAAGGCAACGGGCGGGGCAACGGACCAGGGAGAGAACTAGCGCGCTCGCAGCTTGTTAAAAAAGCTGGAGGCAGGGGAGCGAACCGGGGTTGAGGGTTCCGCGACAAGTATAGCGAGGGGCGCCAGCGCCGTCTGCCATCGCAGTGCAGGTTTCGGTGAAAATACAACGGATGGCGTGATATCTTGCAGGCCGCCGCATTGTTAGAATGGACAGTGCGTCAATATCACAGGAACAGCATGGACAAGACAGGCCGCAGTCGGGGCAGGGGCAGGGGAACGGGGCGCGCGACGCTCGAGCAGGTTGCGGGCATGGCCGGCGTGTCGATCATGACGGCGTCGCGCGCACTGAGCCAGCCGAAACTGGTCTCCGAAGCCACGCGCATCAAGGTCGAGCAGGCCGTGGCCGAACTGGGTTACGTGCCCAATCGCGCGGCGCGGGCGCTGGCCTCGTCGCAGTCGCACGTGATCGTGGTGCTGGTGCCGTCGCTGTCGAACGCGGTGTTCACGGCCGTCCTTGAGGGCATCCACGACGCCGTCGCCCCCGGCCAGTACCAGCTCCTGATTGGTAACACCTACTATTCGCAGCTCGAAGAAGAAAAGCTGCTGCGCACCTATCTGCAATCGAGCCCGGACGGCATCCTGTTCTCGAGCCAGGTGCGCAGCCCCGCCGTGGCCAAGATGCTGGCCGCGGCGCAGGTGCCGGCCGTGGCGATGATGGACCTGTCGGACGACCCGGCCGTGCTGTCGGTCGGCTTCTCGCAGTACGAAGCCGGCATGGCGATGACACGCCACCTGATCGCCAAGGGTTACACGCGCATCGGCTTCATCGGCGCCCAGCTCGACGAGCGCACGCTGCGCCGCGCCGACGGCTACCGCGCCGCAATGGCGGCGGCCGGCCTGGCCGATCCGGGCCTCGAACTGATGGTGCCCGAGCGCTCGACGATCGCGCTGGGCGCCGGCCTGATGGCGCAGATGATGGCGCTGCGGCCCGACTGCGACGCCGTCTTTTGCTGCAACGACGACCTGGCCCACGGCGCCGTGTTCCATTGCCAGCGGCAAGGCATCCGCATCCCGCAGGACATCGCGGTGTGCGGCTTCAACGACTTGCCGGCGTCGGCCTGGATGGTGCCGTCCCTGAGCACCGTCGATACGCCGCGCTACCAGATCGGCTTTGAAGCCGCCGGCCTGCTGCTGCAGGTGATCAGGGGCGAAGAACCCGCACAGCGGCGCATCGACCTTGGTTTCACGCTGCGTGACCGTGAGAGCGCGTAGCGCGCTCAGTCAATCTTCAGTAGCTTTTGTACGGCAGGAATTTACCCGACAAGACCACATTCACACGGTCGCCCTTCGGGTCTTGGGTGCGCTGGATGTCCATCGAAAAGTCGATGGCGCTCATGATGCCGTCGCCGAATTCTTCGTGGATCAGTTCCTTGATCGTGGTGCCGTACACATTCACCAGTTCATACCAGCGATAGATCAGCGGGTCGGTCGGCACGGCCGTCGGCAGCGAGCCTTTGTACGGCACGATCTGCAGCCAGGCGATGGCTTCGTCGGACAGCTCGAAGAGTTTGCCGACCGCCTCGGCCTGCGGTTTCGTCAAGGTCATCTGGCCCAGGCAGGCGGCGGTGGTCCATTCCTTCGACAGGCCGGTGGCCTCGGTCACGTCGCGCCACTTGATGCCCTTGCGGACCTTGGCGGATACGATCATTTTGGTGACGTCTTCACGGCATGAAATCATGTTGGCTCCAAATCAGTGGTGAACAAAGGAAGGTCTGTGACATCGATACCGGCCTGCTGCACGTTCTTCGAACGGCGCAGTAAAAAGTCGACCAGGTGGTTGCGCAGCGGGTAGAACTGGGGATCGTGGTGGATCGTCGCGCGCGTGCGCGACTTGGGCAGCGTGTTCATCACGATTTCGGCAATGCGCGCCTGCGGGCCGTTGCTCATCAAGAAAATGCGGTCGGCCAGCAGGATCGCTTCGTCGACGTCGTGCGTGATCATGAAAACGGTCTGCCGTGTGGCCGCGCAGATGGCCAGCAGCTCGTCCTGGATCACGCCGCGCGTGAGTGCGTCGAGCGCGCCGAACGGTTCGTCCAGCAGCAGCATCTTGGGTTCGACCGCGAACGCACGTGCGATGCCCACGCGCTGCTTCATGCCGCCGGAGAGTTCGGCCGGCTTCTTGCGCGCGGCGCTCGTCAAGCCCACCATGTCGATGAAGCGCGCGCCATGCGCGCGCACCTGTTCCTTCGGCCAGTCCGGGTGGCGCGACTTCACGGCGAAGGCGATATTGCCTTCCACGGTCAGCCACGGCAGCAGGGCATGGCTCTGGAACACGACCCCGCGGTCCAGGCCCGGGCCGGCCACTTCGCGCCCGTCCATGATCACGGTGCCGGCGCTGGCGCGCTCGAGGCCCGCCAGCACGTTCAGGATCGTGCTCTTGCCGCAGCCCGAGTGGCCGATGATGCAGATGAATTCGCCGCGCGCGATCGTGAAGTCGACCTTCTCGAACACGGGCGGCTGACCGGCGCGGTAGGTTTTCGCCAGGCCGTCGACCTGGACGAACGGGCGGCTCGTACTGATGTCATTCGACATACGTCACCTTTCGTTGCAGAGCGGCGAACATCAGGTCGAGCGCCATGCCCACCAGGCCGATCATCAGCACGGCGAAGAGCACGTTGGCCAGCGACAGGTTGTTCCACTCGTTCCAGAGAAAGTAGCCGATGCCGTTGCCGCCGATGAGCATTTCGGCGGCGACGATCACGAGCCAGGCGATGCCCATCGAGATGCGCATGCCGGTGATGATCGTCGGCGCCGCTGCCGGCAGGATCACGAGCAGCGCCAGGCGCACTCGCGAGACTTCGAGCGTGCGCGCCACATTGAGCCAGTCGCGGCGCACGCCGGCCACGCCGAACGCGGTGTTGATCAGCATCGGCCAGATCGAGCAGATGAAGATCACGAAGATGCCCGAGACCGACGAATCCTTGATCGTATACAGCGCGATCGGCATCCAGGCCAGTGGCGAAATCGGCTTGAGCACCTGGATGAACGGGTCGATCGCGCGGTACAGCAGCGGCGACATGCCGATGACGCAACCGAGCGGGATCGCCACCAGCATCGCCAGCAAGAAGCCCATGCTCACGCGCAGCAGCGAGTGCGCGAGCTGGATGCCCACGCCCTTGTCGTTCGGGCCGCGATCGTAGAACGGGTTGGCCAGGTGGCCGGCCGCGATGCGGGCAAACTGGATGGGCGATGGAAAGCCGTCGATCTTGTCGGGCGCTGGCGCTGTGGTGGCTGGCGGCGCCTGGCCCATCAAGGCCGCGTATTCGGCTTCTTCGGCGCTCATCGTCGCCACCGGTGCGGCGGCGCGCTGCGCGGTGGCGATCTGCCAGATCCCCACCAGCACGAGCAGCATCAACAGCGACAGCAGCGCCGCCTTGAGTCTGAGTTGCATGTGCATGCGTTTCCCTTGCCGCGTCAGGTGCGCTTGATCGCGAAACTGTTGAGGTAGTCTTGCGGCCTGGCCGGGTCGAACGTCTTGCCCATGATGGAAAACAACTTGTAGCCGCTCGCCGCTGCCGCCGGCACCGGCATGTTCAGCCCCGCCATCTGCTTGCGCGCGTCGGTAAGCAAGAACACCTGTTCGGCCAGCGCCTTGTAGTTGACGTCGCCCTTGATATAGCCCCAGCGCTTCATCTGGGTCAGCATCCAGGTAGCCATCGAGTACCACGGCAGCGCGTCGAAGTCGGCGCGGTCCGGCTCATTGCGCACCTTGCCCAGGCCATCGGCAAAGCGTCCGCTCAGGGCCTGGAAGATCACGGTTTCGGGCTGGTTCAGGTAGTTCGGCGTGCAGATCGCCTTGGCGATCGCGGCCCGGTTTTCCTGCTTGTGCGCCATGGCGGTGGCGTTCAGGATGGCGCGGTAGAGCGCCGCGAACGTGTTCGGGTTCTGGTCGATGAACGCTTGCGAGGCGCCGAAGGCGCAGCACGGGTGGCCGTTCCAGAGGTCCTTGGTGAGCAGGTGGATGAAGCCGATCTGGTCGTAGACGGCGCGCTGGTTGAACGGATCGGGGCCGAGGAAGCCGTCGATGTTCCCGGCGCGCAGATTGGCCACCATTTCGGGCGGGGGCGTGACGCGGATCTGCACGTCGCGGTCCGGATCGAGCCCGTGCTCGGCCAGGTAGTAGCGCAGCAGGAAGTTATGGACCGAATAGTCGAACGGCACGGCGAACTTGAAGCCTTTCCACTTGCGCGGATCGCGGTTGTCCTTGTGCTTGAGCGCGAGCGTGATGGCTTGGCCGTTGATGTTCTGGATGGTGGCGACGCGCATTTGCTGCGCTGGTCCCGTACCCCCGCCACCCGCGCCGGCCGACATGGCCAGCGGCATCGGCGCGAGGAAGTGCGAGGCGTCCAGCTCGCGGTTGATCATCTGGTCGCGCACCAGCGCCCAGCCAGCGGTCTTGCTCAGCGTGACATTCAGGCCCTGGTCCCTGTACATGCCCATCGGGTCGGCCATGATCAGCGGCGTGGCGCAGTTGATCGGAATGAAGCCGATCTTGAGGTCCTTCTTTTCGAGCGCGCCCGGCTTTTGCATCGCCATGGCCTGCATGCTGGCCAGCGGCAGCACCGCGCCGATCGCGGCCATCAGCGTCGGCGCGCCCACCGCGCGAATCAGGTTGCGCCGCGTGGCGTCATGGGGAAACAGCGCGCGCACCGCGGCCGCTTCGATGAAGTCGCCCGACAAGGCTTCCGGGTCGCCTGCGCGCAGCATGTGCGCCTGTTGATCGTGCTCGGCTTGCGAGCGGTGCTGGCCGCAGCCGCAGCCGCCAAGGGATGAATCGGTCGAATACGGGCGGTACAGATTTTCATCGTTCATTGGCGCAGATCCCTGGTTGGTGATGACGCAAAAAGATGCCACGTGACGCCGGGTGTGCTCATACCTGACGCATACACTTGAGCAAAACGCGTGCCATCAACCGGGCAATGTCGGCAAGTCGTTCATTCCAGGGGTGAAATCCGGTTTTCTGGAAAAATCGACTTGTGCTGAACAAGTACGCTGCGCATTTCACGCGCGCGCATGCCCGTTGTTAGTGCGGTGGCTTTACATTTCGCCGGCGCACGCGCACAATCGGGCATATAGGTGTTAGCGTTAACATAAGGCAATGACGACAGAATCAATGAACGACAATAAAGGTACGGCCTGGGTGATCATGGGCGTGAGCGGCTGCGGCAAGAGCCATGTAGGCGCGCGCCTGGCCAATGCGCTGAACGTGGAATTCATCGAGGGCGATGCGTATCACTCCGAGGTCAATATTGCGCGCATGTCGGCCGGCACCCCGCTGACCGACGACGACCGCCACGACTGGCTCGTGACCCTGCGTGACATGCTGGCGCGGCGCGAGGGCGGGGCGGTGCTGTCTTGCTCGTCACTCAAGCGCAGCTACCGCGACCTGCTGCGCGGCGCCGGCGGCGACGTGCGCTTCGTGCACCTGGCCGGCGAGCGCAGCCTGCTGGCCGAGCGCGTGAGCAACCGCCCCGGCCACTACATGCCGGCGTCGCTGCTCGACAGCCAGCTGCGCACGCTCGAACCGCTGCAGCCTGACGAAGCGGGCATCACGCTCGATATTCGCGACACGCCGGCGCAACTGGTGACGCAGATCGTGGCGTCGGCAGGCTAGGCCAGAGTGGCCTGCCCATCGGTGATGACGCTGTCGGCGATGCTCACGACGAAGCCTTCGCCGAACAGGCCTGCCGGCGTCTGGAAGCCCGCACGCGTTTCGCCCGCCAGCACGCGCCGCGCCGCCTCCACCGCCGCCATCGGCGTGAAGCTGTAGCCATTGACCGTGTCGAGCACCGCCCGGTGCACGGTGCCGTCGATGCCCACCATCTCGACGGCCACCTGGTAACGGTGCTGCGCGCGCTGCAGGTCGCTCGGCCCGGTGGGTAGCGCGGCGGGATCGCCTTGCGGGAACGCGCCGCCCGATACATGAACGAAGGTCGCGATGTCGGCGACCTGCGTATCACGCCAGAGCGTGATCAGATCGGGCAGCGTCACCGGAAAGCATGACACCGGGCCGCGCCCGAAATCGAAGTCGCGCAGCGCGTGCGGGTCGCTTGCCACGAGTTCTCCCTTCGCCCGCGTCAGCGTGGCCGTCATGTTCTCGGACGCGCTTTGTACCGAGCCGCGCGACATCGGGCCCGAGACATGCAGCGCGATCGCAATCGATTGCGGTTGCGCGACGCGCTTGATCACGTGCCGGACCAGGCCACCGAGCATGGCCACGCTGCCGCCGCTGCCTGGCAGCAGCATCGTGCCAGCGGCGCGGGCCTGGGCATCGAGCTGCCCGGCCAACTGGTAGCTGTCCAGTTCAGCGGCAATGTCGAGGTAGTGCACACCGTTCGCCACGCAGGCGCGCATGAGCGGCCCGGCGGTGCGGTGGAACGGCCCGGCGCAGTTGAGCAGAGCGGTTACGCCGTCGAGCGCTTTGCCGGCGGCGTCGTCTGCCGCGAACACGCGGGCCTCGACCCCGAGCTCCCCTGCCAGTGCCGCCAGCACGTCGCCGTCCCGGCCGGCGACGATCAACGCCAGTCCGGCTTGTTTGGCGTGAAACGCAGCCATGCGGCCGGTGTAGCCGGTCGCGCCATATATCATCAGTGTGTTCATCGATCGTCTCGCAGTCTGTGGTCACCGGCCGCGCCGGTGGGAGCGATCGACTGTACGCGCGCACGGCGCGGCCGGCATGCCTCTTCCTGTCAAGCTCCTGCCTGTTCCTGCTTTCTTGCCGCCGTGGCAAACGTCATCACGCCCGTTCGCTGCCTGCGCGCGAACGGGTACGCACGCCAAGGCTGGCGGCGTCGGGTGTCTTGAAGCGAGCCACGTCGCGCATCGGCGGCAGGCCGAACATGCGGGCGTACTCGCGGCTGAACTGCGATGCGCTTTCGTAGCCGACGGTGTATGCCACCGAGGCGGCATCGAACGGCTCGAACAGCAGCAGGCGGCGCGCCTTCAGCAGGCGCAGGCTTTTCTGGTACTGAATCGGCGTCATCGCGGTGACCGCCTTGAAGTGCCGGTAGAACGCCGCGACACTCATGCCGGCCATTGCCGCAAGAGGACCGACGCGCAGCGGCTGCGTCATGTGCGCGCGGATCCAGTCGATCGCGCGCCGTACCTGCGAGATGCGACTGTCGGCGTGCGCGATCTGGCGCAGCAGGTCGCCGTGCGGCCCCTGCAGCACGCGAAACAGGATTTCGCGCTCGATCAGCGGGGCCATCATCGCCACCTCGTGCGGCCTGGCGATCAGCCGCAGCATGCGCAGCCAGGCGTCGACGAGTTCCGGGCCCGCCTGTGCCACCGCGAAGCCGGCGGCGTGGCGTACCGGCCTTGTATCGGACAGCTCGGCCAGCATGGCGGCGATGATGGCCGGGTCCAGCGCCAGGCTTACGGCAAGATACGGCGCGCTGCGCGATTGCGCGGCCACCTGGCCAAGCGCCGGCAGCGCCACCGGCACGACAAAGTAGCCGGGCGCCTCGAACTGCACGACCTGCCCGCCGATCGACAAGCTTTTCGAACCCTGAAGCACCAGGTGCAGCATCGGTCCGTACACCTGGTTCGAACACGCTTCGGCGCGCACCATCGCCACACGCGGCAGGCCGGTATCGGTCCAGGTGTCGCCCGCGCTCATTGCAATGGCACGCAACGCGTTCAACGCTTCGTTCACATCAGTCATGCCCGAATATAGCACCGGCCAAGGCGCTGTAACGCGCATTGAGAAGAATAGGCAAGCATGCGCGAAGAACCGGCACGTGGCGCGTGCAGGCGCTCCGTAACATCGTCGTTGTCGCCGAAGCCATGGGGCTTCGGGGCACATCGACTACAGGACACACCATGAAACTGACCAATAAAATCGCCGTCGTCACAGGCGCATCGAGCGGCATCGGCGCCGGCATTGCCCGCGCATTCGGCGCCCAGGGCGCCACCGTGATCGTGAACTACGCCAGCAGCAAGGCGGGCGCCGATGCGGTGGTCGCATCGATCGAGGCAGCCGGCGGCAAGGCAGTCGCCCTGCAGGCCGACATGAGCAAATCATCCGACGTGATCCGCTTGTTCGAGCGTGTAAAAGCCGACTACGGCACACTCGACATTCTCGTCAACAACGCCGGCGTGGCCGTCTTCGAGATGGTGGCCGACCTGACCGAGGACGCGTTCCACAAGCAATTCAACATCAACGTGCTCGGTTACTTGCTGGCGATCCGCGAGGCGCTCAAGGTGTTCAAGGATGGCGGCAGCATCATCAACATCAGCTCGATCCTGAGCACCGATCCGTACCTGGCGTCGAGCGTGTACGCTGCCACCAAGGGCGCGGTTGACACCCTGACGTTCGCACTGGCGCGTGAACTGGGTCCGCGCGGCATCCGCGTCAATGCGATCCTGCCGGGCCACACGAACACGCCGGCCACCGCCGGCAATTTCGATGGCGACTTCGGCAAGTCGCTGATCGCGGGCACGCCGCTGGGCCGCTTCGGCGAGCCGGAAGACATCGCGCCGGTGGCGGTGTTCCTGGCATCCGGCGACGCGCACTGGGTCACCGGTGAATCGCTGCGCGCGGCTGGCGGCGTGCGCGGCGTGGGCTACTAAGCCTTCGCGGGATACCACCATGACCAGCCTCACTCACACTTCCCGGCGCCGCACCCTGGCCTTGCTGACCGTCCTGGCGGCGCAATGCATGTTCGCGATGGACTTGCTGATCGTGGTGGTTGCCCTGCCACGCATCGCACATGACCTGGGTTTCAGCCCGGCCGGCCTGACGTGGGTGCTCAACGCGTTTGGCCTGGCGTTCGGCGGTTTGCTGCTGCTGGGCGGACGCCTGGGCGACATGCTGGGCCAGGTAAGGGCCTTCCGCGGTGGGATCGCCTTGTTCGTCGTGGCCTCGCTGCTGGGTGGGCTGGCCACGACGCCCGGCATGCTGATCGCCGCCAGGATCCTTCAAGGAGCCGGCGCGGCGCTGGCCGGGCCAAGCGTGCTGGCGCTCGTGGTGGCGATGGCGCGCAATCCGGCCGAGCAGGCGCGCGGCATGTCGCTGTTTATCGCCGTCTCGTCCGTCGGCGCTTCGGCGGGCCTGATGCTCGGCGGCGTGCTGACCGAGTTCCTGTCGTGGCGCTGGTCGCTGCTGGTGAATGTCCCGGTGGGCGTGCTGGTGCTGGCCGCGATCGGCCGCGTGGTTGCCGAGACCACGCCGAAGCCGGCGCGGCTCGACGTCGTCGGCGCGATCACTGCCACGCTGGGATCGGTGGCGCTGGTGTATGGCTTTATCAGTGCGGCCGAACATGGCTGGACCGCAGGCGGCACCAGGTTGTCGTTCGCGCTGGCGGCGCCGTTGTTCCTCCTGTTCGTGCGCACCGAACGGCGCCACAGCGAACCCTTGCTCGACCTGCATCTGCTGCGCAACCGGGCGCGTCTCGGTGCGCTCGCGGTGATGGCTGTCATCGTCGGGATGCACTTCGCGCTGCTGTTCATGCTGGTGCAGTACTTCGAGCGCACCCTGGGTTATTCGCCGCTGCGCGCCGGCCTGGCCTATATCCCGCTGACCGCCACGGTCTTCGCGATCAGCCGGGTGGTGCCACGCCTGCTGGGCCGCTTCGGTGCGCGCGCCTTGCTGACAACAGGCAGCGTCCTGGTGGCTGTCAGCCTGCTCGGCTTCGCGTTCCTGGACGAGCATGACGGCTACCTGGCGGCAGTGCTGGCGCCACTGCTGGTCCATGCCGTGGGCATCGCGCTCGTGTTCGCACCAGGAACCGTGGCAATCATGGACGGCGTGCCGGAAGCGCATGCCGGCGCGGCGTCCGGGTTGCTGCAGATGGACCAGCAGATCGGCGGGGCGCTGGGCATTGCGGTGATTGCGTCCTTGAATGCGTTTGCGGCCGTGCCGGGGCAACCCATGTCGGGCCTTCCCACGGCCTTTGCCGGCGCGGCCGCGCTGTCGCTGGCTGCCGCGCTGGTGGCATGGACGGCGCTGGACGCGCGCACCGCGCTGGCGCCGCTGGCCGCACGCTAGGCGCGCCAGGGCGTGCGGTGTGCGGCGCCCTGCGCACAGGTCAGTGAAGCACGTGCGGATGGGCGCCGAACAGTTCGACCAGCCACTCGACGAATGCGCGCACGCGCACGCTCAGGTGGCGGTTGGGCATGTACACAACCGACAGCCGATTGGGTGCGACCGTCCAGTCGTGCAGCACCGGGACGAGCGTGCCGGCGTCGATCAGATGCTGCGCCATGAAGCGTGGCGTGTGCAGCACGCCCAGCCCGGCGGCACCGGCGGCGAGCAGCGCGTTGCTGTCGTTGGCCGCCACCACGTAATTTCCTTCCACCGTAACCTGCTCGTCTCCGCGCGTAAACGCCAGTCGGGCATGCCGCCCTGAACCCGGGAAAAAATAGCGCACCAGCGTATGCTCCGCGTCCAGCTGCGAAGGGTGGGCCAGCGGCGCGCGTGCGGCCAGATAGGCCGGGGTAGCGCAGGTGACGAACGGCAGGTAGCCTAGCTGGCGCGCGATCAGCGTGGAATCGGGCAGGTCGCCACCGCGGATGACGCAGTCGATCGCCTCACTGGCAAGATCGGCAGTGCGGTCGCTGGCGCCGATATCGATCTGCACGTGCGGGTAGCGGGCGTGGAACGCCGGCAGCGCCGGGATCACCAGCAGTGCGGCAATCGTCGTGCCCATATCGACCCGGATGCGCCCGCGCGGATCGGCCTGAGCCAGGCCGATTTCGGATTCGACTTCCAGCCATTGATCCACGACCCGGCGCATGCGCTCGTGGTACACCGCGCCTTCGCTCGTGAGCGTCACACGCCGCGTGGTCCGGTTCAGCAATTTCACGCGCAGGTGCGCTTCCAGCGCCTGTATCAGCTTGGTCATCACGTTCGGGTGCAGGTTCATCTGCGCCGCTGCCTTGACGAAGCTGCCCGTCTCGGCCACGCGGTTGAAGGCTTGCACTGCAAGGAAATGGTCCATTGATGTTCCAGCGATCTGTCGACGTCCTTGATTATAACTATTTAAGGGATATTGAATTATTAAATGCGCCGTTTATCCCCGATAACAGTATGAATAAGATGATCTCACTTGGCGCATCCCGCGCCAGGCATCAACTCATCAAGGACACAATATGACGCACACTCTCGCAGGCAAAGTCGCACTCGTCACCGGCGGATCACGTGGTATCGGCGCCGCCATCGTCCGCCGGCTGGCGGCGCAAGGCGCGCAGGTCGCCTTCAGCTACGCCAGTTCATCCGAGCGCGCCGCACAAGTCGTGCGCGATGTCGAGGCGCTCGGTGGCGCGGCGCTGGCCATCGCGGCAGACCAGGCCGATGCCGGCGCGGTCGCCGATCTGGTCAAGGCCGTGCACGCCCGTTTTGGCCGGCTCGATATCCTCGTCAACAGCGCAGGGGTGTTTGTCACCGGCGCGATTGGCGACCCACAGGCAGATCTCGCGGCGCTGGCGCGCCAGCAGGCGATCAACCTCGATGGCGTCGTGGCGGCAGTGCGCACTGCCGTGCCGCTGCTGTCGGATGGCGGCCGGATCGTATCGATCGGGACGATGTTCGCCAGTCGCGCGCCGTTTCCGGGTATTGGCGACTATGCAGCCACCAAGGCTGCGGTGGCCGCTTACACGCGAGCCTGGGCGCGTGACCTTGGCCCGCGCGGCATCACGGTCAACACCGTGCAGCCGGGCCCCATCAATACCGAGATGAATCCCGAAACGAGCGCCGTTGCCGCAATGGTGAGCCAGATGACGGCGCTGGGCCGGTATGGCCAGCCCGAGGAGGTCGCCGGCGCGGTCGCTTTCCTGGCTGGTCCCGACGCTGCGTACATCACGGGCGCCGCCATCAATGTGGATGGGGGGCAGAACAGCTGACCTCTAGGACAGCCCTCATGCGCGCGGGATAATCATCGCGCGGCATGCGGATCTGTTTGACGCCCAATGAAAATCAGACTATATTTTTCATCAGGAATTGGAAAGGTTTCCAACTACGTTTTTCGCATCAAATTCATTCGAGACCGGCGCACAGCCGGCGGGGCGTGGCACGGCCAGCCGGCACGGCCACATTTTCTTGTTGTGAGAAAAGAGGAGTCAATGTGAGTCACCTACATCAGCAATATCGCTCGAAATGGAAGCCTTTCCAGATGCTCGTCGCCGGCCTCGCGCTGGCTTGCGGTGCGCAGGCCACGGCCAGCGTCACCAATCCCGTCATCGGCCAGTTGCTGTGGTCCGAGGAATTCAATGGCAGCAGCGTCAATACCGGGGTCTGGAACCTGCAGGACGGTAACGGCTGCCAGATCGGCCTGTGCGGGTATGGCAATGCCGAGCTGCAGACCTACAGCCCGAACAACGCCAGCATCGCCAACGTGCCGTTCGAATCGGGCACGCGCGCGCTGGCGATCCAGGCGCGCAGCCAGACCGTGGGCAGCAATGCATTCACGTCGGCGCGGCTCGACACCCGCAACAAGGTGCAGGTGCAGTACGGGATGATCGAGGTGCGCATGGCCACGCCGAACCTGGGCACCGGCTTGTGGCCGGCGGCCTGGCTGTTGGGCGTCAGTCCGCAGGCGTGGCCGCGCAACGGCGAGATCGACATGATGGAGATGGGGCACAAGGCGGCGATCCGGGCCGAGGGCGGGGCGCCGTCGTCGAACCACTTCGTCGGCGCCAACGTGATCACCTGGCAGCAGGCCGCCTGCGTGCCGGGCAACGAGAGCTGCGCCGCCTCCACCGCGTGGCTGACCGATAACTGGCACGTGCCGGCCACCTCGCTGGCGAATCGCTTCGTGACCTACCGCTTCTACTGGACCGAGAGCGAGATGCGCTTCTCGGTCGTCGACAACGGTGTCGAGCACAATCTGTACAACGCGCCGCTGCCGGTCAATTCGAGCGCGCTGCAGGCGCCGTTCTACCTGCTGCTGAACATGGCCGTGGGCGGCAACTTCACCGATGCCGCCAACCCGGGCCAGGTCACGGCGCCGCTGCCGGGCACGATGTACGTCGACTACGTGCGTGTGTACCAGCTCGATGGCAAAGGCCAGGTCAAGCTGGGCAACCAGAGCGTGCCCGAGGTAGCCGGCAAGTTCGGCATCTTCACCGACAACACGGCCGTCAACGCCAAGCTGGTGGCGGGCACCAGCTCCGACATCTTCTTGTGGAATGCCGCGTCGACCGGCGCCGGCAACACGGCGCCATACGAGGGCAGCAACGTCATCGCGTGGAACTACACGACGCCCGGCCAGTGGTTCGGCGGCGGCATCCAGGCGCGCCAGGTGCGCGACCTGTCCAACTACCGCACCAACGGCACGGTCAAGTTCCGCATCAGGATTCCGGCCAACGTGGGTTTTAGGATCGGCGTGGGCGATACCTACACCAATCAGAACTGGGTGAACTTCCCGGCCAACACCACGGCCTATGGCCTCGTGCGCAACGGCGGGTGGGCGCAAGCCTCGATTCCCGTCTCGACCCTGCTCGGGCCATCGGTGGCGGCGCAGTCGCTGCACGATATCTTCATGATCTCGAGTATCGACGGCAGCCTGCCAGCGTCGAGCTTCCAGTTCGCCATCGACGATATCGTGTGGGAGTCGGGCGGCGGCGGCACGACGCCGCCACCGCAGACCGGGCCGACGTCGGTGACCCAGACCTCGTCGACGATGCTGCAGTTCCGCACCACGACCGGCGGCTGGGCCGACGTGCACTACACCGTCAACAACGGGCCGCAGCAGAACGTACGCATGCAGCTGGCCAATGGCGTGAACACGTTCACGGCCGGTGGCCTGGCGATCGGCAACGTGGTGCGCTACAGCTTTACGTACTGGAATGCGGCGCAGAATTTTGCGGTCGATACGGCGCAGCAGACCTACACGATGCAGTAGGGCTGGCAGCTTTGCTGCCGACGCGGTGATGGTTGGCGGCGATATTATGCGGCGCTTGAACGCGTCGGCGGCGTAGCCGCCAACCCTACCCGCACATGGTAAGTGCGGCCCGCCTCGATATTGTCGATGCGGGCCGCTGCCAGTTCGACGCCATCGCACGTGACCGTCACCCGATCACCCGTCCCGCGCGTGATGTCCACCTCGAACGTCGCGCCGCGGAAGCGCCGCATGACCGTCATGCCAGGCCAATTCGACGGCAATTGCGGGGCAATCGTCAAGCCGTTCGCGTCACCCTTCAAGCCGCACAGGCCTTCGATCAGGCAGCGATATACCCAGGCCACCGTGCCCGTGTTGAACAACTGGCTCGAGCGTCCGGCCGTGCGCGGATATTCCTTGAAGGCGCCGCGATAGTAGTTGGGGATGAACACCGGCAGCTGGCCGCGCTGCAGGTAGTCCGCCAGGTCCGGGCCGGGAATCATCTTGCGCAGCGCGTCGAACGCGCGGTCCGCTTCGCCGATCGTGTACAGGCTGAAAATGTAGAACACGGCCGCGTGGTTGTAGACCGCGCCGTTCTCGGCCGAGCCGGGATGCTTTTGCGTGACGCGCCCGATATCCTCGCGCATGGCGCTGTAGGGCGGGGCGAACATCTGCACACCGTAGGGCGTTTTGAGTTGCGCATCGATTTCAGGCAGCATCCGCGCGCGTTGCGCATCGTCGGCAGCGCCCGAGAGGAACGACCAGCTTTGCGGGTTGAGATAGATGCGCCCTTCGGTGTCGGCGGCCACGCCGAACTTGACGTCGTCGTCGGTGATGCCGCGCGCGAACCAGTCGCCATCCCACAGGTGCGTGTTGGCGGCGGCGTTCATGGCCGCTGCGCCGTCCTGGTAGCGCGCCTGCATCGCCACGTCGCCGCGCGCCGCGCAGACGTCGGTCCACAGCTTGAGCGCATAGGCCGCAGCCACCGTCAGCCAGCCGGAGACGCCGCGCCCCTTGTAGCCGACCATATTCATCGGGTCGCACCAGTCGCCCTGTTCGATGTAACTCAGGCCCCGCGCGTCGCGCCGCTGCAACAGCCAGTCCATCGCCAGGCAGATGCGCTCGAACGCGGATTTGACGGCGCCGTCGTGCGTGGTCACCGGTACGTCGAGGATGGCGGCGTCGCCCGTTTCGTCGAGGTAGGCTTGCAGGCACACGGGCAGCCAGACGCAGTGGTCGGTGTGCGGGATCTGGTTGATGTATTTGAGTTCGGCGCCTTCGAACAGCAGGATCCCGTCGGGCATGGCGCCATTGGCTTCCTGCTGGCTGAGCGCATGTAAAAAAGCCGCGCGTGCCACTGCCGGCTTGACGAACACCATGCCCATATTGTCTTGCAGGTAGTTGCGGGTCTGCGGGTCGGTGCTCAGGCGATTGACGTCGCCGTGGTAGTAGACCTGGCGCGCCAGCCAGGTGTTGACGAAGTTGTCGAGTTCGCGGTCGGGCGTGGCGATCTGCAGCACGCCATCGCCCTCGGCGATATAGGCCGCGTAGTCGCGCGCGGCGGCGGCAAAGCTTTCTTCGCTCAGGTAGCGCTGGCGCAGCGATGCAATCTCGGCATCGTCGAACGCGGGCCCGAACAGGAAGCGGCGCGTGATAGCGTCTCCCGGCGCGAGTGCCAGGCGATACTGCACGACGGCGGCCGGCGTCTCGTAGCGCGCGTCGCCACAGGCCAGACGCTCTGGCGTCAGCGCCGACGGCGCATGCAGGCCGCCTTCACCTTCGAACGCGCCCTGCGCGGCTTCCCAGGCGTCGGGGGCGTGCTCGCACAGCAGCACGGTGCGGTCTTTCAGCAGGCGGTTCTTGAAGAAGTCGTCCAGCTTCTGGTAGGGCGTGATGCCGAAAGCGACGATGGCGCCCAGATCGTGCCGGTATTCGGCCGACTGGTTCATCCACGACATGTAGCCGACCGTGAAGTACGGGTAGATGCTGATGCGGCGCGGGCGGTCCGACAGATTCGTGACGTTCACCGTCCACAGTTCGGCCACGTCGTCCACCGGCAGCGCGAGCGTGAGGTCGATGCGGATCCCGAGTTTTTCGATCGTCCAGTGCAGGTCGACGCGTCCGACCGAGAATTCGAAGCGATCGAGGCCACCGCGCACCGGTTCGTACGGCGCCGAGAAAATCTCGCCGGTGTCTTCGTCTTTCACGTACACGAAGCGGCCCGGGTGGTGGGCATAGTAATTCTGTTCCGGCTGCATGAAGGACTTCGCCTCCAGGTTCGGCGCGTGCGAATACTTGCCGGGTTCCGGCTGCATGAACTGCGCGGTGGCGTAGCCGCGGCAGGTGGTCTGGATCATCATCCTGCGGTTCCACAGGAAGCCGCCGGCCTGCGGCATCGCGGTCGGGCTGGTGAGCACATAGCGTTGGTCTTGCGGATACAGCATCGAAGGGATCTCCATTGGAATCATGGCGCGGCCTTGCGCGCGGCCAGTTCGGCGCCCATGCGCGCCAATGCCCTGGCGTCGAGGTTATACAAGCACATCACCAGCACGGCCACCAGCGCAAAGGCGGCCGGCACGAACGACATCAGCCAGACGATGCCGGCCTGCGAGCCGACCGTCTGGGCCGCGTTGGGCACGTAGCCAAGCCAGGTGAAGACGGCGCCGATGACGCTCACGGCCACCGCGGTGCCGAGCTTTTGCGAGAAGGTGGCGGCGGCGAAGGTCATCGCGGTGGCGCGCCGGCCGGTGCGCCATTCGTTGTAGTCGGCGGTGTCGGCGTACATCGAGAACGCCAGCGGCGATTTGGGCCCCAGCACCAGGCCCAGGCCGGCCTGCAGCACGAACATCAGGTCGATGCGGTCGGCCGGGATCAGGAAGAACAGCGACGACAGCACGGCGGTGCAGCTCATCAAGCCGATCATCAGGCGCTTCTTGTCGACGAAGCGCGTGAGCAGCGGCGTGCAGGCCGCGCCGATGGCGGCAAACACCATATAGGTCGGCACGAAGGTGGCCATCAGCTCGGGACGCCCGACGACGTACTTGAAGTAGTAGGCCGAGGTGGTGGTGCGCAGCGTGATGGTCACCATGATCACCAGGGCCAGCACGAACAGCACGACCCAGGGCCGGTTGGCGGCCAGGTCGCGGATGTCGCGCCAGACATCGTTCTTCTGCCCGGGCGGGGGCAGCACGCGTTCGCGCGTGTTGATGAAGGTGATGAGGAACATGACGGACGCGGCCACGCTCCAGGCGAGCATGGTCAGTTGCCAGCCGCGTACATCGTCGCCGGCGCCGAGCCACGCCACCATGGCCGGCGTGGCGGCGGTGACCAGCGTGCTGCCGGCGAAGGCGAAGATGAAGCGCAGGCCGTTGATCGTCGAGCGCTCTTGCGGGTCGTTCGAGATCACGCCCGACAGCGCGTTGTAGGGGATATTCACGCAGGTATAGCAGACCATCATCGCGAGGTAGCTGCCGTAGGCCCACAGCAGCTTGCCGTCGGCGTCGAGGTCGGGCGTGGTGTAGGTAAGCACCGCCGCGGCGCCGAGCGGGATCGACATCCAGATCAGGTAGGGACGGAACTTGCCGAAGCGGGTGTTCGTGCGGTCGGCGAAGGCGCCGATCACCGGGTCGGTGAAGGCATTGACCAGCTTGATGGAAGCAAGCAGGGTGGCCGCTTGCGCGGCCGAGATGCCGAAGGTGTCGGTGTAGAAGATCAGCAGGAACGTCGCGATATTGGCCCAATAGAAATTGAAGCCCATGTCGGCCACGCCATAGCTGATCTTTTCGCGCCAGCGCAGGGCTGCGCCGCTCGCCACAGGTGTCTCGGGCCCGCGCTTGAACATTACTTGTCTCCGGATATTTTTATCGTGATGCGCGCATTGAGTGATAACGCTAACATCGGCCAAGTATGGCGCTGACCTGATGGCCTGTCAAACACTATGAGCTTGCGCGATCGATGTACCGGCGTGACATTGCGTGACTATGTGTTTGCGGTATTTCTGTATTCTGGGCGTTTTCGACTTGGGGACGGCCGGGCATGAGGAACCTGTGGCGGCATCGGGCTGTTACATCAGGGATGGCAGGGGTGCTGGCAATGCTCGCGTTCCCGGCCGGGCTGCGCGCGGCTGAAACGACCGATCCGATCGTGTTCGTCGGCCAGCTCCATAGCTCAGCTGCCACATTCCCCGACAAACTTGCGGTGTTTGCCGATTGCGTCGATCGCCCGCGCCTGTTTGGCAAGGTCGAGCACCAGCGCTATCGCATCGCGCTGCCGACCGGCACGCGCTGCACGGTATTCGTCGGCGAGCGTGATTGGGAGGCGCTTCCGCTCGTCGTCGAAGATGTCGCAACGAGCGTCGCGCTGGCGCTGCTGGTGTATCCGAGGCAGGTGCCGGCGCCGGTGCTTGCGCGCGAACTTCTCGAACTGGGCAGGGCGGATCAGGCATTGCGGGGCGAGCATGCGCGCCCGAACGAACCGGCTGCCCTCGAGCGCTTGCGCATTGGCGACGAGGCGCGTCAACAGCGCCTGGCAGCGATCGTCGCCGCCCATGGCTGGCCAACGTTGTCGATGGTCGGATGGGAAGCGGCCAATGCAGCCTGGCTCATCGCGCAGCACGCACCGCTGGCACGCTTGAAGCCGTGGCTCGGGCTGATGCAGGACGCCGCCACCAGGCACGAGATCGCGCCGTATAACCTGGCGACATCGATCGACCGGGTACTGGTGTACGAGGGCAGGAAGCAGGTGTACGGAACCCAGCATCGCCCGAGCGAAGAAGGCCTGGGCGAGCCTTACCCGAGCGAAGACATGGATCGACTCGGACAACGTCGCGTGCGTGCGGGATTGCCCCGCACGCAGCCTCACTGGAAAGGACTCTGATGAAAATTCGAATCATTGCGCTGGCCGTTGGCGTGCTCGCCGTGTGTGCTGGGCAGGCACAGGCACAGGAACTGTTGCCAATCCAGACGCCGGCCGGACCGGCGGTAATCAAGCCCGATCAGCTGCATGAACCGGACCCGTTTGCCGAGGCGCGCCCGGCGGGTTCGCGCCTGTATGGCGCGAACGTTGCCGCACAACCCAACGACCATGTGTTCAAGGGCTTCCGGCGCGATCCGCGCCTGATTGTCGGGGTCAAGGTCGCACCGAATGTCGCGCTCGAGGCCGGTTACGTCAATCTGCCGGACCGCGGCCTGTACCGGGAAGAGCAGGGCAGGGCCGAGGATGCATCGCAGGGGCTCGGCGAGAAAGGGGCGAGCAACCACCTGGCCGTCAAGGTAACGACGCCCGAAGATGCGCGCCTGTCGGCCTATGCCAAGGCAGGCATCGCCTACAGCGAGGTCAAGCGCAGCATCAATGCCGCGTCCGATACGGGGCTTTACACGGGCGCTGGAGCAAAACTCAAGCTCGACAAATCGACGTCGGTCAATGCCGAATTCTCGCGTCATGGCAACGCGGCCAACAAGCTTGGCCGCGTCATTCAGGACGGCATCAAGGGCAATATGCAGATGGGATTCTGATCCCGTCAGTGCGCGGCGGCGGGGGTAGCCGCGACCGGCGCCGAAGCACGCTTTGCCACCTTCTCGTCACGCAATTCTTCCGGATCGCGCAGCGGAATCATCAGGAACGCGCTGAGCGCATACAGGCCGGCAAAGATCCAGATAATCCCCACCACGCCCAGCGACGCGCTGAAGATCGCCACGATCGCCGGACCAACCCAGGTCGATGCACCGGCGCCCAGGCTCAGCACCGACAGCGCGGCGGCGCGGTTCTTCGGCACCAGCAGTGGCATCAGCGCCGACAGTGGCACGAAACCGCCCAGCGTCATGCCGTACATCGCGCCGAACAGTGCCGCGATGTAGAAATTGCCGATGAACAGCTGCGGCATGTAGAAGAACAGCGGCGTCGTGATGGCGCTGCCGACGGCGCCCATCCAGATCACGGTATTGCGCAGGCCAAATCGCGTCGCCAGGCGGCTCGAGATGATGTTGCCGGCGATATTGGCGACGAAGATGACCGTCACCAGGCGCAGCCATTGTTCGAGCGTGAAGCCGATCACGTCCATGAAGAAGCCCGGCAGCACGATGAAGAAGCCGAACATCGAGGCCGTGTTGATCGTGCGTACCACGCCACTGAGCGAGGTCTTCGGTTCTTCCCACATGATCGAGACGCTGCCCATCAGCGACTTCAGCGGCTTTTCACCGACCGGCGCGAGACGCCTGGTGCCGGCGGCATCCTTGACGCACACCAGGGCCAGCGCGGCGCCTGCGATGACCAGGATCAGCGACAGCCAGAACGTGGCGAGGGCGCCGATCAGCGGTACGGAGAAACTTGCCACCAGCGCGCCGAGGGTCGGCAGGCCGGCCGCGTAGGCCACCCAGAACCAGCCCATCGCCAGGCCCAGCTTCTTGGCGGGCGTGGCGGCCACGATCCAGACCAGGAAGCCGTAGGCGAACAGCGGGTAGCCGAAGCCGCGCAGGGCGTAGCCGGCCAGCATCATCGGGTAACTCATCTGCCCGACGCCGAACGTCAGGAACAAGACCTGAAACACGACCCAGATGGCGGCGCCAATCAGCATGACCTTCTTCGGGCCCCAGATATTCGACAGCGCACCGGCGCACCAGGAGCCGATCGCCACGGTCACGCCATACACGGTAAACAGGACCGCGATATCGGCCTCGAGCATGTTCTTCTGGGCCAGATAGGGCGCCAGGTAACCGAGTTCGACGCCATCGCCGATCATGAACACCAGCAGGCCCATGAAGCCCCAGAACAGGGGGCGCGGGATGCCGAGTCTTTCGCAGAGCTTGTCGAGCATGCTCGAGTTGGGAGAGGAAGGATGTGGCGATGCCGTTGGCATACTCGTTGTTTTTAGAGACAAATTATCACCTGCAAATATCGTGGCGTCCGTAGAACGCGGTGAGCGACCCGAAAGGGGGCGAATTGAGCGCGCAGTGGTCGCGCAATGGGGCAGTTCCGGGGGAGGAACCTACGGGCAAGGATGCCTGTGACATGCCGTGGGAACGGCAAGCAATGACGCGTGACCGCGCCGTTGCGTATGACCGGAGTTGATCTTTCTAAATGGTATCACATTTGTACAAATGTGTTAACTTGTTAGTGAATTTGATGGTGATATGCGACGTTGTTGAAAGATGTGACCAAGAAGTAAAAAACCGCCGTGCCCAATGATGGGGACGGCGGTTTTCAGTGAGGCGGCTCAGCAGGTCAGAACTCTTCCCACTCCGCTTCGTTTACCTTGGTCGCGGCGACCGGCTTGCTGGCTGGCTTGCTCACCGGCTTGCTCACTTGCTTGCTCACTGGCTTGCTTACCGGCGCGGTCGCAGGCTTGGCAGCGGCACGCGGCGCCGGCTTGCTCAGCGCCGGCCGCGCAGGCGGCCGCTTCACCGGCGCGCTTGGCGCCACGGGCGTTGTGTGCTGCGCATCGAGCTTGAACACGTCGACCACCTGCGCCAGGCGCTTGGCCTGGTCTTGCAGCGAAGCGGTGGCGGCGGTAGCTTCTTCCACCAGCGCGGCGTTCTGCTGGGTGGCGTTGTCCATCTGGCCCATGGCCTGGTTGACCTGGTCGATCCCCGTGATCTGCTCCTGGCTGGCCGACGAGATCTCGCCCATGATGTCAGTCACGCGGCGGATCGAGTCGACCACTTCGCGCATTGTCGCGCCGGTCTGGTCCACCAGCTTGGTGCCGGTATCGACCTTGTCGACCGAGTCGCTGATGAGGGCCTTGATTTCCTTGGCGGCCGCTGCCGAGCGCTGTGCCAGCGTGCGCACTTCGGACGCCACGACCGCGAAGCCACGACCCTGCTCGCCGGCGCGCGCCGCTTCCACGGCCGCGTTCAGGGCCAGGATATTGGTCTGGAACGCGATGCCATCGATGACGCTGATGATGTCGACGATCTTGCGCGACGAGTCGTTGATCGAGCCCATCGTTGCCACGACCTGGTCGACCGATTCGCCGGCGTGGGTCGCGACGCTCGAGGCGGCGATCGCCAGCTGGTTGGCCTGGCGTGCATTGTCGGCGTTCTGGCGCACGGTGCCGGTGAGTTCTTCCATCGAGGCGGCGGTTTCTTCCAGCGCGGCCGCCTGCTGTTCGGTGCGGCTCGACAGGTCGAAACTGCCGGCGGCGATCTCGCCCGAGGCGCCGCTGATGGTCTGGGTGCCGGTGCGCACTTCGTCGACGATTTTCGCCAGGCTGTCCGTCATATTGCCCAGCGCGCGCAGCAGGGCGCCGGTTTCGTCCGTGGCAGTGCTGTCGGTGCGCACGGTCAGATCGCCGGCGGCGACCTGTTCGGCGGCGTGCACGGCCTGGCGCAGTGGCCGGGTGATCGAACGGGTCAGCAGCCAGGCGAATACGCCGCCCAGCAGCAGGGCGCCTGCGGCCAGCGAACCGATGACGAGATTGCCACGCGCGGCGGCGCTGGCGATGGTGGCAGCGCTGGCGCTGATGCGCTGTTGCTGCAGGTCGACCAGTTCGTGCACGCGCTCTTCGTACGCCTTGGCGGCCGGGGTGAATTGCTGGTTCAGGATCTGTTCGGCCAGTTCGGCATTGCCGTCGGCCTTGGCCTTGACGGCGCCATCGCGCGCCTTGCTATAGGCCGTGCGGTGTTCCATCACCGATTTGAACAGGGCAGTTTCATCGTCGCCGCTGATGAGCGGTTCGATCTTCTTGACCAGGTCGGCAGACAGCTTGCCGGTGGCGGCCGCGTCTTCCTTGAAGTAGGCGGTCAGCGAAGGGTCGCTGCTCTTGACGATCGCGGCGGTGCGGCGCACGGCGGCGAAAATCTGCGTGTACCATTCGGCGATCATGCGTTCTTTCGCCAGCGGCTCGGCCAGGATGACCTGCGTTTCTTGCGCGACCTGGTTCAGACGCCAGACGCCGACGGTAGCGATGATGACCGTCATCAGGAGGGTCAGTGCGAACCCTGCGGCCAATCGCGTGCCGATATTGAGTTTGATGAAGTTGCCCATGTTTGATCTGTTGGAGTAGGGTGAATGCTGCAGATAAGCGGCCTGTCCGGCAGCATGAAGGCGCGATCCGGACAGTGTCTCGGCCGATGTTGTTAAACGCTTAAAGTCTAAAGTTACCAGTGGTAATTATTGCCCAATCGAAACCAAATTGCACCCAGAAAGCGTGAAGATTCGCGCTTTTGTGTTCGCCTGACGACAACTTGGTTCAAGACATTGCCGCCTTGATATGAGGCAGTATTTGCCGCTTTAAGGTATAATTTCTATTTCCCGCGTGTGCCGTTCGGCACCATCAGCAAATGACCAAATTCGTATTCGTCACTGGCGGCGTCGTCTCTTCCCTGGGCAAGGGGATTGCGGCCGCCTCCCTCGCCGCGATCCTCGAGAGCCGCGGCCTCAAAGTCACCATGCTCAAGCTCGATCCGTACATCAACGTCGATCCGGGCACCATGAGTCCAACCCAGCACGGCGAAGTGTTCGTCACCGACGACGGCGCCGAGACCGACCTGGATCTGGGCCACTACGAGCGCTTCATCAGCACCCGCATGAAGAAGGTGAACAACTTCACCACGGGTCAGATCTATGAATCGGTGATCCGCAAGGAGCGCCGTGGCGAATACCTTGGCAAGACCGTGCAGGTGATCCCGCACATCACCAACGAGATCCAGGATTACATCCGCCGCGGCGCCGAAGGCGTCGACGTGGCGTTGGTCGAAATCGGCGGCACCGTGGGCGACATCGAGTCGCTGCCGTTCCTCGAAGCGGCGCGCCAGCTGTCGCTGCGTTCGGGCCGCAAGGGCGCCGCGTTCGTGCACCTGACGCTGGTGCCGTTCATCGCGTCGGCCGGCGAGCTCAAGACCAAGCCGACCCAGCACAGCGTGCAGAAGCTGCGTGAAATCGGCATCTCGCCGAACGCCTTGCTGTGCCGCGCCGACCGCCCGATCCCCGACGACGAACGCGCCAAGATTTCGCTGTTCGCCAACGTCGAAGAGCAGGCCGTCATTTCGGTGTGGGACGTCGACACCATCTACAAGGTCCCGCAAGTCTTGTGCGACCAGGGCCTGGACGACATCATCCTCGAAGCGCTGGGTCTTGAAGCGCCAAAAGCCGACCTGTCGATGTGGACCAAGCTGATCCACACCCTCGAGAATCCAAAGCACGAAGTCACGATCGGCATGGTTGGCAAGTACGTCGACCTGATCGAGTCGTACAAGTCGCTGACCGAAGCGCTGCGCCACGCCGGCATCCACACCGAAAGCCGCGTCAATATCGAATATCTCGATTCGGAAGAAATCGAAACCCGTGGCTGCGAGCACCTGGCCAAGTACGACGCCATCCTGGTGCCGGGCGGCTTCGGCAAGCGCGGCGTGGAAGGCAAGATTGCCGCCGCCCGCTACGCCCGCGAAAACAAGATCCCGTACCTGGGCATCTGCCTGGGCATGCAGGTCGCGCTGATCGAATACGCGCGCAATATGGCGGGCTTGGCCAACGCCAATTCGACCGAGTTCGATCCCGAAACCGACCAGCCGGTCGTCGCCCTGATCACCGAATGGCAAAACCACGACGGCAAGGTCGAAAAGCGCGACACCAACTCGAACCTGGGCGGCACCATGCGCCTGGGCGCGCAGACCTGCGCCGTCAACCCGGGCACGCTGGCCGCTGAAATCTACGGCAACGTCGTGACCGAGCGTCACCGCCACCGCTACGAAGGCAACAACCACTACCTGCCAAAGGTCGAGGCTGCCGGCCTGACCGTGTCGGCGCGTACGCCGAACGAAGACCTGTGCGAAATCATGGAGCTGCCACGCACCGGCGCGAACGCACACCCCTGGTATATGGGCGTGCAGTTCCACCCCGAGTTCAAGTCGACGCCGCGCAACGGCCATCCGCTGTTCACGTCGTTCATCAAGGCCGCCCTGGCGCACCAGGCATCGAACACCAATACCGCAGCCAGCGTTGAACAGGCTGCACCAGCACTCCAAGGAGACGCAGCATGAAACTCGCCGGATTCGACGTCGGCCTCGAGCACCCGATCTTCCTGATTGCAGGCACCTGCGTGATCGAATCGCGCCAGATGGCGATGGACACCGCCGGCACGCTGAAAGAAATCACCGCGGCGCTGGGCATCCCGTTCATCTATAAATCGTCGTTCGACAAGGCCAACCGCTCGTCGGGCACATCGTTCCGCGGTCCTGGCATCGACAAGGGCCTCGAGATCCTGGCCGACGTGCGCCGCGAAATCGGCGTGCCGGTGCTGACCGACGTGCATGACGCCGAGATGATCCCGCATGTCGCGAGCATCGTCGACGTGCTGCAGACGCCGGCCTTCCTGTGCCGCCAGACCGATTTCATCAACGCCTGCGCGCGTTCGGGCAAACCGGTCAACATCAAGAAGGGCCAGTTCCTGGCCCCGGGCGACATGAAGAACGTGATCGACAAGGCACGCGCCGCTGCGCGCGAGGCCGGCCTCGAAGAAGACAACTTCATGGCGTGCGAGCGCGGCGCCTCGTTCGGCTACAACAACCTGGTGTCGGACATGCGTGGCCTGGCCATCATGCGCGAATCGAACTGCCCGGTGGTGTTCGATGCGACCCACTCGGTGCAGCTGCCGGGCGGGCAGGGCACGTCGTCGGGCGGCCAGCGCGAGCACATCCCGGTGCTGTCGCGCGCCGCCGTGGCGTCGGGCATCGCCGGCCTGTTCATGGAAACGCACCCTGATCCGGCCAATGCAATGTCGGACGGCCCGAATGCGGTGCCGCTGGCGCGCATGAAAGAGCTCTTGACCACGCTCGTCGAGATCGACCGTGTCGTCAAGAAGTCGCCGTTCCTGGAGTTCGACTTCAAGTAAAGTTTCAGTGTGGGCGCGTCGGTTCGGGTGTCCCTGGTGGCTGCCCTGGAGCCGGGCGCCCCATCAAGATTACCTACCTTCTGGAGACTGAGAAACATGAGTGCTATCGTTGATATCATCGGCCGCGAAATCCTGGATTCGCGCGGTAATCCAACCGTCGAATGCGACGTGCTGCTCGAGTCGGGCGTGATGGGCCGCGCGGCGGTGCCGTCGGGCGCGTCGACCGGTTCGCGCGAAGCGATCGAACTGCGTGATGGCGATCCGAAGCGTTACTTCGGCAAGGGCGTGCTGCAAGCCTGCGAGAATATCAACACCGAGATCTCCGAAGCGATCATGGGCCTGGACGCGAACGAACAAGCGTTCCTCGACCGCACCCTGATCGATCTCGATGGCACCGAAAACAAGAGCCGCCTGGGCGCCAACGCCATGCTGGCCGTGTCGATGGCTGTGGCCAAGGCCGCCGCCGAAGAAGCGGGCCTGCCGCTGTACCGCTACTTCGGCGGTTCGGGCGCGATGCAGATGCCGGTGCCGATGATGAACGTCATCAACGGTGGCGCGCACGCCGACAACAACCTGGACATCCAGGAATTCATGATCATCCCGGTGGGCGCCCCGTCGTTCAAGGAAGCCATCCGCTACGGCGCCGAGGTGTTCCACACCCTGAAGAAAATCCTGCACGCGCGCGGCCTGAACACGGCGGTCGGCGATGAAGGCGGTTTCGCGCCATCGGTGGCCAACCACGAAGAAGCCATCAAGCTGATCATGGAAGCGATCGAGCAGGCCGGCTACGTCGCCGGCCAGGACATCGCGCTGGGCCTCGATTGCGCCGCCAGCGAATTCTACAAGGATGGCCGCTACGTGCTCGAAGGCGAAGGCGGCCTGTCGCTGTCGGCTGCCGACTTCACCAATATGCTTGCGACCTGGTGCGACAAATACCCGATCATCTCGATCGAGGACGCGATGCACGAAGGCGACTGGGAAGGCTGGGCCACCCTGACGGCGGCACTGGGCAAGAAGGTGCAACTGGTGGGCGACGACCTGTTCGTCACCAACACCAAGATCCTGAAAGAGGGCATCCAGAAGGGCATCGCCAACTCGATCCTCATCAAGATCAACCAGATCGGCACCCTGACCGAGACCTTCGCCGCCATCGAGATGGCCAAGCGCGCCGGTTACACCGCCGTGATCTCGCACCGTTCGGGCGAAACCGAAGACTCGACCATCGCCGACATCGCCGTGGGCCTGAACGCGCTGCAGATCAAGACCGGTTCGCTGTCGCGTTCGGACCGTATGGCCAAGTACAACCAGTTGCTGCGCATCGAGGAAGACCTGGGCGACATCGCCAGCTACCCTGGCCGTGACGCGTTCTACAACCTGAAGTAATTCTGTTGGCCGGCGCGCGGGATGGGGCGAACCCACCCGCGCGCCGGCTTTTTCACTTTCCCGGTTTCTCTCCATGCGCCTGATCACGATTGCCCTGGCCGTTCTGCTGGTGCTGATCCAGTATCCACTCTGGCTCGGCAAAGGCGGCTGGCTGTCTGTCGCGGACATGCAGAACCAGGTCGAAACCACGCGCATCAAGACCGAGCAGCTCACGGCGCGCAACAGCAAGCTCGATTCGGAAGTCGATGACCTCACCGAAGGCACGGGCGCGGTCGAAGAGCGTGCGCGCTACGACATGGGCATGATCAAGCAGAACGAGATCTTCGTGCAGGTGCTGCGCAAGAATGAAATGCCGGTCGAATCGATGACCGTGCCGCCACCTCCGCCGCCGCCGAAACCAGGCGCGAAAGCGGCTGCCATGCCGCCTGCGGCCATGCACTGACAACCTGGAGCCTCATGACCCAAGAACATACCCCGATCGACCCCGCCAGCCTGGACTCGCTCGATGCGATCGCAGACTGCCTGGCCGAAGCATTCGAAGATGGCGATGGCGCCGTCATTGCCGCCGCCCTGCAGGCAGTGGCGCAAGCGCCTGGCCTGGGCGCGCTGGCGGCGAGCGTGGGCATGCCGCGCGAACAATTGCAGGCGGCGATGACGGCGGGGGAGTTCGATATGGATCTCACGCTCGAGATCATGAAGGTGGTGGACTTGCATATGGGTGGCGGGAAGTAAGCTGCTGACGCCTCGCCCGGCGTCCTGTCGCCACCTACGTAAAAACGTCGTTCCCGCGGAGGCGGGAACGACGTTTCAAGGCTAACTGATCCAGCCATGCAGCGGCCCCAAAGGCCGCATCAGGTCTTAATCGCTCGACTTCGACGACGCGTCGCCCTGCTCATGGCCGGCGCCCTGTTCCAGGAACGCGCGCAGCATCCACGCATTTTTCTCGTGCACTTCCATGCGGGTCGACAGCATGTCGGCGGTCGGGAAATCGTCGATTTCGTCAGCGATGCGCACGGCGGCGCGCGCGGTGCGGATCACGGCTTCCTGGCCTTCGACCAGTTGACGGATCATCTCTTTCGCCGACGGCACGTCGGTTTCTTCGGTGATCGTCGACAGTTCGACATAACGCTTGTAGGTGCCCGGTGCGAAGTGGCCCAGTGCGCGGATGCGCTCGGCGATATCGTCCAGCGCCGTCCACAGTTCGGTGTACTGCTCCTGGAACATCACGTGCAGGGTCTGGAACATCGGCCCCGTCACGTTCCAGTGGAAGTTGTGGGTCTTCAGGTACAGCATGTAGCTGTCGGCCAGGACGGTCGAGAGCGATTCGACGATTTTTGCGCGGTCTTCGGTGTTGATGCCAATATCGATATTCATGGGTGTTTCTCCATTAGTCAGTGAATTCCAGATGGTGCCACTGTCTGAAAATACAACAGTATCAAACAAACATCAGCTTACCATCTCGCCCGAAACGCCGCAGGACGATAGGGCGGGCATGGTTGCCGGCGTGACGATGTGTGAGGATTGACGTCGTACCGGTCCTGTAGACTGGTTCGATTCCGATCACGAAGGGATTCGCATGACGCTGCAGCGCGCAACACTGGTCCTGGTCCTGGCGTGTGCCAGCCCCTCTTGGGCACAAGAGGCAACGCCGGCCGTCGTTCACGAGACCAAGGTCGAAGTCAGCGGCGTGAAGGATCCAGCGCTGCGCCCCTACCGCATCATGTCGCGCGGTCTCGATGCTTTCGAAAAACACCATGCGCTCGCGCCAGGCGCCAGTTTGCGTTTCGAGCTCAAGAACAAAGACGGCACGCAGCTGCCGGCGGCTGGTGTGAGCCTGCGCCTGTCAGGGGATAAGGTCGACCTCGCATTGCCAGTGGATGGCAATGCCACGTTCGTGCTGCCACGCAGCCAGGAGGCGTTCGACGACAATGCTGACCTGGTTGTGAACCGTAAAAATGATGTAATTCGCTGGCGCCCGTATGTCCGCAGTCCAGGCGTACCGGAGAGCACTCGCCGGCTGGGCGACTTGCGGCTCGAATGCGAAGTGGCCTGGGCCGTGATGCGGGACGAGATCGGGTTCGTGATGCGTACTGCCATGGCGGCAGTGGGCGGCATGTGCCATGCGCCGATGAGTGCGCTGTATTATCGCGCACCAGGGCAGCTTGCCGCAGTGCGGCTGACATCTGGTGAGCGCAGCAGATTCCTGACCCTGAGCGCAGATCGCCACAGTTATATCGTACCGGTGCGCGCCAAGGAGTGGGATAACGAGAGCCTGATCGTCTACGAATTCGCACCTGAACCAGACGCCGCGCCAACAGAGACGCCGCAAACGACACAGGGCGCCGCAGCGCCCTGATCCGGTCAAGCGGCACGGGCACAGGCCCGGCGCATGCTTGTCTTAATGCGTGCTGCCGCTCGGCGGGATCAGCGCTTCGGCAGCGGTGTCGACGGCGAACAGCTGCGCGCAATCGACCTTGTCGAACGAGTAGTGCTTGCCGCAGAAATCGCAGTTGATACCCAACTCACCGAGCTCGGCCAGCGCAGTTTCGACTTCCGGCTGGCCCAGCATCTTGAGCATATTGCCGACTTTTTCGCGGTTGCAGCTGCAGTGGAACTGCGGGTGCAGCGGGTCGAACACGCGGATGGTCTCTTCCCAGAACAGGCGGTGCAGCAGCGTCGAAATGTCGGTCGAGAGCAGCTCTTCGTGCTTCAGGGTGCCGCCCAGCGCCGCAGCGCGGTTCCAGGTTTCCAGGTCTTCCGCTTCGGATGCCTGCTTGGTCTGATCTTCGCCGCCGCTGTGACGCGGCAGTTTTTGCAGCAGCAGGCCGCGTGCGACCTTGTCGTCGGCCGCGACCCACAGGCGCGTGTCGAGCTGCTCCGAGCGCAGCATGTAGTTTTCGATGACGGTGGCCACGTCGTCGCCATCGAGCGGCACGATACCCTGGTAGGGTTGCTGGCCCGGCATCTTCTCGAGCGGGTCGAGCGTGATCACGAAGCGGCCCGTGCCCTGCACATTGACCAGTTCACGCAGCGTCGCTTCGTCGGCGACCTCGACGTCCGGTGCCAGCTTGGCCGTCGCGCGCATGCGCAGGTCGGCGTCGCATTCCACGACCAGCAGGCGCACCGGCCCGTCGCCGTGGATCTGCATCACGATCGAACCGTTGAACTTGAGGTTGGCCGAGAGCAGGGCGCAGGCCGCGACCATCTCGCCCAGCACCGAGCGCACCGCTTTCGGGTAGCCGTGGCGCGCCTGGATCTCGCGCCAGGTGTCGGAAATCTCGACCAGCTCGCCGCGCACGGCGGCGTTGTCGAAGATGAACTTTTGCAGCGTGTCCTGCGTCGTAAGCGAGGTATTGCGTGTGATGTCTGGCGTCGTCATTCTTTATCCGATTCTCTTAAGCTGTGTATTGAATAGCTGGCCCCGCGCGACATAGCTCGCGGCATTACCCTGCAGGCGCAGCAGGTCTTCTTGTGTCAGTGTCCGCACCACCTTCGCGGGCGAACCCAGGATCAGTGAGTGATCGGGAAATGTCTTGTTCTCGGTGACCAGCGCGCCGGCGCCGACCAGGCAACCCTTGCCGATGCGGGCGCCGTTGAGGATCACCGCGCCGATGCCGATCAAGGTGTCGTCGCCGATCGTGCAGCCGTGCAGCATGGCCTGGTGGCCGATCGTCACACCCTGGCCGATGTCGAGCGGATAGCCCATGTCGGTGTGCATCACGGTGCCTTCCTGCACATTGCTGTTGGCGCCGACGGTGATGCGTTCGTTGTCGCCCCGCAGCGTCACGCCGAACCACACCGAGGTATTCGCGGCGAGCGTGACCTTGCCGATGACCGTGGCCGAATCGGCGACAAATGCCGACGGATCGATCTCGGGAGCATGCTCGCCCAGCTGGTATATCGCCATGGATGCGCTCGCAGAAGGTTGGAATGGCGCTATTTTACCGCCCTACGCCTTGCGCAGTGCCGGCTTCGCCAGCGCCCGAAGTCCGGCAGATGGGGCCGTGGTGCGCGAATTCAACGGGGCGAAGATATAATCGTCTGAACGATCGTTCTTTTTTCGAGGTCTCATGAAACTTTCACGTTCCGAATTTGTCACCGTGCGCGGCCTGCGGCTGCATGTGCGCCATTGGGGCGACGAGGGCGCGCCCAAGCTGTTCATGCTGCATGGCTGGATGGATGTGGCGGCCTCGTTCCAGTTCGTCGTCGATGCCCTGGCCGGCGAGTGGCACGTGATTGCGCCGGACTGGCGCGGCTTCGGGCACAGCGACCGCTCTGGCGCGGATACCTATTGGTTCCCGGATTACGTGGCCGACCTCGACGCTTTGCTCGACCATTTCTCCCCGGGCGAGCCCGTGAACCTGCTTGGCCATAGCATGGGCGGCAATATTGCCAGCCTGTACGCCGGCGTGCGGCCACACCGCGTGGGCAAGCTGATCAACCTGGAAGGCTTTGGCCTGCCCGCTACGCATGCGGCCCAGTATCCGAAGCGGATGGCCAACTGGCTCGACGAACTGCGCGCGCCGCCCGAAATGCGCGGCTACGCCAATCTGGACGCCGTGGCGGCGCGCCTGCGCAAGACCAATCCGCGCCTGGCCTACGAGCGTTCGACCTTCCTGGCGGCGCACTGGGCCGAACAGGACCGGGACGGCCAGTGGCGCATCCTGGGCGACCCGGCGCACAAGATGACGGGTCCGCTGCTGTACCACGTCGACGAGATCATGGCGGCGTGGTCGGCGATCACGGCGCCGGTGCTGTGGGTCGAGGCCGAGGACACCGATATGTGGCGCTGGATGGGCGCCAAGGAGCAGGCGCGCGCCGAGGTCGACCGCCGCATGGGGTATCTGAAACAGGTCACCGCGCGCATGGTGCCGCAGGCGGGGCACATGTTGCATCACGACCAGCCGGAAATGCTGGCGCGGATGATCGAAGACTTCCTCGCTGCGCCAGCGGTTTGATTGCGCGTACAATGGGACGTCCACCGCGCTATTGAATATCCCATGCTGAAAGTCGATCTGCACTGCCATTCCAATGTCTCCGACGGCGTTCTCGCGCCATCGGACGTGGCCGCTTACGCCGGCAAGAGCGGCGTGAACGTGTGGGCGTTGACCGATCACGATGAAGTCAGCGGTGTGAAGACGGCGCGCCAGGCCGCCACGGCGCTGGGCATGCGCTTCGTGGCCGGTGTCGAGATTTCGGTCACGTGGGCCAACGAGACGGTGCACGTGGTCGGCCTGCAGATCGACGAAAACAATCCGGCGCTGATCGCCGGCCTGGCGGCCACCCGCAACGGACGCGAGAAACGGGCGCGCGAAATGGCGGCGCAGCTCGAGCAGGCGGGTATTCCCGAGCCGTATGAAGGCGCACTGCGCTATGTCGCCAATCCCGACCTGATGTCGCGCACCCACTTCGCGCGCTACTTGTGCGAGATCGGCGTGTGCGCCACCACGTCCGAAGTGTTCCGCCGCTTCCTGACCGAAGGCAAGCCGGGCTACGTGCCGCACCGCTGGGCCACGCTGGGCGAAGCGATGGGCTGGATCCAGGGGGCGGGCGGCACCGCCGTCATCGCGCATCCGGGGCGCTACAAATTCAGCGATACCGCGCAGGGCGCGCTGTTTGACGAGTTCCGCCAACTGGGCGGTACCGCCATCGAAGTGGTCACCGGCAGCCATACGCCGGACCAGTACGGCACCTATGCCGAAGTGGCGCGGCGCTATGGCTTTCTCGCATCGCGCGGGACGGACTTCCATGCGCCGGGCGAATCGCGGGTGGAGTTCGCCGAGCTGCCGCCATTACCGTCCGGCGTGACGCCAATCTGGCACGACTGGTTCTAAGTTCCCTTTTCAGCTGATGTGCTGGCCGCCGCCTTGGCGGCTGGCCGCGCTACGTCGGTTGCATTACTGTATTTACAGAAAATTTCATCGCTGACCCTTGTAATACGTGATTTATACTCCAATTGGAGTATATAAAGCGTATGGAGGTGATCATGAAAGCCGTTTTGCCGCAGCAGAAACTTCCCGACAGCGACAAGGTCACGGTCAATGTGGGCCTGGTCGACCTGGCCCAGGTCGACTTGCTGGTTGAGGAAGGGTTCTATTCCAATCGAACTGACCTCGTGCGTACGGCGATCCGCAACCTGCTGACGCAGCATGCGGACGTGATTCGCCAGACCGTCGTGCGCAAGCGCTATGTGATGGGTTTGTACCGCTACTCGGTGCAAGAGCTCGAGCAAGTGGTGGCGCAGGGGCAGCAACTTGAAATCCATGTACTTGGCCTGGCTGTCATCGAAGACGACGTATTGCCTGAACTCGCCCGGAATGCGATCGCTTCGATCCAGGTCCTGGGCGCATTTGTTGCATCGCCTGCCGTGCGCGCCGCGCTGGCAGATCGCACACTTACCTAGACTGGATATGCCATGAAATCGCTCGATCAATTTATCAACAAGATGGTGGAGTCGGCTCGCCTCGTGCAAAACAAGGATGTGTCGTCGGCCACGGCCATGATCCAGAACGCATTGGCGCAGGCCGGCCTGGTGCCAGGGCAGCCCGGGCAACCCGGCCACGTCGCCCGTTTCACGAAGGACGATGCTGCGGCCTTTGTCGACATCAACCCGGCGCCCGATTGGCGAGCGCACCTGCGCAAGGGGCAGGCGGCCATGCGCGCCGGCGGTTTCAGCCTCGATTCAGTTGCCGATGACGATGTGACGGTGATGGAAGACGATGCCCCCGGCACCTTCGTGTCAGGCGTGTTTTCAAACGCCGCCGGCCGCCGTCGCTACAAGCTGTACATCCCGTCGCAACCGTCGACCACGCCGCGCGCGCTGATCGTCATGCTGCACGGTTGCACCCAGAATCCCGACGATTTCGCGGTCGGCACCGGCATGAACCGCCTGGCCGAAGAAGCCAATTGCCTCGTGCTGTATCCCGAGCAGGACAGCGCCTCGAACCACAACCGCTGCTGGAACTGGTTCGAGTCGGGCCATCAGGCGCGCGATGCCGGCGAGCCCGCCATCATCGCTGGCATGACGCGCCAGATCGTGGGGGAGCATGGCGCCGATCCGGGGCAGGTGTTCGTGGCCGGCATGTCGGCCGGCGGCGCGATGGCGGCCGTGCTGGGCGCCGAGTATCCTGACCTGTTCACGGGTGTGGGCGTGCACTCCGGTCTGCCGGCCGGCAGCGGGCGCGACATGATCACGGGGCTGCAGGCAATGAAGAAGCCAGCCAAGGGCCGCGCCTTGCGCGAGGCGGTGTCGGTCATCGTGTTCCATGGCAGCACGGACCACGTAGTGGCGCCGGCCAACGGTGAAGCGGTGCTGCAGCAGTATGTGGGCGCTCACGCTGGCATGCGCGCGACGCCATTGACGGTGCGCCACGACGACACGGCGCATGGCGGCCGGCGTTGCCGCCGCAGCGTCTGGCGCGATGACGCGGGCCGGGCGATGGCGGAGCACTGGGTGGTGCAGGGGGCGGGGCATGCGTGGGCCGGTGGCAATACCGCGGGGTCGCACACGGATGCGGCGGGGCCGTGCGCGTCGAAGGAGATGCTGCGGTTTTTCCTCGAACGTTAATAGTACCTGCAGCGTTAGCATCGTCGTTCCCGGCCTCGTCGGCCACCTTGGCGGGAACCCAAGTTCAGCGTGCATTGCCACAATAATGTTATCGGCCCGCTGCGGACTTGGGTTCCCGCCTCCGCGGGAACGACGTGCATGAGTTGTCGGCCGCACTTGAATTTCCCGACAACCAGCCCAATATTGGCATCCTGTCATTAACTCAGGAGTTGTCCGCCATGAAGCGCATTGTTCTTTTCCTCGCCACCAATCTTGCCGTTGTACTGGTGCTGTCGCTGGTCATGAATGTGCTCGGGCTGGGCCGCGCTGTCTCGGCGCAAGGCATCGACTTCGCGTCGCTGGCCGTGATGTCGCTCGTGATCGGCTTCACCGGCTCGTTCATTTCGCTGCTGATCAGCAAGCCGATGGCCAAGTGGTCCACCGGCGCGCGCGTCATCGAGCAACCATCCAATTCCACTGAGCAGTGGCTGGTGGACACCGTGCGCCGTCTGTCGGAGCGCGCCGGCATCGGCATGCCCGAGGTCGCGGTCTACGATGGCGAGCCGAATGCGTTCGCCACCGGCGCCTTTAAAAATTCGGCGCTGGTTGCCGTCTCTACTGGCCTGCTGCAAAGCATGAACCAGGAAGAGGTCGAGGCGGTACTCGGCCATGAAGTCGCCCACATCGCCAACGGCGACATGGTCACGCTCACGCTGATCCAGGGCGTGGTCAATACCTTCGTCGTGTTCTTCGCGCGCGTGGTCGGCTTCTTCGTCGACAAGATGCTGTTCCGTAAAGAGGGCGACGCGCCCGGCATCGGCTACTACGCCACCGTGATGGTGTGCGAAATCCTGTTCGGCCTGCTGGCCTCGATCATCGTGGCCTGGTTCTCGCGCCAGCGCGAATTCCGCGCCGACGCCGGCGCCGCCAGCTTGATGGGCAGCCCGCTGCCGATGCAGCATGCGCTGGCCCGCCTGGGCGGCTTCGCGCCGGGCGCGTTGCCCAAGACGATGTCGGCATCGGGCATTTCCGGCAGCGGCGGCGGCTGGGGCGCGCTGTTCTCGACCCACCCGCCGATGGAGCAGCGGATCGCCGCGCTCCAGTCGCTGCGTCAATAACAATAAAGGGACACTATCCATGGGCCAGTTTTTCCAGATTCACCCTGAAAACCCGCAGGCGCGCCTGATCAAGCAGGCCGCGCAGATCGTCAGCGCCGGCGGCATCGTCGCGCTGCCGACCGATTCGGCCTACGCGCTCGTGTGCCGCCTGGACGATAAAGCCGCTGTCGAGAAACTGCGCCGCATCCGTGGCGTCGACGACAAGCACCACCTGACGCTGCTGGTGCGCGACCTGTCCGAGGTCGCGCAATATGCGCGCGTGGACAATACGCAATACCGCCTGCTCAAGGCGACGATGCCGGGCCCCTACACGGTGATCCTGGAAGCCACGCGCGAATTGCCGCGCCGCCTGTCGCACCCGTCGCGCAAGACGATCGGCCTGCGCGTGCCCGAAAACGCCATCACGCTGGCGCTGCTCGAAGAGTTGGGCGAGCCACTGATCGGCACCACGCTGCAATTGCCCGGGGACGAGCACATGCTGTCCGATCCCGATGAAGTGCGCGAGCGTCTCGAAAAGCAGATCGAGCTGATCATCGACGGCGGCGCCGGCATGCTGGAAGCGACCACCGTGATCGACCTGACCGGTCCCGAGCCGGTGCTGATCCGCGCGGGCAGGGGCGACCCCGCCGCCTTCGGCTTGTAACCTGCAGGAATGCGGCCTGGAATACCGTCTTAAGAATTCCACCGGTCAAGTGCGCGCCGGGCTCTGATAGAATCTGCCCCCATGGAAGAAACGATTCGCACCATCGCGGTGTACGCGCTGCCGGTCCTTTTTGCGATTACCCTGCACGAAGCCGCCCACGCCTACGCCGCCAAGTATTTCGGCGACAATACCGCCTACTCGCAGGGGCGCATGAGCCTCAACCCGCTGGTGCACGTCGATATCTGGGGCACGATCGTGATCCCGATCGTGATGTTCCTGTTCAGCGGTTTCGTGTTCGGTTATGCCAAGCCGGTGCCGGTGGAATTCGGGCGCCTGCGCAATCCCAAGCGCGATATGGCGTGGGTGTCGCTGGCGGGGCCGTTGGCCAACTTCATCATGGCCGTGCTGTGGCTGATCCTGGGCGTGTTCCTCGTGTTCTTCCAGGTCGGCGAGGAATTCCCGCACAAGGTGGCGCAGGCCGGTATCGTCACCAATCTGCTGATCATGGCCTTCAACCTGCTGCCGATCCCGCCGCTCGACGGTGGCCGGGTGGTCACTGCGATGCTGCCGCACCGCGCTGCATACGCCTTCGCGCGCATCGAGCCGTACGGCTTCTTCATCGTGCTGGCGCTGGTGCTGCTCAAGGTGGTCGGCTACTGGCTCACGCCGGTGATGGCGCTGGGCGGCTACCTGGTGCAGCTGGCGGCGACGCCGTTCACGTTCTTCCTCCTCTGAGCCGATGGCCACCGTCGTGAACATGGCGGCGCAGCCGGCGTCGAACTGGGTGGCGCGCTTCGCGCCCCTGGCAAGGCCGGGCGAGGCGCTCGACCTGGCTTGCGGCAACGGGCGCCACACACGCCTGCTGGCGGCGCAGGGTTTGCAGGTACTGGCACTGGATCGTAATCCGGCAGCGCTGGCGGCGAGCGCGGGCGATAACGTCACCACGATGGCCTACGATCTCGAAGCCGATGGCGCGCCGTGGCCATTCGAGGCGGGGCGCTTTGCCGCTATCGTCGTCACCAATTACCTGCATCGGCCGCTGTTCGCGCAGATCGCCGCGAGCTTGCGGCCAGACGGCATCCTGATCTACGAAACCTTCGCGCAGGGTAACGAGGTGTTTGGCAAGCCGAGTAATCCGGCCTTCCTGCTGGCGCCCGGCGAATTGCTGGCGCTGGCTGGCGATGGCGGGCTGCAGGTGCTGGCCTACGAAGACGGTCACGTGGAGCGGCCCCATCCGGCACAGGTGCAGCGCCTGTGCGCCGCCGGTCCCGCATACCGTAAAACCGAGGCCTGGCTCGACCATATTGTGGTCAGGAATGAACCATAGGGGCGGGGTATCCGCTACAATCAGATTTTTAAATGAATGGCACGGTCCAAAGATTATGATTAAGGGCAGTATCGTAGCAATCGTCACCCCGATGTTCGAAGATGGCACCGTCGACCGCGACTGCCTGCGTTCGCTGATCGACTGGCATATCGCCGAAGGAACCGACGCGATCGTCATCGTGGGCACGACCGGCGAATCGGCCACGCTGTCGCCGGAAGAGCATTGCGAACTCGTCAAGCTGGCCGTCGACCACGTCGCCGGCCGCATCCCTGTCATCGCCGGCACCGGCGGCAATTCGACCGTGGAAGCGATCGCGCTCACCCGTCATGCGAAAGCCGTCGGCGCCGACGCGTCGCTTCAGGTCGTGCCGTACTACAACCGGCCGACGCAAGAGGGCATGTACCGCCACTTCCGCACGATCGCCGAAGCCGTCGACCTGCCGATCATCCTGTACAACGTGCCGGGCCGTACCGTGGCCGACATGGCCAACGAGACGGTTGCGCGCCTGGCGCCGATCGAGAACATCGTCGGCATCAAGGACGCCACCGGCAATATCGGGCGCGGCATCGAACTCCTGAGCATGGTCGACAAATCGTTCGCCGTGTACTCGGGCGACGATCCGACCGCGATGGCGCTGATGTTCTGCGGCGCGGCCGGCAATATTTCGGTCACCGCCAACGTGGCCCCGCGCGCGATGCACGAACTGTGCGTGGCCGCGATGAAGGGCGATATCGCCCGCGCGCTCGAGATTAACAACCGCGTGCTCGGCCTGCATGCCAAGCTGTTCGTCGAACCGAATCCGGTGCCCGTGAAATGGGCACTGGCCGAGATGGGCAAGATGCCGGCGGGCCTGCGCCTGCCGCTCGCGCCGCTGTCCTCCCAATACCACGAGATCGTACGTGCCGCCCTGGTGGACGCCGGCGTTCATTCCCCATCCTGAACCCGCAAGGGCTCGGATTACTGACCTGATATCGAACGACATGACTATTCGCAAGACTAAGAATTCTAACGGCGCAACCCTGATCAACGCGCCTGCCGCCGCCCGTGTGCTCTCGCTCACGGTCATCGCGTTCAGCCTGGCGGCCTGCACCACCATTTTCGGTGGCAACTCAGTGGACTACAAGGGCGCCAAGAAGGCCGCCCCGCTGGATGTGCCGCCCGACCTGACCAAGCTGCAGCGCGACAACCGCTACGCGATCCCGGATGGCCGTGGCGTTGCCACTGCGTCCGAATTCCAGCAAGGCCAGGCGGCAGCGGCCGCCGGCGGCGTGCCTGCGGTTGCCGGTATGTCGGCGTCCGGCCAGCCGATCGGCCCGATCTCGACCGACGCCGTGAGCGTGCAACGCAACGGCGACCAGCGCTGGCTGGTGGTCAAGCAAACGCCGGAACAACTGTGGCCGCAACTGCGCACGTTCTGGGAAGAGCAGGGCTTCGCGCTCGAGACCGAGTCGGCCACCACCGGCACCATGGAAACCGCCTGGGTCGAGAACCGCTCGAAGATCCCGCAAGACTTCGTGCGCCGCGCCATCGGCCGTGTGTTCGACAGCGCCTACTCGACCGGCGAGCGCGACAAGTACCGCACGCGCCTGGAGCGCCTGCCGGATGGCTCGACCGAGATCTGGGTCAGCCACCGCGGCGCCGAAGAAGTCCTGACCGGCCCGCAAAGCGAAACCACCACCTGGACCGTGCGTCCTAACGACCCGGGCCTGGAATCGCAATACCTGAGCCGCATCGTCGCGCTGCTCACCGGTGCGAAAGAAGTCGCGCCGGCAGAACAGATGGTGGCCAATGCCGCAGTGACGCCAGAGCACGCCAAGCTGGTGGGCGACAAGGTCGAAGTCGATGAAGGCTTCGACCGCGCCTGGCGCCGTGTCGGCCTGGCGCTCGATCGCGTCGGCTTCACCGTCGAAGACCGCGACCGCGTGCAGGGCATCTACTTCGTGCGCTACGTCGATCCGGACGCGGGCGACACCAAGGATGGCTTCTTCAAGCGCCTGTTCACGTTCGGCAAGTCGGACGACGAAGCCAACCAGGCGCAGCGCTACCGCGTGCTGGTCAAGGCCGCGCAGGGTGCGAGCGTGAGCGAAGTGTCGGTACAGACCAACGACGGCAAGGCGGAAACGTCGCCGACGACGACCAAGATCCTGACGCTGCTGAACAACGAGCTGAAGTAATCCTCGTTGCGGCAACAAAAAACCGGCCTGATGGCCGGTTTTTTTATGGAGGATCGCTGACCTGCAGACCGTCGTTCCAGCGAAGGCTGGAACCCAAGTCTGCACGCTGATCGATCAAGTTCGGGATACACGATGACTCAACGTACTTGGGTTCCCGCCTCCGCGGGGAACGACGTGCCCAATGCACAAACCACCAGACGTAAAAAAACCGGCCCGAGGGCCGGTTCTTCATACCGAGTAACGAATTACTTGGTGGTAGCAGCAGCGTCAGCAGCTTGGGTAGCCGAGGTCTGAGCAGCGGCAGCAGCGTCGGTTGCGGTGGTTGCAGCAGCAGCAGCGTCGGTTGCAGCAGCGTCAGCAGCAGCAGCAGCTGGAGCGGTTGCGTCAGCAGCTGGGACGGTTGCGTCAGCAGGAGCGACGACAGCAGCTGGGGTTTCGGTCACTGGAGCGACTGGAGCTTCTTCTTTCTTAGCGCAAGCAGCCAGGGTAACAGCGAACAGGGAAGCGATCAGCAGGGATTTTTTCATGGTTTTTTCCTTAGTATTTACAAAAGTAGAACTACTTGATGCGAATAATAATTACCGGTAATTATTTCTCGATGGAATTCTCGTGCCTTCACAAATAGCAAGACTGCCATAGACGCAACGGAACCTTCCTGATTGATATTATAGACAATTTTATAGTTTCGCAATAGCTAACACATGCTGTAGTGAAAGAATTTTACGCCTTGATAAGCTTCATCTTGTTACAAGATGCTACGTAGCGCCGAATCCGCCCGTTAAGTAACTCTCAGGCAACCACAAGTGCCATCATGCAGGCGTTACAGGCCGGTCGTCGTGGGATGTAGCGTCGTTCGCGATTCTTCCCAGATGGCATCGAAGCGGTGCCGTGGGACATCGACGGCACGCGGATCGTCGATATTCGCTTCCCCTCGCATATGGTCACTGTGGAAGCGGCGCACGACATGCCGTTCGTCGGCGATGCAGAACGAATCGGTCAGCTGGCGCAGATTCTTTGGCGTCTGGCGGCATTCGAAAGCGTGTCCGTAATCGCGCAGCAGGCGCAGGAAGCGCGGGAAATGACGCTCGATGTGCGCAGGGGAGTGCAACGCGAGGCGCAGTGTGCCGCCGCGCTGCAGGAATGCACGCAACGCCGCATCGACGTGCGTGGCGCCAAGCGCGAACACGGCGCCATCCGGATCGAACAGGCACAGGCTGTGCTGCGCCGTCGCCACCACGGCGAGGAACTGCGCCTCGCAGTCGCGCCGGGTATCGAACGGGATGGCGCGCGGTTCCATGCTTATCCCAGTTCGACCCAGCCGTCCTGGTACCAGGCGTACAGGGATTCGGTGACGTCGTCGGTGGCTTTGCCGAGCGTGGCGCCATCGATGCGGCGCTCGTTGGCCAGCACGTCGAGCACCACCTTGTCAGCGCGGCCTGCGGCCAGCGATTCGCCGTTGATGAACACGTTCTTGCCACGGTACAGCATGAGGGTCTTGCTCGACAGTTTAATGCCGCGCTTGGCCGCCGTTTCCATGAAGCGCCCGAACGTCAGTGGCTTTGCCGGTGGCGTGAAGAACACATTGTGCTTCGGCTCGGACATGTGCTCGCCGAGGAAGATCGTGACATCTTCTTCATCCCAGCGCACCTTGTTGAGCTCTTCGGTGACGGTTGCCAGCATGTGCTTCGGAATCTCGGCCGGGTTCTTTGCCTCTTGCAACTCCGGATCGGCGTAGCGGCCCGGCAGGTCGATCGAATCGGCCATGAATTGCAGGAACGCTTCGCCCAGTTCCTGGAACGAGGGCGAACGGAATCCAATCGAGTATGTCATGCATTCGCCTTCGGCGATCCCGTCGTGCGCGTACTGCGGCGGCAGGTACAGCATGTCGCCCGGCTCGAGCACAAATTCTTCTTCAGGCTCGAAGTTGGCCAGGATCTTGAGCGGCAAGCCGTCGACGATCGTCAGGTCTTGCTGCGCGCCGATGCGCCAGCGGCGCTTGCCGTGCGCCTGCAGCAGGAACACGTCGTACGAATCATAGTGCGGGCCGACGCCGGCGCCATCAGTGGCAAAACTCACCATCAGGTCGTCCAGGCGCGCGTCCGGCACGAAGCGGAACTGGCGCAGCAGGTCGTCGGCGCGCTCGTCATGCAGGTTCACGCCCTGGACCAGCATCGTCCAGTTTGGTTCGCTGCGCGATGGCAGTTCAGTGAGGGGGCCGTGCTGCATGGCCCATTCGCCGTCATTCTGGGTCACCAGGCGTGATTCGACGTGGTTCAGCGCGGCGAGTTCGGCGAGCTTGTCGAATTTGAGCAGCGGCTTGAAGCCGGGGATCGCGCCACGGATGAGCAGGGGCTTCTTGTGCCAGTAATCGCGCAGGAATTCAGCGGGGGTAATGTTCCCCAAAAGCGGTAATTTTTTCATGCGCCATTATAACCAGCCGAAGCGGGGGCTGATCCCATCAAGAGTATAATCCGCAGCTCACAATGAAAGGATGGACGATGAAGATTGCTAAAGACACGGTCGTGACGGTTAATTACAAACTGTCGGATGCCCAGAACAATCTGATCGAGGAGGGCTCCCAGCCGATGGTGTACCTGCACGGCGGCTACGAGAACACCCTGCCGAAGATCGAAGAAGAGCTGGACGGCAAGGAAGCCGGCTACGCCTCGACGATCCAGGTGGAACCGGACGACGCGTTCGGCGACTACGAGCCAGAGCTGGTGAAGGTCGAAGAGCGTTCGCGCCTGCCGGAACCGATCGAAATCGGCATGCAGTTCGAAGGCGTGGCCGAAAACGGCGACGACGAGCCGGTGATTTTCACCGTCACCGAGATCGCCGATGACAAGGTCGTCCTGGATGGCAACCATCCACTGGCCGGCATGGCACTGCGCTTCGAGCTGTCCGTGGTCGACGTACGCGCTGCAACCGATGAAGAAATCCAGCACGGCCACGTGCATGGCGCTGGCGGTCATCATCACGAGATCGATGACAGCGACGAAGGCGATCACTTCCGTAGCCAGCCGCTGCAGTAAGTTTTCGGCTGTGCTGAGACACTTGGGTTCCCGCCTTCGCGGGAAGTCATGGCCGCCAGTGGCGGGTACGACGGCTTTACGTGTACAGGTATAACTGCATCAGGTAGCTGCTAGCCTGAAGACCGTCATTCCCGCGCAGGCGGGAATCCAAGTACGTTCGCACCACCCATCACTGCTTCGCGTCCACCACCGTGAACGCCGCATCCTTCCCCAGCGTCACATTCACCTCGACCGCTTTCGTCCCCACGGACAGCTGTCCCAGATTGTCCTTCCATTCGATCTGCGGTTTGCTCCCACCCGGTGCGCCACTGTCGACCAGCAGCACCTTGCCATCGAACTTGACTGCCTGCGCCTGGATCTGGCGCCGCGCCGCCTCGAACCCATCGCGCTCGGCCGGCGTGCGTCGCAGCAGTCCGCGCAGTCCCGCCGGCTGATCCAGATACAACGGACGCACCGCGCCTTCCGAGAACAGCACCAGCGCCTGCGCCTTGTCGCTGCGCGCGATCGCGAACAGGCGATTGAGCCAGAAGCGATTGGCCACGGCCCGGTCTTCATATTCGCTGTTGCGGCCCGCGGCCGGCAAGAAGTGGTTGTTCCCGGCCGGCAGATTGATCGTGGCGTACAGCACCTTTCCGACTCGCCAGTGCGCGTTCTCGGCATAGCTGCGAAAACGCGGGCTGGCCGACAGTTGCGTCAGGTGGATCTTGGACGCGCCCAGCGAGTCCGGTTCGCCGTAGAGCAGTTCGCGCAGGCGATTGAGGCGCTCGATCGCATTGGTGCGCTTGGCCGAATTGCGGCAACCGGTCCAGTCGCTGCCGGCCAATGACACGATCACGGGCCGCTTCGCATGCTCGAACAGGTCGCGCCGCTGCTGATACAGCTTGTCGCCGCAGCTTTCGTTCTCGCCCTTGATGCCGGTGAGGACCACGAACGCCACCGATTTTTCGGACGAATCGGCCAGCGCCTGCTTCAGGCGCGCATCACCGTCGGCGCCTGCGTTATTGCCCACCACCGCAAAGCGGTGCGTCGGCTGCTTGTCCTTCGCCGCAACTGGCGCGCCAAGGAACAGCGCGGCCAATAGTGTGGCTGACAACGCAGCGCAGGAAGCGGGCAGGCGCGCCATCGGCATCAGGCGGCCAGCCGTTTCAGCTCGTAGAGCCGTTCGAGTGCTTCGCGTGGCGTGAGCGCGTCCGGATCGATGGCGTCGAGCGCATCGCGCAATTCGTCGTCCTTGTCATCTTCCACCTGTGGCGCAGCCGGCACCGGTGCCTCGCCGATCTCGTCATCCAGCACGGGCGCGGCGAACAGGTCGCGCTGCGGCGTGGCGTCCAGCGCCTGGGCCTCGAGGCGCGCCAGGTGCTTGCGCGCGGCCTTGATCACCGGCTGCGGCACGCCGGCCAGCTGCGCCACCTGCAAGCCGTAGCTCTGCGACGCCGGGCCATCCTGCACCGCATGCAAAAACACGATGCTGTCCTTGTGCTCGACCGCCGACAGGTGCACGTTGTACGCGCTCGGGTACGACTCCGGCAACTGGGTCAGCTCGAAATAGTGGGTCGCGAACAGCGTGAAGCTGCGGCTCGTGTCGATCAGGTGGCGCGCGATTGCCCACGCCAGCGCCAGGCCGTCGAAGGTCGACGTGCCGCGCCCGACTTCATCCATCAGGACCAGCGAATGCTCGGTCGCGCCGTTGAGAATCGCCGCCGATTCGGTCATCTCGACCATGAAGGTCGAGCGGCCGTTGGCCAGGTCGTCGCTGGCGCCGATGCGGGTGAAGATGCGGTCGATCGGGCCAAGCGTGGCTTGCGTCGCCGGCACATAGCTGCCGACATAGGCCAGCAGCGTGATGAGCGCCACCTGGCGCATGAAAGTGGATTTACCGCCCATGTTCGGGCCGGTGATCAGCAGCAGGCGCCGCTCGTTCGAGAAGCGGCAATCGTTGGCGATGAAGCGCTCGATCTGGTTCTCGACCACCGGATGGCGGCCTTCGACGATGTTCAGGCACGGCGCATCGACCAGTCGCGGTGCGCACCAGCCGTGCCGCAGCGCGTGGCTGGCCAGCGCCACCAGCACGTCGGTCTGCGCGATGGCGCGCGCGATCGTCTGCAGGATGCCGATGTGCGGCGCGAGCTGGGCCAGCAAATCCTCGTACAGGATTTTCTCGCGCGCCAGCGCGCGGTCTTGCGCCGACAGCGCCTTGTCTTCGTACGCCTTCAGTTCTGGCGTGATGTAGCGTTCGCAGTTCTTCAGTGTCTGGCGGCGGCGGTAGTCGTCCGGCACCTTGGTTGCCTGGCCGTTGGTCACTTCGATATAGAAGCCGTGCACGCGGTTGTATTCGACGCGCAGATTGGCAATGCCGGTGCGGGCGCGCTCGCGTGTTTCGAGGTCGACCAGGAACTGGCCGGCGTTCTCGGACAGCGCCTGCAGTTCATCGAGTTCGGCATCGTAGCCGCGCGCGAACACGCCGCCATCGCGGATCATCGCGCTCGGCTCTTCCAGCACGGCGCGCACCAGGAGGTCGAGGCAATCGACGGGCGTGCCCAGGTCATCGTGCAGCTCGCGCAGCAGGCACGTGTCGCCGGGGACGAAACAGCGCGCCACCAGCTCGCGCAGCACCGGCAGCGCTTTGAGCCCGTCACGCAGGCTGGCCAGGTCGCGCGGACGCGCGCTGAGCAAGGCCACGCGCGTGGTGATGCGTTCGATGTCCGGCACCAGCGCCAGCGCTGGCGACAGGTTGTCGATGGCATCGGCCTGCAGCAACGCCGCGATCGACTGGTGCCGGCTGCGCGCGATCGACTGGTCGCGGCGCGCGTGGTGCAGCCAGTGGCGCAGCAGGCGCGAACCCATCGCCGTGCGGCAGCCGTCGAGCAGCGAGAACAGCGTCGGCGACTCTTGCCCGCGAATGGTCTCGGTCAGTTCCAGGTTGCGGCGGGTGGCGGCGTCCAGGCCGATGTATTCGTTTTCGTTTTCGCACGCCAGGCCGCGCACGTGCTGCAAGCCGCGACCCTGCGTGGACTGGGCATAGCGCAGCAGCGCGCCGGCCGCGCCGAACGCGGCGCCCAGGCCATCGGCGCCAAAGCCGGTGAGGGTGGCGACCTTCAATTGTTCGAGCAGGGCGCCGTGGCCCTTGACGACGTCGAAGTGCCACTCGGGTACGCGCTGGGTGTGGACGGTGGCGGCGCCGTCATCGAACATGTCGCCGCAATCGGCGCGCAGGATCTCGGCCGGTGCGATGCGCTCGAGTTCATGCGCCAGGCGCGCCTCCACCGCGCGCGCGTCGCCCGAAAATTCCATCAGGCGCAGGTTACCGCTCGCCAGCGACAGCCACGCCAGGCCGGCGGTGACGGTCTTGCGCTGGGTTTGCAGGCACAGGGCCAGCAGCGGGCGCTCGGCTTTCTCGGGCAGCAGGTCGGAATCGGTCAGCGTGCCCGGGGTGACGACCCGCATCACCTTGCGTTCAACGGGGCCTTTCGACAGCGCCGGGTCGCCGATCTGTTCGCAGATCGCGCACGATTCGCCCAGCTTGACCAGCTTGGCCAGGTAGCCATCGAGCGAGTGGAACGGCACACCGGCCATCTTGATCGGATTGCCTTCGGACTTGCCGCGCGCGGTGAGCGTGATGCCCAGCACGCGCGAGGCTTTTTCGGCGTCGTCGAAGAACAGCTCGTAGAAGTCGCCCATGCGGTAGAACACCAGCATGCTTGGGTAGTCGGCTTTGATGCGCAGATATTGCTGCATCATGGGGGTGTGTTTTTCGGTCGCGCTGTTCTTGACGGCTGCGGCGTTGATTTCGGTGGGGACGGTGGTCATTTCTTTGAATTGGGTACGGCGAGGCAGGTGCTGGCCAGAGCTTGGTATTTTACCGCGATCGTCCCGGCGCGGCCTTGCAAAGATGACCCGGGCGCCGGCGCCAGATGCACGCGTGCATGCTCGGGGCGGATTCGGTGTCTTGCGCCGGTCCGCCCACGCACGACAGTGGCACGGCAGCAACATTTCGCCAAGCGACCCGTGAAAATTTTCTGTAGCGCAATACTTATCCTATACTCGATGTCTCGACGATTGTTACAAGACGCATGAGCTACGTGTTGCACGTGTGGGAAGCCCCGGTTCCCGATTCGCTGGCCGGCGCAGCCAGGGCCGCCCTGGAAATGGGCGGTGATGTGGTTGGCCAGAATCCGGGGTTCATCGTCCTGGCTGGCCGCCTGACGTCGCGCTATCCGTGCCCGAGCGTGGCGCCGGCCACCAGTGTCTGGGCCGGCCCGGTCGATGGCAAGACGGAGCGGCGGGCCTGGACCATCGGTATCAGCGCCGAGCATGAGCGCGTCATCCGCTTCGTCGTGCGCCAGGCGATCCGGTTGGGGCTGTGCGTCTTCGACATGCAGCAGGGCCTCGCGGTGTTGCCGGACCGGCGGGTATTCGGCACGCCGGGGCCGGTCATGACCGGGGCGCGCCTGCCTGCGCCGTCGGGTGGCGACAGCCTGACCAGGGCCGAGGTGCACGGCGGGATGCGCCGCCTGCTGCAGAAGGTGTTCGCGCCGCTCGGTTACCTGCGCCGCGACAGCGTCGACGGCGAGGCGTACCGCCTGGTCTTGCCGCACGGGTTTGTCGATATCGGGGTGGCCATCTGGGAGCACCATTCGAGTTTCTCGTTCTCGCTGTTCTGTTCGATCCGGCATGCGCGCTGTGTCGACATCGTCGAGGTATTCGAGGATGTCGCCCCCGAATACCGGGGCCGGGGCGCATGCGCCATCATCCACCTGGACGACATCCATCCCGCCGGGATCGACCGGATCGAAGTCGACGGACTCCTGCAGTTTTACGCCGAGCTCAGTGCGCTGGACGCCGTCTTGCGCGACCATCTCGCGCCGCTCATGGCGCAGTGCCAGAGCCTGGAAGGCCTCGAGCGCCATGTCAACCGCGCCTCGCGCATCCGCAGTCCGAAGCATTCCCACGTCCACTACATGGACGACATCGTGCTGGCCTGGCTCGTGGGCGATCCCGAATGGGAACGCATCAGCGCCGAATGCAGTGCGGCCCTGCCGGCGCGGGCGGTCGAGCTCAGGGCGCGGATCGAGCGCCTGAGCGCCTGGCTGCGCACGACCACGCCGGTGGCCCTGGCATCCGAGCGCGCCTGACGCCGGCAGGCTCCGTCGATCTCAGGCCCGTGCCAGCGTGCCTTCCAGCGCCACCCGATCGTTGCACACCACGACGAAGCCGCCCGGTGCGGCGCTGTCGTGCAGGAACGCTGTCGCACCGAGCGGCACCGGCTGCGTGAAGCGGCACTGCAGCATCGTGACGCTGCCCTGGGTTGGTTGGGATTGTTCGAACGCGGCGCAGGCGCGCGCCACCGTGTGCATGCCGTGGATGATCGGCCTGCGCATGCCCATCAGGCGGGCCGACCACGGCCACAGGTGAATGGGATTGAAGTCGCCCGACAGCGCGGCGTAGCGCCGGCCGGCATCGGCGGCGAGTGTCCAGTGCGCGCGCGCCGTCCCGGATGGCGGGGCAGGGCGCGGGCCGGCGCCGGGTCCATTGCGCTGGCCGCGCTTGATCAGATACACGCTTTCGCAGTCGAAGATGGCTGCGGCGCCATCGCACGCTTCGGTCCTGAGTACGGCGTGGACGGCCCCGTTGGCTGCCGGCGGCGGCAACGACAGCGACGTGCGCAAGACCAGCGCCGCATCCGGCCGTAGCGGGCCGTGCAAGGCCAGCGTGTTCTCGATGTGGATAAGGCCAGGAATGCGAAACGGCAGCGACCAGGCGAGCATGCTCGCCAGTTGGGCGCGCTGGGCCAGCAGGTACAGATAGGTCAGTGGAACGCCTTCGGCCGGAAAGCCGAACGCCGCCCGGTAGCGCGCCACGTGCCCGGCATCGATCCGGTCGAGCCGGTAGTGCGTGGCTGGGGGCAGTGCGGCGGATCGGGCCCGCCCCTTGAATACGGTCTGCAGCAACAGCCAGGGACTTGCCGCCGGCAGTAGAGGAAATGGTGTCGGCGGGGGCAAAGGCTGATTGGGCATTGCGTCAGGATAACGCATTGCCAGTCACTTCCCGCCCGCCATCACAGAGAGATATCAGGCCGCTTCCTTGACGCGCGCCGTGATATGCGCCAGCGCCTCATCGACCTGGTCGATCAGGATCAGGCACAAGTCGCCCTGTTCGAGCCGCGACAGCGCGCGATCGATCGCCACGAATTCGCCATTGATTTCTTCGACATGGCCAGTGCGCGTCGCATTGCTCAAGCCCGCGCGCAGCAGCGCGATGACTTCACCATCGGCGCGCCCGCGCTGGCACTGGTCCTGGTACAGCAGCACGTCGTCGAACGCTGCGCCCAGGATTTCGGTCTGCTGCGTGATGTCCTGGTCGCGCCGGTCGCCGGCGCCGCTGATCACCACCGAGCGGCGCCTGGCCGGCATGCTCTCGACGGCGTTGACCAGCGCCGCGATGGCATCCGGATTGTGGCCGTAGTCGGCGATCACGGTCGCGCCGCGATAATCGAATACATTGAAGCGTCCCGGCGCATTGTCGCTTTCGCCGACAAAGGTTTTCAGGCCCAGTCGAATCGCATCCCACGCCGTGCCCACGCCCCACGCGGCGGCGACCGACGCCATCACGTTCTCGACCTGGAAGCCCACCACGCCACCGCGCGTGATCGGCACAGCCTTCAAGTCGATGCGTTCGACGATCGAACCCTGCGCCGCCACCAGATAGCCTTCTTCGACGAACACGACACGGCGGCCCTGGGCGCGGTGCATCGCCATGACCGGGTTGCCCACGTCCTGCGCGAAGAAGGTCACTTCGCCGCGCGTCTTTTCGGCCATCGCCGCCACGGTCGGATCGGCGGCATTCAGCACCGCCATGCCGCCCACGGCCACGTTCTGCACGATCACGCGTTTGAGTACCGCCAGGTCTTCGAGCGTGGTGATGTAGTTCAGGCCCAGGTGGTCGCCCGAGCCGATATTGGTCACCACCGCGACCTGGCACTTGTCGTAGGCCAGGCCTTCGCGCAGCAAGCCGCCGCGCGCGGTTTCGAATACCGCCGCGTCGACGTCCGGATGCAGCAGCACGTTGCGCGCGCTGCGCGGGCCGCTGCAGTCGCCGCTGTCGATGCGCCGGCCTTCGATGTAGACGCCATCGGTATTGGTCATGCCGGTGCGCAGGCCCGAGGCGGTGAGTAGGTGCGCGATCAGGCGCACGGTGGTTGTCTTGCCGTTGGTGCCGGTGACGGCCACGATCGGGATGCGGCCGTCGTCGCCATCCTTGAACAGCGTGTCGACAATGGCTTCGCCAATCGGGCGCGCCTTGCCGAACGACGGCGCCAGGTGCATGCGCAGGCCCGGTGCGGCGTTGACTTCGACGATGCCGCCGTTCTGGGCTTCGATGGGCTTCAACACGCTGTCGCACACCAGGTCGACGCCGCAGATATCCAGGCCGATCATGTGGGCGGCAGCGACCGCGCGCGCCGCGACTTCAGGGTGCACATCATCGGTGACGTCGGTCGCCGAGCCACCGGTCGAGAGGTTCGCGTTATTGCGCAAGACCACGCGCTCGCCGATGGCGGGCACTGATTCCGGGGTCAAGCCGTGCTGGGCCAGCGTGCCGATGGCGATGTCGTCGAAGCGGATCTTGGTCAGCGCCGAACCGTGGCCATCGCCCCGGCGCGGGTCGAGGTTGACCTGTTCGACCAGTTCGCGCACGCTGTGCTGGCCGTCGCCCACCACGTGTGGCGGCTCGCGGCGCGCGGCGGCCACGAGCTTGTCGCCCACCACCAGCAGGCGGTAATCGTGGCCCGGCAGGTAGCGTTCGACCAGGATATCGTCGCGGAATTCGCTGGCCGCCTTGTAGCCGGCATCGAGTTGTTCGCGCGTGGTGACGTTGACCGTCACGCCCTTGCCCTGGTTGCCGTCCTTTGGCTTGATCACCACCGGCAGGCCGATCTCCATGGCGGCCGCCCACGCGTCATCGGGGTCGGTCACGCCGCGGCCCTGCGGCACCGGCACGCCGGCCGCGTCGAGCAGCTTCTTGGTCAGCTCTTTATCTTGTGCGATCGATTCGGCAATCGCGCCGGTGGCGTCGATCTCGGCGGCCTGAATGCGGCGCTGGCGGCTGCCCCAGCCGAACATCACCATGCTGCCTTCGGTCATGCGCCGGAACGGGATGTTGCGGGCCACGGCGGCCTGCACGATCGCGCCGGTCGATGGGCCCAGGCGCACGTCTTCGTCCGTCGCGCGCAGTTGCGCCAATGCTTCCTGCACGTCGAACGGGGTGTCGTTGCGGGCCGAGTCAATCAGCTGCTGCGCGAGTTCCAGCGCCTGGCGGCCGACGTCTTCTTCGCTGTATTCGACGACCACCTGGTAGATGCCGGTTTCGAGCGTGGCCGTAGTGCGGCTGAAGGTGACCGGGCAGCCGGCTTCGGCCTGCAGGTGCAGCGCGACCAGTTCAAGCACGTGCGCCAGCGGGATCGTTTCGTAGTGGCCGAACGGCTGCAGGCCGCCGATCTGCGGGAACCGCACGCGCAGGCGCGATTCGAAACCGGCCAGTTCGCCGATCGACTGTTCCTGCGGCGTGCACGTCACGATCGCCTCGACCGAGGTGTGGTGGCTCCAGAGATTGGGGCCACGCAGGGCCCGTACGCGAGATACTTCCATAAACCGTCATTCCTTTCGCGGGCCGCGCATCCGGCGCACATGCGCGGGAGCGGGCGCCAGGCCCGGCGCTTTGCCGGGCAGTGTCATTCAATGGGTTGCTTGTTTCGGCGTGGCGTCAAAGGCGCGCAAGCCGCCGCACAGCAGGTCGCTCGGCACGCCGAGGGCCCACGCTGCAGCGACTGCCGCCAGCACGTTTTCGGGGTACTTCACGGTGGACGGCTTCATGGTGTCCAGCGTGTTCAGCGGCGTCTCGACGTCGCCTTCGGCCAGCATGATGCGCCCGTCGCGCGCGAACACGATGCGCTGCCCGCTCGCGCGGTGCGCCGCCATCACGGCATTGTGTTCGTCGAAGGCGTAGAAGATCACGCCGCCGTCGCACAGTTCGGCCAACGCTGCTACCTGTGCGTTGGCGGCGTTGAGCACGGCCACGCCGTCAGGCAGGATCACGTCGACCTGCGTGCGGATCACGTTGCGCATCGCGTCTTCGTCGCGGATATAAAATTCTGCGACGTCCGCCATGCCTTCCATGTCGGTGACGACGCCCACCGTGCAGCGGTCGTACGGCAGGCCGTCTTGCAGGATCGAGCGCGCGTTCGATTCGAACACCGCCGTTTGCACGTTGCGGTTGATCAGGATGCGCTGGCCGGCTTCGACGCTTGTGCTGTCGCGGTTCGAGACAACGCGCGCGTTCAGGTACAGGCCTTCGCCGTTGGCCACGCCGACCTCTTTGCCGGTGATGTTGATCAGGCAGCCGATCAGGCGCGTGATCAGGCTGCAACCGAGCGAGCCGGTCACGCCCACCACCGGGATACGCGCCGATTCATCGGGCGCGAACAGGTGCTCGATGATGTCCTTGCCGACGTTGCGCGCGGTGCCGCTGGCTGGTTTCGTGTGGGCCAGGAGGCCCGGGCTGGCGTTGACTTCGATGATCGCGCCGCGCTGCTCAAGCAGCGGGCGGCTGATGTCTTCGCACACCAGGTCGACGCCGGCGATGTCCAGGCCAACCACGCGCGCGGCCAGGGCTGCGGCGTGGGCGACATCAGGGTGCAGCAGGTCGGTGACGTCGTCGGCGACGTTGCCGTTCACCTGGATCAGCACCTTCTGGCCGGCGGGCGGCACCGAGTCGGGCGTGAGGCCCTGGCGCTGCAGTTGCAGCTTGTTTTCGTCACTATTGCGCGGCTCGACGGGGCTGAGCGGAAATTCTTCGCTTTCGCCGCGGCGCGGGTCGATATTGATCTGGCTGTTGCACAGCTCGGCCACGTTCTGGCGGCCATCGCCCGTTACCCACAGCGATTCGCCGCGCGCGACCGCGACCACCTTGCGGCCCACGACCAGCAGGCGGTGCTCGCTGCCCGTGATGAAGCGCTCGACCAGCACCGAGCGGCTTTCGCCTTCTTCGGATGCGATCAGGTAGGCCGCCTTGACTTCGGCTTCGGTGGTGAGATTGAGCGAGACGCCACGGCCGTGATTGGCGTCGACCGGCTTGACGACTACCGGCAGGCCGATATCCTGCGCTTCGTCCCACGCCGCTTCTGCGCTGCGCGCAATCGCCCCTTCGGGCACCGGCACGCCGCACGAGGCGAGCAGGTTCTTGGTCATGTCCTTGTCGCTGGCGATGCCTTCGGCAATCGCGCTGGTGCGGTCGGTCTCGGCGGTCCAGATGCGGCGCTGCGCGGCGCCGTAGCCGAGTTGCACCAGATTGCCGTCGGTCAGGCGGATCGACGGGATGCGGCGGTCGGTGGCGGCGTCGACGATGTGCGCGGTCGATGGGCCCAGACACAGGCGGTCGACCATGTCGGTCAGCGTCGCGACGGCGGCGGGCAGGTCGAATGGCTCGTCGTTAATGGCCGCCATCATCAGGCGATGGGCGATGTCGAGCGCGGCGCGGCCGACGACATTGTCGCGCGTGCGAAACGCCATCTTGTAGATACCATGTTCGCCGGTGGAGCGCGTCTTGCCAAAGCCCGTCTTCATGCCGGCCAGGTTCTGCACTTCGAGCACGACGTGCTCGAGGATGTGGCCGGCCCAGGTGCCTTCGTTCAGGCGCTCGATGAAGCCGCCGTGGTAGCCGACGCCGCAGTGGTGCTCGATCAGACCCGGCAGCCAGGTGGTCAGGCGCGTCGTGAACCCGGGAAGCAGGTTCGAGGGATAGTCTTCCAGCTCGCCGATGTCGAGCCAGGCCTCGAGCACCGGACGGTAGGTCCAGATGTTCGGTCCTGCCAGATAAGTGATGCGCAGGAATTTGATGTCGTTCTTTTTCGTCATGTAAATACTTTGTTCGCCTGGCGCTACTCCCACACCGGCGACTTATCCTTGTATGCCTGAGGTGTCACTACGTTAGCGAAACCTCGCCAATCGCAGCGCACATCACGCGCTGATCTGATTCTGTTGCTGCTCTTACTTAGCCGCAATATTTTCGCCAAAACACGTTCCGTGTCATCCAAACGCTGTCCAAAAACGTTCTAGCGCTCTATGGAGCGATCCACCCTTACCGAACCTATGCCTGTTACCAGGCGCACTACATGACAACACAACAACTCGCTAATCCGTCGTCACTGGCTGTCGCTACCAGTTCCTTGCCTGACAGCTGGCAAAATGACGTCGCGAAACAGCTTGCATCAGGGGAAAACGTTTTAAGCAGCGTGGAGGTTGACCTCGATGCGAAATTACATTTCTCAAAAGGATTAGTTATTGTCACCGACCAGCGCTTGCTGGCGCGCGCCCCGGGCGAGACGGCGTGGCACGACTGGCCTTACCGCGAAGGCCTGGCGCTGCGGCACCACGACCACGCTGGTGTCGGCCATCTCGAGCTGACCGATGCCCATGGCCTGCTGGCCAGCTGGCGCTTTACGCTGGGCCAGAACCTGCACGCGGTGCGCGTGGCCGATGCATTCCTCGACCAGATCGAGAGCGCGCTGACCGGCGTCGCCGTCCAGCCGCCCGAGCAGCACACTTGTCCAAGTTGCAAGGCGCCGCTCGAAGCCGACCAGGAAGATTGCCCGATCTGCGAGAAGGTGCTGCACACGCCGCCGTCGACCTGGACGCTGTTTCGCCTGTGGCGCTTCGCCAAGCCGTATCAGGGGCAATTGCTGCTGGGCTTCCTGCTGATGCTGGGCTCGACTGGCGCGCACATGATCCCGCCGTACCTGACGATGCCGCTGATGGACAATGTCCTGATCCCGTACCAGAACGGGCAACAGATCGATACGACCCTCGTGTATATGTATATGGGCGGTCTGCTCGCCTCGGCGGTGCTGGCCTGGGCGCTCGGCTGGGCCAAGACCTATGTGCTGGCGCTGGCGTCCGAGCGCATTGGCGCCGACCTGCGCTCGACCACCTATGAACACCTGATGCGCCTGTCGCTCGAATTTTTCGGCGGCAAGCGTACGGGCGACCTGATGGCGCGCATCGGCAGCGGCTCGGACCGCATCTGCGTGTTCCTGTCGCTGCACCTGCTCGACTTCCTGTCCGACGTCCTGATGATCATCATGACGGGCGTGATCCTGTTTACGATCAACCCGTGGCTGGCGCTGGTGACCCTGGCGCCATTGCCGTTCATCGCCTGGATGATTCACCTGGTGCGCGACAAGCTGCGTACCGGCTTTGAAAAGATCGACCGCGTGTGGGGCGAAGTGACCAATGTGCTGGCCGATACGATTCCAGGCATCCGTGTGGTGAAGGCATTTGCGCAAGAAAAGCGCGAGGCGGCGCGCTTCCGCGAAGCCAACCGGCATAACCTGAACGTGAACGATAAGCTCAACCGCGTTTGGTCGCTGTTCTCGCCAAGCGTGTCGTTCCTGACCGAACTGGGCCTGCTCGTGATCTGGTGCTTCGGTATCTGGCAAGTCTCGCGCGGCGACATCACGGTCGGTACGCTGACTGCCTTCATCGCCTACAGCGGGCGCTTCTATGTGCGGCTCGATTCGATGAGCCGCATCGTGTCGGTCACGCAAAAGTCGGCCTCGGCCGCCAAGCGTATCTTCGACATTCTCGATCACGTCTCGAGCGTGCCGGATCCGGCCAACCCGATCAAGGTCGCCAAGGTCGAAGGCAATATCGAGCTGCGCGAGGTTGGTTTCCGTTACGGCAATCGCGCCGTGAACCGCGGCATTTCGCTCAATATCAAGGCTGGCGAGATGGTGGGCCTGGTCGGCCACAGCGGCTCGGGCAAGAGCACGCTGGTCAACCTGATCTGCCGCTTCTATGATGTGTCGGAAGGCGCGATTCTGCTCGACGGCAAGGATATCCGCTCGTTTGCGGTGGCCGATTACCGCCGCAATATCGGCCTCGTGCTGCAAGAGCCGTTCCTGTTCTTTGGCACCATTGCCGAGAATATCGCCTACGGCAAGCCGGACGCGTCGCGCGAAGAGATCATCGCGTCGGCGCGCGCTGCGCATGCGCATGAGTTCATCCTGCGCCTGCCGCAGGGTTACGATTCGATGGTCGGCGAGCGGGGCCAGGGCCTGTCGGGCGGCGAGCGCCAGCGCATTTCGATTGCGCGCGCACTGTTGATCGATCCGCCGATCCTGATCATGGATGAGGCAACGTCGTCGGTGGACTCCGAGACCGAGAAAGAAATCCAGAAGGCGCTCGACAATCTGGTGCAGGGCCGCACGACCATTGCCATCGCCCACCGCCTGTCGACGCTGCACCGCGCCGACCGCCTGGTCGTGCTCGACCGTGGCGTGGTGGTGGAAGAGGGCAGCCACGATGACCTGATGGCGCGCGAAGGCGCCTACCACCGCCTGTACGAAGCGCAAGCGCGCAACGTGGACCAGGACCTGGACGACAAGGACGCATGATGAGTACCGTATCGACAACCCCATTCCAGTTGCGCCGCAACAGCTTCGGCAAGCTGGTGATCACGCTCGAGAATGGCGAAGAGTATGTGGGCGTCACGCCCGTGCGCGCGTTTCCGATCCAGGCGCCGACCAAGGGCATATCACTCGTGCGCGACGGCGGCAAAGAGGTCGCCTGGATCGACGACCTGGCCACGATGCCCGAGGATATCCGCACCCTGGTCAGCGATGAGATTGGCGGGCGCGAGTTCATCCCGGAAATCATCGCGATCAAGGACGTGTCGAGCTTTGCCACGCCCTGCACCTGGTATGTGACGACCGACCGGGGCGAGACCGAATTCGTGCTCAAGCTCGACGAAGATATTCGCCGCATCGGCGAAGCGTCGCTGCTGGTGGCCGACAGCCACGGCATCAACTTCCTGGTGCGCGACATGTTCAAGATCGACAAGCACAGCCGCAAGATCCTGGACCGGTTTCTTTAAAATTTAATCATCATGAACATTTTCTTGGACACCAATGTATTTTATAACGATTGGTTTTTAAATAACGCGAATTTTCGTTACCTTTTCCACTACCTTAGCAACGAAGATGGAAACTTATTGGTTTCTAAACTGGTCTGTCAAGAGGCTGAAAATATCCGATTACGTGAGTATGAAAAGCTGTGTATTTAAATTGACAAGCAAATGGGACAGGTAAAAAAATTAACAAACATTGGGTCGCCTATACCTATTCCTGTTTGTTCAAATTATAATTTGATAGGAATTTTGCGTGATCGATGCGAAAGTGTTATCGAAATTGGATATGATAAAGTCCCGAATGAATATGTGGTGCAGAAAGCGCTAAAGTTGAAAAAACCCTTTTCTGATGGTGAAAAAGGTTTTCGTGATGCGTTGATTTGGTTGTCTTTTCTGATGCATGTGAAGGATCATTCAGTTGAAGGTGATGTAGCTTTCATTACTAATAATAAAAATGATTTTTTTGCAAATGGAGCGGATGGATTGCAACTTCATCCTGATCTTATTGATGATATTAATTTTTTTGGTGTTTCGGTTAAAATTCGCCCTTACGAAACATTATTCAAATTTATTCAAGACTTTGTTGATAAATCGGATCATGCAATCGATAGGAATAAAACGCGCTATGACGCTGATGAATTTTTAGAGGAAAATGCAGTTAAGTATATCGAGAGTGTGCATCCTTCGCAGTACCGGCAAGAGATCATTAAAGCCGGCTTGCCATCGATTATTGCTAACGAAATAGTCTCTGTTGAAGCTGATATTATGGAGGGTGTTGAGGACTGTGACTTGCTGGACTATGAAGTTCTGGGGAAGGACGAAGTGTTTCTAGCGTTCGCTTTTGATCTAAGAATTTTAGTTTTAAAGTTCCATTTTTCGACAACAGTTTATCTGGCAAATAAGCAAATATTTGACGCGGAATTAATTAATTTCGAAAATGAAGGTGATTCTACTTCAGCTGAGCTATGCATTCGCGCATATTTCCATATTAGTTGCATCTACAGTCCCCGTACAGAAGATTATGAGAGGTTTACAGTCGCAGGATTACGTTTTCGGATTTAGTCGTATATTTTATGATTAATGTTTTCTTCAAATATTGAAAGGGTTGGTATTTTTTATCGAGGGGCGTTATCTGTGTGTCACCTAACAAAGGTTTAAACGTTTTTTTGCTAACTTAGGTTAATCTATTCAAAATTGGAGAACACCATGGATTCGATCAACCGCAACCAACCCGAAGAAAACCGCCGCGATCTGGCAGGCGCTGATGCCATCGAGCGCATCAAGGACATCATCGACGATGCCGAGACGGGCTTCTTCATCACCGGCGGCGGCACCGGCGCGAGCCGCGGCGTGCGGCCGATGAGCGTGCGCGAGACCGACGACAATGGCGCCATCTGGTACCTGGGCGCGATCGACAGCCACACCGCCCAGGAACTGCAGGCCAATCCGACCGTCAAACTATTCTTCCAGGCTGGCGAAAACGCCGGCTTCCTTGAACTGGACGGCCACGCCGAAGTGTCGCAAGACAAGGCCCGCATCAAGCAGCTGTGGGAGCCGCTGCTGAAGACCTGGTTCACCGAGGGCGAGGACGACCCGCGCATCATCGTGATCAAGGTGACCCCGACGTCCGGTTATTATTGGGATAACAAGCACGGCGGCATTGTGGCCGGCGCGAAGATGGCCATTGGCGCCGTCATCGGCAAGACGCTGGACGATTCCATCGAAGGCACCTTGACCTTCTAACCCAACGGAGCGCGGGCCGATGCATGTCATTCTGGTGACGATGGGCTCGGCCGGCGACCTGTTTCCGTTCCTGTGGATCGGGCGGGCTTTGAGAGCGCGCGGCCACCGCGTCGACTTTCTCGGCCCCGAGCAGCATGCCCTGTACGTCGATGCGGCCGGCCTGACCTTTCACGGCTTGCCGGCCGACCCGGCCGTGCTCGACCATCCCGACCTGTGGCATCCCACGCGCGGCCTGGCCGTGGTGTGGGAGGCGACGCGCCCGGCGATGGCGCAACTGCCGTCCGTGGTGGCGGCGCTCGATACCGGCAAGGACACCGTGCTTCTGGTGCATCCGCTGGCCTTGCCCGAGGCCGACCTGTGCCGTCTCGACCGGCCCGGCCTGAAGGTCGCGGCCACCTGGCTGGCGCCATCGAATTTACCCACTGTGCACGATCCGCTATTGCTCGGCCCGTGGCCGGTGCCCACCTGGGTGCCCCATGGCGTGCGGCGCTGGCTGTGGCGATCGCTCGCCGCGCGCTTCATCGATCCGGTCGCCTTGCCCGGCCTGAATGCAGCGCGTGAAGCACGTGGCTTGCCCCGCGTGCGCAGCCTGATCGATTACATCCGCACCGTGCCCGACCTGTCGCTGGCACTGTTTCCCGCATGGTTCGCGGGTCCGGTTCCCGACTGGCCGCAGCCGCTGCATCAGTCGGGCTTCCCTTTATACGACCCCGATCCCGATGCAGCGCCAGGCCCCGCGCTGCGGGCGTTTCTCGATGCCGGCGCGCCGCCCGTGGTGTTCACGCCAGGTACTGGCAACCGCCAGGCGGGGCGCTATTTCGAGGCAGCGACCCAAGCCGTCACGCAACTCGGTCTGCGCGCGATCTTTCTCACGCCGCACCGCGAGCAGTTGCCGGGCTCGCTCCCATCCACGATCTGCTGGCAGGACTACGTGCCACTGAAGGCCTTGCTGCCGCACGTCGCGGCGCTGGTGCACCATGGCGGCATCGGGACGACGGCCGAAGCGCTGCGCGCCGGCACGCCGCAACTGGTGGTGCCGCTGGCGCATGATCAGTTCGATAACGCAGCGAGGGTGGTGGCGCTGGGGGCGGGTGCGAGCTTGCATGCCAGGCGCGTGACGCCGCAACGTATGGGCGAGGCGTTAAGTAGCATCGTTGGCACCTCTGCGCTGGCACGGCGGTGCGCTGAAATCGCATCATTCAGCAGGAGGGGTGGCGAAGCAAACGACATCTGTCACCAGCTGGAGACGCTGGTTCAACGTGATTAAGGTTGTACCTCGCGCAGTTCAGGCGCTAGCTGCAATGGCGCAGCGGGGGTGATAGAGTGGGGGTGTCTTCGTGTGAACGAGTATTCGACGTCAGAGGGAATCCATACCATGAATCCTGTCTTGAAAAAAACGCGACTCAGTGTAAGGTTTAGCGGCGCCGTTGGGCAAAAACTCAGGACTGCAGCGATGTTGTCAGGCACGACGTTGAATGACTTTATTGTGCAAGCAGCTTTTCAAAAAGCTCGGCAAGTCATGGATCGTGAGAGCCATTTCTTCATGACGCATACGGATGCCGTCATGCTGCTTGAGCTGCTCGATGCTCCGCCTAAGCCAAATGCAGCGCGAAAAAGAGCTTACGGACGCTTTATGGAAGCCAAGTACGGTTCGCCAGGTCGCGCGCCTGAAGAAACCGGATAACTGTTGACAACCGCACCGACGCCATCCGTCCACGAGCGTTCAATGTCTGATCGCTATTGATGTCGGAGGGCAGATGCCCAGCAAGAAAACCACCCCAGCCAACGCTGCCGAAGACGGCTTCGTCCACGTCCGCGGCGCCCGCGAACACAATCTCAAAAACGTCAGCCTCGACATCCCGCGCGGGCAACTGGTGGTGTTCACCGGCGTCTCGGGCTCGGGCAAGTCGTCGCTCGCTTTCGGCACCCTGTACGCCGAAGCCCAGCGCCGCTACCTCGAATCGGTCTCGCCCTACGCGCGCCGCCTGTTTCACCAGATGCCCGTGCCCGAAGTCGACGCCATCGAAGGCTTGCCGCCGGCCGTCGCCCTGCAGCAGCAGCGCGGCACGCCCACCGCCCGTTCGTCGGTCGGCAGCGTCAGCACCTTGTCGAACTCCCTGCGCATGCTGTATTCGCGCGCCGGCGACTATCCAGAAGGCCAGGAACTGCTGTACGCCGAGTCGTTTTCGCCCAACACGCCGCAGGGCGCCTGCCCGCGCTGCTCGGGAATGGGGCGCGTGTTCGAGGTGACCGAGCAGTCGATGGTGCCCGACGACAGCCTCACGATCCGCGAGCGCGCCATTGCTGCCTGGCCGCCGGCCTGGCACGGCCAGAACCTGCGCGATATCCTCGTCACCCTTGGCTACGACGTCGATACGCCATGGCGCGACCTGCCCAGGAAAGACCGCGACTGGATCCTGTATACCGACGAGAGCCCGAGCGTGCCGGTCTACGCGGGCCTCACGCCCAAGGAAACCCGCGCGGCCCTGAGGCGCAAGGACACGCCCAGCTACCAGGGCACGTTCACCGGCGTGCGCCGCTACGTGATGCAGACCTTTGCCAATACCGAGAGCGCGTCGATGAAAAAGCGCGTGGCGCGCTATATGGTCAGCACCGCGTGTCCGGAATGCGACGGCAAGCGCCTGCGCCGCGAATCGCTGTCGGTAACGTTTGCCGGCCTCGACATCGCCGAGCTGTCACGCCTGCCGCTGGCACGCCTGGCCGAGCTGCTGGCGCCGTACGCGCAGCAGAAAGACAAGGTGGGAAAAGGCCTGCACGCCGAACAGCTGATCGTCCGCCGTCGCATTGCCGACGACCTGGCCGCGCGCATCGAGGTGCTGCTGGCGCTGGGCCTTGGCTACCTGGCGCTCGATCGCAGCACGCCGAGCCTCTCCCCCGGCGAACTGCAGCGCCTGCGCCTGGCCACGCAAGTGCGTTCCAGCCTGTTCGGCGTGGTCTATGTGCTCGATGAACCGTCGGCCGGCCTGCATCCGGCCGATACCGAAGCCTTGCTCGACGCGCTGGCGCAACTGAAGGCCGCCGGCAATTCGCTGTTTGTCGTCGAGCACGCGCTGGACGTGATCCGCCAGGCTGACTGGATCGTCGACGTCGGCCCGCTGGCCGGCGAACGCGGTGGCCAGGTGCTGTACAGCGGCGCGCCGGATGGCCTGCGTGACGTGGCAGCATCGCAAACCCGGCGCTACCTCTTCAATGAGGCGGCGCTGGCGTCGCGCACGCCGCGCGAACCCACCGGCTGGCTCGAACTCGAGGGCGTACGCCGGAATAATCTGCAGGATCTCGCGATCGCGTTCCCGCTCGGCGTGCTGACGAGCGTGACGGGCGTGTCGGGCTCAGGCAAATCGAGCCTGGTCAGCCAAGTATTGGTGGAACTCGTCAGCGCGGCATTGGGGCAGGGCAGCCCGGTCGTGGAAGAAGCAGCGGACGAACCCGATCTCGAACGTGACGAAGCCTTGCCGCTCGAAGGGCGCATCGTGGCCGGCATGGAAGGCGTGCGGCGGCTGGTGCGGGTTGACCAGAAGCCGATCGGGCGCACACCGCGCTCGAACCTGGCGACCTATACCGGCCTTTTCGACCAGGTGCGCAAGCTGTTCGCGGCCACGCCAGATGCGAAGAAACGCCGCTACGACGCGGGCAGGTTCTCGTTCAACGTCGCCAAGGGCCGCTGCGAACACTGCGCGGGCGAAGGCTTCGTGATGGTCGAACTGCTGTTTTTGCCAAGTGTGTACGCGCCATGCCCGACCTGCGACGGCGCGCGCTACAACGCGCAGACGCTCGAGGTGACTTACCGCGGCAAGAACATCGCCGAGGTGCTGGGCATGACGGTGGGCGAAGCCATCGGCTTCTTCCGGGACGAAGCCCTGGTCGAACGCTCGCTGGAAGTGTTGAACGAGGTGGGCCTGGACTACCTGCGCCTGGGCCAGCCGGCCACCGAGCTGTCGGGCGGCGAGGCGCAGCGGATCAAGCTGGCGTCCGAGCTGCAGCGCGCCACGCGTGGCAACGCGCTGTATGTGCTGGACGAGCCGACCACCGGCCTGCATCCGGTCGACGCCGACCGTCTGATGGTGCAACTCAATCGCCTGGTCGATGCCGGCAACACGGTGATCGTGGTCGAGCACACGATGCGCGTGGTGGCCGGCAGCGATTGGGTGATCGACGTCGGACCGGGCGCCGGCGATCTGGGCGGCAACGTGGTAGTGGCCGGACCACCGGCCGATGTCGCGCGCAACAAGAAAAGCCGCACGGCGCAGTACCTGAAACCGCATCTGGCCTGATGCCGGTAGCGCGTGGAGCGGTGCGCCGTTGATCTATCCATTTTGCTAAGATCGCAAGCGGTCATTGACGGTCGTGCTTGCGCACGACCGTTCGCATCCGATGTGGGCGTGGTGACACATTTGCGTTACACTTAGGATATTTTTTTTCTAACAGAACAACAGGCATGGCCGGTCCAACCATCGAAAACAGCGAGTTTCGCCGCATCCTTTCCCGTAATGTTGCGTTGCCGTTAGGCATGAGCATCATCAGTGCCATCGTGTTCGTCGGGATCATCGCGTACCTGATCAACAACCTGACCTGGGTCGAGCATTCCCAGAAGGTGATCGGCAATGCCCACGAAATTCGCAAGCTGTCGGCCGAGATGGAATCGGGCATGCGCGGCTATCTGCTGGCCGGCGACGAAGAGTTTCTATCGCCCTACCTGCTGTCGGCCCAGCGCATGGATAGCAGCCTTGCTTCGCTTGCAGATCTGGTCAGGGATAACAATGCCCAGCTGGACCGCGTCACGCGCATCTCCCAGGTGCAGAAGCAGTGGGAAAAATTTGCGCAGGACATGATCGCCAAGCGTCGCGCCAACGATGTCACGTATATCGAAGCCGTCAGCAGCGGCCGCGGCAAGCTGCTGAGCGACGAGATGCGGCGCAATTTCGACCTGGTGCTGGCGTCCGAGGCGCGCCTGCTGCAAGAGCGCAGCGATGGCGCGCGCAACGTCACGTTCTGGTCGGTCGCGTCGTTCTTGCTGCTGTCCGCGCTGGTCGGCGGTGGCCTGGCCGCGTTTGGCCGGCGCCAGTTGGTGCACTTGTCGAATACCTATAACGAAGTGCTGGGCCACGAGGCCGAGCACAATGAAAAGCTGCGCCATCAAGAGTGGTTGCGCACCGGCCAGAACGAACTGACCGTGCGCAGCGCCGGCATCCACAACCTGGAGCCGCTGGCCGAGGCCGTGCTGCCGTATGTGGTCAAGTATCTCGACGGCGTCGTGGGCGCGATGTACGTGCGCAGCGAAGATGGCCTCATGCGCCGCATCGGCGCCTATGGGTTCACCCATTCCGACACCGAGCGCGCCGAGATCATCCAGCCCGGCGCCTCGCTGGCCAGCCAGGCCGCGATGGAAAACCGCCTGATGGTGCTCGACGAGCTGCCACCCGGTTACATGAAGGTCGCATCGAGCCTGGGCGAAGCGGCCCCGCGCGCGTTGATCATCGCCCCGTTCTACAACCACGGCAAGGTCAAGGGCGTGTTCGAAATCGCCTTCCTGCGCCCGATCGAGAAGCGCGACCGCGAGTTCCTCGGCTTTATCGCGCAGGCCGTCGGCGCGGCAATGGCGGCGGTGCTGTACCGCCAGCGCCTGCAGGATGCGCTCGAAGAAAGCCAGACCCTCAACGAAGAACTGCAGGTGCAGCAGGAAGAGCTGCGCACCGCCAACGAAGAACTCGAAGAGCAATCGCGCGCGCTGGAAGAATCGCAGTCGGCGCTCGAGAATCAACAGGCCGAGCTGCGTACCACCAACGACCAGCTGGCCGAGCAGGCCCTGAGCCTGGACATGAAGAATTCGGCGCTGCATTCGGCGCAGGAGCAGCTGCAGCAGCGCGCCGTCGAACTGGAAAGCGCCAGCCGCTACAAGTCCGAGTTCCTGGCCAATATGTCGCACGAGCTGCGCACGCCGCTGAACAGCTCGCTGATTCTCGCCAAGCTGCTGTCGGATAACACGCCGGGCAACCTGAGCGACGAGCAGGTGCGCTTCGCCCAGACCATCTACTCGGCCGGTAATGATTTGCTGCACCTCATCAACGATATCCTCGACATCTCGAAGGTCGAAGCGGGCAAGCTCGAACTGGTGCCTGAAGACGTGCCGGTGCGGCGCGTGGTCGAAGGCCTGGCGCGCACGTTCGAGCCGCTGGCGCGCCAGAAGTCGCTCGAGTTCCGCATCAACGTGGCGCCCGACGTGCCGGCGGCGATCAATACCGACCGCCAGCGCATGGAACAGATCCTCAAGAACCTGCTGTCGAACGCCGTCAAGTTCACCGATACGGGCGCGGTGACGCTGACGGTACTCAATACGCTCGATGGCGCCGTCGCCTTCCGCGTGCAGGACAGCGGCATCGGCATCGCGCCCGACCAGCAGGACAAGATTTTCGATGCCTTCCACCAGGCCGACGGCACCACCAGCCGCCGCTTTGGCGGCACGGGCCTGGGCCTGTCGATTTCGCGCGACCTCACGCGCCTGCTCGGCGGCGGCATTTCGGTGTCGAGCGCGCCGAACCAGGGCAGCGTGTTCACCCTGACGCTGCCGCGCGGCTTGCCCGATGCGCCCGAGTCGTCGCTGGCGGCAGCGCCGGTCACGACCGCGCAGCCGCACTACGCGACCGCGCCGGCCTGGCCTGCCCAGTCGGCCGCGCCAGCGTCAGTGCCAACGCCGGCCCCGGCGCCGGTCGTCACCGATCACTACGAAAGCTTCCCGGACGACCGCGACCGCGCCGCCGATGGCCGCCGCAGCGTGCTGGTGGTCGAAGACGAAGCGGCGTTCGCGCGCATCCTGTACGACTTGGCGCGCGAACTCGATTATCGCTGCCTGGTGGCGATGAGCGCCGAAGAAGGCCTGGCGCTGGCGATCAGCCAGCGGCCGGACGCCGTACTGCTCGACGTGCGCCTGCCGGACCGCTCGGGCCTGACCGTGCTGCAGCAACTGAAGGACAACCCGGCCACGCGCCACATCCCGGTGCACATCATCTCGAGCATCGAGAACGGCGGCGAAGCGCTGCACCTGGGCGCCATCGGGTATGCCCTCAAGCCGGCCAGCCGCGAAGAACTGGAAGACGTGTTCCGCAAACTGCAAGAGAAATCGGCGCAGAAGATCAAGCGCGTGCTATTGGTCGAGGATGACGAACGCCAGCGCGAGAGCGTGGTGGCGCTGATCGCCGACGACGACGTGCAGATCGCGGCAGTGGGCACGGCCAGCGAAGCGCTCAAGCTCCTGCGGGCCGAAGTCTTCGATTGCATGATCATCGACCTGAAGCTGCCCGACATGCAGGGCGGCGAGCTGCTCGAGCGCATGTCGCAGGAAGAACTGTGCTCGTTCCCGCCAGTGATCGTCTACACGGGCCGCAACCTGACCCGCGACGAAGAGGCGCAGCTGCTGCGCTACTCGCGCTCGATCATCATCAAGGGCGCGCGTTCGCCCGAGCGCCTGCTGGACGAAGTCACGCTGTTCCTGCACAAGGTAGAGTCCGAGCTCTCGACCGAGCGCCAGAGCATGCTGAAAGCCGTGCGCGGGCGCGACCGCGTGTTCGAAGGCCGCACGATCCTCCTGGTCGACGACGACGTGCGCAATGTGTTCGCGCTCACCGCCGCGCTCGAGCAGCGCGGCGCGAAGGTCGAAGTGGGCCGCAATGGCTTTGAGGCGATTGCGAAACTCGATGAAGTGCCGGGCATCGACCTGGTACTGATGGACATCATGATGCCGGGGATGGACGGCATGGAAGCGACGCGTCGCATCCGCGCCGATGGCCGTTTCGACCGCCTGCCGATCATCGCGATCACCGCCAAGGCGATGAAGGACGACCAGGAACAGTGCCTGGCCGCCGGCGCCAACGATTACCTGGCCAAGCCGATTGACCTGTCCCGCCTGTATTCCCTGTTGCGGGTCTGGATGCCGACCCTGGAGCGCATTTGAGCCAAACGCCGAGCGACTTCGACATCGAGCTGCGGATGCTCGTCGAAGCCGTGTACCTGAAATATAACTACGACTTCCGCGACTACACGGGCGCGTCGCAAAAGCGCCGCGTGCTGGTGGCCATGCGCGAGATGGCGTGCAACACGGTCTCCGAATTGCAGTCGCGCGTGCTGCACGAACCGAACGGCTTTGCCCAGCTGCTGCAATACCTGACGATTCCCGTCACCGAGATGTTCCGCGACCCGGAATACTTCCAGGTCGTGCGCGAGCAGGTGGCGCCGTTCCTCAAGACCTATCCGTCGCTGAAGATCTGGGTGGCCGGCTGCAGCACCGGCGAAGAAGTCTATTCGCTGGCGATCCTGCTGAAAGAAGAAGGGCTGCTCGAGCGCAGCATCATCTACGCCACCGACATCAATCCGAAATCGCTCGAGACGGCGCGGCGTGGCGTGTATCCGATCGACCGCATGCGCCTGTACACCGAGAATTACCAGAAGTCCGGCGGCAAGGCCGCGTTCTCCGACTATTACACGGCGGCCTACGGCGGCGCGCTGTTCGAGCGCAGCCTGATCGAGAACGTGACCTTTGCCGACCACAGCCTGGCCACCGACACCGTGTTCTCCGAGACGCACTTCGTCAGTTGCCGCAATGTGCTGATCTACTTTAACCGTACGCTGCAAGACCGCGTGTTCGGGCTGTTCCACGAATCGCTGTGCCACCGGGGTTTCCTCGGCCTGGGCAGCAAGGAAAGCATCGACTTTTCCAGTTACGCCGAGCGCTTCGAGCCGCTGGCGCGGCGGGAACGGGTGTTTCGCAAGGCCGCGCCATGAGCTTGAACCAGCAAGTAGCGGCGGCGCTGGGCACACGCCGGATCGAGATGGTGCTGATCGGCGGCTCGGCCGGCGGTGTCGATGCGCTGCTGGGCTTGCTACCGGCGCTGCAGCCCGGTTATACCCCCGCTGTCGTGTGCATCCTGCACGTGCCGGGCGACCGCGAAAGCCGGCTGGCCGAATTGTTCGATGCGCGCGTGATGCTGCCGGTACGCGAAGCGCGCGACAAGGAGCCGATCGAGCCGGGTATCGTCTACTTTGCCGGCTCGGGTTACCATCTGTCGGTGGAACAGGATCGCAGCTTTTCGCTCAGCTGCGAAGCGCCTGTCCAGTTTGCCCGACCGTCGATTGACATCCTGATGGAATCGGCCGCCAGCGTGTACGGCCCGGCAATGGCCGGTATACTTTTGACCGGCGCCAACTTTGATGGCGCCGAAGGCATATGCAGCATCCGCGAACACGGCGGACTGACCATTGTCCAGGATCCTGAAGAAGCGCACGCCAGTACGATGCCGAGAGAAGCCATCCGGCGCTGCGCCCCGCATTTGGTGTTGCCGCTGGCCGATATTCGCGCCGCGCTGCCCCTGTTGGAGACCCCATGAGCGCCCAAGAATTAAGCAAAATCCTGATCGTCGACGACTTGCCCGAAAACCTGCAGGCACTCGAGGCGTTGCTGCGTCACGATCAGCGCATCATCCACCAGGCCAGCTCGGGCGACGCCGCGCTGGCCCTGCTGCTCGAGCACGAATTCGCACTGGCCATTCTCGACGTGCAGATGCCGGGCATGAACGGTTTTGAGCTCGCCGAGGTGATGCGTTCGACCTCGCGCACGCGCCACATTCCGATCGTGTTCGTCTCGGCTGCCGGGCGCGAGCTCGATTACGCCTTCAAGGGGTATGAAAACGGCGCGGTCGATTTCCTGTACAAGCCGATCGATCCGGGCGCCGTGCGCAGCAAGGTCGCCGTGTTCGTGGCGCTCGACCAGCAGCGCCGCGAGACGCGGCGCCAGATGCTGGCGCTCGAGCGCAGCCGGCAAGAGCAAGAAACATTGCTGCGCGAGCTGAACCAGACCCAGCAGGAGCTGCAGCGCTCGCTCAAGATGCGCGACGAATTCATGTCGCTCGTCGCGCACGAGCTGCGCACGCCCCTGAACACGCTGTTCCTGGAAACCCAGATGCGCAGCCTGCAGGTCAAGCGCGGCAACGCGGCCGCGTTCGGGCCGCAGCAGATGGAAGCGATGGTCCAGCGCGACGAGCGCCAGATCAAGTCAATGATCCGCCTGATCGACGACATGCTCGACGTCTCGCGCATGCGTAGCGGCAAGCTGTCGATCCGGCCGACCAACGTAGAACTGATGAGCTTGCTGGAGCGGGTCGTCAGCGACCTGTCGCTGCAGGCGGCGACCACGGGCAGTTCGCTGACCTTGCGGCCGCACGATCCGGTCAGCGGTTGCTGGGACGAATTCCGCGTCGAGCAGGTGATCGTGAATCTGCTCACCAATGCGCTGCGTTATGGCGGCGGCCAGCCGGTCGAGGTGAGCGTCGAGCAGATTGGCGAGTGCGTGCAGATCAATGTGCGCGACGGCGGCAAGGGTATCGCGCCGGCCGACCTGGAGCGCATTTTCGAGCCCTACGAGCGGGGCGCCCGCAATGGCGAGCCGAAGGGCTTGGGGCTGGGCCTGTATATCTCGCGCCAGCTGGCCATGTCGCACAGCGGTGAGTTGCGCGTGACCAGCAGCGCCGGGGAAGGCTCGACCTTCAGTCTGGTGCTACCATGCAGCGCCGTGCCTGTCTGCGTTTGACGGCATAGTGGCAGGCGCCGTTGGCAGCGTGCTGGCCGCGCGATAGTCAAAATCAATCAACAGTATCCAATCAATCAATTTCCCAAAAGGCGAGCTGAGCGGTACACTGCTTGTCATACGTTTCATCAACCACAAAACAGGAGCTTACATGTCCCTTATCAATACCCAGATCAAGCCGTTCAAAGCCACCGCATACGCCAATGGCAAATTCATCGACCTGACCGAAGAAAACTTCAAGGGCACCTGGTCGGTGGTGATGTTCTACCCGGCCGACTTCACCTTCGTCTGCCCAACCGAACTGGAAGATCTGGCCTCGTTCCAGCCTGAATTCGAAAAGCTGGGCGTGAACGTCTACGGCGTGTCGACCGACAGCCACTTTGCCCACAAGGCATGGCACGACACCTCGGACGCGATCAAGAAAGTGAACTACCCGCTGATCGGCGACCCGACCGGCACCCTGTCGCGCAATTTCGAAGTCATGATCGAAGAAGAAGGCATGGCGCTGCGCGGTACCTTCGTCATCAATCCAGAAGGCCAGATCAAGGTCATGGAAGTGCACGACAACGGCATCGGCCGCGATGCATCGGAACTGATGCGCAAAGTCAAGGCTGCCCAGTACGTCGCTGCCCACCCAGGCGAAGTCTGCCCGGCCAAGTGGACCGAAGGCGCTGAAACCCTGACCCCGTCGCTGGACCTGGTCGGCAAGATCTGAGTTGTTCCGTAATTAAGTAGCCCCCTGACCGGGCCGCTGCGGCGGCCCGGTGCAATTCTGGACGTACCAATTTTATCTATTCGAGAGTTTAAGGAAAACATCATGCTTGACGCGACCCTCAAGAAACAGTTGCAAGCCTATCTGGAAAAAGTGGTGCAGCCGATCGAGCTGGTTGCATCCTTGGACGATTCGCCGAAAGCGCGTGAAATGGACGAGCTGCTGCGCGAAATCGCAGAGCTGAGCGACAAGATCACCGTGCGCCAGGAAGCCAATGAGCGCACCCCGTCGTTCGCCATCAATCGCGTCGGTACCGATATCGGCGTGCGTTTCGCCGGCATCCCGCTGGGCCACGAATTTACCTCCCTCGTGCTGGCACTGCTGCACGTGGGCGGCCACACCATCAAGCTGGAGCAGGCGGTCATCGACCAGATCGCCGCCCTGGATGGTGATTACGTTTTTGAAACCTACATCTCGCTGTCGTGCCATAACTGCCCGGAAGTCGTGCAGGCACTGAACACGATGTCGGTGATTAACCCGCGCATCAAGGTTGTGACGATCGATGGCGGTGTATTCAAGCAAGAAGTCGAAAGCAAGCAGATCCTGGCCGTGCCGATGATGTTCCTGAATGGCGAGCATTTCGGCCAGGGCCGCACCAGCGTCGAAGAAATCCTGTCGAAAATCGACGTGAACGGCGGCGCGAAGAAAGCCGCTGCATTGAGCGAGAAAGAAGCCTTCGACGTCTTGATCGTCGGCGGCGGTCCTGCCGGCGCGGCTGCGGCAATCTACGCCGCCCGCAAAGGCATTCGTACCGGCGTGCTGGCCGACCGTTTCGGCGGCCAGGTGCTCGATACGCTGGCGATCGAGAACTTCGTGTCGTTGAAAGCAACCGATGGACCGAAGTTCGCCGTCGCACTGGAAGAGCACGTCAAGGATTACGAGGTCGACATCATGAATACCCAGCGCGCCAGCAAGATCGTGCGCGGGCAGTTGATCGAAGTGCACACCGAGAGCGGCGCGGTCTTGAAATCGAAGTCGGTGATCATCGCCACCGGCGCCCGCTGGCGCGAGATCAATGTGCCGGGCGAGAAAGAGTACAAGAACCACGGCGTGGCGTACTGCCCGCACTGCGACGGTCCGCTGTTCAAGGGCAAGCGCGTGTCGGTGATTGGCGGCGGTAACTCGGGCGTGGAAGCGGCGATCGACTTGGCCGGCCTGGTCAAGGAAGTCACGCTGATCGAGTTCGGCAATGAACTGCGGGCCGATGCGGTGCTGCAGCGCAAGCTGACCTCGCTGCCGAACGTGAAGGTGATCAAGTCGGCGCAGACCACCGAGATCCACGGCGACGGCAAGATCGTCAACGGCCTGAGCTACAAGGATCGCAATACTGGTGCGATCCACCGCATCGACCTGGAAGGCGTGTTCGTGCAGATTGGCCTGGTGCCGAATGCCGAGTTCCTGAAGGGTTCGATCGACCTGTCGGCGCACGGCGAAATCGAAGTCGATGCCCGTGGCCAGACCTCGATGCCGGGCGTGTTTGCCGCCGGCGACGTGACGACGGTGCCGTTCAAGCAGATCGTGATTGCGGTGGGCGAGGGTGCGAAAGCATCGCTGGCAGCCTTCGATTACCTGATCCGCCAGCCGGTGGAAGAAGAAGAGCAGAAAGCTGCTTGATGAATTGGAGCGGGCCGAAAGGCCTGCTCACAGTGATAATGAACGCCGTCTTCCCAGTGGAAGATGGCGTTTTTTACTTGGTGAAGCTAAATTTAGTGAAGCAAGAAAACTTAGTGAAGCGAGAACAGCACGGTCGAAGCGAGGGCGCCGGATTCCAGCAAGAACCATGTGGCAGCGCTGGCGAGGGCCAGATGGACGGCAGTCCAGGTCATTGGGTGGCGGCGCATGGAAAATCTCCTGGGTGGTGACAGTGATGTGAGTGTGGATCACATGGTATGTCGCCGTTTGCACCGTGCGCATCGGTAAATACTCCGTCGCATTGTAGGACTAAACCTTGTGAGAAAAATGTGTCGCACAATTGACACGAATCTGAAAGTTTTCAACATGATCGTCCGGAGGTGACGCTCCTACGCCCGCAGTAGGTGGCGTCCTATAGTCGAGTCGGGTGCGGCAACCTACAGTCGATATCACCATGACACGACACGACCCCACCCTGATGCATCGCGGCCTGCTGGCCGTGCGCCGCAACACCATCCAACGCCTTCTCGACGCCGTGTTCGGCATCGCCAAGTTGCGCGACGGCCAGCAACGCGTGATCGACAGTGTCCTCGACGGCAAGGACACGCTGGCGATCATGCCAACCGGTGGCGGTAAATCGCTGTGCTATCAGATCCCGGCCAAGATGCTGGAGGGGATCACGGTTGTCATTTCGCCGTTGATCTCGCTGATGAAAGACCAGCTGGAAAAGCTCGAAGAACTCGGCATCCGCTCGGTCCAGGTCAACAGCAGCCTGAACGCTGAAGAAGAGCATGCGGCCATCGCCGCCATCGAACAGGAGACCTGCGAGATCGTGTTCTGCACGCCGGAACGCATGGTCTCGCCCGAATTCATCGCCGTGCTGCAAAAGGTCACGCTCGACATCGTCGTGATCGACGAGGCGCATTGCATCTCGCAATGGGGCCACGATTTCCGCCCGGCGTATATCGGCCTGGGCGCCGCGATCGAGGCCATCGGCCGCCCGCCGGTGCTGGCGCTCACCGCCACCGCCACCGAAGAAGTCGTTGCCGACATCAGCAAGCAGCTGGACCGCAAGCTCAATGTGATCAATACCGGCGTGTACCGCCCGAACCTGCACTACGCGGTGCAACAGGTCACGAACGTGGCCGAAAAATACCAGGCGGCGCTGCGGCTGGTGCAGGCCTCTGAAGGCGTCGGCATCGTGTACGCCGCCACCGTGAAAGCAGCCGAAGAGATGCTGGCCGTGCTGGAAGAAGCCGGCGAATCGGTCACCATCTATCATGGCAAGCTGCCGGCGGCCGAGCGCAAACTGAACCAGGATTTGTTCATGGACGGCGAGCGCCGCGTGATGGTCGCGACGAATGCGTTCGGCATGGGCATCGACAAGTGCGATACCCGCTTCGTGATCCACCTGCAGATTCCGCCCAACCTCGAATCGTATTACCAGGAATCGGGCCGCGCCGGGCGCGATGGCCTGGACGCCACCTGCACGCTGCTGTACCTGCAGGACGACAAGCGCCTGCAGCAGTTCTTCCTGATGAAGCATTACCCGTGCGCGCAAGAGCTGCAACTGGTGCACGGCGCGGTGCGCGGCCTGGGCGACGCTGGCCCGGTGACATCGGCGCGGCTGGAAGAAGCGCTTGAAGACCTGGCCGAGTCGAGCATCAAGGTGTGCATCAAGCTGCTCAAGGATGCGAAGCTCGTGCGCCAGAACCGCAAGCTCGAATTCATTGCCAGCAGCGCCCAGCCCAGGGCCGGCATTTTCGACAAGCTCGCCGCCGTGTACATCCAGAAGCAGGAGCACGACAAGCAGGCGCTCGAACAGATGGTGGGTTATGCGGTCAGTGGCCTTTGCCGCTGGAAGCTCATCCTCGATTACTTCGACGACAAGGTGGCCGGTTTCGAAAACTGCTGCAAGTGCGACAACTGCCTCAATCCTCCCGCGCTGTTGCTCACCGAGGGCATCGAGATTCGCGACGACGAGTTCGACCATGAGCCGGCCATCGAAGCACCGGCGCCGAAGTTTGCGGTCGGAGCGCGCGCCGCTTCGGCCAAGTATGGCGAGGGCGTGGTCACCGCCGTCGCCGGCGACCAGGTCACACTCGATTTTGCCGATGGAGAAAGCCGGACCTTCATGGTCGACTTCCTCGAGCCGGTGTAAGGGCCTTGGATATGGGAGACATGGTTGTCGTTCGCAAGGAAGGCCTGTATTGCGTGCCGGGTGATTTCTATATCGATCCCTGGCGTCCTGTGCCGCGCGCCGTGATCACGCACGCGCACGGCGACCATGCGCGCGTGGGCCACGGCCACTACCTGGCCGCGGCGCCCGGTATAGGCGTGCTGAAATCGCGCCTGGGCGACATCAATGTCGACGCCCTGGAGTACGGCGCGAGCGTCACGCACAACGACGTGAAAATCTCGCTGCATCCGGCCGGGCATGTGCTTGGCTCGGCCCAGGTGCGGATGGAATGCGGTGGCGAAGTCTGGGTGGCATCGGGCGACTACAAGGTCGAACCGGATAAAACTTGCGCGCCGTTCGAGCCGGTACGGTGCGACACCTTCATCACCGAATCCACGTTCGGCCTGCCGATCTACCGCTGGCAGCCCGAGGCCGAGCTGATGGCCGAGATCAACGCCTGGTGGCGCAAGAATGCCGACGAGGGCCGGGCAAGCGTGGTCTTCGCGTACTCGTTCGGCAAGGCGCAGCGCATCCTGGCCGGGCTCGATGCGAGCATCGGCACGATCGTCTGCCACGGTTCGGTCGAACCGCTCAATCGCGCGTATCGCGCCGAGGGCGTCGATATTCCGCCGACCGTGCTGGTGAGCGAGATCGACAAGGCGCTGCTGCGCCGCGCGATGGTGATCGCGCCGCCATCTGCCAGCGGCTCGACCTGGATGAAGCGCTTCGGCGACTACAGCGATTCTTTCGCCAGCGGCTGGATGCTGCTGCGCGGCGCCCGGCGCCGGCGCGGCGTGGATCGCGGCTTCGTGCTGTCCGATCACGCCGACTGGCCCGGGCTGATGAGCGCCATCAAGGCCACCGAGGCCGAGCGCGTGATCGTCACGCACGGCTCGATTCCCACGCTCGTGCGCTGGCTGAACCAGAACGGGCTCGATGCGTCGGGCTTCGAGACGGAATACGGCGCCGAGGAAGAGGGCGAGGTGGTGCCTGATGCGGCGCCTGATGCTGCGCCCGCTGCTGCGGCCAAGGAGTCGGCCGCCGCCGAGACCACGGCGGGAGCGGCCGATGCGTGAATTTGCCCGCCTGTACGCCGACCTCGACGAGACCACGTCGACCACCCGCAAGCTCGATGCCTTGATGGCGTACTTCGCCAGCGCCGCGCCCGAGAATGCGGCGTGGGCCGTGTATTTTCTCGCCGGCGGCAAGCCGCGCCAGGCGGTGCCGACCAAAATGCTGCGCCAGTTCGCCATCGAGTACGCGGCGCTCGACGAGTGGCTGTTCGACGAGTCGTACGCCGCGGTGGGCGACTTTGCCGAGACCATCGCGCACATTCTGCCACCGCCCACCGAACGGTCCGACGTCGGCCTGGCCGAATGGATGGAAGAGCGCATCGGGCCGTTGCGCGGCGCCGATCCGGGCCGCATCCGTGAGGCGCTGTTCGGCTACTGGAACGAACTCGATTGGCGCGAGCGCTTCCTGCTCGTCAAACTGATTGGCGGCGGCTTTCGCGTCGGCGTCTCGCGCCTGCTCGTTACGCGCGCACTCGCGGCGATTGCGGCGGTGGACAACAAGCTCATTGCACAGCGCCTGATGGGCTGGACCGACGGGCGCGTGAAGCCTACCGCGGCGGGCTTCCTGCAACTGATCGCCGAGCAGTCCGCCGAAGAACACAAGCTGCGCGGCGGGCAGCCGTATCCGTTTTTCCTGTCGCATCAACTGGCGGCAGAACCGGCGACGCTGGGCGAGCCGGCCGACTGGATCGTCGAGTGGAAGTACGATGGCATCCGCGCCCAACTGGTGCGGCGCGATGGCCAGAGTTTTCTGTGGTCGCGCGGTGAAGACCTGATCACCGAGCGCTTTCCCGAACTCGCCGCCGCGCGCTTGCCGGACGGGATGGTGCTCGACGGCGAAGTGCTGATCTGGCAGCCCGATTCGCCAGTGCCGTCGGCCTTCGCCGACCTGCAAAAGCGCATCGGCCGCAAGACCATATCAAGCAAGCTGCTGGCCGAATTGCCGGCGGTGCTGTGCTGCTACGACCTGCTCGAACTCGATGGCGTCGACCTGCGCGCCTTGCCGCAGCACGAGCGCCGCGCGCTGCTCGAGGTCGAAGTGGCGAAACTCGACCAGCGCCAGTTGCGCCTCTCGCCAGTGGTCGAAGCGGCCAGTTGGGAAGCGCTGGCCGAGCTGCGCGCCGGCTCGCGTGCACGCAGCGTCGAGGGCATGATGCTCAAGGCGCGCACGGCGCAGTATGGCGTCGGGCGCACGAAGGATGTCGGCACCTGGTGGAAGTGGAAAATCGATCCGTACGCCATCGACGCCGTGCTGCTGTACGCGCAGCCGGGCAGCGGCCGGCGCGCGTCGCTGTACACCGACTACACGTTCGCCGTGTGGGACGGGGCGGGGGACGAGCGCAAGCTCGTGCCGTTCGCGAAAGCGTATTCGGGCCTGACCGATGCCGAGATCGCGCAGGTCGACAATGTCATCCGGCGCACGACCATTGAAAAATTCGGGCCGGTGCGTTCGGTGAAGCCGACGATGGTGTTCGAGATCGGCTTCGAGGGCATCGCGCTCTCGCCGCGCCACAAGGCCGGCATCGCGGTGCGCTTTCCGCGCATCCTGCGGCGGCGCAGCGACAAACCGGTCGATGAAGCCGACACGCTCGACACCCTGAAGGGTTTGCTGGAGGCGGCAACGGCATGAGTCGCAACGAAGTCAAGGACAGGGTCGACGCATGGTTCGCCGGGCGTGGGTGGACGGTGTTCCCGTTCCAGCGCAATGTGTGGAAGGCGGCGCTCAAGGGCGAATCGGGTCTGCTGCATGCCAATACCGGCGCCGGCAAGACATTCGCCGTCTGGTTCGCGGCGCTGCAACGCGCGGGGCTCGCATCCGGACGCAACAAGGCGGGCCTGCGTGTCCTGTGGATCACGCCCATGCGCGCATTGGCCGCCGACACGCAGCGCGCGCTGGAAGAATCGGCAGCCGAGTTGATGCCCGAGTGGCGCATTGGCGCGCGCACGGGCGACACGAAAGCGAGCGAGCGTGCACGCCAGACGCGCAGCATGCCGGCCACGCTGGTGACGACGCCCGAGAGCCTGACGCTCATGATCAGCAATGCGGCGGCGCTCGAGCAGTTTCGCAACCTCGACATGATCATCGTCGACGAATGGCATGAACTGATGGGCAGCAAGCGCGGCGTGCAGGTGCAACTGGCGCTGGCGCGGCTGCGGCGCTGGCGCCCGGAGTTACTCGTGTGGGGCGTGTCGGCGACGATGGGCAACCTCGATCTGGCACGCCAGGTGCTGCTTGGTTCGGACGCGGGCGTGCTGGTCGAAGGCGACACGCGCAAGAAGATCGTCGTCGACTGCCTGATCCCCGCCAATGTCTCGCGCTTTCCGTGGGGCGGGCATCTTGGCTTGCAGATGCTGCAGCCGGTGATCGACGAGATCGAGAAGCACGAGGCGACGCTGGTGTTTACCAATACGCGTTCGCAGTCCGAGATCTGGTACCAGAACATCCTCGAGGCCCGCCCGGACTGGGCTGGCGTGATCGCACTGCATCACGGCTCGCTTGATCGCGAAGTGCGCGAGTGGGTGGAACTCGGCCTGAAGAGCGGCATCCTGAAAGCCGTCATCTGCACGGCGAGTCTCGACCTGGGCGTGGATTTTCTGCCGGTCGAGCGCGTGCTGCAGATCGGCAGCGCCAAGGGCGTGGCGCGCCTGCTGCAGCGCGCCGGTCGCAGCGGCCATGCGCCGGGACGCGTCTCGCGCGTGACGCTGGTGCCGACCAACAGCCTCGAATTGCTGGAAGCGGCCGGCGCGCGCAAGGCGGTGGCGGCGCGCCGCATCGAAGGGCGCTACGTGCCGAACAAGCCGTTCGATGTGCTGGTCCAGCACATCGTGACGGTGGCGCTGGGCGGCGGCTTTCGCGCCGAAGAACTGTATGAAGAAGTGCGCCAGGCCTGGTCGTATCGGCACCTGACGCCTGACGAATGGCAGTGGGCACTCGACTTTGTCGCGCGCGGCGGCCAGAGCCTGACCGTGTATCCCGAATACCGGCGCGTGCTGCCGGACGACGAGGGCGTGTATCGCGTACCGGACGCCGCCATCGGCCGCCGGCATCGCATGGGCATCGGCACCATCATGTCGGATGCGACGATCCAGGTGAAGTACATGTCCGGTGGCCGCATCGGCAGCGTGGAAGAATCCTTCATCTCGCGCCTGAAACCGGGCGACCGTTTCCTGTTCGGCGGGCGCATCCTCGAATTCGTGCGCGTGCATGAACTCACTGCGTTCGTGCGGCGCGCCACCGGCACGCGCGGCGCCATCGCGCGCTGGCAGGGCGCCAAGATGCCGATGTCGAACGAGCTGGCGCACGCCGCGCTCGAAGAGCTGCGGCTGGCCGATCAGGGCGTGTTCGATGGTCCGGAGATGCGCGCCATTGCACCGCTGATCGAGATCCAGCAGCGCTGGTCGGCGCTGCCGACAAGTGAAACGCTGGTGCTCGAATCGATGAAGAGCCGCGAAGGCTATCACCTGTTCGTGTACCCGTTCGCGGGGCGCTCGGTGCACATGGGGCTGGCCTCGCTGATGGCGTTTCGTGTCGGCCGCCTCCAGCCGATCACGTTTTCCATCGCGATCAATGACTACGGCTTCGAACTGATGGCGCCCGAGCCGGTGGACTGGGCGCAGATGTTTGCCGCGCCCATGGGTTCTGGCGTGTCGCTATTCGATACCGAGCGGCTGCTGGAAGACGTCATCGACAGCCTGAACGCGACGCAGTTGTCGCAGCAGCGCTTCCGCGAAGTGGCGCGCATCGCGGGGCTGGTGTTCCAGGGTTATCCGGGCCAGCCGAAATCGAACCGGCAGTTGCAGGCCTCGTCTTCGCTGTTCTTCGAGGTGTTTCGCAAGCATGACGCCGGCAACCTGCTGCTCACGCAAGCCGAGCGCGAAGTGATGGAGCAGGAGCTGGAACTGACGCGCTTGCGCGACACGCTGACTGAATTGCATGCGCGCCACGTGGCCTATCGCGAGGTCAAGCGCGCCACGCCGTTCGGCTTCGCGCTGATGGTCGAGCGCTTTCGCGAAAAGGTCAGCACCGAGAAGCTGAGCGATCGCGTCGCGCGCATGGTGCGTGAACTCGAGAAGGCGGCGGCATGACGCGCGCAACGGTCCAAGTGGCCGGCGAGACGCTGTGGCTGCTGCCCGAGAAGGCCGTGTTCTGGCCGGCCGAGCGCATGCTGATCGTCGCCGATATCCACTTCGGCAAGGCGGCGGCGTTTCGCGCGCTGGGCGTGCCGGTGCCGCGCGGGACCACGTCGGAAAACCTTGCGGGCCTGGATGCGCTGGTGGCACAGCACGACGCACGCCAGGTCGTCTTTCTCGGCGACTTTCTGCATGCGCGCGCGGCCCATGCCAGCTCGACCCAGCTGGCGATGCTGGCCTGGCGCAGGCGCCATCCCGACCTGGCCTTGACGCTCGTGCGCGGCAACCACGACCTGCATGCCGGCGACCCGGCTGCGGCGCTGGAGATGGAACTGGTCGACGAGCCGCATGCGATCGGGCCGTTCGCGTTTTGCCACCATCCGGGCGTCGATGCACCTGGCTACGGCCTGGCCGGCCACGTGCATCCGGTGTACGTGCTGGCCACGCGCTTCGACGCGCTGCGCCTGCCTTGCTTTGTCGTGGGCACGCAAGGCCTGATCCTGCCGTCGTTCGGCTCGTTCACGGGTGGCCATCCGGTCAAGCCCGGGCCGGGCGACCATATCTATGTGACGTCGGGCGATATGGTGCACGGCGTGTTGTAGTGTCCCGAATCAGAGATTCGTTGAATCAATACGGCGAGCGTCTGCCTGATACTGCGTCGCAAATGCGCGCAAGGCCCCGGCCTTGCTGTGCTTTGCTCCTTGTCTCAGGCCGACTTCGCCACATTGATTACTCAACGAATTTCCGATTCAGGACACTAGTAGCTCGGTACGTCAGCGTACCGACCCGAAGTTGCCGCAGGCGTAAGGTCGAGCCTGACGCAGCCAATGCCAGGAGAGTACCAATGAAACTACGCCTCATGATCTGCACCATCGCCGCCATGGCGCCAGCCGCGGTGTTGTCGACCGCCAGCGGGATGGCCCAGGCGCAGCCCGCGCCCCAGACCGCACCACAGTCCCGCACCGCCACGCCCGTCATCAATGGATTCACGGTCGAAGAAGTGGCGCGGCTCGACCAGGGCGTGCGACTGCAGTTCGACCTGTACGGCACGCCGGGTGGCAACGCCACGCTCAATCTCGATGGTGCGAACCGCGCGCTGCACCTGACCGAAGTGGAACCGGGCCAGTACACGGGCCATTACGTGATCGGCAACCGTGATCGCTTGAAACCCGATAGCCGCGTCAGCGCCGAACTGCGCCTGGGTAACGAGGTCGCCACGAGCGTGCTGCGCGAACCGCTCGTGCGCAGCGACGTGGCGCAGCCCGTGGAAACCACGCGCCAGTTGACGACGAAAGACCCCCGCATCGCCGCCGCCGCGCCCGGCGCATCGCCACCACCGGCCCCGCGCGCAACCGAGCGGCCGCGCGTGGCGCGCTATTGCACCAGCTGCGGCATCATCGAGAAAGTGGAAACGGTGCAGGGCGCCTTGCCCAATCCGCGGCCATTGGCGAGCGACGCCGCAGCACGCCAGTATTACCGCGTGACGGTGCGCCTGAATACAACAGACACCACCCAGGTGCTGGAGTTCGCCAATAATCCCGGCTACCGGACGGGCGACCGCGTGCGCGTCAACGATGGCGTGCTGTCGCTCGACAAGCAAGAATAGCTGCGGCAGCACCAAAGAAAACGCCCGCCTGTGAGGGCGGGCGTTGGTCGTGGAGCACAGCGGTTTCAGGCCGTGGCCAGCACCTGGTCGTCGCCCGGTTGATCGAGCTCGGCCTTTTGCTTGGCGCTCGCCTTGATGCGCGAACGCGATGGCGGCAGGCGGCGCAGCGTCTTGAGCGACTCGGCGTCCTTGATGCCGATGGTGCGCTGGTCGACGGTGATCATGCCGATTTCGTTGAAGGCCGACAGCGTGCGGCTGACGGTTTCCAGCGTAAGGCCGAGGTAGCTGCCGATCTCGTGGCGGGTCATGCGCAGGTTGAACAGCTTGCTCGAGTAGCCCATCGCGGCGAATCGGTCGGCCAGCGAGACGAGGAAACGCGCCACGCGGGCCTCGGCCGAGAGCGCGCCGAGCATGCCGATCATGGTTTGTTCACGCACCAGTTCGCGGCTCATGACGCCGTACATCATGTTCTCGAGTTCGTTGTGCACGCGGCCCAGCGCCGTCAGCTTCTTGAACGGCAGCAGGATCAGGTCGCAGTCGGACAGGGCCACGGCCTCGGATGCATAGTGGCGCGTGTGGATGCCGTCGACGCCGAGCATGTCGCCCTTCATCGGGAAGCTGAGCACCTGCTCGTTGCCGAACTCGTCGATCAGCACGGTCTTGAGGAAGCCCGAGTTGACGATGTACAGGGTGTCGAAGGCCTGGCCGATCGTGTGGACGCGCTGGCCGGTCTTGAACTGGACGTGCTGGAACAACAATTCTTCGGAGCTTACCGAGACACTGGCGGGGATGCGCAGCAGGTCGCAGACTTCCTTGAGGTTGGACCAAAGTCGTCCCTGGCGCTGGCGACCGGCCTCCATCGGGGAATGCAGGGTCGGCTGGTTGGCGTTGCGTGGTTCTGACGGTGGCTGAGACTGCATGCTCTTCTCCGGTAAGGAACTCAGGGTTTCGGGCGACCCCGGCGGCACTGCGGATGGTGTCGCGCATCTGCCGTGCCATTGATTGGTAGCGGCTGACGCCGTGACTTGGATCGCGAGCAAGTCAAATCGGTGAATTCAGTATGCCAACACGAGCCCGGCACGACTATCAGCGTTGCCTGAATATGTAGGTAGGACAGATGGTGGGGTTGTAGGAAAATTCCTACTGGCAAGGGGTGTTGCCCGAATGGCGGAGGGGGGAAACAGGAAGGTCAGAACATTGTTCTTGAACAAACGAGTTCATCTGTGCTTTGTTGCGAGACAGTGCACGGATACGACATTATGTGGTCAAAAAATAATCCTTGTCTACGCTTTCATTGGGGAGAGCAAGCGATGCGCCACGGCGTATTGCACCATTTCCGAGAGCGAACTCATCCCCATTTTCTGCATGATGCGGGTCTTGTGGGTGCTGACGGTCTTCACCGAAAGATGCAGTCCGTTGGCGATCTCGGTGATCGTTTTCCCACTCACCAGATGGGAAAATACCTCAAATTCCCGGTCGGATAACTGCTTGTGAAGCATTTGCTCACTAGGGGCCATAATATTCAGGGCCAATTGCTCTGCGACCTCGGTACTGATATAGGGGCGGCCCGAGGCGACCTTGCGGATGGCGCCAACAAGCTGCGTGCCGGCGCTTTCCTTGGTGAGATAGCCCTGGGCGCCAGCCCGGATTGCGCGCACCGCGTACTGTTCTTCTTCGTGCATCGTCAGAATGAGAATGGCGAGTTTGGGCGCTTCACTGCGCACCTGGCGGATCAGGTCGACACCGCTGCGCCCGGGCATGGACAGGTCGAGCAGCAACAGGTCGAAGCCGCCCTGGCGCACCAGGGCAAGCACCTCGAAGCCATTGGTTGCTTCGCCGACAATGTCAACCTCTTCAGCGCCGTCAAGGATACGTTTGAGGCCTTCGCGCATGATCGTGTGATCATCGGCTATTACAATTCTGACCATTTCGATTCCTCACACATTAAGAGGTTTCCTACCCCGAAAAACCTTGTTCAATTAGACACGTTTTGTCGAGACGGTTCCTACTATCAGTACTGCGGGGTGCTGGACGTTGCCCATAAGCGACGCACACATCGTTTTTGCTCGATCTAGACTACGGGTTCGACGATCAGGCGGTGCACCAGTACCGGCTTGGTCGTGTGCGACAACACTTTGTTCGTGACGCTGCCGAGTAATAACTGGTTCCAGCCAGAGCGGCCGTGCGAGCCCATGAAGATCAGGTCGCAGCCTTCCTCTTCGGCGACGGCGACGATCTTGAGCGCCGGCGAGTCGGAGAAGGTTGTCATGCACCGGTGCGCCAGATTGGCGGTGGCGCACGAGCGCGTGATCTTGCTCATGTATTCCTCACCCATGCGATGCATTTGCGCCACGTATTCTTCTTCGCTGGGATAGGAAGGCGGGATGATTTCGACATACACTGGATACTGGTAGTCGGGTGCGACGAACAGGGCCAGCACTTCGGCGCCCAACTGCTGAGCGAACTTGACGCCCGCGCAAGCCGTGTGCTGAGAGACGGCGGACCCGTCGGTAGTAACCAGAATTTTTCTATACATGATGATACTCCTCAGGTCATCCCCATTCTGACAACAGTATGCCGAATGGCGCATGTTGAAAACGCAAAGTGTTGAGTTCGCTCAAACGTCATGTGACCGTCCGGATGCGACACTTTCTCATGGAAAACAACGGCGAGATCACAAAATACAACACCAATCATATGTAAACGATCAGGAATTACACGTTTTAATTGTCGCGGTACTAAGTTTCCAAGCCCATTTTGTTGCATTGCCCTCTCTGAGATTTACCTACGGCAACCACGCTGCTACACTCGCAGGCAACACCAGTCCCATTGATGGACCCGGAAACGGCCGCCCGATGGACGCAGCACCCCCAGTATTGCAGAGCTGATTGCGAATTTATATTATGGAGAAGCAGGGATTATGACCAACGCCGCTGACGATTTCGACGCACTATTCGAGGAAGTGGCGGCGCAGCGCACCAGCGCTGCGCCAAGTCCTGCTGCCCCCGCGCCTGCTCCGGCAGCCGCCGCCAGCAATGACGAAGACGACCTCGACTCGCTGTTCGACCAGGTGTCGGCCAGCGCCGCATCGGCTGCCCCGGCGGCTGCACCTGCAGCTGCACCGACGGCTGCACCTGCCGCCGCCGCCGCGCCTGCCGCCCACGCTGCATCTGCCAGCGACGATGGCAGCGAAAATGGCGGCATGTTCGAGCGCCTCGGCGGCATCGTGCGCCTGCTGCACGATTCGCTGCGAGAGCTGGGCTACGACAAGGCGCTCAACGAAGCCTCGTCGCAGATCGTCGATGCGCAAGACCGCCTCGAATACGTCGCCACCCTGACCGAACAGGCCGCCAACAAGGTCCTGAACACCCTCGACGAAGGCATGCCGGCCCAGGATCTGCTGTCGAAGCAGTCCAAGGACATGGAACTGCGCTGGGCCGACCTGTTTGACGGCAAGCTGAGCCTGGACGAATTCAAGGCGCTGGCCGGCGATTCGCGCCAGTTCGCCACCAGCGTGACGGCGGCCACCGAGGCCGAAAAAGCCCGCCTGCTCGAAATCATGATGGCGCAAGACTTCCAGGACATCACGGGTCAGCTGATCAAGAAAGTGGTCAAGATCACGCAGACGGTCGAGGGCGAGCTGGCCCAGCTGCTGCGCGACAATGCGCCGCCGGACGTGAAGGAAAAGCTGGCGCAGAAGCAGGCCGCACCCGAACCGCTGATGCAAGGGCCTTCGGTGCCGGATGCGGCGCTGAACCAGGACAACGTTGACGATCTTCTTGCCGATCTGGGATTCTAATGGACGATATGCTGAAGGATTTCGTCGTCGAGGCGATGGATCTGGCGGTAAACGTAGAAGAGCACCTGCTGCGCCTCGAACGCGATCCTGACAACAAGGAAACCCTGAACGCGGTGTTCCGGTCGTTCCACACGATCAAGGGCGGCGCTGGCTTCATGGGCCTGCCCGCACTGGTCGCGGCCTGCCACCTGACCGAAAACCTGTTCGATGCGCTGCGCACAGGCGCCGCGCCGGTCACGCCGATCGCGATCGAAGCGGCGCTGCAGGCGTCGGGCTTCGTGGCCGATCAACTGGGTGACCTGAACAACGGCACGCCACCGGAAGGCCTGGCGCAGATGCCGGCCGACCTCGAGCGCATCCTGATGGATGCGATCGAAGGCAAGGGCAACAGCGCGCCAGCGCCAGTTGCAGCGCCCGTCGCGGCCGCGCCAGTGGCGCCAGCCGTGGCCGCAGCGGCGCCCGCCGCCGGCAACGATGGCCTGGACTGGATCGGCATGTACAACGCCGTGGTCCCGGCTGCAAACGCCATTGCCGGCGCGCCGGCCGCATCCGCTGCCGCGCCAGTGGTCGCACACGCTGCACCCGCGCCGGTAGCAGAAAGCCCGGCAACGGCGGTCGCCACCCCGGCCGCAGCCGCCGGCAAAGGCTGGGATGGCACCGAGCGCCGCAACGAGGCCAAGCCGGTCGCCAGTGCACCGGCCAAGGATGAAAGCATCCGCATTGACGCGGTCAAGCTCGACGCGCTGCTCGAAGTGGCAGGCGAATCGGTGCAGGCCGCCAACCAGGCCGCCGTGCTGCTCGAGCGCCTGCAGCAATTCAAGTTCGAAGGCCAGGCCGCGACCCTGATCGCGACGCTGGCCGAAACGCTGGAACGGGCCTCGCGCTACTCGGCCGAACTGCAGCGCGCCACGCTGGCAACCCGCATGCAGCCGGTGGGCCGCCTGTTCCAGAAGTTCCCCCGCCTCGTGCGCGAGCTGGCGAAAGACCTGGGCAAGGACGTCGAACTGACCATCGAAGGCGCCGAAACCGAAGTCGACCGCGTCGTCGTGGACAGCCTGTACGATCCACTGGTGCACATGCTGCGCAACGCACTGGACCACGGTGTCGAATCGCCTGCCGACCGCGTCGCCAACGGCAAGCCGGCCAAGGCTTACATCCTGCTGAAAGCCTGGCAAGAAGCCAACAGCGTCATGATCGTGCTGCAGGATGACGGCAAGGGCATGGACCCGACCCGCCTGCGCAAGATCGCCATCAGCAAAGGCCTGATCGGCGAAAACGGCGCCCAGAGCGACGAAGACGCGTACCAGCTGGTGTTCCTGCCGGGCTTCTCGACCAAGGAAGTGGCTTCTTCGGTGTCGGGCCGTGGCGTGGGCATGGACGTGGTCAAGACCGCGGTCGAGAAGAACCGCGGCGCCATCCGCATCGAATCGCAAATGGGCAAGGGCACGCGCTTTGCGATTCGCCTGCCGATTGAACTGTCGATCGTGCCGACCATGCTGGTGTCGACCTCGGGCGCGCAACTGGCGCTGCCGATGGCCGTCGTCGAGCGCGTGGTCGAGCTGCCGGACGATTTCGCCTGCGTCGGCGGCGCCCCGGTCCTCAAGGACCAGGGCCGGCCACTGCCGGTGCGCTCGCTGGCGCTGGCGCTGGGCTACGAGGCCGGCTCCGAAAAAGTGGGCATCGTCATCAATGCACCGCAGCCATACATCCTGGCGATGGAAGCAGTGGATGGCACGGCCGACCTGGTGATCAAGCCGATGACCGCGCTGACGGTCGAAGGCATCACCGGCACGGCGCGCTCGGCCGAAGGCGAGCTGGTGCTGGTTGTGGGCCTGTCGTTCCTGATGGACGGCTGCCGCAGCAGCGTGCGCTTGGCGGCATAAGCCGCTGCAAGAACGAACGGCGGTGCGCTGTCCGGCAAAAGCGCAGAGAAAAGCCCGTGTCATTGACGCGGGCTTTTTTTATTTGCATATAGCAAAATACTTGCAAACATTATTTGCCACATGTTAATGTCATTGGCATAAACGTGCGTCGCCCCGGCATGGTGCGGCACTGCACAACTATGGCATAATCGAAAACCCGGTCGCCTGGAAACCTGTCCTGGCGGCCGCGCGCACTCCTGTGCGACCACATACCGCATCATTGGACTGACCATGCAAAAAACGCTCTACGACAAACTCTGGGATTCCCATGTCGTGCGTGCCGACGCCGATGGCACCACCGTCCTGTATATCGACCGGCACCTGGTACACGAAGTGACCAGCCCGCAAGCCTTTGACGGCTTGCGCGACGCTGGCCGTGGACTATGGCGTGTCTCGGCCAACCTGGCCGTGGCCGACCATAACGTGCCGACCACCGACCGCGCCCAGGGCATCCTCGATCCGACCTCGCGCCTGCAGGTCGAGACGCTCGACGCCAACACCAAGGCCTTCGGTCTCACGTACTTCAACATGAACGACAAGCGCCAGGGCATCGTGCACGTGATCGGGCCGGAGCAGGGCGCAACGCTGCCAGGCATGACGGTCGTCTGCGGCGACTCGCACACGTCGACCCACGGCGCCTTCGGCTGCCTGGCGCACGGCATCGGCACCTCGGAAGTCGAGCACGTGCTGGCCACGCAAACCCTGCTGGCCAAGAAGTCGAAATCGATGCTGGTCAAGGTCGAAGGCAGCCTGCGTCCGGGCGTGACCGCCAAGGACATCGTGCTGGCCGTGATCGGCCGCATCGGCACCGCCGGCGGCACCGGCTACGCCATCGAATTCGGTGGTTCGGCGATCCGCGCGCTGTCGATGGAAGGCCGCATGACGGTCTGTAATATGGCGATCGAAGCGGGCGCACGCGCCGGCATGGTGGCAGTCGACGACACCACGATCGCCTACGTCAAGGACCGCCCGCTGTCGCCCAAAGCCGACCAGTGGGAACAAGCCGTGGCCTACTGGCGCACGCTGCACACTGACGATGGCGCCACCTTCGACACCGTCGTCGAACTGGACGCGCAAGACATCCAGCCGCAGGTCACCTGGGGCACCTCGCCCGAGATGGTCATCGCGATCGATGGCCGCGTGCCCGATCCCCTCGATGAACTCGATCCGGTGCGCCGCGGCGCCATTGAAAAAGCGCTGGTCTACATGGACCTGACGGCGAACACGCCGATCGACGAAGTGGCGATCGACAAGGTGTTCATCGGTTCGTGCACCAATTCGCGCATCGAAGACTTGCGCGCGGCCGCCGACGTCGTGCGTGGCCGTCAGCGCGCGCCGAACGTGAAGCTGGCGATGGTCGTGCCGGGTTCCGGCCTGGTGAAGGAACAAGCCGAGCGCGAAGGCCTCGACCAGATCTTTTTGGCCGCCGGTTTTGAATGGCGCGAGCCGGGCTGCTCGATGTGCCTGGCGATGAACGCCGACCGGCTCGAGCCTGGCGAGCGCTGCGCGTCGACTTCGAACCGCAACTTCGAAGGCCGCCAGGGCCAGGGCGGCCGTACGCACCTGGTCTCGCCGGCGATGGCTGCCGCCGCGGGCATCGCGGGGCACTTTGTCGACGTACGCGCGCTCTGATGCGTCTAGGCGCATCGGCTATTTCTTCTAACCAGGACATCATGAAAAAAGCTCTCGCATTCTCTCTCGTGGCCATCCTGCTGGCCGGCTGCAACACCATCTCGGGCTTCGGCCGCGATGTCTCGAAAGTCGGCCAGGTCGTGACCGGCGCCGGCGGCAAATAGGATCGACCGACAAGATGGATAAATTCACCGTACACGAAGGCCTGGTGGCGCCGCTCGACCGCGCCAACGTCGATACCGACGCCATCATTCCGAAGCAGTTCCTCAAGTCGATCCGGCGCACCGGCTTCGGCCCGAACCTGTTCGACGAGTGGCGCTATCTCGACCACGGCGAGCCGGGCCAGGATTGCAGCGCGCGCCCCGTCAATCCGGACTTCGTGCTGAACAAGCCGGAATACGCCGGCGCTTCGATTCTGCTGACGCGCAAGAACTTTGGCTGTGGCTCGTCGCGCGAGCACGCGCCGTGGGCGCTGCAGCAGTTTGGTTTTCGCGCCGTCGTCGCGCCGAGCTTCGCCGACATCTTCTTCAACAACTGCTTCAAGATCGGCCTGCTGCCGATCGCGCTGACCGAGGACGACGTCGAAGTGCTGTTCCAGGCTGTTGAACGCCAGCCGGGTTTCCGGCTGACGATCGACCTCGAACAGCAGCGTATCGGCAGCCATGATGGCAGCCTGTCGTTCGGCTTTGCCATCGACGACTTCCGCAAGTACTGCCTGCTTAACGGCCTGGACGATATCGGCCTGACGCTGCGTCACGCGGACGAGATCCGCGCCTTCGAACAACGCCATATCGCGGCCCAGCCGTGGCTGGCCAACGCGATCTGATCGCGGCTCAGAACCAGAAAGACAAGCATGAAGATTGCGATCCTGCCGGGTGACGGCATCGGCCCGGAGATCACCGCCCAGGCGGTCAAGGTACTGAACGCGCTCGGCGAGCCGTTCGAGATGGAAACCGCGCAGGTCGGCGGCGCCGGCTACGCCGCGCACGGCCACCCGCTGCCCGATGGCACGCTCAAGCTGGCGAAAGAAGCCGACGCGGTGCTGTTCGGCGCCGTCGGCGACTACAAGTACGACACGCTCGAGCGCGCGCTGCGCCCCGAGCAGGCCATCCTGGGCCTGCGCCGCGAACTGGGCCTGTTCGCCAACCTGCGTCCGGCGATCCTGTATCCGGAACTGGCCGGCGCCTCGACCCTCAAGCCCGAAGTGGTATCGGGCCTGGATATCTTGATCATCCGCGAGCTCACTGGTGACATCTACTTCGGCAAGCCGCGCGGCGTGCGCGAATGCCCGGATGGCCCGTTCAAGGGCCAGCGCGAAGGCTTCGACACGATGCGCTATGCCGAAGGCGAAATCCGCCGCATCGCCCACGTGGCGTTCCAGGCCGCGCAAAAACGCGACAAGCGCGTGACCAGCGTCGACAAGGCCAACGTGCTCGAGACGGGCCAGTTCTGGCGCGACATCGTGACCGACGTCCACAAGGACTACGCCGATGTCGAACTCGATCACATGTACGTCGATAACGCGGCCATGCAATTGGTGCGCGCCCCGAAAAAATTCGATGTTCTCGTGACCGGCAATATGTTCGGCGATATCCTGTCGGACGCCGCCGCGATGCTGACCGGTTCGATCGGCATGCTGCCATCGGCCTCGCTCGACGCGAATAACAAGGGCCTGTACGAGCCGTCGCACGGTTCGGCGCCCGATATCGCAGGGCAGGGCGTGGCCAATCCGTTGGCCACCATCTTGTCGGCCGCGATGATGCTGCGCTTTACCTTTGGCCTGACCGAACAGGCGGATCGCATCGACAACGCCGTCAAGCGCGTGCTGGCCGATGGCCTGCGCACGCCGGACATTCACGAAGCAGGGTCCACGCGCGTGGGCACCGAAGAAATGGGCAACGCGGTGCTTGCGGCGCTCGGATAAAAGTTTTAATCACACTGAGAGAAGATGATGAAATTAGTTGGTCTGGTAGGTTGGCGCGGCATGGTTGGCTCGGTCCTGATGCAGCGCATGCAGGAAGAGGGCGATTTCAACCACATCGAGCCGGTGTTCTTCACGACGTCGAACCCGGGCGGCGCCGCGCCGGCGATGGCGAAGAATGAAACTACCTTGAAGAGCGCGAGCGACATCGCCGAGCTTTCCAAATGCGAGATCATCATCTCTTGCCAGGGTGGCGACTACACGAGCGAGGTGTTCCCGCAACTGCGCGCGGCCGGCTGGAACGGCTACTGGATCGACGCCGCATCGACCCTGCGCATGAACGACGACGCCGTCATCGTGCTCGACCCGGTCAACCGCGCTGTGATCGACGCCGCACTGTCGCGCGGCGTGAAGAACTACATTGGCGGTAACTGCACCGTGTCGTGCATGCTGATCGGCCTGGGCGGCCTGTTCGAAGCGGGCCTGGTCGAGTGGATGACGTCCATGACCTACCAGGCGGCATCGGGCGGCGGCGCGCAGCACATGCGCGAACTGCTCACCCAGTTCGGCACGATCAACAGCGCAATCAAGCCGCTGCTGGACAACCCCGCATCGGCCATCCTCGAGATTGACCGCACCGTGCTGGCCACCCAGCATGGTTTGACGGCTGACGAAACGAAGCAGTTCGGCGTGCCGCTGGCCGGCAACCTGATCCCGTGGATCGACAAGGACCTGGGCAACGGCCAGTCGAAAGAAGAGTGGAAGGCCGGCGCCGAGACCAACAAGATCCTGGGCCGCGGCGCGGGCTTCGACGCGAAACCGATCCCAGTGGATGGCCTGTGCGTGCGCATCGGCGCGATGCGCTGCCACTCGCAGGCGCTGACGATCAAGCTCACCAAGGATGTGCCGCTCGACGAGATCACCGACATCATCGCCTCGCACAACCAGTGGACGAAAGTCGTGCCGAACAACCGCGAAGCGTCGATGCGCGACCTGTCGCCGGCGGCCGTCACGGGCGGGCTGACCATCCCGGTGGGCCGCCTGCGCAAGATGTCGATGGGCGACGATTACCTGTCGGCGTTTACGGTGGGCGACCAGCTGCTGTGGGGCGCAGCCGAGCCGCTGCGCCGCATGCTGCGTATCGTGCTGGAGCGTTAAAACCGCTGCGTTTCGGGCCGGTTGCCTTGCAGCTGGCCCGTTGTAGATCATGCGTTATCACCGATTGTATTAACTGCAACTCACATGTCCGGTAGTTATCGAACCCCGCGCGGACATGTCTTCCAGGCCACAAAACACACCGTTCTACCTGCTGTAAACGTGCGCATCGCTTGCATGCCCTAGAGCATGATGTTATGTTGAGACTCCGGGAAACCGTCTTTCCCTCGGCCAACTAACTCGCTGCTCACTATGCATTTTTCGGAACAATCTAAGCTCATGGCACCTGCGTTGAAAACCCTCACTGCGGCGATCGCCGGCGCAGTGTTTGTCACTTCCGCCGCCAGCGCGGCCGGGCTTGGAAAACTGACCGTATTGTCAGCACTTGGACAGCCGCTACGCGCCGAGATCGAACTGACGACCAGCCCCGGCGAAGATCCGGCCAGCATGGCTGTCAAGCTCGCCTCGCCCGACGCCTTCCGCACCGCCAACATCGACTTCAATCCGGCGCTGCTGTCGCTGCGCTTCGCCGTCGAGCAGCGCGCCGGCCGCCAGATCATCCGCGTCAATTCGAGCCAGCCGCTGAACGAGCCGTACGTCGACATGCTGCTCGAGCTGACCTGGAATAACGGCCGCCTCGTGCGCGAGTACACGTTCCTGCTCGATCCGGCCGAACTGCGCACGACGCAGCCGGCGCAGGTGGCCAGCACCCCGGCCCCGCGCGCGAGCTCGCAGCCTGCTGCTGCTCCCGCCGCCCCCGCGTCGGATGCGGCCGAGCGGGCCCGCGTCGCTGCTGCACGCGAAGGCGCCCAGCGCCAGGCCGCGCAGCGCGATGCAGCTGCCGCCGAGAGCACCTACCGCGTGCGTCGCGGCGATACGCTCAGTGGCATCGCCACCCGCGTCAAGCCAGCCGAGATCTCGCTCGACATGATGCTCGTGGCGCTGTACCGCGCCAATCCCGACGCCTTCATCGGCAACAACATGAACCGCCTGAAGTCGGGCCAGATCCTCAGTGTGCCCGATAGCGATGCGCTGCGCGGCGGCGCGAGCCAGGGCGAAGCGCGCGGCGTGGTCGTCGCGCATGCGGCCGACTTCGACGCCTACCGCAACAAGCTCGCCGGGCAGGTGGCCGCCAGCACCCCGAGCAGCGCACCGCAAGGCGGCCAGAGCGCCACCGGGCGCGTGTCTGCGCGTGTCGAAGAACAAGCCACCGCCGCCAACGAAGCGCAGGACAAGCTGCGCCTGTCGAAGGCCACGCCCGGCACTGCCGGCACGCCGCAGGACGGCACCGCCAGCGTCGAAGACACGCTGGCCAAGCAACGCGAACTCGAGCAGGCCGAAGCGCGCGTCAAGGAACTCGAAAAGAACGTCGGCGAACTCGAAAACCTGATGACGGTGCCGAGCAGCGCGGGCGCAGCGGCCGGGCAGGCTGCGACGGCGCCTGTCGTCGCCGCGCCGGCCAAACCGGTCACGCATCCACGCCTGAAAAAGCCGGTGCCTGCGCCGGAGCCCGAGAAAGGCCTGGTCGACACGCTGCTGGACAATATGCTCTACATCGCTGCGGCGATCCTGTTGCTGCTGCTGGTCTTGTTCGGCATTGCCCAGCGGCGCAAGCGCAATGCCGCGCCGGTCAAGCCTGTGCCGACCGAACCGTCGGTGCTGGGCGGGCAGGGCGCCAGCACCCAGTCGCTGTTCGCCGAAAGCGGCGGCCAGAGCGTCGACACCAACAACAGCGTCTTCAACTCGAGCTTCGCGCCATCGGCCAGCCAGCTCGACACCAATGAAGTCGATCCGGTCGCCGAAGCCGATGTGTACATCGCCTACGGTCGCGATGCACAGGCCGAAGAGATCCTGAAGGAAGCGCTGCGCACGCATCCGGACCGTCATCCGGTACGTCTGAAGCTGCTCGAGATTTACGCCACGCGCAAGGATGCGCGCGCCTTTGAAGTCCAGGCGCGCGAACTGCATGCGCTGACGAACGGCCAGGGCGACGAATGGGCGCAAGCGGCGGCACTGGGCCTGGGCATCGATCCGCAAAATTCGCTGTATGCAAACGCCGCACCGGCGCCGGCGCAAGCACCGTCGGCACAGGAACGCAGCCAGCAGGCGATCCTGTCGCAGCAGTACCAGGAAGCGCTGCGTGGCGATGAGCCGGCAGCTGGCGCCAGTGCTGGTTCCAGTGCCGGCGCCATCGCTGGCGCGGCTGCAGCCGGCGCTGTGGCCGGCGCTGCTGCCATGTCGCTGTCGAAGGATGACGCGGACCGCACTGCGGCGCCGGCGGCTGAGCCGGTTGCGCCGCGTAGTGACGACAACACGCTTGACTTCGACCTTGGCGGCCTGACGTTCGAACCTGTCACGCACGCCGAGACGGCTGCGCCAGCAACGGCCAGCCGTCCCGACCCGGACGCCACCGCCGTGCCGGATCTCGACTTCGACATGCTGCCGCCGGCAGCGCCAGCCACGCCCGAATCGACGCTGTCGACCGACGTCAACGACCTCGAATTCGACATGGATTTCGACGCGCCGCCTGCAGCGCAGCCAGCCCCGGCCACCCCGGCCGCTCTGGCCGATACGCGCGACGACTTCGCGCTCGACCTGACGCCGCAGCCACAAGTGCAGGCCACCCCGGTCGACATGGCCGGCCTGGCCAAGGACTTCGACGGCTTGCCGCCGCTGCCGGGCAGCACGCCGCAACCGACGGCCGCCGCCGCCGCGCCGAGCGATCCGCTGTACGACCTCGATGCGATGGATTTCGGCGCGCCAGTCACGCCAGCCACGCCGGCGCCGGTGAACGATCCGCTGCCGGCCGTGCGCGCATCGTCGAGCGCGAACATCTCTGAGGATCCGCTGTTCGACCTGGATTCGATGGACTTCGGTGCACCGGCCGAGCCGCGCGCCATGGGCGGCGCCGAGCCGAAAGATTTCAGCGCGCGCCAGGACGAGCCGTTCGACATGTTCGACCTGCCGGATACGCCGGCGCCAGTGCCGGCGGCAGAAGAGCTGCCTGACGAGCCGGCGCCGCAGCGCGCCTCGCTCGACACGCTCGACTTCGACCTGGATCTGCCGGCGTCGGCGTCTGCCGATGCGCCGGCGCCGGTCGAGCCGGCTGTGCCAGGCGACGCCGCACCGGCGCCGCTCTCGCCCGAGCACATGGAAATGGAAACCAAGCTCGATCTGGCGGTGGCTTACCAGGAAATCGGTGACAAGGAAGGCGCACGCGAACTGCTCGACGAAGTGATCAAGGGCGGTAACTCGGAGCAGGTAGGCCGTGCCAGCGCGATGCGAGGTCTGCTGGCGTGACGCGCATTGTTTTGGGTGTCCAGTACATCGGCACCGGTTGGAACGGCTACCAGAAACAGCCGGAACGAAATACGGTCCAGGACCGTCTTGAAATCGCGCTCGAGAAGTTCGCCTGCACGCCGCTGGCCACCACCTGCGCCGGCCGCACCGACACCGGCGTGCACGCGATCGAGCAGGTGGTCCATTTCGACACCGACCTGGTGCGCCCGACGCAGGCCTGGGTGCGCGGGGTGAACACCTTCCTGCCCGACTCCATCGTCGTGCGCTGGGCGAAAGAGGTACCGCTGGGCGAGGACGGGCTGGAATTCCACGCCCGCTTCTCGGCCCGCTCGCGCACCTACCACTATGTGCTCTACAACCACCCGACGCCGTCGGCGCTGCTGTCGAACCGTGCCGGCTGGATGTTCCGCCCGCTCGATGTCGAGCGCATGATCGATGCCGCGCGCCACCTGATCGGTACGCACGACTTCTCGGCGTTTCGCGCGTCGAGCTGCCAGGCCAAAACCCCGGTCAAGGACATGCACGAAGTGCGCATCGAGCGCCACGGCGACATCATCGTCTTCACGCTGCGCGCCAGCGCCTTCCTGCATCACATGGTGCGCAATATCGTCGGTTCGCTCGTGTATGTCGGCCTCGGTCGACAAGAGCCGGACTGGATGCGCGACGTGCTCGAGAGCCGCTCGCGCGATGTCGCCGCGCCCACCTTCATGCCCGACGGCCTGTATTTCGCTAAAATCGAGTACGATCCTCATTGGCAGCTGCCGCAGGAAGCGGTAGCGCCGTTGCCCTGGCTGTAACCGATCCCATGCACCGTACCCGTATCAAAATCTGCGGCATCACCCGCGAAGAAGACCTGAGCGCTGCCGTGGCCGCAGGCGCCGATGCGTTGGGCTTCGTGTTCTATCCGAAGAGCCCACGGTATGTCACGCCGGCGAGCGCCGGTGCGTTGTGCGCCGGCTTGCCGCCGTTCGTCAGCGGCGTGGCGCTGTTCGTCAATCCCTCATTGGCCGAGGTACAGGAAGTCGCGGCATCGATGCCGCTCGCGCTGATCCAGTTTCATGGCGACGAAACGGTGGCGCAGTGCGCAGCCATAGCCGCCGCCGTACGGCGCCCGTTCGTGCGCGCGTTTCGCATCAAGCCTGACACGCAGCCGGCAGCGCTGCTAGAATGCGAGCTTGCATACCGCACCGCCAGTCCATGGTTCTCGGGTCTTCTGCTCGACACCTACGTTGACGCTTATGGCGGCGCAGGAAAGGTCTTCGATTGGTCTCTCATCCCAAAAGAGCTCGCGCCTCGGGTCGTTTTGAGTGGTGGCTTGAACGTACACAACACCACTGACGGTGTGGTACGCGTTCGGCCCTTTGCCGTCGACATCAGCAGTGGTGTCGAAGCCGCGAAGGGCATCAAGGACGCCCGCAAGATCGCCGCGTTTGTCGCGGCCGTGCGGGCAGCCGATGCCACCATTCTCAGCGAGTCATACCGTGCACAACACCCCCTACAAGGCAGCGCCTAACGCCGCGCCGCTGTTCAAGACCCCCGATTACGCCTTGCCCAACGCGGCCGGGCACTTTGGCCCCTACGGCGGCTCGTTCGTCGCCGAAACGCTGACGCACGCACTGGCCGAGCTCAGCGAGGCCTATGCGAAGTACGCGCAAGACCCCGAATTTCTCGAAGAGTACCGCTACGAGCTGGCCCACTTCGTCGGCCGGCCGTCGCCCGTGTACCACGCGCGGCGCTGGTCCGAACTGGCCGGCGGCGCGCAGGTCTACTTCAAGCGCGAAGATCTCAACCACACCGGCGCGCACAAGATCAACAACGTGATCGGCCAGGCGCTGCTCGCGCGGCGCATGGGCAAGCCGCGCATCATCGCCGAAACCGGCGCCGGCCAGCACGGCGTGGCCACGGCCACCATCTGCGCGCGCTTCGGTCTCGAATGCGTGATCTACATGGGCAGCGAAGACGTCAAGCGCCAGGCCCAGAACGTGTACCGCATGAAGCTCCTGGGCGCGACCGTGGTGCCGGTGGAATCGGGCTCGAAGACGCTCAAGGATGCGCTCAACGAAGCGATGCGCGACTGGGTGACCAATATCGAAAATACCTTCTACATCATCGGCACGGTGGCCGGGCCACACCCGTATCCGATGATGGTGCGCGACTTCCAGGCCGTGATCGGCGAAGAGTGCCGCGTGCAGATGCCGGCCATGACGGGGCGCCAGCCCGACTACGTCGTCGCCTGCATCGGTGGCGGCTCGAACGCCATGGGCATCTTCTATCCGTACATCGGCGAGCCGGGCGTCAAGCTCGTGGGCGTCGAAGCGGCGGGAGAGGGCCTGGATTCGGGCAAGCACGCGGCTTCGCTGACGGCCGGCCTGCCGGGCGTCCTGCACGGCAACCGTACTTACCTGCTGCAGGACGGGAACGGGCAGATCATCGAGACGCACTCGGTGTCGGCCGGCCTGGATTATCCGGGCGTGGGGCCGGAGCACGCGTGGCTGAAGGACACGCTGCGCGCCGAGTACGTGTCGATCACGGATGACGAAGCGCTGCAGGCGTTCCACGACTGCTGCCGCATCGAAGGGATCATCCCGGCGCTCGAGTCGTCGCATGCGATCGCGTACGCGGTGAAGCTGGCGGCAACGCTCCCGAAGGACCAGATCATCCTGGCCAATCTGTCGGGCCGCGGCGACAAGGACATGCATACGGTGGCGCAGCGGATGGGGCTTGATTTCGGCTGACGGCCTTGCTGAAGCCCAATCGGGCTTCAGTGTCAACGTCACCGCGCATCTCGTCGGGCTTCAGCGCTGGCACGGCTGAAGCCACCGTACCTCAGATCTTCACAGGAATAACAGCATGTCCCGCATCGAACAGACTTTCACCGCGCTCAAGGCGCAAAATAAAACTGCCCTCGTCACCTTCATCACCGCGGGCGATCCGGGCCCCGAACTGACCGTCCCGCTCATGCACGCCCTGGTGCAGGGCGGCGCCAACGTCCTTGAACTGGGTGTGCCGTTCTCGGATCCGATGGCCGAAGGCCCGGTCATCCAGCGCGCCTGCGAGCGCGCCCTCAAATTCAATATTGGCCTGAAAGACGTCTTCGGTTTCGTGCGCGAGTTCCGCAAGAACGACAAGGACACCCCGGTCGTCCTGATGGGCTACGCCAACCCGATCGAACGCATCGGCCAGGCCGAATTCATCCGCTGCGCAAAAGAAGCCGGTGCCGACGGCGCCATCGTGGTCGACTATCCACCCGAAGAATGCGCCGAGTTCGCGACGGCCATGCGCGAGAACGGCCTGGACCTGATTTTCCTGCTGGCCCCGACGTCGACGACGGAGCGGGTGAAGCAAGTGGCCCAATACGGCGGCGGCTTCAGCTACTACGTGTCCCTGAAAGGTGTGACAGGCTCAGGCAGCATCGACACCGCCGACGTCGCCCGCCGCGTGGCCGCGATTCGCGAGCACGTCAAATTGCCGATCGGCGTGGGCTTCGGCATCCGAGACGGCGCGACAGCGCGCGCGGTGGCCGAAGTGGCCGACGCGGTCGTGATCGGCAGCCGCATCATCCAGGAAATCGAAAACAGCCCGCCAGACCAGGCCGTGGAAGCCGTCCGCACCTTCACCACCACCATCCGCGCCGCCCTCGACACCCGCTGACCCCCAATTAGGGTCAGAGTAGAATTAATTTGCAATGTCCCTAATTAAAGTTGTCACTTAATTCGACTCTGATCCTCATTGTGAATGCTTGCAGGTTCTTGCAATCCAATTGGGGTCAGAGTCGAATTGTTTGATAACTTTATATTTTTTAATTATTGCAGGAATACCTGATCCTATTTAATGCACATGAAAATTGCGTAGACGATATTCGTCTTGCTGATTATTTGATCCAAGGTTAATCTATCGCAATAAAACATCAATTTCTTTAGGTAAATTGACTTCTTTGCATGTCAACCGAGAGGAGTTTTGAATGAAAAAACGTGTTAAGCATATTGCAGTGGCGCAGTGTGGGAAAATGTTGGCTGCGATGTATTTTGTCATTTCATTGCCGATCGTCGTGATCCTGCTTGTCCCCACGTTGCTGGGTAAGGACGAGGCGCCGTTTGGCGCCGGACCGGGTGTCGGCTTCCTCGTTATCTTCCCGCTCATCTATGCGTTGTTCATGTACTTGGGCGGCGTGCTGAGTGCGTGGGTCTATAACATTGTCGCCTCGCGCCTGGGAGGCTTTGAATACACGACAAGCGAACTCGCGCCGTAGAGAAGGAAAGTCGGAAGTGTATTTCGCGTACGATTTTCAACCTCATTAATTAGGGTCGGAGTCAAATTGTTTGACAACTTTGGATAATTGCCCAATAAATTTACTCTGACCCTAATTATTGGGTAATTTCCCGGCGGTATGGCCGCGCTGACCTTGTCCCCAATATTCATTTTCGGATAAATCATTGTGCCAATTCTGCTTTGGATCGGTGCTATTTATTAGGAAATATTCAAAAGTTGTCATTCAATTCTACTCTGACCCTAATTGTTTCTTTGTTAACTCTAAGCAAGGGGTGGCGGGAGGTTGGGAATGTTAGATTGGCAATATTGATGGCTTGCTACGATTCGACAAGCTGCGCTTGAGCGGCTACACTACGCCCCACTGTAAGATTTGCCGCAAAGGAGAGAATATGAGTTGGTTGGAAAAACTGCTGCCCCCTCGGATCCAGCGCTCCGATGCCGCTAACCGCAAGACCATGCCCGAGGGCCTGTGGGTCAAGTGCCCGTCGTGCGAGTCGGTGCTGTACCGGGCGGACATCGAGTCCAACCTGCACGTGTGCCCGAAGTGCTCCCATCACATGCGCATCCGCGCCCGTGCGCGTCTCGATTCGCTGCTCGATGAAGGCGGCCGCTACGACATCGGGCAAGATACCCTGCCGGTCGATACCCTGAAGTTCAAGGACAGCAAAAAGTATCCAGACCGCCTCAAGGCCGCCATGGAAGCCACTGGCGAGACCGATGCGCTGATCGTCCAGGGTGGCTCGATCATGAGCTTGCCTGTGGTCGTTGCCTGCTTCGAATTCGAATTCATGGGTGGCTCGATGGGCTCGGTTGTCGGTGAGCGCTTCGTGCGCGGCGCCCAGATTGCACTCGAGCAAAAGGTGCCGTTCATTTGCATCACCGCCACAGGCGGCGCGCGCATGCAAGAAGGCTTGCTGTCGCTGATGCAGATGGCAAAAACCACCGCGATGCTGACCAAGCTGTCCGAGAAGAAGCTGCCGTTCATCAGCGTGTTGACCGATCCAACCATGGGCGGTGTCTCCGCCTCGTTCGCCTTCATGGGCGACGTGGTCATTGCCGAGCCGAAAGCCCTGATCGGTTTCGCCGGGCCGCGCGTGATCGAGAACACCGTGCGCGAGAAGTTGCCGGAAGGCTTCCAGCGCGCCGAGTTCCTGGTCCAGAAGGGCGCCGTCGACATGATCGTTGACCGCCGCAAGATGCGCGAAGAAATCGCGCGCCTGCTGGCCCTGCTGCAAAACCAGGCGACCGAAGTCCTGGCCTGATTTTCTCGAAGGCGACCGGCACGGGCACCAGATGGCGGCCCCGGCGGTCGCCTTTCAGCTTCTCCGCACCGCCCGCCACGTTCCTCTTCCCTGAGCACCATGTCCCCACTTCCGACTACCTTGCCCGACTGGCTGGCCCTGCTCGAATCGCGTCATGCCGAAACCCATATCGACATGGGCCTGGACCGCGTCCGCGCTGTCAAGGAGCGCCTGCAGCTGGCCTTCACGTGTCCTGTGATCATGGTCGCCGGCACCAACGGCAAGGGCTCGACCTGCGCGATGCTCGAGTCGGTGCTGCTGCAGTCCGGCTACCGCGTCGGCCTGTACATCAAGCCGCACTTCCTGGACTTCAACGAGCGCGCCCGGATCAATGGCGAGATGGCGTCCGACGACGTGCTCGTCAGCGCCTTCAACGCGGTCGAAGCTGCGCGCGGCGACACCGATCTCACGTACTTCGAATTCACCACGCTGGCCATCAGCCACCTGCTGTCCAAGAGCGAGATCGACGTCGCCATTCTCGAAGTCGGTCTGGGCGGACGTCTCGATGCCGTCAACGTGATCGACGCCGACGTGTCCATCGTCACCAGCATCGACATCGACCACACCGCATACCTCGGCGACACGCGCGAGAAAATCGGTTTCGAGAAAGCCGGCATCTTCCGCGCCGGCAAGACCGCGATCTGCAGCGACCCGGTGCCGCCGCAATCGCTGATCGACCACGCCAACAGCATCGGCGCCGACCTGTGGCTGCTCGGCCGCGACTTCAACTACCAGGGCGACCAGCAGCAATGGAGCTTCGCCGGCCGCACCGGGCGCCGCAATTCGCTGGCGTATCCGGCGCTGCGTGGCGCTAATCAATTGCTCAATGCATCGGCCGCGCTGGCCGCCCTCGAGGCGCTGCGCATGACCTTGCCTTGCGGCGCCCAGGAAACCCGCGCGGGCCTCGCGATGGTCGAGCTCCCGGGCCGCTTCCAGGTGCTGGCCGGTCGCCCGACCCAGGTGCTCGACGTCGCCCACAATCCCCACGCCGCCGCCACGCTCGCGCAGAACCTCGGCAATATGGGTTTTCACCGCTTCACGTACGCGGTGTTCGGCATCATGGACGACAAGGACATCGATGCCGTGATCGCGCCGATGGCGTCGATTGTCGATCACTGGTGCGTCACGCGCCTGGATTCGCCGCGCTCGGCCGACCCGGCCAGGCTGGCCGAGCAGATCGCCGAGCTCAAGCCTGCAGGCGCGAAAGCCGACGATTTTTCGGTCACCACGTTCGATTCGCCCGAGGACGCCTACGCGAATGCGCTGAGCCGGGTTGAGGAGAATGATAGAATTGTGGTCTTTGGTTCGTTCTACACGGTTGCTGGCGTGATGGCGGCCCGTAAATCCTCACTACACTGATACCTCAATCGCATGGGCTTGTTCTCGTTCGGCACTAAAAACAAGCAAGAAACTGTTCGCGACAGCGGCCACTTCGTCAAGGACGACGACGCCGCCTACACCGAGCGCGCTCGCTCCAAGCGCGCCAGCTCGGCCGGTGAGGGCGGTCGCCGCTCGAGCCGTGGCGATCCGATCCTGCCTGAGAAAAAACGCGCGCGCCGCCGCCTGGTCGGCGCCATCGCGCTGGTGCTGGCCGCCGTGGTGGCCCTGCCGATGCTGCTCGATTCCGAGCCCAAGCCGCTGGCCACCGACATCGCCATCCACATCCCCGACAAGGACAAGGCTGCGCCGCTCCCGGTGCCGTCCGAGCAGGTCGCACCAACGGCCAGCGTCGACAGCGACGAAGAAATCATCGAGCCGGTCCCGGCGCCGCCCGCGGGCACGCGCACCCCGCCGGTCGTCGTTGCCGCCGCGCCGGTCGCCAGCGAGCCGCCGCCCCCGATGCGCATGCTCGAGCCGGCCAAGCCGGTCGAGGCAGCCAAGCCGACGCCGAAGCCCGAGGTCAAGCCGGAATCCAAGGCCGAGCCGAAGCCGGCCACGAAGCCCGAGCCCGTGAAAGTCGAGCGCAAGCCCGAGCCAGAAAAAAAGCCGGTCAAAGTCGCCGAGACGAAGCCCGCCGAGTCGCACCCGAAGGCCGAGCAGGTCGCCAAACCAGCCCGCCAGGACGATGCCGCCCGCGCCATCGCGATCCTCGAAGACAAGCCGGCCGCCAAGCCGGAGCCGCAACAGGTCAAGGCCGAAGGCCCGGCGCCACGTTTCGTGGTGCAGGTCGCCGCGCTGGCGAGCCAGGAAAAAGTCACCGAACTGCAAGACCGCCTGCGCGCCGCCGGTGTCGCGTCGTTCACCCAGAAGTCTGGCGAACTGATCCGCGTTCGGGTCGGCCCATTCAGCAAGGAAGAAGCAGAGAAAGTGCGCGCCAAGCTGGGCGGCATCGGTTTGTCCGGCACGATGGTGCCGCTCTGACCGCTTTGATCGCGACTGGCGCGTGACGATTTTCGATTACCTGGTGCTGTTCGTGCTGATTGCATCCGTCGTGATCAGCACCCTGCGCGGCCTGGTGAAAGAAATCCTGTCGCTGGTGGGCTGGATCGTCGCCTTCGTGGTGGCCAATGCCTACGGCGCCCAGCTCGCGCCGTTGCTGCCCGAAGTGATCCCGGGCGCGACGGCGCGCCTGATGGTTGCCTTTATCGCGCTGTTCCTGGGCGTACGAATCTTGATGGGCCTGCTGTCGATGGCCATTGGCGCGGTCGTCGCCGCCACCGGCCTCTCGCTGGCCGATCGGGGCCTGGGCGGCCTGTTCGGCCTGGCGCGCGGCATTGTAATCGTGCTGGCCGCCGTCATATTGTGTGGGCTGACGTCGATCCCGCAGCAGGCGTTCTGGCGCGATGCGCTGTTCTCGCCCATTGCCGAGACCGGCGCGCGCACCGTCAAACCGTTCTTGCCCGCTGCCTTTGCGCAGCACATTAATTACTGAACCAGTACCAGTATTTGTAGTTTTCGCAGTTTTCTGTCATTTAGCACCCAAGCTTTTAGGAGCACTTCATGTGTGGCATCGTCGGCGTCGTTTCGCACTCTCCCGTCAACCAGCTTCTGTACGATGCATTGCTGCTGCTGCAGCACCGCGGCCAGGACGCGGCGGGCATTGCGACCAATCACAGCAGCATGTTCTCGATGTTCAAGGCCAACGGCCTGGTACGTGACGTCTTCCGTACCCGGAACATGCGTTCGCTGCAGGGCAATACCGGGATCGGCCATTGCCGCTACCCGACCGCCGGTTCGTCGAGCGAAGAAGAGGCGCAACCGTTCTACGTCAACGCGCCGTTCGGCATCACGCTGGCGCACAACGGTAACCTGACCAACCAGGCCCAGCTCAAGGATGAGCTGTTCCGCAACGACCGCCGTCACATCAACACCGATTCGGATTCCGAGGTGCTGCTCAACGTGCTGGCCCACGAAATCCAGGAAGCGGCCGATGGCTTCTCGCTCGACGCCGACGCCATCTTCAAGGCCGTCGCCGCCGTGCACCGCCGCGTGCGCGGCGCCTACGCCGTGGTCGCGCAGATCGCCGGCCATGGCATGCTGGCCTTCCGCGACCCGTTCGGCATCCGTCCGCTGTGCCTGGGCGTGAACGAAACCGAAGGCGGCAAGGAATACCTGGTGGCCAGCGAGTCGGTCGCCCTGGAAGGCCTGGGCTTTCGCTTCGTGCGCGACATCGCGCCGGGCGAAGCGGTCTTCATCACCAACGATGGCCAGTTGTCCGAGCGCCAGTGCGCCGAGAACCCGACGCTCAATCCGTGCGCCTTCGAATTCGTCTACCTGGCCCGTCCGGACTCGGTGATCGACGGCGCCTCGGTCTACGCCACGCGCCTGCGCATGGGCGAATACTTGGCCGACAAGGTACGCAGCGAGATCCCGGTGGAAGACATCGACGTGGTCATGCCGATTCCCGATTCGTCGCGCCCGGCCGCGATCCAGCTGGCGTTGAAACTGGGCGTGGAATACCGCGAAGGCTTCATCAAGAACCGCTACATCGGCCGCACCTTCATCATGCCGGGGCAGGGCATGCGCAAGAAATCGGTGCGCCAGAAGCTCAACGCGATCATTTCCGAATTCAAGGACAAGAACGTGCTGCTGGTCGACGACTCGATCGTGCGCGGCACCACCAGCCGCGAAATCGTGCAGATGGCCCGTGAAGCCGGCGCGCGCAAGGTGTACTTCGCCTCGGCCGCGCCACCGGTGCTGTACCCGAACGTGTACGGCATCGACATGCCGACCCGCGACGAGCTCATCGCCTACGGCCGCACGACCGAAGAAGTGTGCCGCGAGATCACCGCCGACCGCGTGATCTACCAGGACATTGACGCCCTCAAGCGCGCGATTTCGGACGTGAACCCGGCGTTGACGAACTTCGAGGCCTCGTGCTTCGACGGCATCTACGTGACCGGCGACGTGACCCCGGAATACCTCGACCGCCAGGAAACGGCGCGTCACAATCCTGCCGCCAAGGATGAAGACCAGGTCCGCACCCAGCTCAACCTGAACCCGGCTGTCGCCGCCGAGTAAGCATGAGCGAGCAAAAACCTTACGGCTTCACCACGACGCTGCTGCACAACGACCGGCAAAAGCCGATCGAGCACGGTTCGCTGCAAAAGCCGATCCACACCTCGGTTGCGTTCGGCTATACGGATGCACGCCAGCTGGCGTCCGTGTTCCAGGGCAAGGAGCCGGGCTTCCGTTACGGTCGCCAGGGCAATCCCACCGTCAGCGCGCTCGAGGACAAGGTCAGCAAGATGGAAGATGGCGTCGCCACGCTGTGCTTCGGCACCGGCATGGCGGCCATCGGCGCGCTGTTTCAGGCGCTGCTCAAGGCGGGCGACCAGATTGTCTCGTCGAGCTTCCTGTTCGGTAACACCAACAGCCTGTGGCAAACGGTGGCGGGGCAAGGCGTCGATGTCGCCTTTGTCGATGCGACCGACGTGGCGCAGGTCGAGGCCGCCATCACGCCCAACACGCGCATGGTGTTCGTCGAAACGATCGCCAATCCGCGCACGCAAGTGGCCGATCTGGCCCGTATCGGTGAACTGTGCCGTCAGCGCGGCATCCTGTACGTGGTCGACAACACGATGACCACGCCATGGCTGTTCCGTCCAAAGGCCGTGGGCGCTGGACTGGTCGTCAATTCGCTGACCAAGTCGATCGGCGGCCACGGCATCGCGCTCGGTGGCGCGCTGACCGATACGGGCTTGTTCGACTGGAGCGCGTATCCGAACATCGCGCCGAACTTTCGCAAGCAGCCGGCCAGGGCCCAGGGCATGGCCCAGCTGCGCGCGAAAGCGCTGCGCGACTTCGGCGCAGCGCTGGGGCCGGAGGCGGCGCATCACATCGCCGTGGGCGCCGAGACGCTGGCGCTGCGCATGGAGCGCACCTGCGCCAATGCGCTGGCGCTGGCCACGATGCTCGAGGCTGACGAGCGTGTGTCGGCGGTCCACTACCCGGGCCTGGCGTCGCATCCGCAGCATGGCGTCGTGACGTCGCTATTTCGCTCGGGTGGTTCGCTGCTCAGCTTTGAGCTGAACGAGAACATCGATCCGTTCGATTACCTGAATCGCCTGAAGCTGGCGATTCCCGCGTCGAACCTGGGCGACAACCGCACACTCGTGATTCCGGTGGCGCACACGATCTTCTTCGAAATGGGTGCCGAGCGGCGCGCCAGCATGGGCATCGCCGAGTCGCTGATCCGCGTGTCGGTGGGCATCGAGGACACCGACGATCTGGTGGATGACTTCCGCCAGGCGCTCGAGGCGTAAAGTCGGGTAATAGCGGTTGAGTTCGGCTGTAAAACACGGCTATGATGGGTCTTCGTCAGCTTGTCACTTTTGCGGAAAGACCCATGAAACGTTTGCTGTTCTGCCTTACCCTGACCATCGCCGGCGCCGCCTGTGCCGGCGAGCTGGAAGACGCCAACGCCCTGTTTGAAAAGAAGGATTACGCGGGCGCGCTCAAGCTGTATACCAAGCTGGCCAATGCCGGCAATCCGCAAGCGCAGCAGCAGCTGGGCCAGATGTACTGGTATGGCGAAGCCGGCATGGTCGATGAAGGCAGGGCGAAAGAGCTGTTCGAGAAGTCGGCCGCCAAGGGCAACAAGGTGGCGGCAGAGTCGCTGGTCGTGATGGAGCAGCGGGTCGCCAAGCGGGCCGAGATCGACTACTGGGTCAAGGGCTACGACGGCGCCGAGTTGCAGTCGGGCGAATACCGCTGCCCGTCGCCGCGCATTCCGGCGGTGTCGAAGGTGAACGACGAGATCGACCGCGTCAACAAGCTGGTGACGACCTGGCAGGATTGCTACAACAAGATGGTGACGAACCTGAATGCGCAGTCGCCATTGACCAAGAAAATTCCGGCCGATATCGCCAAGCTGATGACAAAGGAAGAGACGGACGCCTCGGCGGCCTACCTCGAACGGGTGCGGCAGAATATCGCGGAAGGCGCGAAGGTTAGTTCAAAGATGATCCTGGCGGATTTCGCGGCATGGCGGAGTGCAACCGAGGCGTTTGTGACTCAGCATAATGCGGTGGTGAAGAAGGCGTCGAATTAGGTTTGTGGCTGCGGTGCTTGACTTGGGTTCCCGCCTCCGCGGGAATGACGTTGGTTTTGCTCAGCGATCAGTTGGATTCTCCGACTTCAGCCACGTAACTTGGCACGTCGTTCCCGCGGAGGCGGGAACCCAAGTGCATTAAGCCCACCACTAAATCAATTCCAGCTGCGCATCAACCCAACAGCCAACCCTTCAAGCGCAAACTCTTCATCGGGCGACACCGAAATCACCTTGAAGTCCGGATTCTCCGGCAGAAGTTCCACCAGCTCCCCGGTCTTGCGATAGCGCTTGACGGTGACTTCATCGCCGAGGCGCGCTACCACGATCTGCCCGTTCTTGGCGCTGTCGATTTTCTTGACCGCCAAAAAGTCGCCGTCCATGATGCCGGCGTCGCGCATCGACCAGCCCTTGACCTTCAACAGAAAATCAGGCCGCGCCGCGAACATCGCTGTGTCGACGTTGTAGGTCGCCTCGACATGCTCTTGCGCCAGGATGGGATTACCCGCCGCGACGCGTCCGACCAGTGGCAGCGTCATGAACGACGGTGGCGGCATCGGGATTGATTCGACGCTCGCACCGATCAGGCGGATGCCGCGCGAGGTGCCCGGCGAAATTTCGATGGCGCCCTTGCGTGCCAGTGCTTGCAGGTGTTCTTCAGCCGCATTGGCCGAGCGGAAACCCAGTTCGGAAGCGATTTCAGCCCGGGTTGGGGGAAAGCCGGTGTTCTCGATCGCTTCCTTGATCAGGTTCAGGATCTGTTCTTGCCGTGCAGTGAGCTTAAGCATAAATGTGTTACAGCAACCGGTTATGTGTGTAACCTGTATTTTTGTACAGTATTCTGCCGCGCGCAAGGGGAAACGCGAAAAATAGTGCAAAAATCGCGATTCGGTTCGCAATCGGGTGCCAAACCCCTGCAATTGTCGAGTTAGATCGGTCGTTCCAGAGCATCTCGCAGCCACCAAGCCATCATTGGGGTTCCCAAACTGCCAGCATGCGGGTTATAATTGCCGGCTTTCCCTTCCCACACTCGTCTTGACGCCGAGGTGGGCATTTGTTAAACGTCCTCAAGGAGTAATGCATGCGTCATTATGAAATCGTTTTTATCGTCCATCCGGACCAGAGCGAACAAGTCCCGGCGATGATCGAACGTTACAAAGCCACGGTGACCAGCCGCGGCGGTAACATCCATCGCGTTGAAGACTGGGGCCGCCGCCAGATGGCGTACCAGATCCAGAAGCTGCCAAAAGCACACTACATCTGCCTGAACATCGAATGCGACAACGAGACCCTGGTCGAGCTGGAAACTGCATTCAAGTTCAATGATGCGGTTCTGCGTCACCTGACCGTCAAGCTGAAAAAAGCTGAAACCGCACCTTCGCCGATGATGAAATCGGTGCAGCGCGAAGACGCAGCCAAGAGCCACCGTGCCGAAGCCGCTGCGCCAGCAGCAGCTCCTGCCGCTGCGCCAGCGCCAGCTGCTGCCTGATTTTTCCCGGATATTCGTAGCAACCAGTAATAACGGGTGATCGACGCAAACCACCTCCAGCTCATGGCGACCATCGCCGAGCGCGACGTACTGCGTTACACCCCGGCCGGCGTGCCAATCGTTTCAGCCGTCCTGATGCATGCATCGCAGCAGGAAGAGGCGGGAGTCGAAAGGTCGGTCGCGTTCGAAGTCCCCGCGTTCGCCGCGGGCGAGATTTCGGGCAGGTTTGCCAGCGCCGAACTTGGCGCCAGTTACAGGTTCAACGGATTTCTTGCACGGAAAAATCGCAATAGCAAAGCCCTGGTGTTTCACATCATTGATTTCAGTGCCGCTTAACCCGGCAATTTAGATACAGGAGCCTCAAATGGCATTCGGTAAAAAGTTCGACAAAAACAAAGCGAAACTCAAAGAGAAGCGCAAACAGCAAAACCCGCTGTTCAAGCGCAAGAAATTCTGCCGCTTCACCGCCGCTGGCGTTGAGCAGGTGGACTACAAGGACGTCGATACCCTGAAGGACTTCGTCCAGGAAAACGGCAAGATCATGCCAGCACGTCTGACCGGCACCAAGGCGCACTACCAGCGCCAGGTCGACACCGCGATCAAGCGCGCACGCTACCTTGCGCTGCTGCCGTACACCGACCTGCACCACGGTTAATCGTCGGTCACGACAGTCAGACATCTGGAGATCACTATGCAAATCATTCTGTTGGAAAAAGTAGTCAACGTCGGCAACCTGGGCGACGTCGTCAAGGTCAAGGACGGTTACGCACGTAACTTCCTGATCCCACAAAAGATGGCCCGCCGCGCTACCGCCGGCGCCGTCGCCGAGTTCGAAGCCAAGCGCGCCGAACTGGAAAAAGCAGCCGCCGAGAAACTGGCAGCAGCCCAGGCCGAAGGCGACAAGCTGAGCGGCATGACCGTCACCATCGGCCAGAAAGCCGGCGTTGATGGCCGTCTGTTCGGTTCGGTCACCAACTTCGACATCGCCGAAGCGCTGACCAAGCAAGGTTTCGCTGTCGAGAAGTCGCAAGTGCGCCTGCCGACCGGCCCTTTGAAAACCACCGGCGAATTCCCGGTTGCAGTCGCTCTGCACACCGACGTCGTGTCGGAAATCACCGTCGCCGTCGTGGGCGAAGCTGCTTAATCACATGCCGTATATGTGCTGAGCACGCAGTACTGAAAAAGCCGGGTTCGCCCGGCTTTTTTGCTTTTCGACTTTTCATTTATGACAGCCGTGTGACCGGAAAAGGTATAATCCCGCCCATGAACGCAGCACCTCCAGATCCGCAACTCGACGCCCTGCGCATCCCCCCGCATTCCATCGAAGCCGAGCAGTCCGTCATCGGCGGCCTGCTGCGCGACAACGCGGCGTGGGACCGTATTGCCGACTTCATGAACGCGGAAGACTTCTACCGCTACGACCACCGCATCATCTTCGAACAGATGGTGCGCCTGATTAATGGGGGCAAGCCCGCTGACGTGATTACCGTCTACGAAGCCTGTAACCAGCTCGGCAAGGCCGACGATGTGGGCGGCCTGCAATACCTGAACGCGATGGCGCAGAACACGCCGTCGGCGGCCAATATCCGGCGCTACGCCGAGATCGTGCGCGACCGCGGCATCCTGCGCAAACTCATCACGGTGGCCGACGAAATCTCGGGCAATGCGTTCAATCCGCAGGGCAAGGAAGTCAAGCAGATGCTCGACGAAGCCGAATCCAAAATCTTTGCCATCGCCGAATCCGGCTCGCGCGGCCAGCAAGGCTGGAACGCGATCCAGCCGCTGCTGACGCAAGTCGTCGAGCGCATCGACGAACTCTATAGCCGCGAGAACCAGGGTGAAATCACCGGCGTGCCAACCGGCTTCATTGACCTCGACCGCATGACGTCCGGCCTGCAGCCGGGCGATCTGGTCATCGTCGCCGGGCGTCCATCGATGGGCAAGACCGCGTTCTCGGTCAATATCGGCGAGAACGTCGCGATCGAGGCCGGCTTGCCGGTCGCGATTTTCTCGATGGAGATGGGCGGCACCCAGCTGGCGATGCGTATGCTCGGGTCGGTCGGCCAGCTCGACCAGCACCGCCTGCGCACCGGCCGCCTGAACGACGAGGATTGGCCGCGCCTGACGCACGCCATCCAGAAGATGAACGACGCCCAGCTGTACATCGACGAGACGCCGGCGCTGAACCCGATCGAGATGCGGGCCCGGGCCCGACGCCTGGCGCGCCAGTGCGGCAAGCTGGGCATGATCATCGTCGACTACCTGCAGCTGATGCAGGGCAGCACGCCGGGCGATAACCGCGCCTCCGAAATCTCGGAGATCTCGCGTTCGCTCAAGGGTCTGGCCAAGGAGCTGCAGTGCCCGGTGATCGCGCTGTCGCAGCTGAACCGCTCGCTGGAACAACGCCCGAACAAGCGCCCCGTGATGTCCGACTTGCGCGAATCCGGTGCAATCGAGCAGGATGCCGACGTCATCATCTTCCTGTACCGCGACGAGGTCTACAACCCCGATTCGCCCGACAAGGGCACCGCCGAGATCATTATCGGCAAGCAGCGTAACGGTCCGATCGGCGCAATCCGCCTGACCTGGATCGGTCAATACACCAAGTTCGGTAATTACAGCGGTAACCTGTCCGTGTACCAGGGTGACTGAATAAGCATTTGCAGTAACAGCAGGGCGGCCATGGATGTTTTAATGGCCGCCTTTACGCGTGGCCGCACGTCCCGGCGTGCCCGCGCGATCCCAAAGAGTCAATTCGGAGAAATCTATGTTTGGACGTTTCATGCCCACCGAGGGCAAGTTTTTCGATCTTTTCAACCAGCACGCCGCCTTGTGCGTCAAAGGTGCACAAGAGATGGTCGGCCTGATGACCAATTTCGACGACCTGGAAACCCGCACCCACGCGGTCGAGACAATCGAAAAGCAGGCTGACAAGATCACCTATGCCACGGTCGACTTGCTGCACAAGAGCTTCATCACGCCGATCGACCGCGACGACATCCATAAGCTGATCACGCGCATGGACGACATCCTCGACATGATGGAAGACGCGGCCCAGACCATCTCGCTGTATGACCTGCAAGCCGTCACGCCGGAAGCCAAGCGCCTGGCCGAGCTGTGCCTGGCCTGCTGCCTGAAGGTGCAAGAGGCCGTCTCGCTGCTGCACAATATGGACAATGCCCCCACGATCGTCGCCCTGTGCGAAGAAATCGACCGCCTGGAGTCGGACGCCGACCATGTGATGCGCGCCGCGATGTCCAAGCTGTTCCGCGACGAACCCGACGTGCGCAACCTGATCAAGATGAAGGCCATCTACGAGATTCTCGAGACGGTCACCGACCGCTGCGAAGACGTGGCCAATATCATCGAAGGCATCATCGTCGAGAACGCGTAAGCGGCGCAGGCGCAGAATAACCATGGATAATCTCAACATCAGCATTTACGTGCTGGGAATGCTCGTGCTCCTGGCACTGGTATTCGACTTCATGAACGGCTTTCACGATTCGGCGAACTCCATCGCCACCGTGGTCTCGACCGGGGTGCTGAAACCCCAGCACGCCGTGGCAATGGCGGCGTTCTTCAACTTCATCGCGATCTTTGTCGTCAGCATGAAAGTCGCCCAAACCATCGGCAAGGGCACGATCGATCCGCACGTGGTCGACCATTACGTGATCTTCGGCGCCCTGGTCGGGGCGATCGCCTGGAACGTGATCACCTGGTATTACGGTATTCCGTCGTCCTCATCGCACGCGCTGATCGGCGGCCTGGTGGGTGCGGCCGTGGCCAAGGCGGGCACCGGCGCGCTGATCTCGGGCGGCCTCATCAAGACCGTGGCCTTCATCGTCGTCGCGCCGCTGCTGGGCTTTGCGCTGGGCTCGATCATCATGCTGATGGTGGCCTGGATCTTCGTGAAATCCACGCCGCGCAAGGTCGACGGGCTGTTTCGCAAGCTGCAACTGGTGTCGGCTGCAGCCTATTCGCTGGGCCACGGCGGCAACGACGCGCAAAAGACCATGGGCATCATCTGGATGCTGCTGATCGCGTCCGGGTACACCAGCGCGACGGCCGAGTATCCACCGGCCTGGGTCATCATCTCGTGCTATGCGGCGATCGCGTTCGGCACGCTGTTCGGCGGCTGGCGCATCGTCAAGACCATGGGCCAGAAGATCACCAAGCTCAAGCCGGTCGGCGGTTTCTGCGCCGAAACCGGCGGCGCGGTCACGCTGCTGCTCTCGAGCGCATTCGGGATTCCGGTGTCGACGACGCACACGATCACCGGCGCCATCGTCGGCGTGGGCGCCGCGCGCAAGACCTCGGCCGTGCGCTGGGGCGTGGCGGGCAATATCGTGTGGGCCTGGATCTTTACCATTCCGGCGTCGGCATTCATGGCGGCGGTGGCGTGGTGGATCGGTACCAAGATCATGTGATTGCGGCTTGACTGCATGACGAACAACGGCGCCCTCGGCGCCGTTTCTGTTTCCAGTGCCCGGTTACAGGCCGAGACCCTGCGACATGGCGCCCGTGCCGGGGCCGCCGTTCTTCAGGTTTTCGCGCTCGACGTCGCTGACCGTGCTCGCGTTGTTGGCGGTCTGGCCCTTCTTGCGCGGCAGGTAGGTGCCGATCGGGGTGTAGCGTTCTTCGCGCGCGCTGGCGGTGTTGTCGCTGCCGGACGGACTGCTGGCGCAGGCGGCGAGCAGCAGGGCGGCGGCGGGAATGGTCAGAATCGTTTTCATTGAGATCTCATGGACTGGAGTGGGCATTTGTAATACATGGACACATTGTAATTACAACCATCAGCATTCTACCCCAGCACTTGCGCGCGTCAACCGAGATCGACTTCGAGGCCTTCGTAGGCCAGCAGCACGCGCAGACTGCCCAGGCGATCGGCGCAGCGCGCCATCACCTCGACGAATGCCGCCTCGAGTTCATCGTCGCCGCGCGTGGGTTCGTGGTGGGTGCAATACAGCGTGCGCGCGCCGACCCGCAATGCCATCTCGATGGCGCCGTCGAAGGTGCCGTGGCCCCAGCCTCGCTTGGATGGATATTCGTCGCGCGTGTACGAGCAATCGACGATCAGCGCGTCGACGTCCGCCATCACCGCGTCCATGCGGCGTTCGGCAGCGCGCAGTTGCGCCTCGGCCGCCGCGTGCAGCGGGTCGCCTGGCGCATGCTGGTTGTACCAGGGTTCATGGTCGCCCGTGAAGAACACCGATTTGCCGTTGCAGTCGATGCGGTAGCCCAGGTTGGTCACCGGGTGGTTCATCAGCACGTTCGACACCAGCGCATCGCCCACCGCTATTGGCGCGCCGATCGTCAGCGTGCAGTAGTCGATGGTGGCGCTCATCTCGGTTTCGCCGACCGGAAAATAGCTGTTTTGCAGCTGCACGCCCATCACGTGTTCGATGCCGCGGCCAGTGACTTGATCGAGCGCGCCATGCAGGCGCACGCGGCTGCCGTCGACGAATAGCGGCGTGAAGAATGGCAGGCCGTGGATGTGGTCCCAGTGGCTGTGGGTAATGAAGATATTCGCGTGCACCGGTGGCCGTGCGAGCAGGTGCTGGGCGAGCGGGAACAGCCCGGTGCCGCCATCGAGCACGATCAGGGTGTCGTTGTCGGTGCGCACCTCGATGCAGGTCGTGTTGCCACCATAGCGCGCCGTGCGCGGACCCGGCGACGGGATCGAGCCGCGTACTCCCCAAAAGCGAAATTTCATTGAGTATCCCCTGCCGGATCATTACGGCACAATTCGGTATAGCCTTGATGATAACGGGTTTGTATCCACGAATAACGCTGAGCAAAAAAAACGCCCGCCGGTAAGGGCGGGCGTTTCGACACTGCGCCTGCACGAAGCAGACGGCAGAGGGAAAATTACAACACGTCGCTGGCGTGATCGGCCAGACGCGAGCGTTCGCCGCGCGCCAGCGTGATGTGGCCACCGTGGTTCCAGCCCTTGAAGCGGTCGACCACATAGGTCAGGCCGCTCGAGCCTTCGGTCAGGTACGGCGTGTCGATCTGCGCGATATTACCCAGGCACAGGATCTTGGTGCCAGGGCCGGCGCGCGTGACCAGCGTCTTCATCTGCTTGGGCGTCAGGTTCTGCGCCTCATCGATGATGAGGAACTTGTTGACGAACGTGCGCCCGCGCATGAAGTTGAGCGACTTGATCTTGATGCGCGAGCGGATCAGGTCTTGCGTTGCCGCGCGGCCCCAGTCCCCGGCGTCGCCGTCGGACTTCATCAGCACTTCGAGGTTGTCGTCAAATGCGCCCATCCATGGCGACATTTTCTCTTCTTCAGTGCCTGGCAGGAAGCCGATGTCTTCGCCGACCGGCACCGTCACGCGGGTGACGATGATCTCATTGTAGAGCTTGGTTTCGAGCACTTGCGCCAGGCCGGCTGCCAGCGCCAGCAGGGTCTTGCCGGTACCTGCCTGGCCCAGCAGCGTGACGAAATCGCACTCCGGGTTCATCAACAGGTTCAGCGCAAAGTTCTGCTCGCGGTTGCGCGCGGTGATGCCCCACACATTGTTCTTGTTGTGGCTATAGTCGCGCAGGGTTTGCAGCACGGCGGTCTTGCCGTCGATCTGCTTGACCTGGGCGTACAGCGGCGACTGGCCATCTTTCGGCTCCATGTATACGAACTGGTTCGGCAGCAGCGTCGGGATCAGCGGACCCGTGACGCGGTAATAGGTCGCCGAATTGCCGTTCTTGTTTTCCTGCCACGATTCGACGTCCTTGCCGTGGGTATCCCAGAAATTGTCCGGCAGCTGGACGATGCCCGAATACAGCAGGTCGCTGTCTTCCAGCACATGGTCGTTGAAGTAATCTTCGGCCGGCAAGCCGATGGCGCGCGCCTTGATGCGCATATTGATGTCTTTCGACACCAGCACGATCGCGCGGCCGGCCTGCTGCTGCTCGAGCGCCCGCACGACACCGAGGATCTGGTTGTCGGCCTTGCCTTCCGGCAGGCCTTCGGGCAGCGGGGCGCTGGTCAGGCGGGTCTGGAACAGCAAACGACCCTTGGCATCCTTGTTGCCCAGCTTGGACAGCGGAATGCCGGACTCGATCGCGTCGTCGTCGACATTGGCGATCAGGGCGTCGAGCGTGCGCGAGACCTGGCGTGCATTGCGCGCCACTTCGGACATACCCTTCTTGTGGTTGTCGAGTTCTTCGAGCGTCATCATCGGCAGATAAACGTCGTGCTCTTCAAAGCGGAACAGCGAGCTCGGGTCGTGCATCAAGACATTGGTATCGAGCACGAACACCTTGGTCAGGCCCGAGCGGTCGGCCTTGCGGCTGGTGGACGACTTGAGCGGCGCTTCCACCGGCTTGTGCTTGGCTGGATGCGGCTGTTCGGCCTCGGCTTCGTTCAGCTTGGCCGAGACCGGCGCTACTTCCTGCACGTACGGCTTGCTGCCCTTCTGGGTCGGCGCCGGTATGGCGTCTGCCAGCGGCGTTGCACTGCGCACCGGCGCGACAGGTGCTTGCGCTTGCGCAGCGGCCAGGGTGTCTTGCGCTTTACGGCGTGCGCGCGACTTCGGCGTCGGCACGGCTTGACCGCTGATCAGGTCATCGACCTCAGGGTCGGTCTTGGCCGAGATCGAACGCACTGGCGAACGACCGGGTTCGGCCTTGGGATAATCTTTGACCAGCAGCATGGTTGCTGGCTCATTTGGCATTTTTGGCAGTGGCATCAGGTTCTCAATCTAAAAAAAGTCTGGAAGACCGTGCGCGCGCGGGCCACATGGCGCTGGCGCACGAGATGACGCAACTAAACAAGGGTAAGGGGACTTGCAGTTGAACTGTTGCAACACGGCCGAGCCAGGAAATGCGACGGCCCGGCGGGCAACCGGATGGGAGTGGAGCAGATGTGTTACGGGTTGACTCAAAATAGGCGGTAGCGATCCAGCAGGTTGAACAAACTGGAGCCATCCATTTTCAAGGCTGGCTCTTCAGAAATTCCAGCACTTCGGTCACGTGGTCACTGACCTTCACGCCACGCCATTCTTTCACCAATCGCCCTTGAGCGTCAATGACAAACGTACTGCGCTCGACCCCACGAACTTTCTTGCCATACATGTTTTTCATCTTCATGACGTCGAACTGCGTGCACACGGCTTCGTCGGCATCCGAGATCAGCTCGAACGGCAGGCCGAGCTTGGCTTTGAAGTTGTCGTGCGAGCGCAGTGAATCGCGGGACAGGCCATAGATCTCGGCGCCCAGCGCCTCGAATGCGGGATACGCTTCGCGAAATGCGATGCTCTCCGTCGTGCAACCTGGCGTATTGTCTTTCGGGTAAAAGTACAGCACGGTGTACTTGGCGGGACGGCCGAGCAGTTCAAACGGTTTGGCGCCCGTCATCGGGGCAGTGAAGGGGGTGAAGGTTGCAAGTTGGCTCTCGGCCACGGGTTTCTCCTGACGGTCGCAGCGCAGCTGCAAGGTGACCCTCCCGGCGCATCATGGCGGGGAGCGGCACCCCATGATAATCCGTCGGCCCTGCCTGCCGCTAGTACTCTTATGGGCAGAATCGCACTATTTTCCCGCATTGAAACGTTTTGCCGGGTAACTGACCCGGCCTTGTAGCGATTCAGGCGGTGCGCTCGAGGATCAGGGCCAGCGTGACCTTGCGGCCTTCGCCCATCAGCACGTTATAGGTGCGGCAGGCCGCGCCGTTGTCCATGCTTTCCACGCCGATGTGCCGGCTCGACAGGCTCGTGACCAGGCGCGGATGCACGAAACGCTGGCGTGCGCCGGTGCCCAGGATGACGACGTCCGGCGCATCCTGCGCCAGTTCGTCGAAGTGCGCGGCGGTGAGCTGATCGAAATCGGTTACGTTCCACGGCCGTGGCGCGACCTCGGGCAGTACGGTCAGGCTGTAGTCGTAACGCTGGGCGTTGATCTCGACACCGCCGGCATCGATGCCCGTGACGGTCTGGTATTGCTGGGTATTGTCGGAATGGAGCTTCATGGCGATGGGCGAAATGGGCGCTTGAATGTGGTGACTGTGCGGACGCCCATTGTAACCGGATCGGCAAGGTTGCCTAAACCGTGCGCTTTGGGCAGAATGGTATTTTTGCGCACTGCAACAGTGCACGCATTTTTCCAGAGGATACTGTGCGACCGATTGCCAAATCGAACAAGCTCGACGACGTCTGCTACGAGATCCGCGGACCGGCCCTGGAGCAGGCGCGCCAGATGGAAGAAGACGGCCAGAAGATCATCAAGCTCAATATCGGCAACCTGGCCGTGTTCGGCTTCGATGCGCCGGATGAAATCGTCAGCGACATGATCCGCAATATGCACGGCGCGGCCGGCTACACGGATTCCAAGGGCATGTTCGCGCCGCGCAAGGCGATCATGCACTACACGCAAGAAAAGAACATCGCCGGCGTGACGATCGACGACATCTACCTGGGCAACGGGGCGTCGGAACTGATCGTCATGTCGATGCAGGGTTTGTTGAACAATGGCGACGAAGTGCTGGTGCCGGCGCCCGACTACCCACTCTGGACCGCCGCCGTGAGCCTGGCCGGCGGCGCCCCGCGCCACTACATCTGCGACGAAGGTTCCGGCTGGATGCCCGACATCGCCGACATGCGCAGCAAGATCACGCCCAACACCCGCGCGATCGTCGTCATCAACCCGAACAACCCAACCGGCGCCTTGTATCCGCGAGAAGTGCTGCTCGAGATCATCGAACTGGCGCGCCAGCACCAGCTGATCATCTACGCCGACGAAATCTACGACAAGACGCTGTACGACTTGGCCGAGCACGTCTCGATGGCGTCGCTGGCCGACGACGTGCTGTTCGTGACCCTGAACGGCCTGTCGAAAAATTACCGCTCGTGCGGCTACCGCGCCGGCTGGATGGTGGTCTCGGGCGAGAAGCGTCATGCCAAAGGCTATATCGACGGGCTGAACATGCTCGCCTCGATGCGCCTGTGCGCCAACGCACCAGGCCAGTTCGCGATCCAGACCGCACTGGGCGGCCACCAGAGCATCAACGACCTGGTGGGCCCGGGCGGGCGCCTGCTCAAGCAGCGCGATCTTGCCTATCAATTGCTTACCGATATACCGGGTGTGTCCTGCGTGAAGCCAAAAGCCGCGCTCTACATGTTCCCGCGCCTCGATCCGAAGATGTACCCGATCACGGACGACCAGCAGTTCATCTGCGAATTGCTGACCGAGGAAAAAGTGCTGCTGGTGCAAGGCACCGGCTTCAACTGGATTGCCCCGGATCATTTCCGGCTGGTGTTCCTGCCTAATTCCGACGACCTGACCGACGCTTGCGGACGCATTGCGCGCTTCCTCGACGGTTACCGACGGCGCCACGCCTGACAGCGCGTCGCGCCCTGACCTCACGAGAAACAGATTTTATGAAACCGATTCAAGTTGGCCTGCTGGGCATCGGCACCGTTGGTGCCGGTACCTTCAATGTACTCAAGCGCAATCAGGAAGACATCCGCCGCCGCGCCGGCCGCGGCATTGAAATCACGATGGTCGCCGCGCGCAACACCGAGCGCGCACGCACGGTCACCGGCGGCGCGGTCGAGGTCGTCGCCGATCCGTTCGCGGTGGTGAACCATCCGGATATCGATATTGTCGTCGAGCTGATCGGCGGCTATGCGTTGTCGCGCGAACTCGTGCTGCAAGCCATTGCCAACGGCAAGCATGTGGTGACGGCCAACAAGGCGCTGCTGGCGCTGCATGGCAACGAGATTTTCGCCGCCGCGCAAGAGAAGGGCGTCATGGTCGCGTTCGAGGCGGCCGTGGCCGGCGGCATCCCGATCATCAAGGCGCTGCGCGAAGGCCTGACTGCCAACCGCATCGAATCGGTGGCCGGCATCATCAACGGCACCACCAACTTCATCCTGTCCGAGATGCGCGACAAGGGCCTGGATTTCGCGACCGTCCTGAAGCAGGCGCAAGAACTTGGCTATGCCGAGGCCGACCCGACCTTCGACATCGAAGGCGTGGACGCCGCGCACAAGCTGACCATGATGTCGGCCATTGCCTTCGGCATCCCGGTGCAGTTCGACAAGGCGTATGTGGAAGGCATCAGCCAGTTGCAGGCGATCGACATCCGCTACGCTGAGCAACTCGGCTACCGCATCAAGCTGCTGGGTATCACGCGCCGCACGACCACCGCCGCCGGCGAAGGCATCGAGTTGCGCGTGCACCCGACCCTGATCCCGGCCGCGCGCCTGATCGCCAATGTCGAGGGCGCGATGAACGCGGTGCTGGTGCAGGCCGACGCCGTGGGCACGACGCTGTACTACGGCAAGGGCGCCGGCGCAGAACCGACCGCGTCGGCCGTGATCGCCGACCTGGTCGACGTGACGCGCCTGGCCACCGTGGACCCGTCGGGTCGCGTGCCGCACCTGGCGTTCCAGCCGAACGAGATGAGCGACGTGGCGATCATGCCGATGGCGGACATCGTCACCAGCTACTATCTGCGCGTACACGTGCAGGACCAGCTGGGCGTGATGGCCGACCTGACGCGCATCCTGGCCGACGGCGGCATCTCGATCGACGCCGTGCTGCAGAAAGAGCCGGGCGACCAGACCGATATCGACATCATCATGCTGACGCACCAGACGCAGGAAAAGAGCATCGATGCGGCGATTGCCAGGATCGAGGCAATGTCGGCGGTGATTGGCAAGGTGACGCGGATTCGGCTGGAATCGCTGGGCTAAGGGCTCGCGTCGACCTTCAGCCGTTGGCCTCGAAACCGTCGTTCCCGCGCAGGCGGGAACGACGTTTTGAGGCTGGTGGTGAGAGCCCGCTCAGGCAGGTCATCATCGTCATCATCATCGAGCAGTGCCGTGGTCAGCAGCGTCAAGTCCTGCTCGATGTATTCAAACAGCGTATCTGTCACGCTGGCATAACAAACGTGGAAGTCGGCGGAAGTCATCCGGCGATTCTAACTTCCACGCCCACCGGCGCCCTGCATGGTGGCGTTCCCATTTGAGCCGCTTCAACGAATAAACTCTCCACGGCATGCCAGGTCGCGCGCATGCCAGCTGGGTATCGCCGCTCGATTCTGCACGGTCTGTCGTATCGCTGCTCAAGCCCTCGGGTATTAAATGCGAATACGAACGCATGAATTTGAGAAACAGCATTTGTTCCGCTGTGCTTGCCGATGTACATTACGGCTTCCTAGTCACCCGAGCCATCCAGCATGAGCCAATCGAGCCAATTTTCCCTGCTGACCCAGCGCCGTTTCGCGCCGTTTTTCTGGACCCAGTTCCTGGGCGCGTTCAACGACAACCTGTTCAAGACCGCCTTGCTGGTCGTGATGACCTACGACGCGCTGAACTGGACCACGCTCGACCCGTCGCTCATCAACAACTTGATCCCGGGCCTGTTCATCCTGCCCTACGTGCTGTTCTCGGCCACGTCCGGCCAGATCGCCGACAAGTACGACAAGGCCAAGCTGGCGCGCATCGTCAAGATCGCCGAAATCGCCATCATGCTCGTGGCCGGCATCGGCTGGATGACGCACAACCTGTGGCTCCTGATCGCGGCCGTGGTCGGCATGGGCATGCACTCGACGCTGTTCGGTCCCGTCAAGTACGCCTACCTGCCGCAAAACCTGAAGCCCGATGAACTGGTCGGCGGCAATGGCGTCGTCGAGATGGGCACCTTCGTCGGCATCCTGCTGGGCGAAGTAGCCGGCGCGGTGCTGGTCGGGTACAAGCCGAACGGCATCATGCTGGTGGCGGGCGCGACGCTCTTCTTCGCGGTGCTGGGCCTGCTTGCCAGCTGGCGCATTCCGCCATCGCCGGCCCCGGCGCCCGAGCTGCGCATCAGCCGCAATATCTTTGCAGAATCGTGGCGCAACCTGGCGTACTCGAAGAAGAACCGCACCGTGTTCCTGTCGATGCTCGGCAACTCGTGGTTCTGGTTCTATGGCGCGCTGCTGCTGGCCCAGTTCCCCGTGTTTTCCAAGGATTACCTGCGCGGCGACCACAGCGTGTTCGTGCTGCTGTTAACCGTGTTTTCGCTGGGTATCGGCGCTGGCTCGCTGCTGTGCGAACGGCTGTCGGGTCACAAGGTCGAGATCGGGCTGGTGCCGTTTGGCTCGATCGGCTTGTCGGTGTTCGGTATCGACCTGTATTTCGCCAGCTCGGGCTTTGTGGCTGGCAGCACGATTGTCGACTGGATGACGCTGCTGGGCCAGCCGGGCGCCTGGCGCATCCTGTTCGACCTGGTGATGATCGGCGTGTTCGGGGGCTTTTTCATCGTGCCGCTGTTCGCGCTGATCCAGACCCGCTGCGACCAGAAACACGTCTCGCGCACGATTGCCGGCATGAATATCCTGAACGCCATCTTCATGGTGGCATCGGCCGGCGTGGCGATCCTGCTGCTGGGGCAGGGCTTCACGATTCCGGAACTGTTCCTGACCACGGCGCTGCTCAATGCGGTGGTGGCGATCTACATCTTCTCGCTGGTGCCGGAATTCCTGATGCGCTTTTTGGCCTGGATCCTGATCCACACCGTCTACCGCGTGCGCATGATCGATACGTCGCACATCCCGGCCGAAGGCCCTGCGGTGCTGGTCTGTAATCACGTCAGTTATGTCGATGCGATCGTCATCAACGCGGCCAGCCCGCGCCCGATCCGCTTCGTGATGGACCATCGCATTTTCAAGACGCCGTTCCTGCGCTGGATCTTCCGCGCCGTGAATGCGATCCCGATCGCGCCGGCCAAGGAAGATCCGTGGACGATGGAAAAGGCATTCGTCGACATCGCCCACGCGCTGCATGATGGCGAGCTGGTGTGCATCTTCCCGGAAGGGCGCCTGACCAAGACGGGCGAGATGAGCGAATTCCGCAGCGGCATCACCAAGATCATCGAGCGCAACAAGGTGCCGGTGATTCCGATGGCGCTGCGCGGCTTGTGGGGCAGCTGGTTCACGCGCGACCAGGGCAATCTGTTCGGCCGGCGCATCGCGCGCGGCATGCGCTCGCAGTTGTCGCTGGCGGTCGGGATGCCGGTGGCGCCGGAGCTTGCCACGCCGGAATATCTGCAGCAGCAGGTGATGGCGTTGCGCGGCGAGTGGAAGTAAGCGCGCAGGCGGGAGCGGCCTTGCGTAGTGTGCCAAAAGCGCAAGATTTTTTTTGTGGCTCTGATATAATTATTGACTAGTCGGGGCGTAGCGCAGCCTGGTAGCGTACGTGCATGGGGTGCACGGGGTCGGAGGTTCGAATCCTCTCGCCCCGACCAAGAATCAATGGGAAAGGCCAGCTGAAAAGCTGGCCTTTTTTATTCTTCAACGATCAGCAAGATCATGGCGTCGTATGGCGCGGATGATCTGGCAATATCGGGAGCGGCGCCCCCTTGAGCCGCAGCGCCGGTTGTTCGATCAGATACCAGCTCACCGTACCCACCAGCAACGCAGCTGGCGCGGCCAGAAAGAACAGCGACCACGGCGTCAGCGACGGGATATACCACAGCAGCAACTTCTGGATCGGCCAGCCATACAGGTAGACGCCATACGACACGTCCGGCAAGCGGTTGAACCGGCTGAACAATGTTGAATGTTTGAAGGCAAGGTAGAGCAGCACATAGCCGCCCACTGTGGCCAGGCCGATTTCCGCGCCGCGCCAGGAGAACATGCACACCAGCAGGACGATTGCAGCCGCCGCTGCAATCCCGCCCCGGTACGGCACCCGATCGCGATAATGGTAGTAGCAGGCGCCGCTGAGGAAGAAACTGGCCAGGCGTAGACCGACGACCGTGTCGCCGTGCAGCTTGAACCAGATGAGCACGGCAAAAACGAAACCAGTTACCGCCAGCAACACATGCCGGCGGCGCAGCAGGCCCGATACCCCCATGCCCAGGATGAGCAGGTAGCACGCGAACTCGCGTGCGATCGTCCACATCGCGCCGTTGACTAGTGGATACGGCATGCCTGCAAAAACTTCCGAGGCGGCCGGCTTCCTCAAAAGCAGCAGGTCCCGGACAAAGACAACCGCGTCGAGTGACGCGAAGTACGCCGCTGGCGTGGCCGCGAGCGGCCCGACAATGAATACCGAGATCACACTCGCGACAATGAACGCCGGATAAATGCGCAGTATCCGTTTCTTGAGGAAAAGCCACGGGTGTGGCTGCATGTCCCAGCTCTGCGTGATCAGGAAACCGCTGAGCAGGAAGAAGCAGTCGACCGCGAATTCGCCGATCGAGATCGTGCCGGCGAATTGGGTCAGCCATTCGCGGCCGCGATTGCCATCAATGAGTTCGGGCGAGTGTCCGAGGATGACCAGCAGCGCAAGCAATAGCCTGATCAAGTTGAAATTGTTGTATCGTTTGAAGGTCGTTTTCATCAGATCACCAGAAGTAACCGATGAAGTATTGACTACCTTCTATGTATTATCAATTTGTAAAATATAGTCGCGTTTTTTAGTGTCGACAATTGGCAACACCTTGCTATGCACCAGAAGTAGCGACGGCCAGTCCATCAAGTTGCTTGTAGATATAGGTCGTCGCGCACAAGCCGCCTGCCGGCAGATACGCATAGCCAGGCACCACCCCCACGCGCTGCCAGCCGAGCCGCTCATACAACCGTTCCGCCGCCGCGTTCGCCGTATCAAGCACAAGCACACTGCGCCCTTGCACGCGCGCCGCCGCTTCGACCGCTTCCATCAACCGTTGCCCGACACCTGCACCACGCGCCCGCTGCCGCACCAGCAGTTTGGCAACATCGGCCCGATGCTGCTGGTTCTCCGGCATGTCGGTGATCAGTTGCACCGTGCCGACGATACCGTCCCGGTCTTCCGCCACGATCAGCGTGCGCTCCCCGCGCCCCACGCCCGCCGCGACGCCGCCCCAGAAGCGCAGTGCCTTGTCGCGCGCCAGCGGCAGCATGAAGCTGACCGACGCGCCGCCCTCGACGCAATCAATGAGCACGTCAGCGAGTTGCTCGCCGCGAGCCAGCGCCTCATCCAGCGTGAGCGTGCGCAGCGTGACTTCGTCGGTCATGCGGTTCTCCTCGGCGACATTGATGAGGTGCTGAGCGCGACGAGATAGCGCGCCGGCTGGTCGGTGATGTTCTGGAAGGTGATTGGCCGGTCGAGACGCATCGCCAGGCAATCGCCGGCCACCAGTGTCCAGCGCTCGTCACCAACCGTGATCTCCATGCCGCCCTCGATCATCCACACTTGCTGGTGCACGTCGTGCTCGCGCGTCGATGTGTCATAGGCCACGCGCTGGCCGGGCGGGAAGTGGACCTCCACCAATTGCAGCGCGGGGTCGGCCGCAGGCGAGAGCGTGCGGCGCACGTAGCCCGACACCGGATCGGTCCAGGTCACCTGGTCGGCAACACGCGATACCGGGGAAGGGGCGTCGGCCGGCTGGTCGAACAGCGCGGCAAGGGTGATGCCAAGCGCGGCGCTCAGTCGATCGAGCACGGTGGCGGTGGGACTGCTTTCGCCACGTTCGATCAGCGAGATATTCGAGCGGCTCACTCCGCTCAGCTCGGCCAGCGCCGCCAGCGACAGCCCTTGAGCGTCGCGCAAGGTCCGCACACGGCGGGCGATCAATGCATTGATATCCATGGCATCCAGTATAGTGGATTAAACAATCCAGTAAACTAGATACTGCGTGTATATCGGCGAATCACGCGGCCGGCGTCGCCCCCGGAATCTGTTCGGTCACCAGGGTCGGCGCCCCGGCAAATGCACGCGCGTCAGCCGGGATATTGATGTAGAACGTGGTGCCGCGCTCGTTGCTGCTGTCGAGCCCGATACTGCCGCCATGGCTCTCGGCTACTGCGCGCACGTAGGGTAGCCCAATGCCCCAGCCTTGTGGGTCACCTCGCTGAGCCAGTTCGGCGCGGCGGTACATCTGGAAGATGCATTCCTGCTCGTGCGGCGGGATCGGTGGACCGTCGTTATGCACCGAGACAAGCGCGCGTTCGTGGATATGGTCCACTTTGAGGGTGATCGTCGTGTCGGGTGCGCCGTATTTCACTGCATTGGAGACCAGATTCTCGATCGCTCGCTTGAGGGCCGACCGATCCCACCAGCCAGCGACCGGATGCTCATCGACATGAAAGCGCGGCCCATGCGCAGTGCGTGCGTCGGCCAGCACTTCGGCCACGACGTCGCTCATGGCAAAGCCCGTGATGCTCAATGCAATGCTCTCGCCACTGTGAAACGCCATCGTGTCGAGCAATTCGTCGACCATGCCGCTCATGCGCCGGGCATTGGCCAGCGCCTTGCCGGCCACCGCTTTGATCCGCTCCAGGTCATTGCTGCGCAGGATGAGTTCGAGTGCCGAAACGGTTGCGCCCAGCGGCCCGCGCATATCGTGCGTGAGCGCGGCGGCGAAGCGTTCGCGAAAGCCGCTGTGCACCAGCGAAAACGCTTCCACTGCTTCCTGGATGCCGGAATCGATCGACGAGTGGATCGTGTGCACTTCGCGGTGGTCGAGCTCGACCTGTTCGCGGTGCAACACATCGAAGATGGCCCAGCGAAAGACCTGGTATTCCTCGATCAGCGCGCTGTGATCGTACGACGTGATGCGTGCGCGCTCGCCGCCGTGCTCGGCCGCGACAGTGGTGCCGTCCACGGCCGACGTGCGCGGGTAGTCGGGGCTGATGCTCTCGACGATGTTGTCGTAGAACGCCGGCAGCGTGTCGATCAGGATCGGGGGCTGCACGTTGCGCGCCTGCGCCACGCGCTCGCGCACACGCGTCTCCCATGCTTCGAAGACGGCTTCGCGCAGGGCCAGCATCCGCTGTGCATTGTCGGATAATTGAACGGGAACAGCTTGCTGGTCGCTGGCGAAGCTCACTGGATGGTGTCCCTTCAATGATCAAGTGCGATGGTCAAGTGCGATGGTCAAGTGCATCTACGCACTACACCATGTTACGCCGTGCAGCAAAGCGCGCCGTACGATTGTGATCAAGCGGGCATATCGGCCTCACCGAGCGCCAATCCGTCGAGCAGCGCCAGCAGAAACGGAATGTCCACCGGCTTGACCAGGTGCCGCGAAAAGCCGGCGGCCTGCGACGCGGCCATGTCCTGCGGTTGCCCGTAGCCGCTGAGCGCCACCATGCAGGCGTCGGCCACGCGGGGCGCCGCGCGCAAACGCCGCGCGAGCTGGTAGCCGTCCATGTCGGGCAGCCCGATATCGAGCAGGCAGACGTCGAACGTCTCGCCCTGTACCCGGCGCAGGGCGGCCAGGGGCGACTCTTCGACGCACACCGTATGGCCCACGGCCGCAAGCACCATGCCGAGCGATTCGGCGGCGTCGCGGTTGTCGTCGACGATCAGGATGCGCAGCGCCGTGTGCGCGGCCAGCGTGTCGTCCTCGCTCGCAGCAGAGCCAGCAGCAGGATCGAGCGCGCTCGCACCCACCGGCAGCGTGACGGCAAAGCAGCTGCCCCGGCCGGGGCCATCGCTGTGCGCCTCGACCTTGCCGCCATGCAGGCTGACCATGCTGCGCACCAGCGCCAGGCCCAGGCCGAGCCCACCCTGGGCGCGGTCGGGCGTGCGCTTGGCTTGCGTGAACAGCTCGAAGATGTCGGGCAGCAGAGCAGCGTCGATGCCGATCCCGTTGTCCTTGACCGACAGCGTCACGTTCGCGCCATCGGCCTTGGCCTCGGCCACGGCAAACACCGTGATCTCGCCGCCGTCAGGCGTGTACTTGGCCGCATTGTTGAGAAGATTGGTCATCACCTGCACCAGCCGCTTGCGGTCGCCCGTGACGGTGACATTGGCCGCGCCCAGGCGGGTCGAGAGCGTGTGACCCTTCTTTTCGATGAGCGGGCGCGCCTGCTCGATGGCGCTCGCGATCACCGACTTGAGGTCGACCGGCATCCGCTCGAGTTCGACCAGGCCGCGCGTGACACGCGAGACGTCGAGCAAATCGTCCACCAGCTCGACCATGTGGCGCACCTGGCGGCCGATGACGTCGGCCGCATGCGCCGTGCGCTTCGGGTCGGCGCCGGCCAGCTTGAGCATCTGGGCCGCGGTGCTGATCGGCGCCAGGGGATTGCGCAGCTCGTGCGCCAGCATCGCCAGAAATTCGTCCTTGCGCGCATTGGCGGCCTTGAGTTCTTCGGCAGCCAGCCGGTGGTCATGCATGTCGGTGACCGTGCCCATCCAGCGGATGATGGCGCCGGCCTCGTCGCGCACCGGCAGCGCGCGGTTGAGCACCCAGCGGTAGTCGCCACTGTGATGGCGCAACCGGTGCTCGATCTCGAACAGTTTGCCGCTGGCCAGGCTGGCCGCCCACAGCGCCTGCAGCCTCGGCAAATCGTCGGGATGGATGGTGCGGGTCCAGCTGGTGCCGGCCAGTTCGTGGTTGACCATGCCGGTGAAATCGTACCAGCGCTTGTTCGAGTAATCGTTGGTGCCATCGGGCAGGCATGACCACACCATCTGCGGCATCGCCTCGGTCATGGTGCGAAACTTGCCTTCGCTCTCGCGCAGCGCGCGCTGGGTTTGCACCTGCGCCGTCAGGTCCATCGACGCGGCCACGGCGCCGGTGATATTGCCGGCTTCATCGCGGATCGGTGCGGCCCGGGTGAGCAGGGTGTGCCGCTCGAGCGGCTTGCCGAACGGCTCGATCTCGACGAAGTCGGCGTCGACCTGCTCGCCACGCAGCGCGCGCGCCAGCGACCAGTCGTGGGCCTGCACGGGCTGGCCGTGGCGCTGCGAGCCGTCGGCCCACCAGCCGCGCCACTCGGCGTAGCCATCCGCGCTGGTGGACATCGGATGCTCGCCCCACAGCACGTGCATCATCGGGTTGACCGAAGAAATGGCGCCCTGTGCATCGGCGTAGATGATGCCCACCGGCGCCGAACTGAGCAGTGCATCGAGACGCCGACGGTCGGCCTCGGCCTGGGCGGCGGCGGCGCGCGCGGCCGCTTCGCTCGCCTGCAGCGCGCGCTCGGCGTTCTTCTGGCTGGTGATGTCGGTAAACAGCAGCGCCACGCGGCGCCGGGTCGGGTGCGCGATGCGGCTGGCGTACACGGTAAACCAGCGGCCCATCGCTTCCGAGCCTTCGTCGAAGCGCCGCGCCACGCCGCTGCGGGCGATCTCGTCGTACACGTCGACCCAGCGCTGCTCGAGGTCGGGAACCATCTCGCGCGCGGTCTTGCCCACGCTGTCGACCAGGCCCGTGTGGCGGGCAAAGGCGCGGTTGGCTTCGACGAACCGGTAGTCGACCGCGCGGCCGTCGGCGTCGTCGATCATCTCGAGCATGCCGAAGCCGTCGTCCATCGTGTCGATCAGCGCGTGATTGGTTTGCTCGAGGCGCTCGCGCAGCTCGTGGTCGCGCGTGACGTCGTTGCAGATGACCAGCACACCGTGGATGCCCGCTTCATCTTCGATCGGGCTGTAGCCATAGGTCCACCACACGTCTTCGCGCCGGCCATTGCGGGTCAGGGGCACCAGGCGGTCTTCGTGCCAGGTGGTCGTGCCGGTGGCCATGACGGCCTCGATGTCGGGGCCGATCAGGTCCCAGGCTTCCTCCCAGCAGACGCGCCCCGGCTGGCCCAGCGCCAGCGGATGGCGCTCCGGGCCCAGTGTCTGGCGGTAGCCGTCGTTGTACAGCTGGATCAGGTCGTCGCCCCACCAGATGAACATCGGATGGTGACTCGAGAGCACAAGGCGCACCACGGTCTTGAGCGTCGATGGCCAGGTGTCGGGCGAGCCCAATGGGGTGGCGTGCCAGTCGTGGGCGCGCATGAGGGCGCCCATTTCGCCGCCGCCGGCCAGGAAGCTGTAACGTGAGGTCAAAATAATCGGTGGTGAAGTGGTTGACCAGCCACGATACGGGCTCAGAGTTCAGTTAGCAATGGCAATGGTGTGCGGCAATCAACCATGGCGCTGCAAACGCAACAGCAGCCACGCCGCCACGGTGGTAAAGCTTGCCACCAGTCCGAATACGATCCAGAAGCCGTGGCCGTTCCCGGCCAGCGGCACGCCGCCCACGTTCATGCCGAACAGGCCGGCGATCAGGTTGATCGGCAGCGCCATCACCGTCACGATCGTGAGCAGGTACAGGCTGCGCGCATTGTCTTCGTTGACGCGGGCGGCGATTTCTTCTTGCAGCAGCTTGATGCGTTCTTGCAGCGCGGCCAGGTCGTTCAGCACTACCGTGAATTCCTCGGTGGCCTGGCGCAGGTCTTGCCGGTCTTCGCCGTCGACCCAGGCCGGTGGACGCTGCAGCAGGCGAAACAGCGCGGCCGGCTCCGGCGCCAGCAGTCGCTGCAGGCGCACCAGCACGCGCCGCAGGGCGCCCAGGTCTTCGCGCTGGCGCGTCAGGCGCCCGGCCAGCAGCCGGTCTTCGATGGCGTCGACACGCGCGACGGCATCGCGCACGATGTTGACCAGCACGTCGGCCTGGTCGCGCAGCAGGTGCACGAGGAGTTCGCTCGACGAGCGCAGCGGCGCGCCCTGCAACACGTCCTGGCGCAGGCGCTCGATCGAGGCCAGCGGTTTGCGGCGCGCGCTGATCACGGCGTGCGGCGTGACGTGGGCCCACAGCGTCGAGATGTCCGCGCTGTCGAGCGAAAACCCGTGCAGCACATCGTTGACGACGGCGATCAGGGCGTTGTCGGCGATTTCGATGCGGGTCGAGCGCGAGCCCTGGTGCAGGGTGGCGTAGAACTCGTCGGCCAGGTCGGCATGCTGGCGCAGCCAGCGCTCGCTGGCCGTGTTCGACAGATTGAAGTGCAGCCAGATGAATTGCCCGGGTTGCGGGGCGGCCATCCAGCGCACGGCCTCGGCCACGCCGATGGGTACGCAGCTTGCGTCCGGGTCGATCAAGAAACCCCACACCAGGCCCGAGTCGTCGGAGCCGTAACTGAAGCCGTAATTGGAGCCGGGAACGAAGCCGGAAGCCGCCATCTGTCATCCAGGTTGAATCTGCGATAGGCAATTGTAGAGCCATCGGCGCGCGTCATGTGGACGATCGGGCGGCGTGCCGGGTTGGTGTTGCAATGTCATCAGGTTGACATGGAGGGCCGTTAAGATCGGTGCCGTGTCTTTCTCTCTCTCGTGATCCCCTGGGACTCATGCGTTTTCCGTCGGCGCGGACGTCGGCGGATTTTTTTTGTTCTGGCACGACGAAAGGATGCAGATGCAAGTTTCAAAGACCGATCGCCGCTATACGGACCTGACCGGCGCGCAGGATAACCCGTACGCGGACGCCACCCATGTGGTGCGCCAGGGGATGCAGATCCAGGCCAGCCTGGGCACCCGCAGCGCCGTCGAGTTCCTCAAGCAGCATGGTGTGCATGGCGCCGTGATCCATCGCGTGCTGATGGGCGAGCAGGTGCGCATGGACGACCAGGTTGCGATCGACGATCCACGGATGTAATGCTCCGGCAAGGGGCTGGCGCCGCCATGGCCGCGCGCTAGCGCAGGTCGCCATGCTCGGCAATCAGCATGGCCGCGTGGTACAGGTCGGGGGCGATGCGCGTGGGTAGCCGGCGCGGACCCAGGCGCCATTCGGTTTCGTGGCCGTTGTCGATCAGCAGCGTACGGCAGCCGGCGCGGTTACCGGCTTCGACGTCGTGCAGGATGTCGCCGATCATCCACGACGCGCGCAGGTCGATGTCATGCTCGTGCGCGGCGCGCAGCAGCATGCCTGGCGACGGCTTGCGGCAGGCGCACGAGTAGGCATAGTCGCTGACGGTGCCCAGCGGATGGTGCGGGCAATAATAGAAGCCGTCGAGCGTCAGTTGCTCGCGAAACAGCAGGTCGCTCAGGCGGTCGGACACCGGCGCCATGGCGTCTTCGCCGAAGCAACCGTGCGCGATGCCGGACTGGTTGGCAACGACGAACAGCCGGAAGTCCAGCCCGGAGAGCAGTCGCAGCGCGGGCCCGGCGCCACTGACCAGGCGGATGCGGCGCGGCTCCGGATTGAAGGGCAGGTCGTCGATCAGCGTGCCGTCGTTGTCGAGGAAAATAGCTTTCATGCGCGCGGCCTTCACGTTGCGATCAGGGTCATTGGAAGGCTGTCTCTGCAGGCACAGCCAGGTTGGCCAGGTGCGCCAGGCGCGCAGCCAGCGTCTCGGGGTCGCGCGGTGGGATCAGGTAGCCGGTGGCGCCGTCGAGAGTCGCGGCGCGCAACTGGCCGGCATCGCTGCCGATGACCGGTCGCGGAGATGACGCCGCCGCGTGCGCGGTCCTGCGGGGCGCTGAACTCAGGGGCGCTGAACTAATGGACGCTGAACCCCAGGGCGTGTTGACCAGCACATCGGCCGCGGCGTGGCAGTCGCGCAGCGCGTTCATCGGCGCGGCGATCACGAAGCGCACGTGCGCTCGCATGCCCAGTGCGCGGGTCAGTTCGCGCAGCCGTGCCAGTTCAGCGTCGGCAGCGATGCCCAACGCCACGAGCAGCAGGCCGTCCACACCATGCCGCTGCCGCAGCCTGGCAACACCCAGGATGACCGTGTCGATGCCAGCGCAGGGCGTACCGGCCAGCACGCTACAGAGCACGACGAAGCACGCCGGCCCCAAGCCCAGACGCCGCCGGGCTGCTGCGCGCCGCGTGCCGGCGAACACAGCGCGGCCTTCGAGGGCATGCAGATTCATGCGAGAGGCAGAGCTATCGTCGTCATGCAAAGCGCGCAGGCCGGAAATCGTCGGGACGGCAAGGCTGGAAGCGTCGTGCGTCGCTGGCATGGCAGGTCTCCGCTGGTTTCGCGCCACCGCACAATGGTGGCGGTGGCGAACGGTTCGACTGCCGTGTGAACAGGTCGGTTCCAGCGGGAATGGGCGGCTTGGCGTTGGATCAAGCGCAGGGTAATTCGGTCCGGGGCGCTGCTGGCGTCCCGGATACCGTTACTGTTACCGATTACTTGCGCGAGAAACCTGTGTCGTCATCCATCTTGCGATCGCCCGCGAGCTGGTTGGCGCCACCCGGGCTGCGCGGATAGCCGCCGGCCGCATCGTTCGATTCATGCACGGGATTCGGTTCGGCGTGCATGCTGCCGCCGGTCTGGTAACCCTCGCCCTCGGTACGCGGGCCGCCATTGCCCCCGCTGCGCGGCAAGCCGCCGGCCAGGTCGTTGGACTGGTGAATATTGTCGACCGGCGCATCCCGGCGCGTTTCGCCCGTCTGCGAACCGTTGCGGTCGGTGCTCTCCTGAATCTTGCTCGAGCTGGCGTCTTGCGTGTCGGCGCGATTTTCGCCGTCGGCGCTCTGGCGGTTGCCGTAGATGTCGCCGTACTGCACGCCCGGCACGCCGGCTTCGGTGCCGCGCGCTTCGCGGTCGTCGGTGCCCGGTACGATGCCGGTGTCATTGCCAGGGTCGTTGCCGCCGTCGTTGCCAGTACCGTTGCCGGCATCGTGCGCCGGCCTCACCGACGCCGGCGGATTCGGGTTGTCACTCGTGCGCGTCTTGCCCTGGCGATTGCCCAGCGGGTCATTGAGTTTGCCCCAGGCGTCGGAATGCATCTCCATCGCGCGCTGGTGGCTGTCGGTATTGCCTTGCTGCCCGCCGGTGGTGGCAAGCTGGCCCTCTGTTTCGCTCGGGCGATCGCCATGCGCCATGCCGGTGCCGGACGGCGCGCGCTGTTCGCTGGCGCCATCGCGCGTGGCGCCCTTGGCGTCCGAATTCCATTTTTCGTTGGCGCCGTTATTGGTCTGGTTATTCACTTCGCTACGCTGATTCGCATCCATGGTTGTCTCCTGTGCATTGGTGAACTGGCAGGCTCTGTCAAATGCGCGCCTGCCGCATGGACCCATCATGCGCGCGCTCGGCGCTGCACAGAATAGGAAGAGGTAGGGGGTGTGTGTAGGACTGTTCCTGAGCCGAATGGTGAATACTGAAAGTTTAATTTCTTGAGTACAAAAATTCTCGCGTGTTGTCCTACAAAGTCATCTGGAATACTCCTATAGCCGCATCCAGATCGCATGCCTAAGATGGGTTTGGGCTCATCGTCGTCGCCGTCAGGGTGTCGGCAGGCCTCAAGCCTGCCGCAGGAAGCGGCGGTTTCCATCAGCATCCAAGGGAGAACCCTCATCATGGCCTCAAGCAACCAAGGAAACAAGCAATCGGGCACACCGGGCAGCAGTCAGAGCGCCGGAGGTACCCGCAATCGCGGCTTCGCGTCGATGGATCCGGCGCGCCAGCGTGAAATCGCCAGCCAGGGTGGCAAGGCGGCCCACGCCAAGGGCACGGCCCATGAGTTCACGTCCGAGGAAGCACGCCGCGCAGGCAGCCTGAGCCATGGCAACCGCCAGTCAGCCAGCGCCAACGACGCCTCGCGGGCCTCGGTCAAGACAGGCAATCGCCAGAGCGCCGAGGGTGGCAGCCGCAGCGGCGGTGCCAAAGAATAGCCCGCCCGATACCGCCGGACTGCCGGGGCGCCAGACGACGGCACGGATCATCGACGGGGAGCTTCATGCTCCCCGTTTTGCTGTTCACGGGGGCAAACCACCCAAAAGGCCGGGGGGATGCGGTAGAATCGCAGCGCCTTTTTCAACCTTCCCCCAAGGATCAACGTCGTGAAACCAGCGGTCATTCGTCAAGTCAAGAGCCTGTCCATGTCCTGCGACCGGGTTGGTAACCTGTTGCTGACCAAGTTTTCCACCATCGGTGCGAGCGATGTCGCCGTGCATATCCCGGCCAACGTCGTGTTCTGGCTGCTCAAGCATCTGCCGGTCAACCAGGACCCGCAACTCAAGGCGCCGCCGGCCGGCCCCGGCATTGGCCAGGACGACTGGGAAAACCCGACCACGCCGCGCGTCATGTACGTTAATTGCAAAGAGTTGCCAGGCATGATCCGCATGACCTTTGCCCTCGAGACCAAGCCGGATTTGACCGTCGTGCTCGATCGCGGCAATGTCGAGCTGATGCGTCAGATCATGGCGATGTACGCCAAGGACCTGATCGACCTCGACGCGCAATAACGCGTTCGTCCGTGCCCCGCACCCCGCGTCGGGCTGGCGCCCGACGTTTCGTCACCCATTGCCGCCTTCGACGGCGGGCCATGAAAGGATTTCCATGTCCATCAAGATCAGCACGATGTTCGACGCCGGTTCGATCGACGTTGTAGATGCCGGGCATCCGTCCCGGATCGACCTGAACCTGCGCGCCGACTCGCACGCCGACATCCACCAGTGGTTCCACTTTCGCCTGCAGGGCGCGCGCGACCAGGCCGTGACGATGCGCTTTCTGAACGCCGGCCAGGCCACGTACCCGAAGGGGTTCGAGGATTACCAGGCGGTGGCCAGCTATGACCTCGACAACTGGTTCCGCGTGCCCACCACGTTCGACGGCCAGGTGATGACGATCGAGCACACGCCGGAAACCGACAGCGTGTATTACGCCTACTTCGAGCCGTACAGCTGGGAGCGTCACCTGCGCCTGCTGGGCGAAGTGGCCGAGAACCCGATCGCCCGCGTGAGCGACATCGGCACCACGATCGATGGCCGCGACATGAACCTGGTCGTGATCGGCAACCCGCAGGCCGAGAAGAAAATCTGGGTCATCGCGCGCCAGCACCCGGGCGAATCGATGGCCGAGTGGTTCGTCGAAGGCATGATGGACGCGCTGCTCGACAGCGCCAACCCGGTCTCGCGCACACTGCTGCAGCGCGCCGTGTTCTACATCGTGCCGAACATGAACCCGGACGGCTCGGTGCGCGGCAACCTGCGCACCAACGCCGCCGGCGCCAACCTGAACCGTGAGTGGATGAACCCGTCGCTCGAGCGCAGCCCCGAAGTGCTGTGCGTGAAGCAGAAGATCGAAGAAGTCGGCATCGACATGTTCTTCGACATCCACGGCGACGAGGCGCTGCCGTACAACTTCGTGGCCGGCTGCGAAATGCTGGCCGATTTCACGGCCGAGCGCGCGCTCGAGCAGACCACCTTCATCGACCGCTACATCGCCTGCAGCCCGGATTTCCAGAAAGAGTTCGGCTACGCCGCCAGCAAGTACAACGACGAACTGCTCACGCTGGCCTCGAAATACGTCGGCCACCACTACAAGTGCCTGTCCCTCACGCTGGAAATGCCGTTCAAGGACAACGCCAACCTGCCCGACGCGCACACCGGCTGGAACGGCGCGCGCAGCGCCGGCCTGGGCGCTGCGATGCTGCAGCCGATCCTGCAGGCATTGGGCTGACGTCATGGGCATCGAGATCGAACGCAAGTTTTTGCTCGCGAACGATGGCTGGCGCGAACTTGGCGCTGCCACCTTGCTGCGCCAGGGTTATCTGTGCGCCGACCCGACCCGCACGGTGCGCGTGCGCATCGAGGGCGAGCAGGGCGTGCTCACCATCAAGAGCAAGAGCGAAGGCGCCTCGCGTGGCGAGTGGGAGTATCCGATCCCGCTGCTTGATGCCGCCGAACTGCTCGAACGCCTGTGCGAGCGCCCGCTCGTCGAAAAGACCCGGCGCCGCATCGAGCACGCCGGTTTTACTTGGGAAGTCGATGAATTTTTGGGCGAGAACGCGGGCCTGGTCGTGGCCGAAATCGAACTGCCGGCGGAAGACACCGTCTTCGACAAGCCCGACTGGATCGGCCAGGAAGTCACTGGCGAGAAGCGCTATTACAATTCCAGCCTGATCAAGGCGCCGTACTCCACCTGGACCACCACCCCGACATGACCCATCGCACGCGCCGCAGGCTCCTCGTCATCTCCATTGCTACCGCGTTGAGTCTGGCGCTGCCGGCAACGGCGGCCCCTGCCGCGGACGCTGCGTACTTTCCGCCAGCCGGGGAGTGGGCGCGCAAGGACCCGGCCGCGCTGGGGATGGACCCGGTGGCCCTGGCCGCCGCCATTGCGTTTGCGCAGTCGCGCGAGACCGAGCGGCCGCTCGACCTGTCCGACCAGGAAGCGATCTTCGGCACGCGCCTGGGCTCGATGCCGACCAAACGCGCCCGCACCAATGGCGTGGTGATCTACAAGGGCTATGTCGTGGCCGAGTTTGGCGACACGCGCTTTGTCGATCCGACCTATTCGGTGGCCAAGAGCATGCTGGCCACGGTGGCGGGCGTGGCCGTGCGCGACGGTCGCCTGCAGGTCGACGAGCCAGTGGCGCAGCGCGTGCAGGACGGCGGCTATGTGTCGGCGCACAACGCGGCAGTGAGCTGGAAGCAGCATCTGCAGCAAGAGTCCGAATGGGAAGGCGAGCTGTGGGGCAAGCACAGCAATTTCATCGGCAAGCAGGCATTCGGCAAGGGTGAAAAGAAGCCGCGCGCCATCAGGCAGCCGGGCACCTTCTATGAATACAACGACACGCGCGTGAATCGCCTTGCGCTGTCGCTGCTGCGCGTGTTCGGCCAGTCGGTACCGGACGTGTTCCAGCAACAGATCATGGACCCGATCGGCGGCTCGTCGACCTGGAAATGGATCCCGTACCACAATAGCTATGTCGACCTGAACGGCAAGCAAGTGCCATCGGTCAGTGGCGGCACGCGCTGGGGCGGCGGCATGTGGATCGACAGCTGGGACATGGCGCGCTTCGGCTATCTGTGGCTGCGCCAGGGCAACTGGGCCGGCAAGCACATCCTGCCGGCGGCCTACGTCAAGGACGCGCTCACGCCCAGCGCGCACGGCCCGGATTACGGTTACCTGTGGTGGCTCAACACCAAGGGCAAGAACCTGCCAGGAATGCCGGCCACGGCGTACGCCGCCCTGGGCGCCGGCAGCAATGACATCGTCGTCTCGCCCGAGCACGACCTGGTGATCGTCTGGCGCTGGCATGCCGGCAATGCGGCCGAATTTACCACGCGCGTGGTGAGCGCGATCCGTCAATAAAGACCGAGCAGGCAGTCCGGCGCATCCCGTTTTTTCGTACAACAACGGTTGTCCAATTGTGCGGAGCAAAAGCGGGTTTGAGTGATATTCTTTTGCCATTAAAATCACCCGCGATGCGGCGACGCGTGCCCCGGTTTTGACAAGGAAGATGGTGCTTGCATCTTCCTTGCCCAGTCCAGCTCAAGCCTCCCCCGGCATTGCCAATATCACCAGGACACAAGAATGAAAAAGAACATCGCCATCGTTGGCGCAGGATTCTCCGGGGCAGTGATCGCCAACCAGCTGGCACAGGCTGGTTACACCGTCGACGTCTTCGAGTCGCGCCCGCACGTAGCCGGCAATTGCTATTCCGAGCGCGATGCCGAAACCGGCGTCATGGTTCACGTGTATGGCCCGCACATCTTCCACACCGACAATGAGCGCGCGTGGGAATTCGTCAACCGCTTCGCCGAGTTCAAGCCGTATGTCAATCGCGTCAAGGCCATCACCGACGGCAAAGTCTTCACCCTGCCGATCAACCTGTTGACCATCAACCAGTTCTTCAACAAGACGATGGGCCCGGCCGAAGCGCAAGAATTTTTGGCCAACCTGGGCGACAAGACCATCGAGAACCCGACCACCTTCGAAGAACAGGCGCTGCGCTTCGTCGGCCGCGATCTGTACGAGGCGTTCTTCAAGACCTACACCATCAAGCAGTGGGGCCTGGAGCCGAGCGAACTGCCGGCCAGTATCCTCAAGCGCCTGCCGGTGCGCTTCAACTACGACGACAATTACTTCAACCACAAATACCAGGGCATGCCAGCCGAGGGTTACACGGCGCTGGTGCAGAACATCATCGACACGCCGGGCGTGACGGTGCACCTGAATACCACGTTCGACCCGGCCACCAAGGGCGAGTACGAGCACGTGTTCTACAGCGGCCCGATCGACGCCTGGTTCAAGCACACCGAAGGCCGCCTGCCATACCGCACGCTGGACTTCGAAGTCTTCCGCGCCGATGGCGACTTCCAGGGCAACGCTGTCATCAATTACTGCGACAACGAGAAAAAATACACCCGCATCACCGAGCACAAGCACTTCTCGCCGTGGGAAAAACATGAAAAGACCATCTGCTACGCCGAGTACAGCCGCCAGTGCGAAGAGAAGGATATTCCGTACTATCCGATCCGCCAGAACCGCGAAAAGGCGATGCTCGAGCTGTACGTGAACAAGGCGCAGAACGAGCCGAACGTGACGTTCGTTGGCCGCCTGGGCACGTATCGCTATCTCGACATGGACGTCACGATTGCCGAGGCACTGGCCACGTCGGACAAGTTCCTGGAAAGCGCCCGTACCAACGCGCGCATGCCGGCCTTTACCATCGATCCGATGGCGTAATGCGGTAATCAGCTCGTGTTGGAAAATGCCGGCCACGTTTGACGTGGCCGGCTTTTTTTTGGGGTCTTCAAGCAGCGAAACCGCCATCGACCAGCAGGTCGGCGCCGGTGATGAACGCGGCTTCCGGGCCGCTCAGGTAAGCCACCATCGACGCAATTTCTTGCGGGCGGCCGTGGCGCTTGATGGCCATGAAATCGTGCAGACTGGCGCCAAATTCGGTGTGCTCGGGATTCATGTCGGTGTCGACGGGGCCAGGCAGGACGTTGTTGATCGTGATGCCGCGCGGGCCCAGGTCGCGCGCCAGGCCTTGCGTCAGGCCGCTCAATGCCGACTTGCTCATTGCATACACGGCCAGCCCGCTCGTGGGCATGCGCAGTGCGTTGGTGCTGCTGATGTTGACGATGCGCCCGCCCTGGCCCATGTGGGGCAGAACCGCCTTCACGCCGGCGAACACGCCGCGCACATTGACGGCGATGGTGCGGTCGAAGTCTTCGAGTGAAAAATCGTCCACCAGACCCATCAGTGCGATGCCGGCATTGTTGACCAGGATGTCGACGCGGCCGTGCACAGCCACCACTTGTTCGACCGAGGCACTGATAGCGGCGGGATCGGCGGCATCGCTGCGGATGGCCAGGGCGCTGCCGCCGGCAGCGACAATGTCGGCCACGAGCGTCTCGGCGGCGCTGCCCGAATGCTGGTAGGTGAAGGCAACGTGCGCGCCATCTGCCGCCAGCCGGCGTGCGATTGCCGCGCCGATGCCGCGGGCGCCGCCGGTGACGATGGCGACCTTGCCCTGAAGTGGTGTGCTCATGGTGTGCTCCTGAATGGGTGGAAGAAGTACCAGTATCGTGAATACCTGTGGTTGAAACTAGGCCGTGCAAAGCTGTTTGACTTTCAACTACAGGTATAAAATCGATCGCTATATCTTTCTTCGACCACACCATGCCCGAATCGATCAGTCACCTCGTGTCATTCATCTACAGCGCCGAAGAGGGCGGGTTTTCTGCCGCCGCACGCAGGCTCGGCACGAGTCCGGCGGCCGTCAGCAAGAACGTCGCCAGGCTCGAGCAGCACCTGGGCGTGCGCCTGTTCCAGCGCACCACGCGCCAGTTGCGGCTGACGGCCGAGGGGGAGCGCTATCTGGAAGAAGTCGCCGCGCCGTGGAAGCGCATCGAAGAAGCGACGCTCACGACGCGCCAGGGGGCCGGCCAGCCAGGCGGGACGCTCAAGATCGCGATGGCGCCGCTCGTCGGGCGCACCTACTTCGTGCCGATGCTGGAAACATTCCTGCAGCGGTATCCGGCCATCGTGCCGGATCTGCACGTCGAGAACCGCCAGGTCGATCTGATCAAGGAAGGGTTCGACGTGGCCATCGGCGGCGGTGTCGACCTGAACGAGGGGATGGTGGCGCGCGAACTCACGCCCGTGCGCAGCATCGCCACCGCCAGTCCCGCCTACCTGGCGCGGCGCGGTTGGCCGCAGCATCCCGACGACCTGGCGCAGCATGACGGCATCGCGCGCCGTGCGCTGGGCAGCGGGCGCGTGCTCGCCTACACGCTGCGCACCGATGACGGCGTGCAGGCAACGGCGGAGTCGCGCACGGTGGTGGTGTGCGACGACCCGGAAGCCATGGCGCAGGCCGCGCTGGCCGGGCTCGGCATCGCGGTATTGCCGTTGCCCCACGCGCAGCCGTTTTTGCGCAGCGGGGCGCTGGTCGATGTGCTGCCGGGCTGGTATGTGCAGGGGCGAATGCTGAGTTTGTATTACGCGAGCCGGCGGTTATTGCCGGCCAAGACGCGGGTATTTATCGATTTCGTGGTCGAGCGATTCGAGACGCTCGGGTTGGGGCGAGAGTTTGTCACGCCCGACAGACCGGATGCGCGAAAAGGTGGCTGTGGGGCAATGGAAACGTAATCGTGAATGACTGCTTTTGAACTTTTATGTCTTCGATAGAGCTGCAGCTTTCGACGAGAAAGCAGGCATGCAAACTGGTTGAAACCATCGGCTGCCATCTGTCATTTAATTAATCTTGCCTTGGCTTATTACGCGCGCCGCAGCGATTGTAATTTATCTTGCGCTGAGAATAAAAATATTCCCATAAAATAATGTGCGCACGCAGTTATCCGATAACTGTGATGCATACACACTAATACAATTTCAAAGAATTAATTGGTATAAGATTTTATCTGTCGATTCCAATTCGGGCGCCAGACAGGAGATTGCCTGTTTATGGTTACTCGTTATTCCTTTCGATGCACTGGCATATAGAGTTGTGGATAGTTCGTCGCGCCAGCGTACGGCATTCATCCACATGCGTTTTTAATAGTTGTTATTTAACGAGAGAGTAACGATGATTCGAAAACTAATGATGGCCATCACGGCTGCCTTTTTGACGAGTTCCGCGGTGGCGGCGACGATTGACTTTGAAGCTCAAGACGGTGGTTACAACGCGAACTACAGCTTTCTCGAAGACGGATTCAGGGTTACTCATTCGTCGCTCAGTGATTTCGGATTTTTCCTTATCGATGATCCTGCTGACCATTTAGGCATGTGCAACCCGCGTTGCGCATCCAATGGAACGACTGCATTTTATGCGTTCAATGAGAGCAGTATTACATTCAATCTCGAGAACAATGGCTTGTTCTCTTTCACCTCGCTGGATGTTGCCAAGACCTTTCTTGGCGACGGTAAGCCCGTGACACTGACGTTGAGTGCAATGGGAATCAATGGCGCAATAACGAAAACGATCTTCTTGGAAGAAACTCTTGCTGAATCATTTTCAAATTTTAGATTTGAAGATTTCGCGAATATATCTTCCCTAACAATCATGGGCGGACCAGATTTCCCGGAATTCGCAATTGACAACGTCGACCTCTCCATTGCAGAGATTCCAGAGCCTGCATCATGGGCAACGCTGATTGCCGGCCTCGGACTCCTCTATTCAGTTCGCCGTCGGCGCTTACCCAACAGCATTAGTAGATAGCAGCATCAAAAAGCCGGTGTCAGGTCTGACATTCGGACACGATCTCGGCTGTAAATTGAACGTTCTGATAATCAGTCCGATACCATCGTATTTGGTGACGGCTGAGTTTGTGTCCAAATGTCAGACCTGACACCGGCTGTGCCGGCTGTGGCCCTGGCTGCTTGCCGTAAAGATCCTGGCCAAAAAAAATCCCGCCGAAGCGGGAAGATATCGAATCAGTGGAAGTGCTCGCTACCGGTTGGGGTGTCGTCTGGCATCTCGGCATGCACCAGTTCACCAGTCGGATCCGCGAACAGCGGTGAGCCGCAATCGTCGCAATACTCAGCCACGTAGCGCTCATTGATGCGCTTGATGTGGGCGATACCCGCTTCGTTCAGATGCGCCACGATGTCATTCAGCGGGCTCAGCGCATCGTGCGTGATCGCCAGCGGGCCTTCTACCGGCATGCCGGATTCGTCTTCTTGCCCGTACAGCGGCCAGACGATGCCATACACCACATCGGCGCTCTGGCGCATCGTGAATGCCACGCGGTATTCGTCGATCTGGATGTCGGGTGCTTCTTCGCCGAAGCCGGCCACGACGGCGCGCAAGTCGGTCGGTTCCACGCCCAGCGTGTTGGTCAGGTAGTGCACGGCGGCGCGGATCGAAATCGGGCGGATCAATTTATCGGCTTCGCGGCAGGCCACGTAATACGCTTCCGGCAGCAGCAGCTCGATACCGCAGCCGGGCATCAGGCGCGCGACGTTGGTGGTGGCTTGCGTGCGCCATTGTTCCAGGCTGCGCTCGCGCTCTTGCACCACATGCAGCTGATGCTGTGGCTCCTGCCAGCGGAACAGCGGGTCGCCCGCCGGCGCGACAATCGCGATCAGCATATAGCGGGTGTCGGCCAGAAACGGCGCGGTCTCTTCGAGCTGCGGCGCCGGCTTGATCGTGCCGCCCTTGTGCGCGGCAGCGGCCAGCTTGTGCGTCAGCGCGTAAGTTTCGGCGTGGGTGCGCGGCAGCTGGTCGATCGAATACAGGGTAGGGGCGACCGCCATCTTCGTGCCGCCCGCGAGCAGGTGAGCCGAGAAGTGGGCGCCGAGGGTGGCCAGCAGGTCGGACGGAATCGAGCCGGTGGCGATCGAGAAGCGGGTCCAGGCCAGGATCGGGGCAGCGATAAGGAGCGCCTGCCAGGTGACGTCGACGCCGTCCTTCTGCTCGACCATCATGGCCGATTCGCTGACTGCTTCGACCGTGTCCATCAGCACGTCGTACGACGCCAGGTCATCCTTGAACAGGGCGTTCAGGGCGCTGTCGATGCTGTCCTGGTGATTGGTCTTGAGCAGTTTTTGCAGGTGCGTGTCGAGCTGGCGTTCCCATGCCCGTTCTTCGGCACGGCTGGCAGCTTGCATGAGGGCTTGCGAGAGGCTGACGAGGCGCTGGCTTTCTGCGGAAAGTTTGGGTGTTGAATCTTTGGAAGGGCGACGCATGGGGCGAGTGAGTCTCTTGTCAGTTAGTGGATCGAATGTCCGGGGATTGTTAATCCAGAGGATGATGATAATCCCTTGTCCCCGGTATTGTAGTTGATTCGGCCATGTGCCATGAACAAAGGGGTGGGCAGGCCCCGGGCGCACGGTCTGCACGAAGCCGCTTGCCAAGTCCGCAAACACCGTACATAATGAGAATAATTCTCATTCAAGCATTAATGGGAAGAGGGAAGGAAAGTGTTCTACCCTGCCGGCGACCGGGAAAGCGCTGGCAGATGCTCTTCACGGAGTACCACCCCCGCCGGGCAACCGGATTCGCCCCTCCTGGCTTTGCCAGGGGGGATTTTTTTGTTGGCCGTACTCACCAGAGTTTGATCATGATGCTGCATATTCCCGGCGTGCTCACGCCGGCACAGGTGTCCGGGATCCGCGCCCGCCTGAACAGCGCGCCGGAATGGATCGATGGCCGCGAGAGCGTGGGCGCGCAGGGCGCACAAGTCAAGCGCAACCGGCAATTGGGCGAGGGCACGCCGCTTGCGCTCGAGCTCGGGCAAATCGTCAGCGGCGCGCTGATGGTCAATCCGCTGTTCTTCGCCGCCGTGCTGCCGCTGCGCGTGCTGGCGCCGTACTTCAATGCGTACTCAGGTGGCGAGCACTACGGCCTGCACGTGGATGGCGCGATCCGGGCCCAGCGCGGCGGCTTGCCGGCGGTGCGGGCGGATGTGTCGACCACAGTGTTCCTGAGCGAGCCGGACGAGTACGAGGGCGGCGAGCTCGAGGTGGTGGATTTGTATGGCACGCACGAGGTGAAGCTGGCGGCGGGAGACGCGATCGTGTATCCGTCGGGCAGTGTGCATCAAGTGCGGCCGGTAACGAGCGGGGAGCGGGTGGCGTCGTTCTTGTGGACCCAGAGCATGGTGCGGGAGGATGGCAAGCGGGCGATGTTGTTTGACCTCGATACGCATATCCAGGCGCTCAGGGGCGAGCATGGCGACTCGAAGACGACTGTCGGCTTGACGGCGCACTATCACAACCTGCTCAGGATGTGGGCTGAGGTGTGATGGACGGGGGCTTGCCTGAATTGTTACCCTGAAGACCGTCGTTCCCGCGCAGGCGGGAACCCAAGTTTGCTTGCTTGAGCGGTGATTTTTGAGATCGATGGAGCGCAACGGCCCTGGATTCCCGCCTGCGCGGGAATGACGGTTTTAAGGATGGGGGAGCCAGTAGCGCGCTTGGTTTGAAAAAAAGGGCTGGAACCCGTGAGGATTCCAGCCCTTTATGCTGAGTGAAACTGATTACGCCAGCAGCTGACGCAGCACGAACGGCAGAATCCCGCCATGCTTGTAGTAATCGACTTCGATCGGCGTATCGATACGCAGCAGCACTTTGACTTCTTGCGATTCGCCGTTCTCACGGTGGATCACGAGCGTGGCCAGTTGTTGCGGCTTGATCTCGCCTTCGAGGCCTTTCAGGTCGTAGGTTTCTTTACCCGTGATGCCCAGGGTGTCGACGCTGTCGTTACCGATGAATTGCAGCGGCAGCACGCCCATGCCCACCAGGTTCGAGCGGTGGATGCGTTCGAACGAACGCACGATCACGGCCTTCACGCCCAGCAGTTGCGTACCTTTCGCCGCCCAGTCGCGCGACGAGCCGGTGCCGTACTCTTCGCCGCCGAAGATCATGGTCGGGGTACCGGCAGCCACGTACTGCATGGCCGCGTCATAGATCGACATCTGTTCGCCGCTTGGCTGGAACTGCGTGATGCCGCCTTCGATCGCCGAACCGTCCGGGCCGACCGGGATCATGCGGTTCTTGATCCGCACGTTGGCGAAGGTGCCGCGCATCATGATTTCGTGGTTGCCGCGACGCGAGCCGTACGAGTTGAAGTCGGCCTTGAGCACGTTGTGCTCCTTGAGCCACTTGCCCGCTGGGCCGTCTTCCTTGATCGAACCGGCCGGGGAGATGTGGTCGGTGGTGATCGAGTCGCCGAACACGCCCAGTGCGCGCGCGCCGGTGATGCCGGTGGCCACTGCTTTCGGGGTCATCTCGAAGTCGGCGAAGAATGGCGGCTCGGCGATGTAGGTCGACTCAGGCCAGTTGTACACTTGACCTTCGCTGGTGGCCACGCGTTCCCACAGCTCGCCCGGGTTGCCCTTGACGTCGGCGTAGTTCGACTTGAACACTTCCGAGTTCATCGCGAAGCGCATCAGTTCGCCGATCTCTTGCGAGGTCGGCCAGATGTCGCCCAGGTACACGTCCACGCCGTTGCTGTCCTGGCCAACTGGCTCGGTCATCAGGTCGCGCGTCATGTTGCCGGCGATCGCGTAGGCGACAACCAGCGGTGGCGAGGCCAGGAAGTTCGAACGGATGTTCGGGTGGATCCGCGCCTCGAAGTTACGGTTGCCCGACAACACGGCCGACGCGACGATGTCGTTCTGGGTGATCGCAGCGTTCAGTTCCGGGGTCAGGTCACCGGCATTGCCGATGCAGGTCGTGCAGCCGTAGGCGGTTACGCCGAAGCCCAGCTTTTCCAGGTAGGGCAAGAGGCCGGCAGCGGTCAGGTACTCGGTGACCACGCGCGAGCCAGGGGCCAGCGACGACTTGATGTGCGGCGCCACGGTCAGGCCGCGCTCGACGGCTTTCTTGGCCAGCAGGCCGGCAGCCAGCAGCACGCTCGGGTTCGACGTGTTGGTGCACGACGTGATGGCGGCGATCAGGATGTCGCCGTTCTTCACGTTCACGCCGTTGGTGGTCGTGTACTGCTTGTTGAGGTCGTCCGGATTCTTGTTGAAGCCGTTCTGCGTCGTTGGCAGGCTGAACAGTTGGGTGAAGTTGTTCTTCACGTTGCCCAGTTCAATACGGTCTTGCGGGCGCTTCGGACCCGCCAGCGATGGCGTGACGGTCGACAGGTCCAGTTCAACCACGCGCGTGAAGTCGATGTCGCCTTCTTGCGGGATGCCGAACATGCCCTGGGCGCGGTAGTAGCCTTCGAATGCGGCCAGTTCTTCTTCGGTACGGCCGGTGCCGCGGAAGTAGTCGACGGTGGCTTCGTCCACCGGGAAGAAGCCCATCGTTGCGCCGTATTCAGGCGCCATATTGCCGATGGTCGCGCGGTCGGTGGTCGACAGCGAGCGGGTGCCGGCGCCGAAGAATTCGACGAACTTGCCGACGACTTTCTCTTTGCGCAGCAGTTCGGTGACGGTCAGCACCAGGTCGGTCGCGGTGCAGCCTTCGCGCAGCTTGCCCTTGAGGTTGACGCCGATGACGTCCGGGGTCAGGAAGTACACCGGCTGGCCCAGCATGCCGGCTTCGGCTTCGATGCCGCCCACGCCCCAGCCGACGACGCCGACGCCGTTGATCATGGTGGTGTGCGAGTCGGTGCCGACCAGGGTGTCAGGGTAGTACACGTCGCCTTGCTTCATGACGCCGCGCGCCAGGTATTCCAGGTTGACCTGGTGGACGATGCCGAAGCCCGGTGGCACGACGCCGAAGGTGTCAAAGGCCTGCATGCCCCATTTCATGAACTGGTAGCGCTCGTTGTTGCGCGAGAATTCCAGCTTCATGTTCAGGTCGAGCGCGTTCGGCTCGCGGAAGTGGTCGATCGTGACCGAGTGGTCGACGACCAGGTCGACCGGCACCAGTGGCTCGATCTTCTTCGGGTCGGCGCCCATCTTGGCGGCGACGTTGCGCATCGCGGCCAGGTCGGCCAGCAGCGGCACGCCGGTAAAGTCTTGCAGCACGACGCGGGCCACGACGAACGGGATCTCGTCGGTACGCTCTGCCGTCGCGTTCCAGCCTGCGACCTGCTTGACGTGCTCTTCGGTGACTTTCTTGCCGTCGCAGTTACGCAGCACCGATTCCAGGACGATACGAATCGACACCGGCAGGCGCGACAGGTTCACACCAAGGGTTTCCGCCAGCGCTGGCAGCGAGTGAAACTGGCCGCTCTGGCCTGCGCCGATCGGGAATTCCTTCAGTGTGTTCAGAGTGTTGCGAGACATAATCTCTCCTTCAGTGGAATATTGTTATTTCAACAGCTACAAATAACATCAGGCGACAGGACGGTATGGATCCGGGAAATCCACACCGCGGCTTCAAGTCTTGCTCGCCTCCGGCTCCGCGGTCGCCACGATCGCGGACTGTTCGGCGTTCTTGCATTCATTGGCCAGCTGGCGGTTGAGCTTTGAATCGAGCAGGATGCCCTTGGACGGAATACCGATCCAGATCAGGCCATAGTGCGGATTTTCAAAGCGCAAGGCGCCGGTGGTGGTGCCGATGCGGGCCAGGCGGTGCAGCCGGGTCTTCCAGCGCAGCGCGATGTGGGCCGCATCGTTCTCATTCGTATAGATGGTGATTTTGTTGCCAAGTTCACAAGCGTACTCGGTGGTCTTGGTGTCGGTGATGTCCGGTTCGTCGACTTCGAGCGGATTCGCCGCCACGACGGCGGCAGCGGTAACGCCTGCTGCTGCAGCGGCTTTGGTTTTCTTCGACGGCTTTTTCGCGGCAGCTTTCGCCGGCTTTTTCGCCGCCTCGGCCGCGAGCACTGCCGAGGCTTTCGGATGCACCACCGGCGTGGCGGCGTTGGCCGGCGCACAGGCGACGGCAGCGGCGAGCGCAAGCGCGCAGGCAGCGAATACTGGAGAGAAGAGGGTGGCCATGGTCGGGATTATTGGGTGTCGGGGAGGTTGACGATTGCTGCAGCCGCCTCGGGCAGCGCGAGGCCTGCCAACTTGGCACGCTGCAACACCGACCAATAATATCGGTAGCTCGCACGGTCGTGCAAGCGGCCGTGTTGCGCAATCGGTCCCCAGCCCGCCGCCATGGCTTCGGTCAGGATATTCGTCGCTTCATTCACTTCGGACAAACGCGGCGTGAACGCCTTCAGGATCGGCTTGATCTGGTCCGGGTGGATGCTCCACATGCGGTTAAAACCGAACTCGGCGCCGGCGCGCTGGGCGTCGTTCGCCACCGTCGCACTGTCCTTGATGTCGGTCGTCACATTGTGCGATGCCACCTTGCCGTGGGCGTGGCAGGCAGCGACCATTTCGAGTTTTGCGCGCACCACCAGCGGGTGCGTGAACTGCCCCGGCGTGCGCATCGCACTGGCCGGGATCGCGCCGTAGTGGGCCGAGACAAAATCCATGATGCCGAACGACAGGCACTCGACCTGCGGCAGCGCCGCGATCTCGTAGGCGTCGTGCAGGGCGCCATGGGTTTCGATCAGCACGTGAATTGGCAAGTCCGTGCGGCCGGCAGCGACGGCGTGCTGATTGACCAGCGCGATCGCGCCGCGTACCTCATCCACGCTGTCGACCTTCGGCAGCACGATATACGCCAGGCGCGCTGCGGCGCCGCCGACGATGGTGGCGACGTCGTTGGCAAAGTGGATGCTCGTCGGCTCGTGCAGGCGCGCGCCGACGCGGTTGAAGCGGTTTTCTTCGCTGTTGACCAGGCTCGCCACCAGGATGGCGTGCTCGTGCTCGACGCCAGCCTGGGCGCCGTCTTCGCAGTCGAAGGTGATGTCAAACAAGGGACCAAGCTCTTGTTGCAGGGTCAGCGATTTGCGCATCAGCTTCTCGGAGCCGGCGTAGTGATCGCAGGCGGGGAGAAGAAGCGGCTGGCGTTTGCCCTGGAATAAAACCTCGGAAGGATGCATAGCTTTCTATTTACAACGTAAAACCGCCGTGCCGGTTCAGTGGCACGGCGTGTTGGCGTACGGCAGATGCCATACGCCTTGGTGAGAATTAGCCCAGCAGATGTGCAACGCCGGCTTTTTCTTCTTCCAGCTCTTTCAGGGTCAGGTTGATGCGCTCTTGCGAGAACGAATCGATGTCCAGGCCTTGCACGATCGTGTATTCGCCGTTCTCGGTCGTGACCGGGAAGCCGAACATGGTGCCTTCAGGGATGCCATACGAACCGTCCGACGGGATGCCCATCGTGGTCCATTTGCCGTTGGTGCCCAGCACCCAGTCACGCACGTGGTCGATCGCTGCATTGGCGGCCGAGGCTGCCGACGACAGGCCGCGCGCTTCGATGATCGCGGCGCCGCGCTTGCCGACGGTTGGCAAGAAGGTGTTGGCGTTCCATTCCTGGTCGTTGATCAGGTCCTTGACCTGCTCGCTGCCGGCGGTCGCAAAACGGTAGTCGGCGTACATGGTTGGCGAGTGATTGCCCCACACGACCATTTTTTCGATGTCCTTGACGGCCTTGCCGGTCTTGGCAGCCACTTGCGACAGGGCGCGGTTGTGGTCCAGGCGCAGCATGGCGGTGAAGTTCTTCGCTGGCAGGCTCGGCGCCGACTTCATGGCGATGTAGGCATTGGTGTTGGCTGGGTTGCCGACGACCAGCACTTTGACGTTGCGCGAGGCGACGGCGTCCAGGGCTTTACCTTGCACGGTGAAGATCTGGGCGTTGGCTTCGAGCAGGTCCTTGCGTTCCATGCCAGGGCCGCGTGGACGGGCGCCGACCAGCAGGGCGACGTCGATGTCCTTGAACGCGGTCATTGGGTCGGAGTGCGCAGTCATGCCTTCGAGCAGCGGGAACGCGCAGTCGTCGATTTCCATCATGACGCCCTTGAGCGCCTTCTGTGCTTTCTCGTTGTCGATTTCGAGCAGCTGAAGGATGACCGGCTGGTCCTTGCCGAGCATGTCGCCGTTGGCGATGCGGAACAGCAGGGAATAGCCGATCTGGCCGGCCGCGCCGGTCACAGCGACGCGCATTGGGGTTTTAGCCATGATGAATCTCCAAAAGTGGGAATGAAAACGGTTTGCACCGAGGTCGACGCCGAGCATACGCTTGTGAGGCTCAGCTGCAATCAGACTTTAATCAAACTGCAATGATACGCAAAAAGCGTGTGCCGGGCTATTCAAGTCAATCGCGGGTGTCGCGCGCGTACTCTATGAAGAGTGCCACCGACTCCCGGTCGGGCATGAGTGTATGCCCCCGTCATTGGCGCTGTCAATTCATATCTTATGTCTTATATAAGACAGATATCTGAATGCCTCAAAAGCTGGACGGTATGGCACTTTTGTGGTGAAATCGCGGTCTATGAATTCCACCTCGTCCAATCCGGCTCTTGACCCTGCCGCCAGTGGTTCACCGTCCTTCCGGCCGTTGTACCAGCAGATCAAGGCCCTGATCACCAAAAGCCTGCAGGCCGGCGAGTGGAAGCCGGGTGAAATGATGCCGAGCGAAGTCGAGCTGGCCGGCCGCTTCAAGGTCAGCCAGGGCACCGTGCGCAAGGCGATCGACGAGCTGGCGGCCGAGAACCTGGTCATGCGCCGCCAGGGCAAGGGCACGTTTGTCGCCAGCCACGCCGAAGAGCGCGCGCACTTTCGCTTCCTGCGCCTGCGGCCCGACGAAGGTTTGCCGCGCCATCCAGAAAACCGCTTCCTTGAAGTCAAGCGCATCCGGGCGCCGGCCGAGGTCGCGCGCCTGCTCGACCTGAAGTCTGGCGACGCCGTCGTGTATATCAAGCGCGTGCAGTCGTTCGAGGGCAAACCGACCATTCTCGAAGAGCTGTGGCTGCCGGGTCAATTGTTCAAGGGCCTGAGCGCCGAGCGCCTGGTGGAATACAAGGGGCCGATGTATGGCCTGTTCGAGACCGAATTCGGCACCCGCATGATCCGCGCGACGGAAAAGATCCGCGCCGTCGCTGCGGACGCCGCCACGGCCGAGTATCTGAAGGTGCCCGAGGGGACACCGCTGCTGTGCGGCGAACGTGTGTCGTTCACCTACGGCGACAAGGCGGTCGAGCTGCGTCGCGGGATGTATCTGACCGAGCAGCATCATTACCAGAATGAGTTGTCTTGAAGAGGTAACTCAGCAGTAGAAATAAGCTTATGCGGCGGTAATGACATACCGCAGCGAAAGTCGGCAAGAGCGACTAAAATAGTTTGGTTTTGGGTACGCGGCGGACATGACCCGGTCCACCGCTCGCTGTCCCGCCCACCTGGCTTCGCGTGAACGAACCAGGACAGGGAAATCGGCGAAAATCCGCAGGGTTCATATAAAAATTGTTGTCTTAAGGGAGGTGTACCATCATGTCCGAAGCCGTGAGAGAAGCAAAGCAGAAGGGGCGGCCGGAGTTCCGCAATATCGGCATCGCCGATATCACTGGCAAATATCGCATGCCGCCATCGGCCATCGTGTCGATCCTGCATCGTGTCAGCGGCGCCGGGCTGTTCCTGGCACTGCCTTTCCTGTTGTACCTGTTCCAGCAAAGCCTGCTGTCGGAATCGTCGTTCGGCTACTTCGCCGGCATCGTGTCCCACCCGCTCGCCAAGCTCGTCCTGCTGGGCCTGTCGTGGGCTTACCTGCACCACTTTACCGCCGGCATCCGTCACCTGTTCATGGACAATCACTTTGCCCTGGACAAGGATGCAGCCCAGTCGACCGCACGCTGGGTGCTGGTCATCAGCCTGCTGCTGACCGCGCTGGTCGGCCTGAAACTGTTCGGAGTGTTCTAAATCATGGCAACCAAGAATAATATCGGCCCGCGCCGCCTGGTCGTTGGCGCGCACTACGGCGTCAAGGATTGGCTGGCGCAGCGCATCACCGCCATCGTCATGGCGGTCTACACGGTCATCCTCCTGGTGTCGTTCCTCACCGGCCAGAATTTCACGTATGAAGGCTGGGCCGGCCTGTTCGCTGCCCAGTGGTTCAAACTGTTTTCGCTGGTCACCTTCCTGGGCCTGTACTACCACGCCTGGGTCGGCATCCGCGACATCTGGATGGACTATGTTAAATCGGCAGGCCTGCGTCTGTTCCTGATGCTGGCAACGATCTTCTGGCTGCTCGCTTGCGCCGCCTGGACCGTGCAAATTCTCTGGAGTGTGTAATCGTGGCAGCTATCAAAACTGCAATTCCTACCCGTCGTTTTGACGCGGTCATCGTTGGCGCCGGCGGTTCCGGCATGCGCGCGTCCCTGCAACTGGCCGAAGCCGGCCTGAACGTCGCTGTTCTTTCCAAAGTGTTCCCGACCCGCTCGCACACCGTGGCAGCGCAGGGCGGCATCGGCGCCTCGCTCGGCAATATGAGCGAAGACGACTGGTACTGGCACATGTTTGACACCGTCAAGGGCGGCGACTACCTGGGTGACCAGGATGCGATTGAATTCATGTGCCGCGAAGCACCAAAGGTCGTGTACGAGCTCGAACACTTCGGCATGCCGTTCGACCGTAACCCTGACGGCACGATTTACCAGCGCCCGTTCGGTGGCCACACCGCCAACTTCGGCGAAAAGCCAGTCCAGCGCGCCTGCGCGGCGGCCGACCGTACCGGTCACGCCCTGCTGCACACGCTGTATCAGCGCAACGTCCGTGCCCGCACCCACTTCTTCGTCGAATGGATGGCGCTGGACGTGATCCGCGATGCCGACGGCGACGTGGTCGGCGTGATGGCCCTTGAAATGGAAACCGGCGACGTGATGATCCTGGAAGCGAAGACCACCATCTTCGCTACCGGCGGCGCCGGCCGTATTTTTGCCGCATCGACCAATGCCTTCATCAACACCGGCGACGGCATGGGCATGGCGGCGCGGGCTGGCCTGCCGCTGCAAGACATGGAGTTCTGGCAGTTCCACCCGACCGGTGTGTCGGGCGCGGGCGTCTTGATCACCGAAGGCGTGCGCGGCGAGGGCGGTATCCTGATCAACAGCAACGGCGAACGCTTCATGGAGCGCTATGCGCCGACGCTGAAAGACCTGGCGCCGCGCGACTTCGTGTCGCGCTCGATGGACCAGGAGATCAAGGAAGGCCGCGGCTGCGGTCCGAACAAGGACCACGTGCTGCTGGACCTGCGTCACATCGGCTCGGAAGTCATCCAGAAGCGCCTGCCTTCGATCCTCGAAATCGGCCACAAGTTCGCCAACGTCGATGCGACCAAGGAACCAATTCCGGTCGTGCCGACGATTCACTACCAGATGGGCGGCATCCCGACCAATATCCACGGCCAGGTGGTGGCGCCGGACGGTACCGGCGGCCAGAAGATCGTCAATGGCCTGTACGCAATCGGCGAATGTGCCTGCGTGTCGGTCCACGGCGCGAACCGCCTGGGCACCAACTCGCTGCTCGACCTGGTGGTGTTCGGCCGCGCTGCCGGCAACCACGTCGTCGCATCGAACCTGAAGCAGAAAGTTGCCAAGCCGATGCCGGCTGACGCTGCCGACTTCGCACTGGCGCGCCTGAACAAGCTCGAGACCTCGACCGGTGGCGAAAAAGTGCAGCACGTCGCCAACGACATCCGCGCCGCGATGCAGAAGTACTGCGGCGTGTTCCGCACCGACGCACTGCTGACCCAGGGCGTGACCGAGATCATGAAGCTCGACGAGCGTCGCAAGCACGTGTCGTTCCAGGACAAGTCGAAAGTGTTCAACACCGCCCGCGTCGAAGCGCTCGAACTGGACAACCTGATCGAGACCGCGAAAGCAACCATCGTCTCGGCCCAGGCGCGCAAGGAATCGCGCGGCGCCCACGCCCACAGCGATTACGAGCAGCGTGACGACGAGAACTGGATGAAGCACACGCTGTTCTTTACCGAAGGCAACCGCCTCGAGTACAAGGGCGTCGTGCAAAAGCCGCTGACGGTCGACACCTTCAAGCCGAAACCACGCACTTTCTAAACATTTTTGTGGCCGCCCGGCGATTGTCGCCCGGTGGCCGTGATGAGATAGGTAAAACATGGCACGCACTGTCCAACTGAAAATTTACCGCTACGATCCGGACAAGGATTCGAAGCCTTATATGCAAGACGTTTCGGTCGAGCTGCAAGACACCGACAAGATGCTGCTGGATGTTTTGCAGCGCATCAAGTCGGACGTCGATGACTCGCTGGCGCTGCGCCGCTCGTGCCGTGAAGGCGTGTGCGGTTCGGACGCGATGAACATCAACGGCAAGAACGGCCTGGCCTGCACCACCAACCTGAACGAACTGACCCAGCCGATCGTGCTGCGTCCGCTGCCAGGCCTGCCGGTGGTGCGCGACCTGATCGTCGACATGACCAACTTCTTCAAGCAGTATCACTCGGTCAAGCCGTACCTGATCAACGAGTCGATCCGGCCTGAAAAAGAGCGTCTGCAATCGCCTGAAGAGCGCGAAGAGCTGGACGGCCTGTACGAGTGCATCCTGTGCGCCTGCTGCTCGACCTCGTGCCCGTCGTTCTGGTGGAATCCCGACAAATTCGTCGGTCCTGCCGGCCTGCTGCAGGCGTACCGCTTCATCGCCGACTCGCGCGACGAAGCGACCAACGATCGCCTGGACAACCTGGAAGATCCGTACCGTCTGTTCCGCTGCCACTCGATCATGAACTGCACGGACGTGTGCCCGAAGGGCCTCAATCCGAACAAGGCGATCGGCAAGATCAAGGAATTGCTGGTGCGTCGCGCGATTTAAGCGATCCAGGTGCATGCGCCGCCGTGGTTCGGCGTCGCATGCACCACGCCGGTGTGCAGACGTATATTGAGCGGGTGGCTGGCGCAGCCTTCCACGTGTTCAATAAACGTGTGCATTACCGTAAAAGTACCGTACTGCCGAATCGTGGCAGCCGGAGTATGATGTCGAACCAACAACGGATTCCAGTGTGATATCACATCAAGCCGATCCTGCCAACCGTGCCCGCCTGCGCTGGCGTGCACGTCGTGGCCTGCTCGAGAACGATCTGATCCTGACGCGCTTTCTCGATGCGCACGAACAGGACATGACCGACGAAGAGGTCGATGCGCTGACGCGCCTGCTGGACCTGGCGGACAACCCGTTGATGGACCTGCTGCTGGGGCGCTCCGAGCCCTCCGGCGAGGTCGACCTGCCGCACGTGCGCGCCTTGTTGGCGAAGCTGCGGCAAGCGTAAGCGAGCTATGGGCATCCGATTCGCCAACGCGGCACGTCGCGGCGCCCCCCGGTTTCGTTTTATTTTGTAGACCCACTCCCACAAGAAGGAAGTGCCATGAACATCTCTGATACCAAAGCCACCCTGTCGTTTTCTGACGGCAGCCCGTCGATCGACATGCCGATCTACAAAGGCACCATCGGCCCGGACGTCGTCGACATCCGCAAGCTGTACGGCGCAACCGGCAAGTTCACGTACGATCCTGGCTTCATGTCGACCGCCGCCTGCAACTCGAGCATCACCTACATCGACGGTGACAAGGGCGAGCTGCTGTACCGCGGTTACCCGATCGAGCAACTGGCCGTCAACTGCGACTTCCTGGAAACCTGCTACCTGCTGCTCAATGGCGAACTGCCGAACGCCGTGGACAAGGAAACGTTCACCGAGACCGTGACCAAGCACACGATGATCCACGAGCAGATGAACTTCTTCTTCCGTGGCTTCCGCCGTGACGCGCACCCGATGTCGGTGCTGGTCGGCACGGTCGGCGCGCTGGCCTCGTTCTACCACGACTCGCTCGACATCAACGATGCCAAGCAGCGCGAAATCTCGGCGATCCGCCTGATCGCCAAGCTGCCGACCCTGGTCGCAATGGCGTACAAGTACAACGTCGGCCAGCCGTTCGTGTACCCACGCAACGACCTGTCGTACAGCGCCAACTTCATGTACATGATGTTCGCCAACCCGTGCGAAGAGTACAAGGTCAACGACGTGCTGGTGCGCGCACTGGACCGCATCCTGATCCTGCACGCCGACCACGAGCAGAACGCATCGACCTCGACCGTCCGTCTGGCCGGTTCGTCGGGCGCCAACCCGTTCGCCTGTATCGCTGCCGGCATCGCCTGCCTGTGGGGCCCTGCCCACGGCGGCGCCAACGAAGCGGCACTGAACATGCTGAAGGAAATCGGCAGCGTCGAGAACATCCCGGCCTTCATCGAGAAGGTCAAGGACAAGAACTCGGGCGTCAAGCTGATGGGCTTCGGTCACCGCGTGTACAAGAACTTCGACCCGCGCGCCAAGCTGATGCGCGAAACCTGCCACGAAGTGCTGGAAGAGCTGGGCCTGCAGGACGACCCGCTGTTCAAGCTGGCGATGGAGCTGGAACGCATTGCACTCGAAGACGAATACTTCGTCTCGCGCAAGCTGTACCCGAACGTCGACTTCTACTCGGGCATCGTGCAATCGGCACTGGGCATCCCGGTCACCATGTTCACCGGCATCTTCGCGATGGCCCGTACCATCGGCTGGATCGCGCAGTGGAACGAAATGATCGCCGATCCAGAACAGAAGATCGGCCGTCCACGTCAGCTGTTCGTCGGTTCGCCAGCGCGTGACGTGCCGGGTATCGACAAGCGTTAAATCGCTGTCGCCTCCATGGAAAGCGGGCTGCGGCCCGCTTTTTTTACGTCTGGCGCGAACCGGGAACGGGGCTATACTGGCCCGGTCCGCATCCAACTTCCAGCGCACGGGTGCACCGTCTTATCCAGACGGTGCCGTCACTATTCGGGCCGTATCCGGCCCTTTCGTGGAGAACTACAATGAAAGATTCCATCGTCGTCTCGTGGCTCGACCTCGAGCGTCTTGAACGCATCCTCGATCGTCTTCCTGCGGCGCAGGCCACCGCGCGCGACGCCCTGCTCGGCGAACTCGAGCGCGCTGAACTGGTCGAACCGTGGGACATGCCACCCGACGTCGTCACCATGAATTCGCGCGTTCGCTTTCGCTTCGCCGGGTCGGATGAAGACGTCACCATGACGCTGAGCTACCCGAAAGACATGCATGACAGCGGCGAGCAATTGTCGGTGCTCACGCCGGTGGGCACGGCGCTGCTGGGCTTGCGGGTTGGCGGCAGCATCACGTGGCAGCGGCCCGATGGCGGGGTGTTCGAAGCGACGGTGCTGGGGATCGAGTACCAGCCGGAGCGGGCAGGGGAGTTGCACCGGTAGTTCCCGACGTCGGCGGCATGAGCGATCGCACAATTACGACATTTGCGTGTGTACAATGCTTTCGCTCATAACCTCCACCACGGGATTCCAATGAAACGTTTTCTCACCGCTTGCCTTCTTTGCGTCGGCCTGATCGGCGCTGTCAGCGCCGCGACCGATGCCACCCTGACCCGCGACGTGAACGCCTTCATGGACGGCTGGCACGACGACGCCGCCAACACGCGCATGGCATACTTCGACAAGATCGCCAAGGATGGCGTGTATATCGGCACCGACCGCACCGAGCTGTGGACGCGCGACGAGTTCAAGGCGTGGTCGAAGAAGTACTTCGACGCCAAGGCGGCCTGGACCTTCAAGGCCACGCGCCGCAATGTCTATGCGTCCGCCGACAAGTCGCTGATCTGGTTCGACGAGCTGCTCGACACAAAAAACATGGGCCCGGCGATGGCCAGCGGCGTGCTGCGCACGACGAAGACGGGCTTCGAGATCGTGCATTACCAGCTCTCGCTCGCGGTGCCCAATCAGGTCAACGACCAGGTGGTCGGCATCATCGCCGCGCACGAGAAAACACTGAAAAAATAAGCATCCCGCAGTGACCAGACCTTATATCGGCCGCTTTGCGCCATCGCCATCCGGGCCGCTGCACGCGGGCTCGCTGGTGGCCGCCATGGCCAGTTATCTCGATGCCCGCTGGCATGACGGCACATGGCTGATCCGCATCGAAGACATCGACGAAGGTCGCGCCGTCGATGGCGCCGCCGAAGGCATCCTGCATCTGCTGGCTGCGCTGGGCATGCGCCATGACGGCGAGATCGTCTGGCAGAGCCGGCGCAAGCATTTGTACGAGGCGGCGGCCGCGCGCATCGCGCGCGCCACCTATCCCTGCGGCTGCAACCGGCGCGAGATCGCCGACTCGCGTATTGGCGTCGCGCCCGATGGCAGCGCCATCTATCCTGGCACCTGCCGCCACGGCCTCGGCCCGGGCCGCACCATGCGCAGCCTGCGTGTGCGCGTGCCCGAAGCGGGGCAGGACGAGATCACCTTCATCGACCGCTTCGCCGGTCCGGTCACGCAGCACCTGACAGTCGATGCCGGCGACTTCGTGCTCAAACGCGCAGATGGTTTCTGGGCGTATCAACTGGCAGTCGTTGTGGACGATATTGAACAAGGCGTGACCGACATCGTACGCGGCGCCGACTTGCTCGACTCGACACCGCGCCAGATCTATCTGCAGCGCCTGTTGGGTGCGCCGACGCCGCGCTATCTGCACGTGCCGGTCGTACGCAATAGTAATGGGGAAAAATTGTCGAAGCAGACGGGGGCGCTGGCGGTGACGGCAGGCGACGAGCCGGCTACGGTCAAAGCGCTACTCGAGACGGCAGGCTTCCTGGGTCTTGCGCTCGACCCGCCACAGCCCGAGTCCATCGATGACTTCTGGCGCGCTGCGGTGCCGGCCTGGGGCCGCCTGCTGGCACAGAGAGACGCCGCGAATGAATTCACTGCGGGTTTTGCATGATGCTGATGGAGCCGTTCGCCTCGAGGAAAGCGCACTTCATCTTCGACTGCGGGCAGTCGGCGCCGCGCAGCGCTTCTTCGACATCGTCCTGCGACAGGCGGCAGCGCTTCATCACATCGTCGAAAAACACGCCATCGCGCCCGATCAGCACGGGACTGCCTTCGACGATCGACTCGAACTTGCGGCTGCGCGAGGTCAGGAACGCGACCAGCACCGTCAGCGCCACCAGCGTGCCGGCGATGATCAGGCCACCCAGCAGCGATTCATCGCCGCCGGTCATCGAATTGGACACGGCTTCGGACAGCAGCATCACCACCAGCAAGTCGAACGGCGTGAACTGGCCGACCGTGCGCCGGCCCGACAGGCGCATCATCACGAGCAGGGCGCAGTAGACGATCGCGCCGCGCGCGATCAGCTCCCACCAGGGTAGATCGAGGTCGAGCATTGCGCCTCCAAAGGCATGACAGATCGACCGATTGTAATCAATTTATCAACATCATGACTTTTGGTTGGATGGGGGCTGCGCGGCCGCCTTCCATGCGGCCAATGCCCGCTCATAACGTTCAAGTGCGTCGTCATACAGATCGAATACGCAGGGATTGCAGCCGCTGCGGCAGCAATCGTCGAGTTCGGGCGCGGAGGGCGGCTGGGGTGGGGTGATAAAAGGATCAGGCGTCGACATGGCGCCAGCATAGAACAAGCGTGATGCCATGTCGACAGTGGCTGTCGCTCAATCGGCGCGGTGATAGCTGCGCAGCTGGAACACCATCCGGTCGCCTTCCCGTTCACATACACCGCCCATGGTTTCACCGGGGCGCGGCGTGAGCGTCAGCCGGCTGCCGTCTTTCTTGCCGGCGCAGGCGGCCTGTGCCGAGGCGGGAATCTCGGGCATGTCGATGGCCGGCGGGGCAGGGGGCGCGGGCGGCGCCGGTGGTACCGGTGGCACCGGCATCGCGTGGCCGGCCGGTGATGGCGGTGGTGCCGGCGGGGCCGGTGGTGCGGGTGGCGCCGGGGGGTGCGGGCACTTGCCGCGCTCGGCGGTGCATTCGATGTGGACGGCGGCTTGTGCAAGGCTGGCGCCGAGCGAGAGGGTCAAGGCCAGGCCGGCGAGGATCGTTCGTTTCATGGGGTTCTCCGTGGTGGGCGTGAACGTCATCGTGCCCGCCGAATGTGGAGAAACCGTGGAGATGCCTACGACAGGTCGTAGCGGTAGCCCAGACCATAGATCGACCCGATCGGCTCCAGCCCTGGCGCGGCCGCCTCGATCTTGCGCCGCAGGTTCTTGACGTGGCTGTCGATGGCGCGGTCGGTCGCGTCGAGATTGTCGGCGCGGGCCGCGTCGAGCAGCTGCGCGCGCGACAGCACCTGGCCCGGCCGGCGCGCCAGCGCCGCCAGGATCGCGTATTCGCTCGGCGTCAGGTCGATCATGCGGCCGTGCACCCTGACGCTGCGCGCGCCTTCATCGAGCACCAGTGCCGCCGGCGCCAGGCTCGTGCTGCTGGCGCGGCGCAGGATCGCCCTGATCCGCGCCATCAGCTCGCGCGGGCTGAACGGTTTGCACAGGTAGTCGTCGGCGCCCAGTTCCAGGCCCAGCAACCGGTCGATTTCTTCCACGCGCGCCGTGACCATCACGATCGGCACATCCGAGAACGCGCGCACCGCGCGGCACAAAGACAGACCGTCCACTCCGGGCAACATCAGGTCGAGCACGATCAATGCCGGTGGCGCTGCCCGGATCGCCGCCAACGCTTGTACGCCATCACCGTGGACCGAGGGAACATAGCCGGCCGCGCGCGCGTAGTCGGCGATCACGGCGGCCAGTTCCGGTTCGTCTTCGACGATCATGATGGCGGTGCTCATGCCGAACCCTCATGACGCAGCGGCAGCGACACCGTCACGCGCAGGCCACCGAGCGGCGAGTGGGCGAAGTCCAGCGCGCCGCCCTGCGCAGCGAGCAGGCGCCGCGTCAGTGCCAGGCCGAGACCGGCGCCACCGTGCGCGCGGCTGCGCGACGCGTCCACGCGGTAGAAACGTTCGCCCAGGCGCGCCAGCGCCGCATCCGGCACACCGGGCGCGCTGTCGTCGAACACCAGGCGCACATGGCCATCGGCCGTTTGTGCATCCAGGCGCACCGTACCTGGGTTGGCTGTGTAGCGCAGGTTGTTCTCGAACAGGTTCGCGAGCACCTGGCGCATGCGGTCGGCGTCGGCCAGCACGTGGGAATGTGCCGGCGCCGTGCCAAGCTGTAACGTCAGGCCGGCCACCTGGAAGCGCGCGCCGAACGCCTGCGCTTCGGCGACCGCCAGTTGCCACAGGTCGAGCGGTGCGCGCTGGCATGTCAGCTCGCCCACATCGGCGCGCGCGAGCGCATACAGATCGTCGATCAGCTTCGTCAGTGCGTGCACCTGCAACACCATCGCATCGACCCCCGCCGGCGTGGCCTGGCGCACGCCATCCTGGATCGCTTCGAGCTGCGCGCGCAGCACGGCCAGCGGGGTGCGCAGTTCATGCGACGTGTCAGCCACCCACTGACGCCGCGCCGCTTCCATCTGGTCGAGCCGTTCGGCCAGACCATTGAAATGGCGCGCCAGGTCGCCCAATTCATCACTGCGTTCGATCGGCAGTCGGACGGCGTAGTCGCCTGCCGACAGTGCGCCGGCGCCGCGTGCGAGGCGGTCGATCGGACGCCGGAAGTGGCGCGCCAGACCGATCGCGGCGAGGGCGCTGAGCACCACGGCCACGGCGCCGATCAGCCACAGGCTGCGTTGCAACTGGTCGAGGAAGGCGTACGCCATCGCGTCGCTTGGCCGGGCGCTGCGGGCCACGCCGAGAAAGCCGACCGTGCGGCCGTCGACCGTGATCGCACGCTGCACCAGCGGCAGACTGCCCGGCGGCCGGCCGGCGAGATAGCCGCCGTTCGCATCGAGCAGGGTAATTCGGGTGTACAGGTCCCCGATGACGCCAGGTGGAGCGGGCGGCGGCGGTGGCAGTGGCGGCATCGGCGGGGCCGGTGGCGCAGTCATTGCCGCGACGGGTGACGCCGGGGCCACTGGCGCCACCGGTGCGACCGGCGCGACCGGCGCGACCAGCGCGACCGGCAGCCCGCGCACGGTCTGCAGCCGTGTCAGCTCGCCGCCGATCCAGTTGCGCCGGCTGTCGCCACGCGGCACGAACGTCCAATCGCCATGCTCTCGATACTGGCGCGCGATGGCGCCCGAGAGTTCGTCGAGCCGGTCGAGTTCGATCGCCACCGCGTAGTCACCAAAACTGTCCAGCACATTCTGGCGCAGCAACAACACGGCAGCCGCTGCCACAGCCAGCATGGCGAGCAAAACCGAGGCGAACAGGCGGTGGCCGATGGCGATCTTCACGTTGGGTGCGCAGAGTTGGGACAGGCCATGGTAGCCCATTCCCATACGCATCGGCCGGTAAGGTCAATACACATCGCGCCGATAGCGCCCGTCGCCCATCATCGCTTCGACGACCTCCTGCCCTAGCACCTCGACCAGCGCGTCATGCACCCCGCCAGCCATGCCTTGCAGGCTGCCGCAGACATAGATCGCCGCGCCGTCCAGCACCCACTGGTGCAGCAGGCCGGCCTGTGCAAGCACCAGGTGTTGCACATAGCGCGCCGCCGCGCCATCGCGCGAGAAGGCCAGGTCGAGCCGCGCCAGCGCGCCGCTGTCGCGCCATTCTTCGAGCTCGCCCCGGCACAAAAAATCGTGCGCCGCATTGCGCTCGCCGAACAGCAGCCAGTTGCGGTGGGCGCCAGCGTCGATGCGCGCCTTGAGCAGCGCGCGCAGGCCAGCCAGTCCGCTGCCATTGCCAATGGCGATGAGCGGTCGAATCGCATTCTCGCCCAGCCGGAAACGGGCGTGTGCGCGCACGCGCAGCCGGATCGTGTCCGTTTCGAGCGCGCCCGTGCATAACCAGCCCGATGCCGCGCCCGGCGTGCCGTCCTCGCGCTGCTGCAGGCGGACAAACAATGCCAGCTCGCCTTCAGCCGGCACCGACGCAATCGAATATTCGCGCGGATGATCCGGGTCCGCCGGCGCGCTCACCTGCGCCAGGTCGCCCGCTTCCCAACTGGGCAGGACGCCATCGTCCGGCATCAAAGCGAGGCGGTACAGCGGCGCGCCGGCACTGCCCGGATTGAGCAGCGTGCGCCCGGCGATGCGCCATGTACCGTAGGCGGGCGCTTCCCAGTCCGGCGCATCGCTCGTGCCGGCCAGGTGGCTCAGATGATGCTGCCATTGCGCCAGCGCGGCGGGCGCGCCGCGGTCGACGTCGATCCGCTCGAACAGGCCCGTTGCGCCGTGCTCGCGCAGCCAGCCGTCGAGCGCGCGGCCGAAGCCGCAGTAGTTGGCATAGGTGGCGTCGCCCAGGGCCAGCATGCCGAAGTGCAGATGCGACAGATCCGGCGCCGCGCCCATGACCTGCGTGGCAAAGCGGGCGGCGGAATCGGGCGCGTCGCCTTCGCCATAGGTGCTGCAGATGAACAGGATGCGGCTGGCGCCGGCCAGCGTCGCCGCGTCGAGTGTCGAGATGCAGGCCGCGCGCGCATCCAGGCCACCGAGGCCCAGCGTGGCAGCCGTGCGTTCGGCCAGATATTCTGCGCTGCCGGTCTGGCTGGCGTACACCACGAGCCAGTCGGCGGCCGCGCCGGCGGGGCGCACCTTTGCCAGGTGCATGCGCCACAGGCCCACACACAGCGCCAGATACGCGCCGGATAGTGCCAGGGCGCTGCCCCAGCGCAGTGGTTCGATCGTCATCATTGCATCAGCAAGCGCCAGTCGCGCGTCGTAATGTGCGTCAAGCCGGCGGCGCCGCGCACGAGAAAGCGCGCCGCGATGGCGCGTTGTTCCGCAAACGCCAGTCCTGCGTCAGGCCCGAGCACCGTGAGGGCGGTGGACAGTGCGTCGGCCGCCATGCAGGTCGGGGCCAGCACCGTCACCGAGGCCAGGCCATGGTCGCTCGGATAGCCGCTGCGCGGATCGAGCGTGTGCGCGGCGCGGCGCGCGCCATGCTGGAAGTAGCGCCGGTAGTCGCCCGAGGTGGCGATCGCCAGGCCGTGCAGGGCGACGATCGTCTGGCGCGCAGCGTCGCCATCGGGCACGCCCTCGACTTGGACCCACCAAGGCTCGCCACCGGCCTTGACCCCGGCCCCGCGCAACTCGCCGCCGGCTTCGACGACGAAATGGCGCACGCTGCGATCTTCCAGGCAGTGCGCCATGCGGTCGACCGCGTAGCCTTTGGCCACCGACGACAGATCGAGCTGCGCGCCGCCCGGCTGCAGCAGACGGCGTCCGGCGCGGTCGAGCACTGGCCGAGCTGCGCTGCGCCGTGCCAGCACCGCATCGATCGCTGCGGCCTGCGGCGCGTGAAACCCCGCCTGGTCATGGCGCCCGCTGGCGCCAAAGCCCCACAGGTCGACCAGGGCGCCGGCGGCCGGATCGTAGGCCCCGCCGCTGTCATGCGACACCTGCAGCGCGTACTCGGCGACCGCAAAAAACTGGGGCGGCAGCGCATGCCAGCTACCGGCCGGCGCGTGGTTATAGCGCGACAGCACGGAATCTGGAGCCCAATGACTCATCTGCGCCACGATCTCGTCCAGCTCGTTCTGCAGCGCCCGGGACACCACGGCGCCATCGAACCCCGGCGGCAGCATCATCCGCGCCGACCAGGTGGTGCCCATCGATGTGCCGGACGTGGAAAACAGCGTGCTGCCGCCGGGCGGCATGGCCGCATCGACGGTCAGTGGAACGAGAACCTCGCGCATGCGTGCTGCTTTATTGCGGCAGCACTTCGAGCGTGGCGGCGTAGCTGTAGCGCTTGGCGCCCGGCTGCGGCTTGTCCTTGCCTTCGCCGAATGGCGCGTTGGCGCTGAGCCAGTACATATTGGCCGCCGGCACCGTGAACGACGCTTCGCCCTTGGCGTCCGTCGTCAAACGCTGCTCGCCCGAGGCGCCGCGGTATTTCACGGTGCCCGGCACAACGCTGAACGGCAGGTTGGCCAGCGGCTTGCCATCGAGATGGAAGCGCACGCGGATCGGCTCGCCCACGCGCAGGTCGGACGGATTGGTGACCGGGATCATTTCCAGGCCGACGCCGCTCGGCTTGAGTGCACCTTCGCTGAGCTTGTTGGCCGAGACAAAGGTTTCATTGCGCGAGTGCACTTCAGTCGTCTTTACTTCGGTCGCGCCGGCCGGGATCGCCACGGCGTCGCTGCCTGCCGCGCCACGAATGCGCTTGGTTTCGTTGCCCAGCTTGTAGCTGCCCATCACATTGTTGCTGACAATGGCCAGGCGGTAGGTGCCGTCTTTCGGCAGGCGCACATCCAGCGTGCTGCGGTATTTGCCGACCACGGCGCCTTCGACCTTGGTGGTCACGCCATCCGGATCGGTGATGGTGAGATTGTCCAGGCGCAGCGGGTGGTGGTTGAACTCGAACACTTCGTTCGAGATCGCGGCGTCGATCATGACCCAGGCTTCCTTGTTGTCGACCATGGCCGTGTTGGGGAGAAGCCAGGCGCGGTGGGCGTGGGCCGAGATCGACATGCCGGTCAGCAGCAGGCCGACAATGGCGCTCTTCAAAATAAGGTGTTGTTGCATGGTGTGCTCCTGAATGTAATGGTTGTTATTGAATCTGGAGCGACACGGCGCCCAGTTCGTCCTTGCCGGCCGCATTCGCTGCCAGCTTGCCTTTACCGGCCCAGCTGAACGGCACCTTGACCACCTCGCGTCCTCCCGATTCGCGCGCGGCCTCGAGCACCAGCTTGTAGTCGCCGGCCGGCAGTTTATCCAGGCCGTTCTTCGCGGCGTCGAATTTCATCGTGTGGGTGCCGGGCGCGCGGGTGGCGCCGCTGACGCCGTCGATCGGCAAGGTCGCGTCGCGCCCGGCCTTGCGCCACCAGGTGCGCAAGTCCTTGACCCATTTCTCGCCGCCCTTGTCCTTCATCTTGATGTCGTACAGCACGGCCAGGTTGGCAGCGACGCTCTGGTCCGGCTTTTCGATCCAGATCGCGACGTACGGCTTGTGGTATTCGGCCACGTTCAGTTGCGGCACGTCGAACTTGACGGACAGCTCGGCGCCGAGCGCCGCGCCGGAGGCAAGGGGCAAGGTCAGGACGAGCGAATGGGACAGTTTCATTCTTGGTCTTCTCTCAGGTTAATGGTGGGTAAACAAGTCAGCAAGCGAGTCAATGCACGAACAGCAAGGCCAGCACGATCGGCAGCACGATGCCGAAGCCGATCACCGGCCAGGTCGACGGCCGGTTGGCCGCGTGGTACTTCATGATCAGGAAGCCCGTGATGCAGAACACCACGCAGGCGATGGAAAAGATATCGATGAACCAGCTCCACACGGCGCCCGCGTTGCGGCCCTTGTGCATATCGTTGAGCCAGGAAATCCAGCCGCGGTCGGTCTTTTCGAATTCGGCGCTGCCGTCGACGGCGATGCGCAGCCAGGCGTCGCCACCGGGGCGGGGCAGGGCAATATAGGCGTCGTCCTCGCTCCATTCGGCGCGCTTGCCGCGCACGTCGACCGGGAAAGCACCATTCGCCCAGTCCGCGATCTCGCTCGGCAGCGGCACTTCGGCATCGACGTGGTCTGCGGCATACGCCGCCAGTTGCGTCTGCAATGGCGCTGGCAGCGTCGCTTTCAGGCGCGTGACCTGCGGCCTGGCTTCGATGAGCGTGGCGTTATTCAGGGTCAGGCCGGTAAAACTGAACAGCAGCATCGCCATCAGGCAGATCGCCGAGCTGATCCAGTGCCATTGATGCAGCTGCTTGAGAAACATGGCGCGGCCCGCACCGGGCAGGCGCTGCGGAATGCCGTCGTTGGATGGCGTTGGTGTGGCGGACTGGACAGCGTCAGTGGACGGGGCAGAGGAAGACATGCCGTAAATGATAACGATTATCATTTACGTGGTCAATGTAGTATTGACGACAATGCTGAAATAGAAGCGCCACCCGCCTCGTTCAAAAATACATTTAGAAATAAATTATTCTAGGAATGGAATCTGCCTTGCATGAGATCATGCGTTACAATCATGTGCGCAAACAGGCAGGAGTTTGCACAAGTATGGTAGTGAAACAGTCCTTCCCCACAACTTGATGTCTTGAAGTGCAATCCGCTAAACGGTCAGGCCGTGTCGCGGAAGGTTAATAAACCCGCCCAACCCTCGCGAAGCGCGAAAAGAAAGGTGAGCAAGAATGATGCAACAACACAACGCCAACTCATACCTGTTCGGCGGCAATGCCCCGTACGTGGAAGAGTTGTACGAGGCCTATCTGGACAACCCGACGTCCGTGCCAGAAAACTGGCGCGCCTACTTCGACCAGATGCAGCACGTGCCGGCCGTCGATGGCTCGAACCGTCCTGACGTCGTCCATTCGTCGGTCATCGCGTCGTTCGCCGAACGCGCCAAGCAGGGCCCGATCCGTACCGTGGTCGCCTCGGCCGATTCCGAACTGGGCCGCAAGCGCGTCGCCGTTACCCAGATCACCGCCGCCTACCGTTACCTCGGTTCGCGCTGGGCCAACCTGGATCCGCTGCAGCGCCAGGAACGTCCGCCACTGCCAGAACTCGATCCAGCGTTCTACGGCTTTACCGAGTCCGACATGGACACGGTCTTCAATATCACCAATACCTACTTCGGCCAGGAAACCGCGCCACTGCGCGACATCCTGAACATGCTGCGTGACACGTACACCCGCTCGATCGGCGCCGAGTACATGTACATCAGCGACCCGACCGAAAAGCGCTGGCTGCAAGAGCGTCTGGAATCGATCCGTTCGACCCCGACCTTCTCGCTCGAGAAGAAAAAACACATCCTCGAGCGCCTGACCGCGGCCGAAGGCCTCGAGCGCTACCTGCACACCAAATACGTCGGCGCCAAGCGCTTCTCGCTCGAAGGCGGCGAATCGTTCATCGCGTCGATCGACGAAGTCATCCAGCGCGCCGGTGAAAAGGGCGTCCAGGAAATCGTTATCGGCATGGCCCACCGCGGCCGCCTGAACGTCCTGGTCAACACCCTGGGCAAGAGCCCGGCCGACCTGTTCGAAGAATTCGAAGGCAAGCACGCCGACGACCTGCCAGCCGGCGACGTCAAGTATCACCAGGGCTTCTCGAGCGATATCACCACCCCGGGCGGCCCGGTCCACCTGTCACTTGCCTTTAACCCGTCCCACCTCGAGATCGTCAACCCGGTGGTCGAGGGTTCGGTCAAGGCGCGCATGGAACGCCGTGGCGACCGCAAGGGTAAAGAAGTGCTGCCGATCCTGGTGCACGGCGATGCTGCATTCGCCGGCCAGGGCGTGGTCATGGAAACCCTGAACCTGGCGCAAACGCGCGGCTACGGCACGGGCGGCACGGTCCACATCGTCATCAACAACCAGATCGGTTTCACCACGTCGGATCCGCGCGATGCGCGCTCGACGCTGTACTGCTCGGACGTCGTCAAGATGATCGAAGCGCCGGTGCTGCACGTGAACGCCGACGACCCTGAAGCCGTGGTGCTGGCCAGCCAGATCGCGCTCGACTACCGCGCCGAATTCGGCAAGGACGTCGTCGTCGACATCATCTGCTACCGCAAACTGGGTCACAACGAGCAAGATACGCCGGCGCTGACCCAGCCGCTGATGTACAAGAAGATCGCCAAGCACCCGGGCACCCGCAAGCTGTACGCCGAGAAACTGGCAGCGCAGGGCACCATCGAAGCCGACGGTGGCGACAAGCTGGTCGCCGCGTTCCGCGATGCGATGGACGCCGGCAAGCACACGGTCGATCCGGTGCTGACCAACTTCAAGAACAAGTACGCCGTCGACTGGGCGCCTTTCCTGAACAAGAAGTGGACCGACGCGGCCGATACCGCCGTGCCATTGACTGAACTGAAGCGCCTGGCACAACGCATCACCACGACGCCAGAGAACTTCAAGCCGCACTCGCTGGTCGACAAGGTGCTGGCCGACCGCGCCAATATGGGTCGCGGCGAAGTCAACCTCGACTGGGGCATGGGCGAACACCTGGCCTACGCGTCGCTGTTGTCGTCGGGTTACGCCATCCGCCTGTCGGGGCAGGATGCCGGCCGAGGCACCTTCGTGCACCGCCACGCCGTGCTGCACGACCAGAACCGCGAGCGCTGGGACCAGGGCATCTACCTGCCACTGGCCAATGTGTCCGAGAACCAGGCCAACTTCACCGTGATCGACTCGGTGCTGTCCGAAGAAGCGGTGCTCGGTTTCGAGTACGGCTACTCGACCGCCGAACCGAACACGCTGACGATCTGGGAAGCCCAGTTCGGCGACTTCGTCAACGGCGCGCAAGTGGTCATCGACCAGTTCATCGCCTCGGGCGAAGTGAAATGGGGCCGCGCGTCGGGCCTGGTCATGATGCTGCCGCACGGCTACGAAGGCCAGGGTCCGGAGCACTCGTCGGCACGTATCGAGCGTTTCCTGCAACTGTGCGCAGACAACAATATGCAAGTGGTCCAGCCAACGACCGCAGCCCAGATCTTCCACCTGCTGCGTCGCCAGATGGTGCGCCAGTTCCGCAAGCCGCTGGTGATCTTCACGCCGAAGTCGCTGCTGCGTAACAAGGATGCCGGTTCGCCGCTGACCGACCTGGCCAAGGGCGGTTTCCAGACCGTGATCGGCGAATGCGACGAGAAGATCGACGCATCGAAGGTCAAGCGCGTGCTGGTCTGCTCGGGCAAGGTCTACTTCGACCTGGTCAATGCACGCAAGGCGCGCAATGTCACCGATACCGCGATCATCCGCATGGAACAGATGTACCCGTTCCCGCACAAATCGTTCGGCGCGGAACTGAAAAAGTTCCCGAACGCGACCGAAGTGGTGTGGGCACAGGACGAGCCGCAAAACCAGGGCCCGTGGTTCCAGATCCAGCACAACATCTTCGAAGGCATGGAAGATGGCCAGCGCCTGGCGTACGCCGGCCGCGCCGCCTCGGCGTCGCCTGCGGTCGGTTATGCCGACAAGCACATCGCGCAGCAGAAAGAACTGCTGGAGACCGCGTTCTCGAAGCTCAAGGGCTTCATCTTGACGAAGTAACAGAAATAGCCTCGACCCTGGCGCCGCGCGCCGGGGTTTATTGCAAAGAATAAATTTACTGGAGTTTTTAAATGGCACAAATCGAAGTCAAGGTCCCTGTATTGTCGGAATCGGTTGCTGAAGCAACCCTGCTGTCGTGGCACAAGAAAGTCGGCGAGTCCGTCGAGCGCGACGAGAACATGATCGACATCGAAACCGACAAGGTGGTCCTGGAACTGCCGGCCCCGAGCGCCGGCGTGATCGTGCAATTGCTCAAGGCCGACGGCGCCACCGTCGTCGCCGGTGAAGTCATTGCCGTCATCGATACCGAAGCATCGGCGCAGACCAGCCCGCTGCCAGTGAAGTCGATTCCATCGGCCGCGCCGAACGCGCCGATCGAAGCGCCTGCATCGCAAGCTGCACCGGCCGCCGCATCGAGCCAGTCGAAGGCAGGCGTGGCCATGCCGGCCGCCGCCAAGATCCTGGCTGACAACAACCTGAGCGCCGCCGGCGTTGACGGTTCGGGCCGCGACGGCCGCGTGACCAAGGGCGACGCCCTGGCCGCTGTCGCCGGCAAGCCTGCTGCTGCCGCACCTGCACCAGCGGCCAAGGCGCCGCTGCAGCAAGTCGCTGCCGCGCCTGCCAACCTGGGCGACCGTCCGGAAGAACGCGTCCCGATGAGCCGCCTGCGCGCCCGTATCGCCGAGCGTCTGCTGCAATCGCAATCGACCAACGCCATCCTGACCACCTTCAACGAAGTGAACATGGCGCCAGTCATGGAGCTGCGTAACAAGTACAAGGACAAGTTCGAAAAAGAACACGGCGTCAAGCTGGGCTTCATGTCGTTCTTCGTCAAGGCTGCCGTTGCCGCACTGAAGAAGTACCCGGTGCTCAATGCGTCGGTCGACGGAAACGACATCGTCTACCACGGCTACTTCGACATCGGTATCGCTGTCGGTTCGCCACGTGGCCTGGTGGTGCCGATCCTGCGCAACGCCGACCAGATGTCGATCGCCGATATCGAGAAAAAAATCGGTGAATTCGGCCAGAAAGCGAAAGAAGGCAAGCTGACCCTGGACGACCTGTCCGGCGGCACCTTCTCGATCTCGAACGGCGGCGTGTTCGGTTCGATGATGTCGACCCCGATCATCAACCCGCCACAGTCGGCCATCCTGGGCGTGCACGCGACCAAAGACCGCGCAGTCGTCGAAAACGGCCAGATCGTGATCCGTCCGATGAACTACCTGGCCATGTCGTACGACCACCGCATCATCGACGGCCGCGAAGCCGTCCTGGGCCTGGTCGCGATGAAGGATGCGCTGGAAGATCCGGCCCGCCTGCTGCTGGATCTGTAAGTCTCACCCTGGCCGGCGCCATGGTGCGCCGGCCATTGTTTGCCGGAGAACGACATGCTGTCAGACGAAATCAAGCGGCTGCACGAGCTGCACCAGGCCGGCGCGCTGTCCGACGCCGAATTCGAGCAGGCCAAGGCGCGCATCCTGTCGGGTACGTCCACCGTGAGCCTGACGAAAGAGAGCACCTTCGCGGGCGGCTCTTCGTTCGACACGCACCGCGATGACCTGCTCAGCGGCCTGCGCCGCTCGCGGCTCGATCGCTGGCTCGGCGGCGTGTGCGGCGGTCTGGCGCGCACCTATGGGCTCGAGTCCTGGGTCTGGCGCCTGATTTTCGTGCTGTTCGTCCTCACGTTCGGCTTCGGCATCCTGATCTACTTACTGCTGTGGGTATTTGTACCCGAAGAATAATCATGTTTGAAGCGTGTTTCAGCCTGCGATCAGCGGACCACACGGTTACTAGTACCACTGCATTTGGCACGTCGTTCCCGCGAAGGCGGGAACCCAAGTTTGCTCGCATGGCGGCTGCGCTTGACGCAACGGACCACGCTGAAGACTTGGGTCCCAGCCTTCGCTGGGACGACGTTCATGCAGCGCGGACCAGAAGATGCGCTTCAGGCTTATCAAGGAATCTGTAAATGAGCGATAAACAATTTGACGTCGTCGTCATCGGTGGCGGTCCTGGTGGTTACATTGCTGCCATCCGCGCAGCCCAGCTGGGCTTCAAGGTTGCCTGCATCGACGAATGGAGCAACGCTGCCGGCAAGCCTGCCCCGGGCGGCACCTGCACCAACGTCGGCTGCATCCCGTCGAAAGCACTGCTGCAATCGTCCGAGCACTTCGAGCACGCCGGTCACGCCTTTGCCGACCATGGCATCAAGGTCTCGGGCCTGGAGCTCGATCTCGGCACGATGCTCAAGCGCAAGGACACGATCGTCAAGCAGAACAACGACGGCATCCTGTTCCTGTTCAAGAAAAACAAGGTCACCTTCTTCCACGGTCGCGGCGCATTTGCCGGCGCTGCCGAAGGCGGTTACACCATCAACGTCAGCGGCCCGACCACCGACACCCTGACTGCCAAGAACGTGGTCATCGCGACCGGTTCGAACGCACGTCAGCTGCCGGGTGCAGAGTTCGACGAGAAATTGATTTTGTCGAACACCGGTGCTCTGGCGATCGATGCCGTCCCGAGCAAGCTGGGCGTGATCGGCGCCGGCGTCATCGGCCTGGAAATGGGCAGCGTCTGGCGCCGTGTGGGCGCTGACGTCACCGTGCTCGAAGGCCTGCCGACGTTCCTGGGCGCTGTCGACGAGCAGATCGCGAAAGAAGCGCACAAGCTGTTTACCAAGCAGGGCCTGAAGATCAATCTCGGTTGCAAGATCGGTGCGATCACCAAGGGCGCCAACGACGTCACCGTGGAATACGCCGACAGCACCGGCGCCGAACAGAAGGTCACGTTCGACCGCCTGATCATCTCGATCGGCCGCGTGCCGAACACGATCGGCCTGAACGTCGACGCCGTCGGCGTGCAGTTGGATGAGCGCGGCTTTGTCGTGGTCGATGACGAATGCCGCACCAACCTGCCGGGCGTGTGGGCAGTGGGTGACGTCGTGCGCGGCCCGATGCTGGCGCACAAGGCCGAAGAAGAAGGCGTTGCCGTCGCCGAGCGGATCGCCGGCCAGCACGGTCATGTCAACTTCAACACGATCCCGTGGGTTATCTACACGTCGCCCGAGATCTCGTGGGTCGGCAAGACCGAGCAGCAGCTGAAAGCCGAAGGGGTGGCATACAAGGCCGGCACCTTCCCGTTCATGGCCAACGGCCGTGCGCGCGCGCTGGGCGACACCTCGGGCATGGTCAAGTTCCTGGCCGATGCCACGACCGACGAAATCCTGGGCGTGCACATCGTGGGCCCGATGGCGTCCGAGCTGATCTCTGAAGCCGTCGTCGCGATGGAGTTCAAGGCGTCTGCCGAAGACATCGCCCGCATCTGCCACGCGCACCCATCGCTGTCGGAAGCGACCAAGGAAGCGGCACTGGCCGTGGACAAGCGCTCGCTGAACTTCTAAGCAAGCAGACGTAGAATCTTTCCAGGGGGTGGACGGCGTCGCCGTCCACCCTTTGTTGTTATTGGGACCCCATGAACGTTCAAGAATATTATGTGCACGAGCTTAATGCGCGCGGTTTCACGTCCGACCCCGCGCAGCAAATGGCGGTGGATCGCCTGCAGCAGGCGTACGACGACTGGGTCGACTACAAGGCCCAGCGGTCGTCCGCTTTCAAGCGCCTGATCAACCGGCCCACCGTGCCGAAAGGCGTGTACATGTGGGGCGGGGTGGGGCGCGGCAAATCGTTCTTGATGGATTCGTTCTATTCGGTGGTGCCGGTGGTGCGCAAGACGCGCCTGCATTTCCACGAATTCATGCGCGCCGTGCATGGCCAGCTCGATGAACTCAAGGGCGTGGCCGATCCGCTCGACGAAGTCGCCAAGCGCATCGCCAAAAAGTATCGCCTGATCTGCTTCGACGAGTTCCACGTCTCTGACATCGCCGACGCGATGATCCTGTACAACCTGCTGAAAGCACTGTTCGACAATGGCGTGAGCTTCGTGATGACGTCGAACTACGAGCCGTCGACGCTGTACCCGGACGGCCTGCACCGCGACCGCATGCTGCCGACCATCGCACTGCTGCAGGCGAAGCTGGACGTGCTCAATGTCGACGCCGGCAACGATTACCGCAAGCGCGCGCTGGAGCAGGTCGAGGCGTATTACACGCCGCTGAACGCCGTGGCCGACAAGGCATTGCGCGATGCCTACGCCAAGGTGGCGGACATCGCGGACGAGCCGCCCATCGTGCACATCGAGAACCGCGAAATCCGCGCGCTGCGCCGCGCCGGCGGCGTCATCTGGTTTGATTTCGCCACGCTGTGCGGCGGCCCGCGCTCGCAGAACGATTACCTGGAACTGGCCAGCCAGTTCCACACGGTGGTGTTGTCGGGCATCCCGGCGATGTCGGCATCGCAGTCGTCCGAGGCGCGCCGCTTCACCTGGCTGATCGACGTGTTCTACGATCACAAGGTCAAGCTGATCATGTCGGCGGCGGTCGAACCCGAAGAGCTGTACACCCAGGGCCAGCTGGCCAATGAATTCCACCGGACTGTATCGCGTATCATCGAGATGCAGTCGCGCGAGTACATGCTCTCCGAGCGGCGCGGCGCGGCCGACGCGATTGCATGACGACACCGGCACGACAACAAGGACTGACATGAAACAACCTTCCATGCAGCGCGCGGGCGCGCTGCTGGCCATTGCAACGCTGCTGGCGGCCTGCTCGACGACCAAGCTGGCCGAGCCGGACGCGCCACCGCCAGCGTCGAGCTCGACCGAGCAGGCCGAAGAACGCCTGACGGCCGTGGCCGCCGAGCGCCGCACCATCGAAACCCGCTACGCCGAACGCGAAGTCGTCTGCTACGACAAATTCTTCGTCAACAACTGCCTGGACGAGGCGCGCGAGCAGCAGCGCGTGGCCCTGCTCAAGCAGCGCGCGATCGAGATCGAGGCGTCGCGCTACCTGCGCCAGGCCAAGGTCGATGAGCGCGATCGCGCTATCGCCGTGGCCGAAGCGGCCTTCCAGAAAGAAGAAGCAGCGCTGGCGGCCAATCCGCCGCCAGTCAAGGCGCCCGAAAGCACCGCCTTGCCGGCGCCGCGTACCACGCCGGCCGAGTCGCGTGCTGCCCGCACGAAACGCCTGCAAGACAATGCGGCCCGCGCCGAGAATTCGGCAGCCAGGGCGGCCGGGAACGTGGCGGCGTACGAAGCGCGGCGCGCGGAATCGATCGAGCGCCAGAAGGAGGTGGCTCGCCGCGTCGCCGAGCGTGAAGCGAAGGCGGCCAGGCGCGCAGCCGACGAGGCGGCAAAGAAAGCGGCGGCAGCGCAGCCGCCGGCAACGACCAATTAAGCGCTGGCCGGCCGCGGCCCGCTGGCGGCGCTCGCGCCGGCGTCATCCTGGGCCAGCTTGGCCAGTTTGACAATGGCCATCGTGCAGTTGCCACCTTTGCCCTGCGAGCGTTCGCCCGCTTTGCCGATGAGCTTTTCGGAGGCCCGGCGCGGCGTCGTCTTGGCTGTCACGGCGGCCAGTTCGGCATCCGTGAAGAAATGCCACAGGCCGTCCGAGCCGAGCAGGAAGGCGTCGCCCGCGACCAGGCCGGTGTGGCTGCCGGTCGTGACGAACGGCTCCTTGCGGCTATTGCCCAGTACATTGAGCAGCAGCTTGGAGCGGCGGTGGTTGCGCGCCGCGTCGGCCGGCAGGCGGTCGCTCGAGATCAGGTGCTCGACATAAGCGACATCGCTGGTGCGCATCGCGCACTTGTCGTGCTCGAAGCGGTACAGGCGCGAGTCGCCCACGTGGGCCCAGACCGCTTCGCCGTGCGGACTGATCACCAGGCCGATGAAGCTGGCGTGGATCTCCGTTTTCCTGGCGATGGCGTTCATCTTGATCACCGTGTGGGTCTCGCTGATGATCTCGTGCAGCAATTGCGCCAGGCGCTCGATGCCAGGGTTGTCGCCCGGCTTGAACTCGTCGAACACCTGGCGCGCCGTGTGCAGCACCTGTTCGGCCCCGGCGGGGCTGGCGATGCCGTCGGACAGCACCGCGAGCACATAGCCGGGCGCGCGCGCGCCCGTGAACAGGGCGGCGCGATCGTTTTGTTGGGGGCGGTTACCGATGTGTTGCGCGGTGCCCGCTTCGATCCTGTAGGAAGTCATAAATGCTTGTTTTCTTTAGCCTAACGCCAATCTTTGTTGGCGGCAATGACCGCGTGGATTAAACTATGCACTGAGAACCAACCAACAAGCAAGAACATTTACTTTCAGCAACACTGGAAGGCCCGCTGCGCCAGCGCCGACCGGTTCCCACTCCGCAATCCCATCTGCACACACTGTTTGGAACAGACCATCATGATCGATGTCCAGGACATCCAGCGCCGTATTATTGAACTCGATGTGGAACACCGCGACCTCGACGCCGTCATTTCCATGTTGACGGCGGACGGCCACGCCGACGGCTTACAACTGCGCCGCCTCAAAAAGCGTAAACTGCAGCTCAAAGATCATATTACGTTGCTGAAAATGCAGCTGGTCCCCGATATCCCGGCCTGAGCAATTGCTCGAGCCTTACAACGATACCTACATTGACCGACCATCTCCCTGTTCCCGGCCCTGCCGCAGAGCCGGCCGGGACGGCAGGGTCGGCCACTGGCGCTGCGGAAGTAACCGCCGCCACGCCGGCCGACTCCGTTATCCCCGCCGGCAAGTACGACGCTGACCTCGACCGCCTGTTCGGTGCGGGCGGCCCGCTTGCGCCCGCCGTCGGCACCTTCAAGCCGCGCCAGGCCCAGACCGAGATGGCCAAGGCCGTCGCCCACGCCATCGACAACCAGCAAGTGCTCATGGCCGAGGCCGGCACGGGCACCGGCAAGACCTTCGCCTACCTGGTCCCGGCGCTGCTGTGGGGCGGCAAAACCATTGTCTCGACCGGCACCAAGAACCTGCAAGACCAGTTGTTCATGCGCGACATCCCGACCATCCGCGCCGCCTTGCGCGCGCCGGTCTCGGTAGCGCTGCTCAAGGGCCGCTCGAATTACGTGTGCCACTTCCACCTGGAACGCACGCTGCAGAACGGCCGCCTGACCTCGCGCGACGACGTCGGTCACCTGCGCGAAATCTCGCGCTTCATGAAAATGACGAACTCGGGCGACAAGGCCGAGCTGGCCAAGGTGCCCGAGACCGCCACCGTATGGAACCTGGTCACGTCCACGCGCGACACCTGCATGGGCGCCGAGTGCCAGTACTACCAGGACTGTTTCGTGATGAAGGCGCGGCGCGAAGCGCAGCAGGCCGATATCGTCGTGGTCAACCACCACCTGTTCTTCGCCGACGTGGCGCTGAAAGACACCGGCGTGGCCGAGCTGCTGCCGTCAGCCAACACCATCATCTTCGACGAGGCGCACCAGTTGCCCGACACCGCCACGCTGTTCTTCGGCCAGTCGGTGTCGACCTCGCAAGTGCTCGAATTGTGCCGCGACGTGCTGGCCGAAGGCCTGGCGCATGCGCGCGGCGGGCCGGACTGGGCCAAGGTGGTCACGGTGGTCGAGAAAGCCACGCGCGACCTGCGCCTGTCGTTCGGCGAAGGCAATCTGCGCCTGTCGCTGCCGCAGATCATGCCCACGTCGCAGTTTTTCCCGGCGCTCGATACACTCAAGACCGAGCTGGCGGGAATGATCACGACGCTCGAAGAAAACGCCGCGCGCGCCGAGACCATCGAAGCATGCCGCGTGCGTGCGCACGACCTGGCCGCCGCCATCGAGGGCTGGAAACCGGATGCCAAGGCGCCGGCCGCCGAGCAGTCGGTGCTGTGGGCCGAAGCGTTCGCGTCGTCGCTGCAATTGCACAAGACGCCGCTGTCGATCGCGCCGATCTTTTCCAACCAGCGCGAAGGCACGCCGCGCAGCTGGATCTTTACGTCGGCGACGCTGGCGGTGAAGAACGACTTCAAGCATTTTTCCGACCAGCTGGGCCTGACGGGCGAGCCGGCCAAGACCTGGCCGAGCCCGTTCGATTACGTGAACCAGGGCTTGCTGTACGTGCCAACCGGCTTGCCGGAACCGCAGGCGGCGGTGTACACCGACGCCGTGGTCGACGCGGCGCTGCCGGTGATCGAGGCTGCCGGCGGGCGCACATTCTTCCTGTGCACCACCATCCGCGCGGTCAATAAAGTGGCGGAACGCCTGCGGGTGGAATTTGCCGAACGGGGCTGGGATTTCCCGCTGTTCGTGCAGGGCGAGCGGGGCCGCACCGAGTTGCTCGATTCGTTCCGCAATGCCGGCAATGCCGTGCTGGTGGGCAGCCAGAGCTTCTGGGAGGGCGTCGACGTGCGGGGCGATGCGCTCTCGCTCGTCATCATCGACAAACTACCGTTCGCGCCGCCGGACGATCCGGTACTGGCCGCGCGCATCGAAGTGATGGAAAAGCAGGGGCTCAACGGCTTCATGCATCACCAGTTGCCCGAGGCGATCATCACCCTCAAGCAGGGCGCCGGGCGCCTGATCCGCGACGTCGACGACCGGGGCGTCTTGATGATCTGCGATCCACGGATCATCACCAAGCCGTATGGCCGCCGCATCTGGCAGAGCTTGCCGTCGTTCAAGCGCACGCGGGTGCAGGAAGACGTGCTGCGCTTCTTCGATCCGGTAACGCCGGCCTCCGACGAAATCGACGCGAGCGCGGCGTAACCAGCCCTACGGGGTGATCACGACCTTGCCGATCACCTTGCGCGCGGCCATGTCATTGAGCGCCTGCGCAGTGTCCGCCAGCGCATAACGTTTCGACACCAACGGGCGCAGCTTGCCCTGGCCGTGCCAGGCGGCCAACTGCGCCATCGCCGCCCGGTGCGCGTCATTTTCCTTGCGCGTGAAATCGCCCCAGAACACCCCGACCACCGACGCGCCTTTCAGCAGCATCAGATTCCACGGCACCGTCGGAATGCTGCCGGCCGCAAAGCCGATCACCAGATGACGGCCGCGCCAGGCGATCGAGCGCAGCGCCGGTTCGCTGTACTTGTCGCCGACCGGGTCGACGATGATGTCCGGCCCACGGCCATCGGTGGCGGCGCGGATCGCTTCGCGAAAGTCGCCGCGGTCGTAGTCGATCAGCGCGTCGGCCCCGTGCGCGGCGCACACCGCCAGCTTGTCGTCGCTCGAGGCGGCCGCGATCACGCGCGCGCCGAGCGCCTTGCCAACCTCGATCGCCGCCAGGCCCACGCCGCCCGAGGCGCCGAGCACCAGGATCGTCTCGCCCGGCTGCACCGCGCCCCGGTCGGCCAGCGCGTGATACGCCGTGCCGTAGGTGAGCGTCAGTGCGGCGGCCACGTCGAAATCCATGCCTGTCGGCATCGGCAGCAGCGCGCCCACTGGCGCCAGCGCCTGCTCGGCAAACGCGCCGGTGCGCGTGAAACCGATCACGTGCTGGCCGGGCGCGAACGCCGTCACGCCAGCGCCCACGGCGCGCACGACGCCGGCGAACTCGTTGCCGGGCGTGAAGGGCAGGGGCGGGCGCATCTGGTACTTGCCCTGGATCGTCAGCACGTCGGGAAAGTTCACACCGGCGGCGCGGACATCGACCACGACCTCGCCGGCGCCCGGCAGCAGGTCGGGCATGTCTTCCATTACCAGACTTTCGGGCGGTCCCCATGCGGTGCAGCGTACGGCTTTCATTGGGTCTCTCATAGTTATTGACGGGGCGCATTATGGCCCATTGCAAGCGACCCACCATCGCGCCAGGCTGGAGCCGGTCCTCTTGTTCGTTCGCAAAGTGAGCAGGGAAGTGCGCGCTAGAGTCTGGATGCTGTGCGCAGCACGGGCACCCGGAACCCGTGAAGAGGTATGGCAATCCGCGACGGTTGTTTGTTCAGTGGTTTCCAAAAAAATGAGGCGTGGTATGAACGATTCACGCAGTGCCGCCGATCCCGTGTTGCCAGACGAACGAACGCTGGGCGACGAGCATCCCGTCACGCTCGACTGCCGCGAAGACCTGGCCCACACCCTGGCGGGGCGGCGCGACTACGAGCGCGCCCGGATCGTCTGCGAGCGCGTGCTCGATGGCCGCCGACGCCAGCAGGGCAGCGAGCACCGCGACACGCTGCGCTGCGCTCAGCGGCTGGCGCTGCTGCTGGGCAAAACAGGCGACTTCGGCAATGCGCGGCGGATGCTCGAAGCGGTGCTGCGGGCCTACGCGCGGCATGACGGCCTGGATGACGCCGGCGTGGTCGCGGCGCACAAAGCCCTGGCCGACATCCTTGCCGCGCAGGGTGGCCCGGCCACCGTGCGGCATGCAGAAGGCGCGGCCGGCAGCCAGGCGCCGTCCAATCCGGCGCCGCTGCGCTGAGGGGCATGTCCGTGGTTTTTTCGCCGTTGTCTGCCGCACCACCTTGCTTGCAATATTGTTACGTTTGCTCTCTGGCGGGCCAGTCATAGGGACGTGCCATCTACCGGATGATGAAATGCGTCCGCATTTTTCCGCCGCCAAGTGTCGATACAAGCGTTGCTTCAGGTAAAATCGCCCGCATGCGGATTCTGATTAGCAACGACGATGGCTATCTCGCACCTGGCATCCAGGCGCTGGCGGACGCGCTCGCACCGCTCGCCGAGATCGTCGTGGTCGCGCCCGACAGCAACCGTTCGGGCGCATCCAATTCGCTGACGCTCGACCGTCCCCTGTCGGTCTACAAGGCCGCCAACGGTTTTTACTTCAGCAACGGCACGCCGACCGACTGCGTGCACATCGCGCTGACCGGCATGTCCGACGCGCTCCCCGACCTGGTTGTGTCCGGCATCAACAATGGCCAGAACATGGGCGACGACACGTTGTATTCCGGCACCGTCGCCGCCGCCACCGAAGCGTATCTGTTCGGCGTGCCGGCGATTGCGTTCTCGCAGGTCAACAGCGGTTGGGCCCATGTCGACGATGCCGCCCGCGTCGCGCGCGATATCGTCGAGCGTTTCGCCGCCGGCGGATTCGCCGCGTTGCCGTCGCCGTTTTTGCTCAACGTAAATATCCCGAACCTGCCGTATGACCAGATCGGCCCGTTGAGCCCCACCCGTCTGGGTCGCCGTCACCAGGCCGAGCCCGTCATCCGCGCACAAGACCCGCGCGGGCGCGAGATCTTCTGGATCGGCGCACCGGGCGCCTGCCTCGACGCGGGCGAGGGCACCGACTTTCATGCGACGTCGCAGGGACGCGTGTCGATCACGCCGCTGCAGATCGACCTCACCCACAAGACCCAGCTCGACTTGCTGGCTGGAGCCTTGCCATGAAGGACGCGCGTCCGAACTTCCCGCTGCCCCTGTCGTCGACCACGAGCGGCGTGCGCAAACCCGGCGCCCCGACGCCGGTGTTTACGCCGCAGACGGCCACCCGCAACGCCGCCAGCGGCGCCAAGCCGCCAGCGGCGGCCGGGCCGGCCGCGCGTGCGCCCGGCTATGTGCAGGCGACCACCAGCGTGCCGACCGCCCAGCGCTCGGACCTGGCCGCCACCGAAGCGGTACGCCGCGCGATGGTGGCGCGCGTTGCGCGCCAGGGCGTGAGCGATCCCCAGGTGCTGCGCGCCATGGAGATCGTGCCGCGCCATCTGTTCCTGGAGCAGGCGATGTCGGGCCAGGCGTATGTCGATGCGTCGCTGCCGATCGGGCATAACCAGACGATTTCGCAGCCGTATATCGTGGCGCGCATGATCGAAGCGATGTGCGCCGGCCGCAAGCTCGAGCGCGTGCTGGAGATCGGCACCGGCTGCGGCTACCAGGCCGCGGTGCTGTCGTTTGTCGCGAAGGACGTGTATTCCATCGAGCGCATCAAGCCCTTGCACGAGCTCGCCAAAACCAATTTGCGCCCGATGCGCATATCGAACCTGCGTTTGCAGTATGGCGATGGTATGTTAGGCTTGCCGCAGGTGGCGCCGTTCGACGGTATCATTCTTGCGGCCGCCGGCCTCGAAGTGCCGCGCGCGCTGCTCGAGCAGCTGGCCATCGGCGCGCATCTCGTGGCGCCGGTTGGCGCACAGGTGCAGCACCTGCACCGCATAACCCGCACCGGCAAGGCCGAGTGGACCAGCGAAACGCTGGAAGCGTGCCACTTTGTGCCACTGCGCCCGGGCACCATCTAATTTCAATCAGGGCCGCCAGGCCCGCTGTACGCCGACAAGACTAAAGAATGCCAATGACACAAGCACCGCGTTTTGCCCTCCTGAGTATCCTCATCGGCCTCGTGGCCGGCTGTTCCACCACTTCCCGCCAGGCGCCTGTCGTCGAACGCGGCGCCATTCCTGCACAAACCCGCCCAGCCCCGGCGCGGGTCGAAGAGGCGCCCAAGCACGACGAGCGCGGCATGTACACCGTGCGCAAGGGCGACACGCTGCTGCGCATCGCCTTCGACTTTGGCCAGAACTACCGTGACCTGGTCACCTGGAACAACCTGGCCAACCCGGACGACATCAAGGTCGGCCAGGTGCTGCGCGTGAACGGTCCTGGTGGCGAACGGACGGCCACCGTGCAGACCCAGCCGGTGCCGATGCCGCCGGCCGCCACCGTGCCGCGCAAGACCGAGCCGCGTGTCGACAAGAAGCCGTTCACCGAAGGCGCCGTGGCCGACACGCGCGCGGGCGTCCCGGCAGCCACGCCGGCAGTTCCGGTCACGCCGGCCCCGGCCGCCGCTCCCGCCGCTGGCGATGAGGCGCGCCTGAGCTGGATGTGGCCATCGGAAGGGCGCGTCATCGCCACCTTCGACGACGGCCGCAACAAGGGCCTGGACATCGCCGGCAAGGCCGGTCAGCCGGTGGTCGCCGCCGGTTCCGGCAAGGTCATGTACGCTGGCAGCGGGATTCGCGGTTATGGTAACCTCGTGATCGTCAAGCACAGCAACAGCCTGTTGTCGGCCTACGCGCACAATCGCAAGATCGTCGTCAAGGAAGGCGACAATGTCGCCAGGGGCCAGTTGATCGCCGAAATGGGCGATTCCGACGCCGATCTGGTCAAGCTCCACTTCGAGATCCGCCAGCAGGGCAAACCGGTCGACCCGACGAGGTTCCTGCCAGTTCGATAGGATGGTATGACGCAGCCGCCGCACTCGCTCGACCCGCATGATACCGACGAGTTTCCGGATGACCCGGAAAGCGAGCCGGCGCCTGCTGCGGACGATGGCGAGCCGGCCGCGGCGGCCATCGTCGTCGACACGGTCGATGAGCTGCGCAAGGTCTTGCAGGCCGAGCTTGCCACCGACACCACCCAGCACTACCTGAACCAGATCGGCGCCCGCGCGCTGCTCACCCACGCCGAAGAAGTGCACTTCTCCACGCTGGCCAAGGCCGGTGACTTCAGCGCGCGCCAGACGATGATCGAGCACAATCTGCGCCTGGTCGTCTCGATCGCCAAGCACTACATCAACCGCGGCGTGGTGCTGCTCGACCTGATCGAAGAAGGCAATATCGGCCTGATGCGGGCGATCGACAAGTTCGAGCCCGAGCGCGGTTTTCGTTTTTCGACCTACGCCACCTGGTGGATTCGCCAGAGCATCGAGCGCGCCATCATGAACCAGGCGCGCACGGTGCGCCTGCCGGTGCACATGGTGCGCGAACTGAACGGCGTGCTGCGCGCCAAATACCACCTCGAAGCGCAAACCCACGACGGCAAGGAGGCATCCAGCGAGGACATCGCCAGCCTGGTCGGCCGTCCCGTGGAAGAGGTGCAAGATATATTGATGCTGTCCGAACACGCCACTTCGCTCGACGCGCCGCTCGACAATGACCCGCAATCGAGCCTGATGGACATGCTGCCCGACGACGGCGAGAGCAGCCCCGACGCCCACGCCGAGCAGCAAGAAGCGGCGCTCCTGGTGCGCGACTGGCTGGCGCGCTTGCCGGACAAGCAGCGCCTGGTCGTCACGCGCCGCTTTGGCCTCGACAACGACGATCCGGCCACGCTCGAGACGCTGGCCGACGAGCTGGGCGTGACGCGCGAGCGGGTGCGCCAGATCCAGCAAGAGGCGCTGGTCAAACTCAAGCGCGCGATGGCGGCGCGCGGCGTTGTGCGCGACTCCTTGCTGTAACGGCTCTTGGCCCCGTTGTGGCGCCTCATCCGTTTCCTTGCTATCATGCGCGCGCCCCTGCCGCCGCGTTGCCGGCGCATCCACTTCTCCCACGCTCACTCCTCTCTGATCGCCCATGCAAGACATTTTCATCGACATCAAATCCCTCGATATGGACGGGCGCGGCGTTGGCCACCTCGCAAACGAGGACGGTTCGCCCGGTAAAGTGGTCTTCGTCGAAGGCGCGCTGCCCGGCGAGCGGGTCAGCTACGAGACGCTCAAGAAGAAGAAGAACTGGGAAGCGGGCCTCATGCTCGAGCTGCAGCGCGCGTCGAGCATGCGGGTCGAGCCAAAATGCATCCACTTCGGCTATTGCGGCGGCTGCTCGATGCAGCACCTGGAGCCGGGCGCGCAGGTCGCGATGAAGCAGCGCGTGCTGGAAGATAACCTCAAGCACATCGGCAAGGTGAAGGCCGAGACCATCATGCGGCCGATGTACGGCCCGACCTGGGATTACCGCTACCGCGCGCGCCTGTCGGTGCGTCACGTGCCGAAGAAGAACACGGTGATGGTGGGCTTTCACGAGAAAGCGTCGGCGCTGGTGGCCGACCTCGTCACCTGCGAAATCCTGCCCGACCACGTCGCGCGCCTGATCGTGCCGCTGCGCGCGCTGATCGCCGCCATGTCGGTGATCGACCACGTGCCGCAGATCGAGCTGGCGATCGGCGAAGAGTCGACCGTGCTGGTGCTGCGTATCATGGCGTCCCTGAGCCGCAACGACGAGGCGCTGCTCAAGGCCTTCGCCGACGAATGGAAGATCCACTGGTGGCTGCAGCCGAACGGCCCGGACTCGGCGCATCCCTACTATCCGCTGGGCACCGACCTGTACTACACGCTGCCCGATTTCGGCATCCGGATGCCGTTCAAGCCGACCGACTTCACCCAGGTGAATCACCAGATCAACCGCGTGCTGGTCTCGAAAGCGCTGCGCCTGCTGGACGTGCAAGCCACCGACCGCGTGGCCGACCTGTTCTGCGGCTTGGGCAACTTCACGTTGCCGCTGGCGACCCAGGCGCGCGAAGTCGTCGGCATCGAGGGCAGCACGGCCCTGACCGAGCGCGCTCTGGCGAATGCCCGCGCCAACGGGCTGGCCGCCAAAACGTCGTTTTCGACCCGCAACCTGTTCGAGGTGACGAAACAAGACCTGGTGGCGCTGGGCCGGTTCGAGCGCATGCTGATCGACCCGCCGCGCGATGGCGCCATGGCGCTGGCGCAGGCGCTGGCCGACCTGCGCGCCACGCACGAGCACCTGATGCCGCAGCGGATCGTGTACGTTTCGTGCAGCCCGTCGACACTGGCGCGTGACGCCGGTATCCTGGTGCACGAAGCCGGCTATGTGATGACGAAGGCGGGCGTGGTAAACATGTTTCCGCACACGTCGCACGTCGAATCGATCGGGGTGTTCGAACTGGGCGAGAAACCGACACCGCTATCGTTTTAGCGTGTCAATAGTGTGACAGTATCGCGGATTGTCTGAATTGAACTGAAAGTCGGTCGTGAACGCTGATAGAATTGCCGTTTGGAAATTATCAAACATACGCGTTCATTTTGCTGACTGACTGTTCATCCATACTGCCGCGTGCCCCGGCACCTGCACTGCCCAGCGTCCCTGTCCGGCCCAAAGAGGCGCCGGCGCCAGGGGTGACATGGGCAATCTGACGCTTGGCGCCATCAGCCTGGCGCAAAAGGATGTTGCCTACATCCGCGCCCTCGTGCGCCTGTTCGCCCATACCCAGAAACTGTCCTGGGTCTTCGCCGAATACCCGCCGTACGATGCGGTCGTGACCGACCGCGCCGGTCGCGCTGCCGATCCTGCGTTCTTTGCCGGATTCGAGGGCGCGGTGCTCACGCTGGTCGAGCCGCCTGCTGCGCCGGATGCCGACACGGTCGCCTATCCGGTGCATGCCGACCAGTTCCGCGCCTGGCTGGTGCGGCGCCAGGACGGCTTGCTGGCGCCGCGCCCGGTCGCGTCGGCGCCTCAGGCCCCAGCCGCGGACGAGGCGGCATTTGCCGTGCGGCGCTTCAGGTTGCGCCGTTGGCCGGCGCCCAGTCTGCTGCAGCGGGACCAGTCGTACGTGCGCATGGCAACCTTGATGTCGCGTAACGCCTTCAGCGTCCGGCAACTGGCCGTGCTCACGACGCGCCCGGAAGCCGATTGCCAGGCGTTCGTGCTGGCCCTGCACGACGCGGGCCTGTTGAAGGAACACGCCCCTGGCGACGCGCCACCGGCAGCCGCCGCGCCCCCGCCGGCAGACGCCGCCTCGCCCCGCCTGGGGCTGATGGCCAGTCTTCGACGCCACCTTGGTTTGTAGGAGGATCTATCAAAGAACACAAGCTGCTCATCACCGGCACCATGGGCGCCGGCAAGACCACCGCGATCCGGGCCATCAGCGATATCGACCCGATCGTTACCGATGTGGCGAATCACGATCGCTCGGTGGCCAAGGAACGTACCACGGTGGGGCTCGACTACGGGATGATGGCGCTGGACAACGGCGACCGGGTGCGCCTGTTTGGTACGCCGGGCCAGTCCCGCTTCGATTTTTTGTGGGAGATCCTGGCTCGCAACGCGCTTGGCCTGGTGATCCTGACCGATAACTCGCGCCCCGATCCGCTGGCCGACCTGGCCATGTTCCTCGATGGTTTTGCCACCAGCCTGCAGACACTGCCGTGCGTGATCGGCGTCGGCCGGCTCGACACCCACCCGCGCGTCACGCTGGACCAGTACGCCGACCTGCTGCAAGAGCGCGGCATGGTGCTGCCCATTCTTCCCGTCGACGTCCGGCAACGCGCCGACGTCGTCATGCTTATCGATATCCTGCTGGCCCAGATCGAGGCCGGCAGCGAACTGGATCCACTATGACCATGACTGAACATTTGCCCGATAGCCTGCCCGATGGCCTGCCTGCTGGCCTGCGTGAGGCTGCCGCCCGCACTGCCAGCGCCTGCGTGGCCGACGTGATCGGCGTCAGCGCCGTCGTGATCGCAAGCGTCGATGGCTTCGACCTGGCGTCGGCCTTTCGCATTCCGCAGGATGCAGCGCGCATCGCTGCCATGGCCAGTTCGATTTCGGCGATCAGCGCCGTCGTGTCGCTCGAAGCTGGCCTGGGCCGTTTCAGGAGCGTCACCATCGGCACCGATGCCGGTTTCGCCGTCGTGCATGCGGTGCCGCGCGCCGATGTCGAACTGGTGATCAGCGTGATTGCCAGCGAAGACGCCATCCTGGCCCAGGTCATGCACCGCATCGGCGCCATGGCCAGGACACTTGCCGGCGTTTGAACGCCGGCGTCTCCAGGGTCGCTCATGCGCCGATCCGGACATTTTTTTGTTGCGCATTTTTGGAGAACACCATGAATATCAATTCGGCCCTGGACGACATCCTCAAGATCGACGGCGCGCAATGTGCGGCGGTCGTCGATTCGGGCAGCGGCATGATGCTGGGTAACGCCGGCTCCGGCATGGACATCGAAGTGGCCGCCGCCGGCAACACCGAAGTCGTGCGCGCCAAGCTCAAGACGATGAAGGCGCTGGGCATCGACGACGCCATCGAGGACATGCTCATCACCCTGGGCACGGCGTACCACATCATCCGCCCGATGGCGCGTTACGAGGGCATCTTCGTGTATGTGGTGCTCGACAAGGCACGCGCCAACCTGGCCCTGGCGCGCCGCAAGATCGCCGACATCGAGAAGGTCGTCGAGATCTGAGCAAATGTAGCGCCCATGAAAAAACCGGCCAGTGGCCGGTTTTTTTTATGGTGCAGACAACGATCAGTCGTCGCCGCCCACGATGCCCAGCAGGCGCAGCAGGCTGGTGAAGATGTTGTACACGTTCAGGTAGATCGACAGGGTGGCGGTGACGTAGTTGGTTTCGCCGCCATTGACGATGCGCTGCACGTCATACAGGATGAAGGCCGAGAAGATACCGATCGCCAGGACCGAGATCACGATCGACAGCACCGACATCTGCAGGAAGATGTTGGCGACGATCGCCAGCAGCAGCACGACGACGCCAGCCATCAGCCAGCTGCCCATGCCCGAGAAGTCGCGCTTGGTGGTAGTGGCGATGCTGGCCATCACGGCAAACACGATCGCGGTGCCGCCGAACGCGGTCATGATCAGGCTGCCGCCGTTCGAATAGTTCAGCGTGTGGGTCAGCAGCGGGCCCATCATCAGGCCCATGAAGAACGTGAAGCCGAGCAGCAGGGCGACGCCCAGGCCCGAATCCTTGTTCTTTTCAATAGCCCACATGAAACCGAATGCAATGGCCATGAAGATAACGAAGCCGAGCATGCCGCTGAACAGCGCGACGCCCATGGACACGCCAAGGAAGGCGCCTGCCACGGTCGGGATCATCGACAGCGCCAGCAGCCAGTAAGTATTGCGTAACACTTTATTACGCGTGGCCTGGCCGCCTTTGGTCAGGTCGATGGTACTTTGGGTACTAGGATACATAGTGCCTCCGGTTGAATGAGATAATTGCAGTACTGAGTTGCAGTACTGTACAGCAACTTACTACCATCCTATAACATCCAGCTTAACCGGGCATGAAGGATGGTGCAGAAACTGGACGTAGGTTTGCCGCCACTGTACCACCTTGCTTGCCCCTATCGCAATATGAGCTATCCGGGCCGGATATGGTAAAATTGAAGGTTAATTGAGTCCCAAAGTTTGTTTACACTGCTCAGTTCTAAACCTTTCATTTTATTGGAGTTTTCTTATGGCAATCGAACGCACCCTGTCCATCATCAAGCCTGACGCAGTCGCAAAAAACGTGATCGGCAAAATCTACAGCCGTTTCGAAGAAGCCGGCCTGAAGATCGTCGCTGCACGCATGGTGCAACTGTCGCGCGCTGAAGCCGAAGGCTTCTACGCCGTGCACGCCGCACGTCCATTCTTCAAGGACCTGGTCGATTTCATGATCTCGGGCCCGGTCATGGTCACCGCCCTCGAAGGCGAAGGCGCGATCCTGAAAAACCGCGACCTGATGGGCGCAACCGATCCAAAGAAAGCTGACGCCGGCACCATCCGCGCCGACTTCGCCGATTCGATCGATGCCAACGCTGTTCACGGTTCGGACGCTGCCGAAACCGCTGCTGTGGAAATCGCTTACTACTTCCCGGCACTGAACGTCTACTCGCGTTAATTAGTAAGGGGGAGCGCAGTCCGGGCGCGCCCCGGAGCACTTTCCCCGGACTAATATAAAAGAGTAAACCCGCTCGCCCACAGCCCCAAGGCTGGCGCGAGCGGGTACTGAACTTAGGAATTTTTGCCATGACGACTCTCACCAACCTGCTGGACCTCGATCCCGCGCAACTCGTCGCTTATTGCGCCGACTTGGGTGAGAAGCCGTTCCGCGCCAAGCAATTGCAACGCTGGATCCACCAGTTTGGCGCGGCGGACTTCGACAGCATGACCGACCTGGCCAAGTCGCTGCGTGAAAAGCTGCGCACGCGCGCCGAAGTGCGCGCACCAGGCATCGTCAGCGACAACACGTCCACCGACGGCACCCGCAAGTGGCTGGTCGATGTCGGCAACGGCAACGCGGTCGAAACCGTGTTCATCCCGGAAGAAAACCGCGGCACGCTGTGCATCTCCACGCAAGCGGGCTGCGCCGTCAACTGTCGTTTCTGCTCGACGGGCAAGCAGGGCTTCAACCGCAACCTCACGGTTGCCGAAATCATCGGCCAGCTGTGGATGGCCGAGTTCGAGCTGCGCCGTACCAAGGGCATCGAGCCCGGCCCGAAGGGCGAACGCCAGATCACCAACGTGGTGATGATGGGCATGGGCGAGCCGCTGCTGAACTACGAACCGACGGTCACCGCGCTCAAGCTGATGCTCGACGATAACGCCTACGGCCTGTCGCGCCGCCGCGTGACCCTGTCGACCTCGGGCGTGGTGCCGAATATCGACAAGCTGTCGCAAGACGTGCCGGTGGCCATGGCGGTCTCGCTGCACGCGTCGAACGATGCGCTGCGCGACATCCTGGTGCCGCTGAACAGGAAATACCCGCTGCGCGAACTGATGGCGGCCTGCAAACGCTATCTCGAGTTCGCACCGCGCGACTTCATCACGTTTGAATACTGCATGCTCGACGGCTTCAATGACAGCGACGAGCACGCACGCGAACTGATCGCGCTGGTGAATGACCCCGTGGTCGGCGTGAACTGCAAATTCAACCTGATTCCATTCAATCCATTCCCCGAGTCCGGCCTGTTCCGCTCCAAGAATCCCCGCATCAAGGCGTTTGCCCAGGTGCTGATGGATGCAGGCATCGTCACCACCGTGCGCAAAACGCGCGGCGACGATATCGACGCCGCCTGCGGCCAGCTTGCCGGCGAGGTCAAGGACCGTACCCGGGTGGCCGAGCGCATGGGAAAGATGGCCGAGTACCAGAAAAAGTTCGGCGCCGATTTCGGGCGCATCGTGGAGATCCCGACCTGATGAAGCTGACCGCCGTCGTGCTTGCACTCGCCTCGACCCTGACCTTGCTGGCCGGCTGCGCCAGCAACAGCGCAGGCCGTACCGACGAGCTCAAGACGGCGTCGGACCTGACTGCAGGTGAAAAGCGCGCATCGATCCGGATCCAGCTGGCGGTCGGCTATTATCAGCAGGGCAAGTACGACATCGCGCTCGACGAAATCAAGCAGGCGCTGGCGGCCGATCCGGCCTATGCCGACGCCTACGGCTTGCGCGCGCTGGTCTACACGTCGATGGGCCAGTACCCGCTGGCCGAAGAGAATTACCAGCAGGCGCTGCGCCTGCGCCCGAACGACCCCGAGTTCTCCAACAACTTCGGCTCGTTCCTGTGCCAGTCGGTCAACCGGCCGGCCGAGGCGATGCGTTATTTCGATGCCGCACTGAAGAATCCGACCTACCAGACGCCGCTGTCGGCCCTGGTCAATGGCGGCGTGTGCAGCATCAAGAACAAGAATCTTGACGCGGCCGAGCGTTACCTGCTCGAAGCCCTGCGTCTGAACCCCGGTCTGCCGATGGTCAATAGCGGCCTGGCGCGGGTGTACTACGAGCGGCGCGACCTTGAGCGCGCCGGGTTTTTCATCAACCGCCTGCTCGAGACAGCCAAGCTCGACGCGCTGTCGGCCGATGCGCTGTGGCTTGCCATGCGCATCAAGCGCAAGGCGGGTGACCGGACCCAGGAAGCGTCGCTGGCGGCCCAGTTGCGGCGCCGCTTCCCCGGTTCGCCCGAATATGCTGCGTTCGAGCGCGGGGCGTTTGATGAGTAAAGAAGAACAAAGACAAGGACAAGGACAATGAACGAGCAAGCAGACCAGCCAGCCGTACCGGGTAACGGGTCCGGCATCCCTGGCAAGACCCTGCAATCCCAGCGCGAAGCCATGGGCTGGAGCGTCGAGCAGGTCGCCGACCAGCTCAAGCTGGCGCCGCGCCAGGTGCTGGCGCTGGAAGCCGGCGATTACGCCTCGCTGCCAAGCCCGGCCGTCACGCGCGGCTTCGTGCGCGCCTACGCCAAGCTGCTGCGCATCGACGCGGCCCCGCTGGTGTCGATGATCGAACTGAACATGCCGCCGGAAGCCCAGGCCGGCGCCCAGTCGGCCATGGCCGCCGCGCGCCGTGAACAAAAGCCTGCCGCGTTCTCGGAAACCCGTTTCCCGATCAACGGCAAACGCCGCAGTCTGCCGCTGGGCTGGATCGCCGCCGTCGTCGTCGTGGCCGGCGCTGCCGTCGCGGCCTGGCAGTTCAATCTGGTCCCGAGCCTGAATCGCGACGCCGAACCGGGCGACGCGATGGTGCTTGAAAACCCGGCCGCCGGTGTCGTGGCGCCGGGCGTCGCCACGCCTGGTGGTGCGGCGCCGGTCCAGCCAGGTCTGATCAATCCCTCGGTGCCGCTCATTTCGGTGCCGTCGCCGACGACTGAAGGTGCGGCCCCTGCGGGCGCGCCAGCGACGACCACGCCTGCGTCGCCAGGCGCGCCGGCTGCAGCGCCTGCTGCGCCGACCACCGCACCGGCTGCCGCTGCGCCGGCGCCCGTCGCCGCTGCGCCCGCAGTTGCCGGCGCCAATACCCTGGTGCTGAACGTGCGCGCCGATTCGTGGATTGAAGTGCGCCCGAGCAGCGGCGGTCGTCCGCTGATCTCGCGCCTGGTCAAGGCCGGCAGCACCGAGTCGGTCGAGGTCGCCGGCCCTGTGAACCTGACGGTCGGCGTGCCGGGCGCCGTGACGGCGACCCTGCGCGGCGCCGACGTCCCGCTGCCACAGCAGCCGGGCAAGACCATCGCACGCGTGGCCCTGAAATAAGCTGATCTCAAGCTGGAACCAACCATGAATTCTTTTAACGAAGCCTGCATCGCCACGGCGATTCCCTCTGGTCCGATGGCACGCCGCGCCAGCCGCAAGGTGCTGGTGTCGCACGGCGCACGCCAGGTATGGGTCGGTGGCGACGCGCCGGTCGTCGTGCAGTCGATGACCAATACCGATACCGCCGACGCGATCGGCACCGCGATCCAGGTCAAGGAGCTGGCGCGCGCCGGCTCCGAGATCGTGCGCATCACGGTCGACACGCCTGCAGCGGCCGCTGCCGTGCCGGCGATCCGCGCCCAGCTCGACCGCATGGAAGTCGACGTGCCGCTGGTCGGCGACTTCCACTACAACGGCCACCTGCTGCTGCGCGACTATCCCGAGTGCGCGCAGGCGCTGTCGAAATACCGCATCAATCCGGGCAATGTGGGGCAGGGCGCCAAGCGCGACACCCAGTTCGCCCAGATGATCGAGATCGCCGCCAAGTACGACAAGCCGGTGCGCATTGGCGTGAACTGGGGCAGCCTCGACCAGTCCCTGCTGGCGCGCATCATGGACGAGAACGCCGCGCGCGCCAATCCATGGTCGGCGCAGGCCGTGATGTACGAAGCCCTGATCACGTCAGCCATTGAAAACGCGATCCGCGCCGAAGAAGTCGGCCTGGCGCGCGACAAGATCATCCTGTCGTGCAAGGTGTCGGGCGTACAAGACCTGATTGCGGTGTACCGCGAACTGGGCCGCCGCTGCGACTACCCGTTGCACCTGGGCCTGACCGAAGCCGGCATGGGCAGCAAGGGCATCGTCGCTTCGACCGCCGCGCTGTCGGTGCTGCTGCAAGAGGGCATCGGCGACACGATCCGCATTTCGCTCACGCCAGAACCGGGCGGCGACCGTACGCGCGAAGTCATCGTCGGCCAGGAAATCCTGCAGACGATGGGCTTGCGCAAGTTCACACCGATGGTGATTGCCTGCCCGGGTTGCGGCCGCACGACCTCGACCGTGTTCCAGGAACTGGCGGATAACATCCAGACCTTCCTGCGCGACCAGATGCCTGAGTGGAAAAAGACCTATCCGGGCGTGGAAGGCATGAACGTGGCCGTGATGGGTTGCATCGTCAACGGCCCGGGCGAATCGAAGCACGCGAACATCGGCATCAGCTTGCCGGGCACGGGCGAATCGACGGCCGCGCCGGTATTTGTCGATGGCCAGAAATTCGCCACGCTGCGCGGTGAACGGATCGTCGAAGAATTCCAGACGATCGTGCTGGATTACGTGAAGAAGAATTACAGCCGCGAGACTGTGGCGCAATAAAAGCAGGCCACTGGCCCCAGCACGTCGTTCCCGCGAAGGCGGGAACCCAAGTCACCACCGCCGCCAGCTGCCTTAAATTTAACCGCAGCGCGAGCAGACTTGGGTTCCAGCCTTCGCTGGAACGACGGCGAATCAAGAGATAACACTTATGTCCAAACCAGAAAAAATCGTCGCCATCAAAGGCATGAACGACATCCTGCCAAGCGATGCACCGCTGTGGGAGCTGTTCGAGAACACCACCGAAACGATCCTGAAAAGCTACGGCTACCAGAAGATCGTCACGCCCATCGTCGAGCAGACGAGCCTGTTCTCGCGCGCCATTGGCGCCGTCACCGACATCGTCGAAAAAGAGATGTACTCGTTCGAGGATTCGATGAACGGCGACCAGCTCACGCTGCGCCCGGAAGGCACGGCCAGCGTCGTGCGCGCCGTGCTCGAACATAACCTGGTCTACGACGGCCCGCGTCGCCTGTGGTACAAGGGCCCGATGTTCCGCCACGAGCGTCCGCAGCGCGGCCGCTATCGCCAGTTCTTCCAGTTCGGCGCCGAAGCCATCGGGTTCTCGGGCCCGGACATCGACGCCGAGCTGATCATGATGTGCCGCCGCCTGTGGGACGACCTGGGCCTGCAGAACGTGCGTCTCGAGCTCAATTCGATCGGCAATGCCGAAGAGCGCCAGCGTCACCGCGCCGACCTGATCACGTATCTGGAAGGGCACGAAGACATCCTGGACGCCGAAGCCAAGCGCCGCTTGCACAGCAACCCGCTGCGCATCCTCGACACCAAGAACCCGGCGATGCAAGAGATGGTCAACGCGGCCCCGAAGCTGCTGGACTACCTGGGCGCGGAATCGCTGGCGCACTTCAACGGCGTCAAGAATCTGCTCGATAAAAACGCGGTGCAGTACACCGTCAACCCACGCCTGGTGCGCGGCCTGGACTATTACAACCGCACCGTGTTCGAGTGGGTTACCGACGAGCTCGGTTCGCAAGGCACGATCTGTGCTGGCGGGCGCTACGATCCGCTGGTGGAAACCTTTGGCGGCAAGGCCACGCCGGCCGTCGGTTTCGCAATGGGCATGGAGCGCATCATCGAGCTGATGAAGGCGATGGGCGAGCCGGCCGAACCGAATCAATGCGACGTGTACATGGTGCACCAGGGCGAAGATGCGCAGCTGCAAGCCTTCATCCTGGCCGAGCGCATTCGGGATGCCGGGCTGGATGTTGTGTTACATTGCGCAACGCCGTCGGGCGCCGGCAGCTTCAAGAGCCAGATGAAGAAGGCCGATGGCTCGGGCGCCGCCTTTGCTGTGATCATCGGCCAGGACGAAGTCGCCAGTGAAACCGCCGCCGTGAAAACGCTGCGCGGCGAAATCGGCGAACAGCAGCAGACCACGGTGCCGTTCCTGGAAGTGGTCGACTACCTGGTCGACCAGATCACCGGCGCACACGTGCATGACGAAAACTGCGGGCACGACCACGTGCACATGCATTGAACCCGTCCTGACCGACGCAATCAACCAACCTACTACAAGAATACGCACATGGCATACGATCACCAAGAGCAGGAACAGCTTGATTCCTTCAAGGCGTTCTGGTCGAAGTACGGCAACATCATCGTCTGGGTTTTGATCCTGGCGCTCGGTTCGTTCGCCGGCTGGAATTTCTGGAAAACCCATCAGGCCAACAAATCGGTCGAAGCGTCGGCGCTGTACGACGAACTGCAAACGTCGCTGCTGGCCAACGACAATGCCAAGGTCCAGCGCATCGCCGGCGACATCCGCGCCAAGTATGAAAGCTCGCCGTACACCCAGATGGCGGCCCTGGCCGCAGCCAAGACGGCGTTCGATGCGAACGACCTGAAAACCGCGAAAGCCCAGCTGCAATGGGCGGCCGACAACGGCAACGACGAATACAAGTCGATCGCCAAGCTGCGCCTGGCTGGCGTGCTGCTCGATGAAAAAGCCTTTGACGAAGCGCTCAAGGTGCTGAACGGCACCTTCCTGCCGCAGTTCACCGCCGAAGTGAACGATCGCAAGGGCGACGTGCTGGTCGGTCAGAACAAGCTGAACGAAGCGCGCGCCGCGTATGTCGCCGCGCTGGCCGCGATGGATGCCAGCAGCCCGGCCCGTCAACTGGTGCAGGTCAAACTCGAAGCGATCGGCGGCACGGCCCCGGCCGACAAGAAGACCGAACAACCAGCCGCAGACCAGAAAGCGGCTGCGTAACATTCGTCGCACGAGATGGCCCGCGCCCGCTGCATGGTGGGCGCGGGCCTTGCGTCCTTTATAGTCTTGGCACAAGGTAGAACATAATGCGTATCAGCAGCAAACTTGTTGGCGTCGGCGTACTAGCCCTGATGACGGGTTGCTCGACCCTCAATTCGCTCAATCCATTTGCGTCCGACAAGAAAGGCGATCAACCCGCCAAGCTTGTCGAGCTCAAGGGCAGCATGGCCGTGCGTACCGCATGGAAACTCGACATCGGCAAGGCCAAGGGCTACCAGTTCTCGCCGGCACTCACTGGCAACACGCTGGTCGTGGCCGGCGCCGACGGCGCCATCGCGCGCGTCGAAGCCGCCACCGGCAAGCAGCTGTGGCGCGTGAAGGCCGACACCGAGCTGTCGGCCGGCGTCGGCACCGATGGCAACCTGATCGTCGTGGGCGGCGAAAAGGGCATGCTGATGGGCTACGACATGGATGGCAAGCTGCTCTGGAAAACGCAGCTGTCGAGCGAAATCCTGTCGGCGCCGGTGGTGTCGCAAGGCATCGTCGTCGCGCGCTCGATCGACAACCGCATCGTCGGTCTCGATGCGACCGACGGCAGCAAGAAATGGACCGTGCAAAAGATCGCGCCGCCGCTGACGCTGCGTAACGCACCAGGCATGATCGTGGCCGGCACCGACGTGATCGTCGCCCAGCCGGGCGGCAAGCTGTCCGCGCTGATCCTGGCCACCGGCGCACCGCGCTGGGACGTCGAGGTCGGTGTGTCGCGTGGCGCGACGGAACTGGAACGCGTCACCGATATCGGCGGCGCCCCGGTGCTGTTCGAAAACGAGGTGTGCGCCGCATCCTACCAAGGGCGCGTAGGCTGCTTTGACCTGGTGACCGGTTCGGCGCGCTGGACGCGCGACCTGTCGTCGAGCGTCGGTGTGGCCGTCGACCAATTGTTCGTGTTCGCACCGGACGACAAGGGAGCACTCAATGCATTTACCCGCGACACGGGCGCCAGCAGCTGGAAGAACGACAAACTGTCGTTCCGCCGCCTGTCGACCCCGCTGTCGTATGGCCGCGCCGTCGCGGTCGGCGACTACGAAGGCTATGTGCACTTCCTGTCGCGCGAAGATGGCTCATTCCTGGCGCGCGCCGCAACCGACGGGAGCCCGATCGTGGGCACGCCGCTGGTGGCCGGTTCGAACCTGATTTTTCAAACACAAAATGGAACTGTGACCGCCATCGCGGTCGAATAGAATAAAACATGAAGCCGGTAATCGCACTCGTAGGTCGCCCGAACGTCGGGAAATCGACCTTATTTAACCGCATGACCCGTTCGCGCGACGCGTTGGTGGCCGACATGCCAGGCCTGACGCGCGACCGCCACTACGGCGAAGGCCGCATTGGCGAACGACCATTCCTGGTCATTGACACGGGCGGTTTCGAGCCGGTCGCCAAAGAAGGCATCATGCACGAAATGGCGCTGCAAACGCGCCAGGCCGTCGCCGAAGCCGACGTCGTCGTCTTCATCGTCGATGGCCGCCAGGGCCTGACGCCCCACGACAAGACCATCACCGATTTCCTGCGCAAGAGCGGTCGCAAGATCATGCTCGTGGTGAACAAGTCCGAAGGCATGAAGTACACCGCCGTCACCGCCGACTTCTATGAACTCGGCATGGGCGACCCGTACGTCATTTCGGCCGCCCACGGCGACGGCGTGACCGACCTCGTGGTCGAGGCGCTCGACGCCGCGTTCGCCGCGCGGCCCGATGAACCGGCTGAACTCGAGCACGTCGACCATGGCATCAAGATCGCCATCGTCGGCCGCCCGAACGTGGGCAAATCGACCCTCATCAACACGCTGGTGGGCGAGCAGCGCGTGATCGCATTTGACATGCCGGGCACCACGCGCGACTCGATCGAAGTGCCATTCGAACGCGACGGCAAGAAGTTCACGCTGATCGACACTGCCGGTATTCGCCGCCGGGGCAAGATTTTTGAAGCGATCGAAAAATTCTCAGTCGTCAAGACGATGCAGTCGATCGCCGACGCCAACGTCGTCGTGCTACTGCTCGACGCCCAGCAAGACATCTCGGAGCAAGACGCGCACATCGCCGGCTTCATCCTGGAGTCGGGCAGGGCGCTGGTGGTTGCCGTCAACAAATGGGATGGCCTGCAATCGGACGAACGCGACAGCGTCAAGATCGATCTCGACCGCAAGCTGGACTTCCTCAGCTTCGCCAACACCCACTTTGTGTCGGCACTGCGCGGCACCGGCATCACGCAACTGATGAAGTCGGTCGAGTCGGCGTACGCCGCCGCCACCGCCAACCTGTCGACGCCGCGCCTGACGCGCGCATTGCAAGAGGCCGTTGAGAAGCAAGAGCCGAAACGCAAAGGCTCGGGCCGTCCAAAGATGCGCTACGCCCACCAGGGTGGCCAGAATCCGCCGATCATCGTCATCCACGGCAATGCCCTGGACGGAATCAGCGAGCCGTACAAGCGCTATCTTGAAAAACATTTCCGCGAGACGTTCAGCCTGGTCGGTACGCCACTGCGGATCGAACTGCGCAGCGGTAAAAACCCGTTCGCGAAGCCGTAGCAGTACGACAAAAAGTGGCGAAACAGGTTACAGTAGTTCAGGGCCGCATTCGCTTTTGCAGAATATGGCCTCATCCACGTGGCATGACTACTTGAAAATCGGCAAATCGCCTCAAACTTTTAACTACAACAACATCACGGAGCTGTTATGAGCAACAAAGGGCAACTGTTACAAGACCCATTCCTCAACGCCTTGCGCAAGGAACACGTCCCTGTCTCGATCTACCTGGTCAACGGTATCAAGCTGCAGGGTCATATCGAATCCTTCGACCAATACGTCGTCTTGCTTCGCAACACCGTGACCCAGATGGTCTACAAGCATGCCATCTCCACCGTCGTGCCGGCCCGCGCCGTCAACCTCAATCTTGACTCCAGCGAAGCCGAGTAAGGCCGATGGCTGACGCCCCCGGCACGCCGCTCATGCGCGCAGCCCTGGTCGGCATCGACTTCGGGACTGGCGACTTCAACGCCAGTCTCGAAGAGCTGTCCCTGCTTGCCCGCTCCGCCGGCGCGGATCCGATCACCACGATCACGGCCAAACGGTCGAGTCCCGATCCTGCACTCTTCATCGGCAGCGGCAAGGCCGATGAAATCGCTCTCGACGCCAAGGCACTCGGCGTCGACATCATCATCTTCAATCACGCACTTTCGCCTGCCCAGCAGCGTAACCTCGAGCGTCGTCTCGAGATGCGCGTTGTCGACCGTACCAGCCTGATCCTCGACATCTTCGCGCAGCGCGCCAAGAGCCACGAGGGCAAGCTGCAGGTCGAGCTGGCGCAGTTGCAGCACCTGGCCACGCGCCTGATTCGCGGCTGGACTCACCTCGAACGGCAAAAGGGCGGTATCGGCCTGCGCGGTCCCGGTGAAACCCAGCTCGAGACCGACCGCCGGCTGATCGGCGAGCGCGTCAAGGCGCTGCGGGCACGGCTGGCCAAGCTGCGCAAGCAGCATGAGACCCAGCGCCGCCAGCGTGGTCGCAACAATACCTTCTCGGTGTCGCTCGTCGGCTATACGAACGCCGGCAAATCGACGCTATTCAACTCGCTGACCAAGGCCGGCGTCTACGTGGCGAATCAACTGTTCGCCACGCTCGACACCACCAGCCGCCGTATCTACCTGGGCGACGATGTCGGCAGTGTCGTGATCTCCGACACCGTCGGCTTCGTGCGCGACTTGCCGCACCAGCTGGTTGCCGCTTTCCGCGCCACGCTCGAAGAGACCATCCACGCCGACCTGCTGCTGCACGTGGTCGACAGCGCGTCGCCGACGCGCATGGAGCAGGTCGAGCAGGTCAACGAGGTGTTGCGCGAGATCGGCGCCGATCATGTTCCCCAAATCCTCGTCTGGAACAAGATCGACGCGGCCGGGCTGGCGCCCGGAATCGAGCGTGATGAGTATGATAAGATCAACCGGGTTTTCATCAGTGCCCATAGCGGCGCCGGCCTGGATCTGCTGCGTTCGGCGATCGCCGAAACAGCCAAATCCGCGCCAGGTCAAAGCTACCGAGCCGTCCCGGAATACGAAGGGCAGGACGACGCTTTCGAGCACGCCGAAGACGACGCGTCGGTGGACGCGCTTTCGGACGCGGTTCCCGATGGTCTTTCCGATCGTCTTGCCGACAATATGCCAACTTCCACCCCTACCACCCGCCTTGGGCCACATTAGCCTATGTTTGTTTCCATACTAAAAAGATTCGGCGTCAAGTTGTCGCTGAACGACCCACGCTGGGGACGCAACCCAGAAGATGACCGCAAGGCCCAGGACGGTCGCCGTCCGGGCGACGGCCCGCCCGACCTCGATCAGATGTGGCGCGATTTCAATGCGCGCCTCAACAAGATGTTCGGCAACCGTGGCAACAATAACGGCGGCGACAACAATGGCGGCCCGAACCGCGAAATGCGCGGCGCCGGCATTGGCGCCGGCGTCATTGCCATCATCGTCGGCTTCATCTGGCTGGCCTCGGGCGCGTTCATCGTGCAAGAGGGCCGTACCGGTGTGGTGACCACGTTCGGCAAGCTGAGCCACTCGACCTTGCCTGGCCTGAACTGGCGCTGGCCATACCCGATCCAGGCCCACGAGATCGTCGATGTCTCGACGATTCGTACGGCCGAGATCGGCTACCGCGCCACGGCCAGCAACAAGAAGCTGGAAGAATCTCTGATGCTGACCGACGACGAAAACATCGTCGACATCCAGTTCGCGGTGCAGTACACGCTCAAGGATCCGGTCGCATGGGTATTCAACAACCGTGACCAGGACGACACCGTGCGCCAGGCCGCCGAGACGGCGATCCGCGAAGTGGTCGGCCGCAGCAAGATGGACTTCGTCCTGTACGAAGGGCGCGAGAAGGTCGCTGCCGATGTCCAGGCGCTGATCCAGACCATCACCGACCGCTACAAGCTGGGCGCCCTGATCAGCAACGTGACCATGCAGGGCGTGCAGCCGCCAGAGCAGGTGCAGAACGCGTTCGATGACGCCGTGCGCGCCAGCCAGGACCGTGCCCGCGCCCGCAACGAAGGTGAAGCGTATGCCAACCAGGTGATCCCGGCCGCGCGCGGCCAGGCCTTCCGCCTGCAGCAGGATGCCGAAGCGTATCGCTCGATGGTGGTTGAAAACGCAACGGGTAACGCGTCGCGCTTCGACCAGGTGGTCGCTGCCTACGCCAAGGCGCCTGGCGTGACCCGCGACCGCATGTATGTCGACACGATGCAGCAGATCTTCTCCAGCACCACCAAGGTGATGATCGACTCGCGCGCCAACAACAATATGCTGTACCTGCCACTCGACAAGCTGATGCAGCAGGTCGCGGCCAACGATGCCCAGATCGGCAGCAAGTCGGGCCCGGTGCAGGTGCCGGGGCAAGTTCCCGCGTCCGGCACGCCGGCCGAAGTGACCCAGGCCCTGGAAGCGGTGCGCCAGCGCGATGAGCGCAGCCGTGATTCCTCACGTGATCGGGAGACCCGTTAATGAACCGCGTTGTAACCATTTTCGTGGCCGGCTTCATCGCACTGATGCTGCTGTCGTCCACTATCTTCGTCGTCGACCAGCGCCGCTATGCGATCGTGTTCGCACTCGGCCAGGTCAAGGAAGTCATCGACACGCCGGGCCTGCATTTCAAGCTGCCGCCACCGTTCCAGAACGTGGTCTACATGGACAAGCGCATCCTGACGCTCGATACGCCTGAAGCGACCCGCTTCATCACGTCCGAGAAGAACAATGTGCTGGTCGATTCGTACATCAAGTGGCGCATCAGCGATCCGCGCCTGTACTTCGTCAGTTTTGCGGGCGACGAAACGCGCGCGCAGAATCGCCTGTCGCAGGTCATCAAGGCTGCGCTGAGCGACGAGATCACCAAGCGCACGGTGCGCGAAGTGATTTCGGGCGAGCGCGCGGCCGTGATGGCAGCGGTGCAGGCCAAGGTCGTTGCCGAGGCCAAGGATATCGGCATCGCGATCATCGACGTGCGTCTCAAGCGCGTGGAATACACCGAGCAGAACATCAATTCGGTGTACGAGCGCATGCGTGCCGAGCGCGTCCGCGTGGCCAACGAATCGCGTTCGACCGGCGCCGCCGAGTCCGAGCAGATCCGCGCCGATGCCGATCGCCAGCGCACGGTGATCATCGCCGAAGCGTTCCGCGACGCCGAAAAGGTCAAGGGCGATGGCGATGCGAAAGCGTCGGCAATCTACGCTGACGCCTTCGGCAAGAACCCGGAATTCGCGCGTTACTACCGTTCGCTCGAAGCGTACCGCGCGAGCTTCAAGGATCGCAGCGATGTGCTGGTGGTAGATCCGAACTCGGAGTTCTTCAAGTACTTCAAGGCGCCTGCGGGTGGCGGGAAGTAAGTAGGCTGTTCAACGTAACTTGGGTTCCCGCCTGCGCGGGAACGACGTGCTATAGCACTTGGCGGGTGGTAGCGTTTGCTATTGCTACCGAATGGAAAATCGTCGTTCCCGCGTAGGCGGGAACCCAAGTTTTATCTGCACAGCATCGATCCTTTCAGTACCAAAAACGTGGCAAATCATCAACCCACGTCCCCGCCAACCAAGCTTTCCCTGCCTCATCCCCCCCGTTTTCGGTTAAAATCATCGATTCGGCGTTCGCGTCGTGCGCTGGCACGCCTGTCGTACGAAGCTTGCCACTGACAATCCCAACCCCCTTACGTCGTTGCCCATGCCGAATTGGCTATTGCCTGAAAATATCGCCGACGTCTTGCCGTCCGAAGCGCGCAAGATCGAAGAGTTGCGCCGCCTGATGCTCGACAACTTCCGGCTCTACGGTTACGAACTGGTCATGCCGCCGCTGCTCGAGTATCTCGATTCGCTGCTGGCCGGCGCCGGCGCAGACACCGACCTGAAAACGTTCAAGGTCATCGATCCGCTGTCGGGCCGCCTGCTCGGCCTGCGCGCCGACATGACCACGCAGGTCGCGCGCATCGACGCGCACCTGCTCAACCGCGATTCGATCACCCGCCTGTGCTACGCCGGCAGCGTGCTGCATACCCGGCCGTCGGGCCTGCACGCCACCCGCGAGCCGGTCCAGATCGGCGCCGAGATCTATGGCCATGCCGGCCTGGAAGCCGACGCCGAAATCCAGGAACTGGCGCTTGGCTCGCTGGCACTGGCGGGCTTTACCAATGTGCGCCTCGACCTGGCCCACGTCGGCGTCCTGCGCGCCCTGCTGGACGACGACCCGGCCGCCAAGCGCGACGAGACGCAGCTCTACTGCCTGCTGCGCGCCAAGGATGCGCCGGGCCTGGACGATATCTCGCAGAATTATTACCCCCAGACCCGCAAGGCGCTGCTGGCGTTGCCGCACCTGTACGGCGATATCGACGTGCTGGCCAGGGCGCGCGAGGCGTTGCCGGCCACGCCCGGCGTGCAGCGCGCGCTGGCCGAACTGGCGGCGCTGGCGGCTGGCGCGCTGGGCCGCGCCGAAATCGCCATCGACCTGGCCGACCTGCGCGGCTACCAGTACGAAAGCGGCGCCATGTTCGCGCTATACGTGACAGGTTTGCCGAACGCGGTCGCGCGCGGCGGTCGCTACGACCATGTGGGCGAAGCCTTCGGTCGTGCGCGGCCGGCGACGGGCTTCTCGCTTGACTTGCGTGAACTGGCCCGGCTGTTGCCGACGGCCGAACGCAAGCATTCCATTCGTGCGCCGTGGGGCAATGCCCCCGAGCTGAAGGAAAAAATCGCTGACCTGCGCAAGGCAGGCGAAGTCGTGATCCAGAGCATGCCGGGTCATGACAATGTTCAGGACGAGTTCGAGTGCGACCGCGTACTCGTCCTCGAAAACGGAAATTGGATTCTCAAAAACTTAGGTTAAGTGATGTCAAATACTAACGTGGCAAAGAACGTCGTTGTCATCGGCACCCAGTGGGGCGATGAAGGCAAGGGCAAGATCGTCGACTGGCTCACCGACCACGCCGCTGGCGTGGTGCGTTTCCAGGGCGGCCATAACGCCGGTCATACCCTGGTGATCAAGGGCCAGAAAACCGCGCTGCAACTGATCCCGTCGGGCATCATGCGCGAAGGCGTCGCCTGCTACATCGGCAACGGTGTCGTGGTCTCGGTGCCGGACGTCATGCGCGAAATCGACAAGCTGGCCGCGGCCGGCGTCGAAGTGGTGTCGCGCCTGATGATCTCGGAAGCCTGCCCGATCATCCTGCCGTACCACGTCGCCATCGACAAAGCACGCGAACTCAAGCGCGGCGAGAACAAGATCGGCACCACGGGCAAGGGCATCGGCCCGGCCTATGAAGACAAGGTTGCGCGCCGCGCGATCCGCATCGCCGACCTGCTCAACGCAGAGCGCTTTGCCGAGAAGCTCAAAGAGAACCTCGATTACCACAACCACGTTCTGGTGAACTACCTGGGCGCGGAAGCGATCGACTTCCAGACCACGTTCGACGATGCGATGGCCCTCGTGCCGCGCCTGCGTCCGATGGTTGGCGACGTGTCGTCAGCCCTGTACGCCGCGCACAAAGCCGGCGGCAAGCTGCTGTTCGAAGGCGCACAGGGTTCCTTGCTGGACGTTGACCACGGCACCTATCCGTTCGTCACCTCGTCGAACTGCGTGGCCGGCAATGCCGCCGCCGGCGCCGGCGTCGGTCCGAACATGCTGCACTACATCCTGGGCATCACCAAGGCCTACACCACCCGCGTCGGTTCGGGCCCGTTCCCGGCCGAACTGCCAACCGACGCTGGCGTCGGCGAGCACCTGTCGCGCGTGGGGCACGAGTTCGGCACCGTCACCGGCCGCGCCCGCCGCTGCGGCTGGTTCGACGCCGCACTGCTGCGCCGCTCGGTCCAGATCAATGGCGTGTCGGGCATGTGCCTGACCAAGCTCGACGTGCTGGACGGCATCGAGTCGCTCAAGCTCTGCACCGGCTACAAGATCGACGGCCGCTCGGTCGACATCTTCCCGGTCGGCGCCGAAGACGCAGCGCGCTGCGAGCCAGTGTACGAAGAGATGCCAGGCTGGACCGAAAGCACCGTCGGCGCCAAGTCGATGGACGAGCTGCCGGCCAATGCCCGCGCCTACATCAAGCGCATCGAAGAGCTGGTCGGCGTGCCGATCGACATGGTCTCGACCGGTCCTGACCGCGAAGAAACGATCGTGCTGCGCCATCCGTTCGCGGCATAACCAAGACATCTGGAGTCAGAAACAATGAATTCCCCTGTATCGACCGAAAAAGACCTGTGGGTCTCGTGGGACGAATACCACCGCCTGATCGAGCGCCTGGCGCTGCAAGTGTATGAATCGGGCTGGAAGTTCGACCAGGTGCTGTGCCTGGCGCGCGGCGGCGTGCGCCCGGGCGACGTGTTCTCGCGCATCTTCGACGTGCCGCTGGCGATCCTGTCGACCAGTTCGTACCGCGAAGAAGCCGGCACCAAGCAAGGCGACTTGGACATCTCGAAGTACATGACGATGACCAAGGGCCCGCTGGCCGGCCGCGTGCTGCTGGTGGATGACCTGGCCGACTCGGGCGTGACGCTGCGCAAGGTTAGCCAGCACCTGACAGAAAATTACAAGGAAGTCACTGAAGTGAAATCCGCTGTCATCTGGGTCAAGGGTACGTCGTCGATCCGTCCGGATTATTTCCTGGACGATCTGCCGCACAACCCATGGATTCACCAGCCGTTCGAAGAATACGACGGCCTGCGTCCGCACCAGCTGGCGGCGTGGCTGAAGAAGTTCGAGAAATAAGCCAGCCGGTCAGACCGGCAATGAGCGGGGAAGGGCGGATGCCTTTCCCCGCTTTTTTTTACGATGACTACGCTTTTTTCTTTTTGGGCTTGGGTAGCGGCAGCTCCTGCGCGGTAATTTGCACCAGCTCGCTCAGCCAGTCCCGGTCTTCGCACAGGTCGCCGGCAATCTGGAGGCACGGTTTTGCGCCCGGGTAGGGCGGCGCCTCGAGCGGGGTGCCGATATGGGCGAGGCCGCCTTTGGTCGGTTTGACGAAGAGGACATCGTCGCACACCAGCGCGACCATTTTCTCATCGAGATAGATGCCGTATTCGCCGAACATCTTCCGGGCGCTGACCGCCCCGGCAGCGCCCATCTGGTCGAGGATGAAGTCGACCGTGCTTTGTTGTGATCCCATGCCTGCTTTCTATGGTGGAGGTGAACGGTATCGCCCGCGACATTACTTTTTACCATGAACTGGCCCCGGCGGCCGGTACCTCGATTCACTCTGCTAAGATGGCGCCTTTGCCGCAGTCGCGTATCCCAAGAATAACAAGCCATGACCCAAAGTTTCTTCTCCACCTTCATTCTGCTGATCCTGGTGACCGACCCGTTCGGTAACGTTCCGCTGTTCGCCGCCGCCCTCAAGGACACGCCGCTCGAGCGCCGCAACCGCATCGTGATCCGCGAATGCGCGATTGCCTTCGTGCTGCTGCTGGTGTTCATGTTCTTCGGCAAGCACTTCCTGGAAGCGCTGCACTTGAGCCCGATCGCGCTGCGCATCGGCGGCGCCGTGATCCTGCTGATGATTGCGATCCGCATGATCTTCCCGCACCCCGATGGCGTGCTGGGCAAGAGCGATGGCGGCGAGCCGTTCATCGTGCCGCTGGCGATTCCTGCGCTGGCCGGCCCGTCGGCGCTGGCCACCGTGCTGCTGCTGTCGGCCACCAGTTTTACCGAAACCATGGTCCACGTGGCCGCGCTGGCGGCAGTGGGCGTGGTCTGGCTGGCGGTGTTCCTGAGCGCCGAAAAGCTGCAGCAGAAACTCGGCCCGCAAGTCATGACGGCATTCGAGCGCCTGATGGGCCTGATTCTGACGGCGATGTCGGTGGAAATGCTGCTGGGCGGTATCCGCGAGTTCGTGCGGACCTTGTAACCCAGCAACGCAACGGGTTTTACTTGCCCAGCATCGACACGACGTTGTCCGCCCCTGGCGCACCGAACGCCTGCTGCTTGAGCACGTGCAGCTGATCGCGCACCTGCGCCGCCTTTTCGAACTCGAGGTTCTTGGCGTGATCGACCATGAGTTTTTCGAGGCGCTTGATCTCTTTGCTGATCTGCTTCTCGCTCATCGATTCGACCTTCGCCGTATCCTTGGCCTCTTCCAGCACCTCGCGCGCCGCGTTCGGGCTGTACACGCCGTCGATCATTTCCTTGATCTTCTTGTGCACGCCTTTCGGCACGATGCCGTTTTCAAGGTTGAACGCGATCTGCTTCGCGCGCCGGCGTTCGGTTTCGTCGATCGCGCGCCGCATCGAATCGGTCACGCGGTCGGCGTACAGAATGGCCACGCCGTTCAGGTTACGCGCCGCGCGGCCGATCGTCTGGATCAGTGAACGCTCAGAGCGCAAAAAACCTTCTTTATCGGCGTCGAGCACCGCCACCAGCGAGACCTCAGGCAAATCGAGGCCCTCGCGCAGCAGGTTGATCCCGACCAGCACGTCGAACGTGCCCAGGCGCAGGTCGCGCAAGATTTCCACGCGTTCCACCGTATCGATATCGCTGTGCAGGTAGCGCACCTTGATGCCATGATCGCCCAGGTATTCGGTGAGCTGCTCGGACATGCGCTTGGTAAGCGTCGTCACCAGCACGCGCTCATCCTTGGTAATGCGGTCGTTGATCTCGCCCATCAGGTCGTCGACCTGCGACAGCGCAGGGCGCACGATGATCATCGGATCGACCAGGCCGGTAGGACGCACCACCTGCTCGACGACATTGTCGGCGCGGCCCTGTTCGTACTCGGCCGGCGTGGCCGAGACAAAAATTGTCTGGCGCATCTTGCCTTCAAATTCGACGAATTTCAGCGGCCGGTTATCGAGCGCCGACGGCAGGCGGAAACCGTATTCGACCAGGTTCTCTTTACGCGAACGGTCGCCGTTGTACATCGCGTTGAGCTGGCCGATCATCACGTGCGACTCGTCCATGAACATCAGCGCGTCTTTCGGCAGATAGTCGATCAGCGTCGGCGGCGGCTCGCCCGGCATCGCGCCGGACAGGTGGCGCGAGTAGTTCTCGATGCCCTTGGTAAAGCCGATCTCGGCCATCATTTCGAGATCGAAGCGGGTGCGCTGCTCGAGGCGCTGCTCTTCGATCAGCTTGTTCTGCTGGCGGAATTCTTCGAGACGGTCGCGCAGCTCGGCCTTGATCGATTCGACGGCGCGCAGCACGGTCGAGCGCGGCGTGACGTAGTGCGAGCCCGGATACACGGTAAAACGCGGAATCTTCTGGCGCACGCGGCCCGTGAGCGGGTCGAACAGTTGCAGCGACTCGATCTCGTCGTCGAACATCTCGACGCGGATCGCCAGCTCGGCGTGCTCGGCCGGGAAAATGTCGATCGTATCGCCGCGCACGCGGAACGAACCGCGCGAGAAATCCATCTCGTTGCGGGTGTACTGCATCTGGATCAGGCGCGCGATGATGTCGCGCTGCGCCACTTTATCCTTGTGGCGCAGCGTGAGAATCATCTTGTGGTATTCGTTCGGATTACCGATACCGTAGATGGCCGACACCGTGGCGACGATGACCACGTCGCGCCGTTCCATCAGCGACTTGGTGCACGACAGGCGCATCTGCTCGATGTGCTCGTTGATCGACGAGTCTTTTTCGATGAACAGGTCGCGCTGCGGCACGTAGGCTTCGGGCTGATAGTAATCGTAGTACGAGACGAAATACTCGACCGCGTTCTGTGGGAAGAATTCGCGGAACTCCGAATACAGCTGGGCCGCCAGCGTTTTATTGGGCGCGAAAATGATCGCGGGCCGGCCGGCCTGCGCGATCACGTTGGCCATCGTGTAGGTCTTGCCCGAGCCGGTAACGCCGAGCAGGGTCTGGTACATCAGGCCGTCGTCGATACCCTCCATCAAACCCTTGATCGCAGTGGGTTGGTCGCCCGCCGGTTCGAACGGCTGGTGCAGCTTGAAGGGCGAATCCGGGAACGTGATGACGGTCGGTTCGGGAGAAGTTGCGATGGATAATTCAGCCATGCTTACAGACCTTTGTTAGAATGAGAATCCGCTCGCGGCCTTGCATTATCAAGGGCCGCTGTCTATACAAATTGCAAACCCCGCCGACGAAACCGAGTTTATCACGATGACTTCCACTGCCTCCGCCAGCTTGTTCAGTGCCATTGAAATGGCCCCACGCGACCCGATCCTGGGTATCACCGAAGCCTTCAACGCCGACACGAATACCGCGAAAATCAACCTCGGCGTGGGAGTCTATTATGACGACAAGGGCAAAGTGCCGCTGCTCGAGTGCGTGCAGAAGGCGGAAGCGAAATTGATGGAAACGCCAACGCCGCGTACCTACCTGCCGATCGAAGGCCTGGCAGCGTACGACAAGGCGGTGCAAGAGCTCGTATTTGGTGCCGACAGCCCGGTAATTCAAGAGAAACGCGCGCTGACCGTGCAAGCCATCGGCGGTACCGGCGCACTGAAAATCGGCGCCGACTTCCTCAAGCGTTTCCTGCCAACGTCCGATGTGTACATCAGCGATCCGAGCTGGGAAAACCACCGCGCACTGTTCGAAAGCGCCGGCTTCACCGTCCACAATTACGCCTACTATGACGCGGCCACCCGCGGCGTGAACTTCGACGGCATGCTGGCGGCTCTCAAAGCCATGCCGGCCGGCGCCATCGTCGTGCTGCATGCGTGCTGCCACAACCCGACCGGCGCCGATCTGAGCCAGGATCAGTGGGATCAAGTGATCGCTGCCGTCCAGGCCGGTAATCTGGTGCCATTCCTCGACATGGCTTATCAGGGCTTTGCCAACGGCATCGATGAAGACGGCGCCGTCGTGCGTCGCTTCGCCGCGACCGGCATGGCGATGCTGGTGTCGAACTCGTTCTCGAAATCGTTCTCGCTGTACGGCGAGCGCGTCGGCGCGCTGTCGATCGTGGCCACCACGGGCGAAGAAGCAACCCGCGTGCTGTCGCAACTGAAACGCGTCGTGCGCACCAATTACTCGAACCCGCCAACGCACGGCGGCAAGGTCGTCGCCACCGTGCTGGCCACGCCAGAGCTGCGCAAGCTGTGGGAAGAAGAGCTGGCCGGCATGCGCGTGCGCATCCGCGACATGCGCGGCGCGATGGTCGAGAAACTCAAGGCCAAGGCCCCAAGCCACGACTTCGAATTCGTGCGCCAGCAGGTCGGCATGTTCTCGTACTCGGGCCTGACCAAAGAGCAAGTCGGCAAGCTGCGTGACGAATCGATCTACGCCGTGGACACGGGCCGCATCTGCGTGGCCGCGCTGAACTCGACGAACATCGATCGCGTCGTTGACGCCATCGCCAAAGTTCTCTAAAATCGCGGCTCTCTTGATCGCTGCATGCGTTCGGGAGGGCAGCAGATGTGGGTTGAAACGCTTTGTTCTGATTTGACAGAAACGTTTCGTGAACCATATAATGCTAGCTTCAATTCCCTGATAGCTCAGTTGGTAGAGCGACGGACTGTTAATCCGCAGGTCCCTGGTTCGAGTCCAGGTCGGGGAGCCAGAATTTAAAAGGCCGCATCGAAAGATGCGGCCTTTTTCGTATGCGGCCTTTTTTTCGTCATCGGCGCTTTTTCATGTGCGGCGTTTTTTTACAATCACAGGAGATCTCGCTTGAAGCAAGCGCTCAAGAGTCACGCCACCCTGATCGAAGGGCAGATGTTCCGCTTCGCCAAAGCCGGGCAGGGCAGCCCCTCGATCGTGCTGATCGGCGGCGCCGGCGGGCCGCTCGATGGCTGGTTCAAGCTGTATCCCGAGATCGAACAACTGGGCACGGTGTTCAGCTACGACCGGCCGGGCACGGGCGGCAGCCCGAAGCCAGGCGAGGCGCAGTATGGCGAGACGGTCGTCGCGCAGTTGCGCCAACTGCTGCAGTTCGCGAACGTGCCCCCGCCGTTCGTGCTGGTGGCGCACTCGTTCGGCGGCCTGCATGCCAACCTGTTCGCGCGCGAGTTTGCCGATGAGGTGGCCGGCGTGCTGTTCATCGAGGCGACCGCGCCCCAGGACGTGGACAATCTCAAGCAGTATCAGTCGGCGCTGCAGCGGGGCTTCGTGACGTTGCTCGACCGCGTGGCGCCGCGCGACCAGTTCGACGAGATCCGTCACGAGCGCGAGACTGTGAAGGATATTCTCGAGGCGCCGGTGTTTCCTCTGGTGCCAGTAACGGTGCTGTCGGGCACGAAGCGCCTGCCGCGCTGGCTGGTGCCGGCTGCGCTGGTGCGTGAGCGGGAGAAGTCGCAACTGGCGCTGGCGGCCTTGTCGCCGCTCGGTGAGCGGGTGGTGGCCGAGCGCAGCGCACATTTTCCGCAATTGTCCGAGCCGGAGCTGGTGATCGATACGCTCAAGCGGCTGCTGGCGCGGATCGCCCGCTAGATTTTTCTATCGAAAAATTTGCGAAATCGACACCAGCAGGTATAATGCGGCCTCAATTCCCTGATAGCTCAGTTGGTAGAGCGACGGACTGTTAATCCGCAGGTCCCTGGTTCGAGTCCAGGTCGGGGAGCCAGAATACGAAGGGCCGCATGTGAATGCGGCCCTTTTTGTATTTGCTTGCTGCTTTGCTCGCGTGCACTGCCATTCCTAAGTCCGTCGTTCCAGCGAAGGCTGGAACCCAAGTTCTTGCTGCCGCCTGCAATGTTGAATGTGGCCTGTAGACGTGCAAACTTGGGTTCCCGCCTCCGCGGGAACGACGTTGGTGAGGGTGGCGGGTGCGCGGCCTGTGCGCCTCCAGCCAGCATGCAGGATTAACGCTTGCCCGACACCGGCTTGACCTTCGCCGCCGCCGCCAACGCCTGCTCCCGCGCCGTTTCGATATCCTCCGCCGTCGCCAGCGCCACGCCCATGCGCCGCCGCGCAAACGATTCCGGCTTGCCAAACAAGCGCACATCCACGCCCGGCGCCCGCAATGCCTCGCCCACGCCCTCGAAGGCAATCCCCGTCTCATCGAGCTGGCCATAGATCACCGCCGACGCCCCCGGTGCGCGCAAGGCCACATTCACCGGCAGCCCCAGAATCGCCTTCGCATGCAATTCAAATTCGCTCTGCACCTGGCTCGCCATCGTCACCATGCCGGTGTCATGCGGACGTGGGCTCACTTCCGAGAACCACACCATATCGCCCTTGACGAACAGTTCCACGCCAAACACGCCCAGTCCGCCCAGATTACCCGTGACCTTGGCCGCGATCTCGCGCGAACGCTCCAGCGCCAGCGGCTGCATTGGATGCGGCTGCCACGATTCGACATAGTCGCCCTGCACCTGCTTGTGGCCGATCGGATCGCAGAAGCTCGTCTCGACCTGGCCGTCAGCGCCCAGCGAACGCACGGTCAGCAGCGTGATCTCGTAATCGAAGTCGATGAACCCTTCGGCAATCACCCGCCCCGCATCGACGCGCCCGCCGCTGGCCGCGTAATCCCAGGCGGCGGCCACATCACCCGCGCCATCGAGCTTCGACTGGCCCTTGCCCGATGACGACATCACCGGCTTGACCACGCACGGGAAGCCGACCGCGGCGCACGCTACCTGGAGTTCGGCCAGGCTGCTGGCGAACTGGTACGGCGACGTTGCCAGGCCCAGCTCTTCGGCAGCCAGGCGGCGGATGCCTTCGCGGTTCATCGTCAGTTGCGCAGCGCGCGCGGTGGGGATGCAGGTGATGCGGCCGGCTGCTTCGAGTTCGGCCAGCTTGTCGGTGGCGATCGCTTCGATCTCGGGTACCACGAGGTGCGGGCGTTCCTGCGCGATCAGCGCTTCCAGCGCCGCGCCGTCGGTCATGTCGATCACGTGCGCGCGGTGTGCGACCTGATGGCCGGGCGCATTCGGATAACGGTCGACGGCAATCACCTCGACGCCCAGCCGTTGCAGGGAGATGATCACTTCCTTGCCCAGTTCGCCCGAGCCGAGCAGCATGACGCGGGTTGCGGAAGGAGAGAGCGGGGTGCCGAGTGTGCGTGAAGAGGTCATGGTGGTTCGCGTATCAAAATGGGTGGTGTGAGGCTGCGACTATAACAAAAGGGTACTATCGAAGCAGCGGATCAGCCAATTCACACACGGCTCTGGTCAAACCGGAATCGCCCGGCTATAATATTGCCTCAATTCCCTGATAGCTCAGTTGGTAGAGCGACGGACTGTTAATCCGCAGGTCCCTGGTTCGAGTCCAGGTCGGGGAGCCAGAACAAGAGAAGGGCCGCATGCGAATGCGGCCCTTTTTGCATTCAACCCTGCGTTGTTCAGCGTCCCTTCTTCTTGTTGGCCGTGTACGTCTTCGTATAAAACCCCGTTGGCTTCTTCGCTACCCACGCGATGAACGCCGCGATATCCGCATGCCCGCGCAGCGCCTCCCATGTGTGATACGTCTGCAGCAGCTCGCGCTCGGTAAATGCCGAGTGGATCTTGCGATGGCAGATCTTGTGGATCGGGTACTGGTCGCGTCCCTTGAACGTCTTCGGGATCAGGTGGTGGCGGTCGACGTGTTCGGTCCCCAGCGGCCGGCCGCACAGCGGGCAGGGATCCTCGAACGTGGCAGTGTCCTGGTGATGGGGCATGCGCTGCATATGCAGGGCGGTTTTTCGCTGTACAAGTCGTGACCCGCATTTGCTGGAACGATACGCGGCGTGCCGAGCGCTTGTTAAATGGTATTGGTGTAGAATTAACGCCGAATTCTCGTGCAGCACGTTCCTCCTCCAGCCTTGAAAGCGACGCAGTTTGCAATGATCGAAGACAACTCCGCCGTTTGTTCCGTGCTGTTGATCGACGACGAGTCGTTTGCTCAGGACATCATCGCCCACGGTCTCAAAGGCTGTGTCGGCCATCAGCTCTGTTATGAGTCCAGCCCCGCGCGCGCCGTCGACGTCGCGCGTGAAGTGGCAGCGACCGTTGTGATTGTCGATCTGCGCATGCCGGGCGGCGTCGATGGCTTCGACGTGATCGCCATGCTGCGTGCGCACCCGGACACGCACGACGTGCCGGTCATCCTGCTGTCTTCCGAAGACGACCCCGACACCAAGGCCAAGGCGTTTGCCATCGGCGCCAACGACTACATGGTCAAGTGGCCCGATCCGCGCGAGCTCGTGGCGCGCGTGCAGTATCACAGCGGCGCCTGCATTGCGCGGCGCGAGCGCGACCAGGCGTTTGCCTCGCTGCGCCTGAGCCAGGAGCAGCTCGCGGCCAGCCAGCTGGCGCTGCACCAGGCGCAAAAGATGGAAGCGATCGGCCAGCTTACCGGCGGCGTCGCCCACGATTTCAATAACGTGCTGCAAATCATCGGCGGCAATCTGCAACTGCTGAAAATGATCGGCAACCTGAACGATGCCGCGCGCACGCGCGTCGAGATGGCGCTGTCGGGTGTCGAGCGCGGCGCCAAGCTGGCGTCGCACCTGCTCGCCTTCGCGCGCCGCCAGCCGCTGCAGTCGGTCGTGATCGATCCGACCCACCTGCTGCGCGAGATGGATGACATGGCCCGCCGCGTGCTGGGCGCCGGCACCCGTGTCTACACCGAGGTCGCGCCCGAACTGGGCAGCACCATGGTCGATCCGAACCAGCTGAATAACGTGCTGCTGAACCTGGTCATCAATGCGCGCGACGCGATGCCCGATGGTGGCACGCTGACCATCCGCGCCATCAATGTCGCTGCCGACGACGACCTGCCGTCCGAAGTGCCGCACAGCGATTATGTGATGCTCGAAATCGCCGACACCGGCAAGGGCATGCCGCCTGACGTGCTGCTTCGTGCATTCGAGCCGTTCTTCACCACCAAGCCCACCGGGCAGGGCACGGGCCTGGGCCTGTCGATGGCCTACGGTTTCGTCAAGCAGTCGGGCGGCGAAATCGTGCTGCGCAGCGAACCCGGGAAGGGCAGCAGCGTGCGCATCTACCTGCCGCGCAGCAGCGCCACGCCATCGGAACACCCGGAGCCGGCCGTGCACATGCCGCTGGCTGGCGGGTTGGAGACGATCCTGGTGGTCGAAGACGAAGAAGACGTGCGCTCGTCGACCTGCGGCATCCTGTCGGCGCTGGGGTATGAGGTGCTGGAAGCGAGCGATGCGGCCGGCGCCGCGGTGCTGGTCGAAGAAGGCCGGCACATCGACCTGGTGTTTACCGACGTGATCATGCCGGGGCCGCTATCGAGCCTGCAGCTGGGCGAGATCGTGCGGCGCCACCTGCCGGAATGCGAAGTGCTGTACACCTCGGGCTATGCCGAGGGCGTGCTGACCCACGAAGGCAAGCTGGACGCCTCGGTCCACCTGCTGCAAAAACCGTATCACCCGGATGCGCTCAGTGCGCGCATCCGTCACCTGCTGCGCCGTGCGCGCCGTGTTTCAGGCAAGCCGCAAACGGCCAGTCACTTCGGCTTGATGTAACGGTGCGAGCCTGGCGGCGGCTCGTTGAGCACCGCCCAGAAGATGCCTAGGTCGGCAATCGCGCGCACGAATTCATTGAAGTCGACCGGCTTGACCACATACGCATTCACACCCAGCTCATAGCTCTTGACCACGTCCTGTTCTTCCTTGGACGAAGTCAGCATTACCACCGGTACCGATTTCAGGCCGTCGGTGTGACGAATTTCCTTGAGCACTTCCAGGCCGTCGACCTTCGGCAATTTGAGGTCGAGCAGGATCACGGCCGGGCTGCCGAGCTGGCGGTCGGCGAACTCGCCGCGGCGGTGCAGATAGTCGAGCGCCTCGGCGCCGTCGCGGACCACCACGACCTCGTTGGCCAGCTGGCTCTTCGACAATGCGATGAGGGTGAGCTCCAGGTCGTGTGGGTTGTCTTCTACCAGGAGGATGGGCTTAAGCATGGGTGCCTTGTTCTGTGGTGGCTTGTTTGGGAAGTGTAAAGGAGAAGGTCGCGCCTTCGCCCTGGATCGAGTCGGCCCAGACGCGGCCGCTGTGGCGTTCGATGATGCGCCGCACATTGGCCAGGCCAATGCCGGTGCCCTGGAAGTCTTCCATGCGGTGCAGCCGCTGGAACACGCCGAACAGCTTGTGAACGTAGTCGCGGTTGAAACCCGCGCCATTGTCGGCCACGTGGAAGACGTAGTCGTCGCCGTCTTCCTCAGCCCAGATGCGGATCACGGCTAGCTCGCGCCCTTTGGTGAACTTGACGGCGTTGGACAGCAGGTTGAACATCGCCAGGTGCAGAAAGCTCGGGTCGCCCTGCACGACCGGCATGCGGTCGATGTGCCAGTCGACGCGGCGCTGGCCGATCTCGAGGCCCAGTTTGTCGATGCAGCCCGATACCAGGTCGGTCATGTCGATGCGGGTCGGGCGCAGCGCGGCGCGGCCCATCTGCGAGAACGACAGCAGGTCGTCGACCAGCTTGCCGGCAAGGCGCGCCGATTCCTTGATGTTCTTTAAAAAGCGCTGGCGCAGGGCCACGTCCTCGCTGCCGGCCGACTCGAGCAGCAGATCCGAAAAGCCGGCGATGTGGCGCAGCGGCGCGCGCAGGTCGTGCGAGACCGAATACGAGAACGCTTCGAGTTCCTTGTTGGCGCGGCCCAGTTCTTCGGCCAGTTCGGCCATCTGCTCGGCGCGCTCGAGTGCGATGCCCAGCAGGGCCGTGCGAAACTCGGTGGTCAGCTCGATCTCGGCGGCGTGCCACGGCAGGCTGTGACCATGGATGGTTTCGCGCCAGGCGGCAAAGCTTTGGCGCGGCGTCAGTTGTGCCGGCGTACCGGCCGCGGCTTCTTTCTCGTACGGATTGCCGGCCCATTCCACGGTCTGCACCAGCTCGGGCCGGAACCACAGCAGGTAATGCTGGTGGATGCGCGAGATCGGTAGCGCCAGCAAGCCGCTGGCATTGTGAATAAAGGACTTGGCCGGCGGATACACTGCGGCGAGCTCATCGGTGTGGAACACCTCGGTATGGCCATGCACGGCCAGCCAGGTCGACAGGTCGCGGATCGCCGCCTCGTCGGGCGTGTCGCCATAGGTCAGGATCCGTTCGTCGACCACGACGGCCACGCCGCCGGCGCGCGCAAAGCGCAGCAGCTCGGCAAACACGCCGCTCAGGTTATCGACGAAGTCGGCGCCCTTGGTCAGGTGGCCGAGCATCTCGACCATGATGCGGCGCACGTCGAGGCGGAACTGCAGCTCGGCGCTGTCTTCGCGGCTCTCGACGCACAGCGCCAGGATCTGCCCCAGCTGCTCGCAGGCCGTGCGCTTTTCAACGGACACCGGACACGGCGCGGCGTTGTGGCACGAGATCAGGCCCCACAGCTTGCCCTTGACGATCAGCGACACCGACATCGACGCTAGCGTACCCATATTGCGCATGTATTGCAGGTGCACGGGCGAGACGCTGCGCAGGGCGGCGAACGACAGGTCGTTGCGCCCGCCGGTGACCGGATTGGCGGCCGGGAACAGCGGCGCGGCCTCGTAATTGGCGTCCTGGATCAGGCGGATCGGCGAGAGCGTGTACAGCTCGCGCGCCTGCGACGGGATATCGCTGGCGGGGAAGGACTGGTTCAGGTACGACTCGTACTCGGGCGCCTTGGCCTCGGCCACCACGCGGCCGTGGCCGCTCGGGTCGAACCGGTACACCATCACGCGGCCGTAGCCGGTGACCGAGCGCACGTGGCGCGCTGCCAGGTCGGTCAGTGCGGCAATCGACGCATGCTCGCCGACCTTGGCGAGAAAGTCGGTAATGAGCGGATACAGATGGCGAAAATCAGCCGGTTCGGCGCGCTCGACCGATTCGAATTCGGCGATCACCAGGCCGTCCCAGACGTGGCCGAGCACGTCGAAATGGCGGCCATTGCCGAGCGTGACCGTGCCGAGATACATCGGGCGCTGGCCGAGCGTATCGCTGCCCAGTTCCTGCGCCATGCGCGCACCGCATGCGTCGCCGATGACGGCCGCCAGTGGCAGGCCAATTGCCGCTTCCGCCGCCAGGCCGGCCAGCGGGAGCAGGTTGGCGCTGGCCTGCAACACGGCGAGCGTGGGCGACAACGTCAGCATGAAGCCGTGTGGCTGGATATTTCCAGGCGTGCGGATCGGCTCGCTGGCGCAGCTGGAAATGTCGAGTTGGTCGGGGGATGCCTGGGTCATGGGCCTTCGGGTTAACGCACAGGTGAACAGGACCATATTGTAACGTGAAAGTTTGCCCTCCAATCGCCGTGAGGCGATTTGTCCCCCGTTCGACGCGCTCTTGAAATGAGAATCGTTCTCATCTAAGATGCATGCTGTTTCTGGAACAGGAGGCGCCGATGGCCGCAAATCAGGAAGCCGATCGTTTGGCTGGCGAGCACGTGACGTTGCTGCGGGTGCATGCAGAAGTGCAGGCGCGTTGCAGCGCGCTGCTGGTGGCGCAGGCCGCGCGCATCGCCGCCATGGAAGCGCAGCTGATCGTCGCGCGGGCCGCGACAGTGCGCGCGGCAACGGCGCTGGCGTGGGAACGCGAAGACCGCGCGGCGCTCGAAGCGGCGCTGCCTGGGCTGGGGCGGCGCGTTGCACTGGGCCGGCAGATCGCAGTGCTGCAGGCGCGCGTGCACGACCTCACGCACACGCTGCACGGGCGCGATCTGGCGGGGCAGGCCACGCGTGCGCCAACTCTCGATGAGCCACTGCCCGCCGCCTGGGAAGCCAGTGTGGCAGCGGCCGACCTGGTCATCTGCCAGACCGGCTGCATGAGCCACGGCGACTACTGGCGGGTGCAGGACCACTGCAAGCGCACCGGCAAGCTGTGCATGCTGGTGGACCAGCCGGATGGCTTGCAGATCGTGCGCATCCACCGGCCCGGCGAGGTGCTTGCGCCCTAGCGTTACAGGGCAAAGATGATGTCGCTGATCTGCTCGTACAGCGGATTGGCCGACGGGCCCTGGTTTGGCCAGTTCAGGATATCGAAGTGGTCATAGCCCTTGTAATTGCCAAGAAAGTTCCAGGTGCCCCGCACTGGCTTGCCGTCGTAGTCGCGTACCGGATGCCCGCCAGGTGCGCGCATGCTGATCGTGTTGACCACGCCATCGTTCGGGAACCAGTCGCTGTCGATGCGCACCCGCTTCGGCAGATTCACGGTGTAGCTGCCCATGCCGCGCTGCCCGGCCGACGGCACGATCCACTCGCCCGCAAACGGTTTGAAGTAGGGCATCATGTCGGCGCGCGGGTACTGGAACAGCGTCGTCTGGATCGGCGCGATGGCGCGGTCGGTGCCGTTGCAGCACCAGCTGCCGCCTTCGGTGGCCACGGTGCCCACCGAAAAATAATAGATGTGCGGGAAAGTCAGCGCCCACAGATTGAATTCGCGCGCGCCGTCCGGCGCCAGCTCCCAGCCCGCCGCCCGGTGCCCCAGCACGTCGCGCAGCGGAATGCGCAGATTGGGCAGAATGTTAAACACGGCATCGGTCAGCGTGGTGCCGTTGTGGGGCGCTGAAATCGTCGTCACGCTGCGGATCCAGCCAGTCTTGCCGCCCTTGAACAGTTCGCCATCGCCTTCGTCCGAACCGGCCCCTTTTTCCAGCAACCGGATCAGTGCCCGGATCGTCGTGCCGCCCTGGCTGTGGCCGATCATGTGGATCGGATGGGCCTGGTCCCACTGCGGATACAGCGCCAGCGGCCAGGCTTGTGGATTGTCGCCTGGATTGGCGGCCCAGCATTTACCGGGCGGCTTTTGCACCTGGCCGGGCAGGCCCTGGGTGGCGACGTGCGCCTTGCCATAGTCGACGCAGCCGCCCTTGATCTGGGCATACAGGTCGGCCGCGCGGTCCCAGTTCGACGACACCGGGCCGACCGCGGCGGCAAACACCGCGCGCGGCCCGCGATAGACCTGCATGTGCGAGGCGATGTCGCCGTAGCCGCCCCAGTAATTAAAACCGCTGTGCTGGAATTCTTCCGGCCCGAAGCCGAGAAAGCCATGCACGAGCACGACGGGATGGTTATTCGCGGCAGAGGCGGCCGGGGCGGCCAGCAGGCCAAGGGCAGTGAGCGCGGCGGCGCAGGCGTGGACGATACGAACCATCGGTGTTCTCCAGTCAGTGCAACAGGCACATTGTCGGAGGTTGAACACGCCCGGGGTTTGCGCTGGATCGACCTGGAGCGCAGCAAATCGAATTTACGAAGCAAAAACTGCGCAGGCCGCTTGACAGGCCTGTGCAATCAACGCGCGGTGGTGCTGCCCACCGACGTCGTCGGATCGGATTCCGCGGTTGGCGTCGGCGCCGGCGTGACCGACGCGGTTGCCGCAGCCTTTTCGGCCTGGTCGATCCGCTCGTCATGCCAGACCACATAGTCGTCAACCGAGTACAGCCGGCAGGGTTCGCGGCTCTTGGCCGAGCAGGTCGCCAGGGCGCGCCCATCCGGATCTTCGCCTTCCTCGGCCCAGGTCCAGCCACCGCTGGCCGACACGGCAAACGCGCGCGGCGTCATCTTGGTCAGATAGTCGCGGTAGGCGCGCCGGCCATGCTCGGACAGGAACGGCACCGCATCGATATCGTCCACCTGCGCATAATCGGTCCGCGCCGGTGTGGGCGGGGCAGGCACGTCGACCACCACCTCGGTCGGCATACCGATCTCGCGCAGGAACTGTTCTGTATCTTGCAGCCAGACTTTTTCGCCGTCGCGGCTGGCCAGCATGCCGTGCGCATCGCGTTTAAAGGCCGGAAACTCGACCAGCCGCCCACGGCCGCCGGCCCCGATATAGGCAGCGTGCATGCGCCCGGCCAGTTCCGGCCCGAACAGTGAATCGTTCTGTCCGTACATCCACAAGCTCGGCACTTTCGCCTTGGCGCCATAGTCGGCAAAGGCCGACACCAGTTGCGAGCGCCACGCGCAGCGGTCGCTGTCGTCGCGCAGGCCGCCCGCGAAATTGATCAGGCCGCGCACGCCCGGCAACGCTTCGGTGCCCAGTGCAATGGCCGCCAGGCCGCCGTAAGACTGGCCGGCCACGATCATGCGCGCGCCATCGATCCACGGTTGCTGGCGGGCGTAATCAAGGGTGGCGCGGATGTCTTCGGCCTGGGTGTAGCCATTGGCGGTCATGTCGCAGCCGCGATCGCGGTAGCGCCCACCTGACTTCGAAAAGCCCTGGCGCATCGGCACCATCACCGCGTAGCCGCGTTTCACGAACACGGACGCCATGTGATAGAAGCGGTCGCGCGGCTGCAGGTTGGGGCGGCCCGGGCCCTTGCCGTGATTGATGACGATCAGCGGGAAGGGGCCGGCGCCGTTTGGCTGGAACACGGTGGTCTCGAGCGTGACGTCGTCCGGGCCGGCCGGCACCTGGATGACGTGCTCGTTCATGCGGTAGTCGAGCGTGCTTGCCGCAGGCGCGGCAGCGGGCAGTGCTTGCGAGTGGGCGAACGCCGGCAGCAGGGCCAGCGCGGCAATCGAAGCGGAGATCAGGGTGCGGATGGACTGGATTCTCGACATGGATGACTCTGGTAATACTGCCTTACGGAACAATTTCCGCATGGAATAAAATCCAGTCTAGAGCCACTAAATCTGTAGAGCAATATCCGGTTGACCAAATTTCGAGTTAAATTTTCGTGTGTGGCGAAAGTGTCATCCGACGTGTTTTCAGGCGAAGGAGTATGATTGCGAGCCTGACAATCTCAGGGACTTCAGAGGATGAGCAAGTACGCGCCGCGCGAGTGGACCCCCGACGAAAAGCCGATGCTGCCCGGCTCGCCGTCGACGCCGGCCCATCCGACGCCGCTACGATTCGCCTATCTGGCGGTCGGCATTCTCCTCACCATCACCGGTGGCCTGGGCAACGCGCTGGTCACTGTCAACCTGATCCATCTGCAGGGCGTGCTAGGCGCCTACCAGACCGAAACCGCCTGGCTGCCGGCCGCCTATGTGATGGCCAATGTGTCGATGAACCTGCTCCTGGTGAAATTCAGGCAACAGTTCGGGCTGCGCCTGTTCACCGAATTCTTCCTGGTGCTGTACGCGCTGGTGACGTTCGCCCATTTGTTCGTCAATGACCTGGGCTCGGCCATCGCGGTGCGCGCCGCCCACGGCATGGTCGGCGCGGCGCTGTCGACGCTTGGCCTGTACTACACGCTGCAGGCCTTCAAGAAGGTCTGGCGCCTGAAAGGCATGGCGGCCTCGCTCGGCGTGGCCCAGCTGGCGCTGCCGCTGGCATATATCTTCTCGGGCGACCTGTTGCAGATCGCCGAATGGCGCGGGCTGTACCTGTTCGAACTGGGGCTCACACTGGTCTCGCTGGGCGCGGTGCTGCTGCTGAAACTGCCGCCGGGCGACCGTTTCCAGGCGTTTCGCCCGGCCGATTTCATCACGTTCGCCCTGTTCGCACCCGGCATGGCGCTGCTGTGCATGGTGCTGACATTCGGCCGCCTGTACTGGTGGCAAGAAGCACCCTGGATCGGCGTTGCGCTGGCCGTCTCGATTGTATTGATCGCTGCCGCCCTGTGCGTCGAGCACAACCGCACCAATCCGTTGTTGAACATTCGCTGGCTGACCAATGCCAATATCGTGCGCGTGGCGTTGTCGCTGCTGCTGGTGCGCATCGTGCTGTCCGAGCAGAGCGTCGGCGCGGTCGGCTTCCTGCGCGCCGTGGGGCTGGACAACGACCAGATGCAGACCCTGTTCGCCTGCGTGCTCGCGGCCACCATCGCCGGCATCGTGGTGTCGGCGCTGACCGTCGATGTCGCTCACCTGGTCGCGCCGCAAGTGATCGCGCTGCTGCTCATGGCGCTGGGCGCCTGGCTCGACGCGCATGCCAGCAACCAGACCCGTGCCGAGCAGATGTACCTGAGCCAGAGCCTGCTCGCGTTTGGCGGCACGCTGTTCATCGGGCCATCGCTGATCTCGATGATCTTTACCGTGGTCGGCAATCCCGGCGCGCTGATCAGCTTCTCGGTGCTGTTCGGCCTGACGCAGAACCTGGGCGGCCTGCTTGGCTCGGCGCTGGTCGGCACCTTCCAGGTCTGGCGCGAGAAATTTCACTCATCGAATATTGTTGAGCAGCTCAGTTCGCTCGACCCGCTGGTCGCCAGCCGCATCCAGTCCGGCGCGGCAGCGGCCGGACAGGTGCTGGCCGACCCTGCGCTGCGCACCCGCCAGGGCCTGGCGTCGCTGTCCGCCAGCGCCACGCGCGAAGCGAATATCCTGGCCTATAACGACGTGTTCCTGGTGATCGTCGTGATCGCCAGCGCAAGTGCAGCCTGGATTTTCCTGCACGCCGTCTGGCTGCATTACCACCCGGCGCCAGCTGCCCCGGCGCCAGCCTCGCCCATGCCCGTCACCGCCACCCCCACACCTGTTGCGATCACCGATTGATATGTCAGAACCAGCCCTCACCCCAGCGCGGCCAACGCGCAAGATTCTTCTCAGTGCGCTCGGCTTCGCTGCCATTGCGCTGGCCGGCGTTCTCGTCGTGCTGTATGCCTGGAACCTGCCGCCGTTTCGCAGCACGCTGCAGGCGACCGAGAACGCGCTGGTGCGCGGGCAGGTGACGATCATCAGCCCGCAACTGAGCGGTTATGTCACCGAGGTGCGGGTACAGGATTTCCAGACCGTCAAGAAGGGTGCGCTGTTGCTGCGCATCGACGACCGGATTCCCATCCAGCGCCTGGCGCAGGCGCGGGCCGAGCTCGCCAATCGCCAGGCGGCGCTCGCCAATTTTGCACAGACCAATGCCAGTGCCCGCGCCACCATCGCCCAGAACCAGGCGTTGCTGGCCTCGAACGAAGCGCAGGCGCAGCGCAGCAGCGCCGACCTGCGCCGGGTGGAAGAGCTGGCGGCCGACGGTTCGCTGTCGGCGCGCGAGCTCGACGCCGCCCGCGCCACCCGCGCCCAATCCAGCGCCAGCCGCGACCAGGCGCGCGCCGCCGTCGAGATCGCCCGCCAGAACCTGGCCTCGGTCGGCGTCAATCGCGCGGCGCTCGAAGCGGCGGTGGCCAGCGCCGAGGCGGCCGTGAAGCTGGCCGAGATCGACCTGGCCAATACCAATATCACCGCGCCGCGCGACGGCCAGCTGGGGCAAGTGACCGTGCGCCAGGGCGCGTACGTGAATGCCGGCGCCCAGTTGACGGCGCTGGTGCCGAACCAGATGTGGATCATCGCCAACCTGAAAGAGACGCAGATGGCGCGTGTTGCGGTCGGCCAGCCGGTGAACTTCAGCGTCGATGCGCTGGGGGGCGCGAAGCTGCGCGGGCGCGTCGAGCGTATTGCGCCGGCGACGGGCTCGGAGTTTTCCGTCATTGCGCCGGACAACGCCACTGGCAACTACGTCAAGATCGCCCAGCGCATTCCGGTGCGCATCAGCATCGATCCGGATCAGCCGCTGGCCCAGCGCCTGCGCCCCGGGATGTCGGTGGTGACGACGATCGATACGGCCACGACAGCGGGGCAGCGGTGAATCGGCGGCTGGTCTGCCTGGCAACGCTGCCATTGCTATTGTCGGCCTGCGCGATGGCGCCGCAGCCGGCGCCGCCGTCGTCCGTGACCGTGCCGGTGGCGTGGCGCACCACCTTGCCTGGCGCCGATGCGCGCGTCGAGCGCGCGTGGTGGCGCGCGTTTGGCGATCCGGCGCTGGATGCGCTGGTGCGCCAGGCGCAGGCGAATAATGGCGACCTGAAAATCGCCCGCGCGCGGCTGCAGGAATACCAGGCACGCATCCGTGTGGCCGATAGCGCGCGGCTGCCGGCGTTGAACGTGTCGCTGGCGCCGACCCGGGCGCGTTCGATCGGGCCGTTCGGCACGCCGGTCGAATCGACGTCGCTGGTGGGTGCGGTGCAGGCAAGTTACGAGCTCGACCTGTTCGGACGCGTGGCGGGCAGTGTCGAGGCGGCGCGGTTCGAAGCGCTGTCGCAAGAGGCGGCGCTGGAAGCGGCGGCGCTGGCGGTGGCGGCCAATACCGCGTCGGGCTACCTGAACCTGCTGGGCCTGGACGCCCAGCTGGCGCTGGCCAAGGCGACGCTGGCCTCGCGCGAGCGCTCGTACAACCTGGCGCGGCACCAGTTCGAAGTGGGCTACAGCTCGCGACTTGAAATGTCGCAGGCCGAGGCTGAACTGCATGCGACGGCGGGCACGGTGCCGCAGCTGGAACGGCAGGTGGCGCAGCAAGAGCAGGCACTCAATCTGCTGCTGGGCGCGAGTCCGGGTGCGGTGGCGCGTGGGGCCGATTTGCTGGCGCTGCGCGAGCCGACGCCAGCCGCCGGGTTGCCGTCCGAGCTGCTGCGGCGCCGGCCCGATATCGCCCAGGCCGAGCAAGCCGTTGCGGCGGCCGACGCCAGCCTGGCGGTGGCGCGCGATGCGCTGTTGCCGTCGATCCGGTTGACGGCCTCGCTTGGCGCCGAGGGGCGCAGCGTTGCGCAACTGCTGCGCTCGCCTGTGGAGCTGTGGAGCATCGGCGGCAGTGTGCTGGCGCCGTTGTTCGATGCGGGACGGCTGCGCGCCCAGGCCGAGATTGCCGGCACGGTGCGCGACCGCGCCATCTATGGGTATGAAACCGTCGTGCGAACGGCGTTTGCCGAGACCGAGAATGCGCTGGCGTCGATTGACGGGCTGCATCGACAACTGGTCGAAGCCGAAGCGCGGCGCGCGGCGGCCGGCGAAGTGCTGCGGGTGGCGCACAACCGCTATACGAATGGCTACGCATCGTATCTGGAAGAGCTCGACGCGCAGCGCACGGCGTTCACGGCCGATCTGGCGGCGCTGCAACTGCGCGCCGGCTTGCTCGCGGCGCATGTCGACCTGTACCGGGCGCTGGGTGGCGGATGGACGCCGGCGCCGTGAAGCTGGCCGTGAAGCGCGCCGTGTGTGCGACCTGCCTGCGCGCGCAGTCGGCCTGTATCTGTGGCTGGATCAGGCCGGTTCAGGCGCAGGCGGAGTTGCTGATCCTGCAGCATCCGCTGGAAGTAGGTAATGCCAAGAACAGCGCGCGGCTGCTGCACCTGTGCGTGCGTGGCAGCGCGATGGTGGTGGGCGAGGCGTTCGATGGCGCTGAACTCGATGGCTTGCTGCACGCGGATGGCCGCACGCCGGTGTTGCTGTATCCGGACACGACCGGCGATCAGCTGCTGCCCGCGCCGCCTGCGATGCCGGCGCTGCCGGCAACATCGTTGCGGCTGGTGCTGCTCGACGCCACCTGGCGCAAGAGCCGCAAGATGCTGTACCTGAACCCGGCGCTGCAACGTTTGCCACGACTGGCGCTGCGAGAGGTGGAGCCGTCGAACTACCGCATCCGCAAGGCGCACGCGCCGCATCAGTTGTCGAGCCTGGAGGCGGCGGCGCAGGCGCTGGGGCAGCTGGAAGGTTCGACCGGGGCCCTCCAGCCGCTGCTGGCTGCCTTCGACGGGTTTGTCACGCAACAGGCTTCGTACGTGCGCGCTTGAATTTGCCGGGACAGCGGCGTAATATACTGTACAAACATACAGTATGGAGCGCCGGCCATGATCGACACCGATGAGCTGACTCGCCGCGAGCGGGTGGATGAACACGTGGTGCTGGCGCCGCCGCCAATTGCGCGCAAGGGGCGGGGTGCCGTGTCGAACCTGCAGGGCCGCTATGAGCCCAACGGCCGCGAACGCTTCGACGATGGCTGGCCCGACGATCATGACGAACCGGCCGCGTTCAAGACGGTCGTCACCGACGAGTTCGCCAAAAGCATCTTGTCGCGCAATACCTCGCCCGATATCCCGTTCAGCGTCTCGCTCAATCCGTATCGCGGTTGCGAGCACGGCTGCATCTACTGCTTCGCGCGGCCCTCGCACAGTTATCTCGGCCTGTCGCCGGGGCTCGATTTCGAGAGCCGGCTGTTCGCCAAGGTCAACGCGCCCGACCTGCTGCGGCGCGAACTCGCCAAGCCCGGCTATGTGCCCGAGCACATCGCCATTGGCGTGAACACCGACGCCTACCAACCGTGCGAGCGCGAGCGCCAGATCACCCGGCAGGTGCTCGAGGTGCTGGCAGAATGCCGCCACCCGACCGGCCTGATCACCAAGTCGTCGCTGATCGAGCGCGACATCGACCTGCTCGCACCGATGGCCGCGCACAACCTGGCGTGCGCGGCCGTGACCATCACGACGCTCGACGCGCAGATTTCGCGCACATTGGAGCCGCGCGCTGCCGCGCCGATGCGGCGCCTGCGCACGATCCGCACCCTGACCGACGCCGGCATCCCGGTCAGCGTGAGCGTGGCGCCGATCATCCCGTTCGTGACCGAACCCGAGATCGAACGCATTCTCGAGGCCGCGCGCGACGCTGGCGCCGTCGGCGCGCACTACACGGTGCTGCGCCTGCCACACGAAGTCAATCCACTGTTTCAAGAGTGGCTGCAGGCGCACTTTCCCGATCGTGCGCAGCGGGTGATGAACCGCATCCGCGACATGCGAGGCGGCAAAGATTACGACAGTGATTTTGCACGGCGCATGCATGGGGATGGCGTGTGGGCCGACCTGATCCGGCAGCGTTTCGAGAAAGCCGCCGCGCGCCTGGGCATGACCGAATTGCGCGGCCGGTTCGGCCGGCTCGATGCGTCGCAATTCAGGCGCCCCCTGGTGGTGCCGGCGCCGGTGCCGGCGTCGGCCAGGCGCGGCAGCCCGCAGGCGGCAGCGCAGTTGGCCCTGTTCTGACAGCGCCGCTGGCGCGCAAGCCAGTCGCTTACACCTGCTTACAACCGCTTAACCGCACACAACCTCTGGGCAGCAGAGAATCGGATGAACATAAAGGATACCGATTCATGAAACGATTCAATGCCGCCCTGGCGCTCTGTCTGCTTGCATTTGGCTGCCGCGCCAGCGAGCCGGTTGTTGTCCCCACTGCCGAATTCGAGGCGCTGCTGTCGGCCTATGCGCTGGTAAAAAGCCGGTATGTCGAGGCCGCGGACGACAAGAAACTGCTGGACGGGGCAATCGCCGGCATGCTCGCCTCGCTCGATCCGCACTCGAGTTTCCTGGACAAGGACGAGCTCGATGAAGTCCGGAAAGACGATGCCGGTGAGTACACCGGGATCGGCATCAGCGTCGAACTCGACGCCCCCGACATGATCGTCACGGCGGTCACCGCAGACTCGCCCGCGGATCGGGCCGGCATCGAGCCGGGCGACGTGGTCGCCTCGATCGATGGCGCGACGCTCTCCGGGATGCGCCTGCCAGAGATCGCGCGGCGCATGCGCGGCGTTCCGGGCAGCGCCCTGGCGATCGGCATACGGCAGGGCGGGGCGGGTGCGGTCCGCACGCTCAAGCTGCGCCGGGCCGCGCTGCTGGCGCAGACCGTCAAAACACGCGCCATGGCGGGCGGCGTCGCCTGGATTCAACTGTCGGCGTTCGAAGGCAACACCGCGCACGATCTGGTGGCTGCCCTGAAAGCGCTCGATACGGCAACGGCGCCGCGCGGCATCGTACTCGACGTGCGCAATGATCCGGGCGGTCTGGTATCGGCGGCGGTCGGCGTGGCCGGCGCGTTCCTGCCGCCGGGTACGGCATTATTTTCCGCGCGCGGGCGTGCCACCGGGGCTGATGCCACCGTCACGGTCGACCCGCGCTTCTACCAGCGGCCTGACGAGTCGGACGTGCTCGCCGACTTGCCTGCATGGGCACGCACGGTGCCGCTGGCAGTGCTGGTCAATGGGGCGTCGGCATCGTCCGCCGAACTGCTGGCGGGCGCATTACAAGACCACGGGCGCGCCACGGTGCTCGGCACGCGTACCTTCGGCAAGGGCTCGATCCAGAGCATTTTCCCGCTGGCCGCCGACAGCGCCGTCAAGCTCACGGTGGCGCGCTACTTCACGCCCAACGGCAACGAAATCCAAGCGCACGGGATCACGCCGGACGTGATCGTGGCGCCCGAGCGCGCCCGCAACGATGCGACGCGGCTGGTGCTGCGCGAGGAAGACCTGGCGCAGCATCTCGAGGCCATGTTGCCTGAAGAAGAAGAAGCGGCCCCGCCCACCAAACGTGCCGAAGTCGAGAGCACGCGCATGTTCGGCACGCGCGACGACAAGGCGCTGGCCGCCGCAGTCACGTTGCTGGCGCCGGACTCGGCGCAGGCAACAGGCGCCAACGGTTTGCTGGGGAAACTGGCCCCAGGCCTGCGGCATGTCGTCGCCGTGCTGAAGTCGCTCGATGGCGCGGATTAAGTTTGCGTAAAGGCCCACGACAGTCGCACGCCGGGCCATTATATTTCTCGCCAATCGTTCGTTCGATGCCGCCAGTGCCAGGCGGCGTCTTGCCCGCGTTCTCCCGCACGTACGTCACTTTTATCAAGAGTTCCTATGCCAGTTCAACTGTCTCCCTCGCGCCTCGTGCGTGCCTGCGTGCTTGCGTTTGCAATAGGTGGCGCCGCGCCCGTACTTGCCGTGCCGCTGACCGATCTGCGCGCCGAAGACCTGCTGCCGATGGCCGGCGCAGTCAAGAAGACGCTCGATTTGAGCGACAACCAGCAAATCTTGTGGAACAAGGCCGAAGCGGCGTCGCGCGCATTACTGCGCGATCGCGCCCGGCGCCGCACAGCGCTCCAGGAGTGGGCCAAGACGTCGCTGGCCAGCCCGGATGTCGACCTGCGCAAGCTCGACCAGGCAACCGAAACGGAGATCGCGACCGCCAACGCCGAGGACCGGCAACTGCGCGCCCTGTGGCTCGACGTGAACGACGGGCTCGATGACAGCCAGCGCCGCCACATTGCCCGCCTTCTTGGCGAGCAGCTGATGCGCGTGGTGCCTGATGGCGCCCAGGGCGGCGGCGCACCGGGCGGGCAGCGTGACGACCAGAACCGGCGCGGCGGCCCCGGCAATGGCCGTGGCCCGGGATCGGGCGTCAGCGGGATGGGTGGGATGAGCGGGCCAGGCGGCGCGTCGTTGAACTTCGGCGGCTGATCGGGCACCCAAGTCTATCCGCTCTTTGAGATCGGCAGCAGATGCATTTCCCGACTGCTCGCAGCAGGTGATGAAGTACACCCACGAATGCGGGACCGCGCGTATTACCGAAGAAACTTCGCGAGCCATTCGGGTTCCTTTGAGGAAGCAATGGCCGCCAGCCGATTATTACCAGTGCGGCCGAAGATTGACTCTCGTCAAAACTTCCAGCTCAGCGCAGTTCGACAATTCTTTGTTGAGTTCGCGAACTTCGCGTCTATACCACGTGCACGAGCGAGCTCGACAGTACGGCTTGATTACACTCCGCTTCAGCGACCGCCCATGGATCGCGTTCAGCCTGCTCCGAAACGCGATCTTATAAAACCAGGCAGCAGCAGGTAGCCGAGTATGCCAACGCGAAGTTCCAGCAAGTGCGCAATCCAACATCAATCGAGGATATGAAAATGGCAATTGACGTATATCTGTAGATCGACGGTATCAAGGGCGAATCACAAGACGACAAACACAGGGACTGGATAGAAATCACCGGCATTCACTGGGGTGTGCATCAGCCTCGCAGTGCCACATCCTCAACGGGCGGTGGACATACAGCGGAACGGGTTGAAATTTCCGATATTTCCTTTTCCAAGGTAGCCGATCTGTCCTCGCCAATCCTGGCCCAGACTTGTGCAATGGGAAAAACAATCCCGAAAGCGAAAGTCGAGTTCTTCAGGGCTGACGCGGATGGTGCACGCGTCAAATATTTCGAAATCGATCTTGAGAACGTCCTGATTGGCATGGTGAGTCCACATCTCGGCGGCGATGATTCTTATTTGTCCGAGACTGTCAATATGAAGTTTTCAAAGATCAAATGGCGGTACACCCAGCAGCGAATCGGCGGCGGCGCCGGGGGCAACACTGCCGGTGGGTGGGACTTGGTCGCGAACAAGGTTGCGTAGAGGCCTGCGATGCTGATTGACTTGGATAAGTTCACAAAGCATCTACGCAGCAATGCACTGCCAAAATATGGGAAGGGACGGTGTGGCGAATATGTGAGGAAAGCTCTGCAGGCTGGCGGCGCTGATTTCAACGGCAAGTATCCTCCGAGAGGGAAGGAGTATGGTCCAGCCCTGGAAATGTTGGGCTTCCATAAAATCTCGGCCGCAGACCCGGATAAATTTTCTTTCCTCAAGAGTGACGTGATGGTCATGGAGCCGTACAAGGGAAGCACAGCGGGCCACGTGGCAGGATATGACGGAAAAAGCTGGATCTCCGATTTCGTCCAGAATGATTTTTGGGCCGGGCCAGCCTATCGCAAGGAGAAACCAAAACATGCTGTCTACCGCTACTAAACGCGCAGTTCTTTCCTTCCTGTTCACGATCGCCAATGGTGCAGCACTGGCGGGCGATCATCCTCCTCGATATGTGATCGAACCGGCCTTGGGCCTGCGACTGGATGCCGGCATCAAACTTGAATCTCTGCCTGACGAAGTAAGCAGCCTTTGCTCGCGAGATAACGAGAACTGGATCCACTACGAGCGCGTGTTCGCACGCGCGCATGACGCGGCGACGACCTACTATGTTGTTTCGGGATATTCGAAGCGTCGCAACCCGGAGGCAGGACAGTCTCTTTACGAGCCAATAGTACGCGGTGGGCTATACGCCATCACTGGAAACAGCTGCATGGACGACCCGGCAGATGAATCATTTTTGGCGAGAGACGTCAATCAAACGCCTCTTCCGATCCTCCAAAAACTTGCCCGCGATCTTGCCGCACGTCTTGTTCAAGCTGTGGGCGGTCCAGATCAGTTACGCGCCGAAATCAGGAATCAAAGGATCGACTTCGACAGACTTTCCCCTGAATTGCAGGACGCGTTCAAACCGTATTTTGTACCGAAGAAGTAGGCAGGAACCGCAGCTATAACCTACTCAATGACAACCGGCCAATCCAATCTATCTTAAGATGCGATATTGACTGCAACGCGCTTCGCCCGGGCGTAGCATGCCGTCCTCCGCATTCTTAAAGATCCAATGGCCACTTCAATCAGCGCAAAGCAGAAACCGATCCCGCCTCAGACAGGACAGGCCGGTCATGCCACATCCGTGGAGCATGGCCTGCAGCTGGCCGGCACCGGCACGTTCCAGTACCGTATCTTCCTGATTTTCGGCCTGGTGTGGATGGCCGACGCGATGCAAGTGCTGTCGATCGGCTTCTCGGCGCCATCGATCGCGAAAACGTTCGGACTGTCCATGCCGCAGGCATTGCAGACAGGGACGATCTTTTTTGTCGGCATGCTCATTGGCGCCTTTGTGTTCGGCCGCCTCGCCGACCGCATCGGGCGCCGGCCGGTACTGCTGATGGCTGTCGTCATCGACGCCTGCTTTGGCGTGGCCTCGGCCTTTGCCCCCGACTTGACATGGCTGCTGGTACTGCGCTTCATGACGGGGATCGGCGTCGGCGCGACGCTGCCTGTAGACTACACGATGATGGCCGAATTCCTGCCGAGCGATCGGCGGGGCCGCTGGCTGGTGCTGCTCGAATCGTTCTGGGCCATCGGCACTATCCTGCTGGCAGTGCTGGCGCTGTACGCCGTCAGTTGGGGAGACGATGCCTGGCGCGTGATCTTCTTCGCGACCGGCCTGCCGGCGCTGGTCGGCCTGGTGCTGCGCTGGTATGTGCCCGAGTCTCCCATGTTTCTCAACCGCAGCGGCAAGTCGGCGCAAGCCCGTGCGGTGCTGCAGCGTGTTGCCGATACCAATGGCCGCGCCGTCACGATCCCGGCGCTGCAGCCGGACGTGCCCGCCAAGACCTCGGTCATGTCGCTGTTCAAAGGCCCGCTGCGCCGTCGCAGCATCGCATTGTTTCTTGCCTGGGGCCTGATTTCGGTGGCCTACTACGGCGTCTTCGTCTACCTGCCGGTCAAGCTCGGCGCCGAAGGCTTCGGCTTCATGCGCGGGCAAGCGTTCCTGATCCTGCTGGCGCTGGTGCAACTGCCCGGTTTTGCGTTGGCAGCGTATGGCGTCGAACGGTGGGGCCGCAAGCCGACACTGGTGGGCTTCCTGCTGCTCAGCGCCGTCGGTTGCCTGTGCTACAGCCTCGGTAGCGCGCCGGCGCTGGTGGTCGGCTCGACCTTGTTGATGAGCTTTGCCCTGCTGGGTACCTGGGGCGCGCTGTATGCCTTTACGCCGGAAGTCTATCCGACCAGCCTGCGCGCCAGCGGCATGGGCATGGCCGGCGCCGTCGCGCGCTTCGGTGGCCTGTTCGCGCCGATGATCATTGCGCCGGTGATGGCGACGCAGTTCACGCTGTCGTTGCTGATGCTGGCCGGCTGTTTGCTGATCGGCGCGGTGGCGATCCTGTGCGTCGACCTGGAGTCGCGCAACCGCGCACTCGATTGATCAGGCCAGCGCGGCTTCGCGCTGCGTCACACCCAGCGCCGCCAAATGGCGTTCGATCTCGAACACATGCGGATCGGGCTTGCCCAGTGCGCGCAGCGACTGGGCCAGGCCCAGCAGGTAATCGCTATTCGGGCCGCTCGGGCCGCGCGCCGTGGCGATCTGGCGTGCGATGGCATGTTCGTCGGCCGGGCCCAGGTAGGCTGCGTTGTCGCGCGTGGCGATATACACGATGCCTTCGTCGCTGGTGCCGTCGTCGAAATGCATTTGCGTGGCCAGGCGCAGGTAGCCGTTCTTTTCGCGATGATCGAGGTGCGCGAATTCTTCGGGCGTGACCAGAAACGCCATGCCGTGGCAGACCGCATCGGGGTCGGGCACCAGCGTCACCACGCGCCCCGGCGCCGTCTCGGTGCCACGGTGGTCGTGCGAGCCTTGCCAGAAACGCCGCATCCAGCCGCCGATATAGGCAGCGCGCTGCGCGAGAAACGGAAAATCGGGTTTGAAGATCAGGGAGCCGTAGCCAAATAGCCAGACGCTGGCATGGCTATCGAACTTGTTCATCTGCTGATTGATCGCGATCGTATTGTGGGACATCGTGAAACCACTAAAAAAGGGACACGGTCCGATTGTAGCGTGGGATTGCGTCCGAATCAGCCCTGCGCTTGCGACCGTTTCACATATGCAAACAGGAATTCTATATAACTCTCTGCGGCCGGCGACAGCGAACGCCCGGGCCGCGTATAGACAAAAAAGCGCCGCCGCAGTGTGGGCGCATCGAGCGGGCGCATCGCCAGTCCGTACAGCGTGGCAAGCGGCTCGGCGTAGGGCAGGCACACCGTCACGCCCAGGCCGGCGCTGACCATGGCCAGCGCCGTGGTCATGAAGGTCACCTCGTGGGCGGGCTTGAGCGCAGCCTCGGTCGCCGCTGCGGGGATGGCGTCGAGCAGCAGTTCCGTGAACTGGCCCTGCAACGAAATGAACGGATACGCCGCCGCGTCCTGCCACGTCACGCGCTCGCGTGCCGCCAGCGGATGCTGTTGCGGAAACACCAGCGCGAACGGCATCTCGAACAGTTCACGCGCCTGCAACGGCGGGGCGGGCGAGCGCTCCGGGCCGATCCCCACATCGGCTTCGCCCGACAGCACCCGCGCGATCACACCTTCGACCTCGGTATCGGCCAGGCGCACGTCGATGTCGGGATGCTGCGCGCGGTAGGCGGCAATGCTCGGCGGCAGCAGCGTACAGGCCATCAACTGTGGCGCCGCGATGCGCACGATGCCCTTTTTCAGGCGCGTGTGGTCGGCGACGTTCGCCAGCGCACCGTCCAGGTCATCGATCATCTGGCTAAATAAAGGCAGTAGTTCGCGACCGATATCGGTCAGGCCGATGCGGCGCGTGCTGCGGTCGACCACGCGGGCTTCCAAGGTCTGCTCGAGCTCCTTGATGAGGCCCGACAGCGCCGATTGCGTCACGTGCAGCGACTGCGCGGCCAGCGTGAAATTGCCCATTTTGGCCAAGGCGACGAAGGCGCGCATTTGTCGTAACGTTGGATTCATCAGATAAGCTGATATATAGAGCTGAAAATATCGTTTGTATGATAGTGCGTTTTGCCCTGTAATGGCGACTACTCTGCAATAACAAAGGAATGCCCCATGAAACTCGCCACCCTCAAAGCGGGCGGCCGCGACGGCACCCTGGTCGTCGTCAGCCGCGACCTGGTCACGTGCCAGCAAGTGCCCACCATCGCGCGCACCCTGCAGGCCGCGCTCGACAACTGGGATGCGTGCAAGCCGCAGCTCGACGAGGTCTATGCGCAGCTCAACGACGGCAATGCCGACAGCGCCGAATCGTTCATCGAGGCGGCCTGCCATTCGCCGCTGCCGCGCGCCTACCAGTGGGCCGACGGCTCGGCCTATATCAATCACGTCGAGCTGGTGCGCAAGGCGCGCGGGGCCGAGGTGCCGGCGTCGTTCTACACCGACCCGCTGATGTACCAGGGTGGCGGCGATTCGTTCGTCGGCCCGAACGATCCGATCGCGGCGCTGTCCGAAGATTGGGGCATCGACCTCGAAGCCGAGGTGGCCGTGATCACGGGCGACGTGCCGATGGGGGCCGACGCGGCCGAGGCCGCCAGTGCGATTCGCCTCGTCATGCTCGTCAACGACGTCTCGCTGCGCAACCTGATCCCGAACGAGCTGGCCAAGGGTTTCGGCTTTTACCAGTCCAAGCCGGCCAGCGCGTTCTCGCCGGTGGCCGTCACGCCGGACGAACTGGGTGATGCCTGGCAGGGCAACAAGCTGCACTTGCCCATCCTGGTCACGCTCAACGGCGCCGCATTCGGCAAGCCGAACGCCGGTGAAGACATGACCTTCAGCTTCGCGCAGCTGGTCGCGCACGCGGCGACCACGCGCGAGCTGTGCGCGGGCAGCATCATCGGTTCGGGCACCGTGTCGAACAAGCAGGGCGGTTTGTACGGCTCGAGCGTCGAGCATGGTGGCGTGGGTTACTGCTGCCTGGCCGAAGTGCGCATGTACGAAACCATCGAAGGCGGCGCCCCGAAAACACCCTACCTGTCGTTCGGGGACACCGTGCGCATCGAGATGTTTGATGCCAGCGGCGCCAGCGTCTTCGGCGCCATCGACCAGGAAGTCGTCCGCTACCACGGGAGGCAATCATGAAACTGTATACGTACTTTCGCAGCTCGGCCGCCTACCGCGTGCGCATTGCGCTGCACCTGAAAGACCTGGCCTACGATGCGGTGCCGGTGCACCTGCTCAAGGACGGCGGCCAGCACCTGCAGGACGAATACCGCCAGATCAACCCGAGCGGCCTGGTGCCGGCGTTCCAGGATGACCGCATCACGCTGTCGCAGTCGCTGGCGATCATCGAGTATCTCGACGAGATGTATCCGGACGTGCCGCTGTTGCCCAAGGATGCGCCGGGCCGGGCGCGTGTGCGCGAGCTGGCCCAGATCATCGGCTGCGATATCCACCCGATCACCAACCTGCGGGTGCTCAACTACCTCGCCCGGCAAATCGGCGTGCCGGACCAGGCCAAGACCGAGTGGTACCGCCACTGGGTGATCGAGGGGCTGCAATCGCTCGAAGCGCACCTGGCGCGCGACCCGGGCGCCGGGCCGTTCTGCCACGGCGACCATCCGACGATCGCCGATTGCTATCTGGTGCCGCAGGTGTTCAATGCGCAGCGTTTCAATATCGACGTCTCGGCGTACCCGAACGTCGACCGCATCAATTCGCTGTGCATCGAGTTGCCCGCGTTCCAGGCCTCGCATCCGTCCCGCCAGCCCGATACGGAATAGCGCGCAAGTGGCTGCGAAGTGGGGCGGCGCGCTACAATCGCCGCCTCTTTATCGTGCCACTTCGCCATGACCGACATCGTTATTCCTGATTCCATCCTGCACGCCCTCGGCCTGGCCGACGCGTCGTGGCGCCCCATCCTCGAAGCTGGCCTGCAAGCGGTTGCCCGCGCTAACCCCGGCTACTTGCCGGCCCTGGCCCAGGACGACTATCTCCCTACCGAAAGTCGCCTGTTCGCCGCCTTTGCCCAGCCGCTGGACCAGGTGCGCTATGTCTTGGTAGGGGAGGGCCCATATCCGCGCGCTGCGAGCGCGACCGGCGTGTGCTTCATGGACGGCGCCGTGGGCGACCTGTGGAGCGAGACCGGCTTGTCGAAACCGGTCAACCGGGCCACGTCGCTGCGCAACTTCATGAAGATGCTGCTGGTGGCCAGCGGCCAGTTGCAGCCGGATGCGACAAGCGGGACGGCCCTGGCGCCGATCGCGCAGGCCGCGCGGGCCGACGGCTCGATCCAGACGCTGGCGCAGTTGCAGGCCAATCTCATGCACCACGGCTTTTTGCTGCTGAATGCCGCGCTGGTGTTTCGCAAGCATGTCAAACCGGCCATCGACGCGCGCGCCTGGCTGCCGTTCCTGCAAACGGTGCTGGCGGCGCTGGGCCGGCAGGCGCAGGTGCCGACGCTGGTCCTGTGGGGGAAAATCGCCGAAGAGTTGCAAAAACTGCCAGAGACGACTGCGTTCCCGCAGGCCGTGGCCGAGCATCCCTACAACCTGAGCTTTATCGGGCATGCGGGCATGCAAGCGCTGTTCGGGCCGATGGCATTGTTGCGCGCCCGCTAGTGGGGCATGCAGCCTGAATATCCAGGAGAGAAAACGCCCCGCCGTTTTTGGGGCCATCCAAGACAAGATCATCACGATTTGCTATACTTGACTAAATCGTTCAACTAATCAGGTCTTTCCCCTGTCTCAGAGGGAAACAGTCGCAAAGTGCAGCGTTGGCACTTGATCGTTGGGCAAGAGAAATATTTTATCATTAACCGGGGTTGAAATGCGCTTGACCACCAAAGGCCGTTTTGCTGTCACTGCAATGATCGATCTTGCCATGCGTCAAGGCAACGGTCCGGTCACGCTTTCTGGCATTAGCGGGCGCCAGGCCATTTCGCTGTCCTACCTGGAGCAGCTGTTCGGCAAGCTGCGTCGTCACGAGATCGTCGAATCGATCCGCGGCCCCGGCGGCGGCTACAGCCTGGCGCGCGCGGCGGGCAAGGTGACGGTGGCCGACATCATCATCGCCGTCGACGAGCCCCTGGATGCAACCCAGTGCGGCGGTAAAGAGAATTGCCACGGCGCCCATACCGACGGCGCCCGCTGCATGACCCACGAACTGTGGACCACGCTGAACGAAAAGATGGTCGATTACCTCGACTCCGTCTCGTTGCAAGACCTCGTCGACCAGCAGCGCCAAAAAGAACAGAACGTCGTGCACGTGCACCGCGGCGCCCCAGCCGCAGTCGGACAAAACTAAAGTTACCGGAGTAAATCAGATGAACGCGCCTTTGGACAAGACCACCGAGCAGAGCTTCGCGCCAGCTCCCCATTTCCCGATCTACATGGATTACTCGGCCACGACGCCGGTCGATCCACGCGTGGCCGACAAGATGATCCCGTTCCTGCGCGAGCAGTTCGGTAATCCTGCCTCGCGCAGCCACGCCTATGGCTGGAACGCCGAAGCGGCGGTCGAAGAAGCGCGCGGCCACGTCGCCGCCATCGTCGGCGCCGATCCACGTGAAATCGTCTGGACCTCGGGCGCAACCGAAAGCAATAACCTGGCGATCAAGGGCGCGGCCCAGTTCTACAAGACCAAGGGCAAGCACATCATCACGGTGAAAACCGAGCACAAGGCCGTGCTGGATACCGTGCGCGAACTCGAGCGCGTCGGCTTCGAAGCGACCTACCTCGAACCGCAAGACAATGGCCTGATCACCGTCGAGCAGCTGGCAGCGGCGATCCGCCCTGACACCATCCTCGTGTCGGTCATGCTGGTCAATAACGAAATCGGCGTCGTGCAGCCGATCGCCGAGATCGGCGAACTGCTGCGCTCGAAGGGCATCATCTTCCACTGCGACGCGGCCCAGGCCGTTGGCAAGGTCGAGATCAACCTCGAAACGCTGAAGGTCGACCTGATGACCTTCACCGCGCACAAGGTGTATGGCCCGAAAGGCATCGGCGCGCTGTACGTGCGTCGCAAGCCGCGCGTGCGCCTCGAAGCGCAGATGCACGGTGGCGGTCACGAGCGCGGCATGCGTTCGGGCACGCTGCCGACGCACCAGATCGTCGGCATGGGCGAGGCGTTCCGCCTGGCCAAGGTTGAGATGGACAGCGAACTGGCGCGCGTGCGCACGCTGCGCGACCGCCTGGCCCGTGGCCTGCAAGAGATCGAAGAAGTCTATATCAACGGCGACATGGATCACCGCGTGCCGCATAACCTGAACGTGTCGTTCAACTATGTCGAAGGTGAATCCCTGATCATGGCGATCAAGGATCTGGCCGTGTCGTCCGGTTCGGCCTGCACCTCGGCCAGCCTGGAACCATCGTACGTGCTGCGCGCCCTGGGCCGCAGCGACGAGCTGGCGCACAGCTCGATCCGCTTCTCCATTGGCCGTTTCACGACCGAAGAAGAAATTGATTTCGCCGTCAACCTGCTCAAGAGCAAAGTTGGCAAACTGCGCGAACTGTCGCCGTTGTGGGACATGTTCAAGGAAGGGATCGACATTAATTCGATCCAATGGGCAGCACACTGATCTGCTCATTCTGAGCGCGCGTTTCTACACATACTGGAGCATCACCATGGCATATTCGGACAAAGTACTGGACCACTACGAAAACCCACGCAACGTCGGCGCATTCGACAAGGGCGACGATGACATCGGCACCGGCATGGTCGGCGCGCCGGCCTGCGGCGACGTCATGAAGCTGCAGATCAAGGTCAACGACCAGGGCCTGATCGAAGACGCAAAGTTCAAGACGTACGGCTGCGGTTCGGCCATCGCATCGAGCTCGCTCATCACCGAGTGGGTCAAGGGCAAGAGCCTGGACGAAGCGCTGGCCATCAAGAACACGCAGATCGCCGAAGAGCTGGCACTGCCACCGGTCAAGATCCACTGCTCGATCCTGGCAGAAGACGCGATCAAGGCCGCCGTGGCCGACTACAAGGCAAAGCACGCCGACAAGGCAGTCGCAGCAGCGTAATCCCTGGTAATAGAACAGAGCTGGAGAAGCACAAGATGGCAATCACCCTGACCGAAAAAGCTGCAAAGCACGTCAACCGTTACCTCGAACGCCGGGGCAAGGGCATTGGCTTGCGTTTCGGTGTGCGCACCACCGGCTGCTCCGGCCTGGCTTACAAGCTCGAATACGTCGATGAAAGCGCGAACGAAGACAGCGTCTTCGAGTCGCATGGCGTACGGGTCTTCGTCGACCCGAAAAGCCTGCCGTACATCGACGGTACCGAGCTCGATTTCGCGCGCGAAGGCCTGAACGAGGGCTTCCGCTTCAATAATCCGAACGTCAAGGACAACTGCGGCTGCGGCGAAAGCTTCCGCATCTAAGCGGCGGTCGAGCCAACCCCATGCAGAATCACTTCGAACTGTTTCAATTGCCGGCCCGTTTCGAGGTCGACCAGAACGCTCTCGACGCGGCTTACCGCGAAATCCAGGGCCGCGTGCACCCGGACCGGTTTGTCGGCAGCAGCGACGGCGAAAAACGCGTCGCCATGCAATGGGCCACGCGCGCCAACGACGCTTACCAGACCCTGCGCAATCCGCAAAAGCGCGCGCAGTATCTGTGCGAGTTGAACGGCGTCGACCTGCAGACCGAATCGAATACCGCGATGCCCACCGCGTTTTTGATGCAGCAGATGGAATGGCGTGAAGAACTCGGCGACGCGCGTGCAGGCAAGGACGCCGCCGCACTGGACGCGCTCGAGGCGCAGGTGCGGGCCGAACGCAAGCGCATGCTGGTCACCGTCGGCCAGCAGCTCGACGCCGGCGATTACGACGCGGCGGCCCAGGGCGTGCGCTCGCTGATGTTCCTCGACAAGTTCGGCGACGAAGTGCAGTACGCCTTCGAAGCGATCGAAGCATAACCTTCCCACCCTGCATCGTGGGCGGCGTCGTCGTCCACGCCACGCCATATCGGTTCGACGCGTAAAATAGCGCCTGTTCCGTCCCGGCGCAAAAAAATAACACTGGTATCACGACTATGGCACTCCTCCAAATCGCCGAACCCGGCATGTCCACCGCCCCGCACCAGCATCGCCTGGCCGTGGGCATCGACCTGGGCACCACCAATTCGCTCGTCGCCACCGTCCGTAGCGGCAGCCCCGAAGTGCTCAGCGACGAGGAGGGCCGCTCGCTGCTGCCGTCGATCGTGCGCTACCTGGACAACGGCCATGCCCACATTGGCCACAAGGCGCGCGCGCATCAGACCACCGATCCGAAGAACACGATCGTCTCGGTCAAGCGCTTCATGGGCCGCGGCCTGAAAGATATCGCGCATGCCGAGAACCTGCCATACGACTTCGTCGACGGCGAAGGCATGGTCCAGTTGAGCACCGTCGCCGGCGTGAAAAGCCCCGTCGAAATCTCGGCCCAGATCCTGGCCACGCTGCGCCAGCGCGCCGAAGATTCGCTCGGGGATGACCTGGTGGGCGCCGTGATCACGGTGCCGGCGTACTTCGACGATGCCCAACGCCAGGCGACGAAGGATGCGGCCCAGCTGGCCGGCCTGAACGTGCTGCGCCTGCTGTCCGAACCCACCGCCGCGGCGATTGCCTATGGTCTCGACCAGGGCAAGGAAGGTGTGTATGCGGTCTACGATCTGGGGGGCGGCACGTTCGACATCTCGATCCTGAAGCTCTCCAAGGGCGTATTCGAAGTGCTGTCGACCGGTGGCGATTCGGCCCTGGGCGGCGACGATTTCGACCATCGCCTGTTCTGCTGGATCATGGAGCAGGCACGCCTGGCGCCATTGTCGGATCAAGACACCGCGACGCTGATGGTCAAGGCGCGCCAGGCCAAGGAACTCTTGTCGACGAACGAAGAAACGACGATCGAGGCGATCCTGAAATCGGGCGAGCTGGTGCAGGTGACGATCACGGCGAAGGAATTCGTCGAGATCACCAAACACCTGGTCGGCAAGACGATGAACGCGATCCGCAAGGCCATGCGCGACGCCGATGCGAGCGTCGAAGACGTCGACGGCGTGGTGATGGTCGGCGGCGCGACGCGCATGCCGCATGTGCGCCTGGCGGTCTCCGAGTTTTTCCAGACCATCCCGCACGCGAACATCGATCCGGACCGCGTGGTGGCGCTGGGCGCGGCGATCCAGGCCAATCTGCTGGCCGGCAACCGCGCCGATGGCGAAGACTGGCTGCTGCTGGACGTGACCCCGCTGTCGCTGGGGATCGAGACGATGGGCGGCCTGGTCGAGAAGATCATTCCGCGCAACTCGACGATCCCGGTCGCGCGTGCGCAAGAGTTCACGACCTTCAAGGATGGCCAGACGGCGCTGGCGGTGCATGTGGTGCAGGGCGAGCGCGAGCTGGTGTCCGATTGCCGCTCGCTGGCGCGCTTCGAGCTGCGCGGCATCCCGCCGATGGCGGCCGGTGCGGCGCGCATCCGCGTGACGTACCAGGTGGACGCCGACGGCTTGCTGTCGGTGGCCGCGCGTGAAATGCGCTCGGGTGTGGAAGCGTCGATCACGGTCAAGCCGTCGTATGGGCTGGGCGACGATCAGGTCGCGCGCATGCTGCAGGATTCGTACACGTCGGCCTCGAGCGACATGCAGATGCGCGCGCTGCGCGAAGAGCAGGTCGAGGCCGAGCGCATCCTGCTGGCGACGCAGTCGGCGCTGGACAGCGATACCGATCTGCTGTCGCCTGAAGAACAGGCCGCGATCGCGGCGCAGTTGCAACTGGTGCGCGACGCGGTGGCGATGTCGAACGATACCGCGATCGAACCGGGCCTGCGCCAGAACGCGGTGCACGATGCGGTCCAGGCGCTGGCGCACGGCACCGAAGAATTCGCAGCGCGGCGCATGGACAAGAGCGTGCGCCGTGCATTGTCGGGCAAGTCGCTGGACGAGATTTAACGGGCGCAAGGCGGGCCACGCGGTAACGCAACGTAACGTGCGGCCCGCTCCCAACCACGTCGTTCCCGCGGAGGCGGGAACCCAAGTTTGCCAGCACTGTGGTTGTATCGAACGCAGTGGCTGCGCTGAGTAGCTTGGGTTCCCGCCTCCGCGGGAACGACGGCTCGACGGGCGCGGCTTAGAATACGCATCGCATACGCAGCATCGCACCACATAAAACAATCAACCGAGGTAACTCAAGTGCCACAAATCGTCATCCTTCCCCATCCCGTGCTCTGCCCAGAAGGCGCAGTGCTTGAAGCGCCACGCGGCAAATCGGTCTGCGACGTCCTGCTGGAAAACGACATCGACATCGAACACGCCTGCGACCGCGTGTGTGCCTGCACCACCTGCCACGTGATCGTGCGCGAAGGCTTCAATTCGCTGAACGAGCAAGAAGAGCAAGAAGAAGACATGCTCGACAAGGCTTGGGGCCTGGAGCCGAACTCGCGCCTGTCGTGCCAGGCGATCATCGCCGACGAAGACCTGGTCGTCGAGATCCCGAAATACACGATCAACCACGCCGCCGAAAAGAATCATTGATCGCATGAAGCGCGCCGACCAAGCCAAGAAAGCCCCGGCCGCCCCGGAGTTGCCATCTGAAGTCCGCCCGGGCCAGTCGATCGAGCTGCTGAAAGAGCTGCACATCCTGACCCGCGACGGCAAGTTGAACCAGGACAGCCGCCGCAAGCTCAAGCAGGTCTACCACCTGTACAACTTCATCGAGCCGCTGCTGCGCGACGTGCAGGATGCCAAGGGCAGCGTGTCGCTGGTCGACCATGGCGCCGGCAAGTCCTACCTCGGCTTCATCCTGTACGACCTGTTCGTCAAGGCAAAGGACGAAGGTTCCCACATCTACGGCATCGAGACGCGCGAAGAGCTGGTCGCCAAATCGACCGAGCTGGCCGCGCGTCTGGGCTTTACGGGCATGTCGTTCCTGCCGCTGTCGGTGGCCGAGTCGACCACCTCGAGCGCACTGCCCGAATCGATCGACATCGTCACCGCGCTGCATGCCTGTAACACCGCCACCGACGACGCCATCGACTTCGCGCTCAAGAAGAACGCGAAGCACATGGTGCTGGTGCCGTGCTGCCAGGCCGAAGTCGCCACTGTCCTGCGCAAGAACAAGGGCAAGGATCTCGGCCGCAGCGCGCTGACCGAGATCTGGCGCCACCCGATCCATACCCGCGAATTCGGCAGTCAGATCACCAATGTGCTGCGCTGCCTGCAGCTCGAGGCGCATGGCTACCAGGTGACGGTGACGGAACTGGTGGGCTGGGAACACTCGATGAAGAACGAATTGATCGTCGCCACCTACAAGAACCTGCCGCGCCGCCGGCCCGCCGAGCGCCTGCAAGAGGTGCTCGGCGAATTGGGTCTCAGCGAGATGACGCAGCGTTTCTATACCCCGCAAGCCGCCACCACGGAGTAATCAAAGCATGAGCGACAACACGCAAGGCTGGATCGACCTGCGCAGCGATACTGTCACGCAGCCAAGCGCCGCGATGCGCGCCACGATGGTGGCAGCGGGCGTGGGCGACGATGTGTATGGCGACGACCCCACCGTCAATCGCCTGCAGGATTACGCGGCGGAGCTGTTCGGTTACGAGGCAGGCATGTTCGCGCCGAGCGGCACGCAAACGAACCTGATCGCCCTGATGACGCACTGCGGCCGCGGCGACGAATACCTGGTCGGCCAGGAAGCGCACACCTACAAGTACGAAGGCGGTGGCGCCGCAGTGCTGGGCAGTATCCAGCCGCAGCCGATCGCCAACCAGCCGGACGGCTCGATCCTGCTGGCCGACATCGCGGCGTACATCAAGCCCGACGACATGCACTTCGCGCGTACCCGTCTGCTGGCGCTGGAAAACACCATTGGCGGGCGTGTGCTGAGCCAGGACTACGTGGCCGCAGCGACCACGCTGGCGCACGACAAGGGCCTGGCCACGCACCTCGACGGCGCGCGCATCTGCAATGCCGCCGTCAAACAGGGCATCAGCCTGGCGGACGCCGTCAGGGGTTTCGACACCGTCTCGGTGTGCCTGTCGAAAGGCCTGGGCGCGCCGGTCGGCTCGGTGCTGCTTGGCCCGAAGGCCTTTATCGAGCAGGGCAAACGCTGGCGCAAGATGCTGGGCGGCGGCATGCGCCAGGCCGGCGTGATCGCCGCCGCCGCGCATTACGCGCTCGAACACAATGTGGCGCTGCTGGCGCAAGACCATGACAACGCGGCGGAACTGGCGCGCGGCCTGGGCCTGATCCCGGCGCTCACCGTCAGCACCCCGCAAACGAATATCTTCTGGATCGACATGCCGGCAGCCGCCTGCGCGCCGCTGCGCGATGCGCTGGCGCGCGCGCAGATCCGCGCCACGGTCGGCCCGAAGATGCGTCTCGTGACGCACCTCGATGTCTCCGCGCGCGACGTACAGCGCACGGTCGACGTCTTCACCACATTTTTTACAGACTGGCGTGCATGACAACTGAAGAAGCAATCCGCCTGGCCAAGCGCGTGGCCGACGTGGCAGGGTGCTCGCGCGCCGATGCCGAACGTTATATCGCCGGCGGCTGGGTCAGCGTCGATGGCGTCGTGGCCGAAGATCCCGCCACGCGCGTCACCCCCGAACAAACGGTCGAGATGCTGCCCGGCGCGACACCGGTCGAACCGGATCCGGTGACGATCCTGATGCACAAGCCGGCCGGCATGGACGTCGATGCGGCGCTGGCCACCATCAACGCGGATAACCAGGAGCTGGAGCATGGCCGCGGCAAGCCGTTCCTGCGCCGGCATGTATTCAAGACCACGTTGGCCACGCCACTGGAAACGATAGCGTCGGGCCTGATCGTGTTCAGCCAGGATTTCCGCGTGATCCGCAAACTGGTCGACGATGCACCGCGTAACGAGGCGGAATATGTCGTCGAGGTCGACGGCCAGATCGCGGCCAATGGCCTCGACAAGCTCGGTCGCATGTTCAAGGCCAGTTGGCAAAGCGAGAAGCGCTTGCGCATCGCCGGCAAGAATATCCAGCGCGGCCAGATCGAGCGCCTGTGCGGAGACGTCGGCTTGACAGTGACCGCGCTGCGGCGCCTGCGCATCGGCCGCGTTTCAATGGGGCCGTTACCGGTCGGCGGTTGGCGTTTCCTGCGTGAGGTCGAACGTTTTTGACGTCGCGGGCGTGGCGATGTCAGGTCATGCTCTTGTCATCTCCTCGTCTTATGCTGTCTTTTTTTCACACCTGGAAAATCGACAACCATGTTCCGCCGCGCCGCCCCACCTTCGAACTACCTCCCGATGATTGCCACGATCGCGCTGGCCTGCACGCTTGCAGCCTGCGGCGGCGATGACGACGACGAGCTGACGCCAACCACGCTGGCGCTGGAAAAGATCGGCGGCTACAACGGTGGCGCGGCCGGCGCGGCCGAGATCACGGCCTTTGACGCGGCCAGCAAGCGCCTGTTCGTCGTCAACGGCGCCAACGGCACCGTCGACGTGCTCGACCTGGCCACGCCGAGCGCACCGAAACTGCTGGGCACCATCAGCGTGGCAAGCATCGGCAAGGCCGTCAACAGCGTGGCCGTACACGATGGCCTGGTGGCGCTGGCGATCGAGGCCGCAGTCAAGACCGATCCCGGCACCGTGGCGTTCTACAACGCGGCCGACCTCAAGTTCGTCAACAGCGTCAAGGTCGGCGCGCTGCCCGACATGCTGACGTTTACGCCGGACGGCGCCAAGGTGCTGGTGGCAAACGAAGGCGAGCCAAGCGGCTACGGCGTGGCCGGCACGAGCGATCCGGAAGGCGTGGTCAGCATCATCACCGTCAACCGTGGCGGTGCGCCAGCCGTGGCAACGGCAGATTTCCGCAGCTTTAACGGCCAGGAAGCGGCGCTGCGCGCACAAGGCATCCGCATCTTCGGGCCGAACGCCACTGCTGCGCAGGACTTCGAGCCCGAATACATCACCGTCAGCGAAGACGGCAAGACGGCGTATGTCACGCTGCAAGAGAACAATGCAATCGCCATTGTCGACGTGGCCACCGCCAGGGTCACGTCGGTCAAGCCGCTCGGCTTCAAGGACCACAATCTCGCCGGCTTCGGCATGGACGCGTCGGACGAAGATGGCGGCACCAACACGAATAGTGGCTCGCCGGCCGTGAAGATCGGCCCGCAGCCGGTGAAGGGCATGTACCTGCCGGACGCCATTGCCAGCTACACGGTCGACGGCAAGCATTACCTGTTGACGGCCAACGAGGGCGACGCCCGCGCCGACTGGCCGGGCTTCAATGAAGAGACGCGCATCCGCGCCCATTGCACGGCCGGCCTGGATCCAAGCGTGTTCCCGAACGCCGGCAGCGCCACGTTCGATTCGAACCTGGGCCGCCTGCGCGTGACGACGACGCCAAACGGCGGCGTGACCGGCAAGAACGCTGCCGGCCAGTGCACAGAGCTATACACGTTCGGCGGCCGTTCGTTCTCGATCTGGGACACGGACATCAAGCGCGTGTACGACTCGGGCGACGAATTCGAACGCCGCACGAGCGCGCTGCCGAACGCGCGCTTCAATGCCAGCAACGACAACAACGATCTGGAAGACCGCAGCGCATCGAAAGGCCCGGAGCCGGAAGGCGTCGTGGTCGGCAAGTTCGGCGACAAGCAATATGCCTTCGTCGGCCTTGAGCGCATCGGCGGCGTGATGGTCTACGACATCACCAGGCCGGCATCGGCGTCGTTCGTGACCTACCTGAACACGCGCGATGGGGCCAAGGGCGACCTGGGACCAGAAGGCTTGACCTTCATCCCGGCCAATAAATCGCCGAACGGCAAGCCGTTGCTGATCGTCGGGAACGAGGTCAGCGGCACGACTGCCGTCATGCAGGTCAATCTGACGTATTAATCGTCGGAGCGCTTGCCCAGCAGGCTCAGGCCAACGGCGGCGGCAATCAGCACCGCGCCCACGGCGAGCGTCCGGTCATCCGACTGGACGTCAGCGTGGACTGGACGGCGGGGCCGGGCAGGGCGGCGCACCTGGCCGCTGTGCACACCACTGGCGCCATGCTGCGGCTCGTACAGCGCCCCAACCGTATCCTCGGCAGGGTCGGCGCGCCTGGCCCACGTCTCCATGAAGCGGTTCATGCCGGCCGCGATCAGGTCCGGCGCCAGTTGCGCGACCTTGCGGGTCACGTTCGGTGCACCCAGCACGGTGACCGGGCGCGGCTTGCGCACCAGGGCGACGACGGCGTCGGCCACTTTCTCGGGGGGCAGCACGCCAGGCGGATACGACAGCTTCGCGCCGGTGTAATTGGCCGCGTGGCCGAACCCCGGCGTGTCGACGAACGATGGGTAGATGTCGCACACGTGGATGTCGCGCTTCTTGCCAAGTTCGGCGCGCAGCGCCTCGCTGAAGCCGCGCAGGCCATATTTGCTGGCGCCGTAGGCCGCCGCGAACGGCGTGGCCACGAAGCCGCCGGACGAAATCATGTTGACCCAGATGCCGTAATCCTGTTCGATGAAGATCGGGATGACGGCGTGCGCGTCGTTCATGTGCGTGATCAGGTTCGTCTCGATCACCTTGCGGTGGTCGGCGATCGGCACATCGGCGAACTTGCCCACCACGCCACTGCCCACGTTGCTGAACCACAGGTCGATCTGGCCGAGCAGGTCGCGTGCGTCTTGCGCGAACGCGGCGACCGCGTCGGCATCGGTGGCGTCGACCACCCGCACATCGGCACGGCCACCGGCCTGACGGCAGCGCCAGGCGATATCGTCCAGGCCTTCCTTGCCGCGCGCGCCGAGCACGAGGTGCGCGCCCTGGCGGGCAAAGGCGACAGCGGTGGCGGCGCCGATGCCGCTGGAACCGCCCATGATGACGACGCGAAGATGTGCTTGCTTCATGAGGTACCCTTTTCTGATTGATTGACGAGGCCGTCGATTGATCAATTATTGGGGTATTCAAGGGGCGGCGTATTTCGTATTCCGCGTGACAAGATTATGGGGTTCGCTTGAAGTCGACCGGTATGCGCCCCGGGGATCGCTGCCGAATGATAGACTCGGTGCGACTATCCCCATTGAAGACGACGTGAAATCAGCCCCGCTTGCACTGCTCATTGCAATCCAGTTCCTCACGATCGCCCATGGTCAGGACAAGCCTGCGCCGACCCAGGCCGCGCCCGCAGCCGCCGAAAAGGCGTCCCAGCCGCCCGCGCCGGTCGATTACTCGTATGCATGGGATCAATTCAAGCATCTCGGCACCATGATGTGGGGCTGCCGGGGCGTGCAATCCGGGGCCTCTGTGGGTCGCGACCTGTGCGCGTTCGCGCCGATGGTCGACAGTCAGTGGCCGGACAAGAATATCTCCGCTGACTGGAAGCCGTAACGAGGTGCTAGCGCCTGGCTGCTACGCGCTTGAGCCGGGGTAGCGCGATGAGGCGCGTACCGGCCAGTCGGTCATGCAAGAACTGGCGCTCTTTGTCGAAGAACGCTGTCAGTGCCCAGAGAACGATGCCAACCGCCAGCGCGATGGCGATCTCGCCCCTGGCATGCAACCCGAACACGGCGCACACCACCAACGCCGGCGCAAACCAGCCCCACGCCAGCAGATACCGCACGATCGCCGTCCGCCACGGCAAGCGCGCATGGCCAGGCTGCACCACCTTGATACGCCACGTCTTCATGGCCAGCGTCTGCCCGCTATCGCGCCAGCACCAGGTGAAATACAGGCCGGTAACCATGAACAGATACACCTTCAGCCCATGCTGGAAGATCGCATCCTGGCGGTTGCCGGTGGCAAGAATATAAATGAGCACGGCGAGCATCTCGACCGCGAACAGCAGGAAGAATTCATAGACCATCACGGCCAGCCGCCGTTTGATCGTCGGCGTGCCGAGAACCGGCAGCGCGGCCTCGGGCGGTACAACCGATGGCTCAGTTGCCCGCATTCGCGGCCTGGGCTGCGCTTGGTTGGCCGCTTGGCGTGGCGATCGCGCCGCCGTTTGCGGGCGCTGGGGATACTGGCGCAACCGCCGGCGTAACGGCAGAGGGGGCCGGAGCAACCGGCGCCGGCATGACCGCAATCGCCGACGCATCGGGCACGCCGATCTGCACGCATTCGGCGCCACGGCGCGTGGTATTTGGCGGGCACGGCATGGGCACGACCAGCTGCGGCGCTTCCGGCAATGCGACCGGCGCGTTTTTATGCGTGTTCGATGGCTTGTTGGCCAGCTTGCGCTTCTGGTCTGGCGAGAGTTGCTTGTAGTTTTCCCAGTTGGCCGCCTTGTCGCCCTGCGCCAGCTTGTTGGTCTTGTTGAAGTTTTCGCGCGCCAGTGTACGCTGCTGCGGCGTCAGTTTCATCCACTGGCGCATGCGCTCGTGCACGCGCTGCTGTTCGGCCGGCTCCATCGAGGCGAAGCGGGCCGAGACCTCGATCCAGCGCCGCTTGCGCGGGCCTTCCATGCGGTCCCACTCGGGCTCGAGCGGCGCGAGTGCCACCTGTTGCACGTTGCTCAGGTCGCGCCACAGCGGTTTGTCGAGCGCCTTTTGCAGCGGACGCACGCTGGCGATGGTCTCGGTCGCGGCGGGCAGGATGGCCGGCGTCTCGAAGCGATCGACGATCACCCAGGCGATCGCAGCGGCGGCCAATACGCCGATGACCGTCCCCAGCACGGGGAAGCGCGATGTCGAGACGTTCTTCTTGCTCATTGCTGGCGCTGCTGCGACTCCAGATAGGCGTTGAAACCCGGGTCGAGGTAGGCGGTCAGCGGCAGTTCGTCGGCCAGCACGGCGGCGTCGATATCGGCCAGTGCGGCCAGTTGCTGCTGTTGTTCGTGCTGGTATACGCCGCCCATGCCGATGACTAGCGCCAGGAGAGGCACGGCAATGGCCAGGCGCGACACTGCCGGACCCGAGAGGAAGGCACCCAGTGCGCGCCAGCCGAAGCCGAACCTTGCGGCGTCAGGCTTCTTGCGCGCCATGGCGGCGGCGCGTGCGGCGGCCAGCCGGTCAACGGTCGAAGCCGGCAAGTGGTCGAGCTGTTCGTCCAGCGCGTGGCGTATCTTGTACGCCAGATTGATGTCGTCGATGTTCATAGTCTGATTCCCTTGGCCTGGAGCGCTGCCGCGAGGGCGTGGGTGGCGCGGGAGCAATGCGTCTTGACGCTGCCTTCAGAGCACCCCATTGCTGCCGCCGTTTCGGCCACGTCCATATCCTGCCAGTAACGCATGAGGAAGGCTTCCCGTTGACGCGTCGGGAGTTTTTGTACTTCGTCATCGATCAAGCGCAAGGTTTGAGCGCGCTCGACCTGATCCGCACTCGACTCTGCGGCCGCTGAACCTTGCTCGGCCTCGAGTGTGGCAAGTATATCAAAGTCATCGTCGTCGTTTCCCTCACCCCGGCCGAAGCCCGAGAACAGACTGACCCAGGTATTGCGGACCTTTTCGCGGCGGAAGTAGTCGAGGATCGTCGTCTGCAGGATGCGCTGGAACAGCATCGGCAGCTCGGCCGCCGGCTTGTCGCCGTATTTTTCGGCGAGCTTGATCATCGCGTCCTGCACGATATCCAGCGCCGATTCGTCCTTGCGGACCGCATAGACCGCCTGCTTGAACGCGCGCCGTTCGACATTCTGGAGAAAGTCGTTGAGTTCTTTATCTGTGGCCATGCAGGTTGGGGGGGAGGCGCGCGAGTTGGTCGTGCTTTAGGGAAAACTGTCGCATCCTAGCAAAAAACCACCCGGCCTGCATCGGAATCGCACAGTCGCCAATCCCGTCATGCCCGACGCATGGCCTGCGAAAATCGCATGACGATAGCTGAAATCATTCGTTGTTGGCTCAGGCGTGCGTGGATATCGTATTGACACGATCATCCAGCCACGACACCGCCATGCCACTCGATTCTCCCCGCCAGGCATTTGCCATCCACCCCTTTGCGGGCGCGCCACTGGGCGCCGAAGTGGTGGGCCTCGACCTGGCGCTGCCGTTGTCTCTTGAGGATGTCGCGCGCCTGCACCGCGCGCACCTCGATCATCACGTGCTCGTGTTTCGCGACCAGCGCATTACGCCGGCCCAGCAGGTCGAGTTCAGCCGCCGCTTCGGCGACTTGCAGATCCACGTGCTGCGCAATTTTCAATTGCCCGAGCAACCCGAGGTGCTGATCATTTCCAATATCCAGCAAGACGGCAAGCCGATCGGCCTGGGCGACGCCGGCCACTTCTGGCATTCCGATCTGTCTTATAAAGAGACGCCGAGCCTGGGTTCGATGCTGCATGCGCAAGAATTGCCGGCGGAAGGCGGCGACACGCTGTTTGCCAACCAGCACACCGCGTGGGACGCCTTGCCTGACGACCTCAAGCGCGAGGTCGAGGGCCTGCAGGCCGAGCACTGGTATCTGGCGCGCTATGAAGAACTGCGCCAGCGCAACCCGTACCGGCCGCAACTCACCCAGGCGCAGATCGACGAGGTCAAGCCGGTCAGCCATCCGGTCGTGCGCACGCATCCCGAGACCGGGCGCCGCGCGCTGTTCGTCAGCGAGCATTTCACCACCCGCATCCTGGGTGTGACAGAAGAACGCAGCCGCGAACTGCTCGATCTGCTGTTCGATCACAGTACCCGCGCCGAGCATGTCTACCGGCACCAATGGCAGCCGCACGACATGGTGTTCTGGGACAACCGCTCGCTGATGCATCTGGCGGCGGGTTGCCCGGATCACCTGCGCCGCAAGCTGTATCGCACCACGATCGAAGGCGACGTGCCTTTCTGACCCAACACCAGGACACCCATGAAGCTCGATAAGAAGTTCGTTGCTCTTGCCGCGGCGCTGTCGCTGGCGCTGCCCTCGCTGGCCCAGGCCGAGGGCAAACTCCGTGTCGCCGGGCAGTTCGGCGTCGTGTATTTGCTGCTCAATGTGGCGCAAGACCAGAAGCTCATTGAAAAGCATGGCAAGAAACACGGGGTCGATGTCGACGTGGACTGGGTCAAGCTGTCCGGCGGCGCCGTCATCAACGATGCGCTGCTGTCCGGTTCCATCGACGTGGCAGGCGCCGGCGTCGGCCCCCTGATGACGATCTGGGATCGCACCAGGGGCCGTCAGAATGTGCGCGGCATTGCCTCGCTGGGCAGCTTCCCGTATTACCTCGTCAGCACCAACCCGGCGGTCAAGACCATTGCGGATTTCAGTGCGAAGGACCGCATCGCGTTGCCGGCCGTGACGGTGTCGGTACAGGCGCGCATCCTGCAGATGGCGGCGGCCAGGCAGTGGGGCGTGGCGCAATTCAAAAAGCTCGATCCGCTCACGCAGACCGTGCCGCATCCCGATGCAGCGGCGGCCCTCATCGCCGGCAAGACCGAGCTGAACGGGCACTTCGGCGGGCCGCTGTTCCAGGAGCTCGAGCTGGCCGGTAATCCGAATGCGCACGTCGTGCTTGATTCGTACCAGGTGCTGGGCGGGCCGTCGTCGGCCACGGTGCTGTATGCCACTGAAAAATATGTGAAAGAGAATCCCAAGACGTATCGGGCCTTCATCGATGCGCTGGCCGAAGCGGCCGCCTATATCGCGGCCAATCCGGAAGGCGCGGCGGATGCTTACCTTCGCGTGAACAAGGGCAACGTCGACCGGGCGCTGCTGCTCAAGGTGATCAAGGATCCGAAGACGCAATTCCGCGTGGCGCCGCAGAACACGCTGGGCCTCGCGCAGTTCTTGCACCAGGTCGGCGCGATCAAGAACAAGCCGGCCAGTTGGAAGGATTACTTCTTCGAGCACCCGGCCATTGCCAACGGAAGCTGATATGAGTCCCATCGTCCCGTTCAACCTGGTGCCGCCCGAACCGCTGCTGCGCGCCGAGCATGTCACACTCGAGTATGCGAGCGAGCGCGGCGTCGTGCGCGCCACTGAGGACGTCAGCTTCGATGTGTACCGGGGCGACCGCTTCGTGCTGCTGGGACCATCGGGCTGCGGCAAGTCGACGCTGCTCAAGGCCATCGGCGGGTTTCTCGCGCCGCGCGCGGGCAGTCTGGCCTTGAGCGGCAAGCCGATCACGGGGCCGGGGCTGGACCGCATCGTCGTGTTTCAGGAATTCGACCAGCTGCCACCGTGGAAGACGGTGAAGCAGAACGTGCTGTTTCCGCTGCTGGCCGGCGGCGTCTCGCGTGTCGATGCCGAGGTGCGTGCCCGCCACTGGCTCGGCAAGGTCGGCCTGGCGCGTTTTGCCGATGCTTATCCGCACACGCTGTCGGGCGGCATGAAGGCGCGGGTGGCAATTGCCCGCGCGCTGGCGATGCAGCCGGCCGTGCTGTTGATGGACGAGCCGTTCGCGGCGCTCGACGCGCTGACCCGGCGCAGCATGCAGGAAGAACTGCAATCGCTGTGGGACGAGATCGGCTTCACGATGCTGTTCGTGACCCACTCGATCGAAGAGGCGCTGGTGGTCGGCAACCGCATCCTGCTACTGTCGCCGCACCCGGGCCGCGTGCGCGCCGAACTCAATAGTCACCAGTTCAGCTTGTCGAGCGCCGGCAGTCACGAATTCCAGGCAGCCACGCAGCGCATTCATGGGCTGCTGTTCGGTGGCGAGGCCGCCGCGCCCGACCACGCGCATCAACCGGCGCTGGTGCAACCATGAGTGCGTTCCGTGACCCACCGATCCGGCCCGAATACGTCGTGCCGCAAGGTGCGTTGCGGTCGCCGGCCTTCGTCGCTGCTGCACCGGGCGCATGGTCGATCGAGCGCCTCGGCTGGCTGAGAAAGCCCGCGATCCTGCTGGCACTGGCCATCGTGTGGGAATTACTGGCGCGCTGGTTCGACAACGACCTGCTGCTACCGGGCGCGCTGCAGACGGCGCGCGCGTTTGTCGATGGCGTCGCCTCGGGCGAGCTGATCGGTTATGTGACGGTGTCGCTGGCGATCCTCGTGCAGGGTTTTCTATTGGGCGTGGCAGTCTCGTTCCTGCTCACCTGGCTGGCCGTGTCGAATCGCTTCGGGCGCGAACTGATCGATACCCTGACGTCGATGTTCAACCCGCTGCCGGCGATTGCGCTGTTGCCGCTGGCGCTGCTGTGGTTCGGGCTTGGCAAAGGCAGCCTGCTGATGGTGCTGGTCCATTCCGTGGTGTGGCCGCTGACGCTGAATGCGAGCGCGGGGTTCCGCGCCGTGCCCGAGACGTTGCGCATGGCCGGGCGCAACTATGGCCTCGGTGGCTTGCGCATGGTGCTGCAAATATTGATCCCGGCGGCGCTGCCCTCGATCCTGTCGGGCCTCAAGATCGGCTGGGCGTTTGCCTGGCGCACGCTGATCGCGGCCGAGCTGGTCTTTGGCAGCACGTCGGGGCAGGGCGGCCTGGGCTGGTACATCTTCCAGAACCGCAACGAGCTGTTCACCGATAAAGTGTTCGCGGGGCTGGCGACCGTGATTCTGATTGGGCTGGCGATCGAGCGGTTCGCGTTCCAGACACTGGAGCGTGTCACTGTGCGGCGCTGGGGCATGCAGCGCTGACGCCATCAATGCGCTGCATTGACGCCACATCGGCCGCACCAAAATTGGACATATGCAGATTTACACCTTTGCATCTTGACCAAAATGGTGCGGCGCGTTAATGTGTTCCACACGCTTTGCACCCTCAAAGCATCAACGTCATGCGGGAGTCGCCCACAACGCCCCGTCCGCCATGGCACGCTTTCATTTGTAGGCAGTTTGCTCCGACCCGTGCCACAAGCGCGAGAGATGCGTAAGACCGCTACAAACACTCAAGCCTAACGAGTTGCGCCCAGCGTCAATGCGTACGGTCCCTACGGCGACCCGAACCATCGACGTGCACGCAGAAAGAAGTCAAGCCTGAGGGTTGTACGCGCAGCACGCATATCGCCAGGAACGAGCATCCGATCAATCAACCCAATGGGTTTTGAAAGGAATGTATGAGTTTCGATCCAACAGTCCCCATCACGGGCGCTGAAATAGTGGTGCGTTGTCTCGCGGAAGAGGGCGTCAAGCACGTCTTCGGTTATCCGGGCGGCGCAGTCCTCTATATCTACGACGCGATCTTCCAGCAAGATAAATTCCAGCACGTTCTGGTGCGCCACGAACAGGCCGCCGTACACGCTGCCGACGCGTATTCGCGCAGCTCGAACACGGTGGGCGTCGCCCTCGTCACGTCCGGTCCGGGTGTTACCAATGCCGTCACCGGCTTGTCGACCGCCTATATGGACTCGATTCCGATGGTCGTGATTTCGGGCCAGGTCCCGAGCCACGCGATCGGCCAGGATGCCTTCCAGGAATGCGATACCGTGGGCATCACCCGCCCGGTGGTCAAGCACAACTTCCTGGTCAAGGACGTGCGCGATCTGGCCTCGACCATCAAGAAAGCCTTCTTCATCGCCCGCACCGGCCGGCCCGGTCCCGTGCTGGTCGACATCCCGAAGGACATCACGGTCAACAAATGCCTGTTCGAGTACCCGCGCGAAGTCGAGATGCGCTCGTACCGTCCGGTCGACAAGGGCCATGCCGGCCAGATCCGCAAGGCGGTCGCGCTGCTGCAGAACGCCGAGCGGCCGATGATCTATGCGGGCGGCGGCGTGATCCTGGCCAATGCCTCGAACGAGCTCAACCGCATGGTCGAGAAAACCGGTTTCCCGATCACGAATACGCTGATGGGCCTGGGCGCATCGCGCTCGTCCGATCCGCACTTCGTCGGCATGCCGGGCATGCACGGCACCTATGAAGCGAACATGGCGATGCAGCATTGCGACGTGCTGATCGCCATCGGCGCCCGCTTCGACGACCGCGTGATCGGCAATCCGAAGCACTTTGCCTCGCATCCGCGCAAGATCATCCATATCGACATCGACCCGTCGTCGATTTCCAAGCGGGTAAAAGTCGATATCCCGATCGTCGGCAACGTCAAGGATGTGCTGGTCGAACTGCTCGCGCAGCTCGACGCCGGCAATGGCCATGCCAATGCCCCGGCGCTGCAAGGCTGGTGGAAGCAGATCGCCGAATGGCGTGGCCGCGACTGCCTCAAGTATCCGACGTCCGATACACTGATCAAGCCGCAGTCGGTCATCCAGCAGCTGCACAAGGTTACCGACGGCGACGCGTTCATCACGTCCGACGTCGGCCAGCACCAGATGTGGGCCGCGCAGTACTACCCGTTCGACAAGCCGCGCCGCTGGATCAATTCTGGCGGCCTGGGCACGATGGGCGTCGGCCTGCCGTTCGCGATGGGCGTGCAGATGGCCAATCCGGATGCCACCGTTGCCTGCGTCACCGGCGAAGGCTCGATCCAGATGTGCATCCAGGAGCTTGCCACCTGCAAGCAGTACCACCTGACGCCGAAGATCATCCTGCTGAACAACCGCTTCCTGGGCATGGTGCGCCAGTGGCAGCAGATCGATTACGGTTCGCGCTATTCCGAGTCGTACATGGATTCGCTGCCCGACTTTGAAAAGCTGGCCGAGGCCTATGGCCACGTCGGCATGAAGATCGAAAAACCGGGCGACGTCGACGGCGCGCTGCGCGAAGCGTTCGCGATGAAAGACCGCCTGGTGTTCATGAACTTCATCACCGACCAGAGCGAAAACGTGTGGCCGATGGTCAAGGCGGGCCGTGGCCTGAACGAAATGCTGCTCGGCTCGGAGGACCTGTAATGCGCCATATTATTTCTGTCCTGCTGGAGAACGAAGCCGGCGCGCTCTCGCGCGTGGTCGGCCTGTTCTCGGCGCGCGGCTACAACATCGAAACGCTGACCGTGGCGCCGACCGAAGACGCCACCTTGTCGCGCATGACGATCGTCACGTCGGGCTCCGATGACATCATCGAGCAGATCACGAAGCACCTGAACCGCCTGATCGAGGTAGTGAAGGTGGTCGACCTGACCGAAGGCCAGCATATCGAGCGCGAGCTCATGCTGATCAAGGTGCGCGCGGTCGGCAAGGAGCGCGAAGAAATGAAGCGCACCGCCGATATCTTCCGTGGCCGCGTCATCGACGTTACCGAAAAGACCTACACGATCGAGCTGACCGGCGCCAAATCGAAACTCGATGCATTCATCGACGCCATCGACCGCGCCTCGATCCTCGAGACCGTGCGCACCGGCGGCTCGGGCATCGGCCGCGGCGAACGCATTCTAAAAGTATAAAAACGTCGGGTTGGCGGGTCTCCCGCCGACGCGTACGCCCGAATACCACTATCGACACTAATTTAATTACAGGACTCAACATGAAAGTTTTCTACGACAAAGACTGCGACCTCTCCCTCATCAAGGGCAAGAACGTCGCCATCATCGGCTACGGTTCGCAAGGCCACGCACACGCACAGAACCTGAGCGAGTCGGGCATCAATGTCACCGTCGGCCTGCGCCGCGGCGGCGCCTCGTGGGGCAAGGTCGAGCAGGCCGGCCTGAAAGTCGCTGAAGTCGATGAGGCAGTGAAGAACGCCGACGTCATCATGATCCTGCTGCCGGACGAAAACATCGCCGAAGTCTACAAGCAGAACATCGAGCCGAACGCCAAGCAGGGCGCCGTGCTGGCCTTCGCCCACGGCTTCAATGTCCACTACGGCCAGGTCGTGCCACGCGCCGACCTCGACGTGATCATGGTCGCCCCGAAAGCGCCAGGCCATACCGTGCGCGGCACCTACACGCAGGGTGGCGGCGTGCCTCACCTGATCGCCGTGTACCAGGACAAATCGGGCGCCGCACGCGACATCGCGCTGTCGTACGCCATGGCCAATGGTGGCGGCCGTGCCGGCATCATCGAAACGAACTTCCGCGAAGAGACCGAGACCGACCTGTTCGGCGAGCAGGCCGTGCTGTGCGGTGGTGCGGTCGAGCTGATCAAGGCTGGTTTCGAAACGCTGACCGAAGCCGGTTACGCGCCAGAGATGGCGTACTTCGAGTGCCTGCACGAACTGAAGCTGATCGTCGACCTGATCTATGAAGGCGGCATCGCCAACATGAACTACTCGATCTCGAACAACGCGGAATACGGCGAATACGTCACCGGCCCGCGCGTCGTGACCGAAGACACCAAGAACGCGATGCGCCAGTGCCTGAAAGACATCCAGACCGGCGAATACGCCAAGAGCTTCATCCTGGAAAACAAGGCCGGCGCACCGACCCTGATCTCGCGCCGTCGTCTGACCGCCGAGCACCCGATCGAAGAAGTCGGCGCGAAACTGCGCGCGATGATGCCTTGGATCGCGAAGAACAAGCTGGTGGATCAGTCGAAGAACTAAGCTTTCAAGTTAGCCTCAAAACCGTCGTCCCCGCGCAGGCGGGGACCCAAGTTTCGGAGCGTGCCACTTACTTCAATCTAAGTGGCCGCTCAAGCAAACTTGGGTCCCCGCCTTCGCGGGGACGACGTGCGTCTGGCGCGGGCCAATGCGGTCGCTGCGCCCTGCGCCCTGCGCGCTGCTCGACGATTGCCAACACGTTTCAAAAGCTACTCATTTGCAACTGTCCATTACAAAATCACGCTGTTTTCCCCATGCGCGGTATCGTATAAGTAAGTCAGACATTCGTCGCAACTTACAGGAGAACAACAAATGGCATTTGCAAAATCCCTCGTCGCCGCCGCCCTCGTGCTGGCCTTCAGCGCTGCCAATGCGCAGACCGCCCCATCCGCAGCCACCACCGGCACCATGGTCGTGGTCCCGGCCTTCGGCGAAGTCAAGCACGCCAACGACGAAGCGACGATCACCTTCGCCGTCGAAGAGCACGACAAGGACAAGAACGCCGCCGCCGACCGCGTCAATCGCAAGATGAAAGAGGGCACCGAGATCGTGCGTCGCGCCGATCCAAAGGCCGAACTGAAAACCCAGGGTTACTACACCTACCCGGTGTACCCTGAAGTGCCGCCACAGCCAGTGGGCCGCGTTGCTGCCCCGGTCAAGCCGGTGCCGATCGCCTGGCGCGTAGGCCAGTACCTCGAAGTCAAGACCACGAACCTTGCCGCGCTGCCGAAGACCGCCGCCGCTGCGCAGAAGGTCCTGCAGATCAATAACATCAACTTCGGCCTGACCCCGGCCACCGAAAAGCGCCTCGACGACCAGCGCATCGCCGCCACTTATCAAAACCTGAACGAGCGCATCGTCTCGATCGCCAAGGCCATGGGCCGCCAGCCGGGCGACGCCGTACTCGATACGGTCGACTTCGAAGGCTCGGGCAATTACGCCCAAGCGCAGCGCGTCGAAGTCATGGGTAGCCGCGCCATGATGAAAGCAGACGCGGGCGATGGCATGGCGGAACCAAGCTTCGAGCCAGGCGAAACCACACTGCAGATGCGCCTGGTGGGCAAGGTCAAGTTCAAGTAATACCCCGCTCGGCCACTGTTGTGTTCAAGTAAGCGCCATGCAATTGCCAGCCGGGTTAGCGTAGTGTTTCGCTAACACGGGTCCCGCCTCTATAATGGCTGGGAACAGTCGCTCGGCGGCTTACTTGAATACGATTGCTTATGCCAACTTTTCCACGAAGAAGAACACCAGGGGCCCCACCCAAAGGCCCACGATTCTCCCGCCTGAAAAAGCGTTTCGGGCGCCGTGCGCAAGCGCGCGCCGCCGGTGAGCGGGGCCGCGGCATTTACCTGTTGCCGAACGCCTTCACCACCGCCGCGCTGTTCTGCGGCTTCTACGCCATCGTCATGGCGATGAACCAGCGCTTCGACCAGGCCTGCTGGGCCGTGTTCATCGCGATGATCCTCGACGGCCTGGACGGGCGCATCGCCCGCCTGACCAATACCCAATCCGAATTCGGCGCCCAGTACGACAGCCTGGCCGACATGGTCTCGTTCGGCGCCGCGCCGGCGCTCGTGATCTATGAATGGTCGCTGCGCGGCATGGGCAAGATGGGCTGGGTCGCGGCCTTTATCTATTGTGCCTGCGCCGCACTGCGCCTGGCGCGCTTCAACACCAATATCGAAGTCGTCGACAAGCGCTTCTTCCAGGGCTTGCCCAGCCCGGCCGCAGCGGCGCTCGTAATCGGCTTCATCATGATGATGATCGATCCGGACATCAGCGTCAGTGCGCGCAAGGTCGACTGGGTCGCATGGTGCATTACCGTGTTCGCCGGCCTGACGATGGTGTCGAACGTGCCGTTCTACAGTTTTAAAGACATCAACTTCCGCAAGTCGGTGCCGTTCATCGCGGTGTTCATGATTGCGCTGGTGCTGGCGCTGCTGGCGATCGATCCGCCCAAGGTGCTGTGGCCGATCTTCGTGATCTACGGCCTGTCGGGTTACGCCGTGTATGTGTGGCAGCGTGCGAAAGGCAAGCGGGTCAGCATCATCCCGCTCGACGACGCCGACGACGACCTGCATCGCTGATCGCCGGCCGCCCGCACATGAGAGCACCTTACCTCGCGGCATCCGTCGCCTTTGTCCTGCTGCTGGCCGGCGCGTTGAGCGCCTGCTCGCCGCTGTCGCTGGTCAATGCCGTCTCGCCCAGCGGCGACACGCGCACCGTCAAGTCAGCCGCCTACGGCGCCAATCCGCGCCACGTGCTCGATATCTACCGTCCGGAGAAGGGCGGCGACAAAGCGCCCGTCATCGTGTTCTATTACGGCGGCAACTGGGTCAGCGGCGAACGGGGCGATTATGCGTTCGTCGGCCGCGCGCTGGCGGCGCGCGGTTTCGTGGTGGTCATTCCCGACTACCGCCTGTATCCGCAAGTGCGCTATCCCGATTTTCTGGAAGACAGCGCGCAGGCGCTGGCCTGGACCTCGCGCCGCATCGCGGCGTACGGGGGTGACCCGAAGCGCATCTATGCGATGGGCCACAGCGCCGGCGCCTACAACGCGGCGATGCTGGCGCTCGACCCACGCTGGCTGCGCGCGCAGGGCACAGGCCCCAGCATTCTGCGCGGCTGGATCGGCATGGCCGGGCCGTACAACTTTTTGCCCGTTGAAAACCCCACCACGCGCCCAGTGTTCCTGTATCCGGACACGCCCCGCGATTCGCAGCCGATCAACCATGTGACCGAGAATGCACCGCCGGCATTGCTGATCGTGGCGCGCAACGATTCGACCGTCGATCCGGTGCGCAATACCGGCGCACTGGCCGAGCGCCTGCGCGTGACCAGCGTGCCAGTGCGCGAGGTGAGCTATACCGGCGTGAACCACGTCACGTTACTGGCGACGCTGTCGACGTCACTCAAGCGCCTGGCGCCGACGCTCGACGCAGTCGAAGACTTCGTGCGCAGCGACGGCGGGCGCAACCTGCCGCCCGTGCGCTGACGGTTCAGAACGGGCTGCGTTCCCTTGGTTCATACATGGGATCCGGCCCGTTCATCATCTGGCGCACGATGCCCTGGCCGTCGAAGTGAACGTGCATCATCGAGTTCCACACGCCGGCCTCCTTGTAGCGGTACGACCACACCTCATAATTCTGCATCGCCACGCGTGACTGCTCGGCGGGCCTGCCGATCGTGCGCAGCACCTGGTCCTTGGTGGCCTGGTCAACCTTGAGCGTGGCGAACTTTTCGCCGGTGAGCACCTGCTCGTACGAGGTCAGGCGACCGTCCTGCCCCAGGTGCGCCATCCACGTGTACTGGCCCATCGGACCGGTAGCGTATTCCAGCGTGCGCGTGGCGCCGTCGGTGTACACGGCAGTGGGCGTGCCCAGCTTGGCTTGCACGACATCAGCTGCGTCGCCGGGCAGCGGCGCCGGGCGCGTGGCGCAGGCTGCCAGCAGCAGGGCGGCCGTGAGCGTTGTTATTTTCATCATCTGGTTCATTATTTTCGCCTTTACGCTGTGCAGAGTCGGCAAACACTGGTTCGATCGGGCGTTTTGCCCTATACTTGCCGGTCTGTCCGAATCCGGATAGTCATTTGATAAATCACGGTGCGTTGGGTTCCGACTCTTGCACCGCATGTGAAAGGTAACATCATGACCGTAGAAACTCTGAACAAAGCCGCGATTATCGCGGACAACGCACGCGGCGAAAAAGACACCGGTTCGCCAGAAGTGCAAGTTGCACTGCTGACCGCACGCATCAACGACCTGAACGGCCACTTCAAGGCCCACCAGAAAGATCACCACTCGCGTCGTGGTCTGATCATGATGGTCAACCGTCGCAAGAGCCTGCTGTCGTACCTGAAGAACAAGGATCTGAACCGTTACCGCGACCTGATCGCTAAACTGGGCCTGCGTAAGTAATTCGTTTGCGCCAGACGGTTTAAGTCACAAGATGCCTGCGCCAGTTCACTGTCGCGGGCATTTTTCGTTTTTAAGCCGGTTATTTATTGCAGCAAGGCCGCTCTGCTCGTGAGCGGCCCGTGGTGAGAGGTGAACGACAGCACCTGAAAATCTGTCGGCAAAATGAAAGGGATACCCCATGTTTAACAAAGTTACGAAAACCTTCCAGTACGGTCAACACACTGTCACCCTGGAGACGGGCGAAATCGCTCGCCAGGCAAGCGGCGCCGTCGTGGTGTCGGTCGAAGATACCGTCGTGCTGGCAACTGTGGTCGCACGCAAGGATGCCAAGCCGGGCCAGGACTTCTTCCCGCTGACCGTCGACTACCTCGAGAAAACGTATGCTGCGGGTAAAATCCCGGGCGGTTTCTTCAAGCGCGAAGGCCGTCCTTCCGAAAAAGAAACGCTCACCTCGCGTCTGATCGACCGTCCAATCCGTCCGCTGTTCCCGGAAGGCTACCTGAACGAAGTCCAGGTCATCATCCACGTGCTGTCGGTCAACCCTGAAATCGATCCGGACATCCCTGCGATGATCGGCGCCTCGGCCGCCCTGTGCATCGCCGGCATCCCGTTCAGTGGCCCGATCGGCGCCGCGCGTGTCGGCTACGCCAACGGCCAGTACATCCTGAACCCGACCACCACCGAGCTGAAGACCTCGCAGATGGACCTGGTCGTGGCCGGTACCGAAACCGCCGTCCTGATGGTCGAATCGGAAGCCAAGCAACTGTCCGAAGAAATCATGCTGGGCGCCGTCGTGTTCGGTCATGACCAGATGAAAGTCGTGATCGACGCGATCCACGACCTGGTCGCCGAAGGCGGCAAGCCGGAAGTCGAATGGGCGCCGGCGCCAAAGAACGAAGAACTGATCGCCCGTATCGGCGAACTGGCCGGCGCGAAAGTGCGCGATGCATACCAGACCCGCGAAAAATCGGCGCGTCAGCAAAAGCTGAAATCGCTGTCGTCGGAAGTGATGGCTGACCTGAGCGCGGCTGGCGTGACTGCCGATGCAGGCGACGTTGGCAACATCCTGTTCGACATGGAAGCCAAGGTCGTGCGTTCGCAGATCCTGGAAGGCGAGCCACGCATCGACGGCCGCGACACCCGCACCGTGCGTCCGATCTCGATCCGTTCGAGCGTCCTGCCACGCACCCACGGTTCGGCCCTGTTCACCCGCGGTGAAACGCAGGCGCTGGTCGTTGCCACCCTGGGCACCGCCCGCGACAGCCAGAAGATCGACGCGCTGATGGGCGAGTACACCGACTCGTTCATGATGCACTACAACATGCCTCCGTTCGCCACCGGCGAAACCGGCCGCGTCGGTACGCCGAAGCGCCGCGAAGTCGGCCACGGCCGCCTGGCCAAGCGCGCGCTGATCGCTGCGCTGCCTGACGCCGAAGACTTCAGCTACTCGGTGCGCCTGGTCTCGGAAATCACCGAGTCGAACGGCTCGTCGTCGATGGCTTCGGTCTGCGGCGGCTGCCTGGCACTGATGGACGCCGGCGTGCCAATGAAATCGCACGTGGCCGGTATCGCCATGGGCCTGATCAAGGAAGGCGGCAAGTTCGCCGTGCTGTCGGACATCCTGGGCGACGAAGATCACCTGGGCGACATGGACTTCAAGGTGGCCGGTACGGCAGCAGGCATCACCGCGCTGCAGATGGACATCAAGATCCAGGGCATCACCAAGGAAATCATGCAGGTGGCACTGGCGCAAGCCAAAGAAGGCCGTCACCACATCCTGGGCGAAATGCAGAAGGCCATGCCAACCGTGAAGACCGAGCTGTCGGACTTCGCACCGCGCCTGATCACCATCCGCATCAATCCGGAAAAAATCCGTGACGTGATCGGCAAGGGCGGCGCCGTCATCCGCGCGCTGACCGAAGAGACCGGCACCCAGATCGACATCAGCGACGAAGGCGTGGTCACGATCGCGTCGGTCGACGCTGCCGCCGGCCAGGAAGCCAAGCGCCGCATCGAAGAGCTGACCGCATCGGTCGAAGTGGGCAAGACCTACGACGGCACCGTGCTCAAGCTGCTGGACTTCGGCGCGATCGTGCAAGTCATGCCAGGCAAGGATGGCCTGCTGCACATCTCGCAGATCGCCAACGAGCGTGTGAACGCTGTTGCCGACTACCTGAAAGAAGGCCAGCAAGTGCGCGTCAAGGTTCTGGAGACCGACGAGCGCGGTCGTCTGAAGCTGTCGATGAAGGCGGCTGATCCGGTTGAAGGCGCGGCGGTGTAATAGCTCGTGCCATCAATTGAAGCGGTTCGCCGCTTCAAGTTGAAAAAACCGCCAGTGCGTGAGCCTGGCGGTTTTTTTATGCCGGTGGGTGGCGGAAGAGCTCACAGTATGCGGATGGCGCCGATGCGTAAACCGAGCTGCAGTGCGTACACGGGCCGGCGGTGTGAACGGATAATAGGTTCGCCACAAGATTTCCTCATGCCATACCGTTCTTCCAGATAATGTTCGCCACAACATCGCGGTGAATGGTCTTGCTTATGCCGCATGCGCGAATGAGGTTTGTCACAGCTAGGCAGGCTAGATAGGCTCCGTTAGCGTCCGCTTTCGACCCAAAGCGGACATACACAAGCGATCAGCTATCAGTCTTTTCCCTACGCTTTAACTGTGGCTAAATGAGCTCGACGTCTTCGCCAG
>NZ_JBFMMP010000007.1:0-231919 GCF_040790145.1 Massilia aurea
ACAGGCCGAGATCAAAAATCAGGGATGTCTATTCTGATGCGACAGTCAACAAGATTATTCCGGACAGCAGTGCGCCTGCGCGGGAACGACGTTGGTTGCGGGTCGGGCGGCGCGGGGTTCGGCGCCTTAGCGACCCCGTCACGGCGCCAGCGCAGCCAGCACCTGCGCCTTCAAGGCCTTGATCAGCGCCGTCTCATCCGGCGGCACGCCTTCCGGCGCGGTGAAGATACGGTCCGCGTAGAACAGCCCCAGCTGGGCCTTGCCCACCACCAGCGGCAACACGATGAAGCTCTCGGCATCCGGCAGCAGCGTCTTGTACCAGGCCGGCAGCAGATCGCGGATCTTCGGGCTGAAGGCGTCCGGGATCATCATGTCGGCATTGTTTTCCAGCGCCAGGTGGAACAGGTCGCGCGTGAATGCACACGGGAAGGTGAAGCCTTCCTGCAGCTCGGCCGTGCCCTCGCCCAGCGACGTGCGCGCCCGGAACTTGCCCGTGCGGCCGTCGCGCAGGCACACGGTGGCGAAGCGAAAACCCAGCGCGCGGTACAGCGTCTCGAGCACCGCCATGATCACATCGTTGGCGCTCGCAGCCGACGCGCCCAGCACCGACACTTCCTGGACGCCCGCCAGCAGCAGGTCGCGCGCATTCTTCGGCTTGCCGCTCGGGTAGAACTCGCCTTCGTCGGCTTCGCCCGCGTCGAGCATCGCCAGCGCCAGCACGTTCGGCAGGCTGCTGCCGGCCTTCGGATCGAGCTTGGGCGCACGCTCCATGTTCATGCTCTGCAGCATGCTATTCATGCCCTCCTGGACGATGTCGAACAGCACCGCCAGCTTGGGAGCGTCGATCGCCAGCGCCACGCCATAGCGCGCCAGCAGCACTTCGGCGTCGGGCGAGTTGGCCGGATCGTGGTGACGGCCCATCAGGCGCGCCACGTCGTGGCTGAACGCGGCCACCTGGCGCATCCATTCGGCGCGCTCGAGCGCGACCTCGAGCGGTCCGGTCGCGAGCGACGCCTGGGCCTGGATGATCAGCTCGGGCAATTGCCATTCGCGCAGCACGGCCTCGGACAGGGTCTCGAAAGTGCAGCCCAGGATCAGGCGCGAGGCTTGCGCGGGCGTGTGCTTGCCGGTGGCAACCAGGGCCGCGATCTCGCGATACCGGTCTGGCTCGTGGCTGGCCAGCAGCATTGGCCCCAGGTTCTTGAACAGCGCGCAGATCGCCGCTTCCTCGGCGCCGGGATAGGGACTGTGGTGGGCCATTTCGCGCCCGACCAGGCTGGCGCACAGGGAAGCCTCAAGCTCCACCCGCACGCCGTGCTCGGCGATATCGAGCGCGTCGACCAGCAACATCGCCAGCGCGGCGGCGCGCACATTGTCAAAGCCGAGCAGGGAGATGGCACGCGAGATCGTCGTCACCGGGGCACCCGACAGCGTGCGGAACCCCACCGTGTTCGACAACCGCAGGATGCGCTGGGTCAGCGCCACGTCGGACACGACGTAGTACGCGAGGTCGCCCGTGCCCTGGTCGTCGCTGTAGCCCATGCCGATCACGCGCGCCATCGCCCCGCCCAGGCTGAACATGCGCTCGGTGCCGCTCAGCTTGCGCATCAGGGCATCGCGCACCCGGGGCCCCTGGCCGCCCTGGGGCAAATTGTTCATCGTCATCCCGCCTTGGGCGTGGGCATGCGCATCCCCTGGCGCACACCCTGGTCGTACTGTTTGAGCACTTGCTGGAACAGCGCCGCCAGCGCCGGCAGCTTGGGATTGAGCGGGTCGAGCTTGCGCACATTGCCGATCAGGGTGGGCACCTGGCCGCCGAGCCGCTCGTCCCAGCCCCCCACTTCCAGGCAGCGCAGCACGGCCAACGTGGCATTGAAGGCCACCGACGGGTTGTTCGGCAGCTTGTGCGCCGCTTCGAGCATCAAGGTGACCGCGCCCCGGTAATCGCCGCTCTTGGCGCGCGCGGCGCCGCTGGCAACCAGGTCGACCACGTGCTGGCGGCTTTCCTTGACCATCGAGCGGGCCAACCCGCCCTGGCCCGCGTTCTCCATCACGCCCACGGCGCGCGCCATGACGGCCTCGTCGCCGGCATTGCGCATCACGTCGCGCACGACCGAGCAGGCGCCCTCTTGCATGTCATGCGCGAGACACGAACGCGCGAGCTCGAGCTTGATGTCGACCGACACGCCCGGCGCATCCTGGCACGCCGTCACCGCCGTGTTCAACGCCTCGCCGAGGCGCACCTCGTTGCCCGTGTACTCATGCACCAGGGCCGACGCCACCGCGCTGCACAGCACCGTCGTGGCGCGCCCGCCCATCGTGCGGTCGAGATCGCGCACCACGGCCGCCGCGCCCACCGGGTCGCCCTTGGTCACCAGGGTGCGCACCAGCTTGACGTGGTCTTCGGGATCGCGAAACTCGGAATACTTGGCCTTGCCCACCACTTGGCGCAGCGATTTTTCGGCGGTGTCGATATCGCCTGCATCGAAGGCGATGTCGGCCAGCGTGCGCAGGCGCCGCACCGCGTGGGGCGAGACCGCCACCGCCTCGGCCAGCACGGCCTGCGCCTTGTCGAGTTCGCCAGCGGCGGCGTGCGTGCGCGCCAGCCAGTCGAAGGCGTCGACAAAGTTGCGATTGGTGTCGACCAGGTCTTCGAGGATTTCCTTGGCTTCCTCCAGGCGCTTGCGCACGAACAGCGTCTTGGCCAGCCCCAGCCGGGCCCAGGCAATGGCCTTGATCTCAAGAAGATGGCGATAGATCGGTTCGGCCAGCTCGGCCTGTCCCAGAAACATGTGCAGCTCGGCGCGCAGGCGCAGAAAATCAATGGCGTAGCGCGTGTGCTTACGCTGGCCCTCGATGCAGGCGGCGACGGCATCGACCTGGTCGCCCGCCTCCATCAGCGTGTACACGGGCAGGAAGGCATTGCGCTTGTCGAGCGCGCGCGCGATACGCTCGAGCAGGCGGTCGGCGGTGAATGGCTTGAGCACATAGTCGGTCGGTGCGAGCTCGGCCGCGCTGACCACCTTGCTGTGGTTGCCTTCGGCCGTGACCATGAAGAACATCGTGGCCAGGCGCATCAGCTTGTGGTGGCGCAGGTCTTCCAGCAACTGCTGGCCATCCTGGCCGCCTTCGAGGTCGTATTCGCACAGGATGAGATCGAACTGGCGCAGGCCGAGGTGCTTGATCGCCTGGTTGGACGTGCTGGCGTGCTCGATCCGGTGCAGGCCGCACAGCGTGAGCATGCTGTGGATGCTGGCCCGCATTCCTGCATGGGGCTCGATGATCAGGGCCGTCAGGCCTTCCAGTTCGTTCATTGTGGTCCGTGTTGGCCTGCATTGGGCGTGGGGCCGCTGCGGTATGCGCGCGCTATGACTCACGACTATCGGCGAGTATATTACGGCGCGGAACGAATTTACTGAATTGGATCGCTGCGCGGGGCCAGAACCCACGCGCAGTGCACAAAAAAACGACAGCTCAGCGCGCCGTCTGGCGGCTGTCGCACTCGGGCCTGCTGGCGCCGACGATGACGTTCTGGTAACGCACCTCGTACTTGCCGGCCGTCAGCCGATCGATCGTGAACGTGGCGCGCGGCTGCACGAAGGCGTGACGCACGTTCGAGCGGCGATCGAGGTCGTACAGCTTGACGAACACCGGCGAGGCGTTCGCGCTGTTGTCGATCGTCACCTGCATCTCGACACCCTCATTGCCCACCGGGTAGCCCGGCAGATACGCCGAATCGGCCGGCCACGGCTCGCCGCTTGGCGCGCTCAGGGTTTGCAGGTCGGTGCTGCAATCGGGCGCATGATCGGGCACGACCAGCTGGGTCGTGCCGAGCATGTGGACGACGGGCGCGCCGCGGCCGGCCCAGGTATCGGCTTCAGGTTTGACCGCTGGCGCTGCGGCCGGTTCGGTTGCCGCTGCCGGTTCCGTCGCCGCTGCAGTCGGCGTGGCGTCCAGCACGCTGGCGGACTTCTGCGCGCCGCTCCAGGCCAGGGCGCTGGGCATGATGCCCGGTTGCTGCATGAGCAAGACGGCAGCGGCGGCGCCGGTCACGAAGCAGGCGGACAGGCCCAGCCACCAGCGCGGATCGCGCATCAGGCGCGCGCGGGGCGGTTTGCCTGCCGGCGGGGCGTCCCACGCTTCGCCGCCCTTGCGCGGCTGGCCGTCCTTGGCATTCGAGCTTTCCAGCCACTCGACTTCCCACTCTTCGGATGCGATCCACTCGTCGTGCTCCTTGCGGCGCACTGGATCGGCCAGCACGTTGTAGGCCGAATTGACGACCGCCATGATACGGGCGGCTTTTTCGTCGCCGGGATTCTTGTCGGGGTGGTATTTCTGGCTCAGCGCCTTGTACGAAGCACGTATGACTTCCTGGGGCGCGTGACGCGACACCTTCAGGTTGTCATAGTGTGTGTGAATCTTGGCCATGGTGTGTCAAATCTGCCCGCTGATGCCTGCCATTGATACTACGTCCCCGGCCGAGGCTGATGTCCGGACCCTGGCGTTGGAATGTCGTACAGCTTAGACGCAATTGTGTCCGTTGTGCAAGATATCACAATCTTCACAGACGATGACTGCGGTCGGCCTGGCTGATTGCATCGGGCAATGTTACATCCTGCCCGACCACCAGCACCTTGAACAATTCGCCCATTTCCGCAGGAGAGACCAGCTTTTGCACGGCGCGCGACTGCGGCAGGAAGCGCAGCGCATCTTCTGGGTTGTTTTCAAGCAACAATTCGCCGATTCCGGCGCCGATCAGGAATGCCGCCTGGCTCATGTAGGCCAGCACCGGCAAGCCGGCATCCTGCGCCGCCAGCGCCATCGCCGTGAAATCGACGTGGGCCGTGATGTCCTGCAGGCCCGGCAGGTAGAACGGATCCGGGTGCGCGTGGTGGCGGTAATGGCACATCAGGGTGCCGCCGATGCGCTGGTCGAGGTAATACTCGTGGGCCGGGAAACCGTAGTCGAACAGGATCGCCGCGCCACGGCCGCCCGCGAACATCGTCGCCAGCGAGCCCATGAAGCCGGCGCCGACCGGGTGCAGCTCGGTCACATAGCCTTCGATCATGTGTTCGTGCCCGGGCACCTGGCGCACCAGTTGCTCGTGCAGGGCGGCATCAAGCGGCGCCTGGATGAACGCGAACGCGCCATCGGCGATCGTCACCATCTGGCGGCGCCAGCCGTCCTGCGTGCGGATGACAAGCTCGACCGGCATTGCGTCGAGCACCTCGTTGGCCAGCACCACGCCGCTGAAGTGCCCGGGCATGGCGTCCTGCCAGCGCACTTGCGGCAGATCGGCCAGGTTGGCCTGCTGGCGCGCGCGCAGCTCGCCCGACAATTCGATGATGGTGTACGAGTTGACGTGCACACCCTGGCGCCCCAGCGCGGCGAGCACGTCGCGCGCCAGGCGGCCGGTGCCGGCGCCGAACTCGATGATGTCGGGCGCGCTTTGGGCGATAATAGCGGCTGCCACGCGCGCCACGGTGGCGCCGAACAGCGGCGTCATCTCGGGCGCCGTGATGAAATCGCCCTCGGCGCCGAGCTTGGACGCGCCGCCGCTGTAATACCCGAGGCGCGGCGCATACAGCGCCAGTTCCATGAACCGCGAAAACGCAATCTGCCCACCGGCTTGTTCGATGTCGAGAGCGATGAGCTGTTGCAGGGCGTGGGACGCGGCCAGGGCGTCGCGGTCGGGTGCGGGCAGGGACATGCCGGCATTGTAGCCAGATTCGCTTTTATCAACAATTTACTGCCTGATGTTCAGGCCCGATAACCACTGATGACCGACACAGTTCCAACCGCCCTGCCCCGGGTTGCGCTGGTGACCGGCGCCGGCCGCCGCCTCGGGCGGGCGATCGCGTTGGGCCTGGCCGAGGCCGGCTGGGATCTCGCGCTGCACTACCGCCACTCGGAACAGGATGCCATCGCCACCCGCGACGCCATCCTGGCCCTGGGCCGGCGCGCCGTGCTGCTGCAGTGCGACCTGGCTGACGACGCGGCCGTGCGCCTGTTGGCGGGCCGCGCCATTGACGCGCTCGGGTCGTTGACGTGCATCGTGAACAACGCCTCGTTGTTCGAATACGACAGCGCCACCGATTTTTCGCCGGCCCTGCTGGGCACGCATATGGCGGCGAATGTCGCCGCGCCATTGCTGCTGGCGCAGGCATTGCACGCGGCCACGCCGGCAGGCGGGCAAGCCGTGGTCATCAACTTGCTGGACCAGAAACTGTACAATCTCAACCCGGATTTTCTGTCGTACACCTTGTCCAAGGCGGCGCTGCACGCGGCCACCACGATGCTGGCGCAAGCGCTGGCGCCGACGGTGCGCGTGGTAGGCGTCGCGCCCGGCATCACGATGGTCTCGGGCGAGCAGAGCGAAGCGGGCTTTGCACAGGCGCACCGCGCCACGCCACTGGGGCGCTCGTCAACGCCGCAAGACATTGCCGACGCGGTCGTCTACGCAGCGGGCGCCCGCGCGCTGACCGGCACCACCCTGCTCGTCGATGGCGGCCAGCACCTGACGCCATCGACGCGCGACGTCATGTTCCTGACCGAACCGGGCACCGACGAACCGAACAACCGCAGCACCGAATCATCTATCCAAAAGGCTTAACCATGTTGTCCGCCCTGTCCCACCCGAGCTTGCGCAATTGCCGCCGGCTGTTCCTGCGCAATTACGAAGTGATGATCAATATCGGCGTGCACGACTTCGAGAAGAAGGGCGAGCAACGTGTGCTGATCAATGTTGAGCTGTATATCCCGCTCGAGATGTCGACGCCGAAGGCCGATCAATTGTCTGAAGTAGTCGACTACGACTTCATGCGCGAGACGGTTGCCCAGCGCATTGCCAAGGGCCACATCCACCTGCAAGAGACGCTGTGCGACGACATGGTCCAGGCCATGCTGGCCCATCCGCGCGTGCGCGCCGCGGGCGTGTCGACCATGAAGCCAGACGTGTATGCCGACTGCGAAGGCGTCGGTGTCGAAGTATTCCGCATCAAGGACGAAGCATGAACGAAACCGTTATCGAGCGCATGACCGAGGCGGATTTCCCGCTGGGCGAGGCCGCCCCCGTGATCGACGCAAAAAAGCAGGAAAAGATCGCCCACGAAAACCACAAGCTGCACAAGCGCCTGTGCCGCCAGGTCGGCCAGGCCATTGGCGACTTCAACATGATCGAAGACGGCGACAAGGTGATGGTGTGCCTGTCGGGCGGCAAGGACAGCTACGCGCTGCTCGACATCCTGCTGACCCTGCGCGAGCGCGCGCCGATCCACTTCGACATCGTCGCGGTGAACCTCGACCAGAAGCAGCCGAACTTCCCGGCCCATATCCTGCCGGCCTACCTGGACAAGCTCGGCGTGGATTACCACATCGAAAACCAGGACACCTACAGCATCGTCAAGCGCCTGATCCCGGAAGGCAAGACCACCTGCTCGCTGTGTTCCCGGCTACGGCGCGGGATCCTGTACCGCGTGGCCGATGAACTGGGTTGCAACAAGATCGCGCTGGGCCACCACCGCGACGACATCCTCGAAACCTTCTTCCTGAATATGTTCTTCGGCGGGAAACTAAAAGGAATGCCGGCCAAGCTGGTGTCGGACGATGGCAAGCACATGGTGATCCGGCCGATGGCGTATGTGAAAGAGGCCGACACCGAGCGCTATGCCGAAGTGAAAGGGTTCCCGATCATTCCGTGCGACCTGTGCGGCTCGCAAGAGAACCTGCAGCGCAAGCAGATCAAGAACATGCTGCGCGAATGGGAAAAAAAGCATCCGGGGCGTGTGGAAAATATCTTCTCGTCGCTGTCGACCGTGGTGCCGTCGCATTTGATGGATCGCGGGATGTTCGGATTCGCCGACCTGAAGACGGATGGCGTGGCCAATCCGCTGGGGGATATTGCGTTCGATGAAGAGCCGTGTTCGACGCCGGCAGCTGGGACGATCTCGTTGACGCAGCTATGATTGTAAAAGCCGGTGTCAGGTCTGACATTCGGACACGGCCTCAACATTAGGCATCCGGTTTCGCTTTCTCGAAAGCAGCAACCGCCCGGCTGACCGTTTTGGTCGAGACGCCAAAGGTGATTGCAATCTGCGGCATGGTGTAGGCGGTCGATCGATAGGCGCGCGCCATCGCCTCACTCCTGTCCGGATACCGATCCTGGTAGTCGACCAGGGGAAGCGCAACTGCGCGCCGTTCGGTTCGCTTGATTTCCAAGAGCGCTTCAGATCGCCGCAACTGCTGGTGCGTCGATATAAAAACTTCATCGCCCAGCAGGATTTGATGGCGGGTAGCGTCCAGCGGGTTCGCTTGCCCAATGCCCGCCAGCACAAACGCCTGATATGCCTCAATGGCGCTGGTGCGCGTATCACCAAAGCGCCCTAGTAGCCAATTGCTCTCCAGCCATGCAGGCGGAAGTTCATCCCCGATAAAATAACGATGACTACTCCATCGCCATTCGTCCAGCGCCTCGACGACATGCGCGCGTAATGGATTTAACACGATGTACCGGGACACTTCCAGAAGATAACTTTCCTTCTGCACCAGGATTGCCTTGTAACGACCTTGAAACAAGTGTCCGACGAGATTGTGCCGTCGACTGACACTCTGCGAATACAGCCCGTTGAGTTGGCGCATGCACTGCGGAAGATTTGCCTCGGCCGTTTCGATCAGCAGATGGTAGTGATTGGTCATCTGGCAAAAGCTATGGATGATGCAATTGTGGCGTTCACACACCTTTGCAAGAACTTCTAACCAGATCCTGCGGTCGGCTTCATCGCGATAAATCGGATTACGCCGGTTACCGCGCGAAGTCACATGGTAAAGCGCACCAGGGAAGTCAAGTCTGAGTGGTCGTGTCATCCGATAACGCTACTGGATGCAGGCTCGCTGACGCTGAGATTGCGCAGTCTCCGGGAGACCATTCGACCAAGGCCGAGGTCGTGTCCGGATGACAGACCTGACACCGGCTTATGTTCGACCAAGGCCGAGGTCGTGTCCGAATGTCAGACCTGACACCGGCTTGTGTGACACCGGCTTGGTTCAGACCCCGGCTTGGTTCAGTTCCAGCGGCCGTTGACACCGCCGACGCTGTGACGCCCCGCTCCCATCAGCGCGACGGCCACAGCTGCAAAGAAGAACATCCCCTGCAGTTCCAACGCCCAGCCACCAGTTTCATTGATCGTGAAGAACTGGCTCGTATGCGCCAGCAGCACCGCCACGATCATATTGACGGCCACGACCAGCGCCGCAGGCCGGGAGAACAGGCCAAACAGGATGAACAACGGCGCGACGACTTCGCCGATATACACCCCGTAGCCAAACACAGCAGGCAAGCCAGCCGCAGCGAGCATGTGGCCGACAAAACCGATGCCGCCGCTGAGTTTGGCAACACCGTGGAACAGCAGCATCGAGGCCAGTGCGACGCGCAGCACCAGTTTGCCGGCGTCGTTGGTATTCGTAGTCAATTGTGTCGTCGTAGTTTGCATGATCGTTCTTTCGTGAATGAAGAAAAAATAAGGGCTTAGTTAAAAGCGTAGGCATCCATGGCAAGCACGCCATGTTCAAAACTCGTGTGCAGCAGCGACGCCCTGGCTTCAGGCCCGGCCGCGCCCATCGCCACGAACAGCGGCAGCAGATGCTCTTCGGTCGGATGATTTTTCTCGGCCATTGGCGCCAGACGGCGGTAGTCCAGCAAGGCGGCGCGGTCATCTGCAACCAAGCGCTCGCGCATCCAGGTCTCGAAGTCGCTGACCCAGGCTGGCGCCGGCGCATCGACGCCCTGTCCGCGAAATTCGTACAGGTTATGCGTCAGCGAACCGGAACCGATCACCAATACGCCTTCCTGGCGCAAAGCCTGCAGCGCCAGGCCAAGTTGCTGGTGGAGCGCGGGACCGGCGCCATGCACGATCGAGATCTGCAGCACCGGCACGTCGGCTTCCGGATACATCAGGCTGAGCGGCACCCAGGCGCCATGATCGAGGCCGCGCGTCGCGCTGCGACCGACCGGGATGCCTGCCGCTTCGAACAGCGCAGCCGCGCGCTCGGCAGCCGCGGGCGCGCCTGGCGCCGGGTAGCGCATGTCGAACAGCGCTTGCGGGAAACCGCCGAAGTCGTGGATCGTTTCCGGCCGGGTGGCCAGCGATACCGCCGGGCCGCAGGCCGTTTCCCAATGCGCCGACACGACCGCGATCGCGCTCGGCCGCGGCAGCGTTTGCCCCAGGCCTTGCAAGAAGCGTCGTGCCGGACTGTCTTGCAAGGCAAGCATGGGCGAACCGTGTGAAACAAAGATGGTCGGTAGATTCATGGTGCACCTCGTTAAATGATGCATTCATCTTATCTAGTTATACTGTGTTGATAAAGCCGCTAAATATAATTAAACTATTTCCATTTGATTGACAATATCTCCGAATGGACCTGCTCGGCTCAATGAAAACCTATGTTGCCGTGGTCGACAGCGGCAGCTTCGCCACTGCCGCAACCAGGCTGAATGTCTCACGCGCCATGGTCTCGAAGCAGGTGCAAAAGCTCGAGGAACACCTGGGCACGCGCCTGATGAACCGCACCACGCGGCGCCTGAGCCTGACGGAAACCGGCCGCGCCTTCTACGAGCGCAGCGTGCAGATTCTGGGTGACGTAAATGAGGCCGAACAGATTGCCGGCCAGATGACGGCGATGCCGCGTGGCGTGCTGCGCGTCACGATTCCGCTGTCCTATGGCCAGCATCGCCTGGGCAGCATCATCGGCGCCTTTACCCAGGCTTACCCGCAGGTGCAGCTCGATATCGCGTTGTCCGACCGCAAGGTCGACCTGGTCGAGGAAGGGTTCGACGTGGCGATTCGCATCGGCACCCTGCCGCAGTCGGATCTGATCGCACGCAAGCTGGGCGTCGCGTACGGCATTGTGTGCGCCTCGCCTGCTTATCTGGCCGCGCACGGCGCGCCGCAGACGCCGGGCGAGCTGGGCCGGCATGCGTGCCTGAGCTACTCATTGAGTGGCGGCGGCGCCGACTGGCGCCTCGAGTCCGCCAGCCAGCAAGTCACCGTACCGGTGAATGGCCCGATGAAGGCCGACAACGGCGACATCATCCGCCTGGCAGCCGTCGCCGGCGCCGGCATCGCCTTCCAGCCGCACTTCATCGTGGGCGAGGATCTCGCCGCCGGGCGCCTGGTACAGGTGCTGCCCGACTGGCGGTCAGCCGAGATGGGCATCTATGCAATCTATCCGAGCCGCAAGCACTTGTCGGCCAAGGTGCGCACCTTCGTCGACTTCATCGTGGCCGCGCTGGCCTGAACCGCCGGGCACAAGACATCAGTACAGCACCACCGAGCGGATCGACTCGCCGCTCTTCATCAGGTCGAACCCTTCATTGATGCGTTCAAGTGGCAAGCGGTGCGTGATCAGGTCGTCGATATTGAGTTTGCCCTCCATATACCAGTCGACGATCTTCGGCACATCGGTGCGGCCGCGCGCGCCGCCAAACGCCGAGCCGCGCCATTCACGGCCGGTCACCAGCTGGAATGGACGGGTCGCGATTTCTTCGCCGGCCGCAGCCACGCCAATGATGAACGATTTGCCCCAGCCTTTATGCGTGCACTCGAGCGCCTGGCGCATGGTGTTCACGTTGCCGACGCACTCGAAACTGTAATCGGCGCCGCCATCGGTGATCTGCACGATCGCATCGACGACATTCTCGACGTCTTTCGGATTGACGAAATGGGTCATGCCGAACTTGCTCGCCATGGCTTGGCGCGCCGGATTGATGTCGACGCCGATGATCTTGTCGGCGCCAACCATTTTCGCGGCCTGGATCACGTTCAGGCCAATGCCGCCCAGGCCGAACACGACCACATTGGCGCCCGCCTCGACCTTGGCCGAAAACAGCACGGCGCCCACGCCGGTCGTCACGCCGCAACCGATGTAGCAGACCTTGTCGAACGGCGCATCTTCGCGGATTTTCGCCAGCGCGATCTCGGGCACCACGATGTAATTCGAGAAGGTCGACGTGCCCATGTAGTGAAACAGCGGCTTGCCGTCCAGCGAAAAGCGGCTGGTTGCATCCGGCATCAGGCCGCGGCCTTGCGTCGAGCGGATCGCCTGGCACAGATTGGTCTTTTGCGACAGGCAGAATTTGCACTGGCGGCATTCCGGCGTGTACAGCGGAATGACGTGATCGTCTTTTTTCAACGTCGTCACACCTGGGCCGACGTCAACCACAATGCCCGCGCCTTCATGGCCCAGGATCGCCGGGAACAGCCCTTCCGGATCGGCGCCGGACAGCGTGTAGTAATCGGTATGGCAAATGCCGGTCGCTTTCAGCTCGATCAGTACTTCGCCTTCGCGCGGGCCTTCCAGGTCGACTTCTTCGATGGTCAGGGGCGCGCCGGCGCGCCAGGCAATGGCTGCTTTGGTTTTCATGGGATGCTCTCTGGTTCAAAAATGGAATGCGGCCATTGTGCAGGCGCGTGCGCGGCCGGCAGCGGCGCCTGGCCGGGAATGGCAGGATTTGGTGCAATAATGACCGGATCTTCGCCCTGGACTGCCCCGACAATGCACGCTGCTTCTCCCCTTGACGCCATCACCGTCGACATCGTCGTCTACCCCGGATTCAAGGCAATGGAAGCGATCGGGCCCATGTCGGTCTTCGAATACGCCAACCTGCACCTGGCGCGGCGCGGCAAGCCCGCCGGCTACGATGTGCGCGTGGCGTCCTGTAAAACCGGGCCGATACCTTCGGATACCCTGATGTCGCTCGACGCCACGAAAGTGGTCAATACGCTGGCCCTGCCCCACACGGCGATGGTGGTCGGCGCGCGCCATATCCAGGATGCGCTGGTCGACAGCGCCGCCATCATCGACTGGATCCGGGATGCCGCACCGCGCCTCGAGCGCCTCACGGCCCTGTGCTCGGGCGCCTTCTTCCTGGCCGCCGCCGGCGCGCTCGACGGCAAACGCGCCACCACGCACTGGGGCGTGGCCGAGCGGCTGCAGGCCGATTTCCCGGCCATCGACATCGATGCCGACGCCATCTTCATTCGCTCCGGCAATGTCTGGACCTCGGCCGGGGTCACCGCCGGCATGGACCTGGCGCTGGCGCTGGTCGAACAGGATTTCGGGCGCGCGCTGGCGCTGGAAGTGGCCACCGAGATGGTCGTGTATCTCAAGCGCCCGGGCGGCCAGTCGCAGTTCAGCGCGCACCTGCTCAGCGAACGCACGGCCAAGCCGAATATCCGCGAGCTGCAGACCTGGATCCTGGACAACCTGCACGAACGCCTGTCGGTGGCCCAGTTGGCGCAAAAAGCGATGATGAGCGAGCGCCATTTCGCCCGCGTGTTCCAGCAAGAGGTGGGCATGAGCACGCAGGAATTCATCGAGACGTGCCGCTTCGAACGCGCCACGCAGTTGTTGGCAGATGTGGCATTGCCGCTGAAAGCGGTGGCCGCGCGCGCGTGCTTCAGCGACGAGGCGCATATGCGCCGGGTATTCCTGAAAAAACTCGGCATCGCGCCGAAAGTGTATCGCGAACGCTTCGCCACGACGGGCGTCGCAACCGGGCGTGCCGACAACGCATACGAAGCGTCTTAGCGTCATGCTACGCTCGGGGTCATCCACACCTGCTGAAAGACCGCGATGCGCTTTTCCCTGACACCATCCACAAAGTTGCTGGGGCGATTGGCACTGCTCGCCGCCATGCTCGCGCCCTGCACCGCCATGGCTGAACCGGGCATGATCTACCTCGTGCGCCACGGCGAAAAAGCAGCCGAAGGCAAAGACCCGGCGCTCACGCCGCAAGGCCGCCAGCGCGCGCAGAACATCGCGACGCTGCTGCACCGCGCCGGCATCCAGGCCATTTTCAGCACCGCCACGATGCGCACGCTCGACACCGCGCAGCCGCTGGCGACGCAACTCGGCCTGCCGGTGCAGCGCTACGACGCCGCCACGCCGCAGGCGCTGGTCGACAAGGTCAAGGCGTTCAATGCGCCGGTGCTGGTGGTGGGCCATTCCAATACGCTGCCGGAATTGGTGCGGCTGTTCGGCGGTGCGCCGGGTGCCGAGATCGGGGATGAAGAATATGACCGGCTGTATCAGCTGGTGGGTGGTGCGGATGGGAAGGTAACGACGGTGTTGTTGACATCGTTGCCGAAAACGCCTTGAGACGTCAGTCCGTCATTGCAGCCAGCGGCGGCAATGACGGACCCAGATCGGGAAGCCCCTGATTACAGCGCCGTATCCGTGCGCAGCACCGGATACAGGTTCAAGCGCTCGTCATACGACGAGTGCCGCTTGGCGAAGAACTCCAGGCGTGCCTGCGGGCTCTTTGCAAACTCCGGGTCCGATGCCAAACGCTTGGCAAATTCGGCCGCCACGGTCGGATCGGCCGCCATCTGCTCGCGCGCCACGTCTTCGGCCACGTAGTCTTCCATGTATTCCTTGCGCTCGAAGGCCGTGTTGAACGTGCCCCAGGCCACCAGCGAATCGGGCGCCTGCGGTTCGAACATCGCCACCACCAGGCGCGCCTTCGGCTGCGCGATCGGCACGAACAGCGAACCGGCCGTTACCGCGCGCGCTTCAGGTTTCCACTTGCCGGTGACCGTCAGACGCTGGTGTCCTTCGACCGATGCCGCGTCCAGCTTGGCCTTGTCGGCGCGGAAGGTTTCGACATTCATGCGTGGGGCGTCCTTGTCCAGCGTGCGGAACACGACGCCATGCTGGCGCAGCTTCTCGCCGACGATGGCCGCCTGCGCAGCCGGCACGATGTAGCCGGCGCCCGGCGCCGTCACTTCCAGGTCGGCGACGACTTCATCGCGCAGCGGCACGCGCCAGACTTGCGGCTTGGTCTCATCGTAGCGCGTCATCAGGGCGCCCGAAATCTCCGACGGCTTGCGCGTGTATTCGTAGCCATTGAAATTGACCATCTCGGTCTTGTCGGTGGTGCGGTAGTTCAGCGCCACCTTCTTGTTGCCCAGCTTGGCCGCGCGTGCGTCGGCGGCATAGGCGGCCTGTTGCCATTCCTTGCCGTGTTGCGCGACCTGGTTCAGCACCGACACCACGGTATTGCGGGTGATGCGCACGCGCACCGGATATTCTTTCCACGAGTGCGTTTCCACCAGCATCGCCATGCGGTTACGCAGCTGGAAGTAGCCGGTCGAGAAACGCGGATCGGACACGCCATCCTCGAAGCCCGACATCGGATCGTCCTGCTTCATGAACGACATATAGTACGACTGCGGCGTCGAGCCCTCCTTGGCGATGTCCTTGATCACGTTGCTGCGCAGCGCCAGCCCGGCCTTGCGAAATTGGTCGTCGCCCGAATAGACCGGTTCGACCTGGATCGAGATATCGTGCTGGAACTTGGCGCCGTTGGTGGCGTGCAGGTCGACATAGGTCAGCGGATCCCATGCGTTCACCAGGCCCAGCATCGCCTGCATCTCGGGCGCGTCGGCTTTCAGGTAATCGCGGTTCAGGTTCAGGTTCTGGCCCGTGGTGCGCCAGCCCATCTCGACCGGACCGCGCTGGTTCGGACGGTTCCACTTGCCGAAGCGCTCGTGGCCGTCGACGTTAAATACCGGCACGAACAGCAGCACCTGCTTGTCGAGCGCGCCCTTGGCCGCGCTGCCCTCGAGGATCTGGCGCAGCGCCAGGAAGCCGGCGTCCTTGCCGTCGATCTCGCCGGCGTGGATGCCGCCCTGGATCAGCGTCACCGGCAATCCCTGCTTCTTTGCAGCCGCAGGCGTGAACACGCCGTTGTTGTTCACCACCAGCGCCTTCATCGGCCGGCCTTCCGGCGTGATGCCGAAGTCGATGCACTGCACCTGCTTCGGATACGCCTGCGCGAACGCGGCGCACAGCGCGATCGTTTCATCGTAGCGGCCGGTAGCCTGGAAGCCGGAGCGCTCCGAGATCGTGGTCAGGTCGGGGATAGCGGCGTGCGCCAGGGGGAATGCGGACAGCAGGGCCAGCAGTAACGCAGAACGAATCATCGAGAAGCTCCGGCAAGTGACAGGGAAGCCGACGATTATAGACGTGTTCTTGAGGAAAAGTTCAGTCTGGAAACACCACGGGCGGCGCGCCGATTGACCACGCCGCCCGTCAATACGGTAGATTCGCGTTAGCGCGGCGGTGCGCCGGGTGTCGGCCGGATCGAGATTTCCTTGACCTGCGGCCGCACGATTTCCATCGGCACAGTGCGTGCCCGGGCGGTTGTCGAGACCGGGCAGGCCTGCGTGGCGCGGTAGGTCAGCGCGGCGGCCAGCAAGCCTTCGTTCTGGTCCCCCACCGGCCGCGTCAGGTCATCGCTGACCTGGCAGGTCGGTGCGAAGCCGTCGGTAAAATCGCCGAAGCCCTTGTTGTTCACGCCCTTGAACTCGATCGAGAAATAGGTCGTGCCGCAGTTGGGCACCGGCGTGAAGCCGTACGGTTTGCCGCAGGTCGTGCCGCCGATCTGGATCACTTCGACGTCGGCGCCGCGCAGGCCGTTGATCACCGATTCGCTGGCCGAGCAGGTGCCGGCCGTGCTCAGCACCGTCACGCGTTTCAGGCCCAGGGTCGGCAGCGGCGTGCCGGTACGCACCGGATCGCTCGAAGCAAAGCCCCAGGCGGTCGAGCGGAACAGGATCGGCGCTTCGCGCGGCTGCTTGTCGTTGTACTGCGATTGCTCGAACACCTTGCCGTTCGTCGACTCCGGGCCCGAGACCATATAGGCCAGCTGGCTGGCCAGGTACAGCAGGCCGCCGCCGTTGTAGCGGATGTCGAGCACCAGGTCGGTCACGCCGGCCTGGCGGAAGGTGGTAAAGGCATCGATCAATTGCTTTTCGGAGACCGCATTGAAGGTGTCGAACGTCAGGTAGCCCACCTTGCCGCTGGCGGTCTCGATGATCTTCACGTTTTTCACGGGCGCCACGCGCACCTCGGCGCCCGTCATCGTCACATCGTACGGCACGCCGCCGCGCTGCAGCGTGAAGCGGTGCGCGCTGCCGGCCGTTTCAGGGAACAGGGCCAGGTTGATACGCGCGACCGAGGCCGCGTCGCTCGCATTGACAAAGTCGATGCCGTCGATTCTGGTGAGCTGGTCGCCGCGCAGCAGGCCGGCGGCGGCCGCCGGCGAGCCCGGCTCGACCGCCGTGATCAGCCACGTGCGCGGCGCCGTACCGCCCGCGTTGCGCGACCACGTGATGCCATAGCCCAGGTCGATCCCCTGGGTCTGCATCGCCTCCCATTCGGCGGTCGAATAGGTGAAGTGATAGCGGTCTTTCAGTTTCCCGGTGGCGGTCACGGCCGGCGTCTTGAGCACGTCGAAGTAGTCGAGCGCGCTCTTGAAATCGGCCATCTTGTAGGTGTTCGGGACTTCGTTGTACCAGAGGTAATACTGGTTGGTCCAGGCGCGCAGGAATTTCAATTCGTCCAGCAGCGTGCCCTGCACATCGGGGAATGCCCTGCCGCTCGCATCGACACCGGTGCGTGGCGCGGCGCACTTGTTCCAGTAGCTGCTGTAGGCGTCGCCGAGCAGGTTGGGATTGAGGTCTTCGGGCGTGGCAGCGCTGCCGGCCGGCGTTGGCGTTGGCGTTGGCGTGACCGGGGCCGTTTCGGCCACCGGCGGCCGCGTACCCACGCCCGGCGAACCACCACCGCCGCCGCACCCGGCGAGGACGAACAGCGCGCCAAGCGCACTGGAAATCAAACGGACGGAAGGCGCCTTGCGCGGGAGGTGGTATGTCGGGCTCATGCGAATGATTATAGACGCCGATATTGCTCCGGAATACCACCAACTGTCACACTGAGGCCATGCGACAACGAAGCATGCCAAGCAGACAATTCCTCAAGATCAGGCTGCACGCGGTGCCGCCCCAACCGGTGCATGAAACGCCGCCAGCAGCGCCGCTTCCTTCTCCTTTGCCGCTGTCAGGTGCCGCGCCTTCACATGCCCGTAGCCGCGAATATCTTCCGGAATGCTGGCAATCGCCACTGCCTGCGCCAGATTATCCTCGGTCAGCTTGGACAGCAGTGCCGCCAGCGTCGCGCGATACTCGCCAATCAGCGCGCGCTCGACGCGGCGCTCGGCCGAGTAGCCGAACACATCGAACGCGGTGCCGCGCAGGCGCTTGAATTTGGCCAGCACGCCGAACGCGCGCATCATCCACGGGCCGAATTCCTGCTTGATGGCGCGGCCTTCCTTGTCATGCTTGGCCAGCAGCGGCGGGGCAAGATGGAACTTGAGCGTGATATCGCCTTCGAACATGGCGGCAATCTTTTCACGGAAGGCCGGATCGGTGTGCAGGCGCGCGACTTCGTACTCGTCCTTGTACGCCATCAGCTTGTACAAATACTTCGCCACAGCTTCGGACAAGCGCGTGCCCTTGCCCAGCCGCGCCTCTTGCGCCCGCACCTGCTCGACGAACGCCTGGTACTGGCCGGCGTACGCCGCGTCCTGGTAGGCCGTGAGCAGGTCGACCCGGCGCTTGATCAGATCATCGAGCGTCTGCATGCGCTTGAACTCGATCACCTTGGCCGGCAGCGCTGCCTTGCTGACGGCGCCCAGGTCATGCGCCGCGCTGCGGCCCCAGTTGAAGGCCGCCTTGTTGAACGCGACCGACACGCCATTGAGCTCGATGGCCTTGAGCAGCGAGGCCGCCTGCAGCGGCACGCGCCCCTTCTGGAACGCATAGCCGAGCATGAACATATTGGTGGCGATCGCGTCGCCCAGCAGGGCCGTGGCGATGCTGCCGGCGTCAAGGAATTCGACGTTCTGTTTGCCGCAGGCTTGCTCGATCGCGCCGCGCGAGCCTTCGGCTGGAAATTGCCAGTCGGGGTTTTTCACGAACGCGGCCGTCGTGGCGCTGCTCGAATTGACGGCGGCCCAGGTACGGCCTTCGCCCATGCGCGACAGGGCGTCGCGGCTGGCGGTGACGATCTGGTCGCAGCCGATCACGAGGTCGGCGCTGCCGGTGCCCACGCGGGTGGAGTGCAGATCAAGCTGGTGTTCGGCCAGGCGCACGTGCGACATCACTGGCCCGCCCTTCTGCGCCAGGCCACTCTGGTCGAGCACGATCGCGCCCTTGCCTTCGACGTGCGCTGCCACCGCCAGGATCTGCCCAACGGTGACGACACCGGTGCCGCCCACGCCGGCAACGAGGATGCCGAATGGCGTGGCGACCGACGGGATACAGGGTGCCGGCAACGATGTTGACAACCCCGGTGGCGCGGCGTCGGAAGCCGCCGCCTTCTTCGGCTTTTTGAGCCCACCGCCTTCGACGGTGACAAAGCTCGGGCAAAAGCCCGACACGCACGAATAATCCTTGTTGCACGACGACTGGTTGATCTGGCGTTTGCGGCCCAGTTCGGTTTCAAGCGGCTCGACCGACAGGCAGTTCGACTGCACCGAGCAATCGCCGCAGCCTTCGCAGACGGCCTCGTTGATGACAGCGCGCTTGGCCGGGTCGGGGAATTCGCCTTTTTTCCGGCGCCGCCGCTTTTCGGATGCGCAGGTCTGGTCATAGATCACGGCCGACACGCCGGGCATCTCGCGCAGCTCGCGTTGTACGTCCATCAGCTCGGACCGGTGGCGCACCGTGGTGCCGGGCGCCCAGGCGTAGTCGCTCGGGTATTTGTCGGGCTCGTCGGTGACGACGATGATCGGCGTGACGCCTTCGGCCGCGATCTGGCGGCTGATCATGCCCGGGTCAAGCGGGCCGTCGACGTTCTGGCCGCCCGTCATCGCCACCGCGTCGTTGTACAGGATTTTATACGTGATGTTGACCTTGGCCGCCACCGCAGCGCGGATCGCCAGGATGCCTGAGTGGAAGTACGTGCCATCGCCCAGATTGACGAATACGTGCTTCTCGTCGGTGAACGGCGACTGGCCGATCCAGGTCGTGCCTTCCGCGCCCATGTGGGTAAACGTCGATGTTTCGCGGTCCATCCACAGCACCATGTAGTGGCAGCCGATGCCTGCCATCGCACGCGAGCCCTCCGGCACTTTCGTCGAGCTGTTGTGCGGGCAGCCTGAGCAGAAATACGGGATGCGGTCGGTCTGCGGATTCGGTTTCGCTGGAATATTGCGCAGCACCAATTCTTTCGCTTCGAGGAAGGCGATGCGTTCCTTCACGCGCTCGGCCACCGGATGCCCGGCGCAATAGTGCCCAATGCGCGACGCGATGGCGCGCGCGATCTGCGCCGGGTTCAGTTCATAGGTTGCCGGCAGCAGCCAGTCGCCGTGGCCCATGCGGTTCTTGTTGCTCCACTCGCCCGTGTCGTCGAACTTGCCGACCACGCGCGGCCGCTCGCCATCGGGCAGGTTGTACAACTCTTCCTTGAGCGCGTATTCCATCACCTGGCGCTTTTCTTCGACCACCAGGATTTCATCGAGGCCCCGTGCGAACTCGTGCACGCCTTCGGCCTCGAGTGGCCAGGTCATGCCGACCTTGTACAGGCGCAGGCCGATGTCACGCGCGGCCTGCTCATCGATGCCGAGGTCGGCCAGCGCCTGGCGCGTGTCCAGATAGCTCTTGCCGGCGGTGATGATGCCGATCTTCGGCTGCGGACTGTCCCAGATAATCCGATTCAATTTATTCGCACGGGCATAGGCCAGCGCGGCATACCATTTGTGATTGCTCATCCGCACTTCCTGGTCCAGCACGGCGTCCGGCCAGCGAATGTTCAGGCCGCCCTCGGGCAGCTGGAAGTCGGTCGGGATCACGGTCTGCACGCGGTCCGGATCGAGGTCGACCACGGCGCCCGATTCGATGATGTCGGTCACGCATTTCATCGACACCCACAGGCCCGTATAGCGGCTCATGGCCCAGGCGTGCAGGCCGAAGTCGAGGTATTCCTGGACCGACGACGGATACAGCACCGGGATCCCGCAGTGGGTCAGGATGTGGTCGGACTGGTGCGCGGTGGACGAGGACTTGGCCGCGTGGTCGTCCCCGGCCAGCACCAGCACGCCGCCGAATTGCGACGAGCCGGCGTTGTTGCCGTGCTTGAACACGTCGCCGCAGCGGTCGACCCCCGGGCCCTTGCCGTACCACATCGAGAACACGCCGTCGTACTTCGCATCCTTGTACAGATTGGTTTGCTGGGTGCCCCAGACAGCGGTGGCTGCCAGGTCTTCGTTCATGCCGGGATGGAACTTGACGTGGTGTGCGTCGAGGTGGGCCTTGGCCTTCATCGCGGTCTGGTCGACCGACGTAACGGGCGAGCCGCGGTAGCCGGTGATGTAGCCGGCCGTGTTCAGGCCGGCTTTCAGGTCGCGCTCGCGCTGCAGCATCGGCAGGCGGATCAGCGCTTGCGTGCCGGTCATGAAGGCGCGACCGCGCTCGAGCGTCCATTTGTCGTCGAGCGTGATCTCGTGTTGTGGCGAGGCGTGTTGGGGCGACGCCAGGTGGGCGCGGTCCAGGGGTGCGTTCATTGTGTCTCCAAGAAACTGGTGGCGGATGCCGGAAGCGGTGCATTTCCTGCATCTCGCTTCTGTGCGGGAGTCGTCTCCCGTCTGTGAGCCAGTATAGACCTGCCCCTCCAGCATTAAATTCCAAACAATTCCCCCTCCCTCTTTAATTGCGCAATAAAATTGCCATACAAAAGACAGATGTGGGGAAGGTATGTCAAAGATTGAACTGGATAAAACAGATCGCAAAATCCTCGAGATTTTGCAGAACGATGGCCGCCTGTCGAACCAGGACGTGGCCGAGCGCGTGAACCTGTCGCCGTCGCCCTGCCTGCGCCGCATCAAGCGCCTGGAAGAGGCCGGCGTGATTCGCCAGTACGTGGCGCTGCTCGATTCCGACAAGATCGGCCTGGGCCTGCTGGCGTATGTGAACGTGCGGCTGGAAAAGCACAGCGAAGTGGCCAGCACCACGCGCCAGCCGGGCCTGCCGGCGACGTCACCGCGCAACGATTTCGCGGTGTCGGTGGGCAGCTGGCCGGAAGTGGTGGCCTGCTACGCGATGACGGGCGACATGGACTTTTTGCTGCGCGTGCACGTGGGCGACATGGACCACTTCTCGCGCTTCATGATGGGCACGCTGCTCAAGCATCCGGCGGTGCTCGATGTGAAGTCGAGCTTTGCGCTGCAGCGGATCAAGGAAACCACGGCAATGCCGCTCGTCTGATTCGGCAAGTGACTGCGGTGGTCGCTTTGTTTATTTCTTCGGGGTGAAAAACTTCACCGCCGCCCGCGTATTGGCCTTGAACGTGTAGTCGATCGCCGCGAACTGTTCTTCCAGCGCCTCGGCCATCACGCTGCCCGGGCTTGGCGGCGGCAGTTCAAGGTGGGCGTCGGCCTCGCCATAGTCGCGCGTCACGCGCATCCCCGCCTTTTTTGCGATATGCATCATCGTCTTGTTTGACGTCAGGCACTGCATGTACAGCGTGTCGACGTCCGAATTGCGGCAGTGGATCGCCGCGCGCTGGAACAGGCGCGTGCCCACCCCCTGCCCGCGCGCCGACTTCGATACCGACACGCCGAATTCGGCCACCTGCGCCTTGGCGGTACTGGTGCGCCCTTCGGTCGGCGCGAACGCCAGGTGCCCGACACCCACCAGCTGGAACACATTGTTGACCACACCAAACACGATGTCGCGCGCAAAATCGAGCTTGCCGACATAGGCCGCGATGCCGTCATCGGACATCATGCTGCCAAAGCGCAGCAGGCGGTCATCCTTGTCGAGCGCGAGCAGATGGCGCAGCACGCGGCGGCGGTCGCGCTCGTGCAATTCCTTGACCAGGACCGGCGCCTGGCCTTTCTTGCCGCGCAAGCCCTGTATCCAGCGGCGTAATGGATTGTCCAGCATCTTGACACCTTTTCGTGCACGGCAACCTGCCGATGTTATCCGATGCGGTCGGCTGGCGCCGTGTTTCTTTGCGCGCCGTCGGCGGGCAGTTCCTTTACTGGTTCACGCCGTGCCTGCTCCAGCGCCAGCCCGGCGCTGTCGTCCTCGTCGCGCCATTGCGACTGCGGGCTGACCACGAAGCGGCCCTTGCCGGCCTGCTTGGCTTCGTACATGGCTTTGTCGGCCTCGGCCAGCAACACCTCTTGCCCGCGCGTCGCGCCCATCTGGCCGCGCGCGCTGGCGATGCCGATGCTCGCCGAGATCTTCACCGGGTGGCCGTCGGCCTCGGTGATTGCTTCGATTTCCGCCAGCGCCAGCCGCGCCACGCGTAGCGCGCCGTCGCGCGAGGTCACGTCTTCGAGCAGGATCACGAATTCGTCGCCGCCCAGCCGCGCCAGCGCATCTTCGGCGCGCAGCTTGGCCTGGACCTTGCGCGCGACGTTCTTGAGCACCAGGTCGCCGGCGGCATGGCCCCATGTATCGTTGACGGCCTTGAAGCCGTCCAGGTCGATGAACATCAGCACCACCACGCTGTCGCGACGGTCGGCCCGGGCCAGTGCCCGTTCGAGCAGGCGCGTCAGCTGGCGGTAGTTGATCAGGCCGGTCAGGCTGTCGTGCTGGGCCAGGCGCTCGAGCTGGACCGACTGCGCCTGCAGCTCGGCGGTGCGCTCGGCCACACGCTGCTCGAGCGTTTCGTTGGCCGACTGCAGGCGGCGATTGACGACGCCGATGATGCGGTAGCTGCGGCGCAGGCGCACGCCGGCATACGCCAGCAGCACCAGCAGCAGGCCGGAATACGCCGCCAGGTAGCCGCGAAAACGCTGGCGCTCGAGCAGCACGGTGTCGAACGAGCGCTCGAACTCCTGCTCGAGGCGGTCGAGCACGACATCGGTGCCGACGGCGGCGATCTGCGCTTCGAGCAGGTTTTCCAGCGGCCGCTTCTCCAGGATCACGCGGCTGCTCTGGATCACGGCGTCCATCTTGTCGACCACGGCCGGCGAAAACGCGATCTGCTGGGCCGCGACATTGCCCAGGATTTCTTCGATGCGGGTGGCCAGTGCCGGTGACGGCGCGATGTTGTAGCGCAGGATGTCGCTGAGCAGCGCATTCAGGGTCGTGTCGAGCCGCACGACGATCCGGGCCGGCGCCAGCGCGCCTTCGATGCCCGAAATCTCGGTCTTGAGGTCGGCCACGGCCGGCGGCATGTGCAGCAGGGCCGCGCGCAGCCGTGGATTGTGCTGCGCGAACTCGGCCACCAGCATCTCCTTGTTGCGCAGCGCCACCCGCAGCTGGACGCAGGCATCGCTCGCGGCGCGGCTGCCGGTAAGGGGCGCGGCTTCTTCCAGCCGATCCATCAGGATCCGCATGCGCGGCAGTTGCGAACTCAGGTCGGGCCGGATGGCGGCGCGGCCGGTGTGGGCGCGCAGCAGATTGGCGTCCCATTCGGCGTCGAGCTTTTCGAATTCGCGCAGGTTGAGCAGCACGTTGCTGCGCACTTCAGGGTCGATGACCTCGGTGCGCGAATAGAGGAACACGAGCAGCGCGCTCATCAATACGACGGCCAGGCTCGCCAGCAACAGGCGGCGGCGCCGTACCCAGCTTCCTGCTCGGCGTCCCAGCATCGTGAACATCGTTTTTCTCCAACGCAACAATTAACATTATTGAAGAATAGCAAAACGACGGCCCGCACTATACAGAGGGTGTAACGACATGTAACTGTGTCGCCCCACAGGGCGCTTTCTCACACTTTATTACAAATGGCGGCCACCGCCTCCACGCGTGCGAGGTGGACGGCTTCGGCAATGCGGTCGCGCCGATCCGCGCAGCGCGCCGCCACGGCGCCGGCATCGACGCCGCGCGCTGCTGCCAGGGCTTCCTGCAGCAGCAGAGACGGGGCCTTTGGATCAACCGCATGGCAAGCGGTTGCCAGCAGCATCTGGGCGAAGCGTGCGGGTTTACGGAAGGCGTCGCTGCGCTCGAAGAGTGTGACGAGCGCTTTGGCATCGAGTTCCCCGGCGTGTGCCAGCACATCGTGCTCGCGTGCCGTCATGATGGTCAGGTCGCGGCATTCATTGGGCACTTTCAGGCGCCTGGAGACGGCCTCGACGGCTGTCGTGCCAAGGTCGCGCATCAGGGCGGCGAAGCGGATCTCGAGCGGGTGATCGTGCTGCGCGGCGGTGTCAATGACGCGCAGCGCAGGTTCATGGGTAGCGAGTTCGGGCAACAGGCGCGCCAGCGCGCCGCACTCGTCCAGCACGACCAGCATGCGCGATGGCTGGCGTTCCATCAGCCCGCGCGCCAGCTCTTGCCAGACGCGCTCGGGCACGAGGGCGTCGACCTCGCCCGCGTCGACCATCTGGCGCATCAGCACATTGGTTTCATCGGCCACGCGAAACTCGGGCAGGCGCGCGGCAAAGCGCGCCACGCGCAGGATGCGCACCGGGTCTTCGGCAAAGGCTTCCGACACATGGCGGAACAGGCGCAATTCGAGGTCGCGCCGGCCGCCCAGCGGATCGACGATCATGCCATCCTCGCCCTGTGCCATGGCGTTGATGGTCAGGTCGCGCCGCACCAGGTCTTGCTCGAGCGTGACGTCCGGCGCCGCATGGAACACGAAGCCGTGGTAGCCGGGCGCGGTCTTGCGCTCGGTGCGCGCGAGCGCGTATTCCTCGTGTGTCTTCGGATGCAGGAAGACCGGGAAATCCTTGCCCACGGCGCGAAAGCCGGCTTGCAGCATTTGTTCGGGGGTGGCGCCGACGACCACGTGGTCGTGGTCCTTCACCGGCAGCCCGAGCAGCGCATCGCGCACGGCGCCGCCGACAACATAACTACGCATGCATTACTCCGGCAGGTCGGCGTCGTGCAGCGGCGTCGGGTGGTTCTCGAGCATCGCTTCATTGACCCAGCGCGCCACGGCCGGCTGGGCCAGCACGCGCTCGCAATAGGCTTGCAGCGCGGGCGCGAGGGTCACGCCATAGGTCTGGAAACGCAGCACGATTGGCGCATAGAACGCGTCGGCAATCGAAAACGCGCCGAACAGGAACTGGTGATGGCCAAAGCGCGACAGGCAGTCTTCCCAGATTTCGCAGACGCGGCCGATGTCGGCCTGGGCGCCATGCGTGCGGCCACGGCCCGGCAGGCGCGCCTGGATATTCATGGGCATGGCGCTGCGCAGCTCGCCAAAGCCGGCATGCATCTCGGCCACGATCGAACGCGCCAGTGCGCGCGCCGCCACGTCTTGCGGCCACATGGGCTTGTCGGGAAATTGCTCGGCCAGGTATTCAATGATCGCCAGGCTGTCCCACACCGTCATTTCGCCGGCCAGCAGTACCGGCACGCGGCCTGCATGCGAGTAGCGCGCGATCTCGTTGGCGGTGTCGGGCTGGTCGAGCAAGACTTTGATTTCAGTGAACGGGATGCCGAACGCCATCGCCGCCACCCACGGCCGCATCGACCACGACGACAGGTTCTTGTTACCAATGATGAGCGTCAAGCCAGGGCTGCGGGTCTGGTCCAGGGTGTGCGTGAGGATCGGGTCGCGTTCGATGGTCTGCATGAGTTCGTTCAGGGTGCGTGGCGAAGGGCATCCCGGGCGGCGGTTGGGCGCCCGGCACGGCTGGGGTTTCAGCGTCAGCTTGCGGCCCAATGACGCGACTGTCAAGGTGGGCGGCCCCCGCCAGCGGGGGCCGCATGCTGGCTTACTTGCCTGTCAGTCGAGCACCGACGTGGCGGGCCGCGGCGTGATCGTGCCCAGGCGCGCCTTGAGCGATTGCGGCTTGCCCTCGAAGATTGACGCGTAGTTGGTGGCGTTGGCCATCACGTTGCGCACATAGCCGCGCGTTTCGGTGAACGGGATGGTTTCGACGAAAATCGCGCCTTCCATTGGCGCCTCGAGCCGGCCGCGCCAGGTGCGCGAGCGGCTCGGGCCGGCGTTGTAGGCAGCGGTGGCCAGCACTTGCGAGCCTTCAAAATTGTTCAGCACCATCGTCATGTAGTTGGCCCCGAGCGTGATATTCACGTGCAAGTCATTGAGCATGCTGGTGACAAAGTTGTTCAAGCCAATCTTGGCCGCCACCCACTTGCCGGTGGCGGGCATCACCTGCATCAGGCCCGATGCCCCCACGCCCGAGCGCGCATCGCGAATGAAGCGCGATTCTTGCCGGATCAGGCCATACACCCAGGCCTTGTCGAGACTGAGGCCCTGGGCGGTGGGCTTGAGTACCTCGAGGTGCGGCGCCGGGAAGCGCTGGTCGTAGCTCAGCTCGGTGCGCGTGCGCAGCGATGTTTCGACCATGCGGTCGAGCAGCTCGTTGCGCCGTGCCAGTTCGGCAGCGGCCAGCAGCTGACGTTCGGACAGGTTGCGCAAACCCCAGCTCCATTCGCGGTTGCCTTCCGCGCGCAGGCGCAAATCGTAGAACTTCAGCGCCCGTTGCAGACTCTGATTATTGGCGGCCTGGGCCAGCTCGGCGGCGGTGATCGGTGTGATCGGCGGTGGCGCGATCACCTGGTTGCCCAGCTCTTCCTGGGCCAGCTGGGTATAGAAGGTGGTCTGGGCGGCGATGCTTTGCCACAGCGTGCGCGCTTCGTCGGGCCGGCCATCGGCCTGGTGCGCGCGGCCAAGCCAATATACCCAGGTCGAGTCGGCGCGCAGGGCTGGCGGCATTGCCTCGATCGTGGCGCGCACGGTTTTCCAGTCGCCGCGGCGCAGCGCCATGCGCGTCTTCCATTGCATCTGGAAATCACTCAGGGGCGCGCCTTTCGCGCGTTCCCAGTAATCGTGCGCTTCGGGCGCCAGCGCGATCGATGCGGCCAGCGCCACATTGGCCCAGCCGATCGCGCGCTCTTCGTTCGTCAGTTGCGCGCTGTTTTTTTCCAGGCCGACCACGGCCAGCCGCAGCGTGGTACGCGCCATGCGGCCCACGGCGACCAGGTACAGCTCGCGCTCGGCGCGGGTCTTGCCGATGCCGCGCGCCATCGCCACGGCCGGCATGTCGACCGCCTGGGTGGCGCGGGTTTCCGGCAAGCCCAGCAACACTGCGGCGCGCCGCGCCGGGCCGGTGGCGTTGTCCAGGCCGGCCAGGCGCAGTTGCGTGAGCAGGTCGGCTTCGGTGAACTGGCCGTTGGCGACCAGTTGCGCAATCAGGGCGCCGCAGGCGTCGCCATAGCCGGCCGGGGTTTTGAGCAGCGTGCGCGCCGCGTCGGCCACGCGCTCGCCCCGCTCGGCTTTGGCCAGCAGCGCGTAGCAGCGGATCGGCAGGCTGCCCGACTGGGCCAATGCGCCGGCTTCGCGCTCGAACGTATTCCATTCGCGGCGCTTGCCCAGTTCCATCAGCCATTCGGCGCGCAACTGCTCGGCGGCCGCCGTGCCTTCATGGCGGCGCAGCACTTGCAGCACCTCGTCCTGGATGGCATCGCGCAGGCGAGGTTTCAGACGATAATAGTCAACGTAGGACGCCAGCAGATAATTGGTGACGGGCAGGCGCGATGCGATGGCGTTGGCCCGCGCATCGTCACTCTGGCGCGCTGCTTCGCGCAGCAACATGAAGTTGTCGTCGTCGGCGCGACTGGCCGCGCCCGCCACGCTGGGCGCACCTGCTGGAACGGGGGTTAGTGCTACCTCGGGCGCGGGTGCTTCCGGGTCTTCCTGGGCTGCTGCGCCTGGCACGAACGCCAGCTGCAGAACAAGGGCAATAGCAGCCGGCAAACCGCCGGCAGACAATTTCGATTGAAACATCTACCACTCTCACAATACGCTGCATTGAAACCATGACCGGCGAACCAAGAATACCACGCGCCTCCGTGCCGCCACCAGACGCAAGTGCTCTACAGCAACTGCATCAACATAAGGCGTTGTTGCGCAACACGCTCAAGGCGCGGCGGCGCGCCATCGCCCCGGCGGACAAAGCCGTGTGGGACGCGCGCATCGGGGCGCGGGTGCTGGCGTGGTGGAAGACCAATCCCCACGCATCGCTGGCCGTCTACTGGCCACTCGCGGGCGAGCCTGACCTGGGGCCAGCGTACGCGGAAATGGCGGCGGCAGGCGTACGGCTGGCGCTGCCTGTGGTCGTTGCGCGCCATGCGGCGCTGGAATTTGCCGAGTGGCTGCCGGGCGAGCCGACCGTCACTGACGCCATGGGCGTAGCGGTGCCGGCCGATCTACGGATGGTGGCGCGCCCGCCGGCGCTGCTGGTGCCGTGCCTGGGATTCAATGCGCTGGGGTATCGCGTGGGATATGGCGGCGGATTTTACGACCGTACGCTGGCGCCCGAGCCGCGCCCGAGCACGGTGGGGATCGCGTATGCGTGCCAAATGGTCGAGTTTGTTGGCGACGCGCACGATGTGGCGTTGGATCGGGTGATTACCGAGGCGTAATGCGGTGGGCGGGAATATCGAGCGTTATTTGAACGCGTCGGCGGCGTAGCCGCCGACGCGTTCAACCGCCGTATGCGCCGCCGTTCAACCCCTGAGCCGCTGCCAGATCGCCGTCGTCGGCGCCACCTGGTTCATGCTGTAGAAATGCAGCCCCGGCGCACCGCCGGCCAGCAATTTCTCGCACAAGCCCGTCACCACATCGAGCCCGAACGCCTTGATCGATGCGCTGTCATCGCCAAAACTGGCCAATTTGAGCCGCACCCAGCGCGGAATCTCGGCGCCGCACATGTCCGAGAACCGCATCAGCTGCATATAGTTCGTGATCGGCATGATGCCGGCCACGATCGGCACCGTCACGCCCAGCTTGCGCACATTGTCGACAAACGAGAAATACGCATCGGCATTGTAGAAATACTGGGTGATGGCGGCGTCGGCCCCGGCGCCCACCTTGCGCGCGAACGCTTGCAGGTCGTCCTGCGGCGAGCGTGCCTGCGGGTGCATTTCGGGGTAGGCCGCCACTTCGATGCGGAACCAGTCGCCGGTTTCCTGGCGAATGAATTCGACCAGGTCGCTGGCATAGCGCAATTCGCCGGCGCCGCCGTAACCGCTCGGCAAATCGCCGCGCAGCGCCACCACGCGGCGGATGCCGCTGTCCTGGTACTGCTTGAGGACGGCGCGGATCGACTCGCGCGTGGCGCCCACGCACGACAGGTGCGGCGCGGCTTCGTGGCCGGCCGCCTGGATTTCTTGCACCGTCTGCAGCGTACCCTGCTGGGTACTGCCGCCGGCGCCGAACGTCACCGAGAAATACCTGGGCTGCAACTCGGCCAGCGTGGCCCGCGTGATGCGCAGTTTCTCGGCGCCTTCCGGCGTCTTGGGCGGGAAGAACTCAATACTGAAATCAGGAGTTTCCATCTTTGTCGGAGAGAAGCAAGCTAGAGAGCGCCCACGAAATGATGCTGTACAAAATCGCTGCCAGGAAGGCTGACCAGAAACCGGCGACTTCGAACCCATCGACCATATTCGACACCAGCCAGAACAGCACGGCATTGATGACCAGGATGAACAGGCCCATCGACACGAGCGTCACGGGCAGCGTCAACAGCACCAGCACGGGACGGATCAGGGTATTGACCAGGCCCAGCACCAGCGCCGCGATCAGGGCGGTGCCGACGCTCGAGACTTCGACGGAATGCATCAGGTAAGGCAGGGCCATCAAGGCCGCGGCATTGATCAGCCAAGTGATTAACAGGCGCATCGGTACAGACTTTCGTGAACTTAGATAAACGAAACGCCCCGAAAGGCGTTTCACATTACAACGGGACAGCTACCGATCAGTAACGGTAGTGTTCCGGCTTGTACGGACCTTCCTGGCTCACCGTGATGTACTTGGCTTGCTCATCGGTCAGCGTGGTCAGTTGGGCGTTCAGCTTGCGCAGTTGCAGGCGCGCGACTTTTTCGTCCAGCTTCTTCGGCAGCGTGTACACGCCCACCGGATACTGCGCGGTGTTCATGAACAGTTCGATCTGGGCGATCGTCTGGTTCGCAAATGACGAGCTCATCACGTACGACGGGTGACCGGTGCCGCAACCGAGGTTCACCAAGCGGCCTTCGGCCAACAGGATGATGCGCTTGCCATCAGGGAAGATAACGTGATCGACCTGCGGCTTGATGTTGTCCCACTCATATTTCTTGAGCGCGGCGACTTCGATTTCGTTGTCGAAGTGACCGATATTGCAGACGATGGCCTGGTCTTTCATCTTGAGCATGTGCTGCTCGGTGATGACGTGGTAGTTGCCGGTGCAGGTGACAAAGATGTCGCCGTGTTCGCAGGCGTAGTCCATGGTCACGACGCGGTAGCCTTCCATCGCCGCCTGCAGTGCGCAGATCGGATCGATTTCGGTGACCCACACTTGCGCCGACAGCGCGCGCATGGCCTGGGCCGAGCCCTTGCCGACGTCACCGTAACCGGCGATGACGGCCACTTTGCCGGCGATCATGACGTCGGTGGCGCGCTTGATGCCGTCGACCAGCGATTCGCGGCAACCGTACAGGTTGTCGAACTTCGACTTGGTGACCGAGTCATTGACGTTGATGGCCGGGAAGGCCAGCTTGCCCTCTTGGTGCATCTGGTACAGGCGGTGCACGCCGGTCGTGGTTTCTTCGGTCACGCCCTTGATTTCTGGCAGGCGTTTCGAGTACCACTTCGGATCGCGTGCCAGTCGGCCCTTGATCGCGTTGAACAGGCAGATTTCTTCTTCCGAACCCGGCTTGTCGAGCACCGAGATGTCGGATTCCGCCCGCACGCCCAGGTGCAGCAGCAGGGTTGCATCGCCGCCATCGTCCAGGATCATGTTGGCGTGGTTGTCGCCTGGCCACTCGAAGATGCGGTGGGTGTATTCCCAGTATTCGTCCAGGGTTTCACCCTTGACGGCGAACACCGGCGTACCGACCGAGGCGATGGCCGCGGCAGCGTGGTCTTGCGTCGAGTAGATATTGCACGATGCCCAGCGCACGGTGGCGCCCAGTGCTTCCAGCGTGCGGATCAGCACGGCGGTCTGGATGGTCATGTGCAGCGAACCGGCAATGCGCGCGCCCTTGAGCGGTTGCGTGGCGGCGTATTCTTCTTGAATCGCCATCAGGCCCGGCATCTCGGTTTCGGCGATGCGGATTTCTTTTTCGCCCCAGGCGGCCAGGGAAATGTCGGCGACCAGATAGTCGGCGGTGTCTTTGAGTACGGCGTTCATCACGCCCTCCTTTCAATGATTAGAAAAAAGTAACGTGAGCGCAGTTGCTGATATCCGAGCCTGGCTGAAAGGATGCTTTCAGTCGCAACGCTCCTCGGAACGAAGTAGTTTAGCACGCTTGATCCACGATGGATACGCTTGCCTGAACGACCACGGGTACACTGGGCCGACCTGACGACGACAAATGGAAGCGGCATGCTGCGATTCGGTCCCTGGAGCACAACGCTTGGCCTGGCCGCCGCTTTCGGCGCGCTGGTCGCGCTACTGCTGTGGTGCGCGCGCGGCAACCGCAGCGCCCAGCGCCTGCTGGCGCTGCTGCTGATCGTCGCGGTGCTGCGCCTGATGCCGTACGTGCTGGGCTTTGCCGGCGCCTACGACCTTTGGCCGTGGCTGTCGTTCGCGCCGTTCGACCTGCGCCTGGCCATCGGACCGCTGCTCTACCTGTACCTGCTGCGGCTGGCCACGCCCGCGCTGCCCCCGCGCTGGGGCTGGCACCTGGCGCCGGCCGCGCTCGACCTGAACTATATGCTGTGGGCCTTTGCCCTGCCCCTCGCGCAGAAGCACGCCTGGGAAGCGCAGGTGCATGGCCCGTGGATCTCGCCGCTGCAGGATGTGGCAGGGGCACTGTCGCTGGGGCTGTATCTGGTGCTGGCGGCACGCTTGCGGCGGCGTTATCTCGACTGGCTGCACGAGCACGTCAGCGACCGCGATGCGCAGCGCCAGCCGTGGGTGGCCAGCGTGCTGCTTGCGCTGGGCCTGTGGCTACTGGTCTCAACCGGCTTCGACCTGTACAGCGCGCTCGTGGCGCCGCTCACCTATTACGACCGCTTTCCGCAATACCTGGCGTTTTCAAGCATCATCCTGTGGCTCGGGCTGGAAGGCTGGCGCCACGCGGGACGGGCCTTCCCACCGATGCGCCCGCTGACACCGGCAGCACCTGCCGGGCGCGACTGGCAAGCAACGGCAGACGCGTGGCATGCGCGCATCCGCGACGAAGGCTGGTGGCGCCAGCCGGGCCTGAGCCTGGCCGACGTGGCGCAACGGCTTGGCACCAACGAGAGTTATGTCTCGCGCGCTTTCAACGGGGGACTGGGGCGCAATTTCAATGGCGCGATCAATGCGTTGCGGGTCGATGCGGTGCAGGCAGGCATGCGCGACGATCCGACCGCAGAACTGCTGGCCCTTGGGCTGGACTGCGGCTTTTCATCGAAAGCGAGTTTCAATCGGGTGTTTCGGGAGCAGACCGGCATGAGTCCCAGCGCCTGGCGCGCGGCTCACATCACGAAACATGCCGCCCCGACGGCTTTTGAGGCGACGCCGGCGACGCGACAGGCTTGAATACGGGTCAGAGGCGCGGGATGGTCCTGCGCCGGAACCGGACCTCATCATGCCTTTCGTTTATGCAATCGTATTGCTCACCGCGCTGTTCCAAGTACCGGCCCCGGCCGCAGCCGCGCCGCCAGCACCCCTTGGCCAGGCGCTGGCGGGCCGCTGGGAAGGAACTTTGCAATACCGCGACTACACGACGGACAACGCCGTCACGCTGCCCACCAGCCTCGTTGCCGATACTGCGCTACGGCTGGCTTTTACCTACGACGATGGTCCGGGCAAGACGGTGCGTTCAAGCGAGCAGTGGACGTTCGACGGGACGACCTTGCAGATGGGCGCAGCCAGCGCGCCGCTGCAGGTCAGGGACTATCGCAGCAACGCGCGCGGCGACCTGGTGCTGATCGCATTCGGCAACGGCATCGAAAACGGCGTGGCGGTCGAGGTGCGCCAGGTCGTGCTGCGGCAAGGCGACACCTTGCAGATCAGCCGCGCGAGCCGCCTGCCACGGCAGGAATGGCTGCTGCGGCACGCCTACCGGCTCACGGTTCGCCGTTAGCGCCAAAGGTCCGGAACCCGGAACGTTCACCCAGGCGCTCGACATAATCGAGCACGGCCGGATAGTGCGGCCGCTCCATCGGCGTGAGCAGCCAGCGGTTGACGGACAGGCCGAGCCCCACATCGGCGAGCGAGAATTGCGCGCCAGTCACAAAGGCGCCGGTGGTGGCCAGCTGGCGCTCGAGGATGCCGATATGCCGGTGCCAGTTGCTCGTGCTGGCCGCGATCTGCTCGGGATCGCGGTGCGCCGGGCTACCCCGTACCAGCGCCATGAAGGCGTAGCGCCAGGCATTGTTCAGTTCGGTGGCCTGCCAGTCCATCCATTGCTCGACCAGCGCACGGGCGCGCGGCGTGGCCGGCAGCAGGTGCTGCTCGGTGCTGCCCGCGCACAGGTAGCGGCAGATTGCGTTCGATTCCCATAGCACGAAGTCGCCATCGACGATGACGGGCACCATCGCGTTCGGGTTCAGCGCAAGGAAACTCGCCTGCGATGGCGACTGGAAGCCCGCGCCCCAGTCTTCGCGCTCGAACGGAATGTCCAGTTCGCTGCACGTCCACAAGACTTTGCGCACATTGATCGAGGCGGCTTTTCCGAGAATTTTCAGCATGCGGTCTCCTGATAAAGAAAAACCCCAAAAACTGCAGCGCAATTTCTGGGGTTCGATGTGCTGGCGCGAATGTCGCGTCAGGAACTTATGCGAGGCCGGCCGCTGCGCGCAGCTCGGCTGCCTTGTCGGTGCGTTCCCAGGAAAACTCGGGCTCTTCGCGGCCGAAGTGGCCGTAGGCAGCGGTCTTGGTGTAGATCGGACGCAGCAGGTCGAGCATCTGGACGATGCCTTTCGGGCGCAGGTCGAAGTGTTCGTTGACCAAGGCCGCAATCTTGTCGTCCGGGATCACGCCGGTGCCTTCGGTGTACACAGTGATATTGATCGGACGCGCCACGCCGATGGCGTAGCTGACCTGCACCTGGCACTGGCGCGCCAGGCCGGCGGCAACGATGTTCTTCGCCACGTAGCGGGCGGCGTACGCTGCCGAACGATCGACCTTGGTAGGATCCTTGCCCGAGAACGCGCCGCCGCCGTGCGGGGCTGCGCCGCCGTAGGTGTCGACGATGATCTTGCGGCCAGTCAGGCCGCAATCGCCCTGCGGGCCGCCGATGACGAAGCGGCCGGTCGGGTTGACCAGGAAACGCGTTTCCTTGAGCCACTCGCGCGGCAGCGTGGTCTTGATGATTTCCTCGATGACGGCTTCTTCGATCTGCGAGTGCGTCACGTCCGGATGATGCTGGGTCGAGAGCACGACGGTGTCGACCGCGACCGGACGACCGTTCACGTAGCGCAGCGTGACTTGCGACTTGGCATCCGGACGCAGCCATGGCAGGCGGCCATCCTTGCGCAGCTGCGACTGGCGCTCGACCAGGCGGTGCGCGTAGTAGATGGCTGCTGGCATCAGCTCTGGCGTTTCGTCGCAGGCGTAGCCGAACATCAGGCCCTGGTCGCCGGCGCCCTGGTCGAGGTCGATGCCCTTGCCTTCGTCAACGCCCTGGGCGATGTCCGGCGACTGCTTGTCATAGCAGACCATGACGGCGCAACCCTTGTAGTCGATGCCGAAATCGGTGTTGTCGTAGCCGATGCGCTTGATGGTGTCGCGGGCGACCTTGATATAGTCGACGTTGGCGTGGGTGGTGATTTCACCGGCAAGCACGACAAGGCCGGTATTGCACAGCGTTTCAGCAGCAACGCGGGCGGTTGGATCCTGCTCGAGGATCGCATCGAGGATCGCGTCGGAGATTTGGTCAGCCACCTTGTCTGGGTGGCCTTCGGAAACGGATTCGGAGGTAAAGAGGTAGTCGTTCGACATGAAGGCTCCTGGTACGGGTCATAATTCTGCCGCAGCAAACTGAGCCTGCGACGCTTTAGCGACATTTATATTCCGCTTCGCAAGTTGTCTGTTAACTCGGCGGATCCAGCATAAAGTGGTATTTTACGCTTCCTTGGAATTTTGGTGTGGAAACGCACGTCGTGCATACCACCCATCAATCGTCATGCTAGTTGTCCTTTTTCGAACATTATCAGTTTTTCCTTTGCCACTCTTGCACGCCCTGGGCGCCGCGATGGGTTGGGTGGTGTATGGCCTGTCGCCGTCGTATCGCAAGCGCTTGCGCGCCAATCTGATCCAGGCCGGCTATGACGCGCACTGGCGCGGGGCCGTGGCCGAAGCCGGCAAGGCCGCCATCGAGCTCGCGTTCGTCTGGTGCGCCAATCCGGAGCGGGTTGCCAGGCATGCCACGGTGGAGAATTGGGGTCTGGTCCAGGCGCGGCTCGACGCCGGTCGCGGGATTGTATTTCTTACGCCACACCTTGGTTGCTTTGAAATGACGGCGCAGCAAATCGCACTGCGCACGGCATTGACAGTCATGTATCGCCCGCCGCGCAAGAGCGCGTTGAAACCGCTGGTCGAAGGCGCCCGCGCGCGCCACAACCTGCATCTGGCGCCGGCCAATCTGTCGGGCGTGCGCATCCTGGCCAAGACGCTCAAGGGCGGCCAGCCGATCGGCTTGCTGCCGGACCAGGTGCCGCAAGAAGGCGAAGGCGTCTGGGCGCCATTTTTCGGCCGCAACGCCTACACGATGACGCTGCCGGCCAAGCTGGCCCAGCTCGGCAAAGCAGATATCTTGCTGGTATACGCCGAGCGCCGCCCCAATGGCGCAGGCTACATCGTGCGCTTCGTGGAATTCGATGGCGACCTGTCCTGCACCGGCGCCGAGCAGGCGGCCGCCATCAACCGCGCAATGGAGCAACTGATTGCCCGCGCGCCGGCACAGTACTTCTGGAGCTATAACCGCTACAAGCAGCCGGACGGCGTGGTGGGCCCGGACAGCGAGGCTACGCCATGAGGATCTTGCTGGGGTTTATGTGGCTGCTGCATTTCTTGCCATTACCCATTTTGGGTCGCTTCGGCGAGGCGGTCGGCAGTTTGATGTTTTTGATCCTGGGCAAGCGCCGCAAGATCGCGCTGACCAATCTGCGCCTGTGCCTGCCAGAGCTCGACGAGCGCGCGCGCCGCACGATGGCCAAGGCACATTTCCGCGCCTACGCGCGCAGTATTTTCGAGCGCTCGATCCTGTGGTGGGCGCCGGAAGAACGCGTGCGCAGCCTGATCCAGGTGGAGCCATCGGTGCCGCTGGCCGCGATGCAGGACGGCCCGACGATCCTGCTGTGTCCGCACTTCGTGTGCCTGGACGTGGCCGGCATCGGCGCGCGTGTGATTCCCGTGTGCAGCATGTACGTGCCGCAAAAGAATGAAGCCTTCGACCGCCTGCTGCGCCACGGCCGCGAACGCTACGGCCCGGTGCGCCTGGTGACGCGCAAGGAAGGCATCAAGCCGATCCTGCGCGCGCTGCGCGACGGCCTGCCCTACTTCATGCTGCCCGATATGGACTTCGGCGAAAAGGATGCCGAGTTCGTGCCATTCTTCGGCGTGCCTGCCGCGACGCTGACCGCGCTGGGCCGCATTGCCGGCACCACCGGCGCCAAGGTCATCCCCGTGATCGCGACCTATTTGCCGAATTACCAGGGCTGGCGCGTGCGCTTTTATCCGGCATGGGAGAATTATCCGGGCGACGATATGGTCGAAGCGACCCGCCGCATGAACGCTTTTATTGAAGAGCGCGTGCGCGAAGCGCCGGAGCAATATTTCTGGACCCACAAACGTTTTAAAACCCGGCCGCCGGGTGAACCTTCGCTGTACGATTAAAGCCATGAAACTGACATTCACCAAGATGCACGGCGCCGGCAACGACTTTATCGTCGTCGATGCGATCAACCAGCAGGTCGACCTGAGCGTGGAGCAATGGCGCCGCCTGGCCGACCGCCGTTTCGGCATCGGCGCCGACCAGATCCTGGTCGTGGAACGCCCGACCGAAGCGGGCGTGGACTTTCGCTATCGCATCTTTAACAACGATGGCGGCGAGGTCGAGCAATGCGGCAACGGGTCGCGTGCGTTCGTGCGCTTTGTCGTCGACAAGGGGCTGACCCAGGCGCGCAGTATTCGCGTGCAGACCATGTCGGGCATCATCAACCCGCGCCTGGAAGACGACGGCAGCGTCACGGTGGACATGGGCGCCCCGCGCCTCGTGCCGGCCGACGTGCCGTTCGACGCGGCCGGCCTGGCGGGCATGGCCCAGGGCGACGACATGCTATGGCCGTTGCCGGTGGGCGATGAAACCGTCTTCGTGTCGGTGGTCTCGATGGGCAATCCGCATGCGGTGCAGGTGGTCGACGATGTCGATGCGGCGCCGGTGGAAACAACCGGCCCGCTGATCGAGCGCCATGCGCGCTTTGCAAAGCGGGTCAATGCCGGCTACCTGCAGGTGGTCGACCGTCACCATATTCGCCTGCGTGTGTTCGAGCGCGGCGCGGGCGAGACGCTGGCCTGCGGCACCGGCGCCTGTGCGGCGGTCGTGGCCGGCATCCGACGCGGCCTGATCGATTCACCGGTGCGTGTGTCGGCCCGTGGCGGCGAACTGAGCATCGCCTGGGCTGGCCCGGGCCAGCCGGTGTATCTGAGCGGCCCGGCTGTTTCGGTGTTCGAAGGCGAAGTCGAGATCTGAGCCGGCGTGCGGCCGCCTGCGCGTCAAGCCGCCAACTCAACATCGGCCTCGTCGTCGCCATCGTCGCCCGGGCCTGCGACATCGAGCAGCGTGCGCAGCCGGTACAGCCGCTGGCGGTAGTTGCCTTCCGGCCCTGCCGGGCCACAATCGACCGGTTCGAACCGGCGCACGATGCGGTCGAGCGCCTGGCGCTCTAGCGTCGACGCCACCATCACCAGCCGCCGTTTGCTGCGGCCGTAACTGGCGCGGATATCGATCACCATGCAGTGGCCCTGGTCGGCGGCGCCCACATCAAGCAGCAACGCTTCGGCGCGCGTGAGGTTGAACAGCCGCGCCAGTTCGAGGCGCGCTGCAAGCAGCGGATGCGCCGCCAGCACCCCGGCGTGCCGCGCCAGCAAGGCGCCCGTGGCGGTGTACGGCGCAGTGGTCAAGCGCGGTGCGATCTTGTCCAGCAAGCCCGCCGCGTCTGGCGCGCCTTGCGCCGCCGCCTTCTGCAGCCAATACACTGACCGCACATCGTTGTTTTCATTCTCGCGACGCGCGCGCCAGGCGTTGTGGCCGCATTCAAGCTGCGCGTCGCGATACCCCATCTCGGCCGAGCGCTCCAGGTAGCGCTGCGCATCGGCGACATTGCGCTGTGAAAATTCAGGCTTGATATAGATGCGCGACAGCGCGTACCACGCCTCGGCCAGCCCCTGTTCGCCCGCCAGTGTCAGCCACCGGATCGCCTTCTTGAAATTGGCAACGTGCGCGAAGTACACATCGCCACTGCCAATACGCCGCCCATCCACGTGCATGCGCGCAAAGCGCAGGCCCAGCGCCAGTTGCGCGTAAGGATCGTGCTCGGCTGCCGCGAGTTCCCAGAAGACGGCCAGCTCGCCGGGATCGCAGGGCTCGGCCGCGGCACCCTCCACCGCCACGCCTTCAACGCCGCCGACGCCAACAAGCGCGGGATCCATCAGGCGCGCGCAACGCGACAGCAGCGCGATCTCGTCCGGCGCAAACCGGCGCATGTCGCCCGGCTCGCCGTGCTCGGCCACCAGCGCCCGCGACTGCGGCAATGCCAGGCGCAGATAGTCGGCCCAGCGCCGCGCGAACCATAGCGCATCGAGTGCCGCGTGCTGCGCCGTGGAAGCGCCATGCGCCGGCGCGGGCCGCCCGACATTCGACGCGCTCTGGGCTGCCGGGATGCGCACGGCCATGACCGGCGCCACGGGCCTGTTCGCAGATTGCTTGCGCTGCTGGGTGAGCAGCATCTGGGCATGGGAGAACCCGGCCCGCGCGGCATCTTCGAGCGCGCGCACGGCTTTCGGGGGTTGCTGCCCGACCGGGGCCAGCGGATCGAGCACCAGTTGCGCAAACACGAGCCCCGCATGCACGCTGCCGTCGTCATAGGCGCGTTCGTACCACTGCGACACGCCCGCCACATCGCGCTGCGCCAGTTCGAGCGGAATATGGTTGCCGATCAATTGCCAGGCCGGCGGGCAATCTTGCCGCGCCGCGCGCTCCAGCCAGTGCAGCGCGGTGGGAAGGCTCTGCGGCAAGCCGGAACTACCGAACAGGTACAGCTTGCCCAATTCGAGTTGGGCCGCCACCTGGCCGGCACGGGCATTGCGGATGATCGCCAGTTCTTCGCGGTTAGCCATCGTTGGAATACGTGTAAGACGTGGAAGGTGAGCCTGCAACACACGGCGGCAACGCGGAATTTGCAAATATACAGCGATCGTGACCGCGCGGCGCTGCTGTGTGACTGAGGCCAGAGTCTAAGCCGTGACGCATAACGATTCGATTGGATTCCGGGGCCGATTGATGGGTCGCAAAACAGCCTGAAACCGATGAAACTGTTCCGGATAACTGCAAGGCAAACCATTGCGGCGGCCTCGGCAACGCCATAACGAAGCGTTCAAGATGTTCGGTTGACACGTTTCATGCCGCTCGTTTCAAAAATACAACAGCACGGTTCGATTTATTGGCAAGGAGCGCAGCGCCCCGCCGATAATTGACCTATTAGCTAGTCTTGACGTTTGAAACATTTAAGGTGCACGTATCGCGCGTTCAGCCAGAGTCTCAACGCTCCAGATGTACGTGTTCACCTTGATTACAGGATTTCCCCATGAAGACTTCTCTCCTGGTCGTCGCACTGCTTGGCGCTTGCGCCGGTGCGGCCCATGCGCAGACGTCAGTGCAGGTCTACGGCAACCTCGATGCCGGCGTCGTCAAGCGCAGCGGTCAGAATGTCAGCATCGGCAAACGTTCCGCCAACACCCTCGGTTTCAAAGGCACCGAAGACCTGGGCAATGGCCTCAAGGCCCTGTTCCAACTTGAAACGCGCTATGAGCCGGACACTGGCAGCAATGAAATCGGTCCCGATGGCAATGCGCGCCGGCTGTTCCAGGGCCAGAGCCGCGTCGGCCTGCAGGGCGACTTCGGCATGCTGCGCATCGGCCGCGGCCTGACCCCGTTCCACGAAACCATCGGCGCCTTCGAGCCGTTCCACGCCATTGAAACCGCGGGTGGCTTTTATACCGACCTGAGCGTGGCCGGCTACAGCTCGCAGCCACTCGACCCGGTCGGTTCTTCCGGCAACCGCTGGTCGAACGCGGTCTGGTACAACTCGCCGGTCGTGAATGGCTTCCAGCTCAACACCGCCATCGCCACCAAAGAAAACAATGGCGGCGTGGCCATCATCGGCCGTGGCAGCGCGACTGCGCCCCAATACGCTGCCGGCGCCGAGGCCTCGGCCAATCCGTTCTCGATCTCGGGCACGTACAACAACGGCCCGGCTGCCCTGATGGCGGCTTACGAGCGCAACGCCGTCGAGTCGAAGGTGTGGTCCATTGGCGCCTCGGTCAACCCGACGCCGGAACTCAAGCTGATGGGCACGTTCACCCGTCTCGACGAAGACAACACCCGCCTGTTCAGTACCGAGACCAGTTCATGGGTCGTGGGCGCGAATTACACGGTCGGGCCCGGCAAACTCCTCGCCGGCTACGGGCAGAAGGACACCGACGGCCTGGAAAAGGTCAAGCAACTGTCGCTGGGCTATGAATACAGCCTGTCCAAGCGCACCTACCTGTATTTCGACGTCTCGCGCAAGAAGGGGCTCCTGACCAACCCGGGCACCATCAACCAGTACGACATCGGTATTCACCACACGTTCTGACAACGGGCAACGCGGCGCATGCCGCGACCTTCTCCAGGGCGAGCATCGGCAACGGTGCTCGCCCTCGTCGTTTGCAACGCTCTGTAGCCTTTTCACAACGACGCCGCCCCGCCTGGCCGTTTCCGCACGAGCGTTCTGTACAGTACGGCAAGGCAGTGGCATATTTGCGTGGCGAGCTCATGCTACGCGACAAGAAAATAATATGGAGACAAGATGAACAAAAGCCTGATCGCCGCCCTGCTCGGCGCGACGTTTGCAAGCACCGCCCTGGCCCAGACCAGCGTCCAGATCTACGGCATTGCCGATGCCGGCGTGATGTGGCAAAAAGGTGGCCCGGCCAAGATCTATAGCGGCGGCGCTGATGGCTCGCGCCTCGGCCTGCGCGGCTCCGAAGACTTGGGCAACGGCTACAAGGCGATTTTCAATCTCGAAGCACGGGTCGAGCTCGACACCGGTTCGCAGCAGCCGACGCTGATGAACGACAATCCGGGCCGCTACCTGCTGCGCGGCATGGAACGCATCCCGGTCGCCATCCGCGAGCGTCTGCAAGCGGCCATCCAGCCGCCGGGCGCCCCGGCCGTCAACCAGGAAAAAGCGCTGTTCGACCGCACCTCGATGGTCGGCCTGATCACGCCGGTCGGCGCCGTGCTGCTGGGCCGCATGTACACCCCGGGCTATGAAGTCTTCAATATGGCCGATGCCTTCGAATCGGGCACCGCCGGCACCTGGGGTCACATCACCGGCGGCACCGCCGGCTTCACCGCGCTGGGCGCCGACATCCGCTCGCAGGAAGCCATCCAGTACCGCATCGCCTTGCCGAACGGCCTTGGCGGCTCGGTGATGTACGGCGCGCGCAATTCCGGCTATCTCGGCCGCTACAACAAGTTCCGCGCCGGCGCGGTGACGTACAAAGCCAACGGTTTCGATGTCGGCGTCGGCTACAACCATGGCTATGACCAGCAGAACCGACCAAGCCTGCGCACGCTGACCGTTGGCGGCTCGTATGCACTGGGCGAGAGCTGGAAATTCTTCGCCGGCTTCCATAGCCAGCGCAACGACAATTCGGCCCTGATTCCCGATTACCTGAATGGCTGGGACACGGCCGTGGCCCCGGCGCTGACCGCGCAAGGCATTCCGGTGGCGACCCAGCAGGGCTTGCGCGCCATTTTCGCCGGCGCGATCTCGGCCAATACCAAACAGGACGCCAACAGCTACCAGATCGGCGCCCACTACAAGATCGGCAACGGCCGCATCGTGGCGTCGTACGCGCACCAGAACGACCGCACCGCGTCCAACAGCGATGCCAATCTGTATGCGCTGGGTTATAACTACTACCTGTCCAAGCGTACCGACCTGTACACGGCGCTGGCGTTCATCAAGAACGACAACGAAGCCCAGTACTCGCCAGGCACCTCGGGCAATCCGGGCGGCTTTACCGAAGCGCCGGGCGCCGACGGCCGCGCCTTGCAACTGGGTATCCGTCACCGCTTCTGACCTCGTCCCGTTCACACGAAGACGCCTGCGGGCGTCTTTTTTTGTTCTCCGGTGCAATGCCTTGCGTCGGTTAAAATGATTCGATTCTTTCCAACACCCCATTCCCCCATGAGCACTGCACCACTGGACGCCAGCACCGTCGCACAATACCTGATCGATCACCCGGAATTCTTCCAGGAGCAAGCCGGTCTGCTGGGTGAAGTGAAACTGTCGAGTCCGCTGACCGGCCGCGCCGTGTCGCTCCAGGAACGCCAGATGGAAGTGATGCGCGACAAATTCCGCGCGCTTGAACTGCGCCTGGCCGACCTGTCGCGCCGCGCCGAGGAAAACGCCGGCATTGCCAATCGCTTCCACGCCTGGACCCAGTCCCTGCTGGTCTCGCAAGGCGGCGCCGCGATGGCGCGCGACCTGACCGAAGGCTTGCGCACCCACTTCATCGTGCCGCAAGTCACGCTGCGCCTGTGGCATGTGGCGCCGGAACACGCCGACGCCTGGTTCGCCAGCAATGTCTCGGACGACGCACGCATCTTCGCCAACAGCCTGCGCGCGCCGTATTGCGGCCCGAACAATGATTTCGAAGCCGTACGCTGGCTCGACGATGCCGCATCGATCCGCTCGACCGTGATGCTGCCGCTCGGCCCGCCGGGCCAGAGCTTTGGCCTCCTGGTGCTGGGTTCACCCGATCCGGCCCGCTTCACCACCGCGATGTCGACCGACTTCCTGGTCCACATCGCCGCCACCTCGACCACCGCCCTGGCGCCGCTGCGCGCTTGAGCCCCATGGACACGCGCGACCCGCCATCCGACTGGGCCGCGCGCTACCTCGGCGAACTGGCCACCCAGCGCCAACTGTCGCCGCACACGATCGCCGCCTACCGGCGCGACCTGGCCGAGCTCGCCGGCTTGGCCGGCCACAGCGACTGGGCCCGGCTGGTCCACGCCGACATCCGCCGCTTTGCCGGCAAGCTGCATGCCGGCGGCCAGTCCGCACGCACCATTGCGCGCAAGCTGTCCGGCTGGCGCGGTTTCTATGAATGGCTGTCGCACCAGACGATGCTGGACGCCAATCCGGTCGATGGCGTGCGCGCCCCGAAACGTGCGCAAAGCCTGCCGAAGGCGCTGGCGGTCGACGATGCCGTGCAATTGATGGAGGCAAACCAGCGCGGCCACCTCGAGCCGTTCGAGCTGTGCAATCACGCGATGTTCGAGCTGCTCTATTCGAGCGGGCTGCGCGTTTCGGAACTGGCCGGCCTGGACGTGGCCTGGCAAGATGCGCGCGCCGGCCAGCCGGGCTCGCTCGGCTGGCTCGACCTGCAGGCGGGCGAAGTGGTGGTGACCGGCAAAGGCAACAAGATGCGCCGGGTGCCGGTGGGCGGGCCGGCGCGCGAGGCGCTGGAACGCTGGCTCGCGGTGCGCCCTGCCGCGCGCGACGGGGGCGCCGCGCTGTTCCTGTCGGCACGCGACACGCGCATCACGCCGCGCGTCGTGCAAACCCGCCTCAAGCAGCATGCACTACGCGCCGGCACGCCGGTGCACGTGCACCCGCACGTGCTGCGCCACTCGTTCGCGTCGCACCTGCTGCAATCGTCGGGCGACCTGCGCGCGGTGCAGGAATTGCTCGGCCACGCCAGCATCACGTCCACCCAGATCTATACGGCACTGGACTTCCAGCATCTGTCAAAGGTGTACGACGCGGCCCATCCCCGCGCCAAGGTCAAGCCGGGATCGTAGCGGGCCGGCTGGTAGCGCCCTTAAAGCAGGCCGAGCAGCGCGGCCTTGACCACGGCGCCGGTCTTGTTGGCCGCACCCAATTTAAGCAACGCATTGGCGACGTGGAAATTGACGGTGCGCTCGGATACGGACAGGATGATGCCAGCCTCGCCCGACGTCTTGCCGTCGGCCATCCAGCGCAGCACTTCGGCTTCGCGCGCGCTCAGCGCAATCGCCGCCCCGGCCGGACGCGCCAGGCGGACCAGCCCCTGATGCGCCGCGTGGGCCAGCCACGACATATTCGCTTCACTCTGGCCCAGCTCGGCGTCGAACAGCGCATCCTGCGAGCGCGCCAGCGTCAGCATGCCAACGCTGCCGTCCGCAGTGCGCGAGGCCTGGGCCCAGCCCACCTGCAAACCATGCCCGCGCGCATCCTCCCACAGGGGCCGGGCCTCCGCGAACACGGCTTCGCTCCACACCACGGGCAAGAGTGAGGCGATGCCATGCTGCACCGTGGGATCGCGCGCCAGATAGCCTTGTTCGGCATAGCGCGCCTGCCAGGCTACCGGGTAATTGTTCAGCATGACGGTCGACGGGTTCGACAGTGGCAATGGCATGCGCATGCCGTACGCGCAGTAGTCGAAGCCGAGTTCGCGCGCGGCCCTGGTGACGACCGCAAACAACCCGCTCGAATCCTGGGCCCGCGTCATGGCCTCCAGGTGGCGGTTGCGCCAGTCAGCCATCGATTCGTTCACTACTGCGTCTCCTGTTCGACCTGCGCCAGCCGACTGTCATATATGACAGTACCGCTGCCTTGCCACGCTTCTTAGAATATTGCTTCGCGTCCAATTGTCGCTGTACCAGGGCTGGATGACAACTAACTTTATGGAGCATCCATGTCCTGCCAGCTGTCCCGTACTGCCGGTGCCATCCTGTTCGCCCTGAGCGCGTTCGCCAGCGCTGAAACGCCCACGCACGCACCCGCGCCCGCTGCGATAGCGGCGCCAGCCAACGACATGCTCGACGTCGGCCCCTACCGGGTGCAGATGGCCAGCCAGGGCACCGGCCCGTACACCGTGATCTTCGAGTCCGGCTTCGGACGCGACCTGAACGTGTGGCGCGCGGTGGCGCCCGAGGTCGCCAAGTCGAACCGGGCCGTGACTTACTCGCGCGCCGGCCATGGCCGGTCGGCACCACGCCCCGGCACACCGACCCTGACCGGCCGCACCGACGAGCTGGAGGAACTGATTGCGGCGGCAGGCCTGCAGCCGCCTTTCGTGCTGGTCGGCCATTCTTACGGCGGCTTTCTGATTCGCAGCTACGCCGCGCGCCATCCGGCGCAGATTGCCGGCATGGTGTTCGTCGATCCCAGCGACGAACACCAGAATATCGAATTGCGCAAGCTCGACGCGGCCGCCGTCGACAACGATACGCGCCTGCTGGCGCAGTGCATGCCGCCCAAGCTCCAGCCCGAACTGAGTCAGTTGCAGGCGATCCTCGACAGCGGCAAGCTGAGCCTGGCCGGTCCGCTGCCGGACGTGCCGGTGGTGGTGCTGACCTCGGTGCAGCGCCGCGAGCAGCCGCAGCTGTTTCTGGAAACCCCTGCCGCAGTCGAGGTCTGGCGCGACCTGCATGCCCGTTTTTTCCGCAGCTTCAAGCGCGGCAGCCATGTGGTCACGCCGTATAGCGACCACAATATTCACCAGGACGAGCCGCAACTGGTGATCGCAGCGATCGCCGATGTGATTGCCGCCGCAGAGACGGCGCGCGCTGCACGCGAGGGGACGGCGCCGGGCAAGTAGCCGGCGAACGAACGGGTAAATCAGGTCGCATAATCGAGTGATGTTTTGAACTCGATCAACACGAAACACGCTAGATGGTGAGGTTGCAAGAATTGCGGCATAATCCCCCGGTTCTTTTGTCCAACCTTGAAGTCAACCACGAGTAGCGAACCAATGGACCTGATTCCCAGCACCATCCTCACCGGCTTTCTCGGCGCGGGCAAGACCACCCTGCTCAACCGCATCCTGCAAGAAGACCACGGCATGCGCATTGCCGTGATCGAGAATGAATTCGGTGAAGAAAACATCGACAATGAGATCCTGGTACAGGATTCAGGCGAACAGATCATCGAAATGAACAACGGCTGCATCTGCTGCACCGTACGTGGCGACCTGATCGAAGCGCTGAACAGCCTGGCCAAAAAACGCGCGGCCGGCGAGATCCATTTCGACCGCGTGGTCATCGAAACGACCGGCCTGGCCAATCCGGGCCCGGTGGCCCAGACCTTCTTCGTCGACGAAGAAGTTGGCGCCCACTACCTGCTCGACGCCGTCGTCACCGTGGTCGATGCCCGCCACGCGATGGAACAATTGACCGAGCACGAGGAAGCCCAGCGCCAGGTTGGCTTTGCCGACAAGATCCTGCTCTCCAAGACCGACCTGGTCGATGCCGCCGCCGTCGGTGCGCTCAAGGCGCGCCTGCAGCGCATCAATCCACGCGCGCCGATCGCCACGAGCGACTTTGGCCGCGCCCCGATCGCCGACGTGCTCGACCTGCGCGGCTTCAACCTGAACGACAAGCTCGACATCGATCCCGATTTCCTGCGCGTCGATGGTGAAGATGGGCACGACCACGATCACAAGCACGAGCATGGGGCTGACTGCGGCCACGACCATGTTCACGATGCCTCGTGCAGCCACGACCACCATCACAGCCACCACAGCGACGACATCGCCGCCTTCGTGTTCAAGAGCGAACGCGCGTTCGACCCGGAACGCCTGGAACAATTCCTCGGCAGCCTGGTACAGGTGTTCGGCCCGCAAATGCTGCGCTACAAGGGCGTATTGCGGATGGATGGCGTCGATCGCAAGGTCGTGTTCCAGGGCGTGCACCAGATCATGGGCAGCGACGTTGGGCCAAAATGGGGGGAGAATGAAGTGCCCGCCACCAAGATGGTGTTTATTGGTAAAAATTTACCAAAAGACGTATTTATCCGCGGACTCGAACAGTGTTTGGTATAAACTGCATCAGTTTGACTGGCCGAGCAGGCATGGCCGACGCCTTGCGTCGATAGTTTGCCGGATCAGGCCGCACGTACCGCCACGACGCGCGTCAAACAGCCAGTGGTGAACCGCCCTTGCCGCCCATGCGGCGCGGACGGAGATAGGATGGCGCAGCGTCGCCATCAAGGCAGCTTGCCCAGCGTGCACCCTTTGTGCGGTGTTACTGATGAGCAAGCTGATAAAATGCAAACCTCTGTCGTATCGAAGGCATCATGACTAAAACAACGAAACCGAATACCGCCCAGTCCGACGACCGTATCATTACGGAAGACGAGATTCGCGCGATGGGCGAAGGCGACTACATGAATGCGGCCCAGCTCGCATTCTTCAAGAACCGCTTGCAAGAACTCGAGCGCGAACTGCTCAAGAACGCTGGCGAAACCACGGAACACCTGCGCGAAACCGTGCTGGTTCCCGATCCGGCCGACCGCGCAACCATCGAAGAAGAACATGCGCTCGAACTGCGCACGCGCGACCGCGAGCGCAAGCTGCTCAAGAAAGTCCAGCAATCGATCCAGTCGATCGACGGCGGCGAATACGGCTGGTGCGAAGAAACCGGCGAGCCGATCGGCATCCCACGCCTGATCGCCCGCCCGACCGCCACGCTGTCGCTGGAAGCCCAGCAGCGTCGCGAACTCAAGCAGAAGCTGTACGGCGACTGATTGATGACCGTGCTGGGTACCAAGCCGGCACCGCAATGAAAAGCATGCGATCCGTCGCATGCTTTTTTTGCGTATGCATATCAGTTCTTGATGGTTGTAACGAGTCATGACAGTCACCGCCCTGCCCTGACGCGCACGCTACAATCGCTCGAATCTATCCAGTAATTTCCCTTAAGATACACTGATGCCCGATCACGTGTGCGCAGCATACGTCGTCAAGGTCCGTGCTAAGGTCATGGGTGGACAGGTTATCAACGACAACGGTAAGCATGGGGCTTTTTTCCTTCCTGAAGAAAAAGAACGATGCGGTGGCCGCGCCCAACTGGCCGCCACCCGAGTCGCGCCTGCGCGGCGAACCGTCACGCCTGGATTCTGAAGCCGAACGCGAGCGCCAGCGCGAAATCGCCCGCGCCACGGCTGCCAAGATCGACGAGATCGAGCTCGAGTTCGCCTCCGACATGTTCGACGACGAGCCGGCCTGGGACAGTGGCGGGCGCCCAGCAAACGGCGTCTCGTCCATTGTTGCCACGTCCGATCCCGACGACATTCCGGACCAGGCCGCAGCACCCGCCAGCGCGCCGGCGGTCGACGAAAGCGCCATCCTGTACGCCAACGGCCAGGTCGCCGCTGCCGAACAATTGCTGCGCGAATCGCTGCCGACCCTGGGTCGCCACGAGCGCCTGCCGTGGTGGATGCTGTTCGACCTGTACCAGGCCGACGGCCGCGAAGAATCGTTCGAGAGCATTGCGATCGACTACGCCAGCCACTTCGAAACATCGCCACCGACCTGGCAGCCGCTCGCACCCGCCACCGTCGCGACGCAGCCGGCGCTGGGCATGGCCGCCGTCGAAACCTTCGACACGCAGCTCGATGCGACTGTCGCGCCCCGCCTGCGGCGCGTGCTCGAAGCGCCGGCGCCGAATGTCCGCCTCGATTTCGGCAAGGTACGCAGCATCGATGCGGACGGGGCCGACTGCCTGCTGGCCGCCTTGCAAGCGTTGCGCGCGAGCGACCGCGAACTGGTGCTGGCCGGCGCCGACACCCTGATCACGGCGCTGCGCCCGATGCTCGTCATCGGCAAGCGCGGGGCCAGCCCGGCACTCTGGCTGCTGCTGCTCGAATTGCTGCTGCTGACCAATCGCGAGAAAGATTTCGAAGAAGCTGCGATGGATTACTGCGTCACTTATGAGGTCTCGCCACCCTCGTTTGAAACGCCCCGGCACGTTTCAACCGCCGCGCCAGCGCCGAGCCAGGGCGATCGCTTCATGCTGCCGGCCCTGATCACCAGCCTGGAGCCGGGGCTGATGACGGCCATCGATGCCTATGCAGCAGAACGCGATATGCTCGTGCTCGACTGCTCAAGGCTGGTGCGCATCGACTACGCTGGCGCTGGCAGCCTGCTGGCGCGGCTCGATTCGCAGGTGGCCGCCGGCCGCACAGTCGAGCTGCGCGAACTGAATCACCTCGTGGCGGCCCTGCTGCGCCTGCTCGGTGCCGGCGATGGCGTGCGGCTATATCCGCACCGCTACTGACGCTACAGCACCCCGAACGCCAGCAGCAGCAGCAGCAGCGTCAGCGTCCATATCCTGCCGAGATAAACTTGCAATCCCGCGCACGGGCCCCACCTGCTGATAGCCAGACAATTACGAGGTCAAAATGGAACAATTTCACGGTACAACCATCGTCAGTGTGCGACGCGGCAATCAGGTCGCGCTCGGCGGCGATGGGCAGGTCACGCTCGGCAACGTCGTCATGAAGGGCTCGGCCCGCAAGGTACGCAAGCTGTATCAGGGCAAGGTCTTGTGCGGCTTTGCCGGCGGCACCGCCGACGCCTTTACGCTGCTCGATCGCTTCGAGGGCAAACTTGAAAAGCACCAGGGCAACCTGCTGCGCGCCTCGGTCGAGCTGGCCAAGGACTGGCGCACCGACCGCGTGCTGCGGCGCCTTGAGGCGATGCTGCTCGTGGCCGACCGCGAGACAACCCTGATCATCACCGGCAATGGCGACGTGCTCGAGCCCGAAGACGGCATCGGCGCGATCGGCTCCGGCGGCATTTACGCCCAGTCGGCCGCCAAGGCGCTGTACGAGAACACCGACATGGCGCCTGCCGAAGTGGTCAAGAAAGCGCTGACCATCGCGGGCGAGCTGTGCATCTACACGAATATGTCCCACATCATCGAGACCCTGGATTGATATGAACAGTTTCATGAACATGACCCCACCCGAAATCGTCTCCGAGCTGGACAAGCACGTCGTCGGCCAGGGCAAGGCCAAGAAGGCCGTCGCGATCGCGCTGCGTAATCGCTGGCGCCGCCAGCAGGTCGACGAACCGCTGCGCTACGAAATCACGCCCAAAAACATTCTCATGATCGGCCCGACCGGCGTCGGCAAGACCGAGATCGCGCGCCGCCTGGCCAAGCTGGCCGATGCGCCGTTCATCAAGATCGAGGCCACCAAGTTCACCGAGGTCGGCTATGTCGGGCGCGACGTCGACACCATCATCCGCGACCTGATCGACATCGGCATCAAGCAGACCCGCGCCAGCGAAGCGAAAAAGGTGCGCCAGCGCGCCGAGGATGCCGCCGAAGACCGCATCATCGACATCCTGGTGCCGCCGGCGCGCGACTTCGGTTTCAATACCGCCAACACACCCGACAGCAAAGAGGGCGACGCCACGCGCCAGACCTTCCGCAAGCGCCTGCGCGAAGGCGCGCTCGACGATCGCGAGATCGAGATCGAGTTGCTTGATGCTGCGCCGCAGATGGAAATCATGGCGCCGCCGGGCATGGAAGAAATGACCGAGCAGATCAAGTCGATGTTTGCCGGCGCCAACAGTGGCCGCAAGAAGCCGCGCAAGCTCAAGATCCAGGAAGCCATGAAAATCCTGATCGACGAAGAAGCCGGCAAGCTGCTCAACGAAGACGAGCTCAAGCAAAAGGCGATCGCCAACGTCGAGCAGAACGGCATCGTGTTCCTGGACGAGATCGACAAGATCGCGACCCGCTCCGAGCACGGCGGCGCCGACGTCTCGCGTGCCGGCGTGCAGCGCGACCTGCTGCCGCTGGTCGAAGGCACGACCGTCAACACGAAGTACGGCATGATCAAGACCGACCACATCCTGTTCATCGCGTCGGGCGCATTCCACCTGGCCAAGCCGTCGGACCTGATCCCGGAATTGCAGGGTCGTTTCCCCATTCGCGTCGAACTCGAATCGCTGTCGATCGAGGATTTCAAGAGCATCCTGACGGCCACCCACGCCAGCCTGACCAAGCAATACCAGGCGCTGCTGGCCACCGAGGGCGTGCAGGTCGAGTTCCTGGACGAAGGCATCCATCGCCTGGCCGAGATTGCTTTCTCGGTCAACGAGCGCACCGAGAATATCGGTGCGCGCCGCCTGTACACGGTGATGGAAAAGCTGCTCGAAGAGATTTCGTTTACGGCCGGGTCGGAAAAAGACCAGGTGGTGCGCATCGATGCGGCCTTTGTCAACGATCGGCTCGACGCGCTGGCGGTCAACGAAGACCTGTCGCGCTACGTTCTGTAAATTTTTTGAGAGAGAACGGCATGGCTAACAAGGCACTGGCGACGCGGCAGAAACTGCGGCTGCGAATCGAACCGTCGCAGCAATTCGGCAAGCCGCGCAATCCGATCGCCGCGCTGGCCAAGGCGCGCGCCGCCGGCCCGCACGCCAAGCCGCTCTCGAGCGAGCGCACTGCCGCCAAGCAGGCACTCAAGAAGGTCAAGCTGGTGGCGGAAGACGACGACTAAGCCGGCGCCTCTGTGCATACACTCTTTGCGGACACTTCGGTGTCCGCTTTTTTTTGGCGGCCGACTCCCGATTCCTCCGCACGTGCCTTGTCCGCACCGTGATTCAACGTTAAAGTCAGCCGTCGTCATCTTCCCTGGATTGCCAATGAGTTCACCCGATCTGATCCTCGACGCGCTGCGCATGCGCTTGCGCGCTGCCGGCATCACGTATAAAACGCTGTCCGAGCGCATTGGCGTGAGCGAATCGAGCGTCAAGCGCATGTTCGGGCAAAAGGATATGGCGCTGTCGCGTCTGGCTGAAATTTGCCAGGCCACCGGCATCGGGCTGGAAGACTTGCTGCGCGGTGCGATCGAAGCGCGGCCCCAGCTCGACGCACTGAGCCTGACGCAGGAACGCTCCATTGTCGCCAACCCACGCTTGCTGTTGATGGCGATCTGTTGCCTGGGCCACTGGAGCATCGAACAGATCATCGAGACCTACAACCTCACCGAGGCGGAGTGCATCACGCTGCTCGCCGAGCTCGACCGGTTAGGGCTGATTGAACTCAAACCGCTGAACCGCTACCTGCTGCGCGTGTCGAACGCATTCCGCTGGCTGCCGGATGGGCCGGTGCAGCATTTCTTCCGCGAGAATGTGGTGAGCGATTACTTCTCGGGCCGCTTCGATGGGGCCGGCGAGGCGCTGCTGTGCCTGCCAGCACGGCTGTCACCGGCAAGCGCGCTTGAACTGTCGCTGAAGATCGACCAACTGGCGGCGGAGCTGGCGCGCCTGCACCGCAACGACCGGCGCCTGCCGGCCGACGAGCGTAAAGGCCATACGCTGCTGCTGGGATTCAGGTCATGGGAACTGGCGGCGTTTACGGCATTGCGGCGCTGAGCCGCGGTTACATCAGCGGCCGGTTCTCGTTCATGGGCGGCGCGTTCGGTGGCATCTGCACCTGGCCCTGCTGACCGGGGTTGTCTTGCTCTGGCGGTGGATCGCGGGGTTGGCCCGGCATTGCAGTATTTCCTGGCAGCCCTTGTGGGTTGGAATTCGGCGGTGCGCTCTGCATCGTCGGCGGCGCATTGACCACGCCTGGTGAAGTCTGCGGCTCCATCATCGGCGCGGCAGCCACTGGCTGCTGCGGCATCGGGCGCGGTTCTGGCTGGCTGATCGAACTGGTCTGGCCGGCATCGGGCGCCAGTTCGACGCGCTTCATCACGCCGCCGTCGGACAACATCACGTAGCGCCGATGCACTTCGGCCACCACCACGCCGGGTGCGATTTCGCGGCCGATGCGCACCGCTTTCGGCGGCGCGCCGTCGGCCACCAGGATCACGGCGCTGTTGGCGCCGGCCGAGACCACACCGGTTAATTGAAAACTGGAAATCGCGACCGTCGGCTGGCCGCCAAACAGCGTTGCCGCAGCTTCGGGACTTGGCTCGGGCTGCATTGCCATGGGCGCTGCCGCCAGCGGGCGCTGCTCGGGCTTGTACAGCTGCAGCACCCAATAGGCGCTCGAGGCCGCCAGCACGATCAGGGCCAGCAGGCTCAAAAGAAGGGGCAAACGCTTGTTCATGGTGTCTTTCGCATCACTATCTTGGCATCACTGCACGATTACTTACTGCACCAGCTGATTGATTTCAATGATCGGCATCAGCACCGCCAGCACGATCAGCAGCACGACCAGGCCCATCGCCAGGATCAGGACCGGCTCGAGCAGGCCGGCGATGGTCAGCGTGCGGCGTTCGAGGTCGGCCTGCTGCGAATTGGCGGCGCGCTCGAGCATCGCCGGCAGTTCGCCGGTGATTTCGCCGGCGCGGATCATGTGCACGAGCATTGGGGGAAACAGCTTTTGCGCCGATAGCGCGCGCGCCAGGCTCACGCCTTCGCGCACGCTGGCCGTGGCTTGCTCGACCAGTTCGGCCATCGCCACGTTCGATAGTGTCTCGCGGCTGGTGTCGAGCGCGCGCAAAATCGGCACGCCCGAACCGGTGGTGATCGCCAGCGTGCTGGCAAAGCGCGCGGTGTTCAGGCTGCGCTCGAACTTGCCATAGATGGGCGCGGTGAGCAGCCACGTGTGCCAGCGCCGTTTGAGCACCGGATTGCGCAGCGCGCGCCGCCACAGCCAGAACGCGCCGACGAGCAGGATGCCGACATAGATGCCATACGCCCGCACGAAGTCGGACACCGCCAGCATGACCACCGTGAGGAACGGCAGCTTTTGCTTGGTGTTGGCGAACACCGAGACGATCTGCGGCACCACGTAGGTGAGCAAGAAAATCACAATGGCAAACGCAACGACGGTGACGATCGCCGGATAGGTGAACGCCAGGCGTACCTTTTGCACGAGGGCGTTGCGGCGCTCGATATAGTCGGCCAGGCGCGAGAGCACACGCGACAGTTGGCCGATTTGCTCGCCCGAGCCGACCAGGGCGCGGTAAATCTCGGCGAAGTCGCGCGGGTGGTGCGTCAGTGCCGTGGAGAATGCCGAGCCGCCGATGACTTCGGCGCGGATCGACGCGACCAGGTCGCGCACGTACGGGCGCTCGGCCTGTTCGAGCAAGGCGGACAACGCTTGCTCGAGCGGCAGGCCGGCTTCGAGCAGGCTGGCCAGCTGGCGCGTGAACAGGGCCAGTTCGTTTTGCGACAGGCGCTCGCCGATGCCGCGCGAACGGGCCACGCCGGCTGAGTCGAGCTGGGCCGCGATGGCTTCGACGCTCAGGGGCGTGAGGCCCTGCGCGCGCAGGTCGGCTCGCGCGGCGCGCGGGCTGTCGGCGTTGACCACGCCTTTGCGGGTGGCGCCCCCGCTGTCGACGGCCTCGTAACGAAATGCCGGCATTAATGCATCCTCAACTTCGCGGTTCCCATCGTTACGGTGCCCATTTTAGTCCTTGGTCACGCGCACGATTTCGGCCCGTGTGGTGGTGCCGTCGAGCAGCCAGCGCTCGCCGTCTTCGCGCATGGTCTTCATGCCGACGCCAAGCGCGGCCTGGCGAATATCGGCTTCGGAGGCGCGGTTGTGGATCTGGGCCCGGATCTGGTCGGTGGTTTCGAGCAGCTCGTACACGCCGACCCGGCCATGGTAACCGGTGTGGCCGCAGCGTTCGCAACCGACCGCGTGCCACGTGGTGCCGTCGAACGTCTTGCACTGCGAGCAGAGTTTACGCACGAGACGCTGCGCCATCACGCCCAGCAGCGACGACGACAACAGGAACGGTTCGATGCCCATGTCGAGCAGACGCGTCACGGCCGAGGCCGCATCGTTGGTGTGCAGCGTGGCCAGCACCAGGTGACCGGTGAGCGACGCCTGCACGGCGATCTGCGCCGTTTCCAGGTCGCGGATCTCGCCGATCATGATGATGTCAGGATCTTGCCGCAGGATGGCGCGCAGGGCTTTCGCGAACGTCATGTCGATGCGGGCATTGACCTGGGTCTGGCCGACGCCGTTCAGGTCGTACTCGATCGGGTCTTCGACGGTCATGATATTGGCCGTCGCCGCATTCAGGCGCGACAGTGCCGCATACAGCGTGGTGGTCTTGCCGGAGCCGGTCGGGCCAGTGACGAGCACGATGCCGTGCGGCTGGTTGATCAGGCGGTCGAACTGCGGCAGCAGATCGCTGGCCATGCCCAGGTGCGACAGGTCGAGGCGCCCTGCTTCTTTATCGAGCAGACGCAGCACGGCGCGTTCACCGTGGCCGGTCGGCAACGTCGACACGCGCACGTCGACCGGCTTGCCGCCCACGCGCAGCGTGATGCGGCCATCTTGCGGCAGGCGTTTTTCGGCAATGTCGAGCTGCGACATGATCTTGATCCGCGAGATCAGCGACGCGTGGATCGCCTTTTTCGGGCGCACGATGTCGCGCAGCGCGCCGTCGATACGAAAACGCACGACCGAGGTTTGCTCGAACGGTTCGATGTGGATGTCGGACGCGCCTTCGCGCAGCGATTGTGTCAGCAGTGCATTGATCATGCGGATCACCGGTGCATCGTCGGACGATTCGAGCAGGTCTTCAATGGCCGGGACGTCTTGCAACAGCTTGGTCAGGTCGAGGTCGGCATCGAACTCGTCGACGACCTGCGAGGCGTCGTTGCCGCCGCCGGCATACGCGCCGGCAATGACTGTATCGAGCTCGTCCTTGTCCATGCGGCGCAGCTGGATGCGGCCGAAACGGCGCGACACCTCGGCGATGGCGGCCGGCGCGGTGGCGCTGGAGACCAGCACTTCGACGCTCTGGCCCGGCTCGCCAGTGCCGCGCGCCAGGACGACGTGGTCACGGGCGAAAGCGTAGGGCAAGAGATTGTTCATGAGATTCACTCCCGGTTCGGTGGCGTCACCGGGCGAAATTGCGAGGCTGGCACAGCAGTGCCTGATGCGGCGCCCGGTGCTGGTGTAGACACGCCGGCGCCCGGTCCGGTTCCCGCAGGATTTGTCGCAGGGCTCACGGGTGCCGGGCGCGATGCGCCTGGCCGGTTGGCCGCGCCATCGTTCGATGCGCCCGGCGCGGCGTTGGCCGGTGGTGGCGTCTGGACCGGCATCGTGGCCATGCCGCCACCTGCCGGCGGTTGACCGTTGACCAGCGGCGGCAACAGCGGCGCGCCCAGGTCGCGCAGCAGCGGCGAGCTTTCGGGCTGGCCGGCAGCGCCGGCGGCGCGCATGAATTCGTAGCGGTCCATCGCGATCGAATTCGACGCATCCTTGCTGCGCACCACGACCGGGCGCAGGAACACCATCAGGTTGGTCTTGTTGCGCGTGCGCGTGCGGTACTTGAACAGGTTGCCGATCACCGGGATATCGCCCAGGCCGCGCACTTTTTCTTCGCCATCGCCCTCGGTGTCTTCGATCAGGCCGCCCAGCACGATGATCTGGCCATCGTCGGCCAGCACATTGCTTTCGATGGCGCGCACATTGGTCGTCAGGCCCGAGGCCAGGTTGCGGGTGGACGCATCGACGCTCGAATTCTCGTGGTAGATGGCCATCTTGATGGTGCCGCCTTCCGAGATTTGCGGGCGCACTTTCAGCAGCAGGCCGACGTCTTGCCGGTCGACCGTCTGGAACGGGTTGCCACTGTTGTTGCCCGATGTGGTGTACGAACCGGTGATGATCGGCACGTTCTGGCCGACCTTGATGGTGGCCAGTTCGTTGTCGAGCGTGATCAGGTTTGGCGTCGACAGGATGTTGGCGTTGCCATCGTTTTCGAGCGCGCGGGCGACAGCCCCCAGGCCGAGCTCGCCACCGACCTGGCGGAACAGGCCGAAGGTCAGGCCGGTCGCGATACTCGGCACCGTCGTTGCGCTGCTGCCCTGGCTGGCGGCCAGCGCCAGGTTGACAATGCTGCTGTTCGAGCCGCCGCCGCTGTAGTTCTGCACGCCGCCAAAGCGGTATTTGCTGTCGGAGTCGCCGGTGGCGCCGACCCATTGCACGCCGAATTCGGACGCCTTGTTGGACGTGACTTCGACCACCAGCGCCTCGATATACACTTGGGCGCGGCGCACGTCGAGCTGGTCGATGACCGAGCGCAGGTTGCGATACACGGCATCGGGCGCGGTGATGATCAGGCTGTTGGTCGAGGCGTCGGCCTGGATGAAGCCGGAACCCTGGCCGCCGCCGGCGCCGCCCGCGTTGGCGGTCAGCTGGCTTTGCTGGCCGAAGGTATTGCCGGTGCCGCCCATGCCGGTGCTGCTCTGCTGGCCCTGCTGGCCACCCAGGCCGCCGGCGCCGCTCTGGCCGCTGCCGGTGGCCGACGTGATCGAGCTGCCCGATGTGCCCTGCTGCTGTACCGGCACGGCCGACGCGTCTTGCGAGACGACGGCGCGCAGCGTTTGCGCCACGCGGCTGGCGTCGGCGTTTTTCAGGTACACGACGTGGATATTGCCGCGGCTCGAGCTCTCTTGGTCGAGGCGCGCAATCAGGCTCTTGGCCAGGTTGGCGCGGGCCTGCGACGGCGCACGCACAATGACGGCATTGGTGCGCGGATCGGCCAGCACCGTGACGCGGCCCGAGTCACCGCCCGCGGCCGGCTCCATCAGGCGCGTGACGAGTTGCGCGATATCGCTGGCGATGGCGTTGCGGATCGGGATCACGTCGAGCTCGGCCGCCACCGGCGCGTCGAGCGCGGCGATGATGCGCGCCAGGCGGCGCAGGTTATCGGCGTAGTCGGTGACGACCAGCGTGTTGTTGCCCGGGTTGGCCATGATCGAGTTGTTCGGCGAGATCAGCGGACGCAGCACGGCGGTAAGGTTGGCGGCCGACTCGTACGACAGGTAGAACACCTGGGTCGCGATCTGGTCGCCGGTGGCCTTGCTGGAGCGCACCCCGCCCACTTGGGTCGGCGACGATTGCAGCTTGGCCTCGGCTTCGGGCACGACCTTGGCATAGCCGTCACCGCTGGTGACCACCGCGAAGCCCTGCAGGCGCAGGGTCGAGGTGAGCAGGCCGAACGCTTCGCTCTTGCTCAGCGACTTTTCGGACACCAGCGTGAGCGTGCCCTTGACGCGTGGGTCGATGATGAAGGTCATGCCGGTGTAGTGGCCGATCGCCTTGATCACCGATTCGATGTCGGCATTGACGAAGCTGAGCGCTGCGGCGTTCGCGGTCTCTTGCGCAAGCGCCGGCAACGGCAAGGCGACGATGGTAGCGGCGCAGCACAGCATGGCGCCGGCGGCAAGGCGGCGCAGGGCCGGAAGTTCGAGGTGCGCGAAGGTGGTGTGGTCTGTTTTCTTCATTATCTGAACTCGAGTGCGATTACGTTTTTGCCGTTCACCATCCGGCGCTGTCCCAGCAGATTCAACATGGTTCCCAGAGTGTCTTCATAGCCATCGGCGGCCGCTGCCTGGCCTGAAAAGCGCAGGCGGCCGTTCTGCAATGCACCCGTGCCCGACAGCAGCAGGGCGCCGCGCACGGTACGCAGCGTCAGGTCGGCCTGCGGTCCGCGCCAGTCCATGATCATTTCGTAGCTGCCAAGCGGCTTGACGGGCGACATGCGCGAACCCATATCGCTCATCGACAGCGTGGTGCGACCCTGCAGCGTCACGATGTTTTGCTGGCGCAGCAGGTCAAGCGTGTTCCATGAAAGCCGGATGCGCCCGCTCGGCGCCAGTGTGTTGAGCGGCGCGCCCAGGCCCGACAAGCCTTCGGCCGGCAACAACAGTTCGCCGGCATTGACTTGCCACTGCGACCAGCTGCCCTGCACGCGTACCGGATTGGCCAGCGCCTGCGTATTCTCGAGCGTCATGCTTACCTGGCCCAGCACCACCAGCGGCGACAAGGTCCAGTTGAAACGGCCTGGCAGCAATGGCGTGACCGCACCACCCTCGCCCGGCGCCCCGCCGATAAAGGCCGAGCCGCGCCAAAGCGTACCCTGCGCATCTCCCAGCGTCAATCGACCGCCGGTCTGGCGTTCGACCATGGGGCCCAGCCAGGCCGCCGGCAAGAACGCCACAACCGTTGCCACCACCGCCAGAACGACCAGCAGGCCCCACGTCAGCACCCGCCTCATGCGGCCGGCTCGCTGCTTTGACGCAGCGTGAGCGTGGCATCGACCTGGCCGAGGGCATCCTTGGCGGTAAATTGCGCGTCTTGCACCAGCAGGCGGCTGTCGCGGCGCTGCGCGTCGAGCCAGCCCATCAGGTTTGCGAACGACACGCCATTGAGTTGTACCTTGGTGTATTCGCCGCTGACCGACAGCGATGCGGGATTGAGCCCGCTGGCGGCCATGCTGGCAGCCAGCGCTTCGCGCGTGACTGGCACGACGGCCGGCGCCGGCTGGGCCGCGACAGCGCGCGCCTCGGCCGCCAGCGCGTCGAGCTGCGCGGCTTGCTGGCGCAGTTCGGGCAGCGAGCGGCGCAATTGTTCGCGGCCAGTTAATGCCGGTTCGAGCAGCACCAGGTACAACAGCGCCAGCGCCACCACGCCGCCACCGACGAGCAGGAACTTGCGTTCTTGCGCGGTGCGCGCGATCCAGTAGCCGCCCACGCGCTCGCGCAAGCCGCTCAGTTTGCCGACGACGCTCATGGCTTGGCTCCTGTGCTGCGGATCAGCCAGGTGGTCGCGTCGGGCGACTCCAGGCTGAGATTACGTGATGACAGGGACGACCGGAGCTGGTCGGCCATGCCAGGATTGGTTGACTCTGGTTTGACGCGCACGGTGAGCGCGCGTTCGCGGTATTCGATTGATGCAATCGCAGGCGCAACGCCCAGACTGCGTGTCGCTTCGCCGAGCGCGGCGGCCATCCAGTTGAATTCGTTGCCCGCCACCTGGCCGCTGCCGGCCTTGGCGCGATCAATGTTCTGGCGCATTTGCGCGACAGGATCGATGGCCGGCTGGTTCGGATACACCGAACGGAACGTTTGGCTCATCTGCAGGCGCACGGCATCGGCTTCGCGCTTCAGACCCAGCCACTCGACATTCAGGCCGATCAGGTTGATGGCCAGCGCCGCCACTGCCAGACGGATCGGCCAGCGCCAGCGCCGCCAGTCGCGCTGCGCAACACCGGCCGTGCCCAGGCCCGGCACCAGGTCGAGCACGGGGCCGGTGCTGCCCTTGGCGCCGGCGATCCAGTGCGCCCAGTCATCGCTTTCGAGGGTGATGCCGGGGCCGGCTTCGGCCACCAGCGCGTTGTATTCGCCGAGCTGGTCACGCTCGACATACAGCACCAGCGGCGCATCGCCCGACAGCGCCCGCGCCGTTTGCAGGGCCATCACCGGGCTGCCGTCGAGCGCCAGGCCCATGCCGTCGTACTGGCTCTGGCGCAGGATCAGTTCGCCGTTGCCGACGGCGGCGCTGACGCTGCCCGGATGCAGCGGCAGGCACAGTTGCTCGGGGACGGCGGCGATCTGGCGGGCACCGAGCGCGAGCAGCGCGCGCACGAGCGGCGCGAGCCAGGCTTGCTGCACCACGGCCACCGGCCGGCGGCCATCGGGCTGCACCGGGCCGGCCACCAGCACGCAATCGAGCGGGTCGCCCAGGATATGTTCTTCGACGAGGGACGGCAGCGCCGCGCGCAGGCGCGCGCCGGCCAGCGGCGGGGCCTGCACCGACAGCAACGTGACGTCGCTGGCGGCCAGCACCAGCACCACGCGGCGGCTGGCGGCCACGACGTCGCCCAGATTGCGCAGCACGCCCTCGCCCTGCTGGCCGATGGCGCCGTTGTCGCCGACCAGCGCGAAACGGCACAGGGCGCCTTCGCCCTGGCTGCGTGCCGGATGCCGGATATAAAGAGTACTCAAACTGTCTCGCTTTCTTCTCAGTTCTGGCGGGTCCAGACGACGGTCACGCTATTGGGATTGACCAGGTTGCCACCGACCAGCACGAGCGATTCGGCGTCCAGTGCGGCGCGGTCGAGCCGGATCCGGCTCTGCACCAGGAAATACGTGCTCTTGGTGGCAATTTTTGGTTCGATATCCGCTTGCCCGCCCTTCCATGTCAATTTGAAGTTCGCCACGTCGAGCCACGGCGCCCGCTGGCGCTGCGCGATGAGCGTATTCGCTTCGGACAGCGAGCTGCCCGGCAACACGGCGGCCAATACTTCGGGCGACGCGGTATTCACGTTCACATTCGTATCCGATGACGGCAGTACGATCACGAACGGGCGCAGGCGCTCGACCGCTTCGGGCTTGAGACCCGGCACCATCAGCAGATCGTCAACCCGCTCCAGCCGCATGGGCGCACCGCTGCGCCGTGGCTGGGCCACCGCTGTCGTGCCCGTGTCGTCCCGTTCCGGCACGGCGGCCAACTGCTGGCCGGCAGCGACGAAATCGGCGATCGGGCGCGCCAGCCGCGCCTCGAGCCGCAGATTGGTCAGCAAACTGCGCATCACTTCCACCTGGGTCAGTTCAACCTTGCCGCCCTTCGCCAGATTGTTCAGATTGTAACGCGCCGTGGCGTCCAAAACCTGCCCCGACAGCGACGCATTGAAGTTTTCGCCCTGTACCCGCTCACGTTCGATGTACTGGTCGAGCCGGGTGTCGGCCAGCGGCGTGGCCCAGACCTGGTCGAGCGATGTGTAGTTGCTATTATTATTGACGCGCAAAATCACGCTGGCCCAGTCGAGCGCGCCGCGCTGGATCCACTTGGTCTGCGATTGCAGGCGCTGGTTTTCCATCGAGCGCACCTGCACCTGCTGCTGCCAGAACAGGCTGGCGACAATCGAGATGGCCAGCGTGGTCAAGAGCATGGCGGTGACCACGGCGACGCCGCGCTGGCGCGCGAGTAGCGATTGTGGCCCGTGCATCAGGTGCCCCCCAGCAGGAAGGCCTTGACCATCGGCTGGGCCAAGCCCTGCACGCTCAGGGCCACCTGCACGCCGGTCGGTTCCAGCGCGCTCTTGGCGGGCGGCTCGGTAGTTGTAGGATCCGCCGGCGCGCCGCCCACGGCGGTGGGTTCATTGCGCCAGACATTGTTTTGCCAGCCCTGCACCTGCATGCCGACCACGCCGACCTGCAGCACGACGGACGGCGAATTGTCGGCCGCCGCATCGGACGCGATGGCTTGCCACAGCTGCTCGATCTGGATCAGGTCGCGCGTGCCGGGCGACTCGCGCCGTACCAGTTGCCCGGCCACCACGCGGTAGCTCACCACTTGCAGACGCGACGGTTCATTTTCGACAAACACCTTGCGCACGAGGGTCAGGCGGTCGGTATCCCACAGCAGCGAGGGACGGCCGGCCATGATGTCGGTGCCAGCCGCATGCTCGCAATCGTTTTCCATCTGGGCAAAGGCCAACTGCATGCCGCGCGTGGTTTCCATGTCGGCAGTGAGCGCCACGCGGGCGCGGACGATGCCGTCCAGCCCGCGCCAGCCGAGCACGGCCACCATGGCGAGGATGGCGATCGCCACCAGCAGCTCGACCAGGGTAAAGCCCGCAGCGCGCGGCCTGCCGCTTGGGATCCATGTCATACCGGGGATGGCCTCAAAACCAGTTGAATCAGTTTGACAATGCGGCGACCGGGATTATCGACGTCGAACACCGACACTTCGATCCTGCGCAACAGCGGATTCGGGCTGGTCAGCACTTCTTCTTCGCACATCAGGTTCAGGCCGCCTTGCGGACACGGAAAGCTGCGCTTGCCCACTTCGGGGAACTCGCGGCCGAGGCGAATCTGCACCAGCCGGTTCTCGGCCGACCAGGTCGCCATCATCGAGGCGCGCAGACCCTGGCTGTTCGATGTCAGGCTGCCGACTGCGCGCAGGCCGGCGGCCAGCGCGGTGCCGACGATGACGAGCGCCACCAGCACTTCGAGCAGGGTAAAACCGGCGGCAGGACGAAACGGGCGGCGCATGGTGGCGAAATAGGTCATTCGACAGTGAAGTGGCCGACGCCGTCGGCGCGGATCGCGACCGTGTTGCCGCCTTTTGCCAGCGTCAGCACGAACGGCCGGTCGACCGGCTCGCGGCCGAACGTGATGCGCAGCATGTCCGGGTTGCCGGTGCCGGTCGGCTGCAGGATCAGTTGCAGCGGTGCGTTCTTGAATCCGCGCTCGCGCAGCAGGTCGTCGCGCGTGACGGGCTCCCAGCCGGCGTCGCCGCGCACCATGAAACGGTAGTGCTCGCCATTGGCCTCGAACGCGACCAGGCGATTGCGCACGATCGCTTCATCGCGCGCCAGTTGCAGCAGCAGCGCCAGGCGCTGCGCTTCTTTCTCGAGATCCTGGCGCGGACTCGGGATGGCGTTGAGCGTGGCCATGCCCAGCGTGAGGCCGATGATGACCATCACGACCAGCAGCTCCACCAGGGTGAAGCCGCGTGTGCGCGGTACGCGCCGGGCCGGCATGGCGATGACTTATTCCCAGGAACCGACGTCGGTGTCTTCACCGGCGCCACCGGGCTGCCCGTCGGCGCCGTACGAGAACACGTCGATCTCGCCTTTCACGCCCGGCGACAGGTATTGGTAGGCGTTACCCCATGGGTCTTTCGGCAGCTTCTCGATGTAGCCGCCTTCTTTCCAGCCATTGGCCGATGGGCCCGAGGTCGGCTTGGTGGTCAGGGCGATCAGGCCCTGCTCGGTGGTCGGGTAGCGCTGGTTGTCGAGCTTGTAGAGCTTGAGCGCCTGCATCATGGTGGCGATGTCGACCTTGGCGGCCGTGACGCGCGATTCACCGGTACGGCCCAGCAGCTTGGGCACGACCAGCGCGCCAAGGATGCCGATGATGACCACGACCACCATGATCTCGACCAGGGTAAAACCGCGTGCACGACCTGTGCTGCGCGCATTGCGCTGAGTACGTTGAAAATTCATAAGCTTTGTGTGAGGACAAGGGAATCGATGGAACCGGAACAGTATAAGCCCGAAATATGACAAGCGTACCGGTGAAAAGTACGCAATTGTATGTCACGTTCACCCGCGCGCCACGTTTGACGACGGGCGTTAAGACGCACCTAATCAACAGTGTTGCCGCTCCCACCATGGCGCGCGGCGCACACCGGGCAAGCCGGATTGCGCGCCACGCCGATGGCGGTCCATTCCATGTGCTTACCGTCCAGCATCAAGAGACGGCCGACGAGCGGCTGGCCGATGGCCATGATGAGTTTCATCGCTTCGGCGGCCTGGACCGCACCGACGACACCGACCAGCGGCGCGAACACGCCCATGGTGCTGCAGGCCACGTCTTCGAAGCCACTCTCCTCCGGGAACAGGCAGGCGTAGCACGGCGCTGCCGGGCGGCGCGCGTCGAACACGGCCAGCTGGCCGTCAAAACGAATCACGGCGCCCGAGACCAGCGGCGTGCCGGCCGCCACGCAGGCGCGGTTAACGGCGTGGCGGGTGGCGAAGTTGTCGCTACAATCGAGTACGACCGTGGCGGCGCGCGCGAGTTCCAGCAAGCGTTCGGGACCGGCGCGTTCGCGCAAGGTGGAGACGGTGATGTCAGGGTTGATTGCCAGCAGGGCCGCGCGGCCCGAGTCGACCTTGGGCTGGCCAATGCGCTCCGTCGTGTGCATGACCTGGCGCTGCAGGTTGGTCAGGTCGACCACGTCGTCGTCGACCAGCGTGATGTGGCCGATGCCGCTGGACGCCAGGTACAGCGCGGCGGGCGAACCGAGGCCGCCGGCGCCAATGATGACGACGTGGGCGTCGAGCAGGCGTTGCTGGCCTTCGATGCCGATATCGTCGAGCAGGATGTGGCGCGAGTAGCGCAGCAGTTGGGTGTCGTTCATGGGGTTCAGGCGCGGGGTGTGCTACGGACTGGGGTTCCCGCCTTCGCGGGAACGACGTGCCGAGTGACGTGGCCGGAGTTGCCCCCTCCTTGCTCACTGACCACCATCAACCAACGTCGTTCCCGCGCAGGCGGGAATCCAAATACACCCCACATCACCCCGCCATCATTTCTTCGCCGGCGCATGCAACTCTGGCGGCTTGTGCTCCGCCCCCGGCAATGACGCCGGCGCAGGCTTGTCTTCCGTCGGCTCGCCTTTCGCCAGCACCACTTTGATGCCCTTGAAGTGATTGATCGCCTGGGCCAGCTGAAAATCGTCCTTGCCGCCGAACTCGAGCGGCTTGCGGTCTTTCAGCAGCGCCAGCGCGCGCTGTTGCTGTGCCAGGCTTGCCGCCTGATCCTTGGCAGCGGTGTCCGGCTTTTCGCCTTCGGCCACCAGATGCCGCTGCAGATCCGATTCGCGCACGCGCAAGGCGTTGAGCAGGTCGCCCTCGGCCGTTTCGTCCACGCGCAGGTCGGGCTGCACGCCCGTGGCCTGGATCGGCCGCCCTTTCGGCGTGTAATAGCGCGCCGTGGTCAGCTTGATCGCGGTATCGGTCGACAACTGGCGCAGCGTCTGCACCGAACCCTTGCCGAACGTGCGGCTGCCCATCACGATCGCGCGCTGGTAATCCTGCAGCGCACCGGCCACGATTTCAGAGGCCGATGCCGAGCCGCCATTGACCAGCACCACCATCGGCACCGTCTTGAGACCGGCTGGCAGACCGGCCAGCGGATCGCCCTGCTGAGCATAGAATTCGCGCCGTCCGTAGAACGACTGGTTCGAATCGGGCAATTGCCCTTTGGTGCTGACAATCACTTGATCGGCCTGGGGCAGGAACGCCGCCGTGACGCCGATGGCGCCTGGCAGCAAGCCGCCCGGATCGTTGCGCAGATCGAGCACCAGGCCCTTGATGTCCGGTTGCTCGGCATACAGTTCCCTGGTTTTCTTGGCCAGCTCGTCGAGGGTGTTTTCCTGGAACTGGCTGATGCGCAGCCAGGCGTAGCCGGGCTCGATCACCTTGGCCTTGACGCTGACGACCTTGATTTCGCGGCGGTCCAGCGGCACGACCCACGGCTTGTCGTCGCCGGGCCGGGCAATGGTAAGCGTGACCTTGCTGCCGACCTTGCCGCGCATGCGCTTGATGGCGTCGTCGGACGACATATTGCGCACGGGGACATTGTCGATCCGGGTGATCAGGTCGCCCGACTTGATGCCGGCCTTGAACGCGGGCGTGTCTTCAATGGGCGAGACAACCTTGATATAGCCGTCTTCGTTCGAGATTTCGACGCCCACGCCGACGAACTTGCCCTGCACCGCTTCGCGCATGTCGCGAAACGCTTTCTGGTCGAGATAGACGGAATGCGGGTCGAGCGAGGCGACCATGCCGCCGATGGCTTCGGTGAGCAATTTCTTGTCTTCGACCGGCTCGACGTAATCGGTCTTGATCAGGCCATACACATCGGCCAATTGGCGCAGCTCGTCCAGTGGCAACGACGTGGCGCTGCCGGCTTTTTGTGCATGCGCGGAGAGCTGGAACGATGCCGCGGCACCCAGCAGCATGCCCACGCCGACCAGCCCGACCCCTTTTGCTTTCATGCCCATGTATGCCCTGTGGTGAACCTAGAACCGGACCCAGCCTGCCGGGTCGAACGCCTTGCCATTACGCCTGAGTTCAAAGTATAGCCCCGATTCTTCGTTACCACCGGTGTTGCCCGCGCTGGCGATCGCCTCGCCCGCGCGCACGCTGTCGCCGGGGCGTTTGAGCAGCGCCTGGTTGTAGCCGTAGATCGACAGGTACTCGCCGCCGTGGTCGATGATGATCAGGTTGCCGAAGCCACGCATCCAGTCGGCATGCACGACACGGCCCGGGGCCACGGCGCGCACTTCGGTGCCTTCCGGCGCCTTGAAGAAGGTGCCTTTCCAGTTCGGCCCATCGCCTCGGCGGGTGCCGAAGCGCGCCACCACGCTGCCATTGATCGGGCTGCCCATGCGGCCCTTGAGGCTGGTGAACGAGCCGGCCGGTGCTGCCGGACCGAGCAGCACTTCCGGCGCCGGCGCCGGCGTCGGTTCAGGCCGCGTTTCCACTGGGCGCGGCTGCTCGACCACGAGCGGCGCCTCCTTGATCGGCTCGGGCATCGGCTCGGGTTTGACGCCTGGCTTGGCAGCCGCATTCTGGCGCGCGATGCGTTCACGTTCGCGTTCGCGTTCGGCCCGCCGCTCGGCCGCGGCCTTGGCGCGCGCCACTGCCAGCACGCGGGCTTTTTCTTCGGCCTCGGCCTTGGCTTTTGCCCTCGCGGCAGCGGCGGCAGCGGCCGCCACCTGGCGTTTGCGCTCGGCTTCGGCCTGTTCGCGGATCAGGCGCGCCAGGCGATCGACCAGGCCCGACATGCGTTCTTCGTCGCCTTTCAGGCGGTCGGCCTGCTTGCGCTGGTCGGCCAGCTTGCTCGACAGCGTGCCGAGCAGCGCGGCACGGCGCGCCTTTTCTTTCTCGAGCGTGTTCTTCTGGTCGAGCTGCTCCTGGGCGATTTCTTCCAGCTCTTGCTGGGCGTTTTCCACCTTGTCGCGGTTGGCCTCGACCTGCGCCAGATTGCTGCGCACCGCGTCCAGCAGGCGCGCCTGGGCCTGAGAGACATACGCCATCAATTGCAGGTCGCGGCTGATGCGGTTCGGATTGTCGCCCGACAGCAGCAGCTTGATGCGGTCTTCGTTGCCAGCCACATAGTGCTCGCGCAGCAGCCTGGCCAGCTGCTGTTGCTGGGCGCGGATGGTCTGCGCCAATTGCGCTTGCTGGTTGGCCAGCTCTTGCAGGCGGGTGGCCGTGGAATCCTGTTCTTCGGACAAGTCGCGCAGCGCGCGGTTGGCGTCGGAAATGGCGGCCTCGGACTCGGCCAGCGTGTCGGCCGCGTCTTCCTTGGCGCTTTCAGTCTGGTTGATGTCGCGCTTGATCGCCGCCAGCTGTTGCTGGATGCCGGCGCGCTGCTTCTCGGCCGCCACTTTCTGACGGCTGCGCTCGGTCTGGCGCTGGGCCCAGGCGTCCGACGCGAATGCGCCGGACAGCGCGACCGCCAGCAAGGCGCTCAGTAGCGCACTGCCGGCGCCCTTCATGGTTGGCAAGCGCAAAAGATTACTTCGCCTTCCCTTGATTCGCGACCGCTGCCATGGCGGCGGCAATCGCTGCCTGGTCGCCCAGGTAGTAGTGCTTGATTGGCTTGAGGTCGGCGTCGAGTTCGTACACGAGCGGCTGGCCGTTCGGGATGTTCAGACCCACGATGTCGGCGTCGCTGATGTTGTCGAGCATCTTGATGATGGCGCGCAGGCTGTTGCCGTGGGCCGAGATCAGGATGTTCTTGCCGGCGCGGATCGCTGGTGCGATGTCGTCGTTCCAGGCCGGCATCACGCGCGCCACGGTGTCTTTCAGGCATTCGGTCAGCGGAATCTGCGACTGGTCGAGGCTGGCGTAGCGCGGGTCGCTGAACGAGGTGCGCGGATCGTCTTTTTCAAGGGCCGGCGGCGGCGTGTCATAGCTGCGGCGCCACACCAGCACTTGCTCGTCGCCGAACTTGGCGGCGGTCTCGCCTTTATCCAGGCCCTGCAGCGCGCCGTAGTGACGCTCGTTCAGGCGCCAGTCATTCTTGACCGGCAAGTACATCGTGTCCATTTCGTCCATTGCCAGCCACAGCGTGCGGATCGCGCGCTTGAGCACCGAGGTGTAGGCCAGGTCGAACGTGAAACCGGCATCCTTGAGCGCGCGACCGGCGGCTTTCGCTTCGGCCACGCCCTTGGCGGTCAGGTCGACGTCGACCCAGCCGGTGAAGCGGTTTTCGAGGTTCCAGGTCGATTCGCCATGGCGCATGAATACGATTTTGTACATGTAAGCTCTTTTCGCAAAATTTCTGGTTGATATCCGGTCCAGCATCTATTTTATAATGCCCCGATTCAGTTCAACCAATCGGAACCCTTGTGAAATTCATTATCGATAATATTTTCCTCGTGGCGATCGCCATTCTTGCCGGCGGCGCGCTGCTATGGCCAGCCCTGGCGCCGCGCGGAAAGCGTGCGACGCCGCTGCAAGTGACGCAGATGATCAACCGCGGCAAGACCACGATCGTCGACGTGCGCAGCAGCGAAGAATTTGCTGCCGGTCACCTGCGCGACGCGAAACACATCCCGCTGGCAGACTTGAGTGCACGCATCGGCGAACTGGACAAGTCGAAAACTCGCACTGTCGTCATGGTCTGCCAGACCGGCGCCCGCAGCGACAAGGCGGCGCGCCAGTTGCAGGCCGCCGGTTTCGAGGACGTTCACAGCCTGGAAGGCGGCCTGGCGGCCTGGAAGGCTGCAGGCCTGCCGCTCACCAAATAAACCGCCCCATCGACTCGATCGGGCACACGAAAGGATTCATCATGGCAGCTCACGTCGTTTTGTACCACACCGCATCCTGCCCTTACTGCGTGCGCGCCGAGCGCCTGCTCGAAGCCAAGGGCGTCACCGACATCGAAGGCATCCGGGTCGACCTGGATCCCGAGCAGCGCCAGGTCATGATGCAGCGCACCGGCCGCCGCACGGTTCCGCAGATCTATATTGGCGACACCCACGTCGGCGGTTTCGACGAATTGTATGCGCTGGACCAGGCAGGACGCCTGGACCCGCTGCTCAAGGGCGAGTAAGCTGTAGGCGCATCGTTTGGCGTGGCCGTCGGCGGCAAGACTGCTATTGCTGGCAAGTTGATTTTGCTACAATTGCCGTCGTGATCGATCCGACGGCACGTTCACGACGTCGCGCTCGACCAGGCAACCGGAGTGGCCCGCCACTTCCCACTATTATTAGAAAGCGTTCCATGTCCGACGAAACTCTGCAACCAGTATTCCAAATCCAACGCGTCTACCTGAAAGACATGTCGCTGGAGCAACCGAACTCGCCATCGATCTTCCTGGAGCAAGAAGCGCCAGCGATCGAAGTGTCGCTCGACGTGGGTGCTGAAAGCATCGCCGAAGGCATCTACGAGTCGACCGTGACGATCACCGTCACCGCCAAGGTCAAGGACAAGGTTGCGTTCCTGGTCGAAGGCAAGCAGGCTGGTATCTTCGAAGCCCGTAACATCCCGGCTGACCAGATGGATCCACTGCTGGGCATCGGCTGCCCGAACATCATCTATCCATACCTGCGCGCGAACATCGCCGACGTGATCAGCCGTGCCGGCTTCCCGCCAGTGCACCTGGCCGAGATCAACTTCGAAGCCTTCTACCAGCAGCGCGCCCAGGCCATGGCCGAAGCCGCAGCAGCGCCGTCGAACTAAGCAGCAACAGTCGTACCCGACGAACGCGGCACCGCGCCGCGTTCGTGCCAGATGTCCGGCGTCCCGGTTTCACCCACCATCCAGGCCCGCCATGTTCCCGTCCCGCCGTCTTGCCGGCCTCCCGCTCATTGCCTCATGCGCCGCATTGCTGGTCGCCCCGAGCGCATTGGCGTTTGATTTCAAGACAGTTGGCAAGGTCCCCGCGATTCTCTACGCGACGCCATCGGCCAAGGGAAACAAACTCTATGTCGCGCCGCCCGGCATGCCGTTGCAAGTCATGCTGACCTATGGCGACTGGGTCAAGGTGCGCGACATGAACGGCGACGTGGCCTGGACCCAGGCCAAGGGCCTCCAGGCGCAGCGCAATGTGCTGGTGAAAACACCCGGCGCGCGCATGCATGCCGGTCCCGATGAGTACTCCGCTGTCCTGATGACGGCCGACAAGGGCGTCGTGCTGGCACTGAGCGATCCGACTGCCGTCGTCTGGGCGCACGTGCGCCACCGCGACGGCATCGATGGCTATATCAAGGTCTCCGACATCTGGGGTCTGTAATCCACTGCAGGAGTTCCATGCAACAGCAAAACCTCAACAAAATCACTGTCCTCGGCGCCGGCGCCTGGGGCACCGCCGTTGCCATTGCCCTGGCGGCGCGCCACGACGTGCTGCTATGGGGCCGCAATCCCCAGCAGATGCGCGATATCGACGCCGCGCGCGACAACCTGGCGTATCTGCCGGGCCATCCGCTGCCGGCAGCGTTGCGCGTGAGCGCCGACTTCGACGCCGCACTGGCCCATGTCGCCACGACCGCACCGGACGACACGCCGCTGCTGATCCTGGCTTGCCCGGTGGCCGGCCTGCGCCCGCTGCTCGAACAATTGCGCGGCCGGCCGATTCCGAACGTGGTCTGGCTGTGCAAGGGTTTTGAAGCCGGCACCGCCCTGCTGCCGCACCAGGTGGTGGCGCAAGTGCTGGGCGACGCCGTGCCCGGCGCGGCGCTGTCCGGCCCGTCGTTCGCGCAAGAAGTGGCGCGCGGGCTGCCATGCGCGCTGACCGTGGCGTCGAGCTCGCGCGCGCTGCGCGAACGCGTGGTCGCGCTGGCGCATGGCGACAATCTGCGCGTGTATTCGTGCGACGACGTCGTCGGCGTGGAAGTCGGTGGCGCGGTCAAGAACGTGATGGCGATTGCCACCGGCACGTCCGATGGTCTGGGGCTGGGCCTGAATGCCCGCGCCGCCCTGATCACGCGCGGGCTGGCCGAAATCACGCGCCTGGGGCTGGCGCTGGGCGCGCAGCCGGGCACGTTCATGGGCCTCAGTGGCATGGGCGATCTGATCCTGACCTGCACGGGTGACCTGTCGCGCAACCGGCGCGTGGGGCTGGCGCTGGCCGAAGGCAAGGCACTGGCGACCATCGTGGCCGAACTGGGCCACGTGGCCGAAGGCGTGCCGTGTGCGAAGGCGGTGCGTGAACTGGCGCGCAAGATGGGCGTGGATATGCCGATTACCGAGGCGGTGGCGGGCGTGCTGTTCGATGGGGTGGATGCCGCGCACACGGCGGCGGGGTTGCTGGCGCGGGATCCGCGGATTGAAGTGGCGTAGGGGCTGGGCGGCGGACTTGGGTTCCCGCCTTCGCGGGAACCCAAGTCAATGTGCACGCCGCAACCGTAAAACCTCAGCCGGTTGGCCCACCCGACCGTTCCGGCCCCATCAAAATCGTCATCAACGCCACCGCATCCTTCACGGCGCGCACCGTGTGCGGCACGCCACCGGCCAGATACACCATCTCGTTCGGCAGCAGCGACGTCGTTGCGCCATGCGCATCGACGGCGATCTCGCCTTCCAGGCACAGCACCGTCACTTCGCCATCGACCCGGTGTTCGGGAATGGGCCGTTCCACCGGCAGCACCAGCCGGATCAGTTCCATATGCTCGGTCTTGACCAGGGCCACCGAGGTGAAATGGGCGATGTCGTCGTCGCCGCGTTGCAATGCGATTTTCTCGCCGGATGTAGCGTGATGCAAGGCCATGTCGCCCTCCTCTATTCGTCGTGTTCGTCGTGTTGTTCCGGGACGCTGCGCAGCCAGGTGACCAGCGCAAACGCATCCTTGAATCCCTGCGCCAGTTGCGGCACCAGTTTCTCTGGTGCGTTCAGCGCCAGATCGACTTCGGTCCACACGAAAAAGCTTTTCAGCTTCAGGTACTCGACATGCGGATGATCCGCATCGAAACCCTTTGGTGGACGCTGCAACTTGTCCTCTTCCAGGAGGTCACCATAGGTGGCGCGGAGATGCTTATTCTTCAACATTTTGGCAAAACCCGTCGCATCGTTGACCACGTGCTCGCGGATCGCTTTCAGGCGCGGCGGTGGCGGCAGGTATTCGCCGACGCCAAAACCGAGCTTGCCGCTGGCGTCGATCTGGAAATAATAGGTCGAGCCGCCGCCGGCACTGGGGCGGCGCTTGTCGTTCGGCGTGATGCCGGCCGAGAAGCGCGTCTTGTACGGCGTCTTGTTTTTTGAAAAGCGGATATCGCGGTTGATGCGAAACATCGCCTTCTTCGGGTTGCAGGCCGCCACCTGCTTGTCGAAGGCCGTGATGGCGCGGATCAGTTCAGTGACGACGTCGTGGAATTCTTCGCGCAGGATGTCGTAGCGCGGCTTGTTCATGATGAACCACGGGCGGTTGTTGCTCTCGGTGAGTTCGTTCAGGTATTGCGTCAGGTCGCGCAGGTGCATGTGGGTCCGAAAATAGAAATCAAAAAGTTCAGGGTGCCTGGCGTGGACGGCGACCAACCTTGACGTCGATCGTCGTTTCGCGCTGCTGGCGCAGGATCGTCATCGGGACGGACGCGCCCGGTTCGAGCTGGGCGATCAGCTTGAGCATCTCGTTCGTATCAAGCACTTTTTTACCAGCAACTGCCACCAGGATGTCGCCCGGCTGAATGCCGGCGCGCGCGGCCGGCCCGCCACGCACGACGCCGGCGATGATGGCGCCGCTGCTTTTTGGCAGGCCAAAGCTGTCGGCCATCTCGGGCGTGATGTCCTGCGACTCGATGCCGATCCAGCCGCGCACCACGTGGCCGTTCTTGACGATGGCGTCCAGCACGCTCTTGGCGGTGGACACGGGAATGGCAAAGCCAATGCCGACCGAGCCGCCGGTCTGCGAATAAATCGCCGAATTGATGCCAAGCAGGTGGCCATTGGTATCGACCAGCGCGCCGCCCGAGTTGCCGAAGTTGATCGCGGCATCGGTCTGGATGAAATTCTCGACGTGGTTGATGTGCAGGTTGTTGCGCCCGAGCGCCGAGATGATGCCCATCGTGACGGTTTGCCCGACACCGAACGGATTGCCGATGGCCAGCACGACATCGCCCACGCGCGCCTGCTCCGGGTCGCCCAGCACCATCACCGGCAACTTGCCTTCCCTGATGCGGATCACGGCCAGGTCGGTTTCGGGATCGGTGCCGACCAGCGTGGCTGCGGCCTTGCGCCCGTCGGCCAGGCCGACCTCGATGGCATCGGCGCCATCGATCACGTGAAAGTTGGTGACGATATAGCCGTCGCTGCTGACGATGACGCCCGAGCCAAGGCTGGCCAGTTGCTCGTCCTGCGGCGCGCGGCCGCCGAAGAAGCGGCGAAACAGCGGGTCTTTCAGCAGCGGATGCGCCTCGCGCGACGCCTTGCTGGTATAGATATTGACCACCGACGGCATCGCCTTGGCAGCCGCATCGCGATAACTGCCTGTTGCGGCCCGGGGCGGCGCCTGCAGCATCGGCACCGACTTGCCGGGTGCGCCCACCTGCACTTGCGTGGGCTTCTGCTCGAGCCAGCCCGGACGGACAGCGGCCACGACCATCCAGGCAGCCAGCGCAATCGTCACCGCTTGCGCAAACAGCAGCCAGTAGCGCCGCAGCGGGTGCGGGCGCCTCAAGTCGCGGACGATGTCATGGCTCACTTTTTAAGCGAGTCGCGAATCTCGCGCAGCAGCAGCACATCTTCTGGTGTGGCGGCCGGTTTTGGCGCTTCGATCGGGCCGCGCAGGCGGTTCATGATGCGCACCATCTGGAAGATGATGAATGCCAGAATGATAAAGTTCAGCAGGATCGTCACAAAATTTCCGTATGCAATCACCGCACCCGCCTTTTGCGCCTCGGCCAAAGGTAGGCTATAACCTTGGTTATTGAGGGGAATGTAATAATTGGCGAAATCCAGGCCACCGAACAGGGCGCCGATCGGCGGCATGATGACATCCTTGACCAGCGAATCGACGATGCGGCCGAACGCGCCGCCGATGATCACGCCGACGGCGAGGTCCATCACATTGCCGCGTACTGCAAATTTCTTGAACTCTTCCATCATCGCCATGATCGCGCCCTCATTGTTGTTGAAATAAGAGTTTGCATGATACCCGATGCATATTGAGGGCGGTTTCACCCGGGCGCCGCCATGGTGCAAAAGACCACGCCAGCAAGGCGTGTAGACGAGACAATATTTTTTCTACACGTGTTGCCGTTCACATATAATTTTGCATGCTGGAAGCTCGGTATTAATTCTTATAATTCGTATATTCACGGAGTGGGGTTGGTATGAGTACTCAAAAGCAGGTCGATCCTGGTCGACGGGGCTTGCTGGTCGCGACATGCGCCGCAGGCGGCGTCGTCGGCGTGGCCACGGCGGGAGCCCTGGTCAGCACCTTCCAGCCATCCGAGCGCGCCAAAGCGGCCGGCGCGCCGGTTGAAGTCGATATCGGCGACGTCGCCCCCGGCGAGATGAAAGTCGTCGAATGGCGCGGCAAGCCGGTCTGGATCTTGCGCCGCACCCCCGCCATGATGGCCACGCTCGACAAGGACCAGGGCGAACTGGCCGACCCCGCCTCCGAAAAGATATTCCAGCTCGACATGCCGGAATACTGCAAGAACCCCCACCGCTCGCGCGTCGAACACAAGGAAGTGCTGGTCACGGTGGGCATCTGCTCGCACCTGGGCTGCTCGCCTTCCTCGCGCCTGGCGGCCGGGCCGCAGCCGAACCTGCCCGACAACTGGCCGGGCGGCTTCTTGTGCCCATGCCATGGTTCGACCTTCGATTTGTCCGCGCGCGTGTTTAAAAACAAGCCGGCGCCGACGAATATGGATGTCCCCCCGTACATGTATCTGTCCGACAGCAAGATCGTGATCGGCAAAGACGAGAAAGGCGAGGCATAACCATGGGCGCGTTCAAGGAGACAAAGCTGCCGGCCGATGCACCGGCAGCCGAAAAAGCGCTGGCCTGGGTCGATGACCGCTTTCCGGCCACCAAGCTGTGGAACGATCAGTGGGGCCAGTACCGCGCGCCCAAGAATTTCAACGTCTGGTATCTGTTCGGCTCGCTCTCGGCCCTCGTGCTGGTGCTGCAGATCGTCACCGGCATTTTCCTCACAATGCACTACAAGCCCGACGCGGCGCTGGCGTTCGGCTCGGTCGAGTACATCATGCGCGAAGTGCCATGGGGCTGGCTGGTGCGCTATATGCACTCGACTGGCGCCTCGGCCTTCTTCATCGTCGTCTACCTGCACATGGCGCGCGGCCTGATGTACGGCTCGTACCGCAAGCCACGCGAGCTGGTCTGGCTGTTCGGCTTCGGCATCTTCTTGTGCCTGATGGCCGAGGCGTTCTTCGGCTACCTGCTGCCGTGGGGTCAAATGTCGTACTGGGGCGCACAAGTGATCGTCAACCTGTTCGGCGCGATTCCCGTGATCGGCGCCGACCTGTCGCTGTGGATCCGCGGTGACTACGTGGTGTCGGACGCCACGCTGAACCGCTTCTTCGCCTTCCACGTGATCGCCCTGCCCCTGGTCATCATCGGCCTGGTCGTCGCCCACCTGACCGCGCTTCACGAGGTCGGCTCGAACAATCCGGACGGCATCGAAGTCAACGACCATATCGGCCCGGACGGCTACCCGCTCGACGCGATCCCGTCGCATCCGTACTACACCACCAAGGATCTGTTCGGCGTGACCGTGTTCCTGCTGCTGTTCTCGGCGGTCGTGTTCTTCGCACCCGAAATGGGCGGCTACTTCCTCGAGTACAACAACTTCTTGCCAGCCGACTCGATGAAGACCCCGTCGCACATCGCGCCGACCTGGTACTTCACGCCGTTCTACTCGGTGCTGCGCGCCACCACGGCCGACTTCATGTACGTGCTGATGGCCGCGGTCGCCGCCTACGTCGTGTTCATCTGGTTCAAGTCGCGCCTGGCCTTCATCACCAAGGCCATCATCGCCGCGATCGGCCTAGTGCTGATCATCGGCATGCTGCCGCAAGTGCTCGATGCCAAGTTCTGGGGCGTGGTGCTGTTCGGCTCGTCGGTGATGATCATCGCCGGCATGCCGTGGCTCGACCACTCGCCGGCCCGCTCGCTGCGCTACCGTCCGGACTGGCACAAGTGGGTATATGCGATCTTCGCGCTCGTGTTCGTCACGCTGGGCTACCTGGGCACGCAACTGCCGACCGCCGCCTTCACCCTGATCTCGCAGGTGTGCACGCTGGCGTACTTCGGGTTCTTCCTGCTGATGCCGTGGTGGAGCACGATGGGCGCCTTCAAGCCGGTGCCGACCCGTGTCACCTTCACCCCGCACTGATTGCCCACGGACACGCGCACAAGGACATCCCATGACATTGCTTGTGAAAAAACTGATCGCCATCCTGGCGCTGGCGCCTGGCTTGGCCTTCGCCGCCGAGGGCACCTTCCCGCTCGACCGCGCCCCCGAGCGCGGCGACCTGGGGTCGTTGCAGAACGGCGCCAAATTGTTTGTGAACCATTGCCTCAACTGCCATTCGGCCACGTCGATGCGTTACAACCGCCTGCGCGACCTGGGCTTGTCGGACGACCAGATCCGCCAGAATCTGTTGTTTTCTGCCGACAAGGTCGGCGACATGATGACGACGGCGATGCGTCCGAAAGATGCCGCGGCCTGGTTCGGCGCGGTGCCGCCCGATTTGTCGGTGATCGCGCGCGCCAAGGCCTCGCCGGCCGGCACCGGTGCCGACTACCTGTACACCTATCTGCGCACGTTCTACCAGGACGAGACCCGGCCGACCGGCTGGAACAATATGGTGGTGCCGAATGTCGCGATGCCGCACGCCATGTGGCTGCAGCAGGGAATCCGCACGGCGAAGTTCACCGACCAGCCCGATCCGCACGAGGCCGGCAAAACGGTCCACACCTTCGCCGGCTTTGAGCAAGTGAGCCCGGGCACCATGAGCCAGCAGGATTTCAACACCGCCACGGCGGATCTGGTCGCCTACATGGTCTGGATGGCCGAACCGGCCCAGGCCACGCGAAAGCGATTGGGTGCGTTTGTGCTGTTATTCCTGACGATTTTCGCCTTTTTGGCCTGGCGATTGAACGAATCGTACTGGAAAGAAGTGAAGTAATTCGCTTTCGTTGCTCGGTTGGCTATAATACGGGCAATCATTTCTCTGGGGTGAGTGCTCGGCGCTACACCCCTTTGTTTCTTAAGGAACTATAAACCATGATGGTTCTCTACTCCGGCACCACGTGCCCGTTCTCCCAACGCTGCCGCCTCGTCCTGTTCGAAAAGGGCATGGACTTCGAAGTGCGCGACGTTGACCTGTTCAACAAGCCGGAAGATATTTCGACGATGAACCCGTACGGCCAGGTGCCAATCCTGGTCGAGCGCGAACTGATCCTGTACGAATCGAACATCATCAACGAGTACATCGACGAGCGCTTCCCGCATCCGCAACTGATGCCGGCCGACCCGTTGATGCGCGCCCGTGCCCGACTGATGCTGTTCAACTTCGAAAAAGAGCTGTTCGTCCACGTGCACACGCTGGAAAGCGAGCGCAACAAGTCGAACGACAAGATCCACGACAAGGCCCGGACCGAAATCCGCGACCGCCTGACCACGCTGGCGCCGCTGTTCCTGAAGAACAAGTACATGCTGGGTGACGAGTTCTCGATGCTCGACGTGGCCATTGCCCCGCTGCTCTGGCGCCTGGACCACTACGGCATCGAACTGTCGAAGACCGCTGCACCGCTGATGAAGTACGCCGAGCGTATCTTCTCGCGCCCTGCTTATATCGAGGCGTTGACCCCGTCCGAGAAAGTGATGCGTCGTTGATCGACATTGGGCGGGATTATTCCCGTCCCTTTCTGCACCCGCACCTGACGCGCCGAAACTGGACGTTCTTCGGGCGAATCCGATAGACTGGCGCGAACACCCGTTTTGCCCGTATTGCTAGACACCACCACCATGTCAGACATCTCCACCAAACCCTACCTGCTGCGCGCCATCTACGAATGGTGTACGGACAGTGGCTTCACGCCTTATCTCGCAGTCAAGGTCGATGGATCGACGACGGTGCCGATGGAATACGTCCGCAAGGGCGAGATCATCCTGAACATCAGCTTCGGCGCTACGTCGGCGTTGAAAATGGACAACGACGCGGTCCACTTCCGGGCACGCTTCAATGGCGTCTCGCGCGAGATCTACATCCCTGTGCACAATGTGTTGGCGATTTATGCCAATGAGAATGGTCAGGGAATGGCGTTCGAGGTGGGGGCGTTGCCTGATGCTTCATCAGATGATTCGTCACCTGGAGTGGGGACTGCACCTGCGGGGCCGTCGCTGTCGGCGGTGCCATCAAAAGGCGTGGATTCGCCAGTGGTGCCGGATACGGAAGTGTCTGCGCCAGCGCCCTCGGGCGGTGACGATGAGCCACCGAAGAAGGGTGGACGACCGACCCTCACGCGCATCAAATAGCGTATAATTCTTGCTCTAAAGATCACGCCGGCTTAGCTCATTTGGTAGAGCAGTTGATTTGTAATCATCAGGTGATCCGTTCGATTCGGATAGTCGGCACCAAAAATATGCAATAAAACAAAGGGTTACGCGATTTATTCATGTAACCCTTTTCCTCTTTTGAGTTTTACCCACGGTCATGTAAGCGCCATGTAACCCGACTAGGCGAGTTCCTATTTGTTGTGGCTTTTCCTATAATTGACATGTCACTCGTGATAACGCACAAGTCGCATGTAGTACGCCTGAGGAGCGCGCAAGTCTCGGTTGCTCCAAAAGGAGTGACGCTGTTAAAATCAAGGCTTAGTACTGTAAAAACGTACAGTAGAAATTTTCACCGCACATCATGAAGGAGGGAACCGTGGGACATCTATCCAGCAGCCCGTTTGCCTTCTTGGGAGCAGAGGGAGCAGCTCGAGAGTTGCTGTCCAGATACTGGGATGGCCAATTACCAATCGATCCAGTCAAGATTGCCACCATAGCTGGTATTTCTGTCTACGGACGTGGAGGCTGGGATGACATGGATTACTCGTATAGCGGGTATTACAAAACGCTTAATGGCCGACCGTCTATCGAATATAACGTTTCCGAGCCTCCAGTACGCCAGCGGTTTACGGTTGCACACGAGCTAGGACACTTCGCTCTTGGGCATGAGGATGCACCAAGAGATACAGGTAACTTTCAGTCGAGTGGTGACCAGCGCGAGCGGCAGGCAAATAGATTTGCCGCCGAACTGCTTATGCCGTCTTCTTTGGTGACTCAGTACTTCCAAAATGGCGTTGCAAGCAGCATTGAAGCTCTGGCTAACATTTTTGGTGTCTCCAAGGACGCGATGGGTTATCGCTTGATTAACTTAGGATTGCTCCGATAACCGGAAATATGTTTTAACTCGGCAGAAGCAGTCGCTACTTAAATTAGCTCAGGAAAAATATTGAGTTTTCAATCCTCGACGGCAGACGCGCCTTCTTCGCCTCAGTCCCTGGAAAACCATTCTCCAGACCCAAGTAACACACTAAATGGAAGTGTTAATCCACCTCAAGCAAGCCAGCTAAGGACAGAGCTCGGTTCGCAACCAAACTCAGCAACAGCTGAGCCAGGTGATAGTCGCCCATTGCCGCCCTTTCACGGAAACCTTTTAAACGACGGGATTACTGACCAGATATCACGGCGCGCCCAAAGACGCCCAATTGTTATAGCGGCATTATTTGTGCTAGGGGCGTTTACGGTGTGCCTGATTGGGGTCGTCTTCACGCTGGGCGTGGCATTTCACCAAGCATTAAAGCCAGACAATATCGCGAAATTTGTAGCTGTGGAACTACGGGGAAAAGTTAACGAAGTTGCTTCAAAGCAGGCTGAAAAAGCTGGCATTTCTTCTAAATTGGAAAAGCCTTCTCCTGCTTCCGATAAGGATGCAAAGGCTATTAACGCGAAGACCGATAGCGAAGACGCTGTGGCTAAAGAAGCTGAACCAATCAAAGTAGAAGCTAAAATCTACGGCGAGATACGTGACTCAATGGTCCCGTTGGTTGCCTTAGTATCCATCCTCACTGTAGCTGTTATCGTGATTTTAGGAACTATGTTGAAAGCGGCTTTTTCTCCCCACCCTAACAGTGGATACAACTTGGCGGAGAAAAACGATACATCTCCGGTTCCCCTTCTTGAAGCTCTTAAGTCTTTGATTGAGTCAGTTAAGGCAGCGTGGAAATAGTGTTTGTGCAATCCAACAAGGTCTAACTGTTAGTTGAAAGGCTGCGTTGCCGCCACCCAGGATGGCAACGCCGAATAAATCCTTTCAGCCAAATCTCATTCTAAATCGTAGCTCGTTTCTTCTCGCCCTGCTCGAGACTATCCGTCAGATTTGCAGTTTCTTCAGAACTGGATCCCTCGGCTGGGCAGGGCCCAGTGGCGATAGGACAAGCTCGAACAGGATCTTCGAGTGTGACATTCATAGCGTTTTCGGCTTTGAAACGTAGCGCTCGTCCAAAACGACTCATACCCTCCCAATCTACGACTTGCTCACCGTTAACGTCTGTTTTCACAGGCACCATAATGCGGGTAGCCTTAAGTCGCTCCAAAGATGCCCCGTTTCCCCACTGGAACTTGCTCATCTGTTCTCGGAGCAGCGCAACGAGAATTGCTCCATTGTCGGCAGAAAGTCGAGGATGTCGCAGCACCTGGATTTCTTTGCTCGTATAGAAAGCCGCCGGCTGATAAAACACTGTAGATGTTGAAACTCCGATTGTGATCGCGTTCGCAGCATTAGGCGGATCGAACCTTTGGTGCGGCAGAAATGCTCCGATTCCGTTTCCGCCACCCGAACGCGCCACATATGGAACCGATGGATTACCAGATAGGATCGCTTTACTGAGATCGAACCACTTTCCAGCTGCGCGCATAGTCTCAAACACATCCGTAATGAGTACTGGCGCATACACCAACTCTGGCACTACGGTATCGTCGATCGAGGTCAACTTCCGAACAAGTCTCACTCGATTTTTTGCGTTTGCCAGCAATTCTGCGCCGAGGCGTGTTAGTCCCTCCCAATCAACAACCTGCTTGCCCTCCGCGTTAGTAGTCACAGGAGCCATGATTTTTTGACGGTTAAGTCGAGTCAGCGTAAGCTTGTAGCCGAAACCGAACTTCGGTACACATTGTTGCGTAAGCATGCTCGCAATTAACAGCAGGGCCGGCTCGGTAGCCTGATCGGACAGCGGTTCAAGCGCAATGACGTCGTCCGAGGCGCTGAACGGAGCTGGCTGGAATCTTGCGTGCCCAGTTCCGCCGTCACCGTTATAAATCAAGGTAACCCAGCCCCCTGGAAACAATACTGGAGTAGCTGCGAAATCAGTAATGCTGTTGTTTACTCTGGATGCGCCGACAAACGGAGTCGTTCCAATTTTTCTATGCGCTGCGATCAACCGCTTACCCTTATGAGCGCGGAACAGCCCAGATTGCTTCTTATCGACATCGACCACGTACACCGGGGCAAAGGTCAGCTCATCGAATGTGCTCAAGCGTCTGCTCCTGCCGGCTGTAGCTTCTTCTCTTTAGGCGTGATGAGGGCGCCTTTGCCATGGGCGTGCATATCGACCTGCCACGAAAGGTAGTCCGCGACTGTTGCCATAAAGTCCTCGACAGTTGGAGGCTGGTCATTGAAGTAAAAATACGAGTGCTGCCATTCATCCTGCGCCGTGATTTCGGAACGGACGATAAACCGGGTGTCATCGACCGCCTCACCGCGTAACACTTCAAGCAGGTGCTTGCGTCGCGAAGCCGCCGTGCCGTCGTCAGTGAGTCCTCGATGCATTTTTACCTTGTAGCCGTCGCGCTGGAAGTTGACAAATTTTACTTTCGCATCTGCCGCGTGTGGCCGCCATGCGGTGAATAGCGCAATTACTGGATGGACTCCAACTCCTGAATCCGCAAATGTCTCGCCATTCATCGTAATGACTGCATCGAGCGTGTGCTTCTTCAGGAGCGCCACTTTTCGGTCCTTGTCCTCCTTTGTCTTCCCTACCATGGTCGATTGCGGAACAATCGCTGCGAGACGACCACCGGGGTTCAGAAACTCTAACGCTTTTGAAATAAAAGCCAGCTCAGATAGGTGACGCGTTGTCTTGTCCTTCGCTTGCGAGTATGGCGGATTCAGCAGTACCTTTGTGAAGCCGTGACCGTCTCTGGTCCAACTATCTCCTGGCCCCTTTGTGTCACCCCGCATTTCGTGTAAGGGAGCTTCAAAGATCGAGTCGCGACGGAAGTTCGCCTTACCGTCGCCGCGCAGAATCATATTCGTAGCACCGATAGCAAACAGTTTGTCTTGTAGTTCGATACCGTAGAGCCGATTCTTGCGAATGTCCTCCCTTATCGCTTCGTCGTCCCCAGCATCTTTGAACATGCGGTGCATTGCAGTGATAAGGAACGATGCGGTACCAGCCGTCGGGTCTAAAACCCAGTCCGCAGCGCCAACATCAATAAGCTCAGTCATGAGCGATGTGACGTGATCTGGAGTAAGCACAATGCCGAGTGTATTACCGTCGCCGCCGCCATACGAGATAAACTCGTGGTAGAAGTTCCCGAGTACGTCAAATGAACTCATTGATGGATCTGTGACGACCTTCTGCACATCGTCTTTGAGGATTTTTGCAAAATGCTTGAGTGGGGTCATCCCCAACTCAGGATGTACGCGATTTAAAGCGGGTGATTTTTCAATGAACGCGAACTGATCAAGCAATGTGCCGATCTTCTGCTGCGGACCGAAACCCTTCGAGACCATATACGCATTGGCTGCTTTATAGATCTTTGCACCGTCCCAGTCGTCCGGCAATTTCTCGTGGTATGAGCCCTTTAGCTCGTCGATGACGAATCCTGGCTTCTCCAGAGCTAGCAAAATTGCGGATACGAGAGGCGCCTTTCGATCGTTTTCAACCGACCCGAAGTTGCGCATCCCTTCATGCAAACGCGAAGCAGCTGCCTTTACAGTATCAAGCCGAATCTCTGCCCGTGACTTATTTCCGCGCACTGAGACTGAGTAATACTCGCTAATTGCTTCCGCACCGAACACATCAAGGTTTGCAAGATCGTCGAGCAACTTAACTTGGCCAGGCTCAACGTAAGCGACGGCGATCTCGTGATGATGCTCTTCACCGCCAATGCCAACGGCAAAGATGCCCTTATCATACGGCACCCCATTTTTTAACATCGTCTGGGCGTAATGCACAGCGCCATTCAGCGCATAATCTTGCCTATATGGGAATTCAGTGGTTACCTTATCGTCTTCAAGGAACCGGGTAAAGCGTGCTTCCTTTTTATCTTCGATAACTACAATAAAATCATCGACGGTGAAAACGAATTCGGGTTTGCCTTCACCCTTTTGAGTCTTCGACTTAGAGCCTCCCGCAAGCGCGCTCCGCTTCCAAGCTGGGCCCCCATCATGCTCCCACGGTCTCGTTTCTCCGATATCGCGCAAGAGTTCTCGAACGAACTGATCGGTAGCCTTCTCGTTGCCCATCTATATTACCCTTAAAATCTTGTAAATTTTTTAATAAACTTCGTAAAGCGAGAGACTCTCATTCTTCTCCCAGCCGCACTGTCTTGACACCCAATGCAGCCATGCACTGAGAAAAGAACACGAAGCTGAAGGTACCCCGATTGATCTTCGCAGCAATACCCTTGTAGGTCTCATGTACACCGATTGAATTCAGACGGCTTGCAAGCTCTTCATAGCCAACGCCAGAGCGGGCCAGCTCTGCTTTAAGCAGGTTTGATGAGCATCGGTTCCATTCGTCAGCAATCATCTCAGCCCCTATTGTTAGTATTAGGCAATACTACACGAACGTATAAATTTCTACAAATATATTGATTTTCTTGCGTATGCGGGTAGCTGGATACTCATAGGCGTGTTGGCAACTCCTCTACGTCGTCACACAGATCGTGCATTAGCTTACTGCGTGAGGGGCTAGTCCTGGCGTCCGAAGGACGAGTACCACCGTAGGCCTACACCTAAGAGATAGCAGATGGGTTGTGGGCAGATTACGTTTAGCGTTTCGACCGCTTGATCGAGCAATGTTGTCTGCAAAAACACGAGCAAACGTTACATCCAGACGCTTCTCGGCCCTAGGCGAAAGCGTCGGGCCGTGCTGCAACCTAGCGCTCTCTTCACAGCTACCAGTCCCCATTTGGCAAATTCGACAAATGGGCAAGCGCTTGCGCTCATGAGTCGCCGCACTACTTAACCCAGCCCTCACTTGAGAGAGTGGTATAGAACAGACCTTCTACATGTGATATTTACCCGTTTGACGATCCTCCCATTTGGCAAATCCAACAAATGGGACGACGTGAGCGGTCGCGGCAGGCGGCCTACGGCAGCAACAGGCTGTAGGTTTCAACGTCCAAGGCCCTAGCAATTTTCTCTAGATTGTCGAGAGATATGTTCCTTGCATGGCGCTCCACATGAGCGATGAATGTACGGTGTAGGCCAGCCTCGAGCGCAAGTCGCTCTTGCGACCAGTCACGTGCTTGACGCAGGCAGATCATATTTTTCGCAAGGAGGCTCCTGGCGGAGAGGACGCTTGGTGGCGTCGTAGGGGTGGTTGGCTGCATCGAAGCAGTCTTACAACGTGCCGCTTTTGCGTCAGCCGCTTTTGCGTCACAATATGATTTTTGACTGGGTTTGAGCGTCAGAAGTGCCCCGAGGCTCTTCTCTAGCGCCACTCTCTAGCTGAGCGAGGCAAAGACCATGACCCTTAGCAATGATGATGATAGATTTGCAAACGACCCAGAAGATATGGACGAAGGGAGTCTAGGATTGACCGTGGAGGAAATTAGTGAGCAGGCAGTAACAGCTTTCTATAACGAGACTTGGGGCAAACGCTCCAACGTTGCTGACAGGAACGCTGAGCCGAGTGAATTTGCAAGGTTGCACGCGCTCCCTGGGACAATGCACGTCAGTGGCTTAATAGATCTTGCACAGATTACAGATTCTTTATTTTTGCCTGATGAGCGAAAACTGTCTGCTGTACGGCCACCGGTACCACTGGAGCTGCTCAAACGAAGGGCAGAGGTCCGACGGTATGCGGAGGAGGTTTTTGGCTCGGAAAAGAAGGCTAACGGGTGGTTTGAGAGGCCGATGGCAGTGGTCTTAAATCGAAGGAGGCCTGCTGAGCACTTGCAAACTCTCGAAGGTGTGATGAGGTAGAGGCATTTCTGCGCTCCTTTTATCCGCCAGAAGATAAGACCGAGTGAGGCGCGACTGTTTGCATTCGACGTACTGCTCACTAGGTGTAACGAGCATTATCCGTCGCAAGCTTTGGGACCAGACTCAAATCCGTTCGTTACCGTTTACACCACCAGAACCTATGAACTCCCCTGACGACTTCCACGAATTTCCACGAGACCTCGGCGGCTGGCATGGACCAATGACCCGCCCTCCTGCGCCACGTGAGCCTGAGCCAGGCCTGAGCTTCATAGCCCGGCTTCGCTGGCATGTACGTGAGTATTTTCGCCCAAAGTCTGACTGGGAACGTATAGGTATCAAACTAGCTAAGGCACAGCAACAATAATGAAGCACACGCTACTCAGGACTGGAACCTACACGCCATGGGAAGGTAATGAAGGAGAATTTAGAACACAACTTTACCCTGATGGATCAGCGATGAGTGTAAATGAACGAGGCATTTTTTTTGTTAGGAGAAGGCATCCATACTTTGTCAGCATAGCTTGCAGGGGCCAGCAGGCATCGATCGAACTGGACCGAGGTGTAAGCAACCAGACCTTGCAACGAGCCACTTTTCTACGAGTTATTTCTCCGGTTTCTTAAACGGCGCCTCGTTGGCACTAACTATTCCACTAACCTTGCCCCACTAACCAGTAGTGGATTGCGTAGCATTCAGCGGTTAGGATCTACTTAGCATTCGTCACTCGCAAGAGGCTTTACGATCCGCATCACACTAGCGCGTGAGATGTCGTAATCCCTAGCGAGTGCGCTAATTGATGCGCCGGCAGAATGACGAGCGGTCATCACCGTGCGCTGCTCATTTGTCGTGCTGGCTGGGCGGCCGAGAATCTTACCCTGCGCTTTGGCTCGCGCCAACCCCGCCTGCGTTCGCTCGACCAACAGGTCCCGCTCCATCTCAGCCATCGCCGCAAGCATAGTTAGCATCAGTTTGCCTGCCGAAGAGGTCAGGTCCAGCTTGCCGAGTTGGAGGACAATAACCTCAATGTGGCGCGCGGCTAACATCTTGATCGTAGCTCCGATATCCTGGGCATCCCGACCAAGGCGATCAAGTTTGGTCACGACCAAAGTCTCATGATCGCGAATCTTGCCGAGCAAGATGCGGAACTGTTCACGTTGCAATGCTGGGACCTTACCGCTTACTCCCTCATCTGCATACCAGTAATTCACGTCGTACCCAGCACGCTCAAGTTCGAGACGTTGGTTTTCGCTTTGCTGCTCTTTCGTACTCACGCGACCATATCCAAAAATTGCCATTTATTACATTTCCCTGTCCAGTTCGATGCTCATATGTTCATTAACCTCAGAATTTTATTTGAACATGTTCATAAATAGAAGAACTATTTTATGAACATCCCAGTCAGACATGAAGACGCACTGTTCAAAACCGGTCCATTTTGAACAGGATCGCCGACGGCACAAGACATAGAGAACACAGGGAAGGATGGGCAGACACGGCAAGCTATGCAAGGCGGACTCGACAAGCCTGTGCGATGCGGATGCGCGCTACTGACTGGAGACGCGCACTTTTAAGTAACTCAGTTGAATTTTTCAACCAAGAGTGGTAACCTTGGTTCATTGAGACGTTGGTGCGCCGGACAGAAGTACGTTATCCGGGCGAACTGATCAATAGACGTGAGGCCGCTCTTTGAGTGGCCTTTTGTCTTTCTATGCGGCAGAACGCACGTTCTTCGGCAGCACGTTGTCTCCCTTCGGAATGACAGAGTAGAGCTCAGCCTTGGGCTTACGCTGTGTCAGTTCAAACACCGCTTCGTCCAGTACTTCATTTCCATACCCATCCTTCCTCCTAGCCGTGCTCTTCAGCGCAGTCATCCTTACAGACGACTGCACTTTAGCCGATGCCGCTAGGGCATGCTCAATCTGCAAAACTACATCATCGATCGTGTAGCCGTCACGTTGCACCCTGCTTTTGTATACATGGGAGCCGATGAATACGATCTCTGGACTTTCTAAGCGAGGCAGTTGGGCCGCCACCTTGAGCTGGTTGAGCGTTGCGAACTGCTCTGGTGTAAAGCAGCCAATCACGACGGCGCGTACTCGCCCACATCTAGCCACCTCTTCCAGATTGGCGCGGATTAAACATTGTGCATTATTAAATAGAGGCATATGCTGAAAGCAGGCTTCGACCTGGTACCTTCTCGCTAGTACAGTGGTGGTTCTGGCTACATACGTCGTCAACGGTTGTCGGCCGAGCTATGTCACGTAATTTCTTCTATGTCTTACAAGTCCTCATCCTCGGCTTCGTCGAGGTCAGTGGCTCGGATTTCCTGAGCCCGTTGGAAGACTGCGGTGTAAGCAGCCTGCTGTACCCATCCCTTAGCGAGCAAGGCCCTAACTGCGTGGTAGGGGTTGAGCAACAATACAAACTGACACGGCCCAGCCAAGCCAGCCGCGTAATCGATGAAGCCTAATTCCTTGAGTACCCGGAGGTGCTCGCGCCAAGTGGTCACGTTACGCTCACCGGTATAGCCTGCTTCCATGGCAGCCGCAGCCTCAACCTCGATCTTTACCAAGCCTTCATCGAATACACGGCACCACAGTACCAAGTAGGCCTTGCCGGCTGGAACTGACTTGCCGGCCGTGACCTGCTTAGAAGCGTCGGCAATCAGATCCATGAAGAGTGGCATCGTACGTGGAATAGTAGTAAATCCGTCGCGGTCGTTGCGCAGCCAAAGGTGTTCATCGGTAATGTCCGGCCAAAGTTGCTTGCGCATAGCCAGCGTCGCCTTTTGAGCCTTTGAAAGGCGCTTCTTTGTAGCTTTTTCACTGAGCCTAGGTGATATTGGAACCGCTTTCGCGGCCGCCTGGGCACGTGGTTTAATCGTGATCGTTTCGGGAAGCTTCGCCATAATTATCTGGTCTTTCGTTGTTTTGGAATTTCTTAAAAATCATCGTTTCGATGTGCTCTACTTTGACATAAATACGTTTTAAATCAAACACTTACGTTTATTTTACTTAGAAACGGCTTGCAAACATATTTACAATCAACTTTGCTTATTTTTCTTCCATTATACAACTCAGATTCCGAGTTTCGTGATTTGCCGACGCCTAGACCTGCGAGAGGCAGTATCCATGCGGGTTCTCAGTAAATTTGTGGTGCTCATGGTGCTCGTTGTGCTCTCTGTGCTCCTCGTGCTCACGGTGCTCATGGGTATTGCCAAAGGGGCTGGTCCGCCCATCAAGACAAAAAAAAATTTAGTCTAGTCGATGGAAGTAGGCGTGTCGGAAGACAGATAAGCTAGACACGTTCGCATGTAAGAGCGAGCGGAGCAACGGGAGACTAGTGACAGGCGGCACTTTCTCACGAAGACACACCGCCAGCGCGGTATGTAGCGCCAGTAGGAAGTTCTGTTGGATCACCCAGGTATTGAACTGCTGTACTGGCCGGCCAACGAACGTTCAGCCCATGTGGCCCAGCGGGAGACGGCGAGTGCATGCATCAGCTTGCGTGGCGCGCCGTGCTGGCCCGCTCTCATCACCCAAAGGAACTCCGCTGCATTTTTGCCCACTGGGATCTGGCGAGTATTGTCGCGTTCGGCGGAAGTTGATACGCAATAGAGCCGGCGCGGTATCGTGCCACAGGGGAGCGGCCGAAGCACGGGCTCGCGGCCCTCATCAAACACGCGACCTGCTCGTTACTGAGGCAGCTCCTAAGTCGCGTATGCGTTCGCGGCCCGTTAGCCGTGGATCGCGGCGATCTATCTAACATGCTGCGCGATGCAATGCTTATAGCTGCGCTAACTCGAGGAGTTGTGCGCCCGATACGTCAAGTGCCCGAGCGATCTGGCACAAGGTCATAACAGCGACGTTGTTATCGCCCCGTTCGACTCTACCGAGGTAGCTGCGATCCACCTCTGCTAAGTGAGCAAGCTCCTCTTGTGAAAGGCCAGCGGCGAGACGCAAGGTGCGGATGGCGCCCCCTAAAGAAACGAGTTGCGGAGACTGTCGTAGATGGGAAGGGTTTGGCACCCAAGAATGATCCAGCTATACTCTAGAGCAGGCCACGGTACATGTACCTCAAAACGCAGATCTACCCCTTCAGAGTGGTGGAGTCGCGCTAGCTTCAGGCTTATAAAGAATCAATACTTGACAATACATGGGTGCTCGAAATTTCAAGCAGCGGACATGCAGCACATGCGATGTAACGTTTCTTCCTACTGGCCCAAAGACTAGGCAATGTGACAATTGCATGCAAATTTTTAAGCTGTGCGAATGGTGTCACACTAAATTTAGCTTCCGATCTGTTGGACCACAAAATAACGCGAAGCGTCGATTTTGCGCCAACCCTTGTGCAGCTAGTTGGCGCAACGCGCAGCCCGGAAGAGCTGAAGCTTTTAATGAATGGATGACAGGTATCCGTGGCGTGGTGCTGCGCGGCAGGAGTAGCCCCCAGAGTTCCGTTCGCATGAAGGCTAACAATCCTATGTCGAAACCGGAAACTGTTGAGAAGATGAGAAGCAAATTACTCGGCAGGACGTTTCTTGCTAGAGGAGGAAACTCCAAACTGACTAAACCCCAGCTACTGGTGGCAACCAGCCTTGGATTGCCTACCGAAGTAGCAATTGCTACTCGCGAAGTCCGAGCTGATTTTGATAGTCTTCCTCCGTGCTACAAGGTCGATATCGCCAGTGTCCCGCATCGACTTGCCATTGAAATTGATGGGAAGACACATCGTCTTAAAAAATGGAAGTTTCTCGATCGGAGGAAAACAGAAGTTCTTGCTGCGCTCGGCTGGACCGTGATCCGCTTTTGGAACGAGGAAGTTGAGAACGACTTCGATCGGGTTTTAAGCAATATCAAGCACTACCTTGAGACCATGCCTGTAGTTGAGAGGAGCAGCAACGTGTGACACAGTGGCGTTCTTAGCCTATCGCCGCAACCGTGCCTCATGATCCCTTTGACGGTGTCGAAGACATCAGTCGTGCTCGGCATGGTGCCACTATAGTCGCGCGAGAACCAGGAAATCCATTCCAGCGTGGCCAGTTCAACGGCTTCACGTGTTTTCCAAGGAGCGCGGCAGTGGATCAACTCAGCCTTGTAGAGCCCGTTGATAGTCTCGGCCAGGGCATTATCATAGCTGTCGCCTTTGCTGCCTACAGAGGGCTCAATGCCGGCTTCTGCCAGACGTTCGCTGTACTTTATTGACGCGTATTGCGAGCCCCTATCGCTAGGGTGGGCCAAGGCATTTCGTTCGGGCTGACGTGCGTACAGCGACTGCTCTAGTGCATCGAGCACGAAGTTGGTCCGCATCGAGCTGCTTACCCGCCAGCCGACGATACGTCGAGCAAAGACGTCGATAACGAAGGCAACGTAAACGAAACCCTACCATGTCGAGACGTACGTGAAATCGCTAACCCTGGTTTGGCCGCTACGCCTTGAACTGGCGAATGACCCAGTCGAGCGGGCACGGCAGCCGATCTTGGCCGCGATTGACGTGATAGCCGCCCACTGCGACTCATACTCGCTGCCAGACTCGCTAACCGTGGGCACAGCGCGCTCGATGACTTCAGGGGATACTTGAGTTGCTTCTTCATAGCTCCGTTTTCTCAAAGAATGGAGCCTCCACAAAACCCGGGGCGTTTCAAAGTCATGCCGCGTGCTTGCTGCAAATTGGATAGCGGAGCGCGGTGATTGCATGCATCACTACCGATACTGAATAGCTGCTATGGGCAATGCCTGCTTAGTCTCCAACTTAGGTCGTCTCATACAACGGCTGGGAAGCCGTTGTACTCTAGCCAACAAGCCCCCGCGACCCAAATCGTGCTTCAAGCTGTCATTAAGTCGATGAAGGAGCCTGGCTCGGCGCGCGCTCCCCGAAACACAACACCAAAGCTCCTAGCCAATGGCAGCGGATCAGCCTTGTGAGGCTTGAGCAAAGCTTGGATCTGCTTGCCAGGCAACATCGTCTTCGCTAAGACATCCGCGCATCTCTGCAATAAAAGCATGCGCTGCCCCAACGGGTGCTTGACCCGCACTTCGGGCCGGGTAAGGCCATATCTCTTTCCCACTGTTTCGTAGAACGAGGAAAGCCGTGCCGACATCTGGGTCTTGCCACCGTAGAGACGAGCTCCGTTCATTTTTCCTTTCACGAGCGGAATCAAGATGACATGGCAGTGCGGAGAGCTTTCGTCGAGATGAGCAACCGAACTTAACAAAGGCGCTTTAAATTCGGCCTCTGCCCAACGAGTGCAATCTGCAAAATATTCGACCAAGTCCCCTTTCGTCTTGGGCAACGCGGTGAAGATGAGTTCAATACCCACAACGGCGTCCTTCCTCAACGCTTTCCCCTCGGTATCTGCCGTGCTGACAATACCTTTTGCAATACCCATGGCTGCTGTTGACGTGTCTGGTCCGTGCAACGCGTAGTTGTTGATCGTGCGTTTGCTGTCAATGTTGCCGTACGAACCCCGTTCGGCAGCAATCTCTCGAAGGTTATGCCTCAACGCTGCTTGTAAGTGCAAAAATCCGCTCAGTTTGCCGCTGGAGAAGGCACCAGCATCCTGGCTGGATGCTGATACTTCCGCCAAGGCGACGGCCGAGTCATCGCCGACGGTGTCCCTTGGCCATGGGCTCACTTGCCCGCTCCTGCGAGCAGTGCATCCACGTCACTGACGCGCCAGTGGAGCCGATTGCCGAATTTGACGGGGACGATCCCGAAGAAGTGTCCAGTTTGGCAGTACGCCTTCCTGATGGTTTGCTGTGCTCGCTGCATTAGCTTGCCCAGTCCGGCAGTAAGGATGAACTCGCTGCCGTTCGCAACGGCTGCAAGGGCTGGAGAGGAAATCGTGTTGTTGCGCATCGCCATAGTTAGTCCAAAAGCTGCACCAACGTGAGCGGGGTGCTCGAGTTAAAGCGCAGGACGATCAAGACTGTATAGCGGACTTTCGGAAAACTTAGAATTTTTTTTTGCAGCGACGCGTTAGAGCCTCCAGGTCGCTGTTTTACACCCATGAGCGCGTCTTCGGCATCCCAGTCAACGATCAAGCGAGCAATGGGTGCCCCCACAGCTAGGATGCGTTGACGGCAACAGTCAGGCGCCGTCGAGATGCCAGGAACGATGTCGGATTTTGGTGAAGTCTACACAAGTATAGACTTCACACGCCTAGAGAGCCGGGCGCCGTTTCGGCTTGTGCTTAAGCAGCTATCTATGGGTGAACCGGGATTTCTACTACTTGTGAATGCTCATCAGCATGGCGCGGCGTTGCAAAATTTACCCCAGCCTCTTGCAAAATCCACGTTTCGATCTTGGCATGCCACTTCGCTAGAAGGTCCAGCGGACGCCGGATGTAATTCTGTTCACGGACACCTTGAGGTGCATGCCCTTGGATTTGGGCTGCGATTCCTGCTGGGGTTTCCTCCCACTCACTAAGGGTCGCAAAAGATCTTCGTAGCCCATGTAGAGTCAGGTGCGGCAGCCCGGCGGAGGCTAGAGCCTCATTGTGCGCGATCCGTGGCTCCGCAATACGTCCTGACGCTGCTGCTGGGCTGGAGAAGACCCATTCATTGCGACGTGGTAGTTGCTCAAGAAGACGCGCTACGTACGGAGTCAGTGGCACCTGTCGTGCACCTTCGATCTTGTCCTTTATGGTGATGTATCCCCATCTAAAATTCACATCGTCCCATCGCAGTTGAGCCAACTCGTCCCTCCTAGCCCCTACAAGTAACAGACACTGCAAGTAGGCACTGATGACAGGATTCTTGATCTGGCGTACTGCGTCGAACCATGGCTTCAACATAGCCCGCTGCAACACATCATTACGTTTTTTGGGTTTGCCCAAGCTCTCCCGAGCTCGGGTGCTCTTCGTCGGGTTGTTCGGAACCATGTCTGAGTAGATTTTGTGCGTGGAGCACCAGTTCATACAGGCCTTGAGCAGCCTCCAGGAAAGCCTTGCACTGGAAGGACGAGTTTTGGCTTCCACTTTGGCCCACTCTTCAATGCGCTCCGTGGTCAACGCTATCAATGGGACACTCGAAAGCGTAAACAGCGGGCCCGGTTGAGTTAGTTTTCGACTGCGACTGCGGGCCTCTCCTCCCGCTTGGATGAGCTTACGATGTGCGGCGATATGGTGCTCTGACCAGCCATTCTCGCGGCTTCCGATCCGATCTGCAACGTACTCTGGCCAGATATGTCCGAGCGTCACGGACTCCCGCAGGCTAGCCGCCTCAGCGGCATCTCGTGCTGCATCTTGAGCAGCCTGTTGCTCTACTTTCACTTGGCGTGGATCTTGTCCACCATCGACGAGCACTTTCAGGCGTCTGGCCTCAGCTTGTGCCTTGTCCAGGTGCCAGGCCTTTTCTAAACCAATGGTCGTGCGCAAGGTTGCATTGTTCAGCTTCGCCTGAAAGATGTATGCTTTTACCCCATTTGCGGTTGCGCGTAGGCCGAGCCCCGGTGCTTCTGTGTCCCAAAGAAACGACTGACTCTTGCAAGGCTCGCATTCAAAAGCCCGAATGCGGCCCGCGGTGAACTTCACTCTCGCCATTGATGAGCTGCTCCGAAACGTCTAACGTGTAACCGCCATGTAACCCGAACCGGAGTATATCAATCAACGATGAGCAATACAACATCAGTGAAAAATACACGCAACCATTTGAATTTTAAGTGTTTTCTGGCTTATATATACGATAATCAACACTAAGGAATATGGCTTTTCGGCGATTTGTAATCATCAGGTGAGCAGTTCGACACCGGCAGCCCGCACCATCATGGAGCCTAGCCTTTCTTCAAATGGGGCTTTTTGTTGCCAGCAACTTCTATTACGGCTTCCGACAGCGACTCCACGCCGTGTACAGCCGCAATACACTTCCGCTCTGAACGTCCACAATCCTTTCACGTTGGCATTGTCTTTGTACCAGTCATCCCTGTTTTTCCTTTCTAACCATCCCCAACTTGGGTACACTCAATGCATGCCACGTTTGTCGAGCTTCCTGCGTTTCAGCGCGTGCGAGAACTCTACTTCGACGACGAATCATTCAAGCAATTACAGAATGAAATGATGAGACTGCCCGAGGCAGGTGACATCATTCGAGGCACAGGCGGCTTGCGGAAACTCCGCTTTGGGGATGAGCGCCGTGGCAAGGGAAAACGTGGTGGACTGCGCGTTATCTACTTCTGGAAAGACCCTAATGACCAGTTCTGGTTATTTACCGTGTACGACAAAGATGAAGCAAGCAACCTGAGCGCAAAACAGCGTGACGCACTGCGCGAGCGGTTGCAGATGGAAATTGCAGCGGAGAACCAAACAATGACAAAACGCGATATTTTTTCCGAGTTGCTGGAAGGCTTTGACGCTCTTGAGCAGGCCCGACTAGGGAAAACCACACTCAAGACGACGTCAGCCGAATACAAGCCCCCTTCTCCATCACACCAGAAAAGGTACGGCAAATCCGTACCAAACTAAACGTGTCGCAACCCGTATTTGCACGCCAATTACGCACCGAAGCACGCACAATCGCAAACTGGGAGCAAGGCGTTTCCAAACCCAATGCGCAGGCAGCGATCCTGCTTGCATTGGTCGATCGGCACCCTGAACTCATCGACGAAAATCGTCGCATTCTCCTGACCCAGAGCCCCAATCTCGATGCAATAATTACAATCCACAAGATTAGTTTGACCGTAAATTAACCCGATGCTATAGTCGGGCAAAGCCAATGGTAACGTTTCCAAACGTGCCAAAAAAACATGGCACTGAACGGAGACAAGATGGTCAAATCCCGCAACCTGGCAGCAGCCTGCACCTGGTTGTGCGCCGCTGCTTCCTTGCTGGGAATCGCGATCAGCAGCAGCGCACCAGCCAATGCGGCCGCACCCAAAGCAGAAGTCATCCACTGGTGGACCTCCGGCGGCGAATCGAGCGCCGTGAAGCAGGTCGCCCAGGCCTTCCGCAATGCCGGTGGCGTGTGGGTCGATAGCGCCATCGCAGGCGGCGACCAGTCGCGCGCCGTCACCATCAACCGCATCATCGGCGGCAACCCGCCGACCGCTGCGCAGTTCAACACCTCCAAGCAGTTCACCGACGTCATCGAGCAGGATATGCTCAACAACGTCGACGCCGTCGCCAAGGCCCAGGACTGGGACCGCATCCTGCCCGAGCCGCTGATCGACGTCATCAAGCACGATGGCCACTACTACGCGGTGCCGCTCAACATCCACATGCAGACCTGGATCTGGTACTCGAAAGCCGCTTTCAAGAAGGCGGGTATCGACAAGGAACCGGCGAGCATGGACGAATTTTTCGCCGCACTCGACAAGCTGAAGGCCGCCGGTCTCATTCCCCTCGCCCACGGCGGCCAGTCGTGGCAAGAAACCGTGCTGTTCTCGGCGCTTCTGGCCAATATCGGCGGGCGCGAACTGTACCTGAAAGCGATCCGCGACCGCGACCAAACCACGATCCTGTCGCCCGCGTTTCGCGATGTGCTGCTGGCCTTCAAGCGCATGAAGTCCTATGTCGATCCCGGCGCGCCGGGCCGCAACTGGAACGACGCCACCGCGATGGTCATCAGCGGTAAAGCAGGCTTCCAGGTGATGGGCGACTGGGCCAAGGGCGAGTTCACCAATGCCGGCCAGCTGCCGGGCCAGCACTACGGCTGCATCGCGGGCCTCCAACCCGACACGCCGTACCTGATGCAGGGCGACGTCTTTGTTTTCCCGCGCACCGACAAGCCTGAAGCCATCAAGGCCCAGCAACTGCTGGCGCAAGTGGTCTCGCAGCCAGCGTTGCAGATCGCCTTCAGCAAGCTCAAAGGCTCGATCCCGGTGCGCCTGGACGCCCAGTCCAATGAGCTCGACCTGTGCGCGCAAAAGGGCGTCGCCATCATCAAGGACCGCACGCGCCAGGTCGGCGTGACCGAGGTGTATCTCACGCCCGACCAGAACGGCGCGATGCAGGATATCCTGACCGCGTACTGGAATATGGACACGCGGGTCGAGAAGGTCCAGCGCAGCATCGCCCGCGCCCTTAAATACTGACGGCATGCACACACCGCGCCTCTCCACACGCCTGAGTCCCCACATCGCCCTGCTGCCGATGGCGCTGACGGTGCTGCTGGCCTATGTCGGCGGCGCGCTGTGGACCTTGCGCACATCGTTCACCGCGTCGCGCACCTTCCCGTCCGATACGTATATCGGCGTGGCGCAGTACGTGCGCCTGTTCGACAACGAGCGCTGGCTGCTGTCGCTGCACAACCTGGCCGTCTACGGCGCGGTGTTTATCGTCGCCTGCATGGTCATCGGCTTTTTGCTGGCCGTGTTCATCGACCAGAACGTGAAGGGCGAAGGGCTGCTGCGCACCGTGTTCCTGTATCCGTATGCGATGTCGTTCATCGCCACCGGCCTCGTATGGCAATGGCTGCTCGCGCCGGGCAGCGGCATCGAAGGCGCCGTGCGCCAGCTGGGCTTTCCCGGTTTTTCGTTCGACTGGATCGTGCACCAGGACCTGGTGATCTACACCGTCGTCATCGCCACCGTGTGGCAAGCCTCGGGCCTCGTGATGGCGCTGATGCTGGCCGGCTTGCGCGGCATCGACCCAGAGATCTACAAGGCCGCGCGGCTCGACGGCATCCCGGCCTCTCGAGTTTATCTACAAATTGTGCTGCCGATGCTCGGCCCCACTGTGGCCACCGTGTCCCTGCTGCTCTCCACCGCCGTCGTGAAACTGTTCGACGCCGTCGTCGCAATGACGCAAGGTGGGCCCGGCATCGCCAGCGAAGTGCCGGCCAAGTTCATCATGGACCATCTGTTCCTGCGCTCGAACATCGGCCTGGCCTCGGCTGGCGCCGTGACGCTGCTGGTGCCGGTGCTGGCCCTGCTCGCGCCGTATGCGTATGCGCGCAGTCGCCGCGCGCGGATCCAGGGAGGCCACGCATGAATGCGCCGCACATGTTCACCCCGCCGCTGCCGGTTGCGAGCCGTCCGGCCGCGCGGCGCAAGCGCGGCTTGACGCCTGCGCGCATCGGCGTGTACGCCTTCCTGTTCAGCGCTGCGCTGTTTTTCCTGCTGCCGCTGTATGTCATGGTCATCACGTCGTTCAAGCCGATGAGCGAGATCAGGATGGGCAATGTGTTCGCCCTGCCCGGCGTGGCCACGCTGGGTCCGTGGCGCGATGCCTGGGGCGCGGTCAGCCAGGGCTTCTGGAATTCGGTGGCGATCGCCGTGCCCAGCACCGTGATCCCGATCCTGCTCGGCGCGATCAATGGCTACGCGCTGTCGTTCTGGCGCCCGCGCGGCGCGAACCTGCTGTTTGGCGTGCTGCTGGCAGGCGCCTTCATTCCGGTGCAGGTGATGATTTATCCACTGGTGTGGATGATGGCGCATGCCGGTGTCTTCGGCTCGCTGCCGGCGATCGTCGTCGTGCACGTCATCTTCGGCATGCCCCTCATGACGCTGCTGTTCCGGAATTACTATGCGTCGGTGCCGCACGAATTGTTCCAGGCTGCGCGCATCGATGGCGGCGGCTTCTGGCGCATCTTTTTGCAAGTGATGCTGCCGATGTCGCTGCCGATCATCGTGGTCGCCGCGATCATGCAGGTCACGGGCGTGTGGAACGATTACATCCTGGGCCTGGTGTTCGCCGGACGCGAGAACCTGCCGATGACGGTGCAGCTCAATAACGTGATCAACACCACCACCGGCACGCGCATGTACAACGTGAACATGGCCGCCACCATCCTCACGGCCGCCGTGCCGCTGGCGATTTATTTCATCTCGGGACGCTGGTTCGTGCGCGGTATCGCCGCCGGCGCCGTGAAAGGCTGACCCTCATGTCGAATGTCCATCTGCGCAAACTGTGCATCAATCGAGGCAACAACGAGATCATTCGCGACCTCGATCTGCAGATCGCGCCGGGCGAATTTCTCGTGCTGCTCGGGCCATCGGGCTGCGGCAAGTCCACGCTGTTGCACAGCATCGCCGGTCTGATCGACATTTCGGGCGGCGCCATTGAGATCGGTGGGCGCGACATGAGCCACGCAGATCCGAGCGAGCGCGGGATCGGCATGGTGTTCCAGTCGTATGCGCTGTATCCGTCCATGACGGTCGAGAAGAACATGTCGTTTGGCCTGCGCATCTCTGGCACGCCGAAGGCGGAAGTGACGCGCCGCGTGCGCCGCACGGCCGAGATGCTGCAGCTCGATGCCCTGCTCGATCGCAAGCCGGCGCAGCTCTCGGGCGGCCAGCGCCAGCGCGTGGCGATCGGGCGCGCGCTGGTGCGCGAAGCGGGCGTGTACCTGTTCGACGAGCCGCTGTCGAATCTCGACGCCAAGCTGCGCGCAGAACTACGGCGTGAGCTCAAGCTGCTGCACCAGACGCTTGGCTCGACGATGATCTACGTAACGCACGACCAGGCCGAGGCGATGACGCTGGCAACCCGCATCGTCGTGATGCAGGGCGGGCGCATCCAGCAGATCGGCACGCCGGCCGAGGTCTACGACACGCCGGCGAACCGCTTCGTGGCGGGCTTTCTCGGTTCGCCGTCGATGAATTTTGTGGACGGCGATATCGATGCGAACGGGCGCTTCAGCGCCGGCACGTTCACGGTACAAATCAGGCGTGGCGGCGGCGCCGGCGCCGTGACGCTGGCCGCGCGCCCGGAACACATCCACATCGACGATCACGGGCCGCTATGCGCCAGCGTCACGCTGGTCGAGCCGATGGGGAATCACCAGGTGGTGTGGCTCGACTGCGCCGGCCAGGCGTTATCGAGCATCGTGCACGATGCGCGGCCGCTGGTGGCTGGCCAGGCCGTGCGCTTTGCGATCGACGCGGGCCGGGTGTCGCTGTTCGATCGCGCCACCGGCAAACGCCTGTAAAGAGAGGTGTCAGATGCAGGTGAATGCAGTATGCTTGACGGTTATTTTGATCAAACATTGAACAAGGATCGCTCGTGGCGACAATCAAGGACGTAGCGCGGCTGGCCGGCGTCGGTCTCGGCACCGCCTCGCGCGTGGTCAGCGGCAAGGGCTCGGTATCGCCCGCCACGCTCGAACGCGTGCGCAAGGCGATCGACGAGCTGGGTTTTCGCCCGTCGCATGCGGCGCGCGCCCTGCTGTCCGGCACGAGCCGGATGGTGGGTGTCTACATCCCTGTTTTATCGGGCACCTTCTACACGCCGATCCTGCAGATCATCGACACCGAACTGCGCGCGGCCGGCCTGCACATGGTGGTCGCCTTCGGCGTGGGCCTGGGCGACGCGCGCAACCAGGCCATCGAGGGCATCGAGTTCCTGATCGAACGCGGTTGCGATGGCCTGATCATGATGACCAGCGCGCTGACGGCTGAAGACATCGCGGCCCTTGGCGCCAAGCGCCGCATGATCGTCTCGCTGAACCACGATTTCACCGACCTGCCCGGCCAGTGTTTTACCGTCGACCATGCGCTGGGCGGGCGCCTGGCAGCGTGCACGCTGCTCGAGCACGGCCACCGCGACATCGCCGTGATCTCGGGCCCGAATGCGCTGGTCGACAACGTGGCGCGTATCGACGGCTTCATGCATGAACTTCTGGCCGCCGGCCTCGACACCGATAAAGTCTGGATCGCCGAGAGCGACTTCTCGCCACAGGGCGGCTGGCTCGCGGCCAAGGCCCTGGTCGAATCGAAGACGCCGTGCACGGCGCTCTTTTGCGCCAACGACGAGATGGCGGTGGGCGCGCTGTCGTACTTCCAGGAAGCCGGCATCAGCGTACCCCGCGATCTGTCGGTGATTGGCTACGATGACACGCCCAGCGCCGAATTCGCGGCGCCGCGCCTGACGTCGGTGCACATGCCGTGGCGCGAGATGACCCTCAGCGGCGTAAATGCCCTGCTCAATCGCTGCTACGACTTGGGGCGCCCGGTCACGCGCACGTTCCCGGTCAGCGTGACGATGCGCGCATCGCTGGCCAACGCCGGTGTGGGCAAGGCCAACCCCAAACCCAAGCGCGGGGGCAAAAAGACATGACGCCACTGGCGACGCCAGCACGGGCCGCGCGCGGCCATTTTTTTGAACACGAACTGGAAAGCTTTCCAACAGCATGCCGATGCTTTCCCCGATTTTCATTCAGACCTTGTTGACCAGATAAAGCGAGACCCATGACCACTGCCAACCGCCCCGAGCCACAAGCGCCGCAGCGCAGCGATTTCGCCCGCGACTTCCTGTGGGGCTGCGCCACATCGTCGTACCAGATCGAAGGCGCCGCCCGCGACGACGGCCGCGTCGAATCGATCTGGGACCGCTTCGCCGCCACGTCCGGCGCCATCCGCGACGGGTCGGACGGCCTGGTCGCGTGCGACCATTACCACCGCTGGCCGGAAGACTTCGATATCGCGCGCGGCATGGGCCTGAACGCCTACCGCTTCTCGATCGCGTGGCCGCGCATCTTCAGCGAAGGTGGCGGCGCCCCGAACCAGAAGGGCCTGGATTTTTATTCGCGCCTGGTCGATGGCATGCTCGAACGCGGCCTGCAGCCATGGGCCACGCTGTACCACTGGGACTTGCCGCAAACGCTGCAGAATGCGGGCGGCTGGGAAAACCGCGCGACGATTGACGCGTTCCTCGAGTACACCGATGCGATGACGCGCACGCTCGGCGACCGCGTCAAGCACTGGATCACCCACAACGAGCCGTGGTGCACGGCGATCATCGGCAACTTCGAAGGCTGGCACGCGCCCGGCAAGACCGACCTGAAAGCGGCATTGCAGGTCGCGCATAACGTGCTGGTCTCGCACGGCAAGGCCGTGCCGTTGATCCGCGCGAATGTGCCGGACGCGCAGGTGGGCATGGCGGTCAGCCTGCACCCGCTGCGCGCGGCCAGCGACAGCGCCCTCGACATCGCGGCAAAGGAACGCCACGACGGCCTGCGCTACCGCTGGTTCCTCGATCCGCTGTTCGGTCGCGGTTATCCTGAGGCGACGCTCGCGCAGGTGGGCGCTGCGGCGCCCGACGTCGCGCCGGGTGACATGGCCGCCATCGCGGTCAAGACCGACTTCATGGGCGTGAATTACTACTTCCCCGAAGTGGTCGCGCATGCGGCCGGCCACGCGCCGCTCGATGCGAAGGTGCTGCCGACCACGCAGGGCGAAATCACCGCGATGGGCTGGCCGGTGGTGCCGGAAGGCCTGGCCGAACTCTTGCTGCGCATCGAGAACGACTACCACCCGGGCCCGATGTACGTGACCGAAAACGGTTCGGCCTTCGACGACGTGGTGGGCGCCGACGGCGAGATCGACGACGTGCAGCGCCGTCATTACCTGATGCGGCACCTGGCGTCGCTCAAGAGTGCCATCGATAGCGGCGCGCCAGTGAAAGGTTACTTCGCCTGGAGCCTGCTCGATAATTTCGAGTGGGCCGAAGGTTACCTGAAGCGTTTCGGGCTGGTGCACATCGATTACCTTACACAGCAACGCCGCCTCAAGAGCAGCGGCAAGTGGTACGGCGCGTTCCTGCGCCAGGCATGACTATTTAAAAAACAACCATAGAACGAGACAATCCATGACAACTACGCTTCGCCCTTCCGTCCTCGCCATTGCGATCGCCCTTGCCCTGCCTGCCTTCGCGCACGCCGCCCCCGTCGATACCAAATTGGCCGACTGGCCACGCGTCACCAGCGCGATCAAGCAGGACGCCGCGCTTGAACAGCGCGTCCGGGACATCGTCAGCAAGATGACGCTGGCCCAGAAGGTCGGCCAGATGACGCAGCCCGAGATCAAGACCGCCACGCCGCAAGACGTGACGACGTACTACCTTGGCTCGGTACTCAATGGCGGTGGCAGCTGGCCGAACGGGAACAAGGCGGCCAGTGCCAAGGAATGGCTCGATCTGGCGCAGGCGTATCACGAAGCGTCGATGAAGACCGACATGGCCATCAAGGTGCCGGTCGTGTGGGGCACCGATGCAGTCCATGGCCACAACAACGTGCCGGGCGCCACGCTGTTCCCGCACAATATCGGGCTGGGCGCGGCGCGCAATCCACAGCTGATGCGCGAGATCGGCGCGGCCACTGCCAAGGCCGTGCGCGCGACCGGCATCGCCTGGGTGTTCGGGCCGACGCTGGCCGTCGTGCGCGACGATCGCTGGGGCCGCACCTACGAAAGCTATGCCGAGCATCCGGAAGTCGTGCGCAGCTACGCCGGCGAGTACGTGGCCGGCATGCAGGGCGCGTTCAAGAGCGATGCCAACACCATCGCCACCGCCAAGCACTTCATCGGCGATGGCGGCACAAAGAACGGCAAGGACCGCGGCGTGACCGAGGCCAGCGCCGTTGACCTGATCAACATCCACGGCGCCGGCTACGTCCCGGCGCTGGCGGCCGGCGCGCAGACCGTGATGTCGTCGTTTAACAGCTGGACCGATACGGCCGCCGGCGTCGAGCATGGCAAGCTCCATGGCAGCAAGGTGGCGCTCACCGATATCCTCAAGGGCAAGATGGGTTTTGACGGTTTTGTCGTCACCGACTGGAATGGCATCGGCGAAGTGAAAGGCTGCCGCAACGACAGCTGCGCCCAGGCGGTCAACGCCGGCAACGACATGTTCATGGTGCCGGACGACTGGAAAGCCTTTATCGCCAACACGATCAAGCAGGTCGAAGCGGGCGAGATTCCGATGGCGCGCATCGACGACGCCGTCACCCGCATCATCCGCGTCAAGCTGCGCGCCGGCCTGTTCGACAAGAGCCCGGCCCAGAATGCGTATGCGGGCAAGGATGACGCGATGCAGGCGCGCGCGCTGGCGCGGCGCGCCGTGCGCGAGTCGCTCGTGCTGCTCAAGAACGAAGGCCCTGCCCTGCCGTTGAAACGCGGCCAGAAAATCCTCGTGGTGGGCAAGAGCGCCGATGAGCTGGCGAACCAGAGCGGCGGCTGGTCGATCACGTGGCAAGGCACCGCCACCACGAATGCGGACTTCAAGAACGCCGACACGATCCTGGCCGGCATTCGCGAAGCGGCGGGTAGCGACAACGTGAGCTTCAGCCTCGACGCCAAGGGCATCGACGTGTCGAAGTTCGACGCCGTCATCGTCGTCATCGGCGAGCGCCCGTATGCGGAAGGCGATGGCGACATCCACCCATCGGGTACGCTGCGCCATAGCAGCCGCTATCCGGAAGACCTGGCGGTGCTGAAGGCGGTGGCCGGCAAGGGCAAGCCGGTCATCACGCTGATGGTCACGGGCCGCCCGGTGTACGCCAACGACCTGCTCAATCTGTCGGATACCTTCATCTCGGTCTGGCTGCCGGGTTCCGAGGGCAAGGGCGTGTCGGACGTGCTGTTCGCCGGCAGCCAGCGCCATGACTTCCGCGGCACGCTGCCGTTCTCGTGGCCGAAGTCGGCCTGCCAGGTCAAGCTCAATGTCGGCGACAAGGATTACGCGCCGCTGTTCGCTTATGGCTATGGGCTCAAGGCCGGCACGCGCTCGAAACTCGGCAAGCTCGATGAGACGATCCCGCAGGGCGGCTGCAGCGCCGGCAATACCTTCCCGGTGTTCAGCCAGGCCGACCGCACCAGCTTCCCGCTGGCGATCCGCAGCAGCCAGCAAGCCACGGTACTGAGCGCGGACCTGAATGCGAGCTTCACGCTGCCGGGCATCGTGGTGACGACCGCGCAGGTCAATACGCAGCAGGACGCGAAGATGGGCGCCTGGACCGGGCCGGCGACGCTCGAAGCGCGTGGCGCGCGCACCATGACCGTACCTGCGGCTGCCGTGAAGGATGGCGTGCTGCGCTTCGATACCATCGTCGCCAAGGCGCCGGCCGGCAAAGTCACGCTGGCGATGCGCCAGGGCGCGGATAGCTTTGAGCTGGATGCAACAAGCCTGTTCAAGCGTCTGGCCGACGGCGGCAAGCATACGGTCTCGATTCCGCTGGCCTGCTTCCAGACCAAGGGACTTGATCTGGCCAAGGTCGATACGCCGTTCAGCGTGACCAGCAGCGGCGCGTTCACCGCCGCCTTTGCCAACATCGAGATAGCCGGCGGCGCCGCCAAAGAGGCCGATGCCGTGCAGTGCGGGGAATTCAAATAACGGCAGGTCTGGGATCTTCGCGGTCAAGAAGCGCCGGGCGATCACCCGGCGCGCATACGGCCTGCTTGATTACTGAACAATATTCCGCTTCGCGCGGCGTTTCGGCTATCCTGTCGGATCAAATTTTTAGTCTGCACCAATAACGGAGACACCATGCAGAATCCCATCCAGACCCCGACCGTGGCCAGCGCAGCGACGCAGGGCGAAAGCAATCCGCATACCGGCGCGCTGTTCATCGTCACCATCCTGTTCTTCATGTGGGGCCTGATCACGTCACTCAACGACGTCCTGATCCCGCACCTGAAATCGATCTATACCCTCACCTACATGCAGGCGATGCTGGTGCAGCTGTGCTTCTTCGGCGCCTACGTCGTTGTCTCGCTGCCGGCTGGCGCGCTGATTCGCCGTCTCGGTTACCAGAATGGCGCCGTCGCCGGCCTGCTGGTCGCGGCCACCGGCTGCGCCCTGTTCTATCCGGCGTCGAACGGCGGCTATGGCCTGTTCCTGTTCGCGCTGTTCGTGCTGGCCAGCGGGATCACGATCCTGCAGGTGGCGGCCAACCCGTACGTCACCGTCCTTGGCCCTGCGCGCACCGCCGCCAGCCGCCTGACGCTCACGCAGGCGTTCAATTCGCTGGGCACCACGGTGGCGCCGGCGCTGGGCGGCTTCCTGATCCTGTCGACCGTGGCGCTGTCGGCCGACCAGCTGGCGCTGCTGCCGGAAGCCGACCAGGTTGCGCACCGCGCGGCCGAAGCGGCTGCGGTACAGGGCCCGTACCTGGGCCTGGCCGCAGCGCTCGCGCTGCTGGCCGTGCTGTTCGCACTGGCGCGCCTGCCGAAGATCGCGTTCCAGGACACCACCACCGCCGCCGTCGACGGCAAGGGCGGCGCGATGGCGTACCGCCACCTGGTGCTCGGCGCACTGGGGATCTTCCTGTACGTGGGCGCTGAAGTCAGTATCGGCAGCTTCCTGATCAACTTCATCGGCGAGCCGCACATCGCGGCCCTGTCGCATGCCGATGCGGCCAGCTACGTCAGCCTGTATTGGGGCGGCGCGCTGGTGGGCCGCTTCATCGGCTTCGCCGTGATGCGTTACGTCAGCCCGGGTAAATCGCTGGCCGTCACCGCGCTCGGTTCGATGGCGCTGGTGCTCATCGCGATCTTCACCGACGGCAGCCTGGCGATGTGGGCGATCATCGCGGTTGGCCTGTGCAACTCGATCATGTTCCCGACCATCTTCAGCATGGCGCTGCACGGCCTTGGCAAGTTCACGGGCCAGGGCTCGGGCATCCTGTGCATGGCCATCGTCGGCGGCGCCATCGTGCCGTTCATCCAGGGCATCCTGGCCGACACCATTGGCCTGCAGATCTCGTTCCTGGTGCCGGCGGCGTGCTACCTGTTCATCGTGTACTACGGTGTGAAGTATGCCAATCTGCACCAGCAGAAGGTGGTGACGGAATAAGCGCCAACAGCTACAGTTAGCCGCAAGACCGTCGTTCCCGCGCAGGCGGGAACCCAAGTGTGCCAGCGTTTCGATAACGCGAACAACTTGGGTTCCCGCCTCCGCGGGAACGACGTTTTGAGGGTGCGGAAACTGCGTTGACTGCACCGCCGGTTAGCCGATTACCGGTTCAAACGCTTGAGCAGCTGCGCGCGCACCATGCGCGATGCGTTGTCGTCCATCGGGCCGAGCAGCCCCCGCGCCCCCGGCGGGATATGCGCCGCGGTGTCGGCATCGGCCTCGAACACATAGTGCCGGAACAGTTCAGCCCACGCCGCGCGCTGCGCTGGCGGCAGGTCGCGCACCGTCATCAGGGCGTGCATCAGGGCGTTGTTGGGCGTGTCCATCCAGCCCGGCGACTGGCGCCACCAGTAGTTGACCAGTACATTGACATCGTCGAGCGCTTCGACGTGGTGCCACCACATCGATGGGATGAACAGCGCATCACCCGGCGCCAGTTCGGCGCTTTGTGCGCTCGCCAACGCCTCGGCAAAGCGTGGAAAGCGTTTGAAGTCGGGCTGCGCGAAATCCACCAGGCTGACTGGTTGCCCGGCCGGTGTCAGGTCGATCGGGCCCACATACAGATTGTGCTGCTGGCCAGGCGGGAACAGCGTGAAGCGGCGCCGGCCGGCCGCGATGCAGGCCAGGTTGTCGGGTAAATCGTAGTGGGCGGCGATGCGCGTGCGGTTGCCGATCCAGATGGACGCCAGCGGGTCGCGCGAGCCCAGGTCGATGTCGTTCTCGGCCCGGAAACCCGGCAGCGCGCCGTCGATCGTGGTCGAGCCGACGTAGATCGCTGGCGGCGTTGGCGTGGACACGTACTTTGCCAGTTCATCGAGCACCGCATCGAGACGCACTCGCAGCGACTGAAAATTGAAGCCGTCGAGCGCCGCATTGTAGAAGAAGCGCCCGTCGATTTCGGGTGGGCCGAGCATCGCATTGACGGTGGCATCGCCACACCAGCGGCGCAGGTAGGCGATGGCGGCCTGCGGCGCTTCGCGGCCGGCCGCCACCACCGGCCAGCCGGCCACCAGGCCGCGCAGCAGCAGCGGCTCGGTCGACGCCAGGATCGTCGTATCGAGATCCGCCGGCGTCAAACCGACGATTTCGCGGATGGCGCTAACGGCGGGCGGCATCGCGCTGATTCCGGCGATCGATCAGGTTGCGGAAGTTCGACAGCGAGGCCAGTGCGAAGTAGATTGGGGCAAGGTAGCCGGCCGCGTGCAGTTCGGCGATGGCCGCGCCATCGAGCGCGCCGAGGCGTTCTTCGTGGATGGTAAAGAAGCCGCCCAGGCGGTTCTGCGCGCCGCTGTCGAATTCCATGTCGAGTACAAAAGCGTCGAGCAGCTCGTGGCGCTTGAGCGCTTCGAGAAAGCCGATATTGGCCTGCACGCCATTGTGGATGTTCGACAGCATGGCGCTGACCTTTTCCAGATACCCGGTGTTGCCGCCATGCGGCATGAATACCGGTTCGCCTTCGGTCGTACTCACGCGCGGGTGGTCGAGGTCGACCTGGATCATCAGCTCGTCGCCGTTGCGGCCGATGTAGAACGGCTGGCGCTCGTGCATCCATGGCACGAGCGGCGCGTCCCAGCGGCCATCGATCAGGAACAGGTTTTCGTCTTCGGTAAAGCCCAGGAGCGCGATCGCTTCGAAGTTGGCGCCGTCTTCGAGCTGGCGGAAGATGATCGGATAGATCCCCTGCAGGGAGCGAAATTCGTCGGCGAAGGTGGGCACCCAGGCGACTTCGCTGCCCAGGCCGGGACGGTGGCCGGCGACGATGCGCAGGTCCTTGTGTTCGATATTGTTCAGCAGGGCGATATTGGGCATGGATGTCTCGTTGTCGTTGTTCGAATCACGCGGTAAAACGGCAACGGCGGGACGGCTGCTGCCGACCCGCCGCTGCGGTTGCAGGGCCGGTGTGCGGGAAAGTCTACTCCCGAACGCCGGCGCCGGCCAGATGGTGCGCTATCAGAATTTGTAGCGCGCCGCGAGCATGTAACGTGGACCCGATTGCGTCACGAACAGCACCTGCTGCTTGGTGCGGCCATGCGTGCGCTGGATCTCGTCGGTCAGGTTGATGCCCTCGAACGACACCGACAGGTTCTTGTTGACGTTGTAGCCCACGCTCAGGTCGAGCTGGCCGTACGCTTCGACGTAGTTCGGGTTCGGGCCCGAGCCGTCGAACGTCGACGACAGGAACTCGTCGCGCCAGTTGTAGGCCGCGCGCACATTCCACTTGTCGTTCTCGAAGATACCTACCAGGTTGGCCGAGTCGCCCAGGCCGACCAGCGCGAACTGCTCGCCGACGCTGCCGTTGTCGTACTTCAGGCCCGAATTGACGTAGGTGTAGTTGGCCTGCACGCCAAAGCCGCTGTTGCCGAACATGTGCTGGACATTGAATTCCAGGCCGCGGATGTTGGCCTTCTTCTGGTTCGAGTACGACGTGATGCGGAAGTTCGCGACCGGATCGGTGCCGATGGCCGTGATGGTGCCGGTGGCGTCGCCCGATGCATTGTTCGGCCCCGCGACCACGCCTGGCTGGCCATTGAAATTGCGGAAGATGTAGTTGCGGATGCAGGTGGTGTCCGCCGTGGTGCAGCTGCCCAGCGCCGCATTCCAGTAGGCGCCGCCGACCGGCGTGCGCACGCCGAACGGCTGGGCGATGATCTGCGACTGGCCGGCGTAGTTTTCAAGCTGCTTGCGGAAGTGGTTGATCGACACAAAGCTCTGGCGACCGTAGTACCACTCGAGGGCCAGGTCGAAGTTCTTCGACTTGACCGGCTCGAGCGCCGGGTTGCCCTGCGAGCCGGTGCCGCCCTCGACACGCGCCAGCGTGTCGAGCACCTGGCCGCCGGCGATCTGGTCGTAGCGTGGACGGCCAATGGTATGGCCGTAGCTGAAGCGCCCCTTGATGTCGTCGCGCAGCGCGATGTCGGCGTCGAAGCTTGGCAGCACGTGGCTGTACTTGCCCTTCAGGGTCGTGAAGCCCGACTCGCCGAACACCACCGGCAGCTCGTTCTGCGAGACCCAGCTGATCGCGACCGGGGTCGGCACCAGCGCGGTGGAGCTCACGTCGGTCTTTTCGTAACGGACGCCAAGCGAGGTATTGATCGGGAAGCGCGTCGCGAACTCGGTATTGAATTGCAGGTACAGGCTCTTCGATTTCTCTTCGGTGCGGCGGTCGGTGTCGTAGGTGGTCTTCGGCAGGTACAGCTGCGGCAGGCCGGAAGCCTGGGCCACGATGTCGCGGATCTGGCCAAAGTTGAAGGTATGGAAGCGATCGAACAGGGCCGGGTTGCCGCTGCCATTGACCTGGTCAAAGTACTTGCCCAGGCTGTCGACGGTGAACAGGCTGGCCGGGTAATCGGAGGCCTGCGTCGCGCCGCCCCAGGTGTCGCGCTGCTGCACCGAGAACGCCGAGCGGTAATCGACCTTGGTCGCGCCCAGGCCGAACTTGACCTCGGACGCTTCCATCACTTTCCAGCTGCCGTGGGTCTGGATCTGGTCGACCTCGGTCTTCATGTAGCCGTTCTCGAACACCGAGCCGGTGACCTGCTGCGGCGCGCGCGCGTAGTCGGCGCCCTGGATGCTCAGCACCGGGAAATCCTGCGAGAAGTCGGCGGTGGTGTTGCCGCGGCTGAAGCTGGCGGTGCCGATCACATTGCTCGATCCCCAAGGGCTGTCCGGCGTCGATTCGGCCGACGAGCTGTGGGCATCGAGCTCGAAACGCAGGTCGGGATTGACGCGCCAGACCGTATTAAAGCCCAGCGATTTGTTTTCGCTCCTGGTCGCGAAGTCCGACACGCCCATGGCGATGTCGGCGTTCCCGGCCGGGATGAATTCGGTATAGGTCAGCGGGCCGGCGATCGGGCCGTCGGTCCAGCTGCTCGACGACGGGCCGAAGTTGAACCACGCCGACATGTCGTTGCGGCGGGTGTGGATCTTGTTTTCCGAATAGGTGTAGTCGAGGGTGCTGGTGATCGACTTGTTCGGCGCGAACTGGAACACCACCTGGCCGTTGGTGCGCTCGCGCTGCACGCCGCTCAGGTTGTAGTTCAGGTTCTGCGGGGTCTGGTACAAGTCGTTCGGGCCGGGACGGTTCGTGATCAGCTCGGAACCCGGCTGGCCCGGCAGCGGAATCGCGCCGTAGGTTGCCTGGTCGCCGCGGAACGGGCCCTTCCAGCCGTTGGCCACCGACGCGCGGTTGTAACCCAGGTTGCGCTCCTGGTAGCTGGCCGACAGGCCGATGCCGAAGCGGCCGTCGGCCGAGGTGTTCGAGTAGATGCCCGAGATTTCAGGGGTCACCTTGTTGCCGTGCTGGAGACCGTCCGGCAGGTTGGTCGCCGACGTGTCGTGCACGCCCTTGATGCCGACGCTGGCCTGCATGCCAGGACGCGACAGCGGACGCGCGGTGATCACGTTGATGGTCGCACCGACGCCGCCGGTCGGGGTCTCGGCGCGGCTCGATTTGTACACTTGCAGCTGCGAGATCGCTTCGGACGCGATATTGGCGAAGTCGAACGCGCGGCCATTGCGGTCGCCCAGGTTAGACACCGGCATCTGGCGGCCGTTGAGCAGCACCAGGTTGAAGTCGGGGCCGACGCCGCGCACGGTGATCTTCGATCCTTCGCCGATTTCGCGGTCGATCGACACACCCGAAATGCGCTGCAGCGATTCGGCCAGGTTCGTGTCGGGGAATTTGCCGATGTCTTCGGCGACGATGCCGTCCACGAAGCCTTGTGCATTGCGCTTGAGGTTCATCGACGATTCGAGACTGGCGCGCAGGCCGGTCACGACGACGGTTTGCGTGCCGTTCTGGGCGGGGCCGGTGATCGATGCGGTGGGGTTGCTGGCCGCGTCGACCGCCTGGTCGGGAGCACTGGTCGCGGTCTCGGCTGGCGGCGTGCTGGCCGCTTCCTGGGCGAACGCCGGCATGAACGCCGCGCACGCGCTGGCAACCGCCAGACTGATCAAGGTCTGTTTAGCCTTTGGGTAGTACATGTCTTCTCCTGTTTTTATAAATATGACCGTGCTCAGACACGGTGTCTCCGCCATCCGGTTGCGTCGCCGCTGCCCCCGGGTACTGCCTTTCAAGCCCGGGCGCCTCCCTGCCCGGCCATGCACCACCATGCGGCGCAGCGAGACCGATCGGCTGGTACCGATGGCCTCGTTGCGTGGATTACCTGGTGCGCGCTGCACTGTTTCATGTGTCCTCGGCTCCTTGGCGGGATACGCCGAGAGGGGATCGAAGCTGGTTTGTCTATCGCATGGAAACGTTTCCATGCTGTGATCTGAATCTTAGAGTTATGAAAATAAATTGTCAACGGAATATTCTGTAACCTCACCGAGGTGTGTGACGTAGTTTCGCAACACTTTGGTGCGCCTGGTACATTGACCAGACGTCACAGTGGCAGGCGTCGAGCGGCCGTCCCTACGTTGACAGCGATTTTTCGGCTCGTTATAGTGACTTGACGTTTTGGTAACGTTTCCAAATTGGAGCATCGATGCACCATTTTCTGGCCCGCCGCGCGCGGCGCTTCGTCGGCGCAGCACTGTTCGCCGCTGTCTGTGTCACCTTTGCCAGCGCCGCGCATGAAGTCGCTCCGGCTCCCGCGTTTGCCTGGCCCGGCGGCGCGCGCGCCGCTGTCAGCCTGGCGTACGACGATGCGCTCGACTCGCAGCTCGACAACGCGCTGCCGACGCTCGACCGGCATGGCGTCAAGGGCACCTTCTACCTGCAGCTATCGAGCCCGCCGGTGGCGGCGCGCCTGCGCGAGTGGCGCGCGGCGGCCGCGCGCGGCCATGAACTGGGCAACCACAGCCTGTTCCACCAGTGTTCGGGCGCGTTCCCCGATCGCGGCTGGGTCGTCGCGCACCGCGACCTGGCGACTACCAGCCGCGAGCAGATGGTTGACCAGGTCGTGCTGGCCAATACGATGCTCGAGGCGATCGACGGTCAGCGCGAACGCACCTACACCGCGCCGTGCGGCGACGTGCAGGCGCTGGGTGGCGCTTATCTGCCGGCGCTGCATCCGGCGTTCGTTGCGATCAAGGCGGGGCATGGGCCGGGCGTGCCGGCGTCGATGGCGGCGGTGGATCCGTATGCGGTGGCCTCGGTGGGCCCGGTGGGGAGCAGCGGCGCGGAACTGATCGCGCTGGTCGAGCAGGCCGTTGCACGCGGCACGATGGTCGCTTTCACCTTCCACGGCATCGGGGGCGACCATCTGAGCGTGCCGTCAAAGGCGCATGAAGAACTGGTGCGTTACCTGGCCGCGCATCGCGACGTGGTCTGGACCGACACGTTCCTCAACATCATGAAACACGTGAGGCGGGAGCAGACGCGCCTGCCCCGGCCGGCGCCTTGACCTTGACAGTGACCGGCTCAGCGTAGCGACAGCGATTCGGTCGCACTCACGCCCAGGTGCAGCGCGGTGCCATGGCGCGCCAGGTCGCGGCCCAGTACCAGGCGCAGGTTGGTCGGTGCGTTGCGCCCGACTTCCTGCAACTGGGCGCTGCCCAGACGCTGCGCCAGGCGCCGGGCGGCATCGAAATACGCCGCTTCGTATTCGATGCGCGTGTGGCGCACCGCGAAGCCGGGCTGGTTCGACAGGCGCGTGACCTGCATGCCCGGCTCGTCGATCCGGCGCGACAGCGCACGTGCCATGCCGGTCACGCCGTTGCCGTTGCTGATCTCCAGCTGCGTCACGTGCCGACCCAGCGCGGGCGGCTGCGGCGCGTCGTGGTGTGTGCTGCCGCCCGCTCCTGTACCTATGACTGTGCGGCGCAATGCCATCATGCCGTCTTCACCAACCTCGACCTGTTCCTGCGCCCAGCCGGGATGGGCCGATGGCAGCGGCGCCCCCATCGCCTGGCCAAGCGAGGCGACCGCAGTCTGGCCACCGGCGGCGGCGAAATCGGCGCGCAGGTCATGCTGGCGCAGCGCGGCGGCCTGCCGGAACATCTGCTGCGCCCGCTCATCCTGCCCCTGAGCGCCCAGGGTTTCGCCCAGCAGCTGCCACGCGCGTGGATTGAGCGGATCGAGCAGGCAGGCGCGTTCGAGCGCGGCGCGGGCTTGGTCGTGATCGCCGTCCAGCAAGTGGGCGTGTCCCAGGTTGACCAGCAGGTAGGCCTTGTCCGGCGCGGCGTCGCGTACCAGCGCGGTAACCAGGTCACGCCAGATGGCGATCGCCGGTGTCAGTTCGCCGCTTTCGGCATGCAGTGTCGCCAGGCCGTTGCGCGCGCCCGGATGGCCAGGCGCCGCCTGCAGCGCGGCGCCGTAGGCGGCGCGCGCGGCATCGGGTTGTCCGGCCAGGTGCCGGTCGCGCCCAAGCGCGTAGGCCGCGTCGGCCTCGGCCAGGGGGCCGGTGGTGCGCGACACGAACGGTGCGCAGGCCGCGAGGCCGGCGCACAACAGCGCCAGCCGGGTCAATCGGCTGCATCGGGTCAACGTGGTGGTGCGGGTGGTCGTCGGGCGCATTGTTTTCTCCATTGGTTCAGTTAGCACCGGGCAGTGCCTTCAGGGCGCGTGAAATCTGGATCGCGGCCGGTCCGAGCAGGACCATCATCAGCGTCGGGAAAATACAGAAAATCAGTGGGAACAGCAGCTTGAGGCCGATGCGCGCGGCGCACTCCTCGGCGATCATGCGCCGCTTGTGACGCAGGTTATCGGCGTACACGCGCAGCGAATCGCCGACGCTGGTGCCGAAGCGTTCCGACTGGATCAGCATCGCCACCAGTGTGTCGACATCGTCGACACCCGAGCGCAACGCGAAATTGCGCAGCGCTTTTTCCTTGCTGAAGCCGGCGCGCATTTCCATCAGCACCAGTTGCAGCTCCTGTGCCAGCACCACGCTCTTGATGTGGATTTCGGCGGCCACCTTGACCATTGCCCGTTCCAGGCTCAGGCCCGCTTCGACGCAGACGGTCAGCAGGTCGAGCGCATCGGGGACGGTCTCGAAGATCTCGCGCCGACGCCGTTTGATGCGCCGCGCCAGCACGACGTTGGGCAGGTAGTAGCCGATCGCCGCACTGGCCACCAGGACCATCAGCACCATCCGGCTCGATGCGCCGCCACGCAGGAGCATTACCGGCGCCACCATGGCCGGCGTCAGGAGCGCCAGCGCGGTCTTGGATGCGAAGTACAGTGTCGGCACCGATGGATTGCGCCAGCCGGCGTTCATGAAGCGGGTGCGCAGCGTCGACTTTTCCCAACCCTCGTCGGGGATGGACAGCCGGGTGAGCGGACGGACAATACCAGCCACGCGTTCGGTCCAGCGCAGGCCCGGCATGCTGGCCTCCGACGGCGCGCGCTGGCCGAGGAAGTGGCGCAGGCGTTCGCGCAGCGCCAATGGTGCGAACAGGGCCAGCGCAACCCAGGCCAGCATGCAAATGACGACAAAGATAACGAGCAGGAACAGCAGCTGAGCGGCATTCATGGCAGCCTCACACGCGAATACGGATGGTCTGGCGCAGCCACAGCACGCCGAACACGATCATGCCCAGGCCGTACCACAGCAGGCGTACACCGGCCGGATCGGTCCACAGCATGCTGATGTAGTTCGGGCTGCTCACCGCCAGCATGCCCATCACGCAAAATGGCAGCAGGCCGAGGATCCAGGCCGACATGCGCCCTTCGGCCGACAGCACCCTCACTTGGGCCACGAGCTTCAGGCGCGCGCGGATGATGCCGCTGATATTGCCGAGGATTTCAGCCAGGTTGCCGCCCGAGTCGCGCTGGATCAGCACCGCGATGACCAGGTAGCGCAGGTCGGTCAGCGGAATGCGCGCGGCCAGGCCGTGCAGCGCTTCGTTCATCGGCACGCCGTAATTGATCTCTTCGCGCGCGATGCGAAATTCGCCGGCCAGCGGCTCGGGAAGTTCGTTTCCGACGATCTGCAAGACGTTGGTAAACGAGTGACCGGCGCGCAGCGCGCGCGCGATGAAGTCGGCGGCCTCGGGCAATTGCAGCTCGATGCGCACCAGGCGCCGCCTACGCATGCGATGCACCAGCCACCAGGGCAGGGCCAGGCTGGCGCCGCTCAACGCCAGGCGCAGCAGCAATGGCAATGACCAGGCGGTGGACAGGATCAGTACCAGTAGCAGGCAGCCGAACGAGGCGATGATGAAGTGGCTGACGGTCCAGCTGGCGCCGGCCTGCACCAGCAGCGCATCGATGCGCTGGGCCAGGACGGCGCGGTGCAGCAGGCGGTCCAGCGCAGGCTGGGGGCTGTAACGGCGCTGCTTGAGGATCGAGATGCGCTCGCCCGAACGCGCCTGCAGCGAGCCGGACATGACCTGCAGGCGGCGCGCGATCCGGCGCGCGGCCGCGCCATGGGTGCCCATCCACCACAGGTAGAAGCCTTCGACCGCCAGGATCACTGCGGCGAACAGCAGGATCACGAAACCGTAGAACAGGGTGTCCATGGTGCGCCTCAGTCGAAAATGCGGTCGGGGTCGAAGGCGTCGTCCGCCACCGGCACCCCGAACAATCTGAGGCGGTCGGCAAAGCGCGGCCGCACGCCGGTGGCGCCGAAGTGGCCGAGTACTTTGCCCTGCTGGTCGACGCCGCTCTGTTCGAAACGATAGATCTCTTGCATCGAGATGATCTCGCCTTCCATGCCGGTGATCTCCTGCAAGCTCACCAGCTTGCGCGTGCCGTCGGTCAGGCGCGAGACTTGCAGCACCACCGTCACCGCCGAGACAATCTGCTGGCGGATCGCGCGCGGCGTGAGGTTCACGGCGGCCATGCTGACCATGTTTTCCAGGCGCGACAGCGCGTCGCGCGGCGTATTCGAGTGGATCGTGGCCAGCGAGCCTTCGTGGCCGGTGTTCATCGCCTGCAGCATGTCGAGCGCCTCGGGACCGCGCACCTCGCCCAGGATGATGCGGTCGGGGCGCATGCGCAGCGCATTGCGCACCAGTGCGCGCTGGGTGACTTCACCCTTGTCTTCGATGTTCGGCGGCCGGGTTTCCAGGCGCACCACGTGCGGCTGGCGCAGTTGCAGTTCGGCGGCGTCCTCGATCGTCACCACACGCTCGCTGGCGGGAATGAAGCCCGAGATCAGGTTGAGCAAGGTGGTCTTGCCACTGCCGGTGCCGCCCGAGATCAGGATGTTGACCTTGGCCGTGCCCAGGCCTTCGAGCACCTGGATCATCGGCGGGGACATGCTTTTATAGTCGAGCAGGTTCTGCACCGTCAGCGGACTGCCGCCGAAACGGCGGATCGACAGGATCGGACCATCGACGGCCAGCGGCGGGATGATCGCGTTGACGCGCGAGCCGTCCGGCAGGCGGGCGTCGACCATCGGACTCGATTCATCGACGCGGCGCCCGACACGCGAGACGATCTTCTCGATGATCTTCATCAGGTGCGCGTTGTCGTGGAACGTGACGTCGGTCAGTTCGAGCCGGCCGCGCCGCTCGACCCAGACCTTGCTTGCCGTGTTGACCAGGATGTCCGAGATCGTCGGGTCGGCCAGAAGCGGTTCGAGCGGGCCGAAGCCGAGCATTTCGTGCTGGATGTCGAGCACCAGGTGGTGGCGCTCGTGCTGGTTCAGGACGATGCACTCGTCTTCGATGATGCGCTGGACCAGCAGCGCCAGCTCGTGCTTGAACTGTTCGGCGGTCAGCCGCTTCAGGCGCTCCAGGTCGATCCGGTCCAGGATCATCTGGTGCATCAGCTTCTTGAGCTCCTGGTAGGCATGGTTGGGGGCTTCCTGCGATTCGGCGCCGGTCGGGCGCTCGGGACCGGACAGCGCGAGGCGTTCGCGAAGGGACATCGATGTCTCCAGAGCGTGGTTGAAACAGGGGGAAGGACGTCAGTCGTCGGGATTCTGGCGTCCGAACAGGCGCTCGAGCAGGCCGCGGCTTTCCTGGACCCGGTGCGCGGTGACCAGTTCGACCAGGTCGGCCAGGCTGCGCGCGGCGGCGCTGGCGCGCGACAGTTGCAGCACCGGCACGCCCTGGTTCACCGAATCGGTCACGGCGACGTAGTCGTTGGGGAAGGTGTGCACCACTTCGCAGCCGAGCGCCGCGTGCAGGTCTTGCAGGCGCAGCTTGCCGCCCTTTTCGTAGCGGTTGACGATCAGGCGGATGTTGTCGAGCGCGTAGCCGAGCGAGCGGAAGATGTCGAGCAGGCGGCGCGCATCGCGGATGTCGGGCAGCGCCAGCTGCAGCAGCGGGTAGATGGTGTCGGTCACGTCCAGCGCGCGCAGCGATACGGCATCGATCTGGCGCCCGACATCGAGCAGCACATAGTCGTAGTGCTGGCGCGCCACGCGCAGGATGGTGTCGATGTGCTCGGGCTTGGCCTGCTTTTCGTGGGCCGGATCGTCAGCCGCAGCCAGCACGCCAAAGCCCGGCGTGACATGCACCAGGCACGATTCGAGAAATGGCCCGTCCACGCGCGCGATCTGGGCGCACACGTCGGACATCGTCATCGCCGGCTTCTGGTCCGACACGTACAGGGCGGCGTCGCCGAACTGGCCGTGCAGATCGATGAGCAGCACCTTCTTGTTGGCCAGCGTGGCCAGCGCATAGCCGAAATTGGTCGAAATGAAGGTGGCGCCGCTGCCGCCCTTACAGGCGATAAAGGCGAGCACTTTACCGTCGCGCATGGTGGACACGCCGGCGGCGCTCGCGATCCGGTCCATCGCCTCATGGAAGGCGCGGTGCTCTAGCGGCAGTTGCAGCAGCTCGCGTACGCCGGCGCGCATCGCCGTGATCAACAGGTCGGGCTGATGCTGGGTGGTCAGCAGCATCAGCTGCGAAGTCGGGTACTGGCGGCCCAGGCGCTCGAGCAGGTTTGCCTCGGACGGTTCGAGGTTGCTCGCATCGACGATCACCAGTTGCGGCGCGTCGGCATCGGGCCGGTCCAGCGCCTCGCGCAGGCCCTCGCGGGTCGCGGCCAGGTGCAGTGGCGGCATCCGTGCGGCGCCCTGGGAGGCGAGTTCCGCATACAGATGACTGTCACGGCTGATCAGGAGCGCTCTCATGAATTCCTCGGTCAATGGGGCTGGCTGCGCGTGTTCATCGCGTGCCAACCATGGGCGCCGGCTGGCCGGTTGCCGGACTGGCAAACGCGCGCTGGTAGTTATCGATGGCGGCGCGCGCCGCCGGGCCATCGAGGCCCAGGGCTGGATTGCGGTTGGCGCCAGCGCCCGGATCGATCGTCTGCGCCGCCAGATTGCTGCTGGTCGCGGTGCCGAACTGGCTGTCCCAATGCGGCGTCGCCGATGTGCAGCCTTGTGCGCCGCAGACCAGCAGCGCCAGCACCGCCCAACGATTGAAGGTGGTTGTCATCGCGCTCTCCCTAGTGCAGTTCGAAGCCGCCAGCGGTCTGCCGCGGTGAGGATGCCGCGGACGCGCCCCCGGGAGCCGGGCTGCCAGCGGCCGGCTCGCCTTCCAGCCGGCCTCCCAGCAGCACACCGGCGCGCGATGGCACGATGAACTTGTCGGTGGGAAGGCTCAGGCTTCCCCCTGGCAGCGGCTTGACCAGGCGCGCCGTGATGACGAACACCAGTTCGGTACGCTCCTCCTGGAAGTCGGTACTGCGAAACAGCGCGCCCAGCACCGGCACGTCGCCCAGTCCCGGCAGGCCCTTCATGTTGGCGACGACGTTGTTGCGTACCAGGCCGCCGATGGCGAAGCTCTGGCCGTCATACAGCTGCACCGTGGTGCTGGCGCGACGCGTGGTCAGGAGCGGCATGATGGCCGTGCCCGAGATACCGGCGGCGCTGATGCCGATCCCCTCGCGCGACAGCTCGGACACCTCGGGCGCCACCTTCAGGTTGATGCGCCCGCCGGCCAGCACGGTCGGCGTGAAACGCAGACCGACCCCGAATTCACGCTCTTCCAGGGTGACCTTGCTGTTTTCCTGCGCCACCGGGATGAAGAACTTGCCGCCAGCGAGGAACGAGCCTTCCTGACCGCTGATGGCCAGGACGTTCGGCTCGGCCAGGATGCGCACGATGCCATCGAGCTTGTCGGCCTCGACGCCGAACCGGTTGCCGTTGGTCTTGAGTCCGGACAGACCGGCGAGTGCCTTCCCGCTGAGGAAATCGGTGACCAGCGTGGTGGTCCAGCTGCCGGAACCGAAGCTGAAGCGGGCCCCGGTCTCGAGACGCTCGAGCAGCGTGCGCGCGACTTCGGCCACCTTGACCTCGAGCTGCACTTGCTGCGGCGCGCTCACGGCCAGCAGGTTCACCACGCGGGCGCCGCCCCCGACCGCAGCGCCGCCAGTGCCGGCGCCGTTGCCGACCAGGATCACGCCATCGGTCGCGTTGTCCTTGTCGGCCGCGGGCAGCTGGCGCAGCGGCCGGCGCACGTAGGCGCTCGCCAGTTCCACCGCGCGGGCCACGGCCGTCGCATCGCTGACCGTGCCGGTCAGGACCAGGGTATCGTTGGCCGCCATCACCCGGATCGCCTTTTCATCCGGCATGGCTGCGGCCAGCATGGCCTGCAAGCTGCTCGGGTCCATCGCGACCGTGATGTCGATCACGCTGCATGCCCCGCTGCGGCCCTGCACGATCATATTGGTGCTGCCAACGTCGATGCCGGCGATGTACAGCGTGTCCGGCGCGACCAGCATCGCCTGCACCACGGCCGGATCGCCGACACTGCGCCGGCGCACGGGTTCCGGCAAGCGCAGCATGGTCGACTTGCCCATCTGGAGCGCCATGACGGCCGGCCGCGCCGCCGCGCCCTGGCAACCCGTTTCGATGCGCGTGGCCGTCTCTGGCGCCACGGCTTTCCGGACTGCGGGCGCAGCGGCCGGCGCCAATCCACTCATGCCGGCCAGTGCGGCCGCCAGGCAGGCGTGCAGTGCGATCGTGGGACGTCGGTTCATGATCGATCCAGTCGTAGACATCAGAAGCATTCCTGCGACGCATGCAGGCCGTTGATGACGCTGATGCAGTCGCGTCGCGCCGTCGGCGCCGCAGCGCGCACCTGCTGCACCCGTGGCCGTGGTGGCATACGCACGACGAGTGGCGGCGCGGGCGGCACTGGCATTGGCAGCAGGTTCTGCTTGGTCGCGCCGGCAGTGGCCGCGGCAGCCGGATCGACCTGGTTGCGCAGCGCCAGCGACAGCGAACCGACACTGCGCGCCAGGTCCAGCATTTCGGCCTGCTGGGGCGTGACCTCGAGCGTGACGGCGTTGACGACCTTGGGCTTGGTCCCGTCGCGGCTGACTTCCTGCGCCACCGCCAGCACGAGGATCCGTTCCAGCACAATCTTCGAGATGCTCTGCGCCCGTGCCTGTGCGGCGGCCGGGTCAAGCATCGTTTCGGTGCTGACGATGATGTCGACGAAGTTGCCGGGCAAGGCGAAACCGGCCACGCCGATCACGTCATTGACGCGCACCGTGATCGCGCGCTTGCCTTCGGTGATCAGGGCCGACAGCCCGCCGAGCGTGCCCACCGGCGCCAGCTTGGCTTCGCTGACCGGCTCGCCCGTCAGCAGGCTGCTTTTCAGGACCCGCCCACCCAGCGGCTGGGGATCGGTGAACGCGCCCTTGGGCACGCTGGCAGTCGGCCAGTCGACAATCAGGAACATCTCGGGAGCGAGACGCTGGCCGATGTCCACATCGCTCTTCGCGACGACGATCCGGCCCGCGCTGGGGACCGGCGCATTGAGCAGCCAGCGTGCGGCCAGCGCCACGGCGAGCAGGCCGAGCACCACCGCCAGCGCCATCACGATCATGGCTCGCTTGTTTTTCATGCTGCCTCTCCTTCGTCCGGCGCCGCACCGCCGCACCATGGGGTCAGCGGCATGGCGGCCGCACCAAACAGGCTGCTCCAGGCCCGGATCAGGCCATCGATATCGCAGCGCGGCGCATGCCCGGCGAAGCTGGCAAAATCGGCGATCCGACCGAGCAGCTCATGCGGATAGGCCGCCAGCAGCGGACGACGCGTGCGGCGGTGCAGTTCATCGATCAGGAACGCAAGCGCAGCGTCATCGAGGTCGATCCGGCGCAAGCGCGCCTGGCGCCGCAGCAGCGCGCGGTAATTGGGTTCCGACAGCGGTCCGAGCGGGATCCGGTAACCGATGCGGCGCAGACAGGCGTCGTCGAGCACCGACTCGGGTGTCAGGCTGGTGGCGATCACCAGGCAGACATCGAACGGCAGCGCATGACTGGGACCGCCGGGCACCGTGACGTGGTCCTGGCCGGCCTCCAGCGCACCGAGCCAGCGATGCAGCAGTTCGCCCGGGGCCACGCGCTGGCGGCCCAGGTCGTCCACCACCAGCAAGCCGTTGTTGGCCAGGATGTGGGGCGGCGCGCGCAGCACACCGCTGGCCAAGTCGCTGCGCAGTTCGAGCATGTCGCGCGCCAGTTCGGCGCCCACGTGCACCAGTGGCCGCTGGCTCAGCGCCCAGCGTGCATCGACACTGCGGCGCTCTTCCAGGCCGCGCATGTGCAGCGGCACCGGATGCAGGGCCGGATCGTGCAGCTGCACAACCTCGTGATTGACCAGCACCGCGTAAGGCACGGCAATCGGATCCTGGCGCAGGCGTGCGAGCTTGCGCGCCAGTGTCGTCTTGCCGCAGCCGGACGGGCCATACAGTAACAGCGGGCGGCCCGAATGCAGCGCCGCGCCGATCAGTTCGCGCACGCCCGGCGCCAGGCCGTCGCCGTCGAGCACCGCTTCCAGTTCGGAGGGCGTGACGCGCGCGGCATCCGGCTGGCGCTGCGACTGGCGCGCCACCACGGCGCGCCAGGCCGCCAGGGTGACCGGGGCCGGACCGACATAGCGCGATTCGGCCAGGTGCTCAGCCGCCGCACGCTGGCCGATGGCCGTCAGCTGGTAGTGCACATCGAGGTCGGTATCGCCCGAATAGGCGACTTCAGCCTGTTGCGCGCCGACCATGCCCTGCAACACTTCACGCAGCACGCTGACCGACAAGCGCAGGCGGCCGGTGAGCTTGGACAACGGCGTCTTGCCGCCGGCATGCAGCGTCTTGATCACCAGGGCGGTCACCAGGCGCACATCGAGCCCGGTATCGCGCACGGTACGCGGCTGGCGCGGCAGCACGGCCGCCACGTCGCCGTCCGCATCGATGCCTGCCGGTGACACGGCAAATGCCGCATCCGGCCCAATCCACGCGGCGGCCGATAACACGTCGATCATGACGCCTCCTGCTGCTGAAGTTGATCTCAGGAAAATCTAAATTGATTCTATCGAGCATTTTTTGTGAGCATTTGATGCCTCACAAGCGGGGTGCCCGGTCGTCAACCAAGGGGGGTTGGGCCGTAGCGTCCGACCAGATGCACGATCGTCCCGGCCGCGATTGCAACACCGTACGGAATCGATCCGGCGCTGCGATATCCGTCGACCCCGGGCGTGAACCCGCGCGGCAGACGCAGCAGCATGGGCCGCAGCATGGCCCACAGATTGGACATGGCCAGGCGCAGCCGTCCATTGACAATGATGATCACGAGCGCCATGACCCCGCCCACGCACCAGGCCACGATCACGATGTGCAGTGCGTCGCCCGCACCGGTAAAGGCGCCGACGGTGGCCATCATCTTGACGTCGCCGGCCGCCATGCCGCGCAGAAGATAAAATGGCAGGAGCACCGCCAGGCCCAGGGAAAAACCACCCAGTGCCGCCAGCAGTGCGTCGAGCGGATGTGGCGAGAGCAGGTGCAGCACCAGCGCGCCCGACAGTCCCGCTAACAGCAACCGGTTCGGAATACGCCGGCTTTCCAGATCCTTGATGGCCGCCACCGTTACCAGCAGCAGTAGCAACGTGTCGAGGTAAGGTGCGACATCCATGATCGATCCCAGAAAAAATGCCCCCCGGGGCCGTACTGCAACCCTGGGGGGCCGTGGATTACGGAGCAGCAGCTACCGGGACAGCCGTGTTGAGGCTGTCGCGAATTTGCTCGAACACCCGTTTGATACCATCACCGACCTCGTCAGCCACCGTGGCCATTGCGACGCCGATGAGGGCGGCGATCAGGCCATACTCGATGGCAGTGACACCGTTCTCGTCTGCAATAAAGGCTTTGATGGCGGAGGTAATCGTGCTCATGACAAAACTCCTTGTGGTAGTTAAGAAATACTGGCTGCGACCGGGCCCGATCGCCATTGCCGTGTTACGTTGTGCCAGTAGATCGACTATAGGATTAGTGCCGTACGGCAATTTGACGATGCGCAGTTTTTCCACATGGAAATATTCGCGTTTGAGGAAAAACAAGGCTGCCCAGTTGGTGCACAATGCCTGGCCAAAGCGGGATAAAAATCGTCAAGAATAGTTGCCGCTAGTACAAAAAAGCATTATGCTGCTTTGCTTGACCGCTGAAAAATGCGGCACATTTGGCCCGACAGCGCGTTACGCAGCGCCACTTGCAGGGTCTTCTTTTTAGCACTTGGTTGGTCTGATAACGACGACATGGATTCCCTGCTGCAACACATGGTGGATATGACCGGCCACCGCGATCACGCCATGCTGGATATCTCCGTCATCTCGGCGGTCCAGGAGTTGTCGGGCGCAAGCCAAACCCGGGTGTTGGGCATTTCCACGGTCGGCGGCCAGCTTTTCGTGCGCTCGCGCGCCTGCATCCGTGCCGGCGGCGCGGCCTGTCAGGAAGAACCGCAAGACAGCGGCCCGGGCGAGTCGATCGCCAACTACCCCGAACTCGAAGCGTGCCTGCGCCAGCGCGCCGCGCGCGCCGAAGGCCAGGGTGACGACGGCTCGCGCCGCCTGTGGTTGCCGATCTGGTTTGGCGAGCGGGCCAACACCTGCCTCGAGATCGCGCACGACAGCCCGTTCACGCCAGAGGCGCTGTACATGGTCAACGGCATCGTCAGTGTGTACCGCAACTTCCAGAATCTGCTCGACTACAGCGAACGCGATTCGCTCACCGGCCTGCTCAACCGCAAGACCTTCGACGACCAGCTGGCGCGCATGCTGCACGCGGCCGACGTCGAAGCCGTCACGCCCGGCCTGGCCGAGCGGCGCGGCCAGCAGGGGCAGCTCGGGACCGAACAACAGTGGCTGGCCGTGATCGATGTCGACCACTTCAAGACCGTCAACGACCGCTTCGGCCACCTGTACGGCGACGAGGTCCTGATCCTGATCGCCAACCTGCTGCAGTCGTCATTCCGCACGCAGGACCGGGTATTTCGTTTCGGCGGCGAAGAGTTCGTGGTGCTGCTGCGCTCGACGACGCTGGAGAACGCGCGCCGCATCATCGAGCGCTTTCGCCTCGACGTCGAGAGCCACCACTTCCCGCAGGTGGGGCAAGTCACGGTCAGCGTCGGCTTTACCAGCGTCAGCGCGGCCGATTCGCCGGTCGTCACGCTCGGCCAAGCCGACCAGGCGCTGTATTTCGCCAAGGCCCACGGCCGCAACCGCGTCTGCTACTACAAAGAGCTGGTCGAGGGCGGCCTGCTGCAGACCGTCACCACGAACGACACCGCCGAATTCTTCTGAGTGGCGTTGCGCCCTCAGGCCAGCTGCATGAAGCGCAGCGGTTCGACCTGCCATTTTTCGGCCGTTTCGTGACGCACGATCCGGTCGCCGCCGCCAAAGCCGAGCGCCCGTGACAAATCGACGGTCTCCGGCTTGATATAGCGCTGCTGCCTGGTGTGGAAGAAGACGTTGACCTTCGGCGTGAGCAGGCTCGTTTCGTGCGGCTCGACCACCACGCCCAGGCGCCCCGATTCCAGCAGCACCAGCGTGCCGACCGGGTAGATCCCTACGCAGCGCATGAATTCCTGGGCCAGCGCGGGATCGAAGTGAAATTTGCTCCACTCGTAGATCTTGCGCAGCGCTTCGGCCGCCGGCATGCCCTTGTGATAGCAGCGCTCCGACGTGATCGCGTCGTACACGTCAACGATGGCCGCCATCTGTGCCAGTTCGCTGATCCCGCCCTCGGCCTGGCGGTCGGGATAACCGCTGCCATCGCGCCGCTCGTGGTGGTGCAGCGTGATGTCGAGCGGGATGGCGCCGATGCCGGGCGTGCGCAGCAGGATGTCGTGGCCATCGCGCGGATGGCGCTTGACGATCTCGAACTCGGCATCGGTCAGGCGCCCGGCCTTGTTGAGGATCGCGTCCGGCACCAGCGCCTTGCCGGTATCGTGCAGCAGGCCGCCGATGCCGGCCTGGTAGATGCGCTCTTCGTCCATATTGCGCGAGCGGCAGAACGCCACCAGCAGCGCGCATACGCTCACCGAATGCAGGAACGTGTAATCGTCCTTGTTCTTGATTTGCAAAAGGCCCAGCAAGGCGCCCGCATTGCGCAGGATCGATTCAGTGATGTTCTGCACCACCGGACTGACCTCGTCGAGTTCGATGGCCTTGCCCAGGCGCGCGTCCTGCATCACCGTGCGCACCAGGCTCACCGCCTGGCGCCGCACATTGGCGGCGCGCTGCATCTCTTCGCCCACCGACACCCGTACCGGGCTGTTGACGGTCGCCGCCAGCGCGGTCACTTCGGCCTCGGTGGCCGCCTGCGCCTGGGCCAGCGTCGGCGCGTCGACGTCCATGCCGCGGCTGCAATCGATCACGACGCCGTGGATGCCCGCGTCGAGGATTTTTTGTATTTCAGTGTCGCAGGTCAGCAGGAACTGACTGCGCACGAAAGGGTGCTCCATCCAGCCACAATCGAGATCGTGGATGAACATGCCGACCTTGAGCTGTGATGCATCCACTTTTTTCAACATCTGACGCCTCTTTCGATCACTGAATGCCAGCGCAGTGCGCCGTTATGCATCCAGTATAACCAACAGATTTCTATTAATCACTTATTGTTAATTTAAGGATATTTTGATCGCCACACCCGCCCTGCTTTCTACTTGACGTTAACGTTAACGTCAGATACCGTACCAGCACTCCTCGTCCTCACGCCTACAAGGACTGCTACCCATGAACGACCCTACCCCTGCCGCCAACCTGGCCGCCCCCGTCACCCCGCAACTGGCCAACAAGGTGCGCTTCGTCACTGCCGCCTCGCTGTTCGACGGCCATGATGCGTCGATCAATATCATGCGGCGCATCCTGCAATCGAACGGCGCCGAAGTGATCCACCTGGGTCATAACCGCTCGGTCGACGACGTCGTCACGGCGGCGCTGGCCGAGGATGCGCAGGGCATCGCCATCTCGAGCTACCAGGGCGGCCATGTCGAATACTTCAAGTACATGATCGACCTGCTGCGCGAGCGCGGCGGCGCACACATCAAGGTGTTCGGCGGCGGCGGCGGCGTGATCGTCGCGCGCGAGATCGACGAGTTGCACGCGTACGGCGTCACCCGCATCTTCAGCCCCGAAGACGGCCAGCGCCTGGGCCTGGTCGGCATGATCCACGCCATGCTGCAAGCCTGCGACATCGACCTCTCGCCGTACGCCCCGACCACGCTGGCGGCGCTGCAGCAGGGCGAACTGGCCGCGCGCCACCGCCCGCTGGCGCAACTGATCACGGCCCTTGAAAACGACAAGGTCGACCCCGCGCTGCGCGCGCAGATCCTGGCACACGCCGCGCCCTTGCGCGTGCCGACGCTGGGCATCACCGGCACCGGCGGCGCCGGCAAATCCTCACTCACCGATGAACTGATCCGGCGCATTCGCCTTGATCAGGGCGACCGCCTGAACATCGCCGTGATCTCGATCGACCCGTCGCGCCGCAAATCGGGCGGTGCGCTGCTGGGCGACCGCATCCGCATGAACGCGATCAACCCGTGGAACGGACAGACCCGCATCTTCATGCGCTCGCTGGCCACGCGCGACGCCGGCTCGGAAATCTCGCAGGCCCTGCCCGACGTGATCGCCGCCTGCAAGGTCACCGGGTTCGATCTCGTGATTGTCGAGACGTCCGGCATCGGCCAGGGCGACGCCGCCATCGTGCCGCATGTCGACACGTCGATGTACGTGATGACGCCGGAATTCGGCGCCGCCTCGCAGCTCGAAAAAATCGATATGCTCGATTTCGCCGACTTCATCGCCATCAACAAGTTCGACCGCAAGGGCGCGCTCGACGCGCTGCGCGACGTGGCCAAGCAGTACCAGAGAAACCGCGAACTGTGGAGCCAGAGTCCGGACCAGATGCCGGTGTTCGGCACCCAGGCATCGCGCTTCAACGACGATGGCGTGACCGCCCTGTACCACGGCCTGCTGCCCAGGCTCGCGGCACTCGGCCTGCCGATCGACGCGAGCAGCCTGCCCTCGCCCGCGTTACGCTACTCGAGCGGCAAGAACGTGATCGTACCGCCGGCACGCAGCCGCTACCTGGCCGAGATCGCCGACACGGTGCGCGGCTACCACCGCCACGTGGCGCGCCAGGTCAAGCTCGCGCGCGAGCGCCAGCAACTGGGTGAATCGAAACGCATGCTACTGGCGGCCGGGCAAGGCGCGGCGACGGGCGACGCACTCGATGGCTTGATTGCAGAGCGTGACAACGCGCTGGATGGCGCGGCCAAGCTATTGGTTGCGGGCTGGCCCGCGCTGCAGGCCGCGTATGCCGGCGACGACTACGTTACCCAGGTGCGCGACAAGGAAATCCGCACGCGCCTCGTGACCAGGACCCTGTCGGGCAATCCGATCCGCAAGGTGGCGCTGCCACGCTTTGAAGACCACGGCGAGATCCTGCGCTTTTTGATGCTCGAGAACGTGCCGGGCGCGTTTCCGTTCACGGCCGGCGTGTTCCCGTTCAAGCGCGAAGGCGAAGATCCAACCCGCATGTTCGCCGGAGAGGGCGACGCGTTTCGCACGAATAAACGGTTCAAGCTCGTGTCGACCGGGATGGACGCCAAGCGCCTGTCGACCGCGTTCGACTCGGTCACGCTGTACGGCGCCGACCCCGCGCTGCGGCCCGACATCTACGGCAAGGTCGGCAACTCGGGCGTGTCGATCGCCACGCTGGACGACATGAAGGTGCTGTACGACGGCTTCGACTTGTGCAGCCCGTCGACGTCGGTGTCGATGACGATCAACGGCCCGGCGCCGACCATCCTTGCGATGTTCATGAACACGGCGATCGACCAGCAGATCGACAAGTTCGCGCACGAAAACGGCCGCCAGCCGACGCCGGACGAAACCGAAAAAATCCGCGCCTGGGTACTCACCAGCGTGCGCGGCACGGTGCAGGCCGACATCCTGAAGGAAGACCAGGGCCAGAACACCTGCATCTTCTCGACCGAGTTTTCGCTGAAGGTCATGGGCGACATCCAGGAATATTTCGTGCGTCACGGCGTGCGCAATTTTTACTCGGTGTCGATCTCGGGGTACCACATCGCCGAGGCGGGCGCCAATCCGATCTCGCAACTGGCCTTTACGCTGTCGAACGGTTTTACCTTCGTCGAAGCCTACCTGGCACGCGGGATGCACATCGACGACTTCGCACCGAACCTGTCGTTCTTCTTCTCGAACGGCATGGACCCGGAATACACGGTGCTGGGCCGCGTCGCGCGGCGCCTGTGGGCGGTGGCCATGCGCGAGCGCTACGGCGCCAACGACCGCTCGCAAAAACTCAAGTACCACATCCAGACGTCGGGCCGTTCGCTGCACGCGCAAGAGATCGACTTCAACGACATCCGCACCACGCTGCAGGCCCTGATCGCGATCTACGACAACTGCAACTCGTTGCACACCAATGCCTACGACGAAGCGATCACCACGCCGACCGACGAATCGGTGCGGCGCGCGCTGGCCATCCAGCTGATCATCAACCGTGAATGGGGCCTGGCCAAGAACGAGAATCCGAACCAGGGCGCGTTCATCATCGACGAACTGACCGACCTGGTCGAAGAGCAGGTGCTGCAGGAATTCGAGCGCATCGCCGAACGCGGCGGCGTGCTGGGCGCGATGGAAACCGGCTACCAGCGCGGCAAGATCCAGGAAGAGTCGATGCTGTACGAGCATCAGAAGCACGATGGCACGCTGCCGATCATCGGCGTCAATACCTTCCGCAACCCGAAGGGCTCGGGCGCGCCGGCCACGATCGAACTGGCGCGCTCGACCGACGATGAAAAGCAGTCGCAATTGCAGCGCCTGGATGCCTTCCACGCGCACCACGCCGACGCCGCGCCGGCCGCCCTGGCCGCGCTGCGCCAGGCGGCGATCGACAACCAGAACGTGTTCGCGCACCTGATGGACGCCGTACGCGTATGCTCGCTGGGGCAGATCACGACGGCGCTGTTCGAGGTGGGCGGGCAGTATCGGCGCAATATGTAGTCTGCGCACGGGCAACCCGGCCTAGAATGGGTCCGTCACCACGATGGAGCCGTCCATGCCGATCCACCCCGTACAACTGGCCGCCCTGATGCGCGAAGTCGAACAGGAAGACCCGATCGACTTCGCCGACCTGCCCTTCCCCGAGGACGAACTGCGCGACCTCGTCGCCAACCACCTGTGCGAGATGGCGGCGGCGATGGAAAACTTCAGCCAGGAAGATCGCCTGATGACGCTGCTTGCCGTGTCGGCCAAGCTGGTGCTGGAGAACCTCGTGCTGCACGTGCAGCTGCTACGGCGGCATGGAATACCAGTCAGCGACGACGTCGAGACCCTGTTGACCCGCTTGCGCAAGCCATCCTAGCCCAATGTCTCGTGCCGCATGCCGGCAAACCGATTTATTTCCTTTAGTCAACATTTTGTGCCGGATTTCCCCACACAATTTACAACTGCGATGTGTGATTTTCGATAAGTAATGATAAGAAGGAACTGATCGCAACCTCATGGGTTATGATTATTATTCGGGAAACTACGCTTGCATCCCAAACATATTGCGAGCTTCATCAGAAGGAAACACAATGTCGGGTAATCTTACCAAGAAGCAACTTGCTGTTGCTGCGATCGCTGGAACGATTTTGTTCGGCGCGGGAATCAGTGGTTGCAGTCGCACCCAGACAGCGGAAGAGCTACTGGTCGAAGCACAGCAATATGAACAAAAGGGCGACCGCAAGGCGGCCTTGATCCAGCTGAAGAATGCTGTTGAAAAAAACCCGGAAAACGCCCAGGTGCGCCTGCGTCTTGGCACGTTGCAGCTCGAAATGGGTGATGCGCCATCGGCCGAAAAAGAACTGCGCAGGGCGGCAAGTCTCAATCTGCCAGCCGCCACCATTGCGCCCTTGCTCGCGCAAAGCTTGCTCGCGCAAGGCAAGTTCGAACCGCTGTTGAACGACATCAGCGCCGATCAAGCCAAAGGATCGGCCATCTTGCTGGCGCGTCGCGGTGACGCGTTCTTGGCGCTCAACAAGCGCGACGAGGCGCGTGCATCGTACCAGGCTGGTCTTGCCGTCGACGCCAATTCCGGCGATGCGCTCGGCGGGCTGGCGCGGATCGCCCTGCTCGGTAACGACACTGCAACTGCCGAGGGCATTCTCGACGATGCAGCCGTGCGTGCCCCGAAGAATACCGACATCTGGATGATGAAGGCGGCGATACTGCGCAGCCAGGCGAAAAGCCAGGAAGCCCTGGCTGCCTATGACAAGGTATTGACGATCGATCCGACGCACCGCAGTGCGAACCTGGAGAAGGTCTTCGTCCATGTCGGCCTGAAAGATACGGCCGCGGCCAAGGTCGATCTCGAAGCAGCGCGCAAGAATGGCGCCAATTCACTGAACCTGACCTACGCGCAGGCACTGCTGCAATTTAACGGCGGCGAATACCCAGCGGCGAAAGAGTCGCTGCAAAAGATCTTGAAGGTTGCACCGGATCATCCGCCCAGCATGCTGCTGGCGGGCGCCGTTGAACTCAATCTGAACAACCTGCGTCAATCCGAACAGCATTTGCGGCGTTATCTGGAAGGCAATTCAGACAATCTGTATGCGCGCAAGTTGCTTGCGCAAGGGCTACTCAAGCAGAAGGAATCGGCCGCCGCCGTTGCGGCATTGGAACCTGCGCTCAAAACCGGTTCCGACGACGGTCAATTGCTGGCGCTGGCCGGTCAGGCCTATCTGCAGACACGCGACTATGCCAAAGCCACGCCTTACCTCGAGAAGGCAAGCGCGCTGGCGCCGGAGGCCGCTGGCGTACGCACTGCGCTTGGCATGTCGCGCCTCGGCCAGGGCAATGCGGCCGGCGGTATCGGCGAGCTGGAGCAGGCCGCACGTCTGGATCCGTCCTCGATCGAGGCTGGCGCTGCCCTGGTGCAGGCGCAACTCGGCATTGGCAAAACGGAGCGCGCCCTGGCGGCGATGGCAGCGCTCGAGAAAGCCCAGCCGGGCAGCGCTGTCGTACAGAACATCAAAGGTGATGTCGCGCTGCGTAGCAACGATCGCAAACTGGCCCGCGCCAGCTTCGAAAAAGCCATTGCGCTAGATGCCGCCTATTTCCCGGCAATTACCAATCTGGCCCAGATGGATGTTGCCGAAAAGAACTTTAGCGGCGCCAAGAAGCGCTTTGAAGCCGTCCTGGCCCGCGATGACAAGAATGTCGACGCCATGAATGCCATGGCCGCGCTCGGCAAGCTGCAAAACGATCCTGCAGAAACAGGAAAATGGCTGGAGATGGCGCAGACCAAGAACCCCGACGCGCTGCGGCCAGCCCTCAATCTTGGCGGGCATTACTTGAGCTCGAAGCAGCCGGAAAAAGCCGTCGCGTTGCTGCGCAAGACCTTGGTGACGCATCCAACCGATGTGCAGGTCATCGATTTGCTGGGCCAGGCACAGCTTGCTACTAAAGATTTCCCGGGCGCCCTCGAAAGTTTCAGCAAGCTTGCCGCAGCGGATCCCAAGTCGCCGATGCCGCAGATGCGACTGGCAGCGGTGCGGATGCAGATGAAGAACGAACCGGCTGCGGCGGAAGCGCTCAAACGCGCGCTGACAATCAGTCCGAACTTCCTCCCGGCACTGGCTGGTCAGATGGAAATGGCGCTGCGCGCAGGCAAGCCAGATGACGCGCTGGCCATCGCGCGCCGGGTCCAGGCCGACAGTCCCAAGGCGCCTAACGGCTACGTGCTCGAAGGCGACATGATGCTGGCGACGAAAAACGTGCCCGGCGCCTTGGCTGCTTACGACAAGGCATTTGCCATTACTAATTCGCCAGCACTGCTGGTGAAGATTTCGCAGGTGCTGGCGCAGAATGGCCGCGCGCCCGATGGCGCTGCGCGACTCGAAAAATTCCATGCAGCCTATCCGGGCAACGACATGATTGCCATGCTCGTGGCGGACAACCACTTGGCGAAGCGCCAATTCAAGCCTGCGATCGCCAGCTTGGAAGCGGCGCTGAAGGTCAGGAAAGAGGATCCCGCTGCGCTCAACAACCTGGCGTGGGCGTACCAACAAGAAAAAGATCCACGCGCCTTGCCGACGGCAGAGCAGGCTTACAAGCTCGCAGGACAGAACGCCGCCATCATGGACACGCTAGGCTGGATTCTGGTCGAACGCGGCGATACCGCGCGCGGAATCGACTTGCTGCGCAAAGCAGTCGCTACAGCACCGGAAGCTTCTGACATGCGCTATCACCTTGCCGCCGCGCTGGCCAAGTCCGGCGACAAGGCCGGGGCACGCAAGGAGGCTGAACAGTTAGTGGCAAGTGGCAAGCCATTCCCAGCCCTCGAAGATACCAAAGCACTGTTAAAACAACTGTAAGTTCTTCAACGGCCGCCTGAGGGCGGCCGAATTCTTTCGCCTCTATCGGTTTGACCATCCCATCATGACGTCCATTACGCAGCGTACAGAATCCCGTAAAACAGGAAACGGCGTCCTTCGCCGCTTATACAAGCGGCTTACCGGTCGACGGGACATTCTCGTTCCCTACTTTAATTTCCAACGAGTACTAAAAGGGGAAATGGAATCGGCCGTCTTGAAAGAAATATTTCGATTACGTTACGAAGTTTACTGTTTGGAACGTAATTTTCTTGATGAGAATATTTTTGACGGGGAGATGGAATCTGATGAGTTCGACGACTGTTCCATTCACTTCGCTGCTTATACCCTGAGCGACGAAATCATCGGTACGGTACGGCTTGTGCAGCCAGGTGTGGAACGGGCATTTCCCTTCGCTTCCCACTGCGCAGCGTTCCCGGAGTTTATCCATCCACATCCGGACCAAGCCGCTGAAATTTCACGTCTGGTCGTCCGTAAAACCTTCCGCCGCCGGCGTGGCGACTCGATGGAAGGTATCTCCCAAGACTTCATGGAACGAGGGAAAACTGAAAAAATTCAGCCCCGATCGGCAATGCAGCGCGACAAACGCGGAAATAGTCCGTTATTATTGCTCGGGCTTTACCGGGAGATGTTCCGGCATAGTCGACAAAATGGCATCAGATATTGGTATGCGGCAATGGAACGTTCCTTGGCTCGCTCTTTAGACAAGATGGGGTTTCGGTTTGTTCCAGTGGGACCGCAAGTGGATTACTACGGCCCTGTCACATTGTTTATGGCAGATCTTGAGGAACTGAACGAGCGTTTATACCGGGAAAATAAATTCTTAGCAGCATGGTTCAATGATGAACCCATTCCTTTTTGGATCGTGGCAAAGACCATGGCCAGTAATTTCCTGGAGGCACGCTCCAAGAAAAAATAACTAGGGTCCGAGACAGGACAAAAATATATTCATGAATAACGGAAAAACGCGCGTCGATCCCGAGGCGTTTCTATCTCGTATTGGTTTCGCGGCGCATCAGGAAACCTATGACCACGCTAACAGCCAGATTTTTCGCGCATACCGAGGGCATGCAGGCACGGCACCGAGCGATATTTTCAGGCTGCGTCACCAGGTCTATTGCGTAGAATGTGCTTTTCTCCCGGTCGAACACTCGGTCGACGGGATGGAACTGGACGACTATGACAACGACTCCACCCATTTCGCCGCCTACACCATGGACGAAAAACTGGTAGGCGCGGTCAGGCTCGTTCAACCTGAGCCTGACAGGGCCTACCCCTTCGAATTGCACTGCGAAGTCTTCGATGATTTCAATCTGCCTGAGCGCGAAGAAGCAGCCGAGGTATCACGCCTGGTGGTCAAGAAGAGCCATCGCCGCCGTCGCGCTGACAGCGTACTCGGCATTCCCGGATTCGCTCCCCTTCCAGGCCACGACTTCGATCCCACCGTCGATCGTCGCGACAGCACGTCGCCCATGCTCCTGCTGGGGATGTATCGTGAAATGTTCCGCCACAGCCTGGAAGCGGGGATCCGGTACTGGTACGCGGCGATGGAGCGCTCGCTTGCGCATGCGTTGAAGAAAATGGGATTCCGTTTCCAGGCAATCGGGCCGGAAGCCGATTATTACGGCTCTGTCACGCCTTACGTCCTCGACCTGCATGACCTGGGACGCAAGATGATGCATACCAACCCGGAACTGGCTTCATGGTTCAGTGAAAAAGTCCCGGTCGTCGAACGTCATCACCCTTCACGCATGCACGTTGTGCGCAAGCCTGAATCAGGCAGCGATATTAATTAATTTGGTGACGTGGTTGCGGAAGCTGTGAACGACCATATTGGGCGCGGACGGTACATCCATTCCAGCCAGCATATCGTGCATCATTGCCACGGCCAGCGCAGCCACCGAGAAACTGCCCACGGCAATCTGCGATGCCGGGCAGACCGTGCCATCTTCCATGATGGTCAGCGCCTTCGAGACCTCTTCCATCACCTGGGAGTCCAGGTGAGCGCCGATGCGGGCCATGACGCGTCCGAACACTTCTGTATAGCTGAGATTGCCTGCAGCGGCGGCGGCCTCGACATCTTTCTGCAGGATTGCCGGCAGCGAGTTGCCGGCGTTCGGCGGGAAATACAGTACACCCGCCCCGAAACCGATATTCATGGCCGTGAAAATTGGCTTGGCCAGTGCCGCGGCATTCCCGTGCAACGCCAGTACAGCCGAGAGGTCGACGAAATCGATCGTATCGAAGATCAGATCGACCTTGGCGACCAGCTCCGCCGCATTGTCGGCGTCGAGCATGGCAACGTGCGCCTCGACCTGGGCTTCCGGGTTGATCCGCAAAATATGCTTTTTCAGCGACTCGACTTTCGGCATACCGACGTCCTCGAAATCGAAAAATTGACGGTTCAGGTTATGCGCATCGACGACATCGCCATCGATCAAGACAAAATTCTGGAAGCCGCTACGGGCAGCGCAAATCACCGGACCACTGCCAAGACCGCAGCCTGCGAACAAAATCCGTTTGGTCCGGATTTGATCCTGGGTTGCCGCTGCAATGTAGCCGCTATTGCGTTTAACAAACTCGTCGTACTGGAAAGTGGCCATGATTGTTCCGATCGTAGAGGTACGTTTATGTGTGGACATAATTGTAGACAGAAAAACCTGGCCGGGACAGATGATTCAAGTGTCGGGATACTTTACAGTTAGTCGTCAGTAGTCAAGTAAACTATTTTTCAAGAACAAAAATAGTCATATTAATCAATAACTTAAACATATATTTGATTAGCTGGCATGCCTCGTGCTAGTAGAGGCATATTGCAGTCGTACACGTCAACCCTTGTGAGGAAATACAAAATGAACGTCAAGAAAATTTCGGGTATCGCCGCTGGTGTCGCACTGGCATTCGGCATGATGGCTCCAGCAAGCGCAGTCACCCTGACCGCTGGCGATCTGAAGATCACCTTCAATGCCTTCGATGCCGGCACCGTCAACTACGGTAACAGCGCTAGTGTCAAGTGCACCAGCGTGGTCGCTTGCGACAACGTCGCTGGCATCAACAAGGCGCCGAATTCGTTCGGTAGCGAAGACACCTGGGGTATCTTCTCGGTACAGAGTATTTCCAAAGTGTCGGATGGCAGCGCCATCTACACCGCTGGCCAAGGCGGCAAATTCCTGACCGGTATGTTCGGCGGCATCATGGATACGGCTGTTGAAGTTGCAGGCTCCCTGTCCCCAACCACCACGACCTTCGGTACCGGCGGCTGGCTGAACATGTACGAAACCACCACCAACTACGATTCGTCGTTTGGTCCTAGCGGCCGTCTGGGTGAAAAAGGCTACAACGGCATCACCAACGTCGGCGGCACGCTGGCGCTGGAAGCCGTCTTCGGTGCTGGCGTTTCAGGCGGCAACACTGAATACACCTACAACTCGACCTTCAACAACTCGACCATCGGTGGTAACGGTCTGGGCTACCTGGACGTCCTGAGCGGTTCGTTGTACGACCTGTTCAACACCAACTCGCAAATCGATCCGAACGGCAACGCTCGTGACCTGTTCCTGAAAACCACCTTCAGCCAGACCGGTGCTTCTGCTGCTGCAGGCTGGACCGTCGATGCTAGCGGCGACGTCCTGGGTGAAGTTGGTGAAGTTCCAGAGCCAGGTTCGGTCGCTCTGCTGGGTCTGGGCCTGGCCGGTCTGGCAACCCTGCGTCGTCGTCGCCGCGCCTGATCGCACTGCATTCGTACCGAAACAATGCCTGGCATTGAGCTGACTTCCCAGAATTTGGACAGTTAGTTCGCCGGGCAGCAAAAAGGCTGAGTTCTGTATAACAGAACTCAGCCTTTTTTATTGGCAATCATGATTATCCATATCAGGGTGATGACATGGTCGCGGCCACGCGCGATTGGCGCAGGGGGTATTGACATGCCCAGCGCTCGGCCTTGCGGTAGTGGGACGGACCCGTATTAGTTGTTCTCGATGCCCGGCAATGCCTCTTTCGGCCCATCCGCAGGCTTTGGCGAGAGGAATGCTTTGTGGAACAAATGCCGCGCCAGCAATAGCGGCGGCATGCGTAGCCAGTTGCCGCGCACATACAGCAAGAAATGGGCGGCGCCATCGAACCGCCGAGCGCACTCGGGATGTGGCGGCGCCAGTGCCCGCAGAAACAGCGCATCCATCCATTGCAGCACGATACGGGGCGGTGCATATTCGGCAGCGGCCGCCATGACCGTGGCGGGCACGGGCGTGCCATACAGCCGGGTGGCATAGCGTAGCGCGTAGAACATGGGGCGTGTCAGCGACAGCGCATTCGCGCGCTTGACCATCCCCTCCCAGAAGCCGGGCTCGGCGCCAAAATGCGTCGCCAGGCGATGCATATCGAACAGGTCGCGCAAGCCCTGGTCGAATTCGCCCCCGAAGAACAGGTGGACGGCGCTGTGCAGGAACATATCGTGCGGGCACAAGGTGCTCACGCCCAACGCGCCAAGCTCACCAGCAATCGGGCGCGCCGCGGCGCGCAGCATGGCCGGATCGGGCCGCACCGGCGCCGTTTCGGGCAGGATCGCGTGGTGGACGTCGATGGCATTGCCGCGGCGCAGATGCACCATCGGCGGCAGCTCATGCATCCAGCTACGGTAATAACGCTGGTCGTAGGCGTCGTGGTGGGTGCTGGCCCAGCCATGGACCATCAGCGCACTTTCCACCTCGTGCAGGCTGTCCTTGGGCACGAGGATGTCGATGTCCGAGAACAGGCGGCCACGACCGGATGGCAAGCCGGCCATCGCATACGCCGCCCCTTTGAGCAAGATCAGGGGCAGACCCAGGTCGGCCAGGTCGCTGTGGATACGCTCGACCTCGTAGCCGGTCAGGCGACGGTGGCGCAGTGCGACGATGCGGGCCGCCTCGAGATGCTCGCGCGGCTGCGGCGGCACGTCCTCGAGCAGGCCATGCTCTTCGAGCAGGAAGACCAGGATCGCGCCGACATTGGCACTGTTGGCTTGACGCAGCAGGCGCTCCCAGCCGGGTAAATCAAGAAGCCGGACGCGGCCTGGCGTCGACAGCACCTCGACCAGCAGCGATGGCGGGCGCGCCGTCACGCCGTCACGCCCGCGAGACGGTCGAACAGGGCCACCGCTTCGTCCAACTGGCTGTAGCGGAACTCGTGGCCGTCACAGCCCTCGACCAGATCGGCCAGGCAATCGAAGCCGGCAGGACCCAGCACGAAATAATTGAACGCGTTTTCAGCCACGCGAATGAACAATTGGCCCTTGGGCAGCGGCATGAGCGTGGTGGGTGCGCCCGCCTCGTAGCGTGGAAACACGATGTGACGCGCACGCCCAACGTCGCCGACTCGCGCCACGCTTTCCGTCGGGGCCTTCAGGTGCGCGATCGTGCCCTTGTTGGTGCCGGGTACCGATGGGCCGAGCACGGCGTCGGGTGCAAACGCGCGAATCACGTCGATCGAGGCATTCTTGAGACTCACGGGGCGCACCAACGGCGCGAGCATGCCGTCGCTGCGCCGCACCAGCGTCAATTCATCCGACAGCAGGCGCCAGCCGCGGCATACCAGAGCGGCGCACAGCGTGCTCTTGCCAGAGCCGGGCGGGGCCGGCAGGACGATCGCACAACCATTGCGCTCGATGACGGCGGCGTGCACGATCAGATAGCGGTGGGCACGGTTCGAAACGCACCAGTTCATGACCCATTCGAACATCGGCCAGGCCTGCGCCACCGGCAGCGGGGCGAATGGCTCACGGCCATCGTGGTCAAAACGCACCTGCGGATGCCACCAGCGGCGCAGGCCGCTGCTCTGGCGCAGGCGCACCTGGAAATCGGCGAAGCCCCCCGGCTCCTCGATCGGATTGTCGCGATACATCAACCCGATGCCATCGGCGACCAGGGGAATATTCGATTGGATTCGGCTGACAAACGGTCCGGTACGCAGTAACAGACCAGGGCCGCCCAGGCGCCGCACCAGTTCGGCACGGCCCAGATCGGCTACAAGGGGCATGGTTCGATCAGATTCAGGCAGGAGAGTTGTTCGAGCAGCTCAGCCACATCATGGGTCAGCGTGGCGTCGTCGACTTCGAAACGTTCGCGCAGGACTGCGGCAAGGGCCGATTCGGGCGTGGGCGCGGCGCCTATATGTTGCAGCACGACCAGGGCCTCGAGGGTCAGCAGATGGGTCGCGCCGGACACTTCATTGAACAACACCACGTCGTCCTGCCACTCGCGGTAATGCAGAACTGCAGGGCCTGGACGACGCCAAGCCCCGGATTGCTCACTCGCCGTGGACAGCGACAAGATATTTCCTGACCTGATGGATGTTCCAGAATTCGCTGGCATTAACCTTGTACAGGCCGCCATTCTTGAGCTCGTTCCACATGCGCTGCAGCGTCGGCACGTCGAGGAAGTCGATGCGGCGCGAGATGACGTTCAGGTAGGCCGTGGACAAATGCCGCCCGATATACGCGTATTGCGAGTCGAAATCGGCCGTCATCACCTCAGCCAGCGTGTGCGCAAAGTAGGTTTTCTCGAAGCGTTTTTCGCGGCAGCTGAACACATCCGCAAAACGCTTCGACTTGTTGCACGGCCAGCTGCGCTGGACATGGCACCAGTTCGATGGCGACAGCGGATAGCAACGCTGTTCGGTGGCGACATTGCTGTTCAGGCCAGCCGAGTGGAATGCCGATGCCGACTCGCACACGAAACCGGTTTTCTGGAGCGTCGCGTGGCTTTCAAGCGTCATCAACACACCTGCCGCGCCCAGGCCGGCTTTGGCCAGGCGGCGCCGCGTGGCGCCATGCTGGGGCATCGCCGAAGGGAGGTGAAGGTGTTGCGGCTCGTTACCGCTTTGTTGCTGATCGTTAGCCACGGCTAGTCCTCGATTTCATATACGCACTCAGATGACTGAGCAAGTTTCGTGCCCGAAAGATTCCTGCGGGAATATTTTCACTTAAAACAACTACTTAGGCGCTTGTCAAGCACGATTCACACTGCATTGTAGAGCCGGACACCGGGGCAGTGTAAAAATAATCGACAGCGGCTTAGAAGAAGCTCTCTGGGATGACCAGAATGTCGCCTGGACGCATCATGATGTTGGCCGAGATATCGCCATCCTTGATGAGGTCATCGAGACGCACAGGAAGTTTTTCTTGCTTTCCATCAACGGTACGAATGATGCTGGCTTTATTGCCCGAGGCAAATTCAGTCACGCCACCGACGGCGATAACAACATCCATCACCGACATTTCACGACGGTATGGCAACGCCTGAGGACGCGCCGCCTGGCCGATAACGCGGATCTGGTCGTTGAAGTTGCCAATGAAATTGGTCACGATAACGGTCACAACCGGTTGCTGGATGAACTTGGCCAGCGCACCCTCGATATCGCGCGCCAGCTGGGTCGAGGTCTTGCCGGCAGCCGGCAAATCTTCGACTAGCGGGGTTGTGATCTTGCCGTCCGGACGTACCGGGACCGTCATCGACACTTCCGGATTGCGCCAGACGATAATGTTGACGCTGTCGCCAGGGCCGATCAGGTAATCCGGATTGATCGGCGCCATCGCGGCGGTGCTAGGCGGCAGCGGCGTGGCGCAGCCGGCCAGGATCAGCATGCAGGCAGCGGCGCCAGCGGCGACCAGGTGTTTCGTCAGTTTCGTCATCATTGCGTTCATCCCTTGCGCGCTCCGTAATCCACCTGCCTGCATGGTTTACCGCGCGAATCAATAATTGTTATTTCGCCATCATGGCCTGCGCTATTGTAGCGCAGACGGGGATGGGAACAAGCCATGCACAATTGAAATACTTTCTTGTTGCGAGATCAACACGTTGGCATCGGCAGGTGTGTGCAGACCGCGCTAGCGCTCCAGCAATTCCTGCACGTGGCGTACCGGAATCGCATACGTAATCCCGCTTGGCGCCGTGATGGCGGTCTCCTTCAACCCTTTCACGAACACCATATTGATTACCCCCAGAACCTGCCCGGTCTCGGGATCGTAGAGCGGGCTACCGCTATTGCCTGGATACGCGGTGCCGTCGAGCTGATAGATGCTGAAGGGCGAGCGTTGCAGCTGCACCACGGCGCGGGCATCGAGCCGGCGCGCGCTAAGCGACGGCTGCATCACCGGCGTGATCGCCGCCAGCAGCGCGCGGTGCGTGGCCGGATACAGGCCCAGCACCATCCCGAGCGGGAAACCGGTGAATGCCAGCGCCTGCCCCTCGGCCGCCATGCCCGCGTTCCCCAGGCGCAGTGCCGGCAATGGTGCGCCCTCGAGGCGCAAGTGGGCCAGGTCGTGCTGGCGGTCAAGTCCGACCAGCTGCGCCGCGCGAAAGCGCACGCCGGCGCCGTCGGGCACCACGATCCCCAATTTTTCCAGCTTGGCCCCGTCGAGTTCATTGGGTACCACGTGGGCATTCGTGATCACGCTCAGGCCATCGCCGACCACGAAGCCGGTGCCACTGAACACGATGGCCGGGCTGCGTGTCTGCATCTGGGTGCCGATGCCGACGATCGACGGCTTGACCGCCGCCACCGTCTGCGGCAGCGTGGCCGCAGCAGCAGGTATCACGTGGCACACCAGCGCTGCCAGAACGACGGCAACGAGCTTTTTTCCAATCAATTGACTAATCATCAAACAATCTCGTTAGGTTGTAGTTGCACGACGGAAGCAATCGTACGGCCCCTTTCGGTTTTTAGCCATTACAATAAGGGTCTTTGAATTTCAGCAACATTTTCGATGCCTCGCCATGCTCCCGCCATACCATCCTGATTCCAAAAAATACAACAAGCGATTTCGCTAAATGTTTGCGATAATGCAACAGTTAAGCGTCCTGTAATGAAATTTACTTAAGCTTTTCCTTTGACTGTTTGCGCTTGTGTTGCAAACAGACGGTATCGTTTACCCAGAATCGCTGGATTTTCTAACCCGCAATTGCAATTGCTTAGGGTACAAGCGATCATGCACTTTGTTTATTTGTGAGCCTGGTCTTTTGCAGACCAGAACCCGACCGGCGAGACTGACACGATGGCTGAAATTACTTCCCAGATTCTTAATCTATTAAAAGCCATCGGCAAGTACCGCTGGCATGCGGTCATCATCGCCTGGGTGGTGGCGCTGGCCGGCTGGCTGGTTGTCTACAAGCTGCCGAATCAGTATGAGGCGTCGGCACGCGTGTATGTCGATACCCAGAGCATTCTCAAGCCACTGCTGTCGGGCATGACCATGCTGCCGAACCTGGAACAACAGGTTCTGTTCATGCGCCGCACCCTGATCAGCCGTCCTAATGTGGAGCGGGTGGTGCGCGAGGTCGATCTCGACGTCAAGGCAACTGACGCCAAGGAAATGACCAAGCTTGTCGATGACATGATGGCCAATATCAAGATCGGCGGCACCGAGCGCGATGACATCTACACCATCAGTTACACCGGCAGCAGCGCGCGCGAGGGCAAGGACGTGGTCCAGGCCTTCCTGACCATCTTCGTGGAAGGCAGCTTCGGCGGCAAGAAACAGGATTCCGAAAAAGCGGTGCAGTTCATCGACGACCAGATCCGCAGCTACGAAGAGCGCCTGGCCGCGGCCGAGAATACCTTGAAGGAATTCAAGATCCGCCACATCGGCATGTTGCCAAGCGAAGGCGCCGACTACGGCACGCGCATGGTCGCCACCAACGAAGGCCTGAACCAGGCGCGCCTGGAATTGGCCGAAGCCGAACAGGCGCGTAATGCCATCCGGCGCCAGATTTCGGGCGGCGGCAGCAGCGCAGGCGGCACGCGCCCTGCGCCGATCTTCATCGATCCGGAACTGGACGAGCGCATCGCCACAGTCAACAAGACGCTCGATACGCTGCGTACCCAGTACACCGAGCAGCATCCCGACATCGTCGCCAATCGCCGCCTGCTCGAGCAGCTGCGCGAGCGTCGTGCCGAGGCAGCCAAGAATACCAAGCCGAGCATGGATCCGGGCGCCAACTACAGCCCGATGCTGCAACAGCTGACCGTGCAGTTGTCCGACGCCGAAGCACGCGTCGCCTCGCTGCAGGCGCGGGTCGCCGAATACAGCGGCCGGGTCGGCCGTTTGCGTGGCCAGGGCGAGCAGGTGCCGGAGATCGAGGCCCAGCTGTCGCGCCTGAACCGCGACTATGAAGTCAATCGCGAAAACTACCAGAAGCTGGTGGCGAGCCGCGAGTCGGCCAAGCTGTCGGGCGACCTGTCGTCAGCCACCGACATGCTGACCTTCCGCGTCATCGATCCACCGACCGCGCCTGAAATTCCAAGCGGCCCGAACCGCCTGCAACTGTTCTCGCTGGTCTTCGTTGCCGCCCTGCTGATTGGCCTGGCCGGTGCATTCCTGCTGAGCCAACTGCGTCCAACCTTCCTCAGCCAGGCGACCCTGCGTGAAGTCACGGGTCTGCCGATCCTGGGCTCGGTCAGCATGAACTGGACCGCCGAGCAGACCGTGCTGCGCAAGCGCCGCCTGCTCGCTCTGGCCGCCTCGGTGCTGCTGCTGTTCGGCATTTATGGCGCCGGCATCGCCACCATCATGGTCCGTCCGACGTTGTAAGGCCGGTTGGCCAACAAGGAGCAAATGTGAGCATTATCGAAAAAGCGGCCAGCCGCATCGACCAGCAGCGCCAGAACGCTGCTGCCACCCCTGCAGCCGTGATCGTGGCGGATCCGCTCGACCCCATCACCACCGATGCCGGCTTCGTCCCGGCGCGCGCACCCGAGCAGGCCGCCGCTCCGGCTGCGCCGGATGTTGCCCCCGCTACTGTCTCCGGCGTGGCGCCGGCTGTTGCACCGACCACGGGCCGCCACAGCACCCGTCGCATCGAACTGGACCTGGCGCGCATGCGCGAGCTGGGCATGGTCACCGCCGCCGGCGGCCGCACGAACCTGCTGGAAGAATTCCGAATCATCAAGCGTCCGCTGCTCAAGCGTGCATTTGCCGAGCGCGGCCCGAAAGACAATCCGGGCAACCTGATCATGGTGACGAGCTCGCTGCCGGGCGAAGGCAAGACCTACAGCGCGATCAACCTGGCGATGAGCATCGCCATGGAACTCGATCACACCGTGCTGCTGGTCGATGCCGACGTGGCGCGTCCTTCGGTGCTGCGCACGCTCGGCCTGCCGGCCCAGCGCGGCCTGATGGACATCCTGCTCGACGACACGCTCGACCTGTCGGACGTCATGCTGCGCACCAACGTCGACACGCTGTCGATCTTGCCAGCCGGCACCAGCACACCCCGTGCGACCGAGCTGCTGGCCAGCTCGACCATGACGGCGATGGTGCACGAACTGGCGCACCGCTATCCGGACCGCGTGATCATCTTCGATTCGCCGCCGCTGATGCTCACCAGCGAATCGCGCGTGCTGGCCAGCCACATGGGCCAGATCATCGTGGTGGTGGAAGCCCAGACCACGACCCAGCACGCGGTCAAGGAAGCACTGCAGCAGCTCGAAGGCATGGCCAACGTCAATCTCCTCTATAACAAGACCAGGGACATTCCTGGCATTGAAGAAACGTATGACTACCACTATGGCTAAAGGGCGCGCCAGCCTTTCCGTGCCGCGCCTGGCGCCATTGGCAGCAGCAGCAATGCTGCTGGCCGCGTGCCCGGCGCAGGCCGAATGGCGCGTCACGCCGCTATTGCTCGTCAGCGAAATCTGGACTGACAACGTCAACCTGACTGAGGACCAGTTCGCGCACAGTGACCTGATCACCCAGGTTTCGCCAGGCATCACGGTGGTCAACCGCAGCCGGCGCCTGACAGTCGATGCCACTGCTCAACTGCACGGTTTCGCCTACCTGCACGACAGCGACAAGCGCAACCTGGCCGACCCGGGCGTGATTGGCGCCGCGGACAGCACCTCGAACACGCAGCGCACCTACAGTGGCAATCTAAAAGGCGAGCTGCTGTCCGACCTGTTCTTCGTCGAAGCCACCGCCTCGCGTGGCCAACAGAGCCTTTCGGCATTCGGTCCGCGCGCGGGCAACGACCTGTATTCGAACCGCAATCGTGCCGAGATCGATACCTGGAGCATTAGCCCCTACCTGACCCACCGCTTCGGCAGCTTTGCCTCCGGCTTGGTGCGCTACACGCGCGACTCGGTCGGCGGCGGCGATGCTTTCGGCTACAACAACACTGGGGGCGACACCATCCATGCGACGCTTGCCAGCGGCGCATCCTTCAGGACCGTCACCTGGGGCATTACCTACGTAAAGCAGAAACTGGGCGGCGCCGACTATGGCGACTCGACGAACGAGAACCTGGCCACCAACCTGCGCTACGTGCTGAGCCCGCGCTGGTCGTTGCTCGCCAACGCCGGTTACGATCGCTACCGCTACGAAGGTCTGGGCGGTGGCGATCAGGGCGCCAACTGGTCGCTCGGCGCTGCGTGGTCGCCATCGCTGCGCACGAACGTTCAGGCAACGCTCGGACGTCACTTCTATGGCACTACCGGCACGTTGTCGGCGTTGCACCGTTCGCGCCACACAACCTGGAACATCAGCTACGACGATATCGTGACGACCTCGCGCGAGCAGTTCCTGTTGCCGTCGACGCTCGATACGGCCAACCTGCTCAACAGCATGTTTGCCACTGCCTACCCCGACCCTGTCGAGCGCCAGCGCATCGTCGCAGCGTACATTCAGGCCAACGGGTTGCCGTCGTCACTGACCGACAGCGTCAACTATCTGAGCAATCGATTCATACGCCAGAAATCGCTGCGCGCATCGATGGGATACAGCAAGGGAATCAGCAACGCCGTATTCTCGGCATACGCCAACGACCGCAATGCCCTGTCCGATCAGCAAAGCGACAGTTCGTTGCTGGGCATGGCGCAAAACAGTCTGAACGACAACGTGCGACAGCATGGTTTCGACGCGAGTTATACGTATCGGCTCAGTTCCCGTTCCAACCTGACCGCCGGCTACGACTTCAACAAGAGCGAATCCCGTTCCGGGAACTACGAAGACCACCAGCGCACGCTGCGCTTTGGCGTGTCACGCCGCTTTGGCGATCTGCTCGCCGCCGCCGACCTGCGCCGCCGCAGCGGCACCGTCGGTCGCTGGACCAACGACGGCGCCACCAGCAACGGCACCTACACCGAGCACGCCATTGTGGCGAGCCTGTCCATGCAGTTCTGAGAGCTACGACAATCACGATGTACGAAACCTATTACGGCCTGTCGGCCAAGCCATTCCAGCTGCGCCCCGATCCGCACTTCTTCTACGGCTCGAAGGGCCACAAGCGCGCCATGGCCTACCTCGAGTACGGCCTGTCGCAGGGCGAAGGCTTCATCGTCATCACGGGCGAAGTCGGCGCCGGCAAGACCACGCTCGTGCGCAACCTGCTCGGTCACCTGCCGCATGACCAGATCATCGCCGCGCACATCGTCAACACCAGCCTCGATCCGGAAGACACGCTGCGCATGGTGGTTTCGAGCTTCGGCCTGTCGTTCGAAGGCCAGAGCAAGGCCGAACTGCTCAACCGCCTCGAACAGTTCCTGCGCACCGTCGACCGCCAGGGCAAGCGCGCCCTGCTCGTGATCGACGAAGCCCAGAACCTCAATGCCCGCACGGTAGAAGAACTGCGCATGCTGTCGAACTTCCAGACCGACGAGCGCTCGCTGCTGCAGACGTTCCTGCTTGGCCAGCCCGAGTTTCGCGCCACCCTGCACAGCCCCGGCATGCAGCAGCTGCGCCAGCGCGTGATCGCCAGCTACCACCTGGGCCCGATGGATGCGGCCGAGACGCGCGCGTATGTCGAACACCGCCTGGCCACCGTCGGCTGGCAGGGCACGCCCTCGTTCGACGATGGCGCGCACGCAGTGATCTACGCCTACAGCGGCGGCATCCCGCGCAAGACCAACACGCTGATGGACCGCGTGCTCCTGATGGGCTATCTGGAAGAACTGCAGGCGTTCACCGAAGCGCACATCAACGACGTGGTGCGCGACATCTCGGAAGAATTCGATGCGCCCGACACCGACGATTTGATTGATGCACAAGCCGGCCAGAAGACGGCCGACGGCCACGCCAATGAACTACACCCGGGCGAACGCCGCGCCAGCGTCGAGCAGCTCGACGAACGCATGATGCGCCTCGAGAAATCGATCGTCTCGGTGTTGTCGATCCTGAAGAAGATCGCGGCTACCCCACCGACTGCAGCCGGCGCCGCGCCCCATCACCCGGACCATCAGGAGTAACGCCCCATGAAAATGACCGCTCCCGCAGCCCGGCCGCGTCCAGCGCCGGGTGAAAAAATCCGCAACGCCATGACCTGCGACGTGGAAGACTACTTCCAGGTCTCGGCGTTTGCCCCGTACATCGACCGCGCCAGCTGGCCGACGCGCGAATGCCGCGTCGAAGCCAATATGGAACGCATCCTGGCGCTGTACGAGCGCGAAGGCGTGCGCGCCACCTTCTTCACGCTGGGCTGGATCGCCGAGCGCTATCCCGCCATGGTGCGCCGCATCGTCGAGGCTGGCCACGAACTGGCCAGCCACGGCTACGGCCACCTGCGCGCGTCGGACCAGAGCCGCGCCGAATTCGACAACGACATCCGTTCGGCCAAGGCGCTGCTGGAAGACATCGGCGGCCAGCAAGTCGTCGGCTACCGCGCGCCGAGCTTTTCAATCGGCCACGCCAATCTGTGGGCGCTCGAGGCGCTGCACGAAGCCGGCTACAAGTACAGCTCGAGCATCTACCCGATCGCGCACGACCACTACGGCATGCCCGACGCACCCCGTTTCGCGTTCTACCCCAACGGCCCGGATGGCATCCTCGAAGTGCCGATCACCACGGTGAAAATGGCTGGCCGCCACCTGCCGGCCGGCGGCGGCGGCTACTTCCGCCTGCTGCCGTACGCGCTGTCGCGCTGGATGATGGAAAAGGTCAACCGCGAAGACGGCGAGTCGGCCCTGTTCTACTTCCACCCGTGGGAAATCGACACCGACCAGCCGCGTCCCGAAGGCCTGGGCGCCAAGGCGCGCTTCCGTCACTACGTCAATATCGACCGCATGGAGCGCCGCCTCGAACAGCTGGCGCGTGATTTCAAGTGGGACCGCATGGACCGTATCTTTCTGGACAAGCCATGAATTCGATCATCGAAGCGGCGCAAGCCAGGCGCGCGGCGCCACATGCCGCAGCCGCCGGGCCGCAGACGCTGCATTTGATGACGCCGCAGAGCGCGGCGCGCTGGGACGCGTTCGTGCGCGCCTGCCCCGAGGCCACCTTCTTCCACCTGTCCGGCTGGCAGTCGGTGATCGAGCAGTCGTTCGGCATCAAGACCTGGTTCTATTTCGTCGAGCAGGATGGCCAGATCCAGGGCGTGCTGCCGCTGGCCGAGATCAAGAGCCGCCTGTTCGGTCATTCGCTCGGCGCGATGCCGTTCTGCGTGTATGGCGGCGTGGCCGCCATTGACGACGGCGCGCGCGTGCTGCTCGACGGCGCGGCCGATGCGCTGGCACGCCAGCTTGGCGTGGGCCACCTGGAATACCGCGCCATGGAACGCGCACACCCGCATGACCCTAGCTGGCTGACCAAGGAACTGTACGTCACGTTCCGCAAAGAGATCAGCGCCATCGACGACGAAAACCTGAACGCCATCCCGCGCAAGCAGCGCGCCATGGTGCGCAAGGGGATCAAGCTGGGTCTGAAGGGCGTGGTCGAGGACAACGTCGAGAATATGTTCACGGCCTACGCCCACAGCGTGCTGCGCCTGGGCACCCCGGTGTTCCCGAAGAAGTACTTCGCGCTGCTGCAGAAAACCTTCGGCGCCGAATGCGAAGTGCGCTCGATTTATACGCAGGATGATCGCCTGGTCGGCTCGGTGCTGTCGTTCTACTGGCGCGACGAAGTGGTGCCCTACTACGGCGGCGGCATGGACCTGGCGCGCGAAGTGGCGGGCAATGACTTCATGTACTGGAACCTGATGCAGGCAGCCAGCGCGCGCGGTTGCCGCCTGTTCGATTTCGGCCGCAGCAAACTGGGCACCGGTGCCTACGACTTCAAGAAGAACTGGGGTTTCGTCGCCACGCCGCTGCCGTACGAGTACAAGCTGTACGCCACCGATGCGCTGCCGGACAATAACCCGCTGAACCCGAAGTACCAGTTGTTCATCAAGGTCTGGAAAAAGCTGCCGCTGCCGGTGGCGAACTTCCTCGGGCCTTACATCGTGCGCAACCTGGGCTGATAACGTGCAAGACCTGCTGCTGCTGATCCACCGCATCCCGTACCCGCCCAACAAGGGCGACAAGATCCGCTCCTACCACCTGCTCAAGCACCTGGCGCGCGACTACCGCGTGCACCTGGCCACGTTCGTCGACGATGCCGACGACTGGCAGCACGTGCCGACGGTAGAGGCGCTGTGCGCCAGCAGCCATTTCGCGGCATTGCATCCCCTGCGCGCACGCGTGCGCAGCCTGGGCGCGCTGGTCAGGAACCGTTCGCTGTCGCTCGATTATTACGAGGATGCCGGCATGGCGCGCTGGGTCGACCAAGCAGTCGCCACGCACAAGATCGATCGCGTGATGGTGTTCTCGTCGCCCATGGCGCAGTACGCCGACAAACTGGCCGGGGCGCGCCGCGTGATCGACTTTTGCGACGTCGATTCGGACAAGTGGCGCCAGTACGCCGACAAGAAGTCACCGCCAATGAGCTGGCTGTACCGGCATGAAGCGCGCCAGTTGCTGCGTTACGAGCGCCAGGTCGCCAGCGAATACGACGCGTCGCTGTTCGTCTCGGCGCCCGAAGCCGATCTGTTTCGCAAGCTGGCCCCGGAAAGCATCGCGCGCATCGGCCACTTCAGCAACGGCGTCGATACCGAGTATTTCTCGCCCGAGCACGCGTTTGCCAGCCCGTACGCCGTCGGCGAACGCGCCCTGGTGTTTACTGGCGCGATGGATTACTGGCCCAACGTCGACGCGGTGCAGTGGTTCTGCGACGAGGTCTTCCCGGCGCTGCGCGCGCGCGATCCTGCCCTCTCCTTTTACATCGTCGGCTCGCGTCCCAACGCCCAGGTGCAGGCGCTGGGCAGCCTGCCTGGTGTGACCGTGACGGGCACCGTGCCCGACGTGCGCCCGTTCATTCGCCACGCCTGCGTGGCGGTGGCGCCGCTGCGCATCGCGCGCGGCATCCAGAACAAGGTATTGGAAGCGATGGCCATGGCCACGCCGACCGTGGTCTCGCCGCAAGCGCTCGAAGGCATCGACGCGCTGCCCGGCAGCGAGCTGGCGGTGGCCGACGGCGCGCCAGCCTGGATAGAGACCGTGGGCGCGCTGCTGGCGCGTCAGGACCAGCTCAACACCATCATGGGCCGCGCCGCACGCGCGCGGGTCGAACATCACTACAGCTGGCCGAGCAATCTGGCCTGCATCGAGGAGCGACTGGAATGCACGTGACCCCCCCATCCGGCATCGCCGGCGCGAACCTGGACACCGCCCTGGACGCCAACCTGGTTGCTACTCCCACGCCGCTGGCGCGCTCGAGCGCCATGCTGATCGCGCTGGCGCTGCTGGCGCCCTTCTTCCTGTACCTGAGCACCGCCGAATCGCTGGTCGCGATCTGGAACAGCTCCGAGACCTTCGCCCACGGCTACGCCATCCTGCCGATCAGCCTGTGGCTGATCTGGCGTCGGCGCGACGTGTTCGACGCGATTCCCGCGCGCCCGTGGGCGCCGGCCCTGATCCTGCTGGCGATGCTGGGCGCCGGCTGGCTGCTGGCGCGCATGGGCGAAGTGCAGGTCGTGATGCAGTACGCCTTTGTCGCCATGTTCCCGATCATCGCCCTGGGCATGCTCGGCCCGCGCCTGGCGGGGGCGCTTGCGTTTCCATTGCTGTTCCTGCTGCTGGCGGTGCCGTTCGGCGAAGTGTTCGTCGGCCCGCTGATCAACCTGACCGCCGACTTCACCGTGTGGGCGGTGCAGGCCACCGGCATCCCGGTGCTGCGCAACGGCACCCGATTCGATCTGCCCACCGGCTCGTGGTCGGTGGTGGAAGCCTGCAGCGGCGTGCGTTACCTGATTTCATCCGTCACGCTGGGCTGCCTGTACGCCTACCTGACCTACCAGTCGACCAAAAAACGTCTGCTATTTGTGGCGGTGTCGATCGTCGTGCCGATCATCGCCAATGGTTTGCGTGCCTACATGATCGTGATGATCGGCCACTTGTCGGGCATGGAACTGGCCACCGGCGTCGACCACCTGATCTACGGCTGGGTGTTCTTCGGCCTGGTGATGCTGCTGATGTTCTGGATCGGCAGTTTCTGGCGCGACGACGAGCCGCTGCCCGCAAGCGAATTGCCAGTTGCAGCGCGTACCAGCCGCGATGGCGTGCCCCCTGTCAGCACGGCCCGCATGGCGGCGATGTGCGCCGCCGTGGTGGCCGTGACCGCGCTGTGGCCGGGCTTTGCCCGCTACAACGACGCGGCCAACCTGAACCCGCAGCCGGCGCAACTGACGAGCGTCTCGATCGGCTGGCCGCAGGTGGCGCCATTTACTGGCTGGACGCCGCGCTGGGTCGATCCGGACGCCACGTACCGCGCCACCTTCCGCAACACCGAGGCGATGGGGCCGGTCGCGCTCGACATCATGTACTACCGCAACCAGCGCAACGGCAAGGCCCTGATCAGCTCCATCAATATGCTGGCCGAGCCGGACGACGCCTGGCATGCGCTCGGCGGTTCGGCGCGCAGCGAGACGATCAACGGCAAGCCGGTCACGCTGCGCGAGACGCGGATGACTGGCCCGGGTGGCCAGTTCCTGGTGTGGCAGTGGATGTCGATCGACGGCCACCTGACCTCGAACAACTACGTCGGCAAGCTGCTGCAGGCCCAGGCCAAGCTGCGCTTCCGCGGCGACGACGGCGCCGTCGTGCTGATCTCGGCGCCGGTACGCGACGACCAGGAAGCGGCGCGCGCGGCCCTGCGTGCCTTCCTGGCAGGCGAAGGCGAGGCCATCGAGCGCGCGCTCGAGCACGCACGTACGCATTGAACGGGGCCGAACAAGACATGCACAGTGACTTGTCCGTGCTGAACGCCCAGCGGCCTCTCGTGGTGCATCTGGTGTATTCGCTCGATGTGGGCGGACTGGAAACGCTGCTGGTCGATTGCATCAACCGCATGCCGGCCGAAAAATACCGGCATGCGGTGGTATGCCTGACCGGCTACAGCGCGTTCGCCGACAAGATCACGCAACCGGGCGTCGAACTGTACGCGCTCAACAAGCCGCCCGGGAACGGGCTGCGCGTGCACGTCGATTTCTGGAAGCTGATGCGGCGCCTTCGCCCGACGATCCTGCACACTTACAACCTGTCGGCGATGGAGTACTGCTTCACGGCCGCCGCCGCCGGCGTGCCGGTGCGCATCCACGCAGAGCATGGCCGCGACGCGTCCGATCCGCATGGCCTGAACCGCAAGCACAACATCCTGCGCCGCCATCTTGCGCCGGTCATCGACCGCTATGTGCCGGTGTCGGACGATTTGCACCGGTGGTTCGCGGAGGTGGTCGGCATCCCGGCGGCAAAGAATCACCTGATCAAGAACGGTGTCGACACGGCCCGCTACGCCCCGCGTGCGCAGGCCAGCACCGCTGCGCCGTGGCGCGCCGACGACATCGTCATCGGCGCCGTCGCGCGGGTGCAGGACGTCAAGAACCACGCCAGCCTGGTGGCCGCCTTCGCGCTGCTGCGCGAGCGCCTGCCGGCCCTGCGCGACCGGCTGCGCCTGACGATCGTCGGCGACGGCCCGTTGTACGGCCAGGTGAAGCAGCAAGTCAACGACGCCGGCCTGCAGGACGTGGTGTGGCTGCCCGGCGCGCGCGCCGACGTGGCCGACCTGCTGCATGGCTTCACCATCTTCGCCCTGCCCTCGCTGGCCGAAGGCACGCCGGTCTCTCTGCTCGAAGCGATGGCGTGCGGCTTGCCGTCGGTGTGCTCGCGGGTGGGTGGCATTCCCGAAGTGGTCACCGATGACGTGCATGGTATCTTGGTGTCGGTCGAGATCGACGCGCTGGCCGACGCGCTCGCGCGTTACGTACAAGACCCGGCCCTGAGGGCGCGCCACGGCGCCGCGGCCCGTGCGCGCATCGAAGACAAGTACAGCATGGCTGCCATGCTCGGCGCCTACACCGCGCTGTACGACGCCCTGTATGCGCGCAAGGCCCAGGCGCGACAACGCCCCACCGTCAACTCTTAACTTCAGCGGAACCAGAACAGCATGTGCGGAATAGTCGGCATTTTTGATACCCTCGGCAACCGGGAAATCGACCGCGCGGCCCTGGGCCGCATGAACGAGAGCCAGCACCATCGCGGGCCCGACGAGGGCGAGCTGTATCTGGAGCCGAGCATGGGCATGGGCCACCGCCGCCTGTCGGTGATCGACCTGGCCAGCGGCCAGCAGCCGATCGTCAACGCCGAGTGCGACGTGGTGATGGTGTTCAACGGCGAGATCTACAACTACCGCGAACTGCGCACGGAGCTGCAGGCGCTGGGCTTTGTGTTTCGCACCAAATCGGATTCCGAGTCGCTGCTGCACGCCTACCAGGCCTGGGGCCCGGACTGCGTGCACCGGCTGCGCGGCATGTTCGCGTTTGCGATCTGGGATCGCAAGCAGCAAACGATGTTTTTGGCGCGCGACCATGTCGGCGTCAAGCCGATGTTCTATTCGCTGCTGCCGAACGGCCTGTTCGTGTTCGGCTCCGAGCTCAAGTCGATCATGACCCACCCCGAACTGTCGCGCAAACTCAATCCGCGCGCGGTCGAGGATTACTTCGCCTTCGGCTACGTGCCCGAGCCGCACACCATCTTCCACAACGCCTACAAGCTCGCGCCGGGCCACCGCATCGTGATCAAGGCCGGTGCGCGCGACGTCAAGCCCGAGCAGTACTGGGACGTGCCGTTCAAGCGCGCCCCGGCCCGCCCGATGCAGGAGATCGAGCACGAACTGATCGAGCGCGTGCGCGAATGCGTGCAGAGCCAGACCGTGGCCGACGTGCCGCTGGGCGCCTTCTTGTCGGGCGGCGTCGATTCGAGCGCGGTCGTGGCGATGATGGCGCAGAATAATCCCGAGCCGGTCACCACCTGCTCGATCGGCTTCGACGACCCCGAATACGACGAATCGAAGTTCGCGAGCGAGGTGGCCACGCGCTACGGCACGACCCACCACGCGCAGATCGTCGACAAGGACGACTACGGCCTGATCGACACGCTGGGCCACCTGTACGACGAACCGTTCGCCGACAGCTCGGCGATCCCCACGTACCGCGTGTGCCAGCTGGCGCGCAAGCACGTGACGGTATCGCTGTCGGGCGATGGCGGCGACGAAAGCTTTGCCGGCTATCGCCGCTACCGCTACGCGATGGCCGAACAGCGCGTGCGCGACAAGGTGCCGGCCAGCCTGCGCAAGCCGGTGTTCGGCACGCTGGGCAAGCTGTATCCGAAGGCCGACTGGGCGCCGCGCATGTTCCGCGCCAAGACCACCTTCGAGGCGCTGGCGCGCGACACGGTCGAGGGCTACTTCCACGGCGTGTCGATCATGCCCGACCGGGTGCGGGCGCAGCTGTTTTCCGATTCGTTCAAGCGCGAACTGCAAGGCTACAGCGCGATTGACGTCTTCCTGCGCCACGCGGCCAATTCGCCGACGGACGATCCGCTGTCGCTGATCCAGTACCTCGACTTCAAGACCTGGCTACCGGACGATATCCTGACCAAGGTCGATCGCGCCAGCATGGCGCATTCGCTCGAGGTGCGCGTGCCGCTGCTGGACCATACGTTCGTGGAATGGGCGTCAAGCCTGCCGCCGGACATCAAGCTTGGCGGCGGCGAAGGCAAGTACATCTTCAAGAAGGCGCTCGAGCCCTATCTGTCGCACGACGTGCTGTACCGTGCGAAAAGGGGATTTTCGATTCCGCTGGCGGCCTGGCTGCGCGGCCCGCTGCGCGAAAAATTGCGCGCGGCCGCGCTGTCGCCGCTGCTGCTCGACACCGGCATGTTCAACGAAAAATTCTTGCGCGAGATGGTCGACCAGCATATCGCCGGCAGCAAGGATTACAGCGCGCCGTTATGGTCGGTGCTGATGTTCGAGACGTTCTTGCGGGTGAGCGCCAACCGCCCATAAATGCCGGCCTGCCGCAGCGGCCACGATTTCTCAATTATTTTCAAGATGGACGACGCCATGACCGCAATGCCGAGACTGATTGCCTTCTACCTGCCGCAGTACTACCCGGTGGCAGACAACGACAAATTCTGGGGCAAGGGATTTACCGAGTGGACCAACACCGCCAAGGCGCGGCGCCGCTTCCCCGGCCATTACCAGCCCCACGTGCCGGCCGATCTTGGCTTCTATGATTTGCGGGTGGCTGAAACACGCCAGGCGCAGGCAGACCTGGCCCGTCAGTACGGCATCGAAGGCTTCTGCTATTACCACTATTGGTTTGGCAACGGCAAGCGCGTACTCGAGCGTCCCTTCGCCGAAGTGCGCTCGTCGGGCGAGCCGGATTTCCCGTTCTGCCTGTGCTGGGCCAACGAAACCTGGAGCGGCGTCTGGCACGGCGCGGAAAATCGTATCCTGATCGAGCAGCTGTATCCGGGCCCCGAGGACGACCAGCGCCATTTCGATGAGCTGCTGCCCGCCTTCCAGGACCCGCGCTACATGAAGGTCGATGGCAAGCCTATCTTCCTGGTCTACCGTCCATTCAACATCAAGGATACCGAAGCCACCGTGACACGCTGGCGCGAGATGGCGGCCAGGGCCGGCCTGCCAGGCATCTACTTCGTCGGCGTGTGCGCCGCAGGCCAGCCCAATCCCGAAGATGTCGGTTTCGATGCTTCGATCTTCCACGGCAATGCGCCGCTGCGGCCTTGGGGCAGCTGGAAAAATCCGGTCACGATGATCAAGAACGCCGCCCTTCGGCGCCTGGGCATCCCGACGATCCACGATTACGAGCGCTCGATCAAGTACTTCGTGCCCGACAGCCTGCCGCCGACGCGCTATCCGTCGGTGATCAATGGCTGGGACAATACCGCGCGCAGTGGCGCACGTGGGTTGGTCCTGCAAGGCACCACGCCACAGCTATATGGCCGCGCGCTGAAAAAAGCGTTCGACGTGACGCGTGACCGCCCGCAGCACGCGGATGCCCGCCTGATCTTCTTGAAATCATGGAACGAGTGGGCGGAAGGCAATCACCTGGAGCCGGACTTGAAGGATGGCCACGCCTATTTGCAGGCTGTGGCAACCGAACTGGAACAGGAACGGGTTCGTCTTGGACAGAATCAGGTAGATCCGCTTTTGACGCAAGCGGCTTGACCCGATGCCCCCTTGCCGCCCTGCCGCCCGATAGCGGGATGGGGCAGGCCGCGATGCATCACGGTCTGCCGCTTTGACACCGTGTCAATCGGGCGTTACATTCGGCTTGCCGAACGAATCGCGCAGAAATGGATTCTCGAAGCGCGTCTGACCTTCTGCCCCTGCATCCAGCTGTGATACTGCCAGTTCACTGGTAATCATCGTCGATGCAGTCACAGCCATTGACTGGCTGAACTCCACACCATTGTTATAGCTACGACGATCGATTACCCACGCACGTCGAACGCCGCTGGCGCAAGCAGCAACGTCGGACCCGACGCAATACCTGATGCCACCGGCATCCACAAAGGCCTTTTCGGGAATCAACGATAGCGCCTGGCTGCGTTCTGCACCCAATTTGGCCGTCAGATTGCGCCATTGGGGATTGTCAGGAGGCCGGATCGCAAGCGGAAAACCCCAGTCGGCGCCTTCGGCATAGAACATTACCCCCCAATACACGCTCAAATGAGGAGCGATCACCATATCGCCCGGCAAAGCGCGCTGCTTGACATAGGCGGCGGCAGCTTGGTAGCTCTCTTGCGGTATGAAATTGCCGGCCCAGGGCATCGTCACGCAAGCGAGCGCTGCCGTAAACACCACGGTCAACGCGGTCGCAAGGCGCCGTCTTTGTTGCAGCACGTGCGCAATACCGGCGCCGGCGCCCAGCGCCAGGAAAGGCATCAGGTTGGCCGAGAACACCGGCGGCTTGAAAATGGGCTTACCGAGAAAACCGATGATATATACCGCCAACAAGACGCCAACCGGCACGACCAACACAGTGATGCGCCACCGCTTGCTCTGCATCCCAAGAAACACCAAAGTGCCGAACACGAGCACGCCGGCCCAGGTCAGCATCTCGAGGTAATCTCCGCCCGCGCCAGCGACTGTCTGGCCAAAAATCATGATGAAACTATCCCAGGAACTTGGGGGCAACGGCTCGGTGCCGCGCATCAGGGCGCTCAAGGGTAAGGGCAGCATCGCCACCCCCGCAATGCATTGCAGGATCACCCAGTGCTTGACGACCTTAGCTGTTGTCGTTTTGAAGTGTTCGATTGCAATTGCCAGCACGACGAACGCGACGAAGATGAATTCGATGGCGTGTACGTAGGCTGCGCATGCTTCAAGCAACACCAGCGCAACAGCGCACCAGCGTGACGGACGTTGTATGAAGCGAACGTTCACGTACCAAACGCCCACAATCAACGCTGGCACCAGCCCGTACATACGAAGGTTACCGGCGCCCCATGCAGTGGTCGGCAGCAACAGGAAAATCGCCGTAGCCCACAAGGCCGCGGTTGCGCCGCTCGTCGAGCGGGCCACCAGATACAGCACCAGCGCCGACACCAGCGTCAACGCCAGCGAGCTCGCCAGGGCCCAGGTTCCGCTCTCCGGCGAGAACAGCATCCACCCCTTCAAAACGAGGAAATAGACGAACGGATGTATATCGTTACGCAGGACCTCCATGAAAAAACTGGGCAGCGGCTGGAACGTATGGGTCAGCGCAATCAGCTCATCTTCCCATAGCGAACTGCGTAGCGAGAAGTAATGGATGAGCGCGACCAGGCCGATGCCGATGGCCAGCAACGGCAAAAACCGGTGAAGCAGCCGCTGTCTGGTGGTGTTGCCGGAAGAAAGAGATGTCATGTTATTTTTGGGTGTCGACTCGAAATGCGAATTTGCGATAACCGACATAACTCGCGCATGCTTGCAGCACAGATGCGATTGCGATGGCCAGCGGCGGCGGGCATTGTTTCCAGACCAGCAGTGAGTAGATGCCATAATTGATGGCGGCAGCCGCCAGCGCCGTCAGCGCATAACGCATCGCTTCGCCAGCTGATTTTTCTTCCTTGACGTCAAACGTAAAGGTACGGTTTGCAAGCCAGGTCACGACAGTGGCGATGGCAATGGCAGGAGGACGGGCGTAAAACGGCGAGACGCCGCTCCAGATCAGGAATGTTGTACAGCCGAGGTCCACGACGAAGCCGAGTCCCCCGACCAGAATGAAGCGCAGGATCACTCGCCGCCCTGCCCGTTTTTGAAACGGGACACCAGCAGATACTGAATACGCTTTTGCTCGAGGCGGCCACGGGCGACACTGTCGAGTATCAGTCCGCACATGAGCGAGATACCGGCAAGCAGCATCAGGCCGGTAGCCAGGATGGCGGTCGGGAAGCGCGGCACGGTACCAGTCTCGATATACGTGTCGAGCAGCGGAATGCCAAGTGCGATGGAGACGAACACGAATACGAGTGCAATCGTGCCGTAGAACTGAGCCGGCCGGACTTCTTTCAGCAAAAGCATGAAGGTCAACAGGATCCGGATACCATCACGAATCGTGTTCAGCTTGCTGGTACTGCCCTCCTGGCGTGCGCCATAGGCGGTCGGCATTTCCACGATCGGCATGCGCAACTGGGATGCATGCACGGACATTTCCGTTTCGATTTCGAAGCCCGCCGACACGGCAGGGAAGGTTTTCACGAAACGGCGCGAGAAGACCCGGTAGCCCGAAAAGATATCGGTGAACAGGCGGCCAAACAGGCGTCGGTACAGGCCATTGAACAGGCGGTTGCCAAAGCCATGACCGGCGCGGTGCGCGTTCTCGTAGACGTTTTCGCGGGTGCCGACCACCATATCGAGCTGCTCCTCGATCAGGCGCGCAATCATTGCTGGCGCGCGGTCGGCATCGTAGGTGCCGTCGCCATCGGCCATCAAATAAATATCGGCATCAATGTCGGCAAACATGCGCCGTACGACGTTACCCTTGCCAGGCCAGGGCTCGTGACGCACGACGGCTCCGGCAGCGCGGGCTTCACTGGCGGTATTGTCGCTCGATCGATTGTCGAATACGTATACGCGCGCACTGGGGACCACTTGCTGAAACTTTTTTACAACAGCGCGGATTGCCAGTCCTTCGTTATAGCAAGGCAGCACGATCGCAATCTGCAGGCCGTCGAACACGTGCGAATGAGAGATGGACGGGGTTGAGACCGACGAGTCTTCATGGACAAACTCGTTGACGATCGATGCGGCTTCTGCGGTGTTCATGATTCCCTGTTCTGCTGAAGATGAAATTAAAGTGCTTTCCCACGCACAATAGCGCAGCATGTTTTTGATTTTATTGCAGGAATCAGGCTTGCGCCAGCATTAGCACCCGACGTACCGTTCGATCCCATTTCCGCTACGCTCGTGTCGCTGCCCAGTCACGGTACCAGGTCCAGAACTTGCCCAGCCCGGTCGCCAGCGGCGTGGTCGGCGCAAAGTCCACCCAGGCCTTGAGCTTGGCGATCGACGCATGCGTGGCCGGCACGTCGCCCGGCTGCATCGGCAAGAATTCTTTCTGCGCCTCGATGCCCATCACGGACTCCAGCGTACGGATGAACTCGAGCACCTGCACCGGATTGTGGTTGCCGATGTTGAACACCGTGTGCGGCGCGCTGGTCGCCGTCGCTGGCGTCGGCTTGAACAGCAGCCGCACCACGCCCTCGACGATGTCGTCGATATACGTGAAGTCGCGCGTGAGCAAGCCTTCGGCGAACACGGGAATCGTGGCACCGCGCAGCATTTTCTCGGCAAAGCTGAAGTACGCCATATCGGGCCGGCCCCACGGACCGTACACCGTGAAGAAGCGCAGGCCGGTAGCCGGCAATCCGAACAGGTGGCTGTACGAGTGCGCCATCAACTCATTGGATTTCTTGGTGGCCGCGTACAGCGACACCGGCGCATCGACCTGGTCGTCTTCGCTGAACGGGACCTTGGCGTTCTTGCCGTACACGCTGCTGCTGCTGGCGTACAGCAAATGCTCGATCGCACCCTGGCGACACGCTTCGAGAATATTTCCGAAGCCCACCAGGTTCGACTGGATATACACCGCCGGATTGTCGATCGAGTAGCGCACGCCGGCTTGCGCCGCCAGGTGCACCACCAGTTGCGGCCGTTCACGCTCGAACAACGCGGCGACCTGGGCCGCATCGCTCAGCTCGACCGTGTGGCAGGCCACGCCCGCTGGCGCGAGCAGCGCCCGCACCCGGTCATGCTTGAGCCGCGGGTCGTAATAATCGTTGAAGTTGTCGCAGCCGACCACCTGATGGCCCATGGCCGCCAGGCGCGCGGCCACGAAGCTGCCGACGAAGCCGGCAGCGCCCGTGACGAGGATGCGCTGGGCTGCCATCAGACTGCCGTCCGACTGACGCGGCCAATCCCTTCATAGGCCAGGCCGGCGGCAGCGACGACGGCCGGATCGTAGATATTACGGCCGTCGAAGATCGCCTTGTCGCGCAGGGTGGTCGCCAGGCCGGTGAAGTCCGGCGCGCGGAATTCTTTCCACTCGGTGACCAGCACCAGCACGTCGGCGCCCTCGGTCGCGGCGGCGGCCGAGCTGACGATCGTCAGCATGGCGTCGACGCGCGCGGCGCCATGCTCGCGTTCCAATACGCGCAGCGCTTCGCTGCTGGCGACCGGATCGTAGGCGCGCACGTGGCAGCCGGCGTCGAACAGTTCTTTCAGCAGTACCAGGCTCGGCGCTTCGCGCATGTCGTCGGTGTTTGGCTTGAACGACAAGCCCCACAGCGCGATCGTCTTGCCCTTCAGGCCTTCGACGCCGCCGTAGAAGCGGGTCAGTTTCTTGAACAGCACGTTTTTCTGGTTGTCGTTGACCAGTTCGGTCGCTTCCAGGATGTGCAGCACCTGGCCATGGTCGCCGCCGGTCTTGACCAAGGCTTTGACGTCTTTCGGGAAGCACGAACCGCCGTAGCCCATGCCGGCGTACAGGAACTGCGAACCGATGCGCGGGTCCAGGCCCATGCCGTGGCGCACCGCTTCGATGTCGGCGCCCAGCACTTCGGCCAGGTTGGCCAGCTCGTTCATGAAGCTGATGCGGGTCGCCAGCATGGCGTTGGCGGCGTATTTGGTCAGCTCGGCGCTGCGCACGTCCATCTCGACCAGCTTTTCGTGGTTGCGGCTGAACGGCGCGTACAGTTGGCGCATCAGCCTGGTGGCGATGGCGTCGTCGCTGCCGACCACGATGCGGTCAGGGCGCATGAAGTCGTCGATGGCCGCGCCTTCTTTCAGGAATTCAGGATTGCTCACCACCGAGAACGAGAGCGTGCTGCCACGCTTGTCGAGCTCGCCCTGGATCGCCGCGCGCACCTTGTCGGCGGTGCCGACCGGCACGGTCGACTTGTCCACCACGACCACCGGCTTGTCGATGCGCTGGCCGATCGAACGGGCTGCGGCCAGGATGTGGGTCAGGTCGGCGCTGCCATCTTCATCGGGCGGCGTGCCCACGGCCAGGAATACGCACTCGGCGTGGGCGACGGCTTCGTCGTAACTCGTCGAAAACAGCAAACGGCCAGCATTGGCGTTGCGCTCGACCATATTGTCGAGGCCAGGCTCATGAATCGGGATGACACCGTTCTTGAGCATCGCGATTTTTTCTTCGTTGACGTCAAGACACAGTACAGTGTTACCGACGTCGGCGAAACAAGCGCCTGAAACAAGCCCGACATAGCCGGTGCCAATGATGGTGATCTTCATGATTTAAATTGGGGACGAAGTAACTGAACGAAGGAACCGGGCAGAGCAGCACGGCGAACCAAGCCATTTTTCCACAGATCCGAAAAGGATTGCCACACGTAACAAATGCAGTATAAAACTTGAATTATAGTATCATGCTTGTCAAAAATTTATGCGTCTGGCCCCCAATCGTGCTGCTTTACGGCAAAATTTTTCGCATAATGACGACATTGCAGTCCAACACACCCACTCCCGGACCACGGTGTCCGGCGGTGCATCGACCGGCACCCGTCACGACACGATGAAGTTACTTACCTTCAGCACCCTGTATCCCAATTCGCAGCAACCGAACCACGGTATTTTTGTGGAAACCCGCTTGCGCTACCTGATTGCCAGCGGGCAGGTCGAGTCGCGCGTGGTGGCACCGGTGCCCTGGTTCCCGCTAGAGGGAGAGCGTTTTGGCCACTATGGCACCCTGGCCAAGGTACCGCGGCGCGAAACCCGCAACGGCATCGACGTCACCCATCCGCGCTACTTGGTGCTGCCGCGCGTGGGCATGAACGTGACGCCCTACACGCTGGCGCATGCGGCCAAGAAGGAAATTGGCCGCATCCTCGACAGCGGCTACGACTTTGACGCCATCGACGCTCACTATTTTTATCCGGACGGCGTGGCTGCAGTGATGCTCGGCAAGTACTTCAAGAAGCCCGTGGTGGTCACCGCGCGCGGCACCGACATCAACCTGATTCCGCAGTTCGCACGACCGCGCCGGCTGATCCTGGACGCGGCGCGCGATGCCGACGGCATCATCACCGTGTGCAAAGCGCTCAAGGACGAAATGGTTGAACTTGGTGTAGCCCCTGGCAACATCACCCCGCTGCGCAACGGCGTCGACCTCGAGCGTTTCGCGCCGCTCGATCGCGCCGCCGCCCGCGCGGCCGTGGGACTGGTTCCGGGCCGCTTTACCCTGCTCTCGGTTGGCCTGCTCGATCCGCGCAAGGCGCACGACCTGATCATCCGCGCCCTGCCCCACTTGCCGGACGTTGACCTGTTGATCGCCGGCATCGGCCCGGAAAAGAACAACCTGGAACGTCTCGCGCGCGAGTTGAACGTACAGGATCGCGTTAAACTGCTGGGCAGCGTGCCGCAGACCGAACTGAAGACTTATTACAATGCCGCCGACACCCTGGTGCTGGCCTCGAGCCGTGAAGGCTGGGCCAATGTGCTATTGGAAAGCATGGCGTGTGGCACGCCGGTGGTGGCAAGCAATGTGTGGGGCACGCCCGAGGTCGTGGCGGCGCCGGCAGCCGGCGTCCTGATGCCGCAGCGTACGCCCGAGGGTTTGGTACAAGCGCTCAAGCAACTGCGCGCCAACTACCCGGCGCACAGCGCCACCCGCCGCTATGCCGAAGACTTCGGCTGGCAACCGACCACCCAAGGCCAGATCGACCTGTTCCACTCCATCTTGGCGAGAAAAGCCGCGTGAAAATCCTTTATCACCACCGCACCCGTTCCAAGGACGGCCAGTACGTCCACATCGAAGAAATGATCCGCGCGCTGCGCGCCGAAGGCCATGAGGTCGTGATCGTGGCCCCGCCCAGCGCCGAAACCGAATCGTTCGGCTCGGACGCCGGCCCTGTCGCCTGGCTCAAGCGCCATCTGCCCAAGACGTTCTACGAATTGATGGAGTTGTCGTATTCGCTGGTCGCGTACCGGCGCCTGGCCAACGCGGTCAAGCAGCACCGCCCGGACGTGCTGTACGAGCGCTACAACCTGTTCCTGCCAGCGGGCATCTGGCTGGCGCGCAAGTACAAGCTGCCGATGCTGCTCGAAGTGAACGCGCCGATCCTGGAAGAGCGCGCCAAATACGACGGCCTGGCGTTGACGAAGCTTGGCCGCTGGTCGCAGGCCTATGCCTGGCGCAACGCCGACATGGTGCTGCCGGTTACGCACGTGCTGGGTGATATCGTGCAAGCGTACGGCGTGCCGGCCGAGCGCATCGACGTGATCCCGAACGGCATCGACCCCGAGCGCTTCGCCGGCGCGCCGGATGTCGAGCAAGCCAAGCGCGCGCTGGGGCTGCAGGATGTGCTGGTACTGGGCTTTACCGGCTTCGTGCGCGACTGGCACGGCCTGGACAAGGTGATCGAGCTGATTGCAGAAGACCCGCCGGAAGCGCGCCGCCATCTGCTGATCGTCGGCGACGGCCCGGTGCGCGCCACGCTCGAGCAGCAGGCGCGCGACCTGGGCATCGGGCACCGGGTGCAGTTCACCGGCATCATCGGGCGTGACGACGTGGCGCGTTACGTGGCCGCGTTCGACATTGCGCTGCAACCGGCCGTGGTGAAGTATGCTTCGCCATTGAAGCTGTTTGAATACCTGGCGCTGGGCAAGGCAATCGTCGGCCCGGACCAGCCGAATATCCGCGAGATCCTGCGCGCCGACCACAACGCCGTGCTGTTCGATCCGGATGTACCAGGCGACCTGGCCGCCGCGGTCAAGCGCCTGTGCGACGACCCTCTGCTGCGCGCCCGGGTGGCGCAAGGCGCGCGTGACGCCATCGACGAACAGCAATTGACGTGGCGCGCCAATGCGCGCCGCGCTGTCACCCTGTTCGAAAGGTTGATCCAGCGTGCGTGACATCATTCTGTTTCTCGCCTTCGCAGGGGTTATTCCATTCATCTTCAAGCGGCCGGTAGTCGGTGCCATGGCGTACGCCGTGGTCAGCCTGATGAACCCGCACCGCCTGACTTACGGCTTTGCTCAGAATTTTCCTTTTGCGCTGTATCTGGGCGTGGTCACGCTCGCCGCAGTCCTGATCTCGCGCGAGCAGAAGAAGCTTCCCATGACGCCCCCGGTTCTGGTCATGCTGCTGTTCTTTACCTGGTACACCGTTACCACGGTGTTTGCTCAGGTACCCGTCGGCGCGTGGATCGACTGGGAACGCTATGCCAAGACCATGTTAATGGTCTTCATTACCATCATGACCGTGCGCACGGTCAGCGACGCCAAGGTGCTGGCGCTGGTGGTGGCGCTCTCTCTCGGTTTCTGGGGCGCCAAGAGCGGCGTGTTCGTGATTTTCAGTGGGGGTGGTGAAGGCTTGCGCGGCCCGATGAGCAGCTTCATCAGCGACAACAACACGCTGGCGCTGGCCATGGTTACCATTACGCCGCTCACCGTCTACGTGGCTACCCGTGCCAGGACAAAGTGGGTCAAGCGCGCAGCAATGGCGATGACGGCACTGACCATGCTGGCCGCGATTGGTTCGTATTCGCGCGGCGCGCTGCTCGGCACCTTCGCCATGGGTTTCTTTCTGTGGCTCAAGTCGACGCACAAGCTCAAGACTGGTTTGGCCTTTGCGCTGATCGTGCCAATTGTGTTCGTCATGATGCCGCCTGAATGGACCGGGCGAATGCATACCATCCAGACCTATGACGAAGACGCATCGGCAACGGGCCGTATCAATTCCTGGCATTTCGCGATCAACGTGGCCAACGAATTCGTACTCGGCGGCGGTCCGAACGTATTCACACCCCACATGTTCATGCTATATGCACCAGAGCCGGAGCGTTACTACGATGCGCACAGCATCTATTTCCAGGTGCTGGGCGAACAGGGGTATATCGGACTGGCGATCTTTCTGCTCATGTTCGTGGTTACCTGGCGCGCGGGTGGTCGTTTGATCCGCCATTGCCGTGGCAAGGAGGATCTTGCCTGGGTTGTGACACTGGCGCGGATGTGCCAAGTCAGCATGATCGGCTACCTGACCGCCGGCGCTTTCCTGACCATGGCCTACTACGACCTGATCTATTACATCATCGCGATCCTGATCTGCCTGGAAAAGGTCCTGGTCCAATCGCCCCAAAAAGACGACGTACCGCCGATGCGGCTCCAATTCGTCGAGCGCTTTCTGGAGCGCCGCAAGGCGAAAAAGAAGACGCGCGTTGTACGCCTGAACAAAGGTGCCTGAGCACCATTTACCGGTCTCAGACCAGCACTTCCAGCGCCGCCGGATGGCCCAGGAAACCGGCGGGGCTGGCGCTGGCGCCATAGGCGCCCGACTGGAACACCACCACCAGGTCGCCGACGCGGGCGTGTGCCAGGTCCATGCGCTCGGCGAGGATGTCGAGCGGCGTGCACAGCGGGCCGGTAGCCGACGCCGGGCCGCTGTCCGGCGCATCGCCCCCTGCATTCATGCGGTTGCCGATCGCGACCGGATAATTCTTGCGGATCACCTGGCCCAGGTTGCCTGACGCGGCCAGGTGATGGTGCATCCCGCCATCGAGCACCAGGAATACCTCGCCGCGCGAGATCTTGCGATCGATCACCCGCGCCACGTACACACCGGCTTCGCCGACCAGATAGCGGCCCATCTCCAGCGCCAGGCGCGCTTGTGGCAGCGCCGCGGCCAGGCGTGGCAGCCACTCGGCCAGGTGCGCCCCCATTGGTGCCGGATCGAGGCGCTGCTCTCCCGGGAAATAAGGAATCCCCAGCCCCCCGCCGATATTCACCTGGCGCACCGCCAGAGGGCTCTCGCCGGCCAGCCGCGTCGTCAATTCAATGGCCAGCTCGATGCTGCGCGACTGGGCCTCGATGATGGCGTCCAGGCGCAGGCTCTGCGAGCCGCTGAATATATGGAAGCCCTCGAAGTCGCACCCCAGTGCCGCCACCTGGCGCAAGACGGCTGGCGCCTGCTCGGCGTCGATGCCGAACGGCTTGGCGCCGCCCCCCATGCGCATGCCGGACGACTTCAGCTCGAACGCGGGATTGATGCGCAGCGCCACGCGCGGCGCGATGCCCAGCAGGTCGCCAATGCGCGCCGCGTTGTCGAGTTCATGCTGCGACTCGATGTTCAGGCAAGCGCCGGCAGCGATCGCCTGGGTCAGCTCGCCCTCGAGCTTGGCCGGGCCGGCAAAACTGATGCGCGCCGGGTCGATGCCGGTGTCGAGCGCAGTTTTCAGTTCGCTGCCCGAGGCGACGTCAAGGCCATCGACCAGGCCCGCCATATGCTGCACCAAGGCCGGCATCGGGTTGGCCTTGATCGAATAGTGCAGCGCCACTTGCGGCGGCAGGATCGCGCGCAGGCTGGCCACGCGCGCGCTGCACAGCGCGCGGTCGATTGCATAAAACGGCGTGCGGCCGACGCGCTGCGCAAGGCGCGGCAGCGCAATGCCGCCGACGTGCAGGACGTCGTCGACAACCGGGAAGTAGATCTGGGGAGCGTGCTGGGGCTTGGTGCCGGTCATGGGCTTGCGGTCAAAACGGTTGGATTGGCGCCGGCGCTAGCCGGTCTGGATGGTGTGCTTGAGCAGGTTGCGATCAATCTTGCCGTTCGGGTTGCGCGGCAAGGCTTCGCTGCGCAGCACGATATGCGCTGGCACCATGTAGGCCGGCAGGCGGCGCTTGCACTCGGCCAGCAGCGCCGCGCGGTCGACTGCGCCCGGATCGGCCACGGCCACCGCCACGATGGCCTGGCCCAGCGTCGCGTCGTCGATGCCGAATACCGCGACCTCGCTCACCAGGCCGCTGGCATGCAGCACGCTCTCGACTTCGGTCGGGCTGATGCGGTAACCGGAGACCTTGATCATCTCGTCGCCGCGGCCGACGAAATACAGAAAACCGTCGGCATCGCGGCGCACGGTGTCGCCCGACCAGACGGCCAGTTCGGGCAGCGGCAGCGCGGGGTCCTGGCCGGGCGCGGGGCGGAAGCGCAGCGCGGTGCGCGCGGCATCGTTCCAGTAACCGAGCGCCACCAGGGCGCCACGGTGCACCAGTTCACCCGGTTCGTCGGCGTCGCAGGGCGTGCCGTCGGGCCGCACCACGAGCACCTCGGCATTCGGGATCGCGCGCCCGATCGAATCGGGTCGCCGCGCCACTTCGGCCGGTGGCAGATAAGTCGAGCGAAACGCTTCGGTCAGGCCATACATCAGGAAGATCTCGGTCTGCGGCAACGCCGCTTGCAAGGCCTGGACCGTCACGACCGGCATGGCGCCGCCGGAATTGGTGATGAAGCGCAGCGTGCAGTCGTGTGGCCAGGCCAGGCGCGCCAGCGCGATCCATAACGGCGGTACGGCGGCCAGGCCCGTGATGCGGTGCTCGCGCACGGCGGCGACGATATCTTTCGGGAACAGGTAGTTCATGAGCACCACCGAGGCCCCGCGCAGGAAGGCGGTGGTGAGCTGGCTCAGGCCATAGTCGAAACTGAGCGGCAGCACCGCCAGCAGGCGGTCGGCGGCTGTCAAGCGGAGGTAATCGGCGACGCTGGCGGCGCCGGCGACCATGTTCCGGTGCGACAGCACCACGCCCTTGGGCGCGCCGGTGCTGCCCGACGTGTACAGGATCGCGGCCATGTCGGTGTCGATGCGGCGATGTGGCTGCCATGGCGCCGCCGGCGCTTGCAGCGCGTCCCAGTGCAGCAGGGCCGGCCCTGGCGTCGCGGCCACGGGTGCGCCGGTGGTCACCAGCACGCTCGTCAGATCGGGGCACCCCGCCAGCACCGGCGCCAGTTGCGCCAGGCGCTCGGGCGTCGTCACCAACAGGCGCACGCTGCAATCGGCCAGGATATACGCCACCTGGTCTGGCTTGAGCAACGGATTGACCGGCACGAACACGCAGCCGGCGGCGGCGGCGCCGAACATCGCGGCCACGTTCTCGATGCGTTTTTCCATGTACACCGCCACGCGTTCGCCTGGCTGCAAGCCGCGCGCCAGCAACAGGGCGGCCACCGCCGTGACCTGGCCGGCCAGCGAACGGTAGGTGCAGCGCGCCGCGCCGTAGACCAGGGCCTCGGCGTCGGGAGTGCGTGCTGCGCTGTCGAAAATGCTGTCGTGGATCAGGTGATTCATCGCGGTCCGGGCCCGTGCCCGCTAGGGAATGGATGTGACATGACGCCGCTGGCGGCACCCGCCATCTTACCAGTTCAAGCCCGTGCGTTGGAGAAAGCTGGCCCCTTAAAAGGCTGTGGCGCCATGGTATATTTCGATGATGCCGAGTATACACACCAGCGTTGCCGTTCGCCGTCTGATCCCGTCCGTTCCCGTGCTTTCGCTCGCCGCATTTCGTGCCGGACCTGACGCCGGCCGCGCGCTGCCGTCGCTGCTCGACGGCGCGCAGACGCGCCTCGTCACCAGCGGGCGCATCGCCATCGGCCTGGCGCTGCGCGCCCTGGGCGTCGGCGCCGGCGACCTGGTGCTGGTGCCGGCCTATCACAGCCCGTCGATGATTCCGCCGGTGCACTGGTGCGGCGCAGAAGTCGTGTTCTATCGGGTGCTGCCCGACACCTGCGCCGACCTCGACGACATCAAGGCCAGGCTGGCCGACCATCCCGCCGTCAAGGCCGTCATGGTCACCCACTTTTTCGGCGTGCCGCAAGATCTGGCGCCGCTGCGCGCCCTGTGCGACGCGCGCGGCATCGGCCTGGTGGAAGACTGCGCCCACTGCTTTTTCGGCGAGCGTGACGGCGTGGCGGTCGGTGGCAGCGGCGACTACGCGATCGGCAGCAGCATGAAATTCTTTCCGATCCATGAAGGTGGTTGCCTGGTATCGCGCCGACACGCATTGGATGCGCGCCTGCATTCGGCCGGCCCCGGCTTCGAAGCCAAGGCCGCGCTGGCCGCGCTCGAAACCAGTTTTTCCTACGGTCGCCTGCCCGCGCTGCGCGTAATGCTGGCCCTTCCGCTGCGCGCCAGGACGCTGGTCTGGAACGCCCTGAAGGCGGCGCGTGCTCCGGCCGGCACCGCTGGCGCCGCCGCAGCACCGAGTCTGGCGCCCTCATCGTCGGACAGTAGTTACAGCTTCGATCCGCGCTGGATCGACAAACGCTCGTCCTGGTTTTCGCGGCTGACGTTGCGGTTGGTCTCGCATACACGCATCGTGGCGCGGCGGCGCCGGCATTACCTGGCCTTGCACGAGGCCCTGCATGACACGCCAGGCTGCCGGCCTCTGTTTGCCGCATTGCCCGATGGCGCATGTCCGTGGGTGTTTCCGCTGCTGGTCGAGCAGACCGACGCGGTGGCTGAGCGCCTGGCGCACGCCGGCGTGCCGATGGTGCGCTTCGGCGCTAGCCTGTGGCCAGGTGTCGATGCCACGGTCTGCGCCACCAGCGTCGAACTCGGACAGCGGGTGATCGCGCTGCCCTGCCATCAAGCCTTGCACGGCACCGAACTGGCCTGGATGATCACCACCGTGCGCCAGGCGCTGCAGGCCAGCGCGAAGGTCGAGGCATGAGCTGGAACGTGGTACCGGTCAGCCAGTTCGGCGCGCACGCGCAGCGCTGGCGCACGCTGCACGCGGCAGGCGCGGCCTCGCCGCTGCTGGCCGCCGACTTCGTCGACGCGCTGCTGGCCCACTTCGGCACCGGCCGGGAATTGCTGGCGTGGCATGACACGGACGGCGTCACGGACGCGATGACCATCCTGGCCCCAGGTGGCGTCGGGGTCTGGCACACTTTCCAGCCGTCCCAGGCGCCGGTTGGGCTGTGGCTGCAGCGCGATGACGGGGCGTCTGCGGCGCTGCTGCGGCCATTGCTGGCCCGCCTGCCCGGACCGGCGCTGCTTGTTGGCCTGACCCAGTGCGACCCGGCGCTCGTCGCGCGCCCGGCGGATGCCGCCTGCGTGCGCACGGCCGACTATATCCGCACTGCCCGCATCACACTGCGCGGCGCCGGCGGCTTCGGTGCGTTCTGGGAAGCGCGCGGCAAGAACCTGCGCAGCAATCTCAAGAAGCAGCGCAACCGGCTGCGTCAGGATGGCGTCACGCCGCGCCTGGAAATTTGCCGCGCGCCCGGACACATGGCGCAAGCCGTTGCCGATTATGGCCAGCTCGAAGGCAGCGGCTGGAAAGCGGCCGGCGGCACCGCCGTCGATGCCGGCAACGTGCAGGGTCGGTTTTACAGCGCCATGCTCGAAGCCTTCGCGGCGCGCGGCGCGGCCAGTGTGTATCGTTACTGGCTGGGCGACCAGCTGGCGGCGATGGACTTGTGCGTGGAAGGGGGCGACTGCATCGTGGTGCTCAAGACCGCCTACGACGAGACGATCGCGGGCCAGTTGTCGCCAGCACTGTTGATGCGCGAAGAGGCGTGCCGCCAGCTGTTCGACGACAACCGTTTCGGGCGGATCGAGTTCTATGGCCGCGTCATGGAGTGGCACCTGCGCTGGACCGACGAGGTGCGCACGATGTACCACTTGAACGGCTATCGGTGGCCTGGGCTGGCACGACTGCATGCCATGCGCAACAGAAGTGGGCCTGCAGGGTAATCAAGCCGGTAACTCGAAGAGCCTGTGCATCTGACGTCACGAGATTGGTGGCAGGCCGGATATTTTCAGGCGCACCAATGCCCGTTCTTCTTCGGAATATACCGGCGCCAGTGCTGGCCGCAGTAATATCCGCCGCTCAGCATGTTTTGGCTTGTTTGATCGGGCACCGATCATGACGTTGAATACCTTGGGTACATGGCGCACCGCGACGTCGAAAATGATCACCAGAATTGCGATAGTTGCGATAGGTGTGACAAGCCAATACACGACGTACGGAACAAATTGCATGTGACTCATCACAGCCCACCACGACAGTTCCATGAACGGCATGTGGGCAGCAAAGACAAAAAAACTGTACTTGCTGTACCGCGTAGCCAAAAATTCAACTCTGCTGCCGGTCAACAATGATGCGGCAGGCCAGATGATAAAAGGCGATATCAGAACCAGTAAAGTGTTGTCTTCCACTTTAAATATCATCATGCCCACGCAGATTAAAAAAAATAGGGCAATCAGTGGTTTTGCATATTTGTCCCACCCAAAAATCTTCCAGCGATACACGGCGGCCATGCCGCCAATGTAGAACACGATGAAGCTACTACCCCGGAATACCAAGTCGCCATCTTGATTATTACCGAAGATGATAGCCATACTGAGCAGTCCCAATACTGGGACCGTTCGGATTATGCAGCCCAGCAGCGGAGCCAGGAGCACGAATACAATCAGGTCACGCAGGAAGTGCAACGGACCGTTCGCCGGATAAGTGCTTACGCCGAGCAAAAGGTCAGCCCAGGCAATGGGCAGTTGATTGATCAGTTCGGTGTATCTTGCCATTCCAAACAATATTTCAAAAACCCACATCAATTTGAAATAGATAAGAGCAAAGACAAAGAACGGAATGACCAGCGTGGCGAATTTTTTCTTAAATAGCCGCACCCCTTGCAGGTCCAGATCAGCACTGAACAACAAGAACCCGGCAATGAGTGACATGGTCGGTACCGTGCCACGGCCAACACCGTGAAGGATGAACGCATTAAAGTAGTTAAAGAAACCAGGCGTGATATCGGACATATTGACCGATACGCCTCGCAGATGCGTAAACACCATGGCGACTATTAAAAGCGGGCGCAACACTGTGATTCGGTTACTTACGCTGCGATCAAGCATGGTTTCTTCATATGAGATTAGACACAATTTTTGGAAATTGAGTTCATATCCACATGATTCAATTATTTCCAATGTTGATTTTTTGAAAATAATATCATTATAAAAATAATAGCAGTTAAAAATATATGTTTTTTATGTTGTAAAAATGATACCAATTTTGGCGAAAAATTGTGCTACTGATATATGTGTGATTTGTCAGCGACATGGTAACGCCAGGTAAACCATGACGAAAGATTGCCTCCTCTGGATACAGGTGCTGAATCGAAGAGACAGGTTGCGCGTGCAAAGCAGCTGCGCGGCGTTGCTCAAGTCTGCCTGTGGCCAGGCGCCTGAGGGCCGATTATCGTGCCTGCGTCAGTCGCCACAAGGGACGACGTACAAATGACGGCGAGTTCAGGATCGCGTGTTTGATCTTGAATCGTTTGTCTTCGGGCTGCTTGATGAACTTTTTTACCGTCTGCGATGCCAGCGCAAAATCGCCGCGTGCGAACGCCGCATCGAACACATAGGCGCATTTTTCGTCCATGCCGGCATCGAACGCCGAACGGGCCGCTTCCAGGCCGCCATGGTGTTGCAGCGCATATTCCATGATCGTGATCTCGCCCTGGACCTGGCGCAGTTGGTCGCTCGAGTCATTGCCGTCGTGGCGCCGTATCCGGGCCAATGGCCGCGTGCAGAAGCCGACCTTCGCCCTGACCACTGCCCGCAGCACGAACTCGAAATCCTCGGCGCCGACGCCATTGAAGGCGGGGTCATAGCCGCCGATCTCATCGTAGATGGCGCGCCTCACCGTCGAGCCGGTCGGGAACAGGACCTGGAACTTGATCACCCGCGCCAGCAGATCGGGCACGTCGAGCCAAACGGCATCGTTAGCCGGGAGGTCGTCATAGACGCCAGCCGGCGCGTACGAGAGCCGATCCCGGAACACCGTGCTCTGATTGAACGAGAGGAAATTGCTGTACAGGACGTCGCAAGCAGAATTGTCAGCCAGCCAGCGCGAGAACATCGTGAGGAACCCGGGCTCGAGCAGGTCGTCGGAATCGCACAGCGTGGCATAGTCGCTCTTCGCGGCGCGGATGCCGGTATTCCTGGCCGACTGCACGCCCCGATTTGGTGTCGCGATGACGGTAATCCGGTCGCCGTAGCGCTCGAGAACCTCGAGCGTATTGTCGGTCGACCCATCGTCGACGACGATGATCTCTGCGAACGGCGTGTGCTGGTTGAGGGCGCTGTCGATCGTCTCGCCAATCAGGTGCGCGCGGTTATACGCGGGAATGACCAGGGAAAACGATGGTTCGGTGCGAAGCGGATCAGGCATGCGCCATCCTCAAGCGGGTGAAGCGGCGCCGGTCTGCGCCGCCAGATGGGCCTGCAGCTGCGACACGCTCATGAACTGGCCGCCGGCATCGCGGAACCAGGCGCAATAATCATGCACCATGGTGATGAAGCGTTCCAGGTCGGCGGCCGTGCGAACATAGGGTGTATGGCCCGGGACCATCGACGGGCTGTGATAGGTGAGCGAAAAAACCTGGCAACCGTCGGCCAGAAGGGCTTGCGTCAAGCGCCGCATTTCAGCGCCATTGGCCTGTTCCGGACTGAGGCGAATGCGTTCGAGCGCGCCGCTGCGAGCCAGTACGCCGCCCAGGCGCGCCTTGCGCGCCCATGGCTTTTGCGCCAGCTCGTACAGGGCCGGCCCGTGGCTGCGCAGCCAGCCGGCATAGCCGGTCGTGACCGGCAATTCGAGCAATGTGGCAGCGCCCGTCGCGCACCAGTACGGATGCTCGTCGAATGCACGAAAATCGGGACCGCCATCGTCCTGGAAGCTGCTGTAAGGTACGACGCTGGCGTCGACGCGATAGCCGAGCGAGGCAATCGAATCGGCCGTGTGCGGCCCCAGGCCGTAACGACCGGCCTTGAATCCCACGGGTGCGCGCCCGAACGAGGTGGTGATCGCCTCGGTGATCATGCGCAACTTGTCGAATTCGAGCTGGCGCGGCAAATTGCCGGCATACGAATTGAAGTGCGTGACGTCTTCATCGTACGGCGGCGAGACCCAGGGATGCAGGTGGGTGCCGATCTCGCAGCGCCCCGCTTCCATCAGATCGCGCAGCACCGCAACCGATGCCGGCGTGGTCGCTACAGGCCAATCGATCATATAGGTCGGCACGATGCCCATGCGGTCGTACACGCGTTCGTGCATCAGAGGTTGCGCGGCGATCGAACTGGTGCCGACGCTGCTGCGGTCGAACGGCTGGCCCCAGTCGAATTCTTCTTCGGTGTCGATGATGACCAGCAACACTGGCCGCTCTCCGGCGGCAAGCCTGGCAGTGGTATGGTTGCTCGTGCCTAGCATGGGGTATTTTTTCGCAGGGATTCAGAAGACGCCGACACAGTGGGTTGCAGCGCGGCGAGGCAGGCGTCGATGCGCCGATAGGTCGACAGGAACGTGGTGTCGTCCTTGCCCTCGGGGTCGAGGATCTGGACATCGGCCGCGTCGCCCGCATCGGCTTCGCCAAGCAGGTAGATCCGGTCGGCCAGATGCGGGTACCGCGCCGCGATGCTGTCGAGATTGATCCGATCGAACGCGATCACCAGGTCGGCCGCTTCCAGCAATGGCGCGCTGGCATGCCGCGAGCGGTGCGTGTCCATGGCCACGCCATGGCGCGCCGCCGCTGCGATGGCCACCGCAGGCGACGGGCGTTGATTGCGCGGCAGCATGCCGGCCGAAGCGAAATGAAGCTTGGCGCCAGCAAACATCTGCGCCGATTTCAGTTCGGCATAGCTGCTTCGGTTGATATTGCCCTGGCAGACGAACAGCACCTCGACCGGACGCGCGCCAGCGCTTGCCAGTAGTTCGCCGAGGCGCTGCTTCAGGCGGGCAACTGCCGGCTGTCCCTTGCGGCGCTGGTGTCGCGCGGCAAGGCGACCCGCGACCAGCTCGCGTAGTTCACGCAGGCCGGGCTGCGGGTCGTCCAGCACCAGGGTATCGAAGTGTTCGCGGCCGATCAGCAGGCGATGGAAACCCCAGGCCCAGCTGGCGTAGTGTGCGGCCAGCTTGCCTGGCCGGCCCGCCAGTTCGGCAGCGCTCATTCTGGTCTGCCACATGTCGAGCACCAGGTTGCGGCAGTAGCGACCGGCGGGATAGTCCACCGCCGGCGTGGTCTCGCCGCGCACCAGCAAGCGATACAGGCGATACGGGAAATCGACGCCGATCGATACCGGCAAGGGCAGCGAGCCCCATGGCCGCGCATTCACTTCGATCAGGATCCAGCCGCCACCCTCACCGTCGATCTTGAACTCGAACATCGCCAGGCCGGTGTAGCGGCTGGCGCGCACCATCCGCTCCACCGCCGCCAGCCGGCCCGGATCGAGCGCGGCGCTCTTGCGGTAGTAGCCGCTGCCGTTGAATTCGTGGGCGCGGACATGCTCGAAAGCCTGCAGCACCGCGCCCTCATGGCACAGGACCGAGACGCCGGCGCCAAAGCCGGGAAACTTCTGTTCGAACAGGATCGGGGCGTGCCGGTCTTGCTTTGCCAGCCATGCCGCCAGTGCCTCGCGATCGTCGACGATGCGGGTGCTGGTGCGCACGTACAGTTCGGGCAAGGCGTACGACATCGGTTCCTTGATCACAATCGGCAGGCCGATGTCGGCCACGATGGTCTCGACTGTGTCATGTGGCGCCAGCATCCGCCCCGGCGCAACCGCGACGTCGCACGCCTGCGCCAGTTCGCGCGTCTTGACCTTGTCGAAGAACGTGTCGAGCGTAGCGGCCGACGGAATCGCCAGCGCGCAGCGGGCCGCCAGGGTGTCGCGGTGCAGGCACAGGGGCAGCAGGCCACGCTCGTCGCACGGAATGACCAGCTTGAAATCGTGCTCGCGCAGCAGTGTTTCGATCGCGGCCAGCCAGGCGGCGCCGCCGTCGAGGTAATACGGCAAGAAATGGACCGCGTGGATATACCGCGACGCCAGCGACGGCGACCGGAAGTCGAACGGCGCGGCATGCACTTCCAGGCCCTGGCGCCCAAGCGAGCGCACGGTGGCCAGGAAGCTGCGGGTGTCGTCCCCGATGACCAGCACTTTGTCGCGCGTGCTCATGCCCGGCCCCGGATCAGCTGACGCGCCGCCAGGGCGCCGGTATACATCGCCCACTTGAATGACGCGCGCGCGGCCAGCGCGCGGCGCGCGTACTGCATGCCCAGCGCATGCCGGCCCTGGCCGGACCAGTAGCGCGACAGGTGACGCAGGATATCGCCCTCGTAGACCTGGCATAGCCGGCGGATCGCGGGACTGTCCACGCTCATCGCGATGTGCTGCGACACCAGGGCCGACAGCAGCCAGCGTTCGGGCTGCGAAAAGCTGCGCGACAGATTGTTCTGGCGCGCCGGATCGGGCACATTGTGCTGCGCCACCAGGTCGGGGTTGAAGAACACGGCGCGCGCCGCATCGGCCGCGCGCCAGAAGAAATCGCGGTCTTCCTCGTACGAGGTGCGGGTCCAGAAACCGCCGATGCGCTCGGCCGTGCTTTTGCGCAGCGCCAGGATATTGAGCTGCGCAAAGCCACCTGCGCGCGTCAGCTCATCCAGCGCGATCTGGTAACCATGCGCATGGGTGCGCGGGCGATTTGCGACCATCTCGACGAGCGCCGGCAACCAGTGCGCGCGTTCGGTGACGCCAAGGTGCGATACTGCAATCTGATTGGCGATATACAGGTCGACGTCGGGTTGGCTGTCGAACACCTCGGCCATCGCGGCCAGATGCGTGTGGCTGGTCCATACGTCATCGTCGTCGCAGAAGGTGACGATGTCGCCACTGGCAGCGTCGATGCCGATATTACGAGCGACTGACGGTCCGAAGCCCGGTCCGCCAGCAATGCCCAGTTCGATCACCCGGAATCGGCTGTCGAACCGTTCTTGAAAGCCGGCATACGCCTTGCGGGTATCCAAGCTGGAACCGTCATCGACCACGATGACTTCGAAGTCGTCGAACGTCTGGGCATCAATGCGCGTGAGCATTCGCTCGAGCAGCAGGTGCCGGTTACGCGTGGGAACAATGACCGAAATATGGCGTCCGGGATGCGGATCGCGGCGCGCCAGAAGGCTTTCAAGTGGTCGGGCATTATCGCGGGATGACAATTCTTCGCCTTCGGTGCGTTAGATTGCGGCAGGCCAGGGCCGCGGAAAGAATCTTGCCATCCTAACACACCCGATCCCCAGTACGCAGTATTCGCGCGGAGCGGCAGCCGCAGCTACATCACGCCCCACGGTTTGTTTGCAAGCCGATGACAGGCCATCGGATCGATCATCCGCTTTTAACAATGCACTCACTGCAGCCATCTGAATATGTTTTTTAAAAGAAATATATATTTATTCTTGGAAATGTTTTTGCGAGGGTTTTCAGTAAATATTGTTTGATTATAAATGAGCGATTTCGAGAATGATGAACTTGTCGTGCCAAATGAATCCCTGAATAAAACTGCATGCAAAATCGCTAGCAATTACATCATCCTGGATAGATTGCTTTAGGATAGCTCGGCGTCAAAAGATGCCTATATGCAGCCTTCGACCTGCGTTCTTACAACAAAATCAGGAAATATTGGTGATGAATCATTGCTCGATTTTTAATTCATTTGGCTTTTCGCCAATGAAGCAAATTAATCGCTTGACATATCGCTACATTTTGTTAGCGCTTTGTGCTTTATCTGTTGTTTTCGTGTGGAAACAAATGGAATTTGGCGGGAATCAGAACACACAAATGATGGATCAGGGTAAAGTTAAGTTCTTCGAAGAAATTCTTTCCTTGGCGAATCAGTTGCCCCACTCCACGAATTCTTATATGACCACTCTGAATATTCAAGCTGCGAGCGACGAACACAGTTTCGCGCTGCATCCTGCTCAGGTTCTAGTACGTAGTACCAGCACCCGTATCGTCACCGCCATGTGCGCCGTCATGCTCACCGCCTGCGGCGGCGGCGGCGGTGACACCGCGACCGATACCGTGTCGCTGGCAAAAACCACCACAGCGTTCACGCCAAAGCCGACGTCGACTTCGCCAGTTACCCCTGTAACGCCAAGCACGCCAGCAGATGACAAGGGCAGCGCAACACCCATTGTCGCGGGCGTCTTGCTGACAGACTTCAGCATCCAGAATATCGGTGCGGCCCAGACCAATGTGCCGTTCACCTTCGGCCAGGTAATCGCCGAAGGCCAAATGAATGCCAAGGAAGGCCTGGCCGCCAAGTTGCCGGACGGCACCCTGATTCGTCTGCAAAGCGACATCAAGGCCACCCATGCTGATGGTTCAGTACGTCACGTGGTTATTTCGGGTGTGCTGCCTGCACTGGCACTCGGTCAGACGCAAACCCTGCAACTGGTCAAATCGAGCGCGTCGACCAAGAGCGCGGAAAGCCTGCAAACGCTCGCAGCCTCCGGTCTGACCAGCAAGGTCACCGTGACGCTCGACGGCGTGAAGTACACCGCCTCGCTGGCTGACGCGCTGGCCGCCGATACCGCGCCACGTAACTGGCTTTCCGGCAATATCGCTAACGAATGGCATCTGAATGCACCGCTGAAGAATGCCGCTGGCGTGGTGCAGCCCCGACTGGCTGCGCGTTTCGACGTACGCTGGTACTCCGGCTTGGCGAAACAGGCGCGAGTTGATGTCGTGGTCGAAAACAACAAGGCATTTGTCACCGGCAGTAACCTTACCTATGACGTCAACGTCGAAGTGGCAGGGCGCTCGGTATACGCCAAGTCGGCACTGCTCCACTACCATCACGCACGTTGGCACCAGAATGGCTGGTGGGATGCGGCTCGCGTTCCGCTCATTGACGTCAAGCTCAATTCCAAGTACCTGATGGCCACCAAGGCCGTGCCAAACTTCGACAGCACCATTGTGCCGTCTGAAAAAGAACTGGCAAATTGGGGCCAGGGTATTTCGGACGTCAACAGCGGGCCGATGAAGGTAGGCCCGATTGTGGACTACATGCCGATGGCTGGTGGACGGGGCGACATTGGCCCGCTGCCAGGGTTCTCGGCAATGTACTTGCTTTCGATGGACAAGCGGGCACGCAACGCGATGATGGCTGCGGCCGATGGATCGGGCACATGGTCCATCCACTATCGCGACGAAAACACCGGTTACCCGATTCGTACCGACAATGAAGCAAACTCCCGCGTCACCACGCACTACAATCTGTCGACCGTGGGACCATTGCCGATACCGCGCTTTGTCAATGCTGCTACGCCTTTTGAACCTGATACCGCACACCAGCCATCACTGGCCTACCTGCCATACCTGGTTACCGGCGACTATTACTATTTGGAAGAGTTGCAGTTCTGGGCCGCATGGAATCCATTGGGCACCGATCCGGGCAACAATGGCAACGGACAAGGCCTTGTGCGTTGGCAACAGCTGCGCGGACAAGCCTGGTCGCTGCGCACGCTTGGCCACAGCGCCTACATCACGCCCGATTCTCATCCATTGAAAGCGTATTTCACGAAACAGCTCGACAACAATCTTGACTTTTACCACAAGACCTATGTGGTGGGTAACCCGAACAAGCTGGGCATGTACGATGGATCGGGTGAGAATGCCGCCAGTCTGACGACCTCGCCACCATGGCAGGACGATTTCCTGACCTGGAGCTTTGGCTACCTGTCCGAACTGGGCTTCACCAAGGCAACGCCGATTCTGAAGTGGAAAGCCACCTACCCGGTTGGCCGCATGACGGCACCAGGCTACTGCTGGATTCAGGGTGCTGCGTACCAGCTCAAGTTCCGCGATTCGCCAACCTCGCCGATCTACGACAGCTTTGAACAATTGTATAAATCGAATTACGACGGTCCGAATCACTACGACGACAATGGCACCCTGTTCATTCATCCACAAGGTCTGCGCTACATCGACCAGCCTTGCGGTAGCCAGGCGCAAGTTGACTTCCTGTCGCTGGTTCACCATTTCCAGTTTGAGTTCCGTCGCATGACCGGCTATGCGGACTCGACACTGGGCTATCCAGCGAATATGCAGCCAGCTCTGGCAGTTTCGGCCACGTCGGGGATTCCCAACGCTGCACAGGCCTGGACGCTGTTCGAAAGCCGCTCGGCGAAGCCGCCATACCAGAACTCGCCGCAGTGGGCCATCGTCCCGCGTTAAGCACGATGCAGTAACCCTCCTGGCCGGGCCTTTGGATTAACCAAAGCGCCCGGCCAGCGTACATCTGGGCCGGGTATGTCGGCGCCATCTCGTCACCGGTCACGCGATTTTCACTGTTTATTTACAACAATCTTTCAATTGCAACAATTTCGGTGACGGGCGGTGTGCGCTTGCTGTAGCAGCTTATAATGTCGTGCGTAATAGCAAGAATTTATACAGGACCACTGTTTGCTGTTCATGAAACAGGCAAGCCAGTCTCGAGATCAGTCAAGTCAGGAGTTAGCGTACATGTCGTTGATGAACAGGATCATTCAGCGTGTCAAACGTGATTATTTTCGGGCGCGCCACCACAAGGTAGCCCTGAAGGTCATGGCAACGAAGCCCGCCAGTCGGGGCGACGTGCCTTTCATGCTGCTGTCGATGGTCCATACGCGTGACGTCTACGTCTACCTGGTTGCTGTCAAATCCTTCATCCACTTCGTCAATCCCGAGCGTATCGTGGTGGTCTGCGATCCATCGATCACGGACGACGACCGCGCAGCGTTCAGGCAGCAGGTACCACACATCGAGTTGCGCGACGCCGATGAGTTCACTCACCCGGACATTCCGCGTGGCGGCACATGGGAGAGGTTGTTTGCCATTTCGGAATATGTCCGTGATCATTACGTGATTCAGCTCGATGCCGATACGCTGACAGTGCGTCCGATTCCAGAGGTGCTCGAAGCGATCCGCAACCAGAATGGCTTCGTGCTCGGTGAAATGCCAGATACTCCGGTGCGTTCGCTGCCCGCAGCACGTGAAAATGCCTTGCCCTGGATGCATCCCGGCGCCCATATCCAGGGTGTTGTCGAAACGGAAATGGTGTTTGCCGGCCTGCCAGAGAACGCCGTGTATATCCGGGGGTGCTCCGGCTTTTCGGGTTTCCCACGCTCGACGACGATGCGCGAGACGATGCTTGATTTTTCGCGCCGCATGGGCGGCAAGTTTGGTGAGCGCTGGACCGAATGGGGCACGGAGCAGATCACATCGAATTACGTCGCATCGAATATGCCGGGCACCCGGGCCTTGCCGTACCCCAAGTACGCCACACCTGATGAGGCGACGACCGACACGGCATTCTTCCACTTCATCGGTTCAATGCGTTTCATTAACAACAAGTATGAAGTCACGTCACGCCAGGCACTGCGCCTGATCAGCGGCGTTCCTGCCTAGCTCGACCGCTGCGCTCATTCATCATCACCTGGTAACACGCTGTATGGTAAATCTGCGCCGCTCGCTGGTCATCAACTTCTTCTCCTCGTCCGGCGCAGCGCTTCTGCAATTCATTGTCAGCGTGCTGCTGGCGCGCATGCTCAGCCCGAGCGAGATCGGCGTCTACTCGATGACGGTGGTCTTCGTGAATCTGGCGCATGTGTTCCGCGACTTCGGTGTATCGACCTACCTGCAGCGTGAGTCGGTACTTACACCAGACAAGATCCGCTCGGCCACCGGCGTCGTGTTTGCCACGTCGTGGCTGATCGCCATCAGCATGTTCCTGGCCAGCGACTGGATCGGGCGCTGGTTCAATGAGCCCGAGATCGTGCCGGTCATGCAGGTGCTGGCAATCGGCTTCCTGTTCATTCCATTCGGCACGGTGACCAATGCCTTGCTGACACGCGAATTCGCAGCGGAAAAGCAGGCCATCGTGATGGCCGTTGGCACCTCCAGCTTCTGCATCAGCTGCCTGGTGTTAGCCAAACTGGGATTCGGCAGCATGAGCCTGGCATGGGCTAACCTGATCAATATCCTGGCCTGTGCAATTGCATACATCCCGCTACGTCCAAAAAACACCCCATGGAGCCCATCGTTTCGGCACTGGCGCAGCGTGGCCCACTTCGGGCTGGGTTCGCTGCTGACGAGCTGCACCGTGGCGATCAACAATGCCATTCCCGACATCTTGCTGGGCAAGATGGGATCGGCACGCCTGGTCGGTTTGCTCAGCCGTGCAAATTCGACGGTGACGATCTTTACCTACGTCGCCGGCTCGACGGTCAACTATGGCGCCGTATCCTATCTGGCCCAAACCTACCACCGTGGCGAATCTCTGATCCCGACCATGAGCCGGGCGACGGCGCTGCTGACCGGCGTGGGATGGCCTGCGCTCGCCCTGACGGCCCTGCTGGGTCATGAAATCGTGCTGGCGCTGTATGGCGCGACCTGGCTGGCCAGCGTGCCGGCGATCCTGCCGCTGACGATTGCCGCTGCGGTCGGCATGACGTTCAACTACATTCATCCGGCCATCGTCGCCATCGGGCGCCCGTACCTGAGTGCGATTCCGGTCCTGGTCACCCTGACAACCCGGATCGGTTTTGGCGTTGCGCTGTTCGACGGCGGCCTGACGGGTTTCGCCTGGGCCCTGTGCTGGGCATCGCTCGCCGCCACGCCCATCGTCATCATGCAGCAGAAGCGCTACTTCCAGTGGGGGTTGATACCGCTGCTGCGCGCCATGGTGCCAAGTGCGTGGGTCGCGATCGGCACGACGGCGGCCGGCGCTGTCCTGAACCTGGTCATTCCCGCCGACTGGCCGGCGCTGGTGCGCCTGCTGGTCATGCTCACGCCGCTGGCCCTGTTCTGGTACCTGATGTTGCGCGTAACCCGGCACGAACTGCTCGAAGAAGTGCATCGCATGACCGCGACGGTCAAGATGAGACTGGGTCGGCTGCTCCCGACTGTATAATTCGAACAAGGTTCCTCCAGACGAGAATGACGATTATGTACTTCGATGAAGTAAAGACCATCCTGATTGACGTGCTTGCCCTGGGCGAGTCGGGCCAGCACCTCAGCGAAGATTCGCCCCTGCTGGGCAGCCTGCCGGAGCTCGATTCGATGGCCGTGGTCAGCCTGATCGGCGCACTCGAAGAACGTTTCGGCATCGCCATCGACGACGACGACATCAGCGCCAGCACCTTCGCCACTGTGGGCACGCTCGCTGCGTTCGTCGCGCAGAAGCAGGCCGAATGACAGCCAGCCAGGTTGCGTCCTCCGCCGAGCCGTTCTTCCTGAAGATTGGTGCCGGTCAGCGCTTCTGCCTGTTTCATCCACCGCACGGGCCATGCCGTGGGGCGGTGCTGTATGTGCCGCCGTTTGCCGAAGAAATGAACCGCTCGCGCCGGATCGCGGCGCTTCAGGCGCGCGCGCTGGCGGCGCTCGGCTATGGCGTGCTGCAACTCGATCTGTACGGCTGCGGCGACAGCAGCGGCGATTTTGGCGATGCGCGCTGGGACATCTGGAAAGAAGACCTGGCCGCTGGCGCGCGCTGGCTCGACGAACGCCTTGGCCAGCCGCTGCTGCTGTGGGGCCTGCGCCTGGGCGCCCTGCTGGCGCTGGACTATGCACGCACCGCGCAGCACCCGGTCAAGACCCTGATCCTGTGGCAGCCGGTGCTCAGTGGTTCGGCCTACCTGACCCAGTTCCTGCGCCTGCGCACGGTCGGCGCCTTGCTGGCAGAGGGCGCGTCCGGGCATACCGGCACGGCGGCGCTGCGCGCCTCGCTGCAGGCCGGCGAGACGCTCGAGATCAGCGGCTACGACCTGGCGCCCGAACTGGCCGCCGCCATCGATGCGCTGGCGCCGCTCGAAGACTTCACGCCTGACTGCCCGGTCCACTGGTTCGAAGCGCTGGGCATGACCGGCCAGGGCGCTTCGCCCGGCGTGTCGCCCGGTACGGCGCGCGCCAGCGCGGCCTGGCTGCAGCGTCAGGTCGACCTGACGCTGCACCAGGTGCACTGCCCGCCATTCTGGACCACCCCCGAAATCACGATCTCGCCGGCCTGGCTGGCGGCCACCTCGACGGCCTTGCAGGAGCACGGCGATGGACATTGAAGAACGGGTCGTGGCCTTCGACTGCCATGGCGACAGCCTGTATGGCATCCTGAACCTGCCCGAGACGCCGGGCACGCGCGCGGTGCTGGTGGTGGTGGGCGGACCGCAATACCGCGCCGGCAGTCACCGCCAGTTCACGCTGCTCGCGCGCAGCCTGGCCATGAACGGCATCGCCGCCATGCGCTTCGATTACCGCGGCATGGGCGACAGCGAAGGCGCCGAGCGCGCATTTGGCGACGTGCAGGACGATATCAAGGCAGCGATCGACGCATTCATGGCGGCCGCGCCAAGCGTGCGCGAAGTGGTGCTGTGGGGCCTGTGCGATGGCGCCTCGGCGGCCATGATGTACGCGCCGCTGGACGCGCGCGTGAGCGGCGTCGTGCTGCTCAACCCGTGGATCCGCACGGCCGACAGCATCGCCCGCACCACGCTGCGCCACTATTACCGCGACCAGCTGGTGGACCGCGCATTCTGGGCGCGGGTACTGCGCGGCAGCTTCAATTACCGGCGCTCCCTGGCCTCGATGTTCCAGCTGGTGCGCACCGCGTTCGGCCCGGGAACGGGGCCGCGCACCACGCTCGCGCTGCCCGACCGGATGCACGCCGGCCTGCACGCCTTCGGCGGCCAGGTGCTGGTGATCATCAGCGGCGCCGACCTGACCGGCCGCGAATTCTGCGACCTGGCCGAGGCCACGCCGAAGTGGCGCCAGTTGCTGCAATCGTCGCGCGTGACCCAGTACCGGATCGACCGGGCCGACCACACGTTCTCGCGCCGCGTCTGGCGTGACCAGGTCGCGCACTGGACCGGCAGCTGGCTGCGCAGCTGGTAAGTAAAACGTACGCTCCGGTCAGCGCGCTCCGTTCACCAGGCAGCTGTTGAAATCGTCGAACGCGCCGTAGATGGCGCTCTTGCCACGCTGCGCGCCGCACAAGTCGGTCCCGGCGGTGGCGCCAGAGGCCCGCCCGGGCGCACCGCCGTCCCAGTGCAGATCCCCGCTGGCAGGCGCCGCGAACAGGTTGCGCACAGGGTGGTAGCCAGCAAACATCTGCCACAGCGGCGTACTGCGGTTATCCTCCAGGTGCAGCAAGCCGTTGTCGCGGCTGCGGATCGGCCCATCGACCAGGTTGCCGTCCAGGCGCGCGCTGCTCGTTGCAAAGCGCACGTCGATGCCGCCCGTATCGAGCAAGGTATTGTCCACGACACTGCTGCGCGCCGCGCTGTTGAGATAGATGCCGACGTCGGAACACCCCATCACGAGGTTGGCGCGCAGCGTGCCTTGTTCGTGCTCGGTGATGCAGCGCCCGTCGCGGCACACTGCCGCACCGGTGCCACCGCCGCCCAGCGACAGCCCCACGCGCTGCCCCGGCACGCCGCGCAGGGTGCGTTCGCACCACACCAGATTGCGCTCGAAGACGTTGCCGCTGCCGCCGCCCTTGGCGAACGCGCCATAGCTGATCAGGTCACCCTCGCCCTTGATGAAATCGCTGATCACGTTGGCACGCATGGTCCAGCCATTGGCGGCGACGAGGTCGATCGGCGTGACCGGGTTGGATGTCCGGCGCACACGCGTTGCCGTCAGCGTGTTCTGCTCGATCAGGCCGTCGTCCGGAAAGCGCCCCTGTTCGCCATTGATCTTGAAGTGGGCGTTGAAGTCGGTGATCGTGTTGTTGCGCGCGACGAAATGGCTGGCCGCACCCACCACGTGGAAGGCATGCTCGCAGTAGCGGTCCTCGGCGCACACGCCGCGGATGGCCAGGTTTTCAAAACGCCAGTGTGGCGCCTTGACGCGAAAGCCCTCCATCAGGTCGAATTCGAGCTGCGCGCTGCCCGGTTTGAGGGCGCGCACGACGATCGGCGCACTGGCGCGGCCGGGCCGGTTGACGTCGAGCGGTGCGCCGCCGAACCGGTACACGCCCGGCAGCAGCGTGATCGTGTCGCCCGGGTTGGCCTGCGCCAGCGCAGCGCGCAGCGCGTCCGGCGTGGCCACTTCGATGGCGCCGGCTGCATCGACGCCGACGGCGCCCGCTTGCGCGCCAAGGGTGATGGCGAAGTCCGCCGGCAGCGCCGCTTCGCCCCGATCGAGCCGCAGCAACAGCGCGGCGCTGACCTGCCCCGCCTTGACGATGACCGGATTGTGGCCGCTGGTGCGTTTTTCGATATACGGCGCCAGCGCGCGCGGCGTCACGCCCACCCGTTCGACCAGGTAGGCTGCGCCGGCGGCGCCCAGCACCAGCAGCGCCAGCGCGCCGACGACGGCCTTGCGCATCATGCGCTGCTCTTGATGCCGTGACGGCTCATCAGGTCGTACATGGTCGGCCGGCTGATGCCCAGCATTTCCGACGCCTTGACGATATTGCCGTCCGCGCGTGCCAGCGCCTTCACGATGGCGCCCTGCTCGGCCTCGTCGCGCACCTGGCGCAGGTTCAGCGGCTCTTCGACCGGCGTGTCGCCTTCGGGCAGACCCAGATCGTCGGCCACGATGGTCGGGCCATCGGCCATGATCACGGCGCGCTTGACGCAGTTTTCCATCTCGCGCACATTGCCCGGCCACGCGTAGCCTTCGATCGCCGCGATCGCGTCGGGCGAAAAGTGCAGCGTCGGGCGCGATTCCTGGGCGCAGAACTTGTTCTTGAAGTGGTGCGCCAGCAGGGCCGCATCGCCCTGGCGGTTGCGCAGCGGCGGGATCGTCACAACGATCTCGGACAGGCGGTAATACAAGTCTTCGCGGAAGCGCCCGGTGCTGCACAACTCCTTGAGCTTCTGGTGCGTCGCGCACACGATGCGCACGTCGACCGCGATTTCTTCATGGCCGCCGATACGCTCGATCACGCGCTCCTGCAAGAAACGCAGCAGCTTGGCCTGCAGCGCCATCGGCAAATCGCCTACTTCATCGAGGAAGAACGTGCCGCCGTGGGCCAGTTCGACCTTGCCCTTGGTTTGCTTGGCCGCGCCGGTGAAGGCGCCTTTTTCGTAGCCGAACAATTCGCTCTCGAGCAGGTTCTCGGGAATCGCGGCGCAGTTGATGGCGACGAAACGCTCCTTGGCGCGTGGTGAAAGCGCGTGCACCGCGCGCGCCAGCACTTCCTTGCCGGTGCCCGATTCGCCCAGCAGCATTACCGAAGCCGAGGTCGGGGCGACCTTCTCGATGCTGCGGCACAGCTTGAGCATGCCGGGGTCGCGGCTGATCACGCCGGCCATCGGCGAGTCGGCCTGGCCAGATTGCATGCGGCGGTTTTCTTCCTGCAGATTGTGCAAGAAGAATGCGCGCTGGATCACCAGGTTCAGCACTTCAGGCTCGGGCGGCTTCTGGTGGAAGTCGTAGGCGCCCATGGCGATCGCCTTGACCGCATTGGCGCGGTCCTGGTTGCCGGTCAGGACGATCACGCGCGTCTCCGGCGCCAGCGCCAGGATCTGCTGCAGCGTGGCCAGGCCTTCGGTCGAGCCATCGGGATCGGGCGGCAGGCCCAGGTCCATCGTGACCACGGCCGGCTCGTGGCGGCGGATCTGCGCCAGCGCGCTTTCGCGGTCGTCGGCGACCACCACGTCATAGGCGTCGAAACTCCAGCGCAGCTGCTTTTGCAGGCCCGGGTCGTCTTCGATGATCAACAGTTTTGGTTTGGTTTGGCTCACGGTTGTCCTTTGGTCACGCAGCGCGCTCGGCGCCCTGCTCGCGGTACAGCGGCAATGTGACGGTAAATGTGCTTCCCTGTCCCGGCACGCTGGTCAATGCCAGCGCGCCGCCCAGTTCCTGGATGTATTCGCGGCTCTCGAACACGCCGATGCCCATGCCTGCCGGCTTGGTCGATTCGAATGGCTTGAACAGCCGCTCACGGATGAACTCCTCGCTCATGCCGGCGCCGGTGTCGGCCACGGTGACCGTGACCTGCCCACCCGCGCGGGCAATCGCCACGTTGACACGGCCGCTCTTGGGCGTGGCTTCGATCGCATTCTGGATCAGGTGGCCCAGCACGCGCTCGAGGCGTTCGCGGTCGGCCAGCACCAGCAGGCCCCCATCGACCACGTCCAGCACCGGATGCGGCTCGAACGCGCTCTTGAGCGCAAGCGCCTGGCGCACCACGTTCTCGACGCGCAGCGGCAAGGGCCGTTCCGGCGCGTCGTTGCGACTGAGCTTTTGCAGCATCATCTTCATCTTGTCGACCGAGTGTGTCACGGTATCGAGCATGTCGCGCTGGAACTCGGGATTGTCGCGGTGCTTTTCGGCGTTCGCGTTCATCAGGGACAGCTGGGCCACCAGATTTTTCAGGTCGTGCACGACGAAGGTCGACATGCGATTGAACGACTCGAACTGGCGCGCCACCATCAGCTCATTGGCCGCATCCTGCTGCGCCAGATAGCTGGCGGCCTGGCTGCCGGCGATTTCCAGCAGGTCGAAGACTTCCCAGTTCAGCGACACGGCGCTGCGCGCATCCTGCAGCACGACGAAGCCGAACAACTTGCCATGCAAGATCAGCGGCACCACCAGCCAGCCGCGCGGGAACGCGGCGAGCCAGGCCGGCAGGGCCAGGTCGCCGTATTTCTCGGGCAGGGCTGCAAATTCACGCAGGTCGATTACCCACTGGGTGGTTTCCAGGAAGCGGCAGAAACTCGAGTCGGCCGGTTCGACCGCGGTGCTGGTGGCCTGCCACCCCGCCACCGGCTGGTAATTGCCGTCATCGCCGTCGCGGCGCTGCCACAACACGCCGCCGGGACTTTCGACCAGCGCGCCGACCGCCTCGATCGCGCGCTCGCCGATATGCGTGCTGTTGGCCGACAGGGTGCGCGTAAAGCGCATCCATTCCTCACGGTAGTCGTAGCCATAGCTGTAGAAATGCTTGCTGATGAAGACCTTGAGCCAGGCGCGGAAGGTGCCGGAGAACAGGGTCCCGGTCAGCAGCAGCAAGGCGCCACACAGGAAAGCGACCTGCATCACGCCGCCCCAGCTGCCGCCGAAATAGCGCAGGTAATAACCGGCAAACCCCATCGCCAGCAGGTAGATCGCCGAGCCGAACAGCGCGGTGGAATGGAACATCACGCGCCGCGACAGCACCAGGGCGTTCGAGCGCGACACGCTGCGCTTGACGGCGGTGCCGATCAGCGGCATGGCCAGCGCATTGACGATGCCGCGCGCAGCCCAGGTGTCCGGGTGCATCTCGTGGAACAGCATCGCCTGGCTGTACATGTAGAAGTCGTAGACGAACATGGCGCCGATGCCCAGGCAGGCGAACTTGATGGCCCAGCGCTCCTGGATCGTCTTGTTGCGGTACACCTGCTCCACCAGCAGCATGCCCAGCACCGCCTGGCATACGCGCGCGGTGACATTGGGCAGCAGGCCGCCGTCCAGATTGAGCATCAGGTCGGTGCGCAGCAGGATGGTCGCCAGCAGCAACGCCATATAGCACGCGGCGCCGATGAAGATGGACGGACGCAGGCTGAAGGGCCAGCGGCTGGCAGGATCGCGGGAATTGCCCAGCAAGAGCAGCAGGACCACGCACCAGGCGGCGCTGCGCAGGATTTCGAGGGTATCGGTCCAGACCGACCACATTTCGTGGCCACCCGCGCCCTGCCATGCCACAGCGGCGGACCAGAGCGCGGTGAATCCGCAGGCCATGGCGATGGCGGCAACCTGGACGCGGCCGCGCCAGATCGTGAGCAACAGGCCGATCAGCAGCAAGAAACCGATGGCGGCGACGCTATAGCTGTAGACGGCTATGGTGGTCAACGTTTGCCATCCATGAAAACGACCATTGAAAAATTCGGGATAGAAACGTTAAAAGCCATCGACCCGGGTGCGCGCACCACAGGTCAATCCAGGATGATCAGCGTCCGCTACGGAACAACACAACCTTGAGCGTATTGATCAGGATGAGCACGTCCAGGAACAGGCTGTTGTTCTTCACATAATAAAGGTCGTACTGCAGTTTTTGCAATGCGTCCTCGGCCGATGATCCGTAGCCATAGCGCACCTGCGCCCAACCGGTGATGCCAGGCTTGATGCTATGACGGACATTGTAGTATGGAACCACCTCGATCAGCTGCTCGACGAAGTAGGCGCGTTCCGGCCGCGGGCCAACGAACGACATGTCGCCCTTGAACACGTTCAGGATTTGCGGAAGCTCATCGATCCGGGTCTTGCGCATGAAGTTGCCCACACGCGTCACGCGCGGATCGTTCTGGGCCGCCCACTGTGGCGTCCCACCCTTTTCGGCATCGGCGCGCATGCTGCGAAACTTGTGTACACGGAAAATCTTGCCATCTTTGCCGACCCGCTCCTGCGAGTAGAACACGGGGCTGCGGTCTTCCAGCCAAACGGCCAGCGCAGCGCCGAGCATGATCGGAAACGTTACGGCCATGATCAGGGTGCTGCAGATCAGGTCAAAGCCACGCTTCATGAACGTGCGGATAAAGCTCTGGTCGAAGCCACCGCCGAATACCAGCCAGCTCGGCTGCAGCGAATCGACCCGGATCTGGCAGGTTTCGCGCTCGAAGAAGGTGGCGGCATCGGTGACCTTCACGCCTTGCAGCTTGCAGTCGAGCAGTTCCTTGATCGGGAAACTGCCACGCCGGTTTTGCACTGATACCACGATTTCTTGCGCGCCATACTGGTTGGCCATCTTCACGAGCGAATCGCCGTCGCGCACCTTGAGCAAGTCGGCGGCCGGCACGCACACTTCATCGCTGCCCACCGGAATGAAGCCGACAACGTGGTAGCGGTGGTAGCTGTTCTTGTTACGGGCCAGTTCACTGCATTCCTTGGCCAGTGCGCCATTACCCAGGAACAGGATGCGCGACTGCATCAGGCTCAGTTCGGATGTCTTGAAGAAGATGATGCGCGCGATAAAAATACCGGCAGCGGCCAGGCCGAACCCGAGCAGCAGGATGCCACGGCCAAAGTACAGGTCGGGTGCCACGTAGAACACCAGCGTCAGGATCAAAAAGCCCATCACGAACGCCGGCATCAGCTTCATGAAGAACGGATGACGCAGGCCTTCGTCGAAATCGAGCTGGTACATGCCCATGGCGCTCATGCTGAAGCTGACCGCCACGGCAAACGCGACGGCCGAGGCCAGGAAGTGATCGAACTGATCGGTCGTGAGCGGTGCGCCGATGTCGAGGAAACGCATGGCCGCACCTGCATAGGCGGCCCCCAACAGGATCAATATTTCCACGAATAGCAGGACGAAGACGATCTTCGACACGTAGTGGTTAGAGATCCGAAACATGTTATTCCCCAGATTGATGATTACGCTTACTACATGCCGAGATGCCGGATGCACGCGCCGTACACCCGCTACACCACCATTGCCTATCTTGGCAGCGACAGAATTTCAATTGATTTCAAATCGAAGCGTTGCCCGGCCCAATGTACGACAACACTGTGTATGGCTAATGACCTGGAGAACACTTGTCCAACCAGAAAATTATTCCAAAACCACCATAAAGACGCGATTTTGTTGCAATAAAAATATCGTTTGATGTTTATTTTTTTGACATATTTTTAACATTCAATATAGCATGGAAACACCTGCTTACTCAACGAGAGGCTGTCAGCCCGTCAGGTAGATGCAACAGCACGCAACAAAGCCGGTGCAATCATGAATACTTTCGCATCGGAATGACAACACTAATTCCTTGGTGCAATAAAGTCGAAGGATTTTAGCATTGACTGTGCATAAAGCTGCGCAATGTTCGTAATCGTGCGCTCTTGCTTTAATAACAATTCTGGATGAATCGGGAAGCGCCCGGCGCATGGCGACCCGGCGCCGCAGGTGGCGCCGATACGATGCGGGGAACGATGAGACAAGCGTTGCAGACAACGCCAGATGATGAAGGCAAGAGCGGCAAGAACCGCAATATGCCGAATTGGTGCGGCTGGCTGGAATCGAACCAGCGACCCTTGGCTTCGGAGGCCAATACTCTATCCACTGAGCTACAGCCGCACTGGCAAGCGTAGCGAAGGATACAGTCTTTCGCCGGGTACGTCCATGGGCAGCGCCTGAAAAACCCTGGCATCAATACAGGTTTACACTATAATAAGATGCTCGACGGCACTTGCAAAAAAGCCACTAGATCGCAGCGCCCCAGTGGCCGGTTTTTTTAATTGAATTAAGGAAATCATGAGCGACGCACAGCACGACCACGAATCCCTCATTCGTACGCCAAAACAGCTCGTGATCGCTGTCGCGGGTTTCTTCCTAGTCATTGTCCTCGGCATTATCTTGTTGGTTACCTTCGTCACCAGTGCGCCCACGACCGGCGCCGGCACCGATGGCAAGAGCGCCGACGCGATCGCTGCGCGCATCCGGCCCGTCGCCGCAGAAGGTTTCACACTGCGTGATGCCAATACCCCGCGCGTCCTGTTGGCAGGCTCGGCTGTCTATGCCGCCACCTGCGCCACGTGCCACGACAGTGGGATGGCCGGGTCCCCCAAAATCGGTGACAACGGCGTCTGGGCCGCGCGTCTGGCGCAGGGGTATGACACCCTGCTCAAACATGCGATCGAAGGTATCCGCGCGATGCCGGCCAAGGGCGGCAATCCCGACCTCGACGACCTGGAAGTGGCGCGGGCAGTCGTGTTCATGACCAATAAAAGCGGGGCCAGTTTCAAGGAACCGACGGCACCTGCGCCCGCCGCAGCAGCGGCGCCGGTGGCCGGTGGCGCCGCTGCTGCGGGCGCAGCGGTGGCTGCGCCTGCGCCGGTGCCAATTGCCGCCGCCGTGGCGACAACACAACCGATGGCGAGCGCACCGGTTGCGGGGCCGGTCGTTGCCGGCGCCGATAGCGGCAAGAAGGCCTACGACACGGCATGCATCGCCTGTCATGGCGCCGGCATCGCGGGTGCGCCCAAGTTTGGCGACAAGGCGGCGTGGAGCGCGCGACTTGGCCAGGGTGCCACGGTGATGTATGACCACGCCATCAAGGGCTTCCAGGGAAAAGCCGGCTTCATGCCGCCAAAAGGCGGCTCCACGCTTCCCGATGCCGACATCAAGGCTGCGGTGGACTACATGGTCGCCGCAGTCAGATAATCAGCGCAGACATTGGCAAGACAAGAAAGCGCCGCTCCCGGCGCTTTTTTTCGCCTGTCAATTTCATGCAGACGGGCGATGTACCAGGCTCACCGTCCTGCGAAGCCAGCAATATTATAAAAATAGTTCCGACAGTTTCTTTACCGCCTTTAACTTTGCCAACTGTGACATATTGACGCAAATACAAAGTAACAATTGCTTACAATCCACAGTGCGTAAATACCTTATCCTGCACAGCCTCCAGTCGAAATAAATTCCTACCGGAATCTTTACAGGATTAGACCATCATGCATCCTCGCTCCAAATCTGCCGTGTCTGCTTCGTTTCGGCTGAATGCCGCGCTCCTGGTGTCCCTCGCTGCGGCCGGCGGCGCATCCGCCGCCACCTTGTCGGTTGGCCCCGGAAAAACCTACGCGGCGCCCTGTGCCGCCTTTGCCCGCGCACAGTCCGGGGACATCGTCCAGATCGACGGCGGTAAAACCTACAGCGGCGACGTCTGCGCCATTGGTGCCAGCAACCTGACCATCCGCGGTGTGAATGGCCGTCCAAAGATCGATGCAGCTGGTAAAAACGCTCAAGGTAAAGGCACCTGGGTTATCCAGGGCAATAACACCACAGTCGACAACGTCGAGATGGCTGGTGCTTCAGTGCCGGACGGAAATGGCGCAGCACTGCGTGTGGAAGGCGCCAACTTCACGCTGCGCTCGTCGTTCTTGCACGACAACGAGAACGGCATCCTGACCGGCGCGAATGAGAACAGCCACATCGTGATCGAAAATACCGAGTTCGGCGCTAATGGCCGGGGCGACGGTTACACCCACAATGTGTATATCGGCCACGTCGGCAGCCTGACGTTCCGCTACAACTATTCGCATGACGCCAATGCTGGCCACAACCTCAAGTCGCGCGCCAGCGTCAACACGATCAACTACAACCGCTTCTCGAGCAGCACCGGCAAACCGAGCTACGAGATCGACCTGCCGAATGCCGGTACTTCGTATGTCATCGGCAATGTGATCCACCAGCCGGCCAATCATAACAACCCCGGTTTGCTGTCGTATGGCAACGAGGGGGCGAGCAATCCTGGCCAGGATCTGTATGTTGTCAACAATACGTTCCTGAACGACGACAGTGTGCGCGGCACCTTCGTGGTCGTGGGCGGCAGTGTGACCACGCCAGTTCTGCTGCAAAACAATATCTTTGGCGGTACGGGCGCCGCGACCAACCAGGCCAATGCCATTGACCGCACCAACTTCCGTTCGCTCGTGCCCGGCTTCGTCAATCGCCTGCTGTTCGATCTGCATCCGACCGCGAACGTGCTGGTGATTAACGCCGGTTCGGTGCCGGGCGTGTCGGCAACCGGTGTGTCCCTGGCGCCAGTAGCCCAGTACAAGCACACGGCTGCCGGCGAGACCCGCCTGGCTGCGAGCGCGCGCGATATCGGCGCCTACGCGGAATTGACGGCGGGCAGCACGCCGGCGCCAACGCCAACGCCGACACCAACGCCTGCCACCTGGACGCAATGCGCCAACGAAAACGCCACGTGCAGCTTCAATGGCTCGCGTGAAGTGCGCTACGGCGCCGGCAATGCCTGGGTCGTCAAGGTATTTACCAATTCGGTGCAGTGCACGAACGCGGTATTCGGCGACCCGGCGCTGAACACGGTCAAGACCTGCAGCTACGCCGGCGCGGCGTCGACTGCCCCGACCCCGACGCCACCCGCACCGGTGACCTGGACTGTTTGCGCCCCTGAAAACGGCACCTGCTCGTTCAGCGGCGCTCGTGACGTGCGCTACGGTGTGCCAGGCGCCTACGCCACCAAGGCGTTCACCAACCGGGCCGCCTGCACCAATGCCGTGTTCGGCGATCCAAAGCCGAACGTGGTCAAGTCGTGCAGCTATTCGAGCCAGGCACGCTGATCGCATAGCGGTCAGGCAGTACCAACGACAAGGGCCGCATACGCGGCCCTTGTCACATGCAAGCATCTACGGCGTGCGCAGGCTTACCAGATGATCACGCGATCCTTCGGCGCCAGGTACATCTTGTCGCCAGCCTTGACCTTGAACGCTTCGTAGAAGCCAGGCTGGTTCTTCAGCGTGCCGTTGGCGCGGTATTGCGCCGGCGAGTGCGGGTCGGTCTTGATCTGGGCGATCTGCGCCGGCTCGCGCATCTTCGTGCGCCACACCTGGCCCCAGCCCATGTAGAAGCGCTGGTCGCCGGTCAGGCCGTCGATCACGGGCGCTGGTTTGCCCTTGAGCGAGATCTTGTATGCCTTGTAAGCAATCGCCAGGCCCGAGTTGTCGCCGATGTTTTCGCCGAGGGTCAGTTCGCCGTTGACGTTATAGCCTTCGAGCGGGCTGAACGCGGCGTACTGCGCGATCAGGGCCTTGGTCTTTTCGCCAAAGCGCTTGCCGTCTTCTTCGGTCCACCAGTTGCGCATGTTGCCGTCGCCGTCGTACTGCGAACCCTGGTCGTCGAAGCCGTGGCTGATCTCGTGGCCGATCACGGCGCCGATGCCGCCGTAATTGACCGCATCGTCAGCCTTCGCATCGAAGAACGGCGGCTGCAGGATCGCGGCCGGGAACACGATCTCGTTCAGTTCCGGGTTGTAGTAGGCGTTGACGGTTTGCGGCGTCATGCCCCACTCTTCGCGGTCGATCGGTTTGCCCAGTTTGTTCAGTTCACGGTTGTATTCCACTTCGCGCGAACGCATCACGTTGCCCACCAGGTCATCGCGCTTGACGGTCAAGGCCGTGTATTCCTTCCACTTGTTCGGATAGCCGATCTTCGGCGTGAACTTGGCCAGCTTGGTCTGCGCTTCCTTCTTGGTCGCAGGGCTCATCCAGTCGAGCGTGTCGATCGAATCCTTGTAGGCGGCCAGCAGGTTCTTGACCAGCACTTCCATATGCGCCTTGCGCTCGGCCGGGAAGTGGTCTTTCACGTACAGCTTGCCCACTGCATCACCGAGGCTGCCTTCGAGCGTGGACACGCCGCGCTTCCAGCGTGGTTCCAGTTCCGGGATACCGGCCAGCGTGGTGCCGTTGAACGCGAAGCGTTGGTCGACAAAGGCCTTCGACAGGTAATTGGCGTAGCCGTTCACGGTCTGGAATTGCAGGTACGCTTTCCAGGTCGCCAGCGGAACACGGCCCAAGACGTCAGTAAAACCCTTCAGGTAGGTCGGCTGGCTGACGATCAGGTAGGTTGCCTTGCCCTGCAGGCCCGCGGCTTTCAGCCACGTGTTCCAGTCGTAGCCCGGCGCCATCGTGGCCAGCTGATTGAATTCGACCTTGTTATAGGTCTTGATCGGATCGCGGTTTTCGACCTTGGTCCACTGCACCTTGGCCAGTTCGGTTTCCAGGGCGACGATGGCTTTGGCATCGGCTGCGGCAGTTTTGCTGCCTGCCAGCGCCAGCATCTTCTCGATGTGCACCTGGTACTTGGCGCGCACCTCAAGCAGCTTGGCGTCGTCGAGCTTCAGGTAATAGTCGCGGTCGGGCATGCCCAGGCCGGCCTGGTACAGGTCGGCCACGTACTTGGTCGAATCCTTGGCATCCTGGTGGATGAAGAACACGAACGGCACGTTCACACCGGCGCGGCCCAGGTGCGCGAACAGCGCCGGCAGTTCAGCCTTGCTCTTGATCGCGGCGATCTTGTTCATCTCGCCCTTCAACGGCGCAGCGCCCAGCTGCTCGAGGCGCGCTTCGTCCATGTAGCTGGCGTAGAAGTCGCCGATCTTGCGCGCTTCGCTGCCGGCGGCGGCGTTCTTGTCGGCGGCGGTGCGCTCGATGATCGCGCGCAGCTGCGGCAGCGTGTCGTCGCGCAGCTGGTGGAACGCGCCCCAGGTCGACTTGTCGGCCGGGATCTCGACGCTCTTGAGCCATTTGCCGTTCAGGTGTTCGAAGAAGTCGTCCTGCGCGCGCACGCCCGGCTCGATGTATTGCGTCGCGATGCCCGACGATGCGCCGGCCGGCGCGGTCGCTGCGGCAGCGTTGGCCTGGGCCATCGCCATCGGCGCGATGAACGATGTGGTCAACACAAGCGCCGCAGCGCTGAACAGATTGCGTTTCATGTGATCTCTCTCTTGTGTGTGAGTGCAATGCAAAAGGCCGACGCTCATGACGCCGGCCTGATGTTCTCTATACGATTACCAGATGATGACGCGGTCTTCCGGCGCCAGGTACATCTTGTCGCCCGGCTTCACGTTGAACGCCTCGTAGAACTCGGGCATGTTCGACACGGTGCCGTTGGCGCGGAACTGGCCCGGCGAGTGCGGATCGGTTTTCACCTGATTGATCTGCTGGGCTTCACGCATCTTCGAGCGCCACACCTGGCCAAAGCCCATGAAGAAGCGCTGGTCGCCCGTGAGGCCGTCGATCACCGGCGCCGGCTTGCCGGCCAGCGACAGTTTATACGCCTTGTAGCCGATCGACAGGCCGGCGTTGTCGCCGATGTTCTCGCCCAGCGTCAGTTCGCCGTTCACGTTGTAGCCCGGCAGCGGGGCATAGCCGTTGAACTGCTTGACCAGCTTGTCGGTGCGGGCCTTGAAGGCGGTGCGGTCTTCGGCGGTCCACCAGTCGCGCAGGTTGCCGTCGCCATCGGACTGGCTGCCCTTGTCGTCGAAGCCATGGCCGATTTCGTGGCCGATCACGGCGCCGATCGCGCCGTAGTTGACCGCGTCGTCGGCGCGCATGTCGAAGAATGGCGGCTGCAGGATCGCGGCCGGGAACACGATCTCGTTCATCGTGCTGCGGTAATACGCGTTGACCGTCTGCGGCGTCATGCCCCATTCGGTGTGGTCGATCGGCTTGCCGAGCTTTTCGATATTGCGGTTGTAGGCGAAGGTCGACGAACGCATCGCGTTGCCCACCAGGTCATCGCGCTTGATCGTCAGGCGCGAATAGTCGCGCCACTTGTCCGGGTAACCGATCTTCGGCGTGAACTTGGCCAGCTTGGCGCGCGCTTCCTTCTTGGTCGCCGGGCTCATCCAGTCCAGGTTGTCGATCGACTGGCCGTAGGCGATGATCAGGTTCTTCACCAGCTGTTCCATGCGCGCTTTGCGTTCGGCCGGGAAGTGCTCGGCCACGTACAGCTTGCCCAGCGCCTCGCCCAGCGCGCCTTCGACGGTGGCCACGCCACGCTTCCAGCTCGGACGCTGCTCGGCCACGCCGGTCAGTGCGGTGCCGTAGAACGCGAAGTTCTCGTCGACGAATGCCTGCGACAGATACGGCGCGTATTCGCGCAGCAGCTGCCATTCGAAGTACGACTTGAGCGTGGCCAGGTCGGTCTTGGCCAGCAGCGCGTCAAAGCCCGTGAAGTAGCTTGGCTGATTGACGATGATGGTGTCGGTCTTGCTGCCCACGCCGGCGGCGCCCAGGGCGCCTTTCCAGTCGTAGCCCGGCGCCAGCTTGGCCAGCTCGGCGACCGTCATCTTGTTGTAGCGCTTGACCGGGTCGCGGTTCTCGACCTTGGTCCACTGGACCTTGGCCAGTTCGGTTTCGAAATCGACGATCGCCCTGGCCTGCGCGGCGGCGTTCTTTTCGCCAGCCAGCGCCAGGATCTTCTCGACGTGCACCTGGTACTTGGCGCGGATCTCGGCCAGCTTGGCGTCGTCCGCCTTCAGGTAATAATCGCGGTCGGGCATGCCCAGGCCGCTCTGGCTGATATAGGTTGCGTGGCGGGTCGATTCGCGCATGTCCTGGCCGACGTAGATGCCGTACGGGCTGGCCACGCCAATCTTGCCCAGGTGAGCGGCCAGTGCCGGAATACCCTTCTTGTCCTTCAGTGCGCGGATGCGCGAGAGCTCGCCGGTCAGCGGCTTGTAGCCCAGCGTCTCGCGGCGCGCGTCGTCCATGAAGCTGGCGTACAGATCGCCGATCTTCTTCGCTTCCGTACCCGACTTGGCGCCGGTGTCCTTCTGCGCCGCCTCGATGATCGCCAGCAGTTGCGGCGTGGTGTCTTCGCGCAGCTTCATGAAGGTGCCCCAGCTCGAGCGGTCGCCCGGGATCTCGGTCTCTTTCAGCCACTTGCCGTTCAGGTGCGTGAAGAAGTCGTCCTGCGGACGCACGCTGTTGTCGATGTACTGGGTGTCGATGCCGGAGATAACCCCTGCCGGTGCGGCAGTGGTGGCGGCAACGGCAGGTGCTGCGTCGGCGGCCATGGCTGGCGCGGCGAAGGCTGCCGCAAGGGACAGGGTCAGGGTACTCAGGAGGTGTCGCTTCACGGAAAAATCCTTACTTGCTAAGTGTTCGCAGGAATAAACAACGTCCTGCCGGGCGCGCCTGCTGCGTGCCGGCAAAAGAACATTCTAGCGGGTGGACTCCCGACAGCACCTGGCATGGTGGTTTTTTTACTTTTCGATACACATGGAAATGGAATTTTCGCGTATGCATGTGTTGGAAGGAGACAACACGTTGAGAGCGGGCAAAAAAAATCCCGCGCCAGGAAAGCCGCGGGAAAAGACCACTTCAAGAGTGGAGAGAGAGAAAAACTAGCCACAACTATAGGCGGCCTCTTCAGGACCAAGCGCGACTCTTACAATTACTTACCCTCGCTAACGGCATGTAACAAATCGCTATTCGGCCGAATTACGCCGATTTTCCCTAATTAACTCGACTGTAACGACATGACTGCGATGGGAGGACCGTCTGCGCCCGCGCGCGAACCGGTTTATACTCCGCTTGCGCAACCTCAGGCATATCGCAGCGCCTCGGGTTCCACGATCGGCGCGCGCTGCCACAATGGGTCACCATGGGTTCCACCTTCAAGAATGCCTGTCTGATCGGCCTGGGCGCCGTTGCCGGCGTCGGCCTGACGATGCAGTTTTCCGCTCTCTCGTTCAAACCGTCGCTCGACGCGAGCATGCCGGTGGCCGGGCTGCGCGAGCTGGCCGACGTCGTCGGCGTCATCAAGACCAGTTACGTCGAGCCGGTCGAAGACAAGGCCCTGCTGTCCCAGGCGATCACCGGCATGGTCGCCTCGCTCGACCCGCATTCGGCCTACCTCGACGCGCGCGCGTTCCGCGAACTGCGCGAAGGCACCGAAGGCCGCTTTGTCGGCCTGGGCATCGAGATCAGCATCAGCGAAGACGGCTACATCGAAATCATCAGCCCGATGGAAGATTCGCCGGCCTACCACGCCGGCATCAAGGAGGGCGACCTGATCACGCGCATCGACGGCCACCCGATCCAGGGCACGCCGATCGACGAGGCCATCAAGCGCATGCGCGGCGAGCCGGGCACGCGCGTGACACTGACCATCGCGCGCAAGTCGGCGCCGGCGCCGCTCACCATCACCGTCGAGCGGCGCGAGATCGTCCAGAAAAGCGTCAAGGCCAAAATGGTCGAACCGGGTTACGCCTGGCTGCGCGTGGCGCAGTTCCAGGAGCCGACCGTGGACGACATGGCCGCCAAACTGCAGGCGCTGTACCGCGAAGACCCCGACCTCAAAGGCCTGGTGCTCGACCTGCGCAACGATCCGGGCGGCCTGCTGCAGGGCGCGATCGGCGTGGCCGCCGCCTTCTTGCCGAACAACGCCGAAATCGTCTCGACCAATGGCCAGCTGATCGAGCAGCGCCAGCGCTTCTATGGCCGGCCCGAGTTCTACATGCTGCGCAGCGGCGCCGACCCGCTGGCGAACCTGCCGCCCGCTTTCAAAAAGCTGCCGATGGTGGTGCTGGTGAATACCGGTTCGGCCTCGGCCTCCGAGATCGTCGCCGGCGCGCTGCAAGATTACAAACGCGCCGCCATCCTCGGCAGCCAGACCTTCGGCAAGGGTTCGGTGCAGACGATCCGCCCGATCGGGCGCGACGCCGCCGTCAAGCTCACCACGGCGCGCTACTACACGCCGGCCGGGCGCTCGATCCAGGCGCGCGGCATCGTGCCCGATTTCCCGGTCGACGAATACCTCGATGGCGATGGCCTGAATGCCCTGCGCATGCGCGAAGCCGACCTGCAGCACCACCTGGCCAACGGCGCCGGCCCCGAAGTGGCCACGCGCGAAGACGACATCGAAGAGCAGATGCGGCTGCTGAACGAAGCGCGCCAGCGCAAGCCGCTCGATTACGGCAGCGCCGACGACTTCCAGCTGGCCCAGGCGCTGCGCCACCTGAAGGGCGAAACAGTGGTGTTATCCAGCCGCGCCGCCGGCACGACCCTGGCGCGCCAGGGGCGCTGAAGTTACGCCGCCGCTGCCCGAATGCTGCCCGGTTTTCCTCAGATTCCCACGCCTGCGCCGAGCGTGTAGAATCGGCGCACCTTGCGGCAACGTGCCCTTATCTTCCTTGAAAGTTTCACTAACATGATACCTGTCGTCATCAGCGGTACCGGCCTGTTTACGCCGCCGCATTCCATCTCGAACGACGAGCTGGTGACCGCGTTCAATGCCTACGTCGAACTGCACAATGCCGAACACGCGGCCGCCATCGCGGCAGGCGACGTGACGGCGCTCGAGCCATCGAGCAGCGGCTTCATCGAAAAAGCGTCCGGCATCAAGTCGCGCTATGTGATGGAAAAAAGCGGCATCCTCGATCCGGCCCACATGACGGCGCGCATCGCCGACCGCCCGGACGACCAGATGTCGCTGCAGGCCGAGATGTGCGTGGCCGCCGCACGCGAAGCGCTCGAGCGCGCCGGCAAGGCGCCGCAAGACATCGACATGGTGCTGGTCGCGTGCAGCAATATGCAGCGCGCCTATCCGGCAATGGCGGTCGAAGTCCAGGAAGCGCTTGGCATCGACGGCTTCGGCTTCGACATGAACGTGGCCTGTTCGTCAGCCACCTTCGGCATCGCCACGGCGGTCGACGCGGTGCGCGGCGGTCGCGCCCGTGCGGTGCTCGTGCTGAACCCCGAGATCACCAGCGGCCATTTGAATTTCCGCGACCGCGACAGCCACTTCATCTTTGGCGACGCCTGCACCGCGATCATCATCGAGGCGCAAGCCACGGCCACCGGCGCACACCAGTGGGAAATCCTCGATAGCCGCCTCAAGACCAGCTTCTCGAACAATATCCGCAATAATTTCGGCTTCATGAACCGCTTCGATGAAGCCGGCGTCGGCCAGCCGGACAAGCTGTTCCGCCAGCAGGGCCGCAAGGTGTTCAAGGAAGTCTGCCCGATGGCGGCCGAGACGATCAAGGACACCTTGGCTGCCGCCGGCTTGAGCACCGACGACGTGTCGCGCTACTGGCTGCACCAGGCGAACCTGAACATGAACCTGCTGATCGTGCGCACGCTGCTGGGCCGCGACGCGACAGCCGGCGAAGCGCCGGTGATTCTGGACAGCTACGCGAATACGTCGTCGGCCGGGTCGATCATTGCGTTCCACAAGTACCAGGACGATCTGGCGGCGGGCACCAATGGCGTGATCTGCTCGTTTGGGGCCGGGTATTCGATTGGGTGCGTGGTGGTGCGGAAGGTGTAATTGGCGTTGGTGGTGTGCTTGCTCACTTGGGTTCCCGCCTCCGCGGGAACGACGTTGTTAAATAATACGATCAGCCACACGCCAACTCTTTAGCCATCGACCTTGGCACGTCGTTCCCGCGGAGGCGGGAACCCAAGGCAAGCACACCACAACCACAATTCAAAGCCGCGCCGCCAACTCAAAACCCTCACGAATCGCCCGCTTCGCATCCAGCTCCGCCGCCAGCGCCGCGCCGCCGATCTTGTGAAAACGCGGCCCGCCGCTCGTCGCTTCGGCCGGCATCAACTCGGCCAGGCTCTCCTGTCCCGCGCAGATGACGACGTTGTCCACCGCCAGCACGCGCGCTTGCCCACCGACCGTGATGTGCAGGCCCGCGTCGTCGATGCGGTCGTACTGCACGCCGGCCAGCATCGTCACGCCACTACGCACCAGCGTAGCGCGGTGCACCCAGCCCGACGTCTTGCCCAGCCCCGCCCCCGGGCGCGTGCTCTTGCGCTGCAATAGCCAGACCTGGCGCGGCGGCTGCGGCGCCACGGGCGCCGTCAAACCGCCCGCCGTGGCCACCAGCGGATCGACGCCCCACTCGCCCATCCAGTGCGCCGGCGTCATTGGCAGCGCCACGTGGGGATCGTGCACCAGGAATTCACCCATGTCGAAACCGATGCCGCCGGCGCCGACGATCGCCACGCGCGCACCGACAGGGCGGCCATCGCGCAGCACGTCCAGGTAACTCAGGACCATCGGATGGTCGATGCCGGGGATGGCCGGCTTGCGGGTGCGGATGCCCGTGGCGACGATCACGTCGTCGAATCCCCCGGCCAATAACGCCTCGCGCGTGACGCGGCAGTTCAAGCGCACGTCGACGCCGAGCAGCGACAGACGGCGCCCGAAATAGCGGATCGTCTCGGCGAATTCTTCCTTGCCAGGCACGCGCAGCGCGACATTGAACTGGCCGCCGATGCGGTCCAGCCCATCGAACAGCGTGACGCGGTGACCGCGTTCGGCCGCCACTGTCGCTGCCGACAGGCCGGCTGGCCCCGCGCCCACCACCGCAATGCGGCGCGACTGCGCGGCCGGGCGTAGTACCAGTTCGGTCTCGTAGCAGGCGCGCGGATTGACGAGGCACGTGGCGCGCTTGTTCGAGAACGTGTGGTCGAGACACGCCTGGTTGCAGGCGATGCAGGTGTTGATCTCGTCCGCGCGGCCGCTGGCGGCCTTGTTCACGAAATCCGGGTCGGCCAGGAACGGCCGCGCCATCGACACCAGGTCGGCGTCGCCGCGCGCCAATAACGCGTCGGCTTCACCAGGCATATTGATGCGGTTCGAGGCCACCACGGGTATGCCAACCTCGGCCCTTAAACGGCCCGCCACTTGTGCGAACGCCGCGCGCGGCACCGACGTGACGATCGTCGGAATGCGCGCCTCGTGCCAGCCGTAACCGGTATTGATGATCGTCACGCCGGCGGCCTCCAGTGCTTTCGCCACCAGCACCACCTCGTCCCACGTATTACCGCCTTCGACCAGGTCGAGCACCGAATGGCGGTACATCAAAATGAACTCCGGACCGACGGCGGCGCGGATGCGGCGCACGATGTCGATGGCCAGGCGCATGCGATGTTCGATCGGCCCGCCCCACGCATCCGTACGGCGATTGGCGCGCGCGCACAGGAACTGGTTCAGAAGGTAGCCTTCGCTGCCCATGATCTCAACGCCATCGTAGCCAGCCTGTTGCGCGAGCCGCGCGCAGCGCACGTAGGCAGCGATCGTCGATTCGATCCCCGCTTCGCTAAGGGCCCTGGGCTTGAAGCGCGAGATCGGCGACTTGAGATTCGACGCCGACACGACGAACGGCTGGTAGCCGTAGCGCCCCGCATGCAGGATCTGCAGCACGATCTTGCCGCCCTCGTCGTGCACGGCGCGCGTAACGCGCCGGTGGTTCGGCACGTCGCCAATAAAATTGAGCGTGCCGCCGAACGGCAGCAACCAGCCCTGGCGATTCGGCGAGATGCCGCCAGTGACGATCAGGCCCACGCCGCCGCGCGCGCGCGCGCGGTAGAACGCGGCGAGCTTGCCGTAGTTGTAGAAGCGGTCTTCGAGCCCGGTGTGCATCGAGCCCATGATCACGCGGTTCTTCAGCGTGGTGAAACCCAGGTCGAGCGGCGCGAGCAGGTGCGCGTAAGCAGAAGAGGTAGTCATCGCGGCATTACACCGCGATTTTGTCGAGCCGTGTGTCTAAACACGGCCCGCACGCATCACGCGAGGTGGCTGTCGCGGTCGCGCAGCTCGGCGAAGCTCTCGATGCTGCCGATCTTGACGACGATGGGGTTCAGGCTCGCGCCTGGCGACATCGAGCGCCATGCGAACTGCCATTCCTTTTCGCGCGCCTGGCCTGCGCTGCGGGTGAATGCGGCGCCCAGTGGCGAGCGGCTGCCGTATTCGATGGCGCCGTCGATGCCGGCCCAGTTGGGCAGCATGCGCTGCACCGCGCGGTGCAGGCGCTCGCCGAATTCTTCGCTATTGTGGATCACCAGGCAGGTGTCACTCGGCGTGATGATGTCGAACAGCGCCTTGTCCCAGGCGGTGGAAAACGACAGGTTCAAAAAGCCGCCGCTGGGCTCGAGGCGAAACTGGCCGAGGCGCAGCGAGTTTTCAAGTTCGGTGCGCAGCGCGTAGCGGTGCAGGGTCGGAGGGCGTTGGTAGTCGTGCATGAGATTCTTTCTGGCCGCGCGCATCAAGGCAGTGGCGGCGGCGGTTGCTGCATCATGATTTGCTGGTGCTGCATGCGCATGAAACGCGACGAGATGAAGATCTCGCGCAAAAAATAAACGAAGCTGCTGATCAGGGCCAGCATCGCCAGCACGAAGCTCGCGGCGATGTACTGGTCAAGCGGAATGCCCGTGGTGTCGCCCGCGAACAGCATCGCGATGACGACGCACACCAGCAAGCCGCAGGCGGTGCTGGAGGCGATCGCGAAGTTGATCAGGTGCGAGCGCTGGTACAGCAGTTCGAGCTCGCTGGAAAACTCGGTATTCGGGCTGACCTTCAGGCGGTCTTCGAGCACGCGGGTGCGGTCGATGATGCGCGCCAGCCGGTTGGTCAGCACCGTCAGTTTGGTGGCCACGCCGGTGAGCAGGAAAACAGGCGCGATCGCCAGCTGGATAACGTGGCCGATGTCGCTGATCTGGATATTCATGAGAACACGTTGGTCTTGTTGTGGTGTGTCTGAGGTACGTCGGGCGTAGTTTAACAGCCGCCGCTCATTCGAAGCGCCCGTGGCGCTTGAACTGTTCGGTGGCCGCGACCAGTGCGCGTGCGATGCCCGTTTCCAGCGCGCCGTGGCCGGCGTCGGGGATCATGTCCAGCTTCGAGCCGTGCCACGCCTGGTGCAGGCGCCAGGCCGACAGCGGCGGGCAGATCACGTCGTAGCGGCCCTGCACGATCACGGCCGGCAGGTGGGCGATGCGCCCCACGCCCTGCACCAGCTGGTCTTCGTCGAGAAACGCGCCGTTGACCATATAGTGCGCCTCGAGCCGGCCCACGCCCAGGTCGAGCGTGTCGCTGGCGATTTCTTCGGGCTGCGGCAGCAAGAACACGCGGCGGCCTTCGAAGCGGCTCCAGGCGCGCGCGGCCGGCCAGTACACCTCGGGGTCGTGGCACAGCAGGCGGCGCGCGTAGGCGCCCAGCAGATCGTGACGCTCGTCCAGCGGGATCGGCGCGACGAATTCGTCGTACAGCTCGGGATAGAACCAGCGCATGTCGTTGATGAACCAGTCGACTTCGGCGCGCGTGCACAAGAAAATCCCGCGCAGCACGAAGCCCAGGCAGCGCTCGGGATGCGCCTGGCCATACGCCAGCGCCAGCGTCGAGCCCCACGAGCCGCCGAACACGAGCCACCCCTTGATGCCGAACATCGCGCGCAGGCGTTCGATGTCGTCGATCAGCAGTTGCGTCGTGTTGTTGCGCCACTCGCCCAGCGGCGTGGACTTGCCGGCGCCACGCTGGTCGAACAGGATCACGCGGTAGGCCTTGGGATCGAAAAAGCGGCGGTGCTGCGGCGACAGGCCGGCGCCGGGGCCGCCGTGCAGGAACAGCACGGGAATGCCGTCCGGGTTACCGACTTCTTCCCAGTAGATCGTGTGCAGTTCGTCGACCGCGACCACGCCGGTGCGAAGTGGCTGGATCGGCGGGAACAGCGACGGCGGCGTGACTGGCATGGCGGCTTTGACGGACAGTGAATCGGGAAACCGATTGTAACGTACCGCCGCGCGGATGCAGAAGTGCAGCCACGGCAAGAGACAGCGCGTTCACGCCAACTGACCCAGCACCCAGCCTTCCCAGCGCCGTACCTGCGGGTCGGCGGGATGGCCTTCGGCGCGGTGGCCCTCGACCACGTCGAGCATGCCGAACAGGCCGACGAGTGCATCGAAGCGGTCTTCGCCGCTGGCGTGCGCGCCGAAGCCATCCATGATGGCAGCGTCCAGGCCCGCGGCCTGCGCATGGCCGCGCTGCGCCAGCCAGGCTGCCAGGTGAGGTGCGACCGAGCGGCGGCCTGCCTGGCTGCGCTTGCTCCAGACCGGCCGGCGCCCGATGCCGAGCCGGTGGTAAGTGTCGCCCGGATAGGTCTCGGCAACGATGGTCCGTTCGCCGCCAAGCAAATCAGGCAGCGTTCCGTCGAACGGCCACAGTGCGATGCGCGCGCCCTGAGGCTGCAGCACCTCGCGCCAACCGGCCTGCGCCGCCTTGCCCACCTGGTTGCCGCCCAGCGTCCAGAACAGGCTGCACGCGGCCGGGCGCTGCGCCGTCTTGCGCTCGCAGACGCGCAGCAGATCGGCCGCGCAGCAGTTGCCCAAGCCTGTGAGCAAGTGCTCCCGCAGGCGGCCGCCTGGCCGGATCGGATAGAAAGGCCGATGGATGCCGATGTCGGCGCAGTCGTCGCAGACATCGAACCAGCGGTCCCACATGCCGCTGCCAACGGTCGCCAGCAGTTCGGCAAAGTTCGCCAGCCCGGTCGCCGCGCCATATGCAGCGGGCACGCCGATCGGAAAATCGACGCCGACCAGCACCGGCCCGGGTTCTTCCGGGCGCGCCTCCAGCCGCTGCAGGAAGGTGCCGGTCACGCCCACCGGCTCGGGCAGGCTGATATGCCAGCCGGTGCCGACGCGCAGCGCCACCGCCATCCAGCGTTTGCCGGGGTGGACGCTCCAGTCGCAATGCGCGATGACGCGCGGCAGTGGCCCTGTCACGTTTGCGCGCACCAAAGAAAAAAGCCGTGTCGCCACGGCTTCACGACGCCAGCTGGCGTCACGCTGGTTGACTCGATCAAGACATGTGCTGCCCGCCATTGATCGCGATATTCGCGCCCGTGACGAACGCCGCTTCATCCGACGACAGATAGGCGACCAGGCCGGCGACTTCTTCTGGCTTGCCAAGACGGCCCATCGGGATTTGCGGGATGATTTTCGTCTCCAGCACTTCGCTCGGGATGTCCATCACCATCTTGGTGCCGATGTAGCCGGGCGAGATGGTATTGACCGTCACGCCCTTGCGCGCGACTTCGAGCGCCAGCGCCTTGGTAAAACCATGCATGCCGGCCTTGGCCGCCGAGTAGTTGGTCTGGCCGAACGCGCCCTTCTGGCCATTGACCGACGAGATATTGATGATCCGGCCCCAGCCGCGCTCGACCATGCCGTCGCACACGGGCTTGGTCATATTGAAGACGGAGTCGAGATTGGTCTTGATCACGGCATCCCAATTGACCTTGTCCATCTTCTTGAAGGTCATGTCGCGGGTGATGCCGGCGTTATTGACCAGCACGTCGACCGGGCCGACGTCGGCGATCACCTGGCGCACGCATTCCTGGGCTGCATCGTAGTCGGCCACGTCGCAGGCGTAAGCCTTGAAATCGAAGCCCTGCTCGCGCATGGCGCCCAGCCAGCCGTCGACCTTCGTATTGCCCGGTGAAAAAGTGGTGACGACCTGGTACCCCAGCGCCGCCAGTTTGATGCACACCGCCTCGCCCAGGCCGCCCATGCCGCCGGTTACTAACGCTACTCTAGCCATTGTCTTCTCCAGTTTTATTGTTGGTTGCTACGTCGAAACCGGCAACGGTGCCGGCGCTCGTACTGGCCGCCTTGGCACCTTGCCGTGATAGATACGCTTGTTGGATGCAAGTAGCGTGTCAGTCGCGCTCGATCGCCAGCGCCACGCCCATGCCGCCGCCGATGCACAAGCTGGCCAGACCCTTCTTGGCGTCGCGCCGGATCATTTCGTGCAGCAACGTGACCAGCACGCGCGCGCCGGAGGCGCCGATCGGGTGGCCCAGCGCGATGGCGCCGCCATTGACATTGATCTTGGACGTGTCCCAGCCCATTTCCTTGTTCACGGCAACGGCCTGGGCGGCAAAGGCTTCGTTGATTTCCATGAGGTCGACTTCTTCATGGGTCCAGCCGGCTTTTTTCAGGCACAGCTTCGAAGCCGATACCGGGCCCATGCCCATGACCGCGGGATCCAGCCCCGACGACGAATAGGCCTTGATGCGCGCCAGTGGCGTGAGACCCAGTTCGCGCGCCTTGGACGCGCTCATCATGATCACGGCGGCGGCGCCGTCGTTCAGGCCCGATGCGTTGCCGGCGGTGACGGTGCCCTCTTTATTGAAGGCAGGACGCAGGCCGGCCAGGGTTTCGATGGTGCTGCCCTGCTTTGGATACTCGTCGGTATCGAACATCGTGGTGCCTTTTTTGGAGGCGATTTCGATGGGGATGATTTCGTCCTTGAAGCGGCCTTCTTTCTGGGCCGCTTCGGCCTTGAGCTGCGACTGCAGCGCGAATTCGTCCTGTTCGGCGCGCGAGATCTCGTACTTGCGGGCGACATTTTCGGCAGTGACGCCCATGTGGTACTGATTGAAGACATCCCACAGGCCGTCGACGATCATGGTGTCGACCAGCTTGGCGTCGCCCATGCGGAAGCCGTCGCGCGAACCGGCCAGCACATGCGGCGAGGCACTCATGTTTTCTTGCCCGCCGGCGATGACGATGTCGGCGTCGCCGCAGCGGATCGCCTGGGTCGCCAGATGGGTGGCCTTGAGGCCGCTGCCGCAGACCTTGTTGATGGTGTAGCCGGGTACCATCTCGGGCAGGCCGGCCTTGATCAGGGCCTGGCGCGCCGGATTCTGGCCGACACCGGCGGTGAGCACCTGCCCCATGATGACTTCGCTGACAGCGGCGGGATCGATGCCGGTCTTTGCCAGCAGGTGCTTGATGACTTGCGCGCCCAGTTCGGCGGCGGGGATCTTGGCGAGGGTTCCGCCGAATTTACCAACTGCGGTGCGGCCAGCGGCCACGATGACGACGTCTTCCATTTCATTCTCCGTTCAACCAGCCTGAGGCCGGCATTATTCAGGACTTCCCTGGGACGGGGCGCAGCGTTTTCGGGTGCCGTGCCCATGCGCATGGAATATTGAAGCCTCGACCAACCGGCGCGCCATGAAAATAGCAGCGGGATCGAGGGTTGAGGAACCCATGCTGATCTTTTAGCACTGGCAATCTTAGCAGTTTATTCATCGAAAACAAGGTGACGAATAAGGCAATTTGATCTGGCACAGAACTTTAATTTTCAACACGATACGCGCGCAATTGCCAGCAGGAATGATGCGTGCGCTTCTGTCCTTTTCTACAATTTTCACAGTAGAATGCACAAGCGCAATGCCAACCACTCTGTTTTATGCCCAAGACCACGCTTCCCATCGAGATCAAGATTTCCACGGTCGTCGCCATTTCGACGATCCTGCACTCGGCAGACCTCGAGGCCATCGATGCCGCCCTGGCGTCGATGACGGGCGGCGTGTCGGACTTTTTCGAGGATGAGTTCGCGGTGATCGACGTGAGTGCCTTCACTTCAAGCGCCTGGACGATCGACTGGGCGGCCATCGTGGCGCTGCTCAAGAAGTATCGCCTCAACGCGGTGGCCGTGCGCGGCGCCAGCCCTTTGATGATCGATGCAATCCGGGCCCAGGGCCTGGCGCTGGACGATGGCTCGGGCGGCGTGCACGCCGGCGGCCATGCCACGCCGCCCCCGCTTGTGGTGCACGCCGCGGCATCGGAACCGGCGCCCGCACCAGCCGCGCCAACTGCACCGGCGCCTCAACCGGCATCGGCATCGGCATCGGCACCGAGCCAGGCCAGCGCGCCGGCCCTGGTGCCGATGGTGATCGACACCCCGGTGCGCGCCGGCCAGCGCATCTATGCGCGGGGCACCGACCTGATCGTCACCGCGGTGGTAAACAATGGCGCCGAACTGATCGCCGATGGCAGCATCCACGTGTATGCGCCGCTCAATGGCCGCGCGCTCGCTGGCGCCTCGGGCAACGCCGATGCGCGGATCTTTGCGCTGTCGATGCAGCCCGAGCTGGTCTCGATCGCCGGCGTGTATCGCACCTTCGACGAAGGCTTTCCGTCCGACCTGGCGCGCCAGCCGACGCAAATCCGGCTGGTCGGCGACCGGATCGATATCCAGTCGCTGGCGACGCCGTCGCGCGCCTGACCTCCGAACTGAACAGATACTGAAAAGGACTTATTTGTGGCACGAATTATTGTTGTGACGTCCGGCAAGGGCGGAGTGGGCAAGACCACCTCGAGCGCCAGCTTCGCCTCCGGGCTGGCCATGCGTGGCCACAAGACCGCCGTCATCGACTTCGACGTCGGCCTGCGCAATCTCGACCTGATCATGGGTTGCGAGCGCCGCGTGGTGTATGACCTGATCAACGTCGTCAATGGCGAAGCGACCCTGAACCAGGCGCTGATCAAGGACAAGCACTGCGACAACCTGTTCATCCTGCCGGCGTCCCAGACTCGCGACAAGGACGCCCTGTCGGAAGAAGGCGTCGAGCGCGTGATCAACGACCTCGTCAAGATGGAATTCGAATTCATCATCTGCGATTCGCCGGCCGGTATCGAGCACGGCGCGCTGATGGCGCTGACCTTCGCCGACGAGGCGATCGTGGTGACGAACCCGGAAGTCTCGTCGGTGCGCGACTCGGACCGCATCCTGGGCATCCTGCAAGCCAAATCGCGCCGTGCCCAGAGCGGCTCGGAGCCGGTCAAGGAACACCTGCTCATCACCCGCTACTCGCCAAAGCGCGTCGACGCCGACGAAATGCTGTCGTACCAGGACGTGCAGGAAATCCTGCGGATTCCCCTGATCGGCATCATTCCCGAATCGGAATCGGTACTGCACGCCTCGAACCAGGGCAATCCGGCGATTCACTTCAAGGGAACCGACGTGGCCGACGCCTATGAAGACGTGGTAGCGCGCTTCCTGGGCGAAGAACGCCCACTGCGCTTTACCAACTACGAAAAGCCGGGTTTGTTCCAGCGTATCTTCGGAGCCAAGTGATATGGCGCTGCTTTCATTTCTCTTCCCCGAAAAAAAGAAGAGCGCGACAGCCGCCAAGGAACGCCTGCAGATCATCATTGCACGCGAACGCACCAACCGCGCCGGTCCGGACTTCTTGCCGGCCCTGCACCAGGAACTGATCGCGGTCATTTCGAAGTACGTCAAGGTCAATCCGGACGATATCAAGGTATCGCTCGACCGCCAGGGCAACCTGGAAGTGCTCGATGTGAACGTGGTGCTGCCGGATAATTGACATGCGGGGCGTCCGCGCCGCATGTCATCCCCGCGGAGGCGGGGATCCAAGTTTCCCTGAGTACCCCGCGCCGCACGTCATCCCCGCCCTCGCCGACGCCTTGGCGGGGATCCAAGTTTCCCTACAAAGCCCGCTGCAAGCGGGCTTTGTTTTTTTATACGTTACATCACCAGAATCGGCGCCTTCTCCGTGCCGCTGACTGCGCCGACGGCGTCGTCGTCGTCGTCGTCGTCGTCGGCCACGTTATGCTCGATCCCGGCGTTCTCCAGCTCGCGCGCCACGGCCACGCACGCTTCCACGTGCTGCGTGCCCATCCGCTTGAACAGCGTGTAGCCGATCGCGGCCGATGCGATCTGGCCAGCGATTGGCACCATCTTCGCGCTCGACTTGACCGCCATCCGGCCGGCCACGCGCTGGAACAGGCGCAATACCACGCCGCGCGTGACGAGTTTGCCAACCAACATGCCGCCCACCGATGCCGCCGCTTTATACGCGATGATGCGCAAACGGGGATTGAGGCGCTCGATCTGCTTCTGGGTCAGGCCGAACTCGGCGTTGACCTCATCAACGAGGGACGCAAAACCGGTAATATCAGCTAAAAGATCCAAGCCAGGAATCGGAACAGCCGCAACAGCGGCCGACATGGCGGCGCGTTTCTTCACGAGGGCAAGACACCGCAGGCGCGTGGCCGCAATTTCAGGGCCGCTGACGGGCACACGGTCTTCTGGGACAGTCACATCTTTGCGTCGAAACAACATAATCTCACCCTTTTCATTATTTGAATATCATCTGAAAATGAGTGTACGCCTGTGGCGAGAGCTGGTAAGTGGTCCCTTTAACACAACAGTCAGAACAATAAGCGAAAAAACGATATTTACCTTTAGCACTATTTTGTAAAAGTCTGATATATTCGTTTTTAACCTTGTAGGAATCTTCCTACACCGAAAACTTTCACTCTCGTCCTATCATGAAGATTGCCGTTCTGGAGCAAGACCGCCCGCAGGCTGACCTGATTTGCCAGGTCCTCAGTGGTGCCGGCCACAGTTGCCAATCGTTCGACAGCGCCCGCGAATTGCTGGCGCAACTGCGCAAGGATAGCGCGGACATGCTGGTGATGGATTGGAACGTTCCGGATATGGACGGCGCCGAAGTGCTGCGCCGTGCCAAGGAAAAACTGGCTTCGCATGCGCCAACGATGTTCCTGGTCGGCAATAACGCGGAAGACGACATCATCGCCGGCGTCAATGCCGGCGCCGACGACTACCTGGTCAAGCCGCTGCGCCGCGGCGAACTGGTCTCGCGCGTGTCGGCCCTGCTGCGCCGCGCCTACCCGTCGCAAAATAGCGCCGAGCAGCTGCAGTTCGGCCCGTACACCTTCGAGACCCGTCCGGGCCGCCTGCTCAAGGATGGTTCGGTGATCGACGTGACGCAGAAGGAATTTTCGCTGGCGCTGCTGTTCTTCCGTAACATCGGCCGGCCGCTGTCGCGCGCCTATATTCATGAGTCGGTCTGGGTGCGCGATAACGACTTGCCGTCGCGCACGATGGACACGCACGTGTCGCGGGTGCGCAATAAATTGCATTTGCGGCCAGAAAACGGGTTCCGCCTGGTGCCGGTCTATAGCTATGGCTACCGCCTGGAAAAGCTGGGAGCGTGATCCCCGGCCGTGGCCCGACCTGATCCCCTTCTGCCATGAGGGTATAATGACCGCAGTCATTCACCCTCTTACCTCCCCAGAATGCAACTTCTTGCCGTTGGCCTGAACCACACGACCGCACCGGTCTCGCTGCGCGAGCAGCTGGCGCTCGCCCCCGATCAGATCGGCACGGCGGTGCAGTCGGCGCGCGGCTGGTTCGCGCGCAATGGTTCCACGGGCAATGAAGAAGCGGCGATCCTCTCGACCTGCAACCGCAGCGAACTGTATGCGGCCACCAGCCTCGCCGACCCGCTCGACGCGTCGGCGCAATTTCTGGCCCATTACCACGCCCTGAACTACGCCGAGCTGCGCCCGCACCTGTACCTGCTGCCGCAGGATGACGCCGTGCGCCACGCGTTCCGGGTTGCCTCGGGCCTCGATTCGATGGTGCTGGGCGAGCCGCAGATCCTGGGCCAGATGAAGGATGCCGTGCGCACCGCCGACGAAGCCGGCGGCCTCGGTACCTATCTGCACCAGCTGTTCCAGCGCACCTTTGCCGTGGCCAAGGAAGTGCGCACCACGACCGAGATCGGCGCGCACAGCGTGTCGATGGCCGCCGCCGCCGTGCGCCTGGCGCACCGCATTTTCGATCGCATCGCCGACCAGCACGTGCTGTTCATCGGCGCCGGCGAAATGATCGAACTGTGCGCGGCGCACTTCTCGGCGCAAAACCCCAAGTCGGTCACGATCGCCAACCGCAGCATGGAACGCGGCGCGCTGCTGGCCACCCGCTACAACGGGCGCGCGATCGCCCTGGCCGACCTGCCCGACTGCCTGCACCAATTCGACATTGTCATTTCGTGCACCGCCTCTACCCTGCCGCTGATCGGCCTGGGCATGGTCGAACGGGCCGTCAAGGCGCGCCGGCACCGGCCAATGTTCATGGTCGACCTGGCCGTGCCGCGCGATATCGAATCCGAAGTGGCGCGCCTGGACGACGTGTTCCTGTACACCGTCGACGACCTGGCCCAGGTGGTGCAGACCGGCATGGAAAGCCGCCAGGCCGCCGTGCGCCAGGCCGAAGCCATCATCGAAACACGGGTCGAATCGTTCATGCACTGGGTGGGCGACCGCGCCGTGGTGCCGGTGATCCGCGACCTGCACGAATCAAGCGAAACGCTGCGCCTCGCCGAACTCGAACGGGCGCGGCGCATGCTGGCGCGCGGCGACGATGCCGACGCCGTGCTCGAAGCCTTGTCCAAGGGCCTGACCGCCAAGTTCCTGCACGGCCCGCAACAGGCCCTGCACCATGCCCAGGGCGACGAACGCGCGCGCCTGGCCAGCTTGCTGCCGCAGCTGTTCCGCGGCCGCCGTTAGCGCACCTGTCCTGCGGCGGCCTGCCCGCCCGCGCCGTGCCTGGCGCATCCCGGCCGCGACCCGCGGCTTGCCGAATCCTCTTCATCCTTGATACCGCCCATGAAACCTTCCATGCTCTCCAAGCTGGACCAACTCGCCAACCGCCTGGTCGAGCTGGATGAACTGTTGATGACCGAAGGCGTCACCGCCAATATGGACAGCTACCGCAAGATGACGCGCGAACACGCCGAACTCTCGCCGCTGGTGGCCGTGTACCGCCAGTACGAAAGCGCGCTGGCCAATACCGCCGAAGCCCAGGAGATGCTGCAGGACCCTGAAATGAAGGACTTCGCGCAAGAAGAAATCGAGGCCGCCAAGGTGCAGATGGCCGCCCTGGAGCAAGAGCTGCAAAAAATGCTGCTGCCGAAGGACGCCAACGACGAGCGCAATATCTTCCTCGAGATCCGCGCCGGCACGGGCGGCGACGAATCGGCCCTGTTCGCCGGCGACCTGCTGCGCATGTACACCCGCTTTGCCGAGCGCAATCGCTGGCAGGTCGAGATGGTGTCCGAGTCGACGTCCGACCTGGGCGGCTACCGCGAGGTGATCGTGCGCGTCGTTGGCAACGGCGCCTATTCGAAACTGAAATTCGAGTCGGGCGGCCACCGCGTGCAGCGCGTGCCGGCCACCGAAACGCAGGGCCGCATCCACACCTCGGCCTGCACGGTGGCGGTGATGCCCGAGGCCGATGAAGTCGAAGACGTCGACATCAACCCGGCCGACCTGCGCATCGACACCTACCGCGCCTCGGGCGCCGGCGGGCAGCACATCAACAAGACCGATTCGGCCGTGCGCATCACTCACTTGCCCACCGGCCTGGTGGTGGAATGCCAGGACGACCGCAGCCAGCACAAGAACAAGGCGCAGGCGATGAAGGTGCTGGCCGCGCGCCTGAAGGATGCACAACTGCGCGAGCAGCAATCGAAGGAAGCGGCCACGCGCAAGAGCCTGATCGGTTCGGGCGACCGCAGCGAGCGCATCCGCACCTACAACTTCCCGCAGGGGCGGCTGACCGATCACCGCATCAACCTGACGCTGTACAAACTCGATTTCATCATGGATGGCGACTTGAGCGATCTGACCAATGCGCTGGCGTCGGAGCACCAGGCCGAGCAACTGGCGGCGCTCGGGGATTAAGCAACCATTAAGTTGCCAGATTGAAAATCGCGGAAAGCCGGTCAGGACGTTTGTGAGAAAATGACCGGTACCGATTATGTCCACGATAGAGCCGACGCCGTTCCATTGTCAGCCCTGGCACGTCATCCCCGCGCAGGCGGGGATCCAAGTCTGTTGAGCAGCCACTGTCGAGAAACGCAGCGACTGCGCAGGCAAACTTGGGTTCCCGCCTTCGCGGGAACGACATGCAAGTGCTAACGAGGAAGGGTAGCGACTTGCGTTCACGCTGAGAAAACATCATGCAACCTACTAACCGCCAGGCCCTGTTCATCATCTCATTCATCAGCTTTGCGCTGGTCGGCTTCGCGCTGTATCTGCAGCACAGCCTGGAAATGCGGCCTTGCCCGCTGTGCGTGATCCAGCGTTATTTCTTCCTCGGCGTCGGCCTGGCCGCGCTCGTTGGCGCCTTCAGCGGCAAGATCAGCGGCAGCGTCGTGGTCGCGCTGCTGGCCGCCGTCGGCGGCTTGATCACGGTCGGCAAGCACCTGTATGTGATCGCCAACCCCGGTTTCTCGTGCGGCATCGATCCGATGGAAACCATGCTCAACAAGATTCCGACGGCCGAATACCTGCCATGGCTGTTCCGCGCCGACGGCCTGTGCGAAGGCGCCACCGACAAGGTGCTGGGCCTGGCGATACCGCAATGGTCGGCCGTCTGGTTCGTGGTTCTCACCGTGCTGCTGGCCTGGGTGCTGGTGCGCCAGATGCGCCGCGTCAACGCATGATCGAGGCGGGCGCCACCCTGGCCCAGGCGCGCCTGGCGCTGCCGCTCGATGCGCTGGAAAACCGCATCCTGCTATGCCATGCGTTGAATCTGCCGCGCGTGGCGCTGATCACGCAGTCCGAGCGCGTGCTGACGACCGACGAAGCCAGCGTGCTGAACGCACTCGTGGGGCGGCGCCTTCGAGGCGAGCCGATCGCCTACATCGTCGGCGAACGCGAATTCTTCGGGCTGCCGTTCAAGGTCACGCCGGCCGTCCTGATTCCGCGGCCCGATACCGAACTGCTGGTCGAGCTTGCACTCGAGCGCCTGGCGCCGCAAGCGTGCCTGCTCGACATGGGCACCGGCAGCGGCGCCATCGCGGTGGCCGCCGCACATACCCGGCCCGACCTGACCGTCACCGCCCTCGACGTCAGCGACGACGCGCTGGCCATCGCGCGCGCCAACGCCACCGCCAACGCGGCGCGTGTGCGCTTCGTGCGCAGTGACTGGTTTGCCGCGCTCGGCGACGCACGCTTCGACGTCATTGCATCCAATCCCCCCTACATCGTGGCCGGCGACGTCCACCTGAGCGAGGGCGACCTGCGCTTCGAGCCAGTCGACGCACTGACCGACCATGCCGACGGCTTGTCCGACCTGCGCCAGATCGTCGCTGGCGCCAGCGCGCATCTGGATGCCGGCGGCTGGCTGCTTCTCGAACACGGCTACGACCAGGCCGGCGCCGTGCGCGCACTGCTGGCGGCGCGCGGCTACACCGATGTGCAAAGCTGGCGCGACCTGGCCGGCATCGAACGCGTCAGCGGTGGCCGGCGCGGCGCCTGAGGTGCATATAGCGCGCCCACCCGGCTATGGACTTGCTAAAATGACTAGTCCTGTTACCGGAGCCTGCATGCGCACCTTGTTCGCATCACTTGCTTTGCTCGTGGCGCCTTTATGCGCCGCCGTGCCCGCCGTGCCCGCCGTGCCGGCACTGCCGCCGCCAGCTGCCGTGCAGCCTGTCGTCCAGACGGAGGCGCCGGCACAGCAGGCGGCCCAGCTGTTCGAGCGCGACTGGCAATGGCAACTGCGCCGTGCGCCCGAACGCGCCACGGCCCTGGGCGAGCAGCGCTACAACGCCTACCTGACCGACACCTCGCTGGCCGCACGCGCCCAGGCGGTCGAGCATGAGCGCAGCATGCTGGCAGCGGCGCGCACGATCGAGCGCAGCGCCCTCACTGGCCCGGACCAGACGTCGCTTGACCTGTTCATCGCCGACAAGCAGCGCATTCTGGCTGGCGCAGCCTTGATGCCGTTCGATCCGCAACCGCTGACCGCCTACGACGGCCTGCAGGTGCAACTCCCGCGCCTCGTGGCCCAGATGCCCTTCGCGACCGACGCCGACTACCAGACGTACCTGGCGCGCCTGCAGGCGCTGCCGGCCCACGTCGATGGCCTGATCGAGCAGTTGCGCGCGGGCCGGCAAGCCGGTTGGACCACGCCGAAGGCGGCGCTGGCCACCGTGCCGGACGCCTTGCGCGCGCTGCGCGAAGGCTTGCAGGATGGCCCGCTCGGCGCGCCATTCAAGCGCATCCCGGCGTCCATCGCGCCCGAGGCGCGCGATGCCTTGCGCGCCGCCGGCGCCGCCGCCCTGGCCCACACCGTGGCGCCCAGCCTGCGCACGCTCGAGACGTTCCTGCGCCAGGACTATCTGCCAGGTGCGCGCGAGACGATCGGCGCGAACAAGCAGGCTGGCGGCGCCGACTGGTACGCCCACCTGGTGCGCACCAGTACTGGCACCGCGCTGACACCGGCCCAGGTGCACGCGCTGGGTGTGCAGGAAGTTGCGCGCCTGCGCGCCGCGATCGAGGCCGTGATTCCACGTACCGGTTTTCGCGGCGGCTTTGCCGAATTCATCGTGTTTGCGCGCAGCGACCAGCGCCTGTTCTTCACCGACCCGAACGCCCTGCTCGACCGCTACCGGCGCACGCTGGCGCTGGCCCAGGCGCGCCTTGGCCGCGTGGTCACGAACGTGCCGGCGGCCGGCATTGTCGTCAAGCCGATGGGTACCAACAGTGTCGGCCAGCCGGCCGCATACTACGAGGCCGGGAGCGCACAGCGCACGGCGGCACTGGTGGTCGACAATGTCCGCCTGGACGCGCGGCCGATGTGGCAGGTCGATACCATCGCGCTGCACGAGGCGGTGCCCGGCCACCACCTGCAGGTTGCGCGCGCCCAGGAACTCGCGCTGCCGGCGTTTCGTCGCTACGGCTGGTACGACGCGTTCGGCGAAGGCTGGGCCACCTACGCCGAGGGCCTGGGGCCGGAGCTCGGTCTGTTCAAGGACCCGTTCTCGCTGTTCGGGCACCTGAACGAAGAGATGTTCCGCGCCGCGCGGCTGGTGGTCGATACCGGCATCCACACGCTGGGCTGGTCGCGCCAGCAGGCGATCGACTTCCTGGGCGCGCACACGGCCAATCCACCGGCCGACAACGAGGCCGAGGTCGACCGCTACATCGCGCGCCCGGCGCAGGCGCTGAGCTACAAGATCGGCCAGTTGCGCATCCTGGCGCTACGCAACAAGGCCAGTGCCGCGCTGGGCCCGGCCTTCGACGCGCGGCGCTTCCATGACGCGGTGTTGAGCGGCGGCGCGCTGCAGCTGCCGGCGCTGGAACGCCAGATCGAGCGCTGGATCGCGGCCGAGAAAAACCCGGCGCCAGCGCCGCAGACAACGCCGGACGACGCCTTCAACGCCGAGTTCGAAACGCCCGTTCCGGCATTCGAACCGGCATTCGAATTCGACTTCGAATTTGACGGTGAAGTCGCGCCGGGGTTCGATCCCGGTCCGGCGCCCGATTTCGCGTTGCCGCCAAAACCCGCTCCGCCGCCCGTTATCCCGTCGTACCAGGGGCCTGCCTGGCGCGAATGAAGTGCCCCCGAACGTGGAGTCCGATTTTCGGTTAATCTCTGCACCAGCCGAAACAGGCAGTACAAGAAAGGAAACACCGTGTCGAACCAATTCAACCGCCGTCTGGCCCTGCTGGGCGACGACGAACACCGCGCCTTGCTGGGCCAGGGCCTGCGCGGCATCGAGCGCGAAACGCTGCGCGTGGACGCCGCCGGCCAGCTCGCGCGCACCCCGCATTCGCCTGCCCTCGGTTCGGCACTGACGCACCCCAGCATCACCACCGACTACGCCGAAGCGCTGATGGAATTCATCACCCCGGCCGAACAGGATATCTCGCTGGCGCTGCACCGGCTCGACGCGATCCACCGCCACGCGTACGCCAGGCTGGGCGACGAAATGCTGTGGGGCGTGTCGATGCCGGGCGAATTGCCGCCCGAAGAAGACATCGAGATCGCCTGTTACGGCACCTCGAACATCGGCCAGCTCAAGCACGTATACCGGCGCGGCCTGGCGCTGCGCTACGGCAAGGCCATGCAGTGCATCGCGGGCATTCACTACAACTACTCGCTGCCTGAAAAGCTGTGGCAGGTGTTCGCACACGACGACGGCATCGTCGAAGAACGGCGCCACGCGCTGCGCGACTTCCAGTCCGAAAGCTATATCGCGATGGTGCGCAACTTCCGCCGCTATTCGTGGCTGCTGATGTACCTGTTCGGCGCGACGCCGGCGCTGACCACGAGCTTCTTGCGCGGCCGTCCGCACAACCTCGAGACGCTGTCGAACGACACGCTGTACCTGCCGTACGCCACCAGCCTGCGCATGAGCGACCTCGGTTACCAGAACGACGCGCAATCGGGCCTGCGCCCGCACGAGAACAGCCTGGAAAGCTACGTCACGAGCCTGATGGACGCGGTCAACCGCCCGTATGGGCCCTACCAGGAGCTGGGCACGAAGAAAAACGGCGAGTGGATCCAGCTGTCGACCAATGTGCTGCAGATCGAGAACGAGTACTACTCGACGATCCGGCCCAAGCGCGTGATCCGCACCGGCGAACGTCCGGTGCAGGCGCTGTGCAACCGCGGCGTGCAGTACATCGAGGTGCGCTGCATGGACGTCGATCCTTACGAGCCGATCGGCATCTCGCTCGAGACGGGGCGCTTCCTGGACGCGTTCCTGCTGTTCTGCGCCCTCGAGGACAGCCCGCTCATCAGTGACCATGACAGCGCCCTGCACGCGCGCAATTTCGCGCGCACGGTCAAGGAGGGCCGCCGCCCCGACCTGACGCTCACGCGCGACGGCGTGGAAGTGCCGCTCAAGACCTGGGCCCTCGAACTGATCGAGCGCATTCGTCCCGTGGCTGCATTGCTCGACGACGGGCACAACGACGGCGACGTGCACACCGCCTCGCTGGGCCGCCAGAAAGCGAAAATCGAGGATCCGGCACTGACGCCGTCGGCGCGCGTGCTGGACGAGATCCGCACCCTGGGTTCGGCGGCGGCGTTCGGCCTGCAGCAAAGCACGCTGCATGCGGCGTCGTTCCGCGACAGCCCGCTGATGCCGGCCGAAGAAGCGCTGTTCGACGAGATGGCCGCCGCCTCGATCGCCGAGCAGGTGATCATCGAGCAGACCGATACCGGCAGCTTCGACGCCTTCGTTGCGGCCTACAACAGCAGTACCCTGTGTTGCGATAGCTAGCGCTGCAGTACCGAGACTGTACCCGACGCCGCATCTGCCCGGACCTGCGAGGAACACTTGCTCACGTTTTATAACGAACACCATGCCCAGCATGACGGCCGCGTCGACATGTACCGCGGCGAGCTGGTGCCGTGTTCGGAAAAACCCGCGCGCGTGGCCATGGTCTTGAAGGAGTGCGAGCGGCGCGGCCTGGGCGCGATCGTCACGCCGCACGGCGTGCCCCTGATGACGCTCGAGCGCGTGCACAGTCCGCGCTACCTGCACTTTCTGCGCACGGCCTGGAGCGAGTGGCTTGCACTCGATCCCGGCAACGCCGGCAAGGATGCTTTTCCGGCCGTGTGGCCGGTGCGCACGCTGCGCAGCGACATCGAACCAGAGAATTTCTGCGCCCGCCTTGGCCTGTACTCGATGGATTGCGGCACCCCGCTCACGAGCGGCACCTGGGTCGCGGCCAAGACCGGCGCCGACTGCGCCGTCAACGCCGCCCATGCGCTGCAGCGTGGCGAACGCGGCACCTTCGCGCTCACGCGCCCGCCCGGCCACCACGCCGGCAGCGATTTTTTTGGCGGCTCGTGCTTTCTGAACAATGCGGCGCTGGCGGCCCAGCACCTGCTCGACGACGGCTTTGAGCGCGTCGCCATCCTCGACCTCGATTACCACCACGGCAACGGCACCCAGAGCATTTTTTATGGCCGCAGCGACGTGCTGTTCATCTCGATCCACGCCGACCCGCGCTTCGAATATCCGTTCTACCTGGGCCACGCCGATGAAACCGGCAGCGGCGCAGGCGCCGGCTACACCATGAATCTGCCGCTGGCGCCAGGCAGCAGCAGCGCCGCCTGGTTCGCAGCGCTGGAGACAGCCTGCGTGAAGATCGCGATGACGCGCCCGCAGGCGCTCGTGGTGTCGCTGGGCGTCGACACCTTCGCCCATGGCAACGACCCGCGCTTCAACCTGCACAGCGGCGACTTCCTGCGCATCGGCGAGCGCATCGCGCATCTCGGCCTGCCGACCGCTTTCATTTTCGAGGGCGGCAACCTGAGCCCCGAGCTGGGCATCAATACTGTCAACGTGCTCGAAGGGTTCGAGACCGCCGCCGAATAACGCACATCCGCTGCACCTTTTTTTATTTCATCCGCACCTTCCCATGACCACCCCAAGCACCATCGACTGGCAATTCTCCCGCTTCGCCGACCTGACGCCGTTTGACCTGTACGAGGTGCTGGCCCAGCGCCAGAACGTTTTCATTCTCGAACAAACGTGCCTGTATCCAGACATCGACGGCTACGACCTCGAGGCCCGCCACCTGCTCGGCTGGCGCAACGGCGCCGGCGACGGCAACGGCGATGGCAAGCGCCAGCTGGCCGCCTACCTGCGCGTGCTGGCGCCGGGCGCGAAGTACGACGAGATGTCGATCGGCCGCGTCATCACCACGCCCGCCGCGCGCGGCACCGGCGCCGGCCGCGCGCTCCTCGAGCAGGGCATCGCCCACGCCGAAGCGCTGCATCCGGGCCATCGCATCCGCATCGGCGCCCAGCAATACCTGGAGCGCTTCTATGCGAGCTTCGGCTTCGAGACCGTCTCGGCGCCGTACGACGAAGACGGCATCATGCACATCGACATGCTGCGCTGAGCACGCTGACCGCACCGCCGCGCCGCCGTGCCACCGTGCTCTATGGCGCCGGCGGATCGAGGCGCACGTGCTGGCACGCATCCACGCTGCAGGCCAGCGCCAGGATCTGGCGCGCATCGTTGATGTCGAGCGCGGTCGTGAGCACCCAGCCTGCCGGCATGCTGCTCAGCGTGTTCAAATCGCGCAGCGCGCCGCCTTCGTACAGGAAGGCGCGCGGCTCGAGAAATTCACGATCGCGATACGACTGCCCCACCACCGCACCGAGGTTGTTCAGGCCGTTGGCCATGCCGTAGTTGCCGCCCAACGAACCCAGGTTGCGCATGGCGCCGTTCGTGTACAGGAATGGGGCCGTGGGCGAATTGCCGTTCTCGTCCACTTCGGCCGTGGTGCCATAGCCCGCCACCTGGCCGGCATCGTTGATGTCGTTGCCGGCACTGTCGCGCCCGCCCAGCGTGCCCAGGTCGAGCAAGGTCCCGTCGCGAAAGATGAAGGCGCGGTACGCGGCATCGGCCGAATCCGATGTCACCGCCGCATTGCCGGTCACCTGGCAATGGCGGTTGATCGCCAATGCAAAGCTGAAGTCGCCGCCGAGGCTGGGGATGGGGCGCGTGACGCCCCTGGCGACGACGAAGCCACGCACGCGCTCGCCTGCGCCCCAGTAAGCATTGCCGATCACGGCGCCGCTGTCATTCAGACCGATGGCATAGCTGCTGGCAAACAAGGTGCGGCGTTCGACGTTGCGCAGCCCTGCGGCCGAGAACACCACCGCGGAATCCTCGTAGCCGCCGGCCAGCTGGCCCCCGTTGTTGATGGCCTGGGCGAACGAGCCCGGCGCCAGCGCGCCGTAGTCGCGCACGGTTGCGCCGTCCCACACGGCGGCGGCGCCGTTGGTACCCGCCACGTGGCCACGGTTGTTGATGGCGTAAGCAGTAAAGCCGGCGGGAACGAAGGTGACCCGGAAACGTGCCGTTGGGCCCAGCGGCGCGGCGCTGACCGACGTGGCCAGCGGCGCCGTCAGCAGCACCGCCAGCATGCTCGCCAATGCGGCAGGCAACGGCGCCCGCCCGATCGGTCGCATGCGTCCGCGCGCGCGCCACGCCAGCATCAGCAGACCCGTCGCCAGCATTGCCCACGCGCCCGGTTCGGGCACCGACGCGATGATGTCGAGCCGCACCGCGCGGCAGTCGTCCAGCCCGCTGCGACAGGCTTCGGCCAGGATCTGGCCCGCATCGTTGATGTCGATGGCCGTGACGAACTCCCAATCGCCCTGCCCCGTCACGAGCGCGTTCAGGTCGCGCATCGCGCCGGCTTCGTACACGAACGCGTGGTAATCGAAGCCGTCACTGCCGCCGATATCGGACAAGCCCACCACGCGCCCGGCGCTGTTGAGCGCATTGGCGCGCCCGACGACGCCGCCCAGCGTGCCGAGATCGGTCATGCGCTCCTGGTCTGGTGCGAACAGGAACGGCCGTTCATCGATCCCCTCGCTTAGGCGCGACCAGCCGGCGACGACGCCGGCGTCGTTGATGTCGTTCGCTTCGCTGATGCGCCCGCCGAGCGAGCCGAGATCGTGCTGGCTGCCGTCGCGGTACACCGATGCGTAGCGTTCGGGATCGGGCCAGTCGTCGGCGCCGCCACTGAACGGCCGGGTGGCAAAGCCTGCCACCTGGCCGCCGGCATTGATGGCGTTGGCCACGCTGATCGACCCGCCAAAGCTGCCCAGCTCGGTGATGGTGCCGGCGGCGTAGACAAAGGCGCGAATGCTGCCGAAGCTGTAGTTGGCGAAACCGGCGACCTGGCCGGCGTCGTTGATGGCGGTGGCCCAGGTGTCGAATGCGCTACTCAGGGTCGTGACGGCGCCATTGGCGTAGACAAAGGCGCTGAAACCCTGCAGGCCCACGACCGCGCCATTGTTGTTGAGCGCGAGGCCTTCGCTGCCGGGCAGCACGGACGCAAGATAGGTGGTGCTTGCCGGCGACCAGATCGCGGCGCCGCCATGGGCCGTGCCGACCACCTGCCCGGCGCCGTTGAGCCGGGACGCATTGAAGTCTTGCGGCAGCAGCGTCATGCGGTACTGCGGCGTGGCCAGTGCTGCCAGCGGCAGCGCCAACATAAGTAGCAGCAGCAAGTTATTCAAGAAAAGTTTGCGGAGGAACATGAACCATCCTTTGCGGGTACCCGGAAAACTCAACGATGTCGTAGATGACCTGTGGCTGTTCTGCGCCAGCGCAGAGTTGCGCGTGGGTGTCAGGATGCCGCCACACGGCCAGCGACCAGCAGGACGACCGCACTGGCCAGCAGCAGCCATGCGGGCGGTTCATGTCCCGCTGCATGGCGGGCCATGGCAACGATGCAGACAGGATCGGCCACGGCGGGCGCGGGCATGGCGGCGCTGGACGAGGTCAGGATGAGAAACGGTAACGCGCCGAGGACAGGCAAGAAATGCGGCATGGTGGGCCCGGGGAGAAAAAGTCCCGAGCATCGCCGATGGGCAGGCGCCGATCCGTGCGCCAGATCAGCCGTGCGCGCCGCATCTGGCCTGAATACCACATGGACGACGGCCCGGACCGGGCGAACCGACGAAAAAAAACCGGAGCCAGGCTCCGGTCTGTTCCCGCGCACTGCCGTGCGGGCTTATCCGACCTTGTTCAGGGTCACTTCGAATACCAGGCCCGAATTCGGCGGGATCGGACCGCGGCCGGCGGAGCCGTAGCCCAGTGCCGACGGGATCAGGATCGTGCGCTTGCCACCGACCTTCATGCCCGTCACGCCCTGGTCGAAGCCGGTGATGGTCTCGCGACTGCCGAGGGTGAAGGCAAATTCGCCGGATTCCTGACGCGTGCCCTTGAAATCGCTTGCGGTCGAGCTGTACAGCCACAGCGTATAGGCCACCGTGGCGGTCTTGCCGGCGACGGCTTCGGCGCCGGTGCCAACCACGTTGTCGGTCCTGGTCAGGGCCGCCGGGCTGCTCACGGCCGGCAGGGCGGGTGAATCGTCGCTGCCGCCGCCGCAGGCGCTGAGGGCGAGCATGGCCGCAAAGGCGGCGATCAGGGGGAGCTTCATCATGGGAATCCTTGACTCGAAAAAAGGCACACGAAGTGTGTACAACGAAAGCTCGTACCTTATCGAATCAGCCACATGAAACTGTCCGGATTTTGTCTAAAAATTGTAGTCGGGCAAATTCCCTCACCTTAGATTTCGATTTGCGTGCCCAGCTCGATCACCCGGTTGGTCCGGATCTGGTAATAGTCGGCCGCGCTGCGGGCGTTGCGCGACATTGTCACGTACAGGTGCTCGCGCCACGGCGCCATGCCGCCGCCCGGGGCCGAGATCACGGTCTGGCGCGCGATGAAGAACGACGTTTCCATCATCTCGAATTCCAGCCCCAGTGCGGCGCTGCGCTGCATGATGTCCGGAATATCGGCCTCGTCCTTGAAGCCGTAATGGATATTGAGCTGGTAGCAGTTGTGGCCCAGGTCGACAATGTCGATCTGATCTTCCGTCGGCACCCACGGCTCTTCGCGCATGTGCACCGTGAGGAACACGACGCGCTCGTGCAGCACCTTGTTGTGCGACAGGTTGTGCAGCATCGCGTGCGGCACGCCATCGCTTTCGCCGCGCAGGAAGATCGCGGTGCCCGGCACGCGCGTGGGCGGCGCCACGAACAGCGACTCCATGAACGCTTCCAGCGGAATGGCATGCTTTTGCAGGTTCTCGAACACCAGCTCGCGGCCGCGCTTCCAGGTCAGCATCAGGGTCAGCAGCACGCCGCCCATCAGCAGCGGGAACCAGCCGCCGTGGAACAGTTTGGTGGTGGTGGCGGCGAACAGCATGACGTCGATCACCAGGAAGAAGCCGGTCGCAATCAGGCACATCCACAGCGGCAGATGCCAGCGGTAGCGCGTGACGAAGAACGTCAGGATCGTCGTGGCCATCATGGTTGCCGTGACCGCGATGCCGTAGGCGCCAGCCAGTTCGTCCGACGAACCGAAGCCGATCACGGCCACCAGCACGACGGCCAGCTGCAGCCAGTTGACGGCCGGGATGTAGATCTGGCCGATCTCGCTTTCCGACGTGTGCATGATGCGCATGCGTGGCAACAGGCCCAGTGCAATGGCTTGCTTGGTCATCGAATAGGTGCCCGAGATTGTCGCCTGCGAGGCGATCACGGCCGCCATGGTCGACAGGATCACCAGCGGGATGACGCTCCAGGTGCCGAGCTGGTGGTAGAAAGGATTCTCGACCGCTTCCGGCTGCACGATCAGCAGGCCGCCCTGGCCCAGGTAGTTCAGGGTCAGCGCCGGATAGGCGATCAGGAACCAGGCCCAGCGGATCGGCTTGGCGCCGAAGTGGCCCATGTCGGCGTACAGCGCCTCGGCGCCGGTAATCGCCAGCACCACCGCGCCCAGAGCGATGAAAGCCAGCATTTTATTTTCCAGCATGAAGTGCAGCGCATGCCATGGATTGAGCGCATTGAGGATCACCGGTGCTTCGATGATATTGACGATCCCCATCGCGGCCAGTACCAGGAACCAGACCGCCATCACCGGGCCGAAGAAGCGCCCGATGCCGGCCGTGCCATGGCGCTGCACGCTGTACAGGCCCACCAGCACGATCACCGCCAGCGGAACGACGTAGTGCGACATGCCGGGCGCGGCGACCTCGATGCCCTCGATCGCGCCGAGCACCGAAATGGCCGGCGTGATCACGCTGTCGCCATAAAACATGGTGGCGCCGATGACGCCGATGGCCAGCAGCGGGAAACTCCATTTCGAGGTGCGCGGAATCGAACTGGTGGCCAGCGCCATCAGGGCCATGATGCCGCCCTCGCCACGGTTGTGCGCGCGCAGCACGAGGATCACGTACTTGAGCGAGACGATCATCGTCAGGGCCCAGAAAATCAGTGAAATGATGCCGAGGATATTCGGTGTATTGAGCGGCAGGCCATGGTCTTCGTCGAACACTGCGCGCAGCGTGTACAGCGGGCTGGTGCCAATGTCGCCGTAGACGATCCCGACCGCGGCCAGGGTCAGGGCCGCCAAGCTGCTTTTCTTGTTATCTGAGGTCAAGAGTCCACCATCGCTGTTGAATAGGTGCGGCGCACCATAAATTGAAGTGTTCGGCAATGCAAGAAGATTTCGTTGTGCATCATACACCTGTGCAAAACCGGGGGCGCTTCAGCAGGTCTTTACAGTTTCAGTGATAATGTCTTCCCTGCAACCTCGCCCCTCCTTCCCATGCGTTCCGGCATCATTTACGCGGCCCTGGCCTTTTTCTGCTGGGGCTTGTTCCCCATTTATTTCCATGCCCTGGGGGAGGTACCGCCGTTGCAGATCCTGGCGCACCGCATGCTGTGGTCGCTTGCCTTTCTGTTGATCCTGCTTTTGTTGCGGCGCGACTGGAAATGGCTCGCCATCGTGCGCCAGCCGCGCGTGTTCTTCAGTTTTGTATTGTCCGCCCTGCTGCTCAGCGCCAATTGGCTCGTGTATATCTGGTCGGTGATGAACCACCACGTGATCGAAGCGAGTCTCGGCTACTTCATCAATCCTTTGGTGAACATCGTGCTGGGTTATCTGATCCTGAAAGAACGCATGCGCCCGCTGCAGTGGGCTGCCATCGGCGTGGCCGCGATGGGCGTGGCCTGGTTGACCTGGCAAGCGGGCACCGTGCCGTGGATCGCGCTGTTCCTGGCGCTGTCGTTCGGCGGTTACGGCTTGCTGCGCAAGACCGCCGCGCTCGGCCCGCTCGAGGGCCTGTCGTTCGAGACCATCGTGCTGTTTCCGCTGGCGGCCGGCTACGTACTCTGGCTGACGGTGCAGGGCCAGAACGTGTTCATCAACACGGCATCGGACACCACGCGCTGGCTGTTGATCATGGCCGGCCCGCTCACGGCCATTCCCCTGCTGCTGTTTGCCACCGGCGCGCGCAAGATCCCGTTGTCGATCCTGGGGCTCTTGCAATACCTGTCGCCGACCCTGCAATTCCTGCTCGGCGTGTGGCTGTTCAAGGAAGCGTTCAGCGCCGATCGCCTGGTCGGCTTCGCGCTGATCTGGTCCGCGCTGGCGCTGTTCGCCGGCGAAGGATTGCTGCGCCGGCAGCCGGTTGTCGCCAAGGCTTGAAGGGAGGCATCCCGGGCAAACTTGGCAAGAAATCCTGTGTCGGGCGCGGGTTCTGGCGTATCCTGTGCACCTCGAACAACACCAGAGTACAAGCATGGCCAATTACGTCTATACCATGAACCGCGTGGGCAAAATCGTCCCACCGAAACGCCAGATTCTGAAGGACATCTCGCTGTCCTTCTTCCCGGGCGCCAAGATCGGCGTGCTGGGCCTGAACGGCTCGGGCAAATCGACCCTGCTGAAAATCATGGCCGGCATCGACACCGACATCCAGGGCGAAGCGCGCCCGATGCCGGGCCTGAACATTGGCTACCTGCCACAAGAGCCGCAGCTCGACCCTGAAAAAACCGTGCGCCAAGAGGTTGAATCTGGCTTGGGCGAAGCGTTCGAAGCGCAAGCCAAGCTCGAAGCCGTGTATGCCGCATACGCCGAAGAAGATGCCGATTTCGATGCGCTGGCCAAGGAGCAGGAACGCCTGGAAGCGATCATTTCGTCGTCCGACGGCGGCAACCTGAACCTGCAACTGGAAATGGCCGCCGACGCGCTGCGCCTGCCGCCATGGGATGCGAAAATCGCCGTGCTGTCGGGCGGTGAAAAGCGCCGCGTGGCGCTGTGCAAGCTGCTGCTCTCCAAACCCGACATGCTGCTGCTCGACGAACCGACCAACCACCTGGATGCTGAATCGGTCGAGTGGCTCGAGCAATTCCTGCTGCGCTTCCCGGGCACCGTGGTCGGCATCACCCACGATCGCTATTTCCTCGACAATGCGGCCGAATGGATCCTTGAACTGGACCGCGGCAGCGGGATTCCATGGAAAGGCAATTATTCGTCGTGGCTCGACCAGAAACAGGCACGCCTGAAGCAAGAAGAATCGACCGAATCGGCCCGTCAGAAAGCGCTGGCCAAGGAACTCGAATGGTCGCGCCAGAATCCAAAGGCACGCCAGGCCAAGTCGAAAGCCCGCCTGGCGCGCTTCAACGAACTGTCCGAGTACGAATACCAGCAGCGCAACGAGACGCAAGAGATCTTCATTCCCGTGGCCGAGCGCCTGGGTAATGAGGTCATCGAATTCAAGAACGTCTCGAAAGCCTTTGGCGACCGTCTCTTGATCGACAACCTGTCGTTCACCGTGCCGCCTGGCGCGATCGTCGGCATCATCGGCCCGAACGGCGCCGGTAAATCGACGCTGTTCAAGATGATCACCGGCAAAGAACAGCCGGACAGCGGCGAGGTCAAGATCGGCCAGACCGCGCGTGTGTCGATCGTCGACCAGCACCGCGACGAACTGGCCAACGCCAAGACCGTGTTCGAGGACGTCTCGGGCGGCGCCGACATGCTCAGCGTCGGCCGCTTCGAGATGCCGTCGCGTGCTTACCTGGGCCGCTTCAACTTCAAGGGCTCGGATCAGCAAAAGATCGTCGGCAACCTGTCCGGTGGTGAGCGCGGCCGACTGCACCTGGCCAAGACGCTGCTGCAAGGCGGTAACGTGTTGCTGCTCGATGAACCGTCGAACGATCTGGACGTCGAAACCCTGCGCGCGCTCGAAGACGCACTGCTCGAATTCGCCGGTAGCGTAATGGTGATTTCCCACGATCGCTGGTTCCTGGATCGCATCGCGACCCACATCCTGGCCTTCGAGGGCGATTCGCAAGTGACTTTCTTTGACGGTAACTACCAGGAATACGAAGCCGACAAGAAAAAGCGTCTGGGTGAAGAAGGCGCCAAGCCGAAGCGCATCCGCTACAAGCCGCTCACGACCTGATTGTCACGCCGGTCGACGCGTACGCAAGCAGCCCGCCACTCGGTGGTAATGCTGTTCAGTTAGCCTAAAAGCCGTCATCCCCGCCTTCGCGCACTGCTGTCCGGAATAATCTTGTTGACTGTCGCATCAGAATAGACATCCCTGATTTTTGATCTCGGCCTGTC
>NZ_JBFMMP010000008.1:0-182589 GCF_040790145.1 Massilia aurea
TAAGGGTTGGCACAAGCTGGTCTTCACCTCAATTGGTAGTAGCTAACCACCAATGAGAACAAGATACAAGGGTTGGCGGCTATGCCGCCGACGCGGCGATGGTTGGCGCCAAGATCACTCGGCGCGAAGACGAGGCAGGTATTTATGTCAGATCCAACACCACCGGCTGGTGGTCCGACGCCGCCGTTTCTGACAGCACATCAAGCGCCGTCAGGCGCGGTGCCAGATCGTCGGTGACAAAGAAATAGTCGTAGCACTCAGGCCGCTCGGGCCACGGGTAACCGTGCAGCCCGGTGGTCGGCGCGCGCGCGCGGTCGCCATGCACCACTTGCCAGGCGTCGACCAGCGCCAGTGCGCTGCCTTCCGGCGGAGCCAGCAGGGCTGCGTAATCGGGCGCATCGGGCGCGAAATTGAAATCGCCGCACAGGATCGCCGAGCCGGGCCGAAAGCCGAGCTGGAACGGCGCATCCAGGTTCGGATCGGGCTGGAACAGCAGGGCTCTGGCACTGGCCTCGGCATGCAGTTCGCGGATACGGTTGACCTGCGCCATGCGCTGAAGGGGTGAATAATATTCGAGATGCGTGGTGAGCAGGCGCAGCTTGCCGCCAGGCGCTTCGACAACAGTTTCGAGCAGGCCGCGCGGCATGCCGGCCGCATCGGGATCAGCCGGCCACGGCAGCACGTGGCGGTGCACTTGCGAGATGCGGTACTTGGACAGGATCAGGTTGCCGAACAGGCGCGGTACATTGTTCTGGTAAATCTCGCTCGGTGCGTGCTCCATCGCGTGGTAGCCGCCAAAGGCGCCGGCGAGTTGCTTGAACTGGTTGGCGCTGGCGCTGCCTTCGAGCTCGGGGTGATTGGCAGCCACCTCTTGCAGGCAAATCACATCAGGGTTCAACCGGCGCAGTACGTCGATCATCGCGTGAATGCGGATCCGACCGTCCTTGCCACATCCCCAATGTATATTCCAGCTTACTACGCGCATTGTTCACCTCCGTAAATCTTGATCGACGGATATTGCCACCGTTTGACGGGCAACGGTCACACCGTAGGATCGGTGTCAGACAGGCAAGTTCAATGGCGGCGGCAGGCTTTTGCTCGTGTTTTCTCGCTGTGTTCAGGCCGCTTCAAGCTCATCCAGCGGCCAGCGCGGGCGCACATTGAACGCATAATCGCGCTGCGCCAGCGCAGGATTGCGCTCCAGACGCATGGCGCCGGCAAAGGCGATCATCGCGCCATTGTCGGTGCAGAATTCCAGTTCCGGATAATAGACCTTGAACTTGCGTTTCGCCGCCGCCGCATTGAGCGACGCGCGCAATTGCTTGTTGGCGCCAACGCCGCCAGCAATCACCAGGCGGGTCAAGCCGGTGTGCTTCATGGCGCTGACGCACTTGGCGGTGAGCACGTCGACAATCGCATCGACAAAGCCGCGCGCGATATTCGCCTTGTCCTGCTCGGGAATATTCGCGATCACTTTTTCGTCGTGGTTCTTGACCACGGTAAGCACCGCCGTTTTCAGGCCCGAGAAGCTGAAATTGAAGTCCTTGCTGTGCAACATCGGTCGCGGCAATTTGTAGGCCGCCGGGTCGCCACGCTCGGCCAGCTGCGAGATGGCCGGGCCACCCGGATAACCGAGGCCCAGCAGCTTGGCCGACTTGTCGAACGCCTCGCCGGCGGCATCGTCCAGCGTCTCGCCCAGGAGCGTATAGCTGCCCACGCCATCGACGCGCATCAGTTGCGTGTGCCCGCCCGACACCAGCAGGGCGATGAACGGAAAATCCGGGCGTTCGCTTGCGAGCAGCGGCGAGAGCAGGTGCCCCTCGAGGTGGTGCACGCCAAGCACCGGCTTGTCGAGCGCCAGCGCCAGGCTGCACGCCACCGACGAGCCGACCAGCAGCGCGCCGGCCAGGCCCGGGCCTTGCGTGTAGGCGATCGCGTCGATGGTCGAGGCCGGAATGCCGGCGCGCTTGAGCACCTCGTCCAGTAACGGAATGGCGCGCCGGATATGGTCGCGCGACGCGAGTTCAGGCACCACGCCGCCATATTCTTCGTGCATCGCCACCTGCGAATGCAGGGCGTGGGACAGCAGGCCGCGCTCGGTGTCATACAGAGCAAAGCCAGTTTCATCGCAGGAGGATTCGACGCCGAGAACGATCATGTGGGAGCAGGGGAGATTGAGCGGAACCGGGCATTCTACCGTACGGTCGCGGGCTGCGCCGACCGTACGTGCATCAAGACGTCATGGCAATCAAGGACGCTGCAACAATTCCTTGTGCGCTTCACGCAGCATCGTTGCCGTCTCTTCCCAGCCGATGCAGCCATCGGTCACCGAGCAGCCATACGTCAGCTGCGACAGGTCGCTCGGGATCGCCTGGCTGCCGCTGACGATGTTCGACTCGATCATCACGCCGACCAGCGACTTGTTGCCATGGCGGATCTGCTGGATCACGTCGGACATCACCAGCGGTTGCAGTTCCGGCTTCTTGTAGCTGTTCGCGTGCGAGCAATCGACGACCAGGTTGGCCGGCAACTTGGCCTTGGTCAGCGCCTGTTCGGCAATGGCCACCGACACCGAATCGTAGTTCGGCCGGCCGCCGCCGCCGCGCAGCACGACGTGGCCGTAGGCGTTGCCGCTGGTGCGCACGATCGAGACCGAGCCCTGGCCATTGATGCCCAGGAACGCATGCGGGTTGGACGACGACAGCACCGCGTTGATCGCGATGCTCACGTCGCCATCGGTGCCGTTCTTGAAGCCCACCGGCGTGGACAGGCCGGACGACATTTCGCGGTGCGTCTGCGACTCTGTCGTGCGCGCACCGATGGCGGTCCAGGCGATCAGGTCGCCCAGGTATTGCGGCGAGATCGGATCCAGCGCTTCGGTCGCGGTCGGCAAACCGATTTCACAGACATCCAGCAAGAACTTGCGCGCGCGCTCCATGCCAACGTCGACGCGGAACGAATCGTCCATGAACGGGTCATTGATATAGCCCTTCCAGCCGGTGGTCGTGCGTGGCTTTTCGAAATACACGCGCATCACCAGCACCATCGTCTCGCTGACCTCATCCTGCAGCGCCTTGAGCCGGCGCGCATAGTCCAGGCCGGCTTCGGGATCATGGATCGAGCACGGGCCGACGACGACAAACAGGCGTTTATCGCTGCGATCCAGGATATTGCGCAGCGTTTCGCGGCCTGCCATCACGGTGGCATAGGCGCGGTCGTTCAGCGGCAGGGTCGCGTGGAGCTCGACCGGTGTTGGCATGCGGGCGAACGAGCTGACGTTGGTATTTTCGATTTGAGGCGTACTGTTCATGTTGCAATCTACATTTCTTCTTGGGGATGGATCAGTGTAGTCGGAAATTGCTGTATGTGCACATGGCAAGCACCAAATGAGGGCATTGGTCGGCACGGCGTCACCCGTGCGTGCTGCCGATCTACCACGTTCCCGTGTATCCTTTTGCCATGACTACCGATATCGAACGCTTTGTCGCAGCCCCCTTCATCAAGGAAATCGGCCGCGGCGTGAAAGGGGCGCGCAGCATGTCGCGCGACGACGCGCACCGGCTGTACGCAGCCATCCTCGAGGGCCGCGTGTCCGACCTCGAACTGGGCGCGATCCTGCTCGCCATGCGCATCAAGGGCGAGTCGGTGGACGAACTGGCCGGCTTCATGGACGCGGCGAGCGCGGCGTTCACGCCATTGCCGGCGCCGCGCGGCGAATTCGCGCCGGTGTCGATCCCCACCTACAACGGCGCGCGCAAGCTGGCCAATCTCACGCCGCTGCTGGCGCTGTTGCTGGCGCGCGAGGGCGTGCCGGTACTGGTGCACGGCGTGAGCAGCGATCCGGGGCGCGTCACCACGGCCGAAATCCTGCACGCGCTCGGCGTGGAAATCGTGACCACCGGCGCCGAGGCGCACAATGCGTTTGTCCATGGCCGCGTGGCCTTCATGCCGATCGAGCACCTGGCGCCAGAATTGGCGCGCATGCTGGCGCTGCGCCGCGTGCTGGGCGTGCGCAATTCGACCCACACCCTGGTCAAGATCCTGCAGCCATTTGACGGCCCGGCGCTGCGCCTGGTGTCGTACACGCATCCCGAATACCTGGAAACGCTGGGCGGCTACTTCGAAGGCGTCGACAGCGCCACGCAGGGCGACGCCTTCCTGATGCGCGGCACCGAGGGCGAAACCGTGGCGCATCCGCACCGCGCCCAGCGGATCGACTGGTGCCACGCCGGCCAGCGCGCGCTGCTGGTCGAGCGCGACGCGCCGACCGACGATCTGTCGATCGTGCCGGACGGGCGCGATGCGGCCACCACCGCCGCCTGGATCGGCGCCGCGCTGCGTGGCGAGGTGCCGGTGCCGCCGTCGATCGCCACGCAGGTGGCGTACTGCGTGGAAGTGTCGCGCAAGATCCGCGCGCGCAGCCTGCCGGCCGGGTAGCTGTTCGCCGCTGCTTCACTGACATACAATGTCGGGTTGAGCAAAACGGTGGCAGGCATGGCAAATCAATTCGATGTGGCGGTAATCGGCGCGGGCGCGGCCGGGATGATGTGCGCGGCCGTGGCGGCGCAGGGCGGCAAGCGCGTGGTGCTGATCGATCACGCGGCCAAGCTGGCCGAGAAAATCCGCATCTCGGGCGGCGGACGCTGCAACTTCACGAACGTGAATGCCGGGCCGCAGCATTACCTGTCGAACAATCCCCATTTCTGCCGCAGCGCGCTGTCGCGCTACACGGCGCAAGACTTCCTGGCGCTCGTCAAGAAATACCGGATCGCGCACCACGAAAAGCACCGCGGCCAATTGTTCTGCAACGATTCTGCCGAGCAGATCATCGCCATGCTGCGCGCCGAGTGTGATTTGGGCGGCGTCGAATGGCGCATGCCGTGCAAGGTGGCGGGCGTGGAAAGGGTCGATGCTGGCTTTGCCATCGATACCGATGCCGGCGAGCTGCTGGTTGGTAGTGTCGTGGTCGCCACCGGCGGGCTGTCAATCCCGAAGATCGGCGCGACCGATCTCGGCTATCGCATCGCCACGCAATTTGACCTGAAACTCATCGAGACCCGTCCCGGCCTGGTGCCGTTGACGTTTGACGGCCCGAGCTGGGAGCCGTTCGTGCCATTGGCCGGCATCGCGCTCGAGGTGGAAGTTACTACCGGCAGCGGTAAAGGCAAGGGTTCTCTGCGAGGCCACTTCCGCGAAGATTTGTTGTTCACGCACCGCGGCCTGTCGGGCCCGGCGATCCTGCAGATTTCCAGCTACTGGCAGCCCGGCACGCCGATCGTCCTGAACCTGTTGCCCGAAATGGATGTGGCCGATACGCTGATCGGCCTGAAAAAAACCGAGAAGAAACAACTGGGCAATGTGCTGGCAGGGTGGCTGCCGACGCGCCTGGCTGAAGGCCTGCTCGCAGCTAATGGTTTCGATGGGAGCGCGCGCCTGGCGGACATGGCCGACGCCAGATTGCGCCTGCTGGGCGACGCCATCAACCGCTGGGCCATCGTCCCGACCGGCTCGGAAGGCTACCGCAAGGCCGAGGTCACGCTGGGCGGTGTTGACACCAGGGGCCTGTCGCAACAGACGATGATGGTCAACAATGTGCCGGGCTTGTACTTCATCGGCGAGACGGTCGACGTGACCGGCTGGCTCGGCGGTTACAACTTCCAGTGGGCCTGGGCATCGGGTGTTGCGGCCGGGTTGGCATTGGCAAAACCGTGACGTTTGAACACACCACTTCGTGATTAAAGCTTCCACTGGACCGCAAACGATGCTAGAATTTCGTTCTTCCCTAAATCCAACGGTTTGATTTTTACATGACCACTATCCGCCTTAAAGAAAACGAGCCGTTCGAAGTCGCCATGCGTCGCTTCAAACGCACCATCGAAAAGACCGGTCTGTTGACGGAACTGCGCGCACGCGAGTTCTACGAAAAACCGACCGCAGAACGCAAGCGCAAGCTGGCAGCAGCAGTGAAGCGTCACTACAAGCGCATCCGCAGCCAGCAACTGCCGAAGAAACTGTACTAAGACAGTTCAGACGGCCAAGACCCGGTGACGGCATTGCCAGTCCCGGCGAGTCGCTGAAGTCCGCAAACCCGCTTCGGTTTCGCCGCAGCGGGTTTTGTCGTTTAACCCTTTTGAAAACGGAGATCCCATGAGCTTGAAAGAACAACTGACCGAAGACATGAAAAACGCCATGCGCGCCAAGGACACCGGCCGCCTGGCCGCTGTGCGGCTGATCATTTCGGAAGTCAAGCGCAAGGAACTCGACGAGCAGACCCAGCTGGACGATACGCAAGTGCTGGCCGTGATCGAAAAAATGATCAAGCAGCGCAAGGATTCGATCACCCAATTCGAAGCCGGCGGCCGCGCCGACCTGGCCGACATCGAGAAGGCCGAGATGGTCATCCTGTCGGCCTATATGCCAGCAGGCCTGTCGGACGAAGAAATCGCCGCCGAAGTCGCCGCTGCCGTGGCCGCAACCGGCGCCACCGGCCCGCAAGACATGGGCAAGCTGATGGGCGTGCTCAAGCCGAAACTGGCTGGTCGCGCCGACATGACCGTGGTATCCAGCCTGGTCAAGAAAGCTCTGGCCGGCGCGTAAGTTGTTGTTCGCTAAATGAGTTAGCGTAAAAACGTCATTCCCGCGAAGGCGGGAATCCAAGGTCGCAAGCGCAGCCGCGCAGAAATTTGTATCAGCTGCGCATCGAACTTGGGTTCCCGCCTCCGCGGGAACGACGTGCATCTGGCAGCTGGAAATCGCGGTCGGGTGGCCCGCATGCTTCTACCGCCTCCAAACTTTGCAACTTGTTGCATATCAATTTGCAGCAGGCGCTGCGGTATAGTCTGGCCCTAGACAAACACTGTGTAACCTCAAGTGATTCCGCAAACCTTCATCACCGATTTGCTCAACCGGGTCGACATTGTCGATATCGTGGGCCGTTACGTCCAGCTCAAGAAGGGCGGGGCGAACTTCATGGGCCTGTGCCCATTTCACAACGAAAAATCCCCCAGCTTCACGGTCAGCCCGACCAAGCAGTTCTATCACTGCTTCGGCTGTGGCGCGCACGGCACGTCGATCGGCTTTTTGATCGAATACTCGGGCATGGGCTTCGTCGATGCGGTGAAAGATCTGGCCCAGAACGTCGGCATGATCGTGCCCGACGTCGATGACAAGATCCCGCCAGCACAGCGCGCCGCCCAGCAGGCGCAGTCGCTGGCGCTGACCGATGCGCTCACGCAAGCGTGCACGTTCTACCGCGCCCAGTTGCGCGAGGCGCCGACCGCCATCGCCTACCTGAAGAATCGCGGCCTGACCGGTGAAGTGGCCGCCCGTTTCGGCATGGGATATGCGCCGCCCGGCTGGAACAGCTTGCAGTCGATCTTCCCCGACTACGATGCCCAGGTGCTGGTCGAGTCGGGCCTGGTCATCGACAAGGTCGATGAAGAAGGCAACCACCAGCGCCGCTACGACCGCTTCCGCGAGCGCGTGATGTTCCCGATTCGCAACACCAAAGGTCAGGTGATCGGCTTTGGCGGCCGCGTGCTCGACGGCGGCGAACCGAAATACCTGAACTCGCCTGAAACGCCGCTGTTCCAGAAAGGCCTGGAACTATACGGCCTGTTCGAGGCGCGCCAGGCGATCCGCGACGCCGGCTATGTTCTGGTGACCGAAGGCTATATGGACGTCGTCGCGCTGGCCCAGCTTGGCTTCCCGCAAGCGGTGGCTACCCTTGGCACCGCCTGCACCAGTACCCACGTGCAAAAGCTGCTGCGCCAGACCGACGATGTGATCTTCAGCTTCGATGGCGACAAGGCCGGCCGCAAGGCCGCGCGCCGCGCGCTGGAAGCGTGCCTTCCGCAAGTGAGCGACAACAAGACCATCAAGTTCCTGTTCTTGCCGCAAGAACACGACCCGGACAGCTTCGTGCGCGAGCGCGGTGCAGATGCCTTCGAGCAAGAAATCGCCGACGCCATGCCGCTGTCGCAATTTTTGCTGCGCGAAGTGACGCAAGAACACGATCTCGATACGCCCGAGGGCCGCGCCAAGTCGCAGTTCGACGCCAAGCCGCTGCTGCAGTCGATGACGCCGTCGAGCCTGCGCCTGCAAATCGTGCGCGGCCTGGCCAGCATGACCCAATCGACGCCGGCGGAGATCGAAAGCCTGTTCGAGTTGTCCAAGCCGGTAGCGACCGCGCGCCGCGCGCCGCCGCGCCAGGGCCGGCCCGAGCCCGTGGGCCTGGAGCGCAAGATGCTGCGCATCCTGGTCGCGCATCCGCACCTGGCGCTGGAACTGGACGACGCCGCGCTCGGCGCCTTCGATTATTTCGGCGAGGAGGGCGCAGACCGGCTGCGGCACCTGATCGAGACTGCCCAGGCGCTGGGTCCCCATGGTACTTTTGCTGCCCTGTCACAACAGTTGCATGAAGTAACGAATGAGTACGACGGCATGATCGCAGAAATCGCCGCCGAGCCCGAAAACGAAGTTGATGGCGACCGCATTGTGTTGCTCAGTGCTGTGCGCCAGATCAAGATGGATTCATTAAGAGAAGAACTGAACCAGTTGTTTTCTGCCGGCTTGACCCCAGATCAGGTCAGTACTCGCTACCGCGAGATTACTGCCCAGCTGGACCTTCTTGAACGAGAAGCCACTGCGGCGATGGCGCCCCGATGAACGCCGGTTTCCTCCCCGGAAGCCCAGGCGTTCATGACTGGAAAAAGAAAGGGTGCGTGCTATAATAAAACGCTAACTATTGCAACTGTTGAAACCCTTTTTGGTTCAATTGCGTGCGTGGTGTTTCAGTTAGCGAGGCCATGGATTTGTGCCTGCAGGATGATGAAGGTAACAAAACTTTATTTTTAACCATCGTAAAGTTCGTCGTTGTGACATCGAAAGCGCCTGTGCCAACCAAGAAACCCGAAACCAACGTGGCTGCCGCGACCACGAGAACGTCCGCTGCCAAGGCTGACAATTCGCAAGACAAGGCCGAGGTTCGTACAGCGACCTCAGCGCCTGTCAACCAGACGACCGATGCGGCCACGCTTGCCGCCATCGACACGTCGGGCTACGTCCTGCCATCCGTCAAGGTGCCGGGACGGCGCGGTCGCAAGCCAAAAGAATTCACCCCTGAAAACGACGAGATCGCGGCGCTGAACGCGGTCGAGCGTGCCGAGCTCAAGGCCGCAGACAAGGCCAAGGCCAAGGACCGCAAGGCCAAGGAGAAAGCGCTGCTCAAGGATGCGTTCTCTTCCGACACCGAGGCCAGCGAAGAAGAACTCGAGCTGCGCCGCAGCAAGCTCAAGGCCCTGATCAAGTCGGGCAAGGAGCGCGGCTTCCTCACCTACGCCGAGATCAACGACCACCTGCCAGAGAATATCGTCGATCCGGAAGCGATCGAAGGCATCATCGGCACGTTCAACGACATGGGTATCGCTGTCTACGAGCACGCGCCCGATGCCGAGACGCTGCTGCTGTCAGACAACGTTCCGAACGCCACTAGCGACGATGAAGCCGAAGCGGCTGCCGAAGCTGCGCTGTCGACGGTCGACTCCGATTTTGGCCGCACCACCGATCCGGTTCGCATGTATATGCGCGAGATGGGTTCGGTCGAGCTGCTCACGCGCGAAGGCGAAATCGAGATCGCCAAGCGTATCGAAGATGGCCTGAAGGACATGATCCAGGCCATCTCGGCCTGTCCGGTGACGATCGCCGAAATCATCGGCACCGCCGCGAAGATCGACAGCGACGAAATCAAGATCGACGAAATCGTCGACGGCCTGGTCGATAACGAAGGCGAAGACGACACGCCGCAAGTCGCCGCGCCCGCCGCCAGCGAGTCGGACGACGACGAGGACGAAGAAGAAGAGGAAGAAGGCGAAGAGGAAGAAGAAGAGGCCCCAAGCAACTCGGGTGCCGCTGGTTACTCGGCCGAGCAACTCGAAGCCTTGAAGGTCACCGCTCTTGGCAAGTTCGCCGAGATCGCCCAGCAATTCGACAAGATGCGCAAGGCGTTCGAAAAGGACGGCTACAACTCGAAAGCCTACGTCAAGGCGCAGGATGCGATCTCCAACGAGCTGCTGGGCATTCGCTTCACGGCCAAGGTCGTCGAGAAATTGTGTGACACGCTGCGCGGCCAGGTCGACGAAGTGCGCCACATCGAAAAGCAGATTCTCGACGTGGCCGTGAACCGCTGCGGCATGCCGCGCGCCCACTTCATCAAGGTCTTCCCGGGCAACGAAACCAACCTGGAATGGGTCGACGGCGAAGTCAATGCCGGCCACGCCTACAGCGCCATCCTGGGCCGCAACATCCCGACGATCAAGGAACTGCAGCAACGCCTGATCGACCTGCAAGCGCGCGTCGTGCTGCCGCTGCCAGACCTGCGCAACATCAACCGCCAGATGGCGGCCGGCGAAATGAAGGCGCGCAAGGCCAAGCGCGAAATGACCGAGGCCAACTTGCGCCTGGTAATTTCGATCGCCAAGAAGTACACCAACCGCGGCCTGCAATTCCTCGACCTGATCCAGGAAGGCAATATCGGCCTGATGAAGGCGGTGGACAAGTTCGAGTACCGCCGCGGCTATAAATTCTCGACGTATGCGACGTGGTGGATCCGCCAGGCCATCACCCGTTCGATCGCCGACCAGGCGCGCACGATCCGTATTCCGGTGCACATGATCGAAACGATCAACAAGATGAACCGGATTTCGCGCCAGATCCTGCAAGAGACCGGTGCCGAGCCAGACCCGGCCACGCTCGCGATCAAGATGGAAATGCCGGAAGATAAAATCCGCAAGATCATGAAAATCGCGAAAGAGCCGATTTCCATGGAAACGCCGATCGGTGACGACGACGATTCGCATCTGGGCGATTTTATCGAGGACAACAACACGCTGGCGCCATCGGACGCCGCGCTGCACGCCTCGATGCGCGGCGTGGTCAAGGATGTGCTCGACTCGCTGACGCCACGCGAAGCCAAGGTGCTGCGCATGCGCTTCGGCATCGAGATGTCGACCGACCACACGCTGGAAGAAGTGGGTAAACAGTTCGACGTGACGCGTGAGCGGATTCGTCAGATCGAGGCGAAGGCGCTGCGCAAGCTGCGTCACCCGTCGCGCTCGGACAAGCTCAAGAGCTTCCTCGAGAACAACAGCTGATTGTCACTGCGGGCTTGACGGGCCTGTACTAAAGGCAATATGCTCTCGCCACTTCGCTCGCTGCATTCGTGCAGATGCGCTGGTGGCGAGTTCTTTGTCACCGTCCCAGTTTCTGGGCCTCTAGCTCATGCTTGGTTAGAGCAGCGGACTCATAATCCGTTGGTGCCGTGTTCGACTCACGGGAGGCCTACCAACAATTCGAGAACTTACGCATTGGTAACTTCTTGACATCATTATCACTGCAATAGATCGTCTATCTGCGCCGATAACCTGATTTCAGGCTAGCGCCGCTGGCGACTGGCTCTTTTTGCTGCAGCAGCGCTTAAGCAGTCGTCACGGCGAGCAATATCGAAGCGGTCGTCAGCGCGCAGGTTCCACAACCAACGAGCGCAATATAGGCCAGCTGGAAAGCGGCTTTGGCCAGCCCGCGGCTGAGTCTTGACCAGACGCTGTCGATTTTATATTGGTGGCCTGCCAGCAGATCGTTGATGGTCTGCGGGGACGGAATGGTCACGCCTGGAGGGATATTCGCAGGCGGGTGGCCCGCCATCAATCGTCTGGCTCGCGGCGTCAGCCAGAAACCGCCGATTATCTTGATGATCCTGGTCCTGTTGGTGCTCGCACTGCGATCGATATCATAGACATAGACGCTGACGAGCAAGCTATAAACGATGAAAGCGATCAAGACCCCGGCGCCTAACGCCATACTAAACGTCTGTAAGTCGTCCGGCGTTAATGTGTGATTCTTGAACCGAAACCAGATAATGGCAATTGCAATGCCAATCAGGAGACTGCAGACTTTCTGTGCGGAACGGGGCAGATCTTCCTCCGCAGGCTCCCAATCGAAGGGACCCTTCCAGCAGAGCATAACGGCGCCGACGGCGGCGATCAATGTGCCCGCAGCGGCCACGGTTTCGCTGAGCGCGCCAAAGTCGGATACTGGGTTAATTTCCTTTGCATCGCCCGCCAGGCACACGCTCAGAAGCGCTAATCCGACATTGAGACGACGAGTCAAGGTCATCGCGTTCATACATTGAGGCGAATATCAAAATCATGAGGCACGTCAAAAATTCCTCGGTCGTACAAGTCATTGATTATCGTGGTCAGTTTGAAAATATAGCGTCCCGGCGGTATCAGACCTCTTACTGGTGACGTTGGCGCGGCGAGTACGGTAAAAGCGATGTAGTAAATTGGGGAATATTCGACGCGTGCCCCTGACGTTAGCTTCGATGTCACTTTAACGCTCAGCATTGTGCCACCGCTGAACATAGGTCCGCCGACGAGCGCATCCATGCGTGGAAACATGAATTGCCCAATTAGCCTACGCAGGACAAACGATTTCAGCGCCTTGTAAAACCCGTCAAGGACTTGCTCGGTTGGCGCTCTATCCAGCTGAAATGCTGGAGGTGTAGTGAATTCACTGATTCGCTCTACGAGAGCATCTGCGATCGGAACCACCGACTGGTCAGACAGCACAACTGCGTGAAGATACTGCTCGTAACGGTTGTTCAGCACCTGCCGTTTAAGTTCAGAACAGTTCTGCTCAATGTCCGCCGTGTATATGCCCAATCCGCGTAGCAGATAAACCGAATCCGTGGGCTTTTCGCTGGCGAGGTCGGTCCTGATCTCGTCGACGATTGGCTCAACGATATCTGACAGCCCTTCCGTTAATACGTCTTCCATCTTGTTCCGGTACATGGCGATCCGTCCCCGAACGTCATGTCTCATCTGGTGCAGCAGTGCGGCCTGCCGTTGTTGTAGATATTTGGGCATAGAAACTCCGTCATGGGGCGTGAGGGCAAGAGTCCTCAAGGAGAGAGATAATTTTCTGTCGCAAACAACAATATATTTCTATTTGGTAATGTGTTTGATTTTTATCAATCTTGTCCTCTTTTGAATACCGGCCACTGTGCACTCGAAGAGGGCGGCGCTGACATTGCCCGGCTGATGCGTGACTTCCTTGGTCGCAAGATCAGACGTTGAAGGACTTGCCCGTCGGTCATGCATAATGATGGCCTCCCTTTCGTGGGGCCACATGACTCTTGAGAAAATTCGCATGAGCGACAACGTCAACGCAGCAGTGCAACTCACAAGCAACGACATCGACGTCGGCGCACGCATCGTGCAAGCCCTTGTATATCAGGCGACATTCACGCAGGGCGCGCCCATCGTCTACAAGGATCTGCTCAGACTGGCGCGGCAGTTGCACCCCAAGGATCTGGTCCTCGACCGCGCAGTCCCGGTTGGCATCGGCGCCAAGCTGCTGTTTGTCGAAGCATTCTGCGCAGCCAATGCTTACCCGAACCTGGCCTGCCTCGCCATCAATCCAACCACCATGCGCCCGCCCGAGCGCTACCAAGGCGACTGGGACGCCGACCGACTCGCCGTCGTCGCTTACGACTGGTCTGTCGTCGATGCGCAACTGACCACCTACGCCAGCCAGGCACGGGCGCTGGTGCCGGCCCGCCTGAAGCCCCGCAAGGAGCGGCCTGCCGACGTTTCCTGGTACGCCTATTTCTGCTCGCACCGCAAGGAGTGCGAATGGATCAAGCAAGAAGACAAGCAGGAGATCATCAACCTGATCATGGCCGGGCTCGATCCGGAAACCTCGCTCAAGCGTGTCCAGACTGCCAAGGCCGAGTTCGGCGACACAGCGTAGGCTCTTAGTGCGCCACTGGCCTGGCAACTTCACGCGCCACAGCGGCCGCTTCCTGCTTTCCCTGCGCCGTCGCAGCCTGGGGCGAAACTGGCGGCTCGACCGCCGGTTCTTCGTCCGGTTCCGCTGCCGGAACCGCATTCGTGTACGGTCTGACCAGGTCGAGCCGGACCGTATATTGCAGCCCGTTGCGCCGGGCCGATGCGAGGATCTGGCCTGCGTCGTTGATCGCCGTTGGATACAGGATATTCCAACCCTGCCTGGGCTCGATCAGCACGTTCAGGCTTTGCATTCGCTGGCCGCGCCAGATGAAACCGCTCAGTTGATCGCTGTAGCCGACGACGTGGCCACGGTTGTTGATGGCATCGCCTCTGCTGTATGGATGCGACGAACCCGGACGCGTATCAATGGGGACGATGCGGCCACGGTGGTAGAGGAAGGCGACACGAGAAGGACCGGTCGCCAGCGAGCCGTAGCCGGTGACCTGGCCTCGATCGTTGATCGCCAGACCGCTGATCGGCACGTCGCCAAAGTCGCCCATGTCACCAAGAGCACCTCTGGTCCAGATGAAGCCGCGTAACGGTCCCTCGATCGGAATGGCCGGCGAGGACCTGCCAGTGATCTGGTTCCTGTTATTGAGCGCACTGCTGGCAGTGGCAAGGAATGCGTCAGGGTCGGCGCTCGTGTTCGGCAGAAAGCCGAGCCTTGTCAGTGCGCCATTCGGCGCGCGCAGGTAGCTGCTGCCGCCGTCGTTTGCGCTGATATAGCCGGCATTATTGATGTCGGTCCATTCGGTGCGCGTGGTGCCGATCACGCCGATATCACGAAACTTGCCTCTGTCGTGGATGTAACCGCGCACCTGGCCTGCCCGGGTGGTCCAGTGGCCCAGTACTTGACCCTTGTCGTTGATGGCGACGGCGTTGCTGGACACACCCCGGTAGGCGCCCAGGTCGACCAGGCCCTTGCCGCGGTTGAGGAAGGCGTGGGTAACGGTTGCGCTCACCCGGTAGTAGCCGACAACCACGCCGGCCTCATTGATGTCGAGACCGATGCTCTCGAGCGGGCCGACCACCGTGACCTTGTACTCGGCGTGGGCCAGGGCGGCAGCGGCCGCGGTGAACGACAGCAGGACCAGACACAGGTGATGAAGCATTCGCACGATATTCTCCTTGATGCAGGGTACGCATAACGGTGGACCTGGGCTACTGCGCCACCGGTTGCGCGACTTCGCGCGCTTGCGCTGCGGCTTCGGCCGCCGCCATAGTCGCATCCTCGCCTGGCGCCGCTGACTGTGCGCTCATTGCGGCCTCGGGGTCTGGGCCGAGCGCCGGAGGTGGATCGCTGATCGGGCGGATCAGGTCCAGGCGCACCGTGTACTGCACGCCATTGCGCGTCGCGACGGCTGCAATCTGGCCGGCATCGTTGATGGCGCGCGGGTCGGTGATGTCCCAGCCAAACCGGGGATCGATCAAGGCGTTCAGGCTCTGCATCCGCCTGCCGCGCCAGATAAAGCCGGACAGGTGATTACTGCTGCCGACCACGTAGCCGCGGTTGTTGATGCCGTTGCCGCTGCTGTACTTTTCCTCGGTGGCGGGGCGGTTGTCGAGGGAAACCATCCGGCCGGCTGCGTACAAGAAGGCCACTGCGTTGTAGGTGCCCGTCTGCAGCGCCGCCGAGCCGGTGATCTGGGCATGGTCATTGATATCGTTGCCCACATTGGGGGCGTACCCGAGGTCGCCGAGGTTGCGCAACGCGCCCTGGATCCAGATGTAGGCGAGATAGGAGTCGTCCGGGACCGTCATCGGACCGGACTGGCCGGTAACCTGGTTGCGGTTGTTCAGCGCAAAGGCCTGGTTCACCCTGGGCTCACCTTGCCCGGGCCACATCCCCGGCAGGTTCCCAAGGTTGGTAAAGCGGCCGGCCCGCGTGCGCAGGTAGCTGAATTCATTGCCAGATTGGGATACCTGGCCGCGCACGATGACATTGCCGGCGTTGTTGATGTCGATATAGGTGGTGTTGGTGCCGGGGATGGCGCCGATATCGCGCGCCTTGCCGCAGGAATAGATGAAGCCACGCCACTGGCCGGCGGAGGTGCGCCAGTTGCCGAGCACCTCACCACGGTCATTGATCGCCACGGCATTGCTCTGCGTGCCTGTCAGAGTGCCGAGGTCGACCAGGCCGTTGCCACGATTGAGAAAGGCGCGGTTGCGGTCGGTGCCGACCGTGTAATAGCCCACCACCACGCCGATCTGATTGATGCCCGTTGGCCGACTGTCGGCCGGGCCCACCACCGTAACACGGTATTCGGGATAAGCCATGGCGCTGCCGGCCACGGCGAACAAGAGCAGCAACAGAGTGAAGCGACAATGCATCAGCATGGCAATCTCCTGGTTGATCGTGGAAAATTTTCTCTTGAAAACAAAGAGTTACGCGGTATATGCGCTGATCCATCAACCAACGTACGCCGTCATCGTTTGGAAAATTTGAGAGCGCACAAACAGCGCGGGCAGATGCCGGCTGCATATGTCGAATCGATCAATACGCGCATCGATCGCATTGGTGCCAGGAATGATGTCGTTGTGCGCGGACATTGCCATGCCCGTAGAGCCGCTGCCGAACGACTATTGCCCCACATGCTCCAGTGCGCCGCTGCGCGAGAGCACGTAGTGATCGAGGTCGCGCGCCAGCATCAAGTTGCCTTTGTACTGCGCACGCGCCTCATCCTCGAGCAGCGACATCGGCAGCGCGCCATGGTCTTGATAACGCGGGCTGAAATGCGTCAACACCAGATTGCGCACGCCGGCCTCTTCGGCAAAGCGCGCCACCCGCAGCGCCGAACTGTGCTGCGGCCCTGGCCCGATCTTCTGCAGCACTTCTTCGGTGTAGGTTGCCTCGTGCACCAGCACATCGGCGCCATGCGCCGCGGCGGCCAGCAACTCGGGCCGATCATTGTCGCCAGCGACCACGATACGGCGGGCGCGGCGTGGCGGCAGCAGGTAGTCACCGGCCGCAATGACACGCCCATCGTCCAGCGTCACATCGCGCCCTTGCTGAATCTCGCCCCATAGCGGCGACGCCGGCACCGCATCCGCACGCAATCTATCAGTATCAAGACGGCGCTCCATCGCTGCCTCGGTAAATCCGTATGCCCAGCACGGCACGCCATGCGACAGCGCCGTCGCGTCCACCGCCAGCTCGGGCAGGAGCGGCGCGACAGCCAGGTCGGCGGGTGTCAGCCAGACGACCGGGAAGGGCAGGCTCAGCTGACTGGCCACCATGATGCATTCGATCATCCCGCGCAGCGGCGGCGGGCCGACGATCGTCAGCGCGTCGCTGCGGCCCGACATCGCGGCGCTGGCGAGCAACCCTGGCAGGCCGTAGCAATGGTCGCCATGCATGTGGGTGATGAACACGGCGCGCAGGCTCATGATCGACAGGGGCGTGCGCAGGATGCGGTGCTGCGTACCCTCGGCGCAGTCGATCAGCACCCATTGCCTGGCGCCGCGCAGGCGCAGCGCCAGGCCGGACATATTGCGTTGCCGGGTCGGCGTGCCGGCGGAGGTACCCAGGACAATGATTTCCATAAGCGGTTCTCGAAAAGTGACATCGCCATTATCCGGAAAGACGACCGGAACGGGCGCGCAGGCACACTCACGTCATCTTCGATTAGTTAGCAACGCTTTGAGGTTTCTCAATATGGTGGCCGTACATTCATAACGGGGCGCACTTGTATGGCGCGCTGGTGTCTGACCTGGAGGGAGTGCCGCCATTGTGACGGCCATGCCCGACTTCTCGTGAAGGAAAACATCATGCGTACCCATTTACTGCGCGCCGCGTGCGCGGCAGCGGTCGCTGCATTGCTGGCGGCAGCGCCGGGCGCCGCAGCGCAAGCTCAGTCGCAGCAACAGCAGCAGCAACAGCCGCAGCAACCGCAGTCCACCGAAAGCATGGCAGGCCGGCAGCAAGTGCCGATCGCCGCCATCAGCTGCACCCGCACCGGCCCGCCACCCACGCCCGTCACGCCGGCCTCTGAAGTACTCGACGCCATCGACGGCGCCTATCGCCTGTCGAACGGGCAAAAGCTCGGCCTGGCCAGTCTCGACGAGCGTGTCGTGGCCGACTTCGGCCGCTGGCACCAGGTCCCGCTGGTGGCCGTCGGCCCCGACCGGTTCGAATCGCGTGATGGCCTGGTGCGGCTGCGCTACGAATCCGCCGAGCGGGTCGACCGGATTATCGTCAGCTATCCGGCCGACCGGCGCGGCCGCTACGTTGATGTCTGCTGACGCGGCTGGTCAGCGCGCACCCGAATGCGATGCCGATGCCGACTCCGTTGCCGATGCCGATGACGACTCCGTTGCCAATGCCGATGCCGATGACGCGACAGCCATCATCGGCGCCGCAAACGGCGTCACGCCAAACAGCAGCGAGCGATGCGCGCCGACGCCTGCCATGGCGCCATCGGCCACCGCGAGCGCCACCGAGCTGGCGGCGCGCATGGCATCGCCCGCTGCGAACACGGCCGGCACCGTGGTCTGGCGCGATTCGTCCGTGCGAATGAATGGCCCCAACGGCCCGGCGTCAAATGCGCAACCGAGTTGTTCCGCAATAGGGCTGCTCATGTGCACGCGCCCATACGTGAACAGCCCGGTCATGATCTCTTGCCGTCCGTCTTCCAGCACCACGGTGGCGACATTCACCAGCCGCAGCACCGGCGTCTCGTCGATCTGCACGCCGCGCGCCTGCAGATCGGCGCGCTGCGCGTCATCGAGCGAGCACACGCCGTTGGTGAAGAACGTCACGTGCCCCCAGTGCGGCAGCATCTGCGCCTGGTGCACCGATAGCGGGCCGCTTGCCAGCACGCCGATGCGGCCTTCGTTCAGCTCGTAGCCATGGCAGTACGGGCAGTGGAACACGCTCTTGCCCCAGCGCTCGGCCAGGCCGTCGATGTGTGGCAGGTCGTCGCGCACCCCCGTGGCCAGCACGAGGCGCGCACCGCGCACGGTCCTGGCGCCATCGAGTTCGACGACGAACGCGTGTCCATCGATACCGCCGTCATGGCGCGCGGCAGTGGCCACGCCGTCATGCCAGCCCACGTTGGGATAGGCGGCGACGTTGGCGCGGCCCTCGGCGGCGATGTCGGCGGCCGGCTGGCCGTCGCGGGTCAGGAAGCCGTGCGAATTGGTCGCGAAGCGGTTGCGGCGGTGCCCGGCGTCGACTACCAGGATGCGGCGCCGGGCGCGCGCCAGTTGCAGCGCGGCCGACAGGCCGGCATAGCTGCCGCCAATGATGATGACGTCGTAGTCCGTTGTCGATGCAGGTGTCGGTTCAGTCGTGTTCATGCTCGGGCCTCGTGTGAAGGTGGTTGTCGTAGCGTCCGTTGAAATCGCGCGACAGATCGGCCAGGCTCACCTGGCCAAGGCGCTCGACCAGCAGTGCTTCGGCCTCGGCAAATGCGCCTTCGAGCGAGGCGTTCACCACGCGTTCGACCAGGCATTCGCTGTGCTCGTTGCGGTTGCCCATCGCGAACACGGTGGGTGCGCCGACCGCGTCGTAGATGTCGCGCAGCGTGACCCGGGCCAGGTCGCACGTCACGGTCCAGCCGCCGCCGTGGCCCCGCTCCGAGCTGATGTAGCCGCGCTCGCGCAGGCCGGCCAGCACGCGCCGCACGAGCACCGGGTTGGTGCCGAGCATGCCGGCCATCTGCTCCGAGGTCATGGGGCGGTCGCTGTGGGCCAGGTGCAGCAGCACGTGGAGGACGGAAGAGAGTTTGCTGTCGCGTTTCATGTAACTAATGATAGTACAAAAACGCGCGGCATGCGATGACCTGACCCGAAAACGGGTCTTTATGGCAGGTCGGTGCGGGAAACGATGGGTTCGGCGGCTCTGGGTGGCAGCTTCAACGTCGGCAAGTACCACCACATATACGTGCTCACGCAGGCGCCGATCACGCCCATCATGATCAGGATGGCGACGTTGTCGAAGTGCCGCGACGACCATGCCATCGACCCCCACAACATCACGGTGGCGACGATCTTGCCCTTGAGCGGGATGCCGTGGCCAGCCTCGAAATTGGCCAGGTACTTGCCGAATACCCGGTGTCCGAGCAACCAGCGGTGCAGGCGCACCGAGCCGCGTGCGAAGCATGCCGAGGCCAGCAGCAGGAAGGGTGTGGTCGGCAGCAATGGCAGGAATATGCCGAGAATGCCGAGCAGCACTGCCAGCACGCCGGCGACGTTGTAGAAAACTTTCATGGCGTTACTCTAGCACCCTCGCATGGAGCTTGTCGAAATGACCATCCGGTGCGCATCCTGTGCGACTTTGCAACAGTGACACGCCGTTGCCCGTCTCTTATTAAGCAACCTTTAATTCCATCTCGCAACTTTAATTGTGCAATTCAGTATAATGGTGTGCTCGACGACGGGCGCGTTTGTTCGGCAGCACCAGGAATTGTTTTCGACGCCCGGCTACCTATTCCCTCTGCTGGCCGTTTGTTGCCTGGCTCGACCCGGCCACCTTCCATGCCTTATCCCAGTTCGTCCAATCCTCTCGTGGCCATGTTCAGCGGCTATTTCCAGCGCCGCGTATTGCGCCAGCTGTCGCTGTACCTCGCCCTGATGCTGTCGGTGGTGTGGGGCCTGGTGGCGGTCGAGCAGGGGCGCTTCGCCACGCTGGCTGAAGCCGGCGGCAAGAACAATGTGCAGAATCTGTCGCGCGCATTCGCGGAAGAGGTCAGGGCCACCGTCGGGCTGGTCGACCTGTCGCTGATCCAGTTGCGCGGCACCTGGCAGCGCGATCCGACCGACTTCGCCCAGGGCGTGGCCGAGCATACGCGCCATCTGCGCATGCCGATCCATATCGCCGTCACCGATGCAGACGGCAGTCTGCTGTATTCGAATGACGACACCGCACCGCGGGGATTGGCGTTGGGCGACCTGCCCCAGTTCGCCATCCACCGCACGCAGGCAGGCGATCGGTTGTACGTTGGCCGGCCCGAGAGGCTGCGCGCCGGCGACCAGTGGACGGTGCAGTTCACACGCCCGATCCGCGATGCCGGCGGGCGCCTGACGGGCGTGATCGCCGCGTCGATCCCGCCATCGTATTTCCTGCGCTTCTACGACAGCATCGATCTTGGGCCGGATGCGACCGTGAGCCTGATGCGCCTGGACGGCACCATCGTCGCGCGCAGCTCGCGCGTGGATGGCAACCGCCATATGGGAGCGAATATCGCCGGCACGCCACAAATGCTGAGCCGGGACGCGAGCGGCATGTTCCGCAAGGTCAGCGCGCTCGACAGCATCGACCGCTTCTACGCGTGGCACAAGCTGCCCGACTATGGCCTGGTGGTCACGGTGGGCCAGGCCGTGCGCGATGCCGAAGCGCGCTTTGCCCAGCAAGGCTCGGTGATGCGCAATGCCGGCGTGATCGTGTCGCTGGTGCTGGGCGTGCTGGGGTGGGCGGCGATCGGCGCGGCCGACCGGCGCCGGCGCGCGCTCAAGGCGCTGGCCGCAGCCGAAGCGCGCTGGAAGCTGGCGCTGAACGCCGCCGGTGACGGCGTCTGGGACTGCGACGTCACCAAGGGCACGGCGCTGCTCTCGCCAAGCGCGCAGCGCATCCTCGACAGCGAACACGCCACCGTGTCGTGGTTCGGCAGCAAAGGCGTGGCCGAACTGGTGCACCCGGATGAATTCGAGGCCGTCCGCACGGCCCTGCGCGAACACATCGAGGGCGTGACGCCCGACTACGCGATGGTGCACCGGATCCGCATGCGCGACGGCAGCTGGCGCTGGATCGAGGCGCGCGGCACCGTCACTGAACGGGGCGAGCGCGGCGAGCCGCTGCGCATGGTCGGCACGTTCTCGAACATCGACGCGCGCAAGCAGGAAGAAGAGCGCATGCGGCGCATGGCGCATGAAGACGCGCTGACGAAACTACCCAACCGCGTGCTGCTCGACGACCGGATGCGCCAGGCGATCCTGGTCGCGGCGCGCGACGGCCACAAGGTGGGCCTGATCTATTTTGACCTCGACAAGTTCAAGCCGGTGAACGATACCCACGGCCACGCGGTGGGCGACCGCCTGCTGCGCATGGTGGCCGAGCGCGTGCGCGCGGTGCTGCGCGAATCGGACACGCTGGCGCGCGTGGGCGGCGACGAATTCGCCGTGCTGCTGCCGCGCTGCGGGCAGGTGCAGGACACCGAGCGCGTGGCCGGCGCCATCCTGGCCTGCCTCGAGCAACCATTCATGGACGACGCGGGCGAACTGAATATCTCGGGCAGCCTCGGTTACGCGCTGTATCCCGATTGCGGCGACGATGGCGAAGCACTGCTGCACAGCGCCGACCTGGCGATGTACGACGCCAAGGCGCACGGGCGCAACCGGATTTCGGGCTGTTACCGCACCAGGGTGGGATAAGACGGGAACGAAGAACACCTGTCATTCCCGGCCTCGTCGGCCACCTTGGCGGAAATCCAAGTCGGTTGCGCAGCCAACGATGTCGAGCGCTGTGACCAATGCATGCAGCCTTGGGTTCCCGTCTCCGCGGGAACGACGACTCATACAGTGCAGTACGGATCAGGATTGTGGTGCGTCCGCGCCATCACGGCAGCGCCCCCACATCCGGCTCGGCCAGCGCCGGCAGCACATGCGCCGTGTGCCTCGGCAGGTAGATGGTCACCGTGGTGCCGTCCCCCGGCTTGCTCGCCAGCCGGATCTGCCCGCCGCTCTGGCGCACGAAGCCATGCGCCATTGACAACCCCAGCCCCGTGCCTTTGCCTTCCGGCTTGGTCGTGAAGAACGGCTCGAACGCGTGTTCCATGACCTCTGGCGGCATGCCGTGGCCATCGTCTGCCACCGTGATCATCACGTAGTCGCCCGGCGCCAGTTCGGCGTCGAGCTGGCCGGCGGCGGCGTCGATCGTCACGTTCGCCAGCCGCAGCGCGATGTGGCCGCCGCCTTCCATCGCGTCGCGCGCATTGATGATCAGGTTGAGCAGCACGTGTTCGAGCTGGTTCGGGTCGACCAGCGTCGGCCACAGGTCGGGCGCGCTGCTGCGCTCGAGCGAGACGGCGTCGCTGGCGGCGCGCTGCAGCAGGCTGTCGCTGCGTTCGAGCAGCTCGGCCACGTTCACCACGCTCGGATGCAGCGGCTGGCGCCGCGCGAACGCGAGCAGCTGGCCGGCCAGTTTCGAGCCCCGTTCGACCGCGTCGAGCACATTGTGCAGGCGCTTGCGCGTGGGCGGACCGTCGGCGCGCAGCATCAACTGTACGTTGGCGCTGATGATGTGCAGGATGTTGTTGAAGTCGTGCGCCACGCCGCCGGTGAGCTTGCCGACCGCTTCGAGCTTCTGGGCCCGGTGCATGGCCAGGCGCGCTTCGACCAGGCGCGCCTGGCGTTGCAGCTCGCGCTCTTCGGCGGCGCGCCGCGACGTGATGTCGCGCACGAATACGGTGGCACCGGCGCCGTCGGCTGGCGGCAGCAGCGCCACTGCCAGTTCTACCGGCACGCGCCGTCCGCTCGTGTGCAGCACCTCGGTTTCGGTCGGCTGGCCCGGCAATGGGCCCACGCCGCTGCGGGCGAAGGTGTCGAAGGCGCTGCGGAAGGCCGCATGCTGCTCTGCCGGCAACAACTGCTCGGCCGGGCAGCCGATCGCGTCTTCGGCTTCCATGCCGAAGATCTGCGAAGCTTGCGCGTTCCAGTCGGTCACGCGGCCCTGGCGGTCGAGCGCGACGAAGCCGTCGTAGGCGGTTTCCAGGATTACGCGGATGCGGCGGCCGTCGGCGGCGATGCGGTCGTGCGACTCGCGCAGTTCGAGCGTCATCGTGTGCGCCAGTTCGAGCGCGCGCCGGCGCGACCCGGCCAGCAGCCACACGACCAGGCTGGCCAGCGCGCCGAGCACGATGCCGGCCAGGCCGATCATGTACGGGCGGGCCGTGTCGAGCGTGGCTTCGAGCGCGGCGCTTGAGCTCATCCGCACGGTCCAGACGCGCCCCGCGATCATCATCCTGGTGGTGGACAGGCGCGGGGCCGTGTGCGTGGCGACGCCGGCCGACTGGTACAGCAATGTGGCCGGCGTGGGGGTGTCGCCATCGTGGATCGTGATGTCGAGTTCCGGCGCGCTGGCGCCGCCCACGCCGCGCATCAGGTCATTCATGCGAAACGGCGCGTAGATCCAGCCGGTCAGCGCGGCGCGGCGCTGGAGCACATCGTCAGTCAGGCGCCCGGTGCGGTATACCGGCAGGTACATCAGTACGCCCGACTCGACGCTGCCGTTGTCTTCCTGGATCAGCACCACCTTGCCGCTCAGGGCCGCCTGGCCGCTGTCGCGGGCTGCAAGCAGCGCCGCGCGGCGCACCGGTTCACTGGCCATGTCGAAGCCGAACGCGCGCAGGTTGCGCGCATTGAACGGCTCGATGTGCGAGACCACCGCGAGCAGCGGGGCCGATGTCGCGGCGCCCGGCGCCGGCTGCACGCGGTAGCCGGGAAAGCCATCGGCGCGCACCTGGTCCTCGTGCGCGGCCACGTCGCCCGGCGCCAGTGCGGTGGCGAGGCCAAGCGCGCCGATGCCGGGAAAATTCTGGTGCAGGCCGAGGCTCTGGTAATACTCGGCGAACACGGCGCGCGGCAGGTCGACCGAACCGCGCACGAAGCCGCGCGCGCTATGCAGCACCTGCTCGTAGACGAGCATGCGCCGGCTGATGTTGTAGGTCATCGCGCGGGTGCGATAATCGAAGGCTTCGCGCAGCTGCGCCTCGGCGTTGCGCTGCGCGCTGGACCAGGCCACCCAGGTCACCAGCAGCGTGATCGCGAACACCAGCAGCGCCATCAATAGTGGCGCGTGACCGGCGGCGGGCGGCGGCGGGGCAGGGGGGCGGGTGGCGGTCTGCTGCATGTCCTTGATTGGTGCAGCCGTGGCGGCGCAGTGGATGGGGGCGGTAAGGTGCACAGGATACGCACGCTCGCATTCGCAGGGCGCACGCAACTTTGCTAATTTATTAATGAATCACATCAATCGATCGCGTTGCTTGTTCAATTATTTGATGAAATATTCTAGCCCGAATTTCCTTGCTCGTAAGTACGCTGGTGCTGCATGAGGCAAATCTGGCGCCGCCACTGGCCGTTGACCGTACTGGCCGCTGCGATTGGCTTGCTTTTGGTGTGGAGCATGCTGGCCCCGGTCAAGGGCGGCAGCCATCAACTGCTGCTGGCGTTCCCGCCCGGCGTGACGGTGGGTGGCATGGCCGTGCCGGGTGAAATCCGCCTGACGCGGGGCGTGCAGGATGTGCTGCTTTTACGCAACAACGACCGGGTGCCGATCGTGTTCGGCCCGCTCAAGGTCGCGCCCGGGCGCGAGGTGCGCCTGCCGTTCGGCGAAGAAGGGGTGTTCGAGTATGCCTGCCCGCCGGTGCTTGGCAAGACCGTGCGGGTGCGCGTGGTGGCCGCGCCCGGGCCTGGCTGGACGCGCCTGGCCTGGCGCCTGGACAGCCTGCGCCAGTCGGTGCGCTACCTGCCGCTGCGTTCGCCAAACGACTGAAGCGCCCGCTGAACAAGCCGATTCCGGCCGCTGCGTGGCCCCGCAATCGTGTCCCGTGTTGGCGACGATTCTGTCATCATGAGCCCATGTCGACGATTTCCATGCCACTGTTTCCACTCAGTACGGTGCTGTTTCCAGACGGGGTGTTGCCGCTGCAGGTGTTCGAGGTGCGCTATCTCGACATGATCAGCCGCTGCATCCTCGACGGCACGCCGTTCGGCGTCGTGCTGCTCACCAGCGGGCACGAGGTGCGCACGCCCGATGCCGAGCAAGAGCGCTTCGTGGCGGCCGGCACCATCGCATCGGTCACCGAAACCACCACTGAAACCCCGGGCCTGCTGCAAGTACTGTGCCGCGGTGGGGCGCGCTTCAATGTCGTCACTGCCGAGCAGCGCGTCAACGGCCTGTGGATGGCCGAGGCCGAACTGGCCGAAGAAGACCAAACGGTGCGCATTCCGTCCGAGCTGCAGGGCGCGTCCGATGCGCTCGACCGGGTGCTCAATTCGCTGCACGAGGTGCCGCAGCACCGCTGGCCGGTGCAGCCGCCGTTCCGGCTCGACGACTGCGGCTGGGTCGCCAATCGCTGGTGTGAGCTATTGCCATTGCCCAACCAGCAAAAGCACAATATGCTGATGCTGGATAACCCCGTGATCCGGCTCGAATTGCTGCACGATGTCCTCGACGAACATGGGTTGATCACTTCCTAGCCGCTCATCAAGGCCCAGCCAGCATGACATTCTCGGACGACCTGCTCATTGCGTACATCAACGGCGACCTCGCCGAACCGGCGCGTGCGGCGGTCGAGCGGGCGACGCGGGCCGATCCGATCCTGGCGGCGCGCGTGGCCCAGCACCGCGCCGAGTTGCGCAGCCGGCATGGGCGCAGCGTCGGCGTCTCGGCCAATGGCCACGATGGCGGCGCCAGCGCGCAGCGCGCGGTGCCGTACGGCGCCAAGGTCGTGCACCTGAACAGCCTGCGCCCGGGGCGCCCGCTGCCGTTGCCGCAGCCCGAACCGGGCCGCTTCGGTGGCCTGCACTGGGTCACGCTGGCGGCGGCGCTGCTCGGCAGCGCCGCACTGGGCGCGATCGGCTGGCATCACCTGGGGCAGGGCCCCGGCCTGGCCATGCTCGACCATGACAACGGCGTGCTGGTCGCGCGCGGCGCGCTGGTGGCGGCCCTCGACGATCAACTGGCCACGCCGGGCCCGTCCGACAGCGGCGTGCGCATCGGCGTCACCTTCGTGGCCAAGGATGGCGGCTATTGCCGCAGCTTCGTGGTCGACACCACGGCGGGCCTTGCCTGCCTGCGCCGCGGACGCTGGACGATTCCGATCCTGTCCCAGGGCACGGCCGGCGCCGCCTGGCTCGACGGCAGTATCCCGCCGCCGGCCGTGCGCGCCGCGATCGAGGCGCGCATCGCCGGCAGCGCGCTCGATCCGGCCGCCGAACGCGCCGCCCAGCGACGCGGCTGGGCCCGGTGAGCAGGCTGGCGCCGCAACCTGCGGGCCCCGCAGTATTTCTTCTGATAAACTGCTTAAAAAAGTGGCGGGCATATACATGGGTGCCGATTTCGGGTATCTTGTCACCCGCTAAAAGTGTCTCTACGTCCGCTTTCTCCGGCCCGCTTGCAGGCCAATCATCCGGTCCCGCCGCCTTGCGCGTGCGGCCGGTTTCCGTTGTCATCCCCCGCTGCGTGCTGCCGATCGCGATGGGTAAAACATGCCCGATCGTAGAGCTGAACAAATGAATGCCCGAAAAAACTATGTCTGATACCCCGAACAATACCGAAGTCGTTGTCACGCCAGGCGTGGATGTGCTGGTCGCCGCCGACGCCGTCCCGGTCGTGCGCTTTGCCGATTTCGGCCTGGCGCCGGAAATCCTGCGCGCGCTGACGGACCAGGGCTATGTCCACCCGACGCCGATCCAGGCCGAGGCGATTCCGGTCGTGCTGCAGGGCCGCGACGTGATGGGCGCCGCCCAGACCGGCACCGGCAAGACGGCAGGCTTCTCGCTGCCGATCATCCAGCTGTTGATGCAGCACGCCAACGCCAGCATGTCGCCGGCGCGCCATCCGGTGCGCGCGCTGATCCTGGTGCCGACCCGCGAACTGGCGGTGCAGGTGGCCGAGAACGTCAAGGCCTACGCCAAGCACACGCCGCTGCGCGCCACCGTCGTCTTCGGCGGCATGGACATGAAGCCGCAGACCGAGCTGCTGCGCCGCGGCGTCGAGATCGTCATTGCCACGCCGGGCCGCCTGCTCGACCATATCGAGCAGAAGAACGTCAGCCTCGGCCAGGTGCAGATGCTGGTGATGGACGAAGCCGACCGCATGCTCGACATGGGCTTCCTGCCCGACCTGCAGCGCATCATCAACCTGCTGCCAAAGCAGCGCCAGAACCTGATGTTCTCGGCCACGTTCTCGCCCGAGATCAAGAAGCTGGCCAATACCTTCCTGAACAATCCGCTGACCATCGAAGTCGCCCGCAGCAATGCCACCGCCGACAAGGTCACGCAGATCGTCTACAAGGTCGACGAAGGCCAGAAGAGCGATGTCGTCGAGCACCTGATCCGCTCGCGCAACCTGAAACAGGTGATCATCTTCTCGAACACCAAGATCGGCGCCTCGCGCCTGTCGACGCACCTGGAAAAGCGCGGCATCAAGGCCTCGGCAATCCATGGCGACAAGACCCAGCAAGAGCGGATGGCGGCCCTGGACGCGTTCAAGGATGGCGGCGTCGAAGTGCTGGTGGCGACCGACGTTGCCGCGCGCGGCCTCGACATCACCGACCTGCCGGCCGTGATCAACTACGATCTGCCGTACAACGCCGAAGACTATGTGCACCGGATCGGCCGCACCGGCCGCGCCGGCGCCTCGGGCGACGCGCTGTCGGTGTATTCGGAGAAAGACGAGCGCTTGCTGGCTGACATCGAAAAGCTGATCAAGCAGACGATTACGCGCGGCACGCTCGATGGGTTTGTGGCGCCGGTCAGCCGTGGGCGTGATGTCGCTGGCGGCCGCGAATTCGGCCGCGACGCCAGCCGTCCACCGCGCGACGCCAGCCGCGAATTCGTGCGCGACGGCAGCCGCGATGCGGCCGCGCCGCGCGATGCGGAACGTGGTCCGGGTCGCGGCCCGAATCGGGATGCCGACGCCGGCCGCGGTGCGCCACGCACGCCGCGCACCGGGCCGGGCCCGGGTTCACGCCGCGAGCGCGTCGATCCATGGTTCCTCAAGCCGTACGAGCCAGCCATCAGCCCGCGCAAGGACGTGAGCGACGGTTTGAGCGCGCCGGCCAAGCCGGGCAAGCAGAAGCTGGCGTTCCTGCTGGGCGGCGGGCCGAAGTAAGCGGCGATCATCTATAAAAAAAGCCGGCATGGGATTCCATGCCGGCTTTTTTTTGCGTGTTGCAAACCAGTACTTTTAGAAGCAATCACCACCAATTGTTGCCGGCGTGGCATGTCCGCATGCGATAATTTTGCCTTTAAGCTACTTAGCTGGCTCGCGGCGGCGCCGTGACCCACACTTGGGGATTCTCTTGCATTCTGAACGTCAGGCAGTGCTCGCTGCCCAACATTTACCGTACCGGGCAGACATCGATGGCATGCGTGGCATTGCCGTGGCCATTGTCGTGTTGTTCCATGCGTTCCCCGCGCTGATCCCCGGCGGCTTCATCGGCGTGGATATCTTCTTTGTCCTGTCCGGCTTCCTGATCTCAAAAATTCTGATGGCCGAGTTCGCGCAAAACGCGTTCAGCTACGGCAACTTCTATGCGCGGCGCGCCCGGCGCATCTTCCCCGCCCTGATCGTCGTGATGGCGGCGACACTGGCCTTCGGTTGGCTGGCGCTGTTCCCCGACGAACTGAAAATGCTCGGCAAGCACATGGTCGGCGGCGCGTCGTTCCTGTCGAATGTGTTTCTCTGGTTCGAGGTCGGTTACTTCGATACTGCTGCTGAAACCAAGCCGCTGCTGCACCTCTGGTCGCTGGGCATCGAAGAGCAGTTCTATATTTTCTGGCCGATCCTGCTGGCGCTGGCCTTCAGGTTCCGCGCCAGCGTGTTCTGGCTGACCGTCACGCTGCTGGTCGCGTCGCTGCTGGTCAACGTCGGCGGTATCAAGACGTTCCCGAGCGCGACCTTCTACTCGATTGCCAGCCGCGCCTGGGAACTGCTCATCGGCGCCTTGCTGGCCTGCCTGTCGATGCAAAAAGTATCGATCTGTTTCGGCAGCGTGCGTCGTCCCGCCAGCGATGGCGTCGGCATCGATACCCGGCCGATGTTCGATTCGAACAGTGCGGCCGGCCGCAATCTGCTCGCTTTTCTCGGTCTGGTCTTCATCGTCCTGGCGTGCATCTTTGTGCGCGGCGACAAGGGCTTCCCGGGCTGGTGGGCGCTGCTGCCAACCCTCGGCGCGGCGAGCCTGCTCGCTGCCGGGCCGACGGCCTGGATCAACCGGGTGATCCTGTCGAATCGCCTGCTCGTCTGGATCGGCCTGATCAGCTATCCGCTGTACCTGTGGCATTGGCCGCTACTGTCGTTTGCGCAGATCGTCGAGTCGGGTGTGCCAGCGCGCGAGATCCGGATCGCGGCGGTCGCCAGCGCCGTGCTGCTGGCCTGGCTGACCTACAAGCTGTTCGAGCAGCCGATCCGCACCCGTGGCGGGCGCCATCCCGCGGTGGCGATCGTGCTCACCTTGCTGGTGGTTGCGCTGGGCGGCATCGGTGGCTGGGTCTACAAGCAGGACGGTCTGCCGGCACGCGCAAGCATCGTCGAGAACGCGAATTTCCAGAAGGCGCTGAACCTGGTCGAAGACCGCGACAATGCGGCCGCGTGCAAGCAGCGCTACGGTTTCGACACGATCTATGAATACTGCCTGCTGGCAAAGGTCGATCAGGCGCCAACGATTGCCCTGCTTGGCGACAGCCATGGCTACCACGTTTCTGCAGGACTGACAAAATACTACAGCGGGCAGGGCGAGAACCTGATCTACCTCGGTACCGGCATTCCGTTCTTCGATGTGCCGGCGCTGCCGCATGAACTTTACCAGGGCGCGACGACGAAAATGTTCGAGCTGGTGCTGTCGACGGACAGCATCAAGAAGGTCATGATTTCGACGATGCTCAAACTGAATCTGGACACCAGTGGCGGGCGCATGATGGTGGAGAAATTCCGCGGCACCCTGAAAAAACTGCTCGATGCAGGCAAGGAGGTCACGTACCTGTACGACGTGCCCACCCTGGACTTCGATCCGCGCGCCTGCATCAAACGGCCCGGCGTGGCCAGTTCGACCAATCGCGACTGCACCATGGATGTCGCCGATTACAACCGGGTAGTGCAGGCGCACAACGAGATCGTGGCATCGGTATTGAAGGAATTCCCTACAGTGAAAAGCTTTGATCCGAGCAAGTACCTGTGCGACCAGCAGCACTGCAAGGCGAAGGTCGATGGCAAGCTGATGTACCGGGATACGAACCACCTGACCTACGATGGCGACTTGTATATCGGCGCCAGGTATGCCGAGGAACAGAAGGCGCGGGCGCGCTGATCGGGCGGATCTGGAGGCGCCTCCCGGCGCCGCCCTGATCGTCAAGGCGTGCCTGCGACGCCTTCTTCCTTGGTGAAATTCAGCTCGCCAATACCGATCCCGAGCAGGCGGGTGTCGGTTGGATTGCCATGCGAGGCTGGCGAGGTTGGCTTGGGCACGTCGATCACGAGGGTGCGCGCGCTGCCGTCGGTCTCGAATTGCAGGCTGATCGGCTGCATGCTCCAGCTCAGGCGGAACTCTTTCGATGCGTCGCCGGCCCGGATCGTGAATGGCAGGCCGACGTTGTCTTCAAAGGCGCGGGCATTGATTACCAGGCCGAACTTGCGCGGCAGCGGCTGCGCAAAATGGAACACGACCTGTTTGGCGTCGGACCAGCGGCCCCACGGTTCGATCGCCGACAGGCCCTCGACCCGCGTCACGAAGGTCGGATCCAGTGCTTGCGCCAGCGCGACCCGGGCAAACGATGGCGGCGGTTCCGGCAGGCGCAGCAGCACGAAGTCGGGGCCCTGGTGCACCACCTTCGCGGCGCCGTCGATGTCGCGCCGGTCCAGCACCATCAGCCACTTTTTCTCGACCGGCATCTGGTACTCGGCCAGCGGCGCATTGTCGCGCAGCTCGAGGCCGACCGTGTCCGGATGGTCAATATGGAACTGGACCCGCATGACCTGGGTCATCTCGTTACCAACGACCATCACCTGGCCGCGTTCGGCCAGCGGCACGTTCTCGAGCACCACCCTGGCGGCGCGGTCGCCATGGCCGGCAGGGCGGTGCATCTGGGTGAATTCGGCAATCCGGACCTGCCCGACCAGCAGCGAGAAAGGCAGCGCGGTGAACAGGAACAGGCGGCCGGCGTTCCAGCGCTGCGCGGCCCACAGGGCCAGCAAGGCCAGTTGCAAGGCCAGCATGATGTAGCCCGGCAGCAGGCGCATATCGAACGTCGCGATGTCCGGGCCGTCCACCACTTGCGCCGCGTAACCCGGCAGCTTGTACCAGGCCAGTGCCGCCACGATGCCGATCAGGGCCGCGATCGCCCAGCGCAGGCGCGGATGCAGGTCGCGCGCTTCGTGCAGCCCGGCGCCGGCGACGATCCACACCATCGGGAGGACGAAGCTGTAGTAGCGCATGTGCAGGCGCACGCCTTCGTTGCTGCCCGGATGCGCCAGCGTGGCGGTGTACAGGACGGTCATGCCCACGGCCGCGCCCAGCATCAGCAGCACGTAGACGCGCAGCGCATTGGTCGCCGTGCCACGCTCGCGCAGGCCGCCGAGCACGCCGTGCAGCAGGATCGCCAGCGGCAGGCCAAGCAGCATGGCCAGCGCCATCAGGTGGCCGCGGCCGTTGATGAAGGCCGGCGCCAGCAGCGCCAGGCGCGCCGAAGAATTGTCCGAGTTGGCCGCGCCCTGGTAGAACGGGCCGAGCAGGCTCATGCCGGCATCGCCCGCGAGCAGGAAGCCGAGTCCGAACTTGACGCCGATCGTGACCACGCCCGCCAGCGCTGCGGCGAACACGCCGCGCACCAGCCAGGCGCCGCCGTTGTTCCAGCTGGCAAACACCAGGTACAGGCACAGCGCCGGAATCAGGAACAGCGCATGCACCTTCACCAGGCTCATCGCACCGAGCACGGTGCCGGCGGCCAGCGCCTGGACCATCAGCGGCCAGGTGGTACGGGTCAGGACGATCCAGCTCAGGACGCAGAAGCCGAAGTAATACGTCGTCTCGGGCATGAAGTAGGCGGTGTACACGTTCAGCGGCGCCGCCACCGAGAGCAGCGCCACCGCGCCGGCGTAGCCCCGGCCCATGTACTGGCGCGCGATCAGGTACAGGAACGGCACGGCGCCAATAAAGAACGCCAGGTTGCCGATGCGGGCGCAGTCGAGGTAGCCGGCGCCGCAGCTGTTGGTCGCCCCGAAGATCCACAGGTAGAGGTAGGAGGGCAGCAGCGACTCGGCCAGCGGCGTCAGGCGCGACATCTTGCTGTAGTACCACTCGTCGGCGAAGACGGTGGGCTGGAGCCCCTGGTTACGTGTGTACAGGTAAGCCGTCAGGGCGGCCAGGGCCAGGCCGAAGGCGGCGGCCCAGATGCCACGGTGGCGGTCGAACGTGGAAGTGGTCATGGTGTTCCGGTTAATTAAACTTGGTTCAGGCAATGCAGAGGCTACGGTACGACTTGTTGCGCCGGACCGGTGCCGATGCCGATTTCGGCGATGCCGATGCCCAGCGCGCGGTCATCGGGCCATTCGCCCAGCGTGCGCGGGGCGGTCGGGCGCGGTACCTCGATCGTCACGCTGCGCTGGGCGCCATCGGTAGCCAGGCGCAGGTGCACCTCCTGGATGCTGCCGGCGATGCGGAACGGCGCCGATTCCGTTCCCACGCGCAGCAGGAACGGCAGGGTCGTGTTGGCGGCGTAGGCGCGCGCCTTGATGATCAGCTCGAGCTGCTTCGGCAGCGGCCGGGCGAAATGCAGTACCACCTGCTTGCCGGTCGACCAGCGGCCCCACGGCTCCGAGACCGACAATCCTTCGGCGCGCACGATCGGGTTGGCGCCGCCGTAGGCGTCGGTCAGCCTGGCCAGGGCCTGCAGGCGCATGCCGGTATCGAGGTTCAGCAAAGCATAACCGGGCCCTTGCCGCACCGGCGTCACGCCCTCTGGCAGCGCGTGCTGGCCCATGACCAGCAGCCAGTACTGGCGCGCCGGCAGCTGGTAATGCTCGATCGGCGCGCCGGGCGCCAGTTCGAGCATGCCGATGGCGCGTTCGTCGATGTGGAATTGCGCGCGCATGATGTCGGTGACTTCGCTGCCGGCCACCGTGATCAAGTGACGTTCGGCGCGCGGCACGTGATCGCGCGCGGCCTTGCCGGCGCGGTCGGATGGCCAGTCGTTGACGATCTGACTGAGGAAGGTGGACGTCAGCACGCCGCCAAGCACGATCGTGAGCGGCATGCTCACGAACAGGAACAGCGGCGCGGCCAGCCGCTGGCCGCGCGCCCACAGGGCCAGCGTCACCAGTGCCAGTGCGGCGACCGCCCAGCCGCTCCAGGCGCGCAGGTCGAACGCATTCAGCTCGGGGCTATCGACCGTATTGAGCACGTAGCGCGGCACCATCACCAGCGCGGCGCAGACGGCGGCGCCGATCGACAGCGCGACCAGCACGCGCAGGCGCGGCGCCACGCGGCGGTGGTGGGCGGTGGCAGCCGCCACGGCCAGCAGCAGCGGGAACGTGAAGCTGTAATAGCGCAGGTGCAGGCGCAGCACCTCTTGCGGGCCGACGCCGGCGATCGAGGCAGTGTAGGCCACCGTCATGCCGGCGGCCGCGCCCAGCGTGAGGATCGCGTACAGGGCCAGCCGGGTGAAGGGTGCGCCGGCATCCTGGCGCATGGCGGGACTGAACAGCGCGAGCAGCAGGGCGGCCATCGGCAGCGGCATCAGCAGCGCCAGCACCATCAGGTGCGCGCGGCCGTTGATGAACAGCGGCGCCAGCAGGTCCAGCGGCGAACTGCCGGTGCCCGAGGCCGCGGCCGTCGCATAGAACTTGCCGACCAGGGCCAGCGCCGGCTCGCCGGCCAGCACGAAACCCAGGCCGAGCCTGACGCCCAGGGTGACCGCCGCCAGCACGATCGCGGCGACCAGGCCGGCGCGCAGCGAGCGGGCGCCGGGTGCGCGCAACCAGCTGGACCCGACCATGAACAGGCACAGGGCGGGCAGCAGGAACAGCGCATGCACTTTTACCAGGACCATCAGGCCCAGCACGCCGCCGCCGGCCAGCGCCAGCCGCACGGGCGGCCACGTGGCGCGCGTCAGCAGCAACCAGCTCAATACCGCAAAGCAGAAGTAGTAACTGGCCTCCGGCATGAAGAACGCCGTGTACAGATTGACCGGGGCGAGCAGGCTGACCAGGGTAATGGCGAGCGCCGCCAGCGGCGCCGTGACCTGGCGCGCCACCAGGTAGATGAATGGGCCGGCGCCGACGAACAGCAGCGCATTGCCGACGCGGACGCAATCGAGAAAGCCCGTGCCGCAGGCGCTGCTGGCGCTGAACAACCACAAATACAGATAGGACGGAACGAACGCCTCGCTCAGCGGCTGCAGGCGCGACATCTGGCTGTAATACAGCTCGTCGGCGAAGATGGCCGGATTCAGGCCCAGGTTCCGCACCAGCAGCCAGGCGAACACGGCGCCCAGCACGGTAACGAGCGCCAGCCAGGCGCGTGGCGAGTCGGTACGGTCGTTGCCGGTATGCCTGATCATGATGCGCGAAAAATCCAGAAGCGGCCAAGCAGGTAGCCATTGACCGCCACCAGCGGCAGCGAGGCGATCTTGCCGGCCAGCGGGTTGTCGAACAGCGCCACCGCCAGCGCCACGCAGCCCAGCGTCAGGATGTAATTCAGGCCCACCACGCACATATAGCGCGCGAAGCTGGCCCTGGTAGCCGCCTGCGCAAAGGTCACCTGGCTATGGAACGCGTAGTTCACCAGCAGGCCCGCCACGAAGCCGGCGCTGGCCGCGCCCGCCGGGTGCACGCCCTGGGTCATCAACAGGTGCATCAGGCCGACGTCGATGACGGCGCACAGCACGCCGCCGGCGACATACGTGACGAACTGGCGCAGGCGCGCCGGGTCAACCATGTTTGCGACGCCGGAACAGCGTTTTCTTGTGCAGCGGACGACTCGGGACCGATGCGATGTCGTAGTTCAGGAACGCCAGGATCAGCTGCACGCCCATGATCACCGGCAGGGCGGCCAGCATCACGGTGCCAGCCGGGGTTTCGACCTCGCTCTGGGCCGAGGCAATCCAGTGGATCATGCCGTACACGATACCGAACGTGGTCAAGGCCACGCCGATCGGCAGTTCGAGCGAGGCCACCGACAGGTTGCGCAGGTAGTAGTTGTAGAACAGGCGCTTGAAGAAGTTGCGCACGTTCTTGGCCGCGAACTCGGTGATCACCTGCGAGACCTTCAGGTTGCTGACCTCGTCGCCATACACGGCGTCCATCGGCACGTCGACCGCCACCGCGCCCAGGGTATTCAGGCGGAACAGCATGTCGCTCTCGAAGAAGTAGCGCTTGCTGATCTTGTCGAACGGGAGGTAGCGCGCCGCATCGGCGTGGATCGCGGTATAGCCGTTGGTCGGGTCGAACAGCTGCCAGTAGCCCGACGAGAGCTTGGTCATGAACGACAGCATGGCGTTGCCGAACAGGCGCACCGGCGGCATCGCGCCGATGCGTTCGAGGTCGAAGAAGCGGTTGCCCTTGGTGTAGTCGGCTTCGCCGGCCAGGATCGGGGCCACGAACATCGGGATCAGCGAGGCATCCATCTGGCCGTCGCCATCGAGCTTGACGATGACGCTGGCGCCGTCCGCGATCGCGGCGCGGTAGCCGGTCATGACGGCGCCGCCGACGCCCTGGTTCTCGCTGTGTTTCAGCACCGTCACGCGCGGGTCGTGGCAATTGGCCGTGACGAAATCGCCGCTGCCGTCCGGGCAGCGGTCGTCCACGACGTAGACGCGTGCCACTTCGGGGCCGATGCCGGCAATCACGCCGATGATGTGGCGCGTGACGCGGTAGCTCGGGATAACCACTGCAATCACCGGCGCCAACGGGGCCGCCAGCTCGGTGAGGTTCAGATTGTTGATAGTCGAAGTGTTCATTACGGACATTATCAAGTGTTTACTGCTGTGTTGACTACTGGTTTGCTACCCGGCAGGGTCTGGTACCAGCGCTGGCGCACCAGTGCGTCGAGCGCCTGCTGGGCGCTGCCGTCCCAGGTCAGCCACGGCATGCCGGTCGATGGCGGTGCCTTGCCGTCGCGGTGCAGGGCGAGCCAGCCGCCAATCGCGTCGGCGAGGTCACTCGCGGCCAGGCCGTCGAAGTACACCGCGTGCTCGCCCGCGACTTCGCGGAACACGGGCAGGCTGCGCGCCAGGATCGGGATGCCATGCTGGGCCGCCTCGATCAGCGGCAGGCCGAAACCTTCGCCTTCCGAGGCCGCCAGCAGCGCGGACGATCCGGCGTACAGCTTCTGCAGCATCTCGTCCGAGATTCCCGGCAGCCAGAACAGGCGCTTCGATTTCTCGGGATGGGCCGCCATGCGCTCGCACACCTTGTCGACCATCCAGCCCTGCTTGCCGACCACCACCAGGTTGACGTCGACGCCGGCTTCCCACAACAGCTCGAACGCGGCCAGAGCCTGGGCGTGGCCCTTGCGCGGCTCGACCGTGCCCACCATGATGAAGCTCGGGCGCAGCGCCAGTTCGGTCAGCACGTGATCGGCGTCCGGCGGCAGGCCGAAGCTCGGCGCGCTGGCGTCGATGTCGGCGCCCAGATGGAAGTGGGCCAGCTTGAACGGCGTGACGCGCTCCAGGCGCTGGCTGGCAATCCAGCCGGCCAGCTCGTCGGCCACGGCGCGCGAGATGCACAGCACGCCGTCGGCCACCTTGTGCACGGTGCGCAAAAAATCGCCGAAGTACTGCTCGGTCCCGAACGGGAACACTTCGGGCCGCAGCATCGGCAGCACGTCGTAGACGACGAAATAGACTTCCACGCCGCGCATGCGCATGTCGAGCAGCAGCGCCTCGTTCTGCGAGGTGCCGTTGGTGAACAGGTCGAGGCCGAAGAAAATGTCGCCGGGCCGGATATCGGCCGGCGCGTCCTCGAGCACCAGTTCGGTCTCGTCGACGACTTTCATGCCGAAATTGCGGGCGTAGATATAAGGGCGGTTGCCGCCGTGTGAATACACAGGCTCGATGCGCAGGCCGGGCGGCGGATTGGCAATCATCGAGCGCAGGATGCTGCGCACCACGCGCTGGATGCCGGTGCGCAGGTCGGACTGCATCAGCGCCGAGACGTCCACCAGCAACTGGCGCTGCGGCGTCGGCGCGCGGTTGAACGCGATCGCCTCGGCCAGCGCCGGCAGCGCGCGCTCGGGCACCAGCGGCGCGGCCTGGTCGACCAGGCGCCGGTAGATGGCGGCGCGGCCATTGGCAGCGAACTGTTCGATCGCCTCGGCGTACTGGCGGCCGACCTGGGCCGGCGCGTGATGGGCCGCCATGAAGGCCAGAGCGCGCGTCGACAGGCCGTCGCGCAGGCTGCGATCGCTGCGCAGGCTGGCCAGGCTCGCGGCCAGTTCGGCGATCGCAAAGCGGTCGTCCAGCTTGATCAGCAGTTCGTCCGGCAGCGCCGCGGTCGAGCCGTGGGCATTGACGATCGTCGGCGCGCCGTACAGCAGGCAGTCGAGCACCGAGGCCGAGGTTTCGCCGCGCGTGCTGCTGCGCAGCTGCACGGCGCCATCGCAGGCCGCCAGCCAGTCGGCATACGCGCCGGCGTCGACGAAACCGGTGATGCGGATGCGTTCGGCGGCGACGCTGGCTGCGATCGCCTGTTCCAGGTCCTGGCCGTACGGGCCGGGGTCATTGGCGCCGACGAACACGAGCCGGCACTGCGCATCGGCCCCCAGTGGCGAGGCCAGGTAGGCATCGAGCAATTCGGCGTTCAGCTTGGTGCTGCCGAGCATGCCGAAGGTGCAGACCACGAACTCGTCGTCCGCCAATCCCAGGCGTTGGCGCGCTGCCTGTCTTGCCGCACTGCGCGCCGCGTCGGTGGTGCTGCCGTCAGGCCGGCCGCGCAGCAGCGGGATGGTGCGCCAGCCGTCGGCCGCGCCGGGGCCGTACCACTCGGTGGCCAGCTCGCGCGAAAAGTCCGAGTGCACGATCACGCCATTGGCCGCATCGAGCACGCCCTTGTTGAGCGGGTAGGTCCAGATCGACGGGTTGCGGCCGTCCTTGCGGTGCGACAGCAGGCCCGAATAACCGTGCGATTCGTACAGCGCGTGCAGGAAGCCCTTGGGCAGGTACTCCTCGCGTTCGAGGTTGTCGAGCACACCCGAGAAGAAGAAGTCGTGCAGCACCACGATGCCGGGCACATCGCGCACCAGCTCGAACATGTGCTGGTGGGCGTGCGAATTGCCGAAGTGGTAGACCACGCGCTCGAACTCGTGCGCGTGCGCGCGCAGCCAGGCCGGGTCGCGCAATGGCATTTTATTCAGGCGCCGGTCGTCCATCGTCGCTTGCGCGACGACCAGTTCAACGTCGTAGAACCGCGCCAGCTCGGGCACCAGTTCGGCACTGTAGTCTGCGATGCCCGAATGCGTCGGCGGCAGCGGCGACACATAGGCAAGCCTGGGTCGTGCGGCTGCGGCAGGCAGGGGGCGCTGCGCGGCGGCGCCGAGGGCGGCCAGGCGCGTCAGCAGGGCCGCTGCGTCCGGCGTATCGTCGCCGGCAGCGTGCGCCAGCACCGGATACGGCGCATCGGTTTCTTGCAGGCCCATGGCGAGCACCGCGGCCGGCGCCAGGCCGGCGATGGCATGGCGGCGCAGCAGCGCATGCGCCGGGCCGGCCGGCAGGTCGAACGCGCGCACGCGTGCGCCCAGGGCCGGTTCGAGGCGCAGCAATTCGAGCGCCGCGGTGTCGTGCAACGGCGCGGCCACCCACACGTCAAGTTCGCCGGCGGCGCGCGCCAGTGCCGCCGCCAGGGTCAGCGCCGGGGCGTCGACATGGTCGGCATGGCCGAGAAGATCGATAACGATACGCATTGGATTAACTGCCTGTATGAAGATTGCGGACGCGCTGCAGATCGGTCAGCACGGTGCGGACCGAGGCCGGATAGCGGCGCAGCTCGTCGGGCACCGGCGCCACTTCGGGGGGCAGCGGATCGGGGAAGGTCTGCTTGATTGCGGCCAGCTGCGAGGCCACCGGCCGGCCCAGCATCGGGAAGCGCAGCAGCACCGGAATGATCAAACGGCGCAGCAGCTCGACCTGGGTCAGGCGCTTGACCACGCGCTTGAGCAGGTGCGGGCGGCGCAACCCATGCAGCACCCGGCCGACGCCGCGCAGCGGGCGCGTGACCCGCCACGAGGTACTGGCCTGGATCGCGATGATGTGCGCTTCCATGCCCTTGGCCCACTCGGTGAGCTGGGCCGCGCGGGCATGCACCTGTTCCAGTTCATGGGTCAGCACGGCATTTTGTGCTTCCGCGTTGCCGGCGCGCTGTGCTTCTTCTTTCGCGCGGCCGGTCGCGTATTCGGCGCGGTGCAGCGCTTCATCCACGCGCAGCAGCGCATGGTCGGCGCGGTTATTGGCTTCGTCGACGCGGGCATTGGCCTGGTCGAGCCGCACATTGGCTTTGTCGAGCTGATCGAGCAGGCCCTGGGCCTGGGCGCCGACGCGTTCCAGGTGGCCGTGCAGTGCCTGCTCGCGCGCTTCGACCTGCTCGATGACGGCAGTCAGTTCGCGCGCGTGCTCGCCGGCCTGACCGAGCGCGGCGTCGAGCGCGTGCTCGTTGGCCCAGGCCTTGTCGAGGTGGTGCGAGACGTAGCCGTCGAATACGTTCGGCTGGATGTCCAGTTGCGCCAGTAGTTCGGCATGTTCGTCCGCCACGTAATACCGGTTCAGGCCATCGAACCAGGCGTAGCGGTAGCCCTGGCCCAGCACCATGTGCTCCCAGCTTGCGTGATTGGTCTCGCGGCTGTTCGGCAGCGTGGCCTCGATCACCAGCACCCACGGGCGCCAGCGCTTGAAGTCCATCCCGCGCAGCACTTCGCCTTCAAAACCTTCGACGTCGATCTTCAAAAAATGGATCTCGCCGCGCACGTACTCTTCGCACACCGCTGCCAGCGTGCGCACCGGCACCGTGATCTCGGCGACCTCATGGCCTTCGGCGCGGTGCATTTCGGCCACCGATGCTTCGGGCGAGGCCCAGCCGCGCACGGCCGGCACGTCGTACAGCGTCAGTTCGCCCTCGGTCGCGCCGGCCGCGATGGCCAGGTTGACGTCGCGCGGGCGTTGCGCTTCAAAGGCCGGGTGGAACGAGGGCAGCGGTTCGATGCTGATGCCGCTCCAGCCGGCGTCATAGAACGCCTTGGTGACAGAGTGCTCGACCGGGTCGTTCGCGCCTACGTCGATGTAAAAGCCGTTCTTGACGTGCCCTAAGGCGCGCCACAGCAGCACGTCTTCATGGTTCTGGGAGTACGAGATGAAGTAATTCATGCGCTTGCTTTCATGCCTGGACGTTGTCGAACAGCTGGGCCAGTTGTGTCGCTCCGGCGGCATCGGCCTGGCGCGCCAGCGCCTGCGCGGCCGACGGTTTGTCGTACACCAGCAGCAGCACCAGCGCCTGCGCCAGCAGGTCTTGCGGCGCGCTGGCTGCGCGCACGAACACGGCGTCGCCCCAGCCGAGGCGATCGCGCGAGCGCGCCGCGCTGCCGGTGCTCGGGTAGCGGCACAGCGACGAGAAGTCGAGCAGGTAGAAGCCGGCCGCGCGCAGCAGCGTCTCGATCTCGGAGAACAGCGCCTGGCCTTCGTAGATCGGCGCGAACGAGACTTCGCAGTGCACGACATTGGTACGCGCCAGCACCGCGCCCGCATGGCGCAGCGTCGGCAGCTCGAAGCCCTGGATGTCGAGCTTCAGGAAGTCAACCGGGCCGGCATCGACCAGCACGTCGTCCAGGCGGCTGGTGGCCACGCTCGCCGTTTGCACGGTGGTGAGGTGATCGAGGTCGCGCAACTGCGCGGTCAAGGCCCGGTTGAACGGCAGCAGGGACGACGTGGCGTCATTGTTATTGATGTGGAAGGTGTGCGCTTCGCCGTCGCCGATGAAGGTCGGGTACAGCGTGACGTGGCTGTCCGGGTTGTTGCGGCGGCTGGCGTCGATCTTGTCCTGCTGCGGTTCGAAGCCGATGATCCGGTACGGCAGGCCATGGCGCGTGAGCGGCGCGTAGACGTGGTCTTCGTTTTCCAGTTCCTGGGCGCCGATGTCCACCACGGTGAGCGGGCGCGCCAGCAGCGATGCGGCGGCAGCGGCCACGCGCGCCTTGAGTGCGTCGATGCCGGCGGCGCCGGGCGCGCCGTGCCCGAGTGCATACTCGTCCGATGCCATCAGGGCCGCCAGCAGTTCGTCGGCGGCGGCGCCTTCGGCCAGGCGCGCGCTCCACCAGGCCAGGCCGGCCGGATCGGGCTCGCGCCCAAGGAAGCCCCGGTACAGCCCGCGCACGATGGCGGCGTGGTCCTGCTGGGGGAGAGTCGAATCGTGTTCTTGCATGGTGGTGTCCAATCGGGTCAGCGGATGCTGAACTTGAGCTGCGGGTGCAGGTTGACCAGGCCGCCCCAGACGATCGCCGCCGGATTCGGCGCGACCACGAAGCTGTGCGCCTCGTGCAGGTAGTTCAGCACTTTCTCGAACGAGCCTTCGCCATGGCCGCCGGCGCCCAGGCCGACAGTGAGCGTGTACTCGTCCGGGAACAGCGCCAGGTTCAGGGCGAAGCTGGCGCTGATGATGGCGCCGCGTGTGGCCGGCCCCGGCGCATTCTTCATGCAGTAGCTGTTGGTCTCGAACAGCGTGGCGCCGAAGCGGTTGCGGATCTTGAAGCCGACGTGCGGGTCGGCCACGTCTTCGTGCAGCAGGTAGTCGACTTGCAGCGTGACCATCTCGTCGGCCATCAAGGTGGCGCGCGCCTCGCCGTGGCGGTCGAGCAGGCGCACGCCGACGCAATCGGCGCCGGGGGTGGTGATGCTGCCGGTCTTGCCGGTCACCACGGTCAGGTGTTCGCGTTCGATCGGCGCTAACTGGGTTGCGCCGTCCTGGATCATGATCGCGTCCGGCGCCTGGTCGAGCCGGCCCAGCAGTTCGGCCTGGTACAGATCGAGCGCATCGGCCGGCGCGCCGTCGAAGGCGACCTTGCCACCGCGCAGGAAGATGCAGCGGTTGCAGATATTCAGCACCGTGCCGGCGCTGTGCGAGACGAACAGCAGCGTGGTGCCGGCCTTGATGAAGCCTTCGATGCGGGCGTAGCATTTCTGCTGGAAGAACACGTCGCCCACGGCGAGCGCTTCGTCGACGATCAGGATGTCGGGCCGCACGCAGGTCGCGACGGCAAACGCCAGGCGCACCTGCATCCCGCTCGAGTACACGCGCACCGGCTGGTCGATGTAGTCGCCGATGTCGGCAAAGGCCAGGATCTCGGGCATCAATGCCTCGACCCGGGCCGCGTCCAGCCCGATCATCTGGCCGGCCATCAGTGCGTTCTGGCGGCCGGTGAAGTCGGGATGAAAGCCCAGGCCCAGTTCGAGCAGGGCGGCCACGCGGCCTTCCAGGGTGACCGCGCCGGTGGTCGGTTGCGTGGTGCCGGTGATCAGCTTGAGCAGCGTGCTCTTGCCGGCGCCGTTCACGCCGATCAGGCCGACGGCTTCGCCCGGCTCGATCGTGAAGCCGATGTCTTCGAGCACCCACTTGAGCGTGTGGCGCTGGCCCGGCAGGGTCCAGTCCGCCAGGCGTGCCCAGCGGTTGCTATATTGTTTGTAGGCCTTGCCCAGGCCACTGGCAACGATCGATCCCATTACAGTTCATCCACGATTTCGCCGGCGCGCTTGCGGAACATGCGCAGGCCGAGCGTGCACAGCAGCAGTGCGATGATGAGCGGATAGACCAGGCTGCCCCAGTCCGGCGGCGTACCCTTGACCAGCACGCCTTGCCAGGCGGCGATGATCGGGGCCATCGGATTCCAGTCGAGGATCGGGCGCACGTGCTCGGGCAAGATACTGGCCGGATACACGATCGGCGTGAGCCAGAACCAGAACTGGACGGCGATCGTCATGAACTGGCCGACGTCGCGGAAGAACACGTTGAGGATGCCGACGACCATGCCGATGCCGAGCGCCAGCATCACCTGCAATACCAGCACCGGAAGGAGCGTGAAAAACGTCAGGCCCGGGAAATTGCCGGTAATGACGAGAAACACGACGAACAGGCCGAAGATGATGCCGAAGTTGACCAGCGCATTGAGCGTGACGATCACCGGCAGGCAGATGCGCGGGAAGCTGACTTTTTTCAGCAGATTGGACTGCTCGAGAAACATGGTCTGCCCGCGCCCGACGATCTCGGCGAACAGGCCCCAGGTCAGGATGCCGGCGCACAAATAGATGGAATAGGCGAAGGTCGAATCCGAGCCCGGCATCTTGGTGCGCATGACTTCGGCGAAGATCACGGTGTACACCAGGATCATTGCAAGCGGGCTGAGCAGCGACCAGACCGCCCCCAGGATCGCATTGGCGTATTTCGACTGGAATTCGCGTTGTACGCTGCCCAGGACGAAACCGCGATAGGCCCACAGGCCGCGCAGCATCAGGGGCAGGATCATGGAATGGAAGTGTTCGGAAGCGCCTCGCAAGAGGGCGGTAGTGTTGTCGTCATAGTAATGCGGGCTGCGATAAGAGCGGAATTATACCCCACGGTCCAGCACACAAATTGTTCAATTGTAACGACGTGTCATGGCGCGTGACACCTGGAAAAGCGCCGTGAATGGCGTTCAGCCGCCCTGCGCCAGCCGCTGCAGCGCGTCCGGATCGAGGATGATCAGGCGGTGGGCATCCTTGAGCACGACCCCTTGCTGCGCCAGCACCAGCAGGGCGCGGGTGACCGTTTCGCGGCTGGTATTGATCATGTTGGCGATGTCCTGGTGCGTCGGCAGGTTCTCGACCACGCGCTGGCCTTCCTTGTCCTCGGTCTGCGGCATCAGCGCGATGTAGGTGTAAATGCGGCGCGTCGTGTTGTTGATGCTCAGCAGCGCGCGGAACTCGGAATCGCGCTGGATCTTCTGGGCCAGGTGGCCGAGCATCTTGTGCGCCACCGACGGCGAGTGCGAGAACAGGTGCATTGCAGTCGAGGCCGGCAAGAACGCGACCAGCACCTCGGTCGTGGCCACCACCGACGCCGAGCGGGTCGAGCCGTTGATCAGCGCGATCTCGCCAAAGAAGTCACCCGCCGCCAGCATCCGCAGGCCAACCGCGCGCCCGTCTTCGGTCACGTCGACCACCTGCAACTGGCCAGACAGCAGAAACAGCAGGGCGTCGGCAACGCCGCCCTTGTGTAGTACCACGGTGCGTTTCGGGAAATGGCGATAGCGCATTTCGCTCTTGACGCGCGCGATGTCTTCGTCGCTCAGATCGGCCAGCAGGGGGATCTTGCGCAGGTGAACCTGAACCTGGTGTTCCTTGAGTTGCGGCGCAGCGCCGGCTGCCGCCTCCGGCACGGGGGCGGCAGCGGCAGCAGCGGCTGATTTCACGGAAAGCTTGGCGCTGGAACTCATCGGTGTGTCGGTCTCTTCAAAAATGCCCGGCCACGAACACGGCCAGGGCGGCGCAGCCGATGCCGGCCGCATTGGCGCCCAGGTCGCGCCAGCAGAAGCGGCGGTCGGGCACCAGCGCCTGCAGGCATTCGATCAGCCAGCCGAACACCAGCAGGCCCGCCATCCAGCACGCCGCTTCGGCACTGTCTTGCGCGATGCGCAGGGCCAGCACGGTCAGCAGCGCAAAGGCGCCAAAATGCAGTAGTTTATCGTTCGGCAGAGGCGGCAGCCAGCGGTTGGGCACCAGGCACCCGACACACAGGCCGAGCGACGCGCAGACAAACAAAATCGCTTCCAGTCTCACCAGGCGGGCTCTCTACAGAATCGGGACCGCGATTGTACTGCCTACGGCGTGTGCCATTGCCAGCTCAACTGCAGTTGGCGGTTATTGTACTGAAAGATCGAGATGTTCTCGCGGTTGCGCACCGCGCGCGCCTCCAGAACAACACTCTGCTGCTTGCCGATCTGGTAAGTGAGCGACGCGCGCAGCACGTGCGTGCGCTGGGCCCGCACCTGGTCGATCAGCAGTTCGGGCGAGTAGGCGCTGGCGCTGTCCCAGGTCTGGCGCGTGTAGGCCAGTTCGCCCGTCGTGTTCCAGCCAAGCGGGCGGCGCAGGTTCAGACTGACGTAGGCGCCATGCCGGTCGCCGCCCGGGCGGTCGGCCAGCGCGCGGTCGGATTGCACGCCGGCGGTGACGGTGGCGCTGAGCGCGCCCGTGTAGTGGCTCAGCAGCAGGCGCCCCTCGATCAGGTTGGCGTCGAATGCGCTCAGGGTGGCGTAATCGGTGCGGGTGACGGCGCCGATCACGTGCAGCTGGGTGCGCGGCGGCAGCGGCACGGGCGGCGTGACGCGCAGCTGGGCTTGGCCCTGGCGCTGGTACAGGTGGCCGCCCATGCCCGTCAGTCCGAGCGAGGCGGTGCCGCGCACCAGCCAGGTGTCCAGGCGCCAGGGCGATTCGACGCCGCCGTACAGCGCCGTGGTGTCGTAGTCGCGCAGGCTGTCATAGCGCCGGCCCTGAAATTGCAGAAAGCCCAGCGTGCCGTTGGCGGTGACGTCGCGCACGTAGTCGGCGCTCACTTGCGTGTAGCCATCGCGCTTGGGCAGGAAGTCGTCCAGCAGCGGCAACTCCACTGTGCCGTCCGGGCCTTCGACGATGAACGACGAATTGCTGGCGCCCTGGTTCACGTTGTCGTCGATGCCGCGGCTGACGCTGATGGCGGCGGTGCTCGCTGGCGTCCAGCGCATGCAGCCGGTGTCGCGCGCCTCGGCGATCAGCTCCAGGATTTCGCGGCGCGGATTGAAGCGTGTCTCGACGTTGGCGAACAGGCGCTCGGCCTCGTCGCCCTGGCCCAGGCTGCACTGGATCAGCGCCAGGTCGAGCCAGGCGCCGGCGTGCTGCGGCACGATGCCGATCAGGCGCGACATCTGCTCCGACGCATCGCTCTTGCGGCCTTCGGCCAGCGACTGCAACGCTTCCTGGTACAGCAGTTCTTCGGGCGTGCGCACCGCTTGAGCGGGTGGATCGGGCGGGGCCGCGTCTTCAGGGCTGGCGCCGGGGGGCGGGCTGCCCGATTGCGCGAGCGCGCCGGCGCAGGTCAGCGCCAGGCTCAGGCCGGCAACCGCGCGCACAACGTTGGATGACCGGTTCAAGATGCCTGCTCCGGTGCGGGACTGCTGGTGGGCAGACTGGGTTCGAATGTATACAAAGGTGTCGCTCTTTCTTTGCCGCGCAGCAGGCGCTCGCCGAGGGCGAGGAAACGGTGGCGCCGGCTGCGCTCCACCGTTCCCGGACCGATAATGACATTGTGCGTGAAATCACGCGCTACCTGCTCCAGGCGGGCCGCCGTATTGACGCCGTCGCCGACGGCAGTATAGATGCTGCGGAACGTCGTGCCAAAGTCGCCCGCCATCGCCGCGCCGCTTTCGATGCCGATGCGCACCCGCAGCGGCTGGTAGCCCTGGCGCACCCGGCTCTCGCTCAGTCCGGTCACGCGCAGTTGGATCGCGCGCGCCGCGTCGAGCGCCAGGTCGGCATGCTCGGCCTGCGGCAACGGCGCGCCCCAGAACGCCATCATGCCGTCGCCCGTGTACTTGTCGAGCGTGCCCTGGTGGTCGATCACGGGGCCGGTGAGGCAATCGAGGAAGTCGCGCGTGAGCGTGGCCGCCGCTTCCACCGGCAGCGTCTCGACCTGGCTCGTATAACCCTCCATGTCGGCCACCAGTGTGGTGACGTCGCGCTGGCGCGGGCGCAGCGGATCTTCTTCTTCGCTGCGCAGCAATTGCTCGACCACGGCCGGCGCCACGTATTGGCGCAGCGTCTGCAGCAGGTGGCGCGAGCGGCGCTGGGCTTGCTGCCAACCATACGGGACGGCTACCGCCAGCAGGAACAGGTTGGTGCCCAGCGGCCCCACCGGCGCGAACACCGGATCGTGCGGCGCCACGAGATACGCCAGCGCCAGCCACAGGGCCGAGCTGGCGCCCAGCAACAGCACGCAGTTGGCAGCCGACAGGCGCGGGAAGGCAAACGTGCAGGCCACGCACGAAGCCAGCGCGAACAGGCAGGCAATCAGGCGCCCCGGCCACGGCGCCGGCTGCTTGCCCTCCTGGCGGTCGAGCAGGGCGGACAGGATGGTCGCCTGCACCCCCAGGCCAGGGCGGTTGGCGGCCAGTGGCGTCGAAACGCGGTCGCCCATGCCCAGTGACGACGAGCCGATCAGCACCAGGCGCTCGCTGGCGCCCTCGGGCGCGATCCGTTGCGCCAGGATGTCGCCGGCACTGACCACCGTGTAGGCGCGCCAGTCGCGGGTATACGGAATGCGCATCAGGCCGCCATCCTCGACCGCCAGTGCTGGCCGCCCGGTGCAGCAATTGACCAGCGCCAGCCCGAGCGACGGGTAGGCCTTGCCGGCAAACTGCGTCACGAGCGGCACGTGGCGCAGGGCGCCGTCGGCATCCGGGATGAAGCCGATGGCGCCGACGTGCGGCGCCCGCGCCAGGGCCGGATAGTTGCCGATGAAGCCAGTGGCCGGTACGCCGGCTGCCCGTACGCCGGCTGCCCGTATTCCGCCGGCATCGTCGGCGATTGCACCGCCCAGGTAGCCGTCGAGCACCGGCTGCGGCCGGTTGCCGGCGAAATCGAAATCGAAGGCCTGGGCCGGCACCAGCGGGCCGTGCGCGGCGAGCAGGGCCAGGCGGGTGTCGCCGTCGGTGCCGCTGGCCGCCGGCAGCAGGATATCGAGGGCCACGCCGCGAGAAGCGTAGTGGGTCAGCAGGACTTCAACGAGATGCGCCAGCCGTTCGCGCGGCCACGGCCACGGGCCGAGTTCGCCAAGCGAGGCTTCGTCGATATCGACGACCAGGATGCGCGGCTCGGGCGTGGTGCTCACCTGCAGGCGCAGGAAGGCGTCGCGCAGCCATTCATCGGGCAGGAACGACACCTCGTTCATGACGATCCGCGTCCACCTGTTGTCGGATGGCGACAGGGCTGCGGGCGCGCTCCATTGCGTCCACAGCGTTACCAGAAAGGCCAGCGCAGCGATGATCCAGCGGCCCCGGGTACGTGCTTGAGTTCTCGGTTCAGCCACGTGCTGCGCTCTTGTCGAAGAATTGGTTGGTCAAGTGTAGTGACGCAGTATAACGGTCGGGTTGCTCGATTGCATTGTTTTTTTGGAAATACGACACGCCGAAATGACGATGGCCGCGCTCGGCCTTTGCGCTAGAATGTGATAACCGTCACAGCAGCGCGTCATGGCGACGCGGTACAGTGGCGAGGAAAGGGGTCTATCTTGCACAAATTATTCATTACCGCCACGCTTGCATGCGCCGCGCAGTTCGCCCATGCCGCAGAGGCGGGCAAGATCATCTTCGTGGCTGGCGCCGCCACGGCCGGCGAGCGTGCGGCCGTCGAAGGGGCGCGCGTTGAAGAAGGGCAAATGCTGTCCACCGGCGCCGACGGCTATATGTATGTCAAGACCGCCGACAATGGCCTGTTCATCCTGCGCCCGCAGACCCAGGCCCGCATCGTCACCTACCAGATCGACAAGCAGAACCCGGCCAATACCCGCGTCAAGTTCGAGCTGCTCAAAGGCACCGCACGCAGCAAGTCCGGCGACGCGGTCAAGCAGGCGCGCCAGAACTTCCGCTTCAATACGCCCGTGGCCGCCATTGGCGTGCGCGGCACCGATTTCACCGTCGCCACCGACAACGATACCTCGCGCGTCTCGGTGTTTTCGGGCGGCGTCGTCGTGAGCGGTTTCGTGGGCGGCTGCCGTCCCGACGGGGCAGGGCCATGTGAAGGCGCGGCCAGCCGCGAACTGAGCGCCGCCCAGCGTGGGCAACTGGTGCAGGTCACGCGTGGCCAGGCTGCACCGCAAGTGCTCGAGGCCGGCGGCCAGAGCCCGGACCAGGCCGCGCCGCCGCGTCCGGATGAGCCGCTGACCAGGAAGGATGCCGATCAGCCCAAGGTCAATGTTGAAGTGGCCAAGAACCTTGGCCTGAACACGGCCATCGACAAGGTCGTCAAACCCGATCCGGCCGAGCCGGACACCCCGCCGGTCGATCTGCCAGAGGTGGAAACGCCGGTGGTGGTGGTGCCGACGCCGACGCCGGAAGTGCCGCCGGTAACCGAGGTGCCCGTGACGCCGGTGCCGGTGCCTGAGCCGGCAGTGCCAAGCAATCCGCCGCCGCTGGTTGGCGTGCCCAACCCGACCGAGCGCTTTGCGGTCTGGGGCCGGTGGCAGCCGGTGAACGGCGCAGCGCCAACGCTCGACTTCGCCGCCCAGGAGGCGACGAATGAGCGGATCGCGCTCAATGGTTATTTCGCGCTGTTCCGGACACCCGGCAAAGAGTATGTTGCGCCGAATAACGGCAGTGTCGGATTCAGCCTGCGCAGTAGTGAAGCGTATGTAACGACCGAATATGGTGGCGGTAACATCGTGACCGCGCCGGCGACCTTGTCGAATGGCGCGCTGACTGTCGATTTCGGCAAGCGCAGTTTCAATACCAGTATGGATCTGATCACGCGTACCGACACTGTCAAGTTGCGCGGCGAGGGCGCCGTCACTAGCGATGGTCGTCTGTACAGTAATGCTGCAGGGCGCAATGGCTACCTGAACGTGCAGGGGCTGCTGACCAATGAGCGTGGCCCATCGTCGACGGCGGCGACGATTTTCGACGGTCGCATCGACGCTCGCCGAACAGTGAATGGCGCTGCCACCTGGCGCTGATCATTTGCATTTTCGATAATAAAAAACCCCGGAGTTTCCGGGGTTTTTTCATTTAACGAATATTTAAATGCGGAATGCGTTTATCGCTCTTTTTGTTTCAAGATGTAACGCCGGCGCGTGTTATCAACGTGCGCAATCTGGAGCATTCCCAGTGGTAATTGAATAGAATCCCAGGCGAGAATCGGTTTTGGCGGACGAGTTTGTCCGGATTTTGTAATTTTTTCAGAAAACTTTGTCTGCAGTGTGATGGCCGTCACACGAGTCATGCTGACCTATCTGTCATGATGCGGCTCGTTGGACTTCAAGAGTGCTTTCAGCTCTTGCAATAACGAATCAACATTCGATCGATCGATCTCATTTTATTTGGAGTTACACATGGCTATTGTTACCGCCCACGTTGCAGCAGTTCAAGAACTGTACGTCGCTTACTTCGGTCGTCCTGCTGACACCGCAGGCCTGGACTACTGGACCAACGTTGTTGAAGCCAATGCTGGCGCTACCGCCGCTGTGTCGGCCGCTTTCGCTGCTTCGCCAGAATACATCGTGACCTACTTCGGTCAGACCAATACCCAGATCGTCAACAACATCTACCAAAACCTGTTCGGCCGTGACGCTGATGCAGCTGGTAGCGCCTACTGGGCTAACCTGCTGACCAACGGCACCATCAAGATCGACACCATCGTCGCTGAAGTCGCTGCTGCTGCACTGACCACCGATGCTGAAGCTGTTGAAAACAAGGTTTCTGCTTCGACCGCCTTCACCGCTGCTCTGGACACCCCAGCAGAAAACGCAGGTTACGCTGGTAACTCGGCTCTGACCCTGGCTAAAGCCTTCATCAAATCGGTCACCACCGATGCAACCCTGGCAACCGCAATCGCTCCAGCGAACCTGACCGCACAAGTCGCTGCTGTCGTCAAAGCTGGCACCCCGTTCAGCCTGACCACCAGCCTGGTCGCTCTGGAAAACGCGAACGAAGCCCTGGCTGACTTCCTGGACGCTAACGACCTGCCAGCCGTCGTCGCTGATGCACGCACCGAAGTGACCGGTAACGTCACCGCTGCAACCACCGCTGTCGATGCGCTGATCACCGCTGACTACACCGCTGCAAGCACCGCTGTGAAAGCTGCTCTGCTGGCCGACCAACAGCGTACCAATGCTGCTGCCGTGACCACCGCAACCACCGCTGTGACCAACGCTAACGCTGACGCTGCTGCTGTTGCCGGCCTGACCGCTGCAATCGCTAACCTGCGCGCTGCTACCACTGCTAACGCTGACGCTATCGAACTGGCTGCTGAAACGCAAGTTGATCTGAACGTCGCTACCTCGACCTTCAACCTGCGTAACGAGTTCCCAGCGATCATCGCTGCAAACGGCACTGCTACGGTCGATGGCGATCCACTGCTGATCCTGAACGCACGTGGTCAACTGGTTGTTGCTGCTGGCGTCACTGAAGCTGACTTCCCAGGCGTCACCGCTCTGCGCGAAGCCATCATCGCTGACCTGGATGCAGATATCGATGCTGGCCTGGCCGCTACTGCACTGAGCAACGCTGCTGGTGAAGACCTGATCGTCGACAACGGCCCACTGGTCACCGCAGTCGTGAACGCCAATGCAACCCTGGAACTGCGTCAAGATGCCGTGACCAATCTGGCTGAAGCTGTTGCCGACCGCGTCGAAGCGCTGGCACTGCAGACCCAGTTCAACGCAGCTGTCGCTGCTGTGACCGACGCAGGCGCCGCGTTTGAACTGAACGGCTACCGCGCTCCAGTGGCACTGGATGTCGATGGTTCGTTCGCTGCTACCTCGGGTTCGGACATCTTCACCCTGGGCGAAGCTGACACCATCACCATCAGCGCCTTCGGCCGCACCGGCACCGACTCGCTGTACGTTGGTAGCCAGTTCGTCCTGAACACCGGCGACCTGGACAGCGGCAACAACGCAGCCCTGGAAGTCTTCTTCGTGCAAAACGGTACCCGTACCGAAGTCCACGTCGAGCAGGCTGCCTTCGGTTCGGCCAGCGATGATGTCACCATCATCACCCTGGTTGGTGTTGACGCTGACGACCTGCAACTGGTCAACGGCATCATCTCGCTGAAAGCAACCACCGTCTAATGTTTGGCCCGCATTAGCGGGCTAGCATAAACTGTGAAAAACCCGCTGCCGCAAGGCAGCGGGTTTTTTTACTTCTACAGGTTTGTACACCATGCGTTGTGGAAGACTTGCGACTGAATGTAGTCAGAACGCTCATAATTTGTGATCTGTATCACAAATTATGAGCGTTCTGCGTCATAATGGACGCGCTAAGCGGTTGCTTGTATTACGGCAACATGCAGGGTCAACACGCCCCAGCCCGATTCTGTCTTCTGACCATCGTCCATGAAAAAACTGCTAAACGCTAAAAACGAAATCGAACGCGCATTGCTCGCGTTCAAGAGCACCTTCATCACCATCGGGGTGTTCAGCGCGATCATCAACATCCTGATGCTCACGCCATCCCTGTACATGCTGCAGGTGTACGACCGGGTGCTTGCCAGCCGTAACGAGATCACGCTGTTGATGCTGACCTTGCTGATGCTCGGCGCGTTCCTGTTCGTTGCCTGCCTCGAGGTCGTGCGCTCGTTCGTGCTAGTGCGCGTTGGCGCCAAGTTCGACATGATGCTCAACAAGCGCATCTATACCGCTGCATTCGAGCAAAACCTCAAGCAGAGCGGCGGCAACGCCGGCCAGTCGCTGAGCGACCTGACCAGCCTGCGCCAGTTCCTCACAGGTAACGCGCTGTTCGCGTTCTTTGACGCGCCGTGGTTCCCGGTCTACCTGTTCGTCATCTTCCTGTTCGAGCCGGCGCTCGGTTGGTTCGCGCTGGGTGGCACCGTCATCCTGATCGTCCTGGCTATCGTCAACGAACGCGTCACGCGCGCACCGTTGTCCGAAGCGAACTCGATGGCCGTGGCCGCCAGTGCGATGGCGACCAACAACCTGCGCAATGCCGAAGTCATCGAATCGATGGGCATGCTGCCGAACCTGATGGGCCGCTGGTTCAAGACCCATGGCAAGTTCTTGTCGCTGCAGGCCGATGCCAGTCAGAAGGCCGGCACGATTGGCGCCATCACCAAGTTCGTCCAGACCGCGCTGCAGTCTCTGGTGCTGGGCTTCGGCGCACTGCTGGTCCTGGAAAACAAGATTACCCCCGGCATGATGATCGCCGCATCGATCCTGGTCGGCCGCACACTGGCGCCGGTGCAGCAAGTGATCGGCGTCTGGAAAAGCTGGAGCAGCACCCGCAGCGCGCATGAGCGCCTGACCAAGCTGCTCGAAACCAATCCGGAACGCGCGGCAGGCATGGCGCTGCCAAAACCCGAAGGCAAGCTGACGGTCGAAGCCGTTACCGCGGCGCCACCGGGCGTGACCACGCCGATCGTGCGTAACCTGAGTTTCGGCATCGTGGCCGGCGACGTGCTCGGCGTGATCGGCCCGAGTGGATCGGGCAAATCGACGCTGGCGCGCCTGCTGGTGGGCGTGTGGCCGGCGATGATGGGCAAAGTCCGTCTCGACGGCGCCGACATCTATCAGTGGAACAAGGCCGAACTGGGCCCAAATATCGGCTACCTGCCGCAAGATATCGAACTCTTCAGCGGCACGGTCAGCGAAAACATCGCCCGCTTCGGTGAGGTCAATGCGGAGAAAGTCGTCACCGCTGCCCAACGTGCCGGTGTGCACGAGATGATCCTGCGCCTGCCAAAAGGCTACGATACGCCACTTGGCGACGCCGGCGGCGGCCTGTCCGGCGGCCAGAAGCAGCGCCTGGGGCTGGCCCGCGCGATGTACGACGATCCGGCGCTGATCGTGCTCGACGAACCGAACTCGAACCTGGATGACGTCGGTGAACAGGCTCTTGTCACGGCTGTGCTCGATTTGCGCAAGCGCGGCAAGACCATCATTCTGATCACGCATCGGCCGAGCATCCTGGGCGCCACCACCAAACTGCTGGTCATGAAGGAAGGTTCGGTCCAGGCCTTCGGTCCGACCCAGCAAGTGATGGCGGCGATCCAGGACGCGAACAAGAAAGCGCTCGAAGCGGCGCAACCGCGCACTGGTGCGCCGGGGACTGGTGATCCAGGTGCACCCAAGCCGCGCACGCCGCGCTACGCGGTACCCGAGCGCCTTGCACCCGATGTCCCCGCCACGGCGCCGGCCACCACGCCACCCACTACCGCACCGGCAGCCCCCGCTGCCCCCGCTGCCACCGCAGCGCCAGCACCTGGAGAGACTAACTGATGAAGTTGCTTAAGAAAGATGCAGCGGACGTCATCACCCACGACGTGACCCCGCTCGAAGTAAAAACCGATGCGCGCGCATTTGCCCGCATCGGCTGGCTGGTCGTGCTGTTCGGTTTTGGCGGTTTCATGCTGTGGGCCCTGCTGGCGCCGCTCGACAAGGGCGTGCCGTTGTCCGGCACCGTGGCCAGCGAGTCGAATCGCCAGGCGGTGCAGCACCTGAACGGCGGTACCGTCCAGGAACTGCTGGTGCGCGATGGCGACGTGGTCAAGAAGGGCCAGGTGCTGGTGCGCATGAATCCGATCGTGGCCCAGTCGGCCGTACAAGCCACCGAAGCGCAATACCTGTCGGCACTGGCCAGCGTCTCGCGCCTGCTGGCCGAGCGCGACGGCGCCCGCACGATCAAGTGGCCCGCGGATCTGGAATCGCGCCGCAATGAACCGCGCATCAGTGAGCTGATGAGTTCGCAAGAACAACTCTTGATGTCGCGCCAGGGCGCGTTGCAGAACGAGCTGTCGGGCGTCGACGCCAGCATCGAAGGCCTGAAGATGCAGATCACCGGCCTGCAAGAGTCGCGCGACAGCAAGAAGGAGCAGGTCGAGTTCCTGAAAGAGCAGCTGGTCGGCATGCGCGACCTGGCCAAGGAAGGCTACGTTGCCCGCAACCGCCTGCTCGACCTGGAGCGCACCTATGCCCAGCTCGGCGGCGCCATCTCGGAAGACATCGGCAATATCGGCCGCTCGCAGCGCCAGGTGATCGAACTGACGATGCGTCGTTCGCAGCGCATGCAGGAATTCCAGAAAGAAGTACGCACCCAGCTCAACGACCAGCAGCGCGAGGCCGAGGGGCAGCACGCGCGCCTGCTGGCCCAGCGCTTCGAGCTGACCAACGTCGCCGTGCGTTCGCCTGCCGACGGCACCGTGGTCGGCCTGGCCGTGTTCACCAACGGCGGCGTCGTGCCGTCGGGCTTCAAGATGATGGACATCGTTCCGAGCAACGCGCCGCTGATCATTGACGGCCATCTGCCGACCAACCTGGTCGACAAGGTACATGCGGGCTTGCCGGTCGAGCTGATCTTCTCGGCCTTCAATACCAATAAAACCCCGCACATCGACGGCGAACTGACCCAGATTTCGGCCGACAGCGCCGTTGACGAGAAAACCGGCGTGCCGTACTACAAGGTCAAAGTGAAGGTGGCCCCGGCCGGCGAGAAGAAAATCATCGCGCACAATATGGATATCCGCTCCGGCATGCCGGTCGAACTGTTCGTCAAGACCGGCGAGCGCACGATGATGAGCTACCTGTTCAAGCCGATCATGGATCGTGCCCACACGGCCCTGAGCGAGGAATAAGCCATGACGTCCATCCGTACCTCACGCCTGCGCGCGCTGGTGACCGGCGCGCTGCTTGCCGGCGCTGCCGGCAGCGCCGGCGCGATCACGCTCGAGCAGGCCTACCAGGCCGCGCTCAAGAACGATCCGGTGTTTCGCATGCGTTACTTCGAGAACGAGAGCGGCAAAGAGAACCGCATCCTCGGCCGCGCGCAATTGCTGCCGCAGATCTCGGCCAGCCATTCGTTCAACCGCAACATCACGGACCGTTTGTCGCCATCGTCATTGGTGCAAGGCGCGACGCAACTGGACCACCCGCGCTACCTCAGCCGCTCGTCGGTCGTGCAGCTGCGCCAACCACTGTTCAATGTGGAAGGCATCCAGCGCTACCGCCAGGGCAAAGTGCAAAGCGAGCAGGCCGAGCAGGCCTACGAAGCGGGTCTCGACGAAGTGTCGGTGCGCGTCGTCAGCGCCTATATGGACGCGCTGTTCGCCGAAGACCAGCTGGCGCTGGCACGCGTGCAGCGCGACGCCTATGTCGAACATCAAAAGGTCAACACCCGCCTGTTCCAATTGGGCGAGGGCACCCGCACTGACATGCTGGAAATCCAGGCCCGGCTCGACCTGGCCGAGGCGCAACTGGTCGAGGCGCAAGACAACGTGGTCGCGGTGCGCAATACCCTGGCCGGCGTGATCGGCGCCGACCCGGGCTCGCTCGACCAGCTAGCCGATAATTTCCGTCCGGTGACGCTCGACGTGGGCAGTTTCGAAGAATGGCGCAGCCTGGCGCTGGCGCGCAACAACACGCTGGCCGCCACGCGCCTGGGCGTGGAAAATGCGCGCCTGGACATCAACCGCAATCGCGCCGGGCACCTGCCGCGTGTGGACCTGATTGCCTCCTACAGCAAGAGCGACAGTGAAACCCTGAACTATCTGGGTGTCGAAACGACGAACCGCGCGCTGGGCTTCCAGATCAACTTCCCGATCTATTCGGGTGGCTCGGTCAACGCCACCACGCGCCAGGCGGCGGCCAATCTGGGCCGCGCGCAAGCCGAACTCGACGTGCGCAGCAACGAGATCCTGATCGAGCTGCGCCGCGCGCACGACCTCGTGCTCAGCAGCGGGCGCAAGATCGATGCGCTGGTCAAGGCCGTCGATTCGGGCAAGCTGTTGATGACTGCCACCGAGCAGAGCATCAAGGGCGGCGTGCGCATCAACCTCGACCTGCTCAATGCCCAGCAACAGCTGTTTACCAGCCAGCGCGACCTGGCCCAGGCCCGCTATTCCTACCTCGTCGGCCTGATGCGCCTGCGCGCCGCCGCCGGCACGCTGGCGCCGGAATCGATTCGCGAGATCGCGGCGTTCTTCCGCTGATACCGCTGGCCGCCGCTTCGCCTTCCAGCGGGCGGCGGCCAAGTCACCATCTTCTTCGTTCCCGGTCGTTGGACCAAAATCACTAGTTGTCACTATGACCATATTGCTATAAAGGTCTTTCTACACTTGCCATTTCGACTATTGTAGAATCCACGAATTAATTAGTGATCACAATGGAGCTTAACAATGGCAAATACCATCGACATCCAGCAACTCTACGTTGCTTACTTCAACCGACCAGCCGATGCTGCCGGTTTGACCTACTGGAGCGGCGTCCTCGACACCAATCCAAACGCGCTGCAGGACATCTCGCGCGCGTTCGCCGCCTCGGCTGAATACCGCGCCGAATACGTCGGCGACAGCAACCGCGAAATCGTCGATGAGGTGTACGAGAACCTGTTCAACCGCGACGCCGACGCCGCCGGCCTGAACTACTGGACCGACCTGCTCAACCGCAACATCGTTACGATCGACAACGTCGTCGCCGAGATCTCCGCCGCCGCCGTTGGCAACGACAAGATTGTGTTTGATGGCAAAGTGGCCGTGGCCGCACTGTTCACCGAGCGCCTTGACCTGCCGAACGAGCAGGCCGCCTACGCGGGCAATGCCGCGATCGACCTGGTCGAGGATTTCCTCGAAACCATCAAGGACCAGGCCACGGTCACGGCCGCACTGAGCACCGGCGCGGTGGACTGGGTGATTTCGCGGGTCCTGGGTGCGAACACGTTCGGCGCTGATATTGAACTGGTCGGTGTCCAGACCGACATCGAGCCGGCGCCAGTGTTCTGACGCTGCACAGCGGCCTGAGTCAGGCCGCTGTCTGGTCGGTCGCCCCCTGGCTGGTACCGCAGTTGCCGATACAATGCGGGCACGACACGCCATATACATAGCTCGGCGCCAGTTGCTGACGCGGCGTGACCACGGCGCGGCAGGCGAAGCACTGCACGGTCTCGGTCGGCTCAAGCTTGGGGTTGAGGGCGGTGCGGTAATCGAACACGAAGCAGTCGCCCGTGTAGTGCGCGCCACCCACATCCTCGAAATACTTCAAGATGCCACCCTCGAGCTGGAACACGCGCTCGTAGCCGATCTCTTTCATGTGGATCGCCGCTTTTTCGCAGCGGATGCCGCCGGTGCAGAAGGTCACGACCGTCTTGCCGGTCAGTTCATCCCGGTGCTGCGCCGCTACCTCGGGAAACTCGGTGAACTTGTCGATGCGGTAGTCGAGCGTGTTCTCGAACGTGCCAACGTCGACTTCAAAGGCATTGCGCGTTTCCATCATTACGACCTCGACGCCGTCATCGTCATGCCCTTGGTCGAGCCAGCGCTTGAGCGTGACGGGATCGACCGCCGGCGCCCGGCCCAGTTCTGGCTTGATCAGCGGCATGCGCATCGTGATGATCTCTTTCTTGATCTTGACCAGCATGCGCTTGTGCGACTGTTCCGTCGACAGGCTTTCCTTCCAGGTCAGGTCGGCCAGGCGGGCGTCGCTGCGGACCCAGTCCAGATACGTGTCAATGTGTTCGCGGGTGCCCGACAAGAACATATTGATGCCTTCCGGCGTGAGCAGCACCGTGCCCTTCAGGGCAAGCTCGTTGCACAGATCCTGGTATTGCGGACGCAATGTTTCCAGATCCTCGAGCGTGACGAATTTGTAGGCGGCGATGTTGACGTACTGTTGAGCGGAGGACATGGCGGTAAAGGAGAACGAACGGTGGACAGGACAGGCCGACATTATAAGTCAGCCAGCCGCGCCAACCACAGGGGAAGCGTTCCATGCTTGTCGGATACATTTACACTATTGCATCATGGTATTGATCTGAATCAAGTAAGTCATTGATTCATATGGCATGAGATTGGCTGGCATCAAGTTTGCTTATACGGCGGTGTAGTGTTCAAATATCGATCTAATTAGGGAAATAAAAATGATCCGCAATACCGCTCTGCTGGCCCTCTCGCTGACCGCTGGTGCCGCCTCGGCCGCTGCCATTCCTTCGTCGCTGACGTTCAATTCGGACAGCAATACCGCGTACACCAATGTGCTGTCGGCAGCCACAAGTGGCAGCGTGCTGATCGACTTCAATTTCACGTACACCGGCGCTGCGGTCGACAATAACGACTTCATGGGCCTGTGGTTCGGCAACTCGGCCAACCTGGCGGCCGGCTACCTCAATCCAAATATCGGCTTCAAGGCCAACTGCGGCACCGGCAGCTGCACCAATGACCTGTTCGCACGCACGATCGGCCAGAGCGGCCCATTCATGGCGAACAGCTCGCTGGTTGCTGGCACGACCTACAACATCTTCGCCAACCTGTACAAGAGCGCGGGTTCGTCGGTCTATAACCGTATCGACATGTGGCTCAATGCAACGGCCGACGAAAAATCGTCGCTGACCGGCGCCGATCTGTCGACCAGCGGCAACTCGAGCCTGACGTCGTTCGACGCGATCGGCATTCGCACCCTGGGTCTGGATAAAGGTCTGACCCTGACCGTGAGCGACCTGAGCGTGACCGAAGTGCCAGAGCCAGGCAGCATCGCCCTGATGGGTCTGGCCCTGGCCGGCCTGGCATTCACCCGTCGCAACAAGCGCGGCTGATTTGCCCTGGCAGCGCGCTGCCTGAGTTAGCCCAAGACCGTCGTTCCAGCCCTCGCCGGGCGCCTTGGCTGGAACCCAGGTTCGTAGCGCACCGCTTACCTCAAACGTGAGCGTTGCGCATGCAAACCTGGGTTCCCGCCTTCGCGGGAACGACGTTTTTACGTTAACGAACGCCGCGCGCCCGGTTCGTCGTGCAGCGTGCTTCGTATGCGCCCGGGGTACGTCGTGCTAGAGTGCCTCGCATCGCTCTCTCAACGACAGGAACGCCATGCACAATTGGTCCGAAGGCTATATGACCGAGTTAGCCTATACCTACGGCTACTATCCCGAACTCAACCCGCTGCGTGCACGGCTGGCCCTGCTGGAGGCGGGCATCGTACCGCCCGACGTCCAGACCGCCTGCGAGCTTGGCTTCGGTCAGGGCATGAGCATCAATATCCATGCGGTCGCCGCCGACGCCACCTGGCATGGCACCGACTTCAATCCGGCCCAGGTCGGTTTTGCACGCGAGCTGGCGCAGGACTTGCCGCTGGCCGCCAATTTGTCCGATGAAGCGTTCGAGGCGTACTGCCAGCGCGATGACCTGCCGCAGTTCGACTTCATCGCGCTGCACGGTATCTGGAGCTGGATTTCGGACGCCAACCGCAGCGTGATCGCCAGCTTCATCGAGCGCAAGCTCAAGGTGGGCGGCGTCGTCTACGTCAGCTACAACACCCAGCCCGGCTGGGCCGCGACGGGACCGCTGACCGAATTGATGGCCGGCTTCGACGCCGCCCTCAATCCACCCGGCATCGGCCCGGTCGCGCGCATCGATGCCGCGCTCGATTTCGTCGACGCGCTGGTCGCGGGCGGGGCGCTGTACGGCAAGGTCAATCCGCAGGTGGCCGAGCACATCAAGCGCCTGCGCGGCCAGGACCGGCGCTACCTGGCGCACGAATACTTCAACCGCGACTGGCAGCCAATGCCGTTCGCCCGGATGCGCACCTGGATGGAAGGGGCCAGGCTCACTTACGCCACCTCGGCCCAGTTCCTCGACCACGTGCCGATGCTCAACCTGACTGCGCCGCAGCAAGACATGCTGGCCGCGATCCCGGACGCGGGGTTCCGTGAAACGGCGCGCGACTTCGTCGTCAACCGCCTGTTCCGGCGCGACTACTGGGTGCGCGGCGCACGCCAGCTGGCGCCCGCGGACCGTACCGAGCGCCTGCGCGCCATGCGTGTGGTGCTGGCCACGCCGGCCGCCAGCGTCAAGCTCAAGGTCAATGGCGCGCTGGGCGAGGCGAGCCTGCACGAAAATGTCTACCGCCCGATCCTCGACGCGCTGGCCGATCACCGGCCGCACAGCCTGGGCGAACTCGAAACCACGCTGGCCCCGCACGGCGCCAATCTGGCTCGCATCGTCGAGGCGGTCATGATCCTGGCCGGCGCCGGCAACCTGCACCCGGCCCAGTCCGACGAGGCGATTGCGCATGCTCGTCCACGCGCGCTGCTGCTCAATACCCGCCTGTGCGCGCTGGCGCGCTATGCCGAAGATGTCGGTTGCCTGGCCTCGCCGGTGACGGGCGGCGGCTTCCCGGTGCGTCGCATCGACCAATTGTTTTTACTGGCGCGCAGCCTCGGCGTGGCCGGCGTCGACGCCCTGGCCGACTTCGCCGGCGGTGCGCTGCAGGCGCAGGGCCAGCGCATCATGAAGGATGGCCAGCCGGTGCTGGACGACGCCCAGCAGACCGACATGCTGCGCGGCCAGGCGCAGTCGTTCGAGACCGCACGCCTGCCGGTGCTGCAGGCGCTGGGCGTGGCCGGATAGGGCTCGTCAGCAGGGGCGTTTTGCTCGGCAATACAGGCCGATCAGCTACGCTGGCTGCGACGCTGGTCTTCCTGGCGCGCCTTGCGCAGGTTCTGCCGGCCCCGCCGCGGGAGGCCCGGGCGCGGTAAAATGGCGGGATGACTTCCCCGACCTTCACCCACCTGCGCATCCACTCCGAATACTCCATCGTCGACGGCCTGGTCCGTATTGACGAGCTGGTCAAGGCGGCGGTCAAGGACGCGCAGCCGGCGCTGGCCGTGACCGACCTGGCCAACACGTTCTGCCTGGTGCGTTTCTACAAAGAGGCGCGCGGCAAGGGCGTCAAGCCGATCGTCGGGGTCGATGCCTGGATTTCCAATGACGACAACCGCGACAAGCCGCACCGCCTGCTGATCCTGGCCAAGAACCACACCGGCTACCTGCAGCTGTGCGACCTGCTGGCGCGCGCCTGGCTGACCAACCAGCACAAGGGCCGCGCCGAACTGCGCGCCGAATGGCTCGAAGCGCTGGCCACGTCCACGTCCACGCTGCACCCCGAGCAATCGCAGGCCAATGGCCTGATCGTGCTCTCTGGCGCGCACTTCGGCGACATCGGCCAGGCCATCGAGAACGGCGACATCGCCCGCGCCGAAGCCAACGCCGCGCGCTGGGCACGCGTATTCCCGGGCCACTTCTATATCGAGATCCAGCGCGCCGGCCAGCCCAACCAAGAGCAGCAGGTGCGTCATTCGGTGGCGCTGGCCGGCCGCCTCGGGCTGCCGGTGGTGGCCACGCACCCGGTGCAGTTCCTCGACAAGGACGAATACATCGCGCACGAAGCGCGTGTCTGCATCGCCGAAGGCGAGATGCTGGCCAACGCCAAGCGCGTGCGCCGCTTCAACGAGAACATGTGCTTCAAAACGCAGGCCGAAATGGGCGAGCTGTTCAAGGACTTGCCGGGCGCGCTCGCCAACTCCGTTGAAATCGCCAAGCGCTGCAACGTCACGCTCACGCTGGGCAAACCGCAACTGCCGAACTTCCCCACGCCGGGCATGACGATCGACGAATTCTTGATCGCCGAAACCAAAAAGGGCCTGGAAGACCGCCTGCTGCAGCTGTACCCGAACGAGGTCGAACGCGAACGCGAGCGCCCGCGCTACGAAGCGCGCCTCGACTTCGAGAATCAAACGATCATCAACATGAAGTTTCCCGGCTACTTTTTGATCGTGGCCGAGTTCATCCAGTGGGGCAAGAACAACGACGTGCCGATCGGCCCGGGCCGCGGTTCCGGCGCCGGTTCGCTGGTGGCCTATGCGCTCAAGATCACCGACCTCGATCCGCTCAAGTACAACCTGCTGTTCGAGCGTTTTTTGAATCCCGAACGCGTCTCGATGCCCGACTTCGACATCGACTTTTGCCAGGAAAAGCGCGAGCTGGTGATCCAGCACGTGAAGGACCTGTACGGGCGTGACGCGGTATCGCAGATCGCTACGTTCGGCACGATGGCGGCCAAGGGCGCGATCCGTGACGTCGGGCGCGTGCTCGACTTCGGCTACAACTTCTGCGACGGCATTTCCAAGCTGATTCCGTTCAAGCCGGGCAAGCAGGTGTCGATTGCCGAAGCGATCGAAGAAGAGCCGATGCTCAAGGAGCGCCTCGAGAACGAAGAAGAGGTCAAGACGCTGCTCGAACTGGCGCAGAAGGTCGAAGGCATCACCCGCAATATCGGCATGCACGCCGGTGGCGTGCTGATCGCGCCGGGCAAACTCACCGACTTCTGTCCGCTCTACACGCAGGGCGGCGATACCGGCGTGGTCTCGCAGTACGACAAGGACGACGTGGAAGCCGTGGGCCTGGTCAAGTTCGACTTTTTGGGCCTGACCACGCTGACGATCCTCGACCGCGCGGTCAAGTACATCAAGGAACTCGATCCGGCCGAGAGCGAATTCGACCTGGCCAAGCTGGCGCTCGATGACCGGCTGTCGTACAAGTTGCTCAGTGACGCCAAGACCGTCGCGATCTTCCAGCTGGAGTCGCGCGGCATGCAGGGCATGCTCAAGGATGCGCGGCCCGACCGCTTCGAGGACATCATCGCGCTGGTGGCGCTGTACCGGCCGGGCCCAATGGACCTGATCCCCGACTTCTGCAAGCGCAAGCACGGCGAAAAGTTCGACTATCCCGATCCGCGCACCGAGTCCATCCTGTCCGAGACCTACGGCATCATGGTCTATCAGGAGCAGGTGATGCAGATGGCGCAGATCGTGGGCGGCTATTCGCTGGGCGGCGCCGACATGCTGCGCCGCGCGATGGGCAAGAAGAAGGCCGAAGAGATGGCCGAGCACCGCGAGATCTTCCGCGCCGGCGCCGCCAAGGATGGCCTCACCACCGCCAAGGCCGACGAGATCTTCGACTTGATGGAAAAGTTCGCGGGCTACGGCTTCAACAAGTCGCACGCCGCCGCCTACGCGCTGCTGTCGTACCACACGGCGTACCTCAAGGTGCACCACACCGCCGCGTTCATGGCAGCCAATATGTCGCTGGCGATGGAAGACACCGAGAAGATCAAGATCCTGGTCGAGGATGCGAAAGAAGTCTGCAAACTCACCATCCTGCCGCCGGACGTGAACGAATCGCAGTTCCGCTTCACGCCCGATGGCGAGGCGCGCTCCAAAACCGGCAAGCAGGTCACCAATATCCGTTACGGCCTGGGTGGCGTGAAAGGCGCGGGGCAGGGCGCGATCGAAGCGATCGTCGCGGCACGCACGGCGGGCGGCAAGTTCAAGGACCTGTTCGACTTCTGCAATCGTGTCGATCGCAAGCAGATCAACCGCCGCACGATCGAATCGCTGATCCGCGCCGGCGCGATGGACGCGTTTGGCGTCGATCGCTCCGTGCTGCTGGCGTCGGTCTCGTTCGCGATGGAAGCGGCGGGACAGGCGGCGGCGGCCATCAACCAGGTCAGCCTGTTCGGTGGCGACGATGCGGATCTGGTCGCGCCCCCCGAGTACGTCAAGGCCTTGCCGTGGACCGACCGCCAGAAGCTGTCCGAAGAAAAGATCGCGCTGGGCTACTACCTGTCGGGCCATATGTTCGACTCGTACGCGCAGGAAGTGCGGCGCTTTGCCAAAACGAAGATGAAAGATCTCGAGCCGTCGCGCGACCCGCGCATGATGTGCGGCGTGATCTCCGGGATCCGCACCCAGATGACGCAGCGCGGCAAGATCCTGATCGTGGCGCTGGACGACAAGACCGCCGTGCATGAAGTGACGGTCTACAGCGAGGTGTTCGAGGCGAACAAGAACGCGTTCAAGGAAGACGAATTTTTGCTCGTGGTGGGCAAGGTATCCGAAGACCGCTTCAACGGCGGCCTGCGCATCACGGCCGAGAAAGTGTTCGACCTGGCCACGGCGCGCATCCAGTACGGGCACAAGCTCGAAATGGACCTGGACAAATCGGTCAACCCGGCCAGGCTGGCCGAGATCTTGCAGCCGCACCGGGTGCATGACGGCATGCCGGTGAGTCTGCGGCTGCAGACGCAGGATATCCCGTTCGTGGTGCAGCTGGGGGACGAGTGGCGCGTGGCGCCGTCGGATACGCTCAAGCAGGCGCTGGAACTGACGCTGGGGGCGAAGGACGTGGCAGTCGAATACTAAATCGACAACGGATATCTTACAAAGTTTGCAATTTGATGGCATCGATTGGCTATTCGTCGCTAAATCTGTGCTTTTAATCCAACAAAACGTTGTCAAAAACAATATGTAAATACATCCAATTTATTTCCTCGTGGATATACTTGTTCAGAATCTTTTTCCCAAGTAACTCTTTAACGAGAATTTAAATTGATCACCACGTACGAATCGGCAGTTCACTCCTTCTATTTTTCCTACTATGGCCGTCCTGCCGATCCCGAAGGCCTGGCGTTCTGGACAAATCAGCTCGAACAGGCCGGTGGTAATTTTGGCGCGATCGCCAGCGCCTTTGCCGTTTCGGAAGAAGCCACCGTGCGCTTCGGCGCGGACACCACCGCCCAGCGCGTCACGGACGTTTACCAGCAACTGTTCGGTCGCGCACCGGATGCGGCAGGCCTGGCGTTCTGGAGCGAGGCAGTCGACAGCGGCCGCACCACGCTGGCCAACGTCACGCTCAACATCCTGCAAGGCGCCCAAGGCCTTGATGCAACGTTGTCGAGCTTGCGCCAGCAGGCAGCCCAGGACTTCACCGCAAGCGTGCTCTCGGAGCAGGTCAAGTACACCGGCTATGCGGCAGTCGAAGCCTCGCGCGTGCTGCTCGCGGCGATCAATGCCGATACCAGCCAGGGCGATATCGCCGCGATGGTTAAGAAGGCCCAGACACTGGTCAATATTGCGCACGATACGCCGGCCGTGATCGCTGCGATCGGCACGCAAAGCGACCTGGCGGCGCTGTTCGCCACTCCGCGCGGCCGCGCCGAACCGGAAGGCCTGTTCCATGCGCTGATCGACGTGGCCGTCACGGCGGCCGGCAATCCTGTCACGCTCGACGCGCTGCTGCGCGGCGGCGGCATGAACAAGGTGCTCGAGGTGATGCCGGTGCGCGCCACGCTGCAGGATGTGGTCGAAGCACTGGGCAAGGGCGGCCTCGATGCCGCGATCGACGTCGTCTATCCACCGGCTGGCGACTCTGCGCCGGCGCCCACGGTCAAGCTGCTGGTTGGCGACGGCGCCTTGACCATCTCGGGCAACGCCCAGTATGACGTCGTGGTCGACCTGACCGGCCACACCGTTGCCTATAACGGCACCAAATTTCCGCTGCCTGCCATCGACGCGATCGATGCCGTCAAGCTGAATGGCTACACCGGCCTGGTCACGCTCTCCGGCACCGTCGCCCAGATCGAAAAGGTCGCCCCGAACTCGCCAGACACCGCTTACAAGCTGGTCGACAGCAAGAACGTGTTCTTCAGCGGTACGCCGCTCGAGCGTACCCTGAACAAGAATGTCGAACAACTGCTGCTGTCGGCCAAGATGGTAAACATCGCCGAAAAGCTCTCGATGCTCGAGTTCGACATGCTCAAGCAACTTGGCGTGACCACCGACAAGCTGCAAGTGACGGTCGATGACGCTGCCCCAACTGCCGGCGCGCTGCAATTCGTCGCGCCAGACCTGGACCCGACGCTGGCCGACCCGGTCACCAATCGTGACACCTTCACGCTCAAGGTCGTCGGCGCCGAAGAGGGCGCCACGATCCATTACCAGATGCGGGACGACAAGACCGGCACCTGGCAAACCCTCGACACCGCGCTCGTCGATCACGTCGCCGAAGGCGCACACGACTATCGCGCCGTCATCAGTGACGTCGCCGGCAATATCGCGTACACCGAGGCTGCCACGATCACCATCGACCAGACGGCGCCAGTCATCCAGAGCATCGCTTTCGACGCGAACGACGGCACGCTGTCGGCCAAGGACACGATCGAGCTGGTCGTGACGTTCGATGACAAGGTGACCGTGGAGCCGGGCGCGGCGATTCACTTCGCCAACGGCGGCAGCGCCGTGTATGGCGGCGGCAGCGGCAGCACCAAGCTGGTCTTCACCTACACGCCGCAGGCGGGCGAAACGTCGAACGGCCTGAAAGTGGCGGCGACCAACCCATTCACCGGCATCATCCTCGACCGCGCCGGCAATGCGCTGGCCGGCAAGGCCTTCCAGGCCCTGCCGATCGACAACGCACCGGCCGTCGATGTCGATGCACCGCTCCAGTCGTTCACGTTCACCACCATCAGCCAGAGTGGCGGCGCGGGTGCGATCGCTGAAGGCACGAACGCGCCGCTGGCCACCAACCAGGCCAGCGCGACCGTCAGCGCGACCTTGTCGGCGGCCCTGGCGCGCGGCGAATTTGTCGAGTATTCGCTCAATGCCGGCGCGACCTGGTCGCAACAGGGCGTGAAGGTCACCGAGTCCCTCGTCACCATTGGCGACGTGGCGACCGTCACGTCGCCGATCCTGACGCTGCGCGTGACCGATGCTGCCGGCAATCAGGGCGCAACGTTCAGCCACGCCATCGTGTTCGACGATGTCGCACCGGATGTTGGCAGCGTGAGCTTCGACAAGGTCTCGCAAAGCGGCCGTGACATCACGCCCGACGAAGTCACCAACGTCGACGTGGTGGCGGTTGACTTCTCGTACAAGGGCGCGGCGCTGGCCGCCGGCGAGCACGTGCAATACAGCCTCGATGGCTTGAGCTGGAGCGGCAACGGCATGTCGGTCGATGCATCCACCGGCGCGATCACCGTCGCGGGCGTCGATCTGCGGGGTGGTGTGCTGGCTGCAGACAACAGTGGCGATCGCGTCACCACGATCGCGCTGCGCGCTATCGATGCGGCCGGCAACACCGCTGCGCTCGGTAGCCAGCAGATCGTTCTCGACACCACCGTGGCGGCGCCGACGCTCGCACTCGATGCGGCCACGGGCAAAGGCGCCTACAAGACGATCGGCGTCGAGGCCGGCGCCTACGCCGAGTACAGCCTGGACGGCAAGAACAACTGGACCACCACCGCGCCCGAGGCCGGTGAAGGCGTGACCACCGTGTTTGTGCGGCAGACCGACCGGGCCGGCAACATCAGCAGCAGCTCGAGCCTGAGCATCACGGTCGACACAACCGCGCCGGCGGCGCCGAAGGTGGGCTTGTGGGCCGATACCGGGATCAGCTCGATCGACAACATCACGTCCAACAGCCAGATCCTGTTCAGTAACCTGGACAAGACGCCAGGCAGCACGTGGCAGTTCTCGCACAATGGCGGCATCTGGCAAAACGGCTGGGGTTCCGATCAACTGGGACGTGCCAGCTGGATGGGCGTGCAGGGCGATGGCGAGCACACGATCGTGATCCGCCAGTCCGATGCGGCCGGCAACGTCAGCGACGAGGGCAAGGTGCATTTCACGCTCGATACCCTGGCACCGACGCTGGCCTTCAAAGCTGTCAGCGGTGCAACCGGCCAGTCAACCGTGGTCAACAGCGACCACGCGGATGTGACCTTCGGCTTCACCGGTAGCCTGGGCGCCACCGACACGATCGAATACCAGATTGACGGCGGAAAATGGATCAGCGGCGCAAGCGTCGTCACCGACGTCACGGCCGGCACCATCACGCTGGCAAACATGAACCTGAGCCAGTCGGATCCGACGTTCGTCCTGCGCGTGACCGATCTGGCCGGCAATGTAAGCAACCTGGCCAGCGTCAAGGTCGATGGTTCGTATACGGATGTGGTGCAGACGCTGAGCGCCCAGGTAACGGCGGAAGGACTGCTGGTGACCAGTCCGGTCAGCGGCAAGCTGTACCTCGACAACAGTGCACTGCCGCTGCTCGACGTCAACGGTCAGTCCGCCGTGGTAGCCGGCACGCCATTCATGGTCGGCGCGCAGGGAACCGACGTGCTCGGCTCACTGAGGCTCGAGACCGCGTCCAATCAGACCATCGTCGAGGCCGATGCCATGATCTATCGGTTCGGGACGGCTGGTGACGAGATCATGATGCCGACTGGTGCCAGTAACGATGCCACCTTCTGGGGCTTTGACGGCAACGATGCGATCGCGGGCGGTCTCGGCAACGATATCCTGTATGGCGGCGAAGGAGACGACATGCTGGTTGGCGAGGATGGGAACGATCTGCTCATCGGCGGCAACGGCGTCAACACGCTTGTCGGTGGAACTGGCGCGGACCGGGTGATGGTCGCATTTGGTCAAAACAGGGTGCTCTTCACCCCTGGAGACTCGACCGCCGCCGAGACGGACGTCATCGTGTTCGATGACCTCGGTTACGCCTATACACCGCAAACCCTGGTGTTTGACAATGAAGTGCTCAACGCAGGCACGATTTACAATGCCACGGCGCCGCAATCGGGCAGCGTGCAAGACCTGATCGGTGCGCTCGACTCAGCCTACCAGTCCATGGCTCTCGGCGCGAGCAATGCGGCGCTGGTCGTCGAGTTCAGCAACCAGCGTACCTACCTTGTGGTCGATACGGGCAACGCCGCCATCGACGAGTCCGATTACGTGATCGAGCTGGTTGGGCAAGTGCCTTACATGAGCGCGTATGGCCACGAAGTGATATTTGGCGACGCAATCTAACGTCTCAACCGTCTGGCGATCCAGGCCACAAACAACCCCGGTACCGCAAGGCGCCGGGGTTTTTTTACGCGCTGTTGTCAGCGCATCTCAGCCGGCGTTGTGTTCGCGCAGGCCCACCGCCGCCTGCGTCGTCCCGTTCGCCGCGCGTTCGAGCACGATGCGCCGGTTACTTGATTCCTGGTCGCGCTCGGCCTCGCGATGCCACAGGTGCAGCACCTCGGTGGCCATCGCCCCATCCTTGCGCATCACGCCGGCGTGAAACAGGCGCACCACCAGATCCGAATCTTCATGGCCCCAGCCGGTGAAGCTTTCGTCGAAGCCGTTCACCGCCATCAGATCCTGCTTCCACACCGCCAGATTGCAGCTCTTGATGCGGCGCCAGCTGAACTTGCGCCGTACGCGTCCGACGTCGGGCCAGCGCAGCATCGTCTGCAGCACCTTGTTCAGGTCGCCGGACAGGCGCAGGCGCAGGCGCTCCAGCACGCCCAGGCCAGCCACGTCGATGCCGTCCCGCAGCGCGCGCTCGGTCAAGGCCTGGCTGAGCAGGATGCGGCTGCCCGAGACCAGGAAACCCGGCTGGGCCAGCGCGCGGTGGCGGGCGATGAAGTCACGCTGCGGCACGCAGTCGCCATCGAGGAAGATGATATAGTCGCCTGTTGCCGCCAGCGTGCCGCGGTTGCGGGCCATGGCGGCGCGAAAGCCGTCGTCCGGTTGCCACACGTGTTTCACGGGCACCGGGGCGCCTGCCGCCAGCCGCGCGACGCAGTCCCGCGTGTTGGCAGTCGAGCCGTCATCAGCGATAATGATTTCAAAATTCTTGTCGTCCTGTAAGAAACAGGCTGCCAACACCGCCGCCAGTGCGTCGGGCCGGTTGTACGTGGTGATCACGACCGACATTGTCTGTGCTTGCTGCATGGTGTCCGATACAAATGCTCTCCAGGTTGCAAGAATATCCCACAAGAACAAGAATGAACAATACGTCGATGATGCCCCGGGAGCCGCTGCAATTGTGGATCGGCTTCCAGATGTTCCTGTTTCCCCTGATTAGTCTGACCACGCCATCCGGCATCGGTTTTTCCAGCCTCCTGTTCCTGCTCACCGCCCTGTGCGTGCCGCGCAAGGCGTGGGCAGCCATTGCGCCGTACTGGCACGAGATCCGCTGGGTGCTCGCCGCCTTCGTGTTCCAGTTCGCGCTGGCCGTGGCGGCGATGGTGCTGCGTCCCGAGGCGGGCCTGGATTCCCTCGACAAACCGTCGCGCATGCTGTTTGGCATGAGCTGCATGGCGCTCGTCGTGCTGGCCCGGCCGCGCGCCGCGGCGCTGTGGTGGGGCGTGGTCGCGGGCGCGATCGCGGCGCTGCCGTTCGTGGCCTGGCAACGCATCGCCATGGGCATCGAACGTCCGGGCGGCTTTCTCAATGCGATTACGTTCGGCGACCTGGCGCTGTGCCTGGGCCTGGTGGCGCTGGCGGCGGCAGTCGATTATCGCCACCATGCAGGCAAGGCCGCGCTGACGGGCCTGGGGGCGCTGGCCGGCCTGGCTGCCTGCATGCTCACCGGCACGCGCGGCAGCTGGATCGCGCTGGCGCTGGCCGCCGTGCTGTTTCTCAGCTATGCCCAGCTGCTGCGCAGCCGCAAGCTGCGCCTGCTGCTGGCCGGGAGCTTCGCGCTGATCGGCGCCGCGTTCTTCGTGCCGGCCACCGGCATGCAGGAGCGCGCGCTGGAGGGCGTGGCCGACGTCCAGACCTGGGTCGATGGCGGCAATGTGTACACCAATGTCGGCACCCGGCTCGAGTTGTGGAAGGGCGCGGCGATCCTGATCGAACAGCGCCCGCTGTTCGGCCTTGACCGCCACACGCTGCGCGCCGAAATTCGCAACATGGTCGAGCAGGGCAAGCTCGATCCGGCGATCCTGTCGCTCGAACACCTTCATAATGACGCGCTGCAGGCGCTGGCCACCGGCGGCGTGTTCGGGCTGCTGGCCTGGATCGGCATCCTGGGCGCGCCATTCGTGTTCTTCGCGCGCCAGCTCGGCCGCGGTGCGCAGGCCCAGGCACATGCGCGCGGCGTCGGCCTGCCGCAGTTCGCACCGGCGCTGGCGGGCATGCTGGTGGTGCTGTGTTATTTCAGCTTCGGCCTGACCGAAGTGATTTTCTGGTCGCTGAAGGGCAGCATGTTCTATGCGCTGATGGTGTTCCTGCTGATGGGACTATGCCTGGTCGCGAAGACGCGCCAGGCGACTGCTGCGACGCTTGCAACGCAGCGTGACAACAAGGTGGAACAAATTGGAAACTAAGGACATCGTGCGGCGCCTGCTGGCGCTCGTCAAACCGTATAAATCGCGCGCGGCGCTGGCGCTGCTGTCGATGGCGATCACTGCCGCGACGCAGCCGCTGCTGGCCAAGGCGATGCAGCTGCTGTTCGACCGCGGATTCGAAGAACGGGTGTCGTTCAGCCTGTGGCTGATTCCCGCCGTGCTGGTGTCGATCTTCGTGCTGCGCGGGATCGGCACGTTCGGCACCGCCTATTTCAACAACTGGGTGCTCTCGCGCGTACTGAACGACATGCGCGCCATGGCCTTCGAGCGGGTGCTGCGCCTGCCCGTCGCGCGCTACCAGGACGAATCCACCGGCAAGATCATCAACACGGTCGTCAACGATGTGCGCCAGGTGGTCGACATGATCCAGTCGGTGTTCGTGGCCTGCGTGCGCGACGTGCTGGTGGTGATTGGCCTCTTGGGCAGCCTGCTGTACCTGAACTGGAAACTTACCCTGATCGCCATCGTCGTGATCCCGCTGACGGCCGTCATCGTGCGCACCACCACCAAGCGCCTGCGCAACCTCAATCGCGAAAGCCAGCGCGTCACCGCCGAAATGACCGGCGTGGTCGAGGAAGCCGCGCGCGGTCACCAGGTGATCCGCGTGTTCGCCGGTGAAGCGTATGAAACGCGCCGCTTCCACCAACGCAGCGTCGCGCTGCGCGGCTTCTCGCAGCGCATGACGGTGGCCTTTGCCGCCACCACGCCGGTGACCCAGATCGCCACCTCGCTGGCGCTGTCGCTGGTGGTCGTGCTGGCGATGCAGGCCGACATGACGGTCGGCGAATTCACGCAGTTCGTCACCATGATGCTGATGCTGCTCACGCCCCTGAAATCGCTGGCCGAAGTGAACGGCCCGATGCAGCGCGGGATGTCGGCCGCCGAGACAGTGTTCGGCATCATCGACGCCGAACCTGAAGTCGATACCGGCAGCCGTGAACTGGGCCGCGCCAATGGTCACCTGGTGCTCGACAACGTGGTGTTCCAGTATCCGAACGCAGCCAGTCCCGCCCTCGACGGCGTCTCGCTCGAGGTGTTGCCGGGGCAGACGGTGGCGCTGGTGGGTGTCTCCGGCGGCGGCAAGTCGACCTTCGTGAACCTGGTCACGCGCTTTTACGATCCGCAGGGTGGGCGCCTGCTGCTCGACGGGGTGCCGTACCTTGATATCAAGCTCGCCTCGCTGCGCAGCCAATTGGCGATGGTGAGCCAGAACGTGGTGCTGTTCGACGACACGCTGGCGGCGAACATCGCCTACGGGGCCGAGCAGATCGACTACGAGCGCCTGGCCGGCGCGATCCGCGCGGCGCACCTGACGGACGTGGTGGCGCGCCTGCCGGACGGCATCGACACGCGTATCGGCGAAAACGGTTCGCGCCTGTCGGGTGGCCAGCGCCAGCGCGTGGCGATCGCGCGCGCGATCTACAAGGACGCGCCGCTGCTGATCCTGGACGAAGCCACGTCGGCGCTCGACAACGAAAGCGAACGCGCGGTGCAGGCGGCGCTCGACACCTTGATGGCCGGGCGCACGACGATCGTGATCGCGCACCGCCTGTCGACGATCGAGCGGGCCGACCGGATCGTGGTGATGGAAGCAGGGCGCATCGTGGAACAGGGTACGCACGACGAGCTGCTGGCCAGGAAGGGCATGTACGCGAATTTGTACTATCTGCAGTTTACGGCGGAGACGAAATAACGTTCCTGGCCCGCTGCTTCAATACGTCGTACCCGCGGAGGCGGGTACCCAAGTCTCATGCGCTGCCACGAGCGCTGAACGTAGTGGCTGAGCTTAATACCTTGGGTACCCGCTTCCGCGGGTACGACGGTTTTCACGCTGGTGGCTGACGCAGTCTTCACCGCGCGTAATGCGCCGCTACCCCCGCCAGCCCGATCCCCACGCCGCCAGCGTCTTCCTGCACCGCCTCGACATACCGTCGCAGCGCATCATCCAATGACGGCAACAACAGCGCGCGCTCGCTGCCCAGCGCACTGAACACCGGCCGCCGCGCCGGGTAGCCGAACGTGGCGCCTGCCACCTCTTGCAACCCTTCCGACGACAGCCCCGCTGCCGCACACGCGCGCCGCGCCAGCTCGGCCCAGCTCACCGCGTCGCCATTGGTCAGGTGCCAGATACCGCGTTCGCGGTCGATCAACAGGTCGAGCGACACATTTACCAGATCCGGCACATAGGTCGGCGAAACCGTCATGTCGCCTGCAGCCTGGAACGGCTGGCCATTGCCCAGCGCGCCCAACGCCTGGGTGACAAAATTGTGCCGGTCCCACGGTCCGAAAAATGCGCTGGTGCGGATCACGAGCGCCCCCTGGTCGGCATCGAGTACGCGGGTTTCGGCGTCGAACTTGCTGCGCCCGTAGACGCCGAGCGGGCAGGCCGCATCGGATTCGACATACGGCGCCTCCTTGGCGCCGTCGAACACCAGGTCGCTCGAAAACGTCATGAAGCGCAGGGCGTGGCGCATGCAGGCCAGCGCCAGGATGGTGGGGCCGAGCGTGTTTTCGCGCATGCAGCGGTCGATGTCGGATTCTGCCTCGTCGACCCGCACGAAGCCGCCCGCGTTGATGATCGCCCACGGCTTGAAGCGCACGATTGCCGCGTCCACCGAGGCCGGATCGGCGATGTCCATCTCTTGCCGCGTGAGCACGTGGCAAGCCAGGTTGCGGCGTTCGCAGATGTGCTTGAAGGCCGCGCCAAGCGTGCCGGTGGCGCCGCTGATCAGGATCGGCTGCACGGGCCCGGACTTGAACTGGCTGCGCACGGCGATGTCGGCCACTGCCGTACGGGTGGCCACCGGCTTGCACCAGAAGCGGCCCGGGCGGCGCCACCAGCCTTCGCCCTGCAGCACGGGGTTTGACAGCGCGCGCTTGCTGGCCAGCTCGCGCATCAGGGTCGCCAGCGCGGTGGGGCGGGGCGTGGCCGAGCGCACGTCGAACGGCCCCGGCTCGTAATAGCCGCGGCATTCGGTGACCAGGCAGTTCCAGTCGAACGAGCCAAGCAGCGCCCAGACGGTGACCGCGCGGATGTCGGCGCCCTGCTGGCGCGCCTTCAGGGCAGCGTTCCAGATTTCGACGAGCCAGCGCAGCTGGTCTTCGCGGTTGGCGTCGATGTGCGCCTCGGTGATCGCGATCGGCAAGCCGTAGCGCTCCCAGGTTTCCAGCAGCAGCGGGGCGATGCCGGGCGTGGGCGTGGCCAGTGCGCGCGGCGCCTCGATATCGGCGTGTGCCACGCCCCGATACACATGGCGGTGGCTTTCGGGATAGCGTTCGGGGCGATGGTCGAGCCAGCGCTCGCTGGTGACGTAGTAATTTACGCCGATCACGTCGGGCGGACACGGGTTGTCGCGGAACCAGCGCAGTTCATCGACGCTGGCGCCCGATTCAAGCAGGTAGTCCCACAGCTTGTGATGCGTGTCGACCATGCCGCACAAGAGATCCCAGGCCAGCCAGCGGCGCTCGTTGAAGTAATTGGCGACGTCCTGCATCTCGGGCGTGCCGTAGGTCTTGGACAAATCGTCGGTCTGCACCAGCCTGGCGTTCGGATTGACGGCGCGGATCGCGCGCATCGACAGCACCGTCGCGCGGCACTGGTTCAGCAGGGCGCGGATGAACGTGGCTTCGTCGTCGCCATGCGGGAACCAGACGCCGGCCAGGCCCGAAAAGCGCGCGGTGGTGCAAATTTCGTTGACGGGCGTGTAATGCTCGACCCACGGATAGCGCGCCGCCACGGCGCCGGCATACTCGGCCAGCAGGTCGGGGAAGGCGGGATCGATCAGGCTCGTATGGCGCGGGCCGCTGCCGTGGTGGATCAGCCCGACGATCGGATGAACGCCGAGGTCGCGCAGCGCTGGCAGGCGCTCGTCGGCCCACGACCAGTCGGCTGTCTCGATGCCATCGGGCGCCGTGCGCTCCCACAGCACCGGATAACGGATCGCCTGGATGCCGAGCGATGCAAAACGTTCAATATCTTGCAAGCGGCCGGCGTGGCCGTTGCGGTCCATCTGGCTGAAGTAGTCATCGCGTACGCGATTAACCGTGCATTCGAGCCCGCCCCAGAGGGCAAGGCCAGGCTGGGTATCGGCGCATGGATGAAATTGACCGGTCATGAAAGCGTACCTGCGTAATGAACATGACAACAGACTAACGGCCACACCGGCCTCGCTATGTTAAGTGGTTCACATAGCAGAGGGTTTTCGGACCAGTCCTACTTTCTGTCGGTAGTTTTATCGGTAGCGCGACCATTCTGCATCCAAGAACTATTTCAGGCGACAATGCGTGAATTCACAATGGGGGAGGGAATATGTACATGGTGTACTGGACGGTCGTGGACGGCGGCGTTTCGACCGCACACGCGCAGGACTTCGATACTGCCGAGATGGTGCCGGCCATGGGGTTCATGGAAGCGTTGCGCAAGCGCCAGCGCGATGGCGAGGGCATTCGCTTCATCACCATGTGCTCGGAGCACCCGGACGTGGTGGGCCATCCCGGCGCGGACGTCACCGGTGCCGACTACAGCTGGAAGAAGCGGCGCAGCTAGCGCCTCACCCTGGCGGCAACCGGCTCTTGAGAATCTTGCCGCTGGGCGCCGCCGGCAGCGCGTCCATGAACACGATGCGCGCCGGGCGTTTATAGGGCGCCAGGCGCGGGCGCAGCCAGTCGGCCAGCACGGCCTCTGTCGCCCCGCGCGCCTCCACGAACGCAATCACTTCTTCTTCGCCATCGGGCAACGGCCGGCCGATCACGGCCGACTGCACGACGTTCGGGTGCGCGTTGAGCGCGGTCTCGACTTCCACCGGATAGACATTGAAGCCCGAGCGGATGATCAGTTCTTTCGTGCGCCCGAGCAGGAACAGCGCGCCGTCAGGCCCCTGGCGCGCCAGGTCGCCCGTCGCCAGCCAGCCGCCCGGCCGCAGCGCCGCCTCGGTGGCGGCGGCGTCGCGATAGTAGCCGCGCATCAGGTTAGGGCCGCGCACCCACAGCTCGCCCGGTTCGCCCGGCGCTACGTCGAGGCCTTGTTTGCCGACGATGCGCACCACGACGCCCGGGATCGGCATGCCCACCGAGGTGTCGGCGCGCGGCGCGTCCAGGCGCGTCTGGCTGACTGTCGGCGCACTCTCGCTCAAGCCGTAGCCGTTGTGCAGCGGCAGGCCGAACATCCGCTCGACCGCGCGCTTGAGCACCGGGTCGAGCGGCGAGCCGCCCGCGTAGCAAAAGCGCAGTGTCGAGGCAATCGGTTGCGCGTCCCCTTTGGCCAGCGCCAGCAGGCGCGCATACATGGCCGGCACGCCCTGCACGATCGTCAGCTCGCCGGCGCGAATGGCGGCCAGCAGGCGCGCGGCGTCGAAGCGCGGCGCGAGCTGCAGGCAGGCGCCCGCGTACAGGGTGCCCAGCAGCACCGACGTCAAGCCATACACATGCGATATCGGCAGGCCGCCATAGGCGCGATCGTCCGGCGTCAGGCCGCGCAGGCGGCTGGACGTGGCGGCGACGAACAGCAGGCTGGCGTGGCTGAGCATCACGCCCTTCGGCTGGCCGGTGGTGCCGGTGGTGTAGACGAGCGCCGCGACGTGCGCCGCGCCAGCGTCGACCGGCTCAGGCAGGCATTCCTCATTGCATGGCCCGGCCAGGATGCCGGGATGTGCTGCACAGTCGGTCGCGCCGGCGCGCGCCGCGTGGCCGGCGGCGTCGGGCGAAGCGTGCACGAGGTAGAGCACGCGCCGCGCGCCGCTGTGCTGCGCGAGCGTGGCCAGTTCGCCTTCGCTCAGGCGCGCGTTGACGCAGACGCTCCAGGCGTCGATGGCGGCGGCGGCAAATAGCAGCGCCACTTGCGCCACGCTGTTTTCGGCCACCAGCATGACGCGGTCGCCGGCGCGCACGTCCAGGTCACGCAGCAGGGCGGCGTACGCGTCGGTCTCGCGCGCGAGCTCTGCATAGGACCAGGTGCGGCCATCCTCCACGAGCGCCGGCGCACCCGGGTGGTGGAAGGCGCCGTGGCGCAGGATGTCGCTGATACGAAGAAACGGTGAAGACTGCATGACGCGGGGCTGCCAGAAGACGGACAGACCTTATAACCGCTGGCGGCGCACATCGCAAGCGAAGCCGGGCAGGTCTGGTCAGATCTTCAGGGCCGCAGTCGGCACGATGCCTGCGCCGCGAGGTTGTGCCTGCGCCCCTGATGGCCTGGCCTTGCCGCCGGCGCCGATCATGGACGCAAACACACGTGGCATGATGGCGCTGGCAACCTGGTACAGCGCCACCAGCACGGCGCTGACCACCAGCGGGGCCAGCACCCAGTACACCGGATACGGAATGGCGCTGCCATAACGGTTGTACAGGATCCAGCTGAGCATCAGCAGCGGCGCATGTGCCAGGAACAGGAAGAAGCTGTATTTGCTCATGCCCGTCAGCCACGTACCGAACCGTGTGCTTGCCGCCCAGGCGGTTGCGGGCCAGAGCAGGATCGGGGCAGCCACGCGCAGGTACGTCGTGTCTTCGATCCGGTAATGCAGGATGGCGGCGCAGGCGAGCAGGAAGGCAACGAACAGGATGCCGGCGTAGCGATCGAGCAGGCGCAAATCCCACTTGCGCACTGCCGCCATGCCGCCGACATAGAACAGCACGGCCATCAGATCGCGCTGCAACAGATGCCCGTCGAAATTGCCCATGAAGACAATCGACACGAAGACCAGTCCGCCCCAGGCCGCCTTGCGCAGCAACCAGCCGAACAGGGGCGCCAGCAGGATCAGCACGATCAGGTCGCGCAAGAAATTAAGGGGGTAATTGATCGGAGAGAAGGTGAGACCGAACGCCGCATTCAACCAGCCCATCGCGTCGAAGGGCCACAAGTTTGCCGACAACTGCATGCCGCCGACCATTTCGGCGCCCAGCGCCACGGGCGCCAGCGGCAGGTTAAAGCAAAGAAAGGGAATCAGGATCGTGCGTGTTTTCTTGGTCAGGCAGCGTACCGGTTCCTGATCGATGCAGGACCTGAACAGCAGGAAACCCGAAATCACGGTCAGCACCGGCACGCTGGCACGAAACACCGCAAGCTGGAAAAACGCCTTGACCATGTCGAACCAACCATTGCCAATCTCCGGCATCGGTACATAGGCCGGGGTATGCAACACGATAACGCCGAAGATCATGACGATCCGTAAAAATGCGATGCGGTCATGGATGCCATGTTGGAGCGTCATGAAGTGCCTTCCGGGAGGTTGTTGTAATGGTCGACCCGGGCATGCTGCGCATCATAAACATGTCATAGGGGCAATAAAATTATGACAAGAAGAGTACGCGATAAACTCGTACCAGTAAATAGAGCATTTATAAAAAATCATTAAAAAAAAGACACCGATCGGTGTCTTTTTTTCTTGCACTTTTACCAAATTTCTGGCTTGCACCTAACCGCCTGCAAGCGCAGGCGGACAGGCTGGAATGACTTACACCGATGGTGGATCGGTTTCGCGGGCGTACACGCGGAAGCCGGCGAGCGCCGTCTTGAAGGCTGCCAGCGCCGTATCGGCCTGGGCCGGGTCGGCCACGATCAGGCCCGGGTCGTCCGAACCGTCCGGCAGCGTCGCCGGGATCATGGCCCTGGTCAGCAAGTCCGAACCGGCGCCAAACACGAGGATCGGCTTGCCGTGACGGTATTGCTCACGCAGGAATTCGAGTACCTGTGCGTTCTTGGCCAGGGTCGCCACGGCCTGCGCGCCGTCCGGCACGATCACCGCGTCGTACATCACCGACGGGCCGGCTTCGACCGAGATCTCGACGTCGATCGGGTCGCCATCGGCGGCCTTGACCTTGCCCAGCATATTACCGACCATGCGCGGCACGGCGCCATCCTTGAGCAGGCTGGCGTATTGCGCCTTGACGGCCTTGTCGTCAACGCCCGAGGCGATCAGCACCGCGACGCGGCGACCCTTGATGCCGGTGACGCCCGGACGGCTCAGCAGCGACAGCGCCGGCGACACCGGATAGGTCGGAATCGGCGCATCGGTGGCCAGCGGCAGCGGGGCCGGCACATCCATGCCCAGGCCTTCGGCCACGCGTGCGACCAGTACGGCATCGACGTTGGCCAGCAGCGCCAGCGTGCGCTCGCGCACGGCCGGCGTCTGCACGCGCGTCAGTTCGAAGCGGAACGCATTGACGATGTGGTTCTGCTCGGGCACGCTCTGGCTCTGCCAGAACAGACGGGCCTGCGAGTAGTGGTCGGCAAACAGTTCCGGATTGCCGCGCACCTTGTCGGCAGCGATCGTCTCGGGGAAGCTGGTAAAGCCCGGCGGCCCGGCCTGGTACGGCACGCCGCCGCCCAGCGAATTGGGCTCGTAGTTCACGCGGCCGCGGTTGATCGCCTGGCGATGGAAGCCGTCGCGCTGGTTGTTCTGGATCTGCACGATCGGCGAGTTGATCGGGATCTCGTGGAAGTTCGGGCCGCCCAGGCGGGTCAGCTGGGTGTCCTGGTACGAGAAGTTACGGCCTTGCAGCAGCGGATCGTTCGAGAAATCGATGCCCGGCACCACGTGCGAGGTGCAGAACGCCACTTGCTCGGTCTCGGCAAAGAAGTTGTCCGGGTTGCGGTCCAGCACCATCTTGCCCACGGGCGTCAGCGGCACCAGCTCTTCCGGGATGATCTTGGTTGGATCGAGCACGTCGAAGGCGAAGCTGGCGGCTTGCTCTTCGGTGAAGATCTGCAGGCCCAGTTCCCATTCAGGGAAATTGCCGGCCTCGATGGCTTCCCACAGGTCGCGGCGATGGAAATCGGGGTCGGCGCCCGAAATGCGCACCGCTTCGTCCCATACCAGCGAGTGCGTGCCCTGCATTGGCGTCCAGTGGAATTTCACGAAGCGCGACTCGCCCTGGGCATTGACCAGGCGGAAGGTGTGCACGCCGAAGCCCTGCATCGTGCGATAGCTGCGCGGAATCGCGCGGTCCGACATCGTCCACAGCAGCATGTGCGCGATCTCGGGCGAGAGCGACGCGAAATCCCAGAACGTGTCGTGGGCAGTGGCGGCCTGCGGCATCGCGTGGTGCGGTTCCGGCTTGGCCGCGTGCACCAGGTCGGGGAACTTCATCGCATCCTGGATAAAGAATACGGGGATGTTATTGCCCACCAGATCCCAGTTGCCTTCCTCGGTATAGAACTTGACCGCGAAGCCGCGCACATCGCGCGCGGTGTCGGTCGAACCGCGCTCGCCGGCCACGGTCGAGAAGCGCAGGAACACCGGGGTGCGCTTGCCTTTCTTGGCAAACGGAATCGCGCGGGTGAGGGCGCTGAAGTTGTCGTACGACTCGAAGTAGCCGTGGGCCGCCGAGCCGCGCGCATGCACCACGCGCTCGGGGATGCGCTCATGGTCGAAATGGCTGATCTTTTCGCGCAGCACGAAGTCTTCGAGCAGGGTCGGGCCACGCAGGCCGGCCTTGAGCGAATGCTGGTTGTCCGACACCGGCACGCCCTGGTTCGTCGTCAGGTGGCGCTCTGCGGGGTCGACGCGCACGCGGTCGAGCGGGGCGACGGTGGCGTTTTCGCCTTTCGGCGGGGTGCCGTCGCCGACCTTGTCATTGGCGATGATCTCGGTCGTCGTGCTGCCGGTGGCGGCGTGGGTCGACGGCTTGAATGATTCGCCAACTGCCGGGGTGCGCGACGCATCGCCATATTCGCCAGGCTTGTTGGCGTTGAACGGCCGCGCTGCGGCCAGATCTTGTTCAGAAGGAATCTTGTCGAGCAGGCGATCCGCAATCGGATTGCTCACGCCGAGGCTTTGGGGCGGCTTGGCGTCGGACGGGCCGGCCACCGTGCTCAGGACTGATCCTGCGCCATCGAACGAGCTCGGGTGCTTTGATGTAGGCATGCTATTCCTCGTTGGTTATGTGGTTAATCAAACACCCTTCAACATAGCCAACAGTTCCGCACGCTACTGTGAGATCACACACACACTGTGTGGGATTAATTTTAAATTGTTTCTATGAGTGCCATAGCCAGCATGTATCGATGCCGCCAGCATGCATTCAGCCATGCCGCAGGCAAAAGCGCGAGGACGGCGGGGTCGCCATCGTTGCCTGCGGAAACAAGCGTTGCAGCAGCAGGATCATGCTGGCCACGCTGGCCGAGCGCACCGGGTGATACCGGGCGCCGGTTTGCTCGCAGCTGCGCTTGATCGTGTGCATGGCGGCATGGCTGATGCAATCGACGGGGAACACGACCGTCTGCGCCCGCGCCAGCGTCGACACCAGCGTGCCCTGGCGTTCTTCGATGCCGCCGTCGTGCACCAGCAACTGACCGCCGGCATCGGCCACCAGCCTGACCAGCGTGGCGACAGCGCCAGGCCGGCCGCCGATGTAGGCGATGCACTGCCCAGCCAGAGGCGGCAGGGTGGTGCCGCTGCCGTCATTGGCCAGCGCGGCAGTCAGCGCGCGCTCGACAGCCAGTGCGTCGGCCAGCGCGGCGCTGGCTTGCGCTCCCACGCGCGCCAGTTCGCCCTGCAGCGTGGCAACCAGTGCGTCGCTCGCTGTCCGTTTGCGCTCGGCCTCGTCGCCGCGGGCCAGGTGCAGCGCCACGCGGCTGGCGCTGGCGGCCAGTTCGCCGCGCGCCTGCGCCAGTTGCGCTTCCAGTTCGGCCGTGTCCGCTTGCTGCCGGCATTGCACGCGCAAGGCGCGCACCTCGTCTTCCAGCCGGCGCGTGGCGGCGCCATGGCGCAGCGCCTGCTCCCGCAGGCGTTCTTGCTGGCGTTCGTTCTGCTGCCTGAGTTCGTCGGCTTCGGCTTCCAGCGCCACCAGGCGCCGGATGTCGGCGCGGTTGGCCGCGCCCACCAGGTGCGACAGCATGTGGACGTCGCCAAAGGCCGTCGCGCGCGCATCCGGCGTGACGCAGGGATGGGTCATCAGGGCCCAATAGGCGCCGGGCACTTCGCCGCTCGCCATTGCCTGGCTCCACAGGGCCAGCAGCGCCGCCTCGTCGGGCGCCGCCTTGAAGCGCTTGATCACCAGCAAATGACGGGTATCGAGGGCCTTGTTGATGTCTTTCCAACCCGGGGAGCGGTCGCAGCAGATGCCCACCGCAGCGTGATGGATGTCGAGGTCGCTGGCATGCTGGCGGTCGATGAGCGGCTGGAAGCGCGGCACCAGCTTGCGCAATTCACCCGTGCTCAGGCAGGTGCCGATGATCGAGCAGTGCAGGTGCAGGTCGAGGTCGGCCAGCGTGCTGCGCCGGGGACGCGCCACCGGGACCGGCTGCGCCACCTGCGCCGGGTGTTCGGCGCAGCATGCGTCACCCGGCCCGTGGCCGAACAGCATGGTTGCAGTCGACAGGAGCGGATTCGGGCGCAGCGCAAGATGCGGTGCCGGCAGGATGGGCATGACGATTCCTCAAGCGTTATATACCACCGAATATAACGCATTTGCGGACGTCCTGCAGGTTTTACGGTTCAGTCGACTATCTGGCGTACTTCGATCGACTGCAGCCATTTGACATGGCGCGGACCGGTGCGCAGGTCGTCGCCGGCGATCAGCGCCAGAGGCCCTTCGCCGGCGGCCAGCGGATGGCCGTCGCGTTCGAACAGAACCAGCACGTTGTCGCCCGCCTTCGCATTGAACAGCTCGTTCCACGAAAACACGACCTGGTAGCCGTCGGTGGCGCCGGCGATGATCGCCAGCTTCTTGACGGTGTTATGGTCGCGCACGACGATCTTCGCTTCGTCCAGGAGCGCGCGCAGGCGCACGCCACGGACGTCGCTGACGGCGCCGCCGTTCTTCGCCGGCAGGCGCAGGCTGACGATTTGCGCCGGGTCGCGGGCGCGCAGCGCGGCCACGTCGAGCGTCAGGCTGCGCTCGACCGCGCCCTTGACGAGCACGGAGCGTGCCGGCGTGGCCGGCGGGACGCCATGGGACAGCGCGGGGATGGCCGCGCTCAGGGCGGCGCAGAGCAGGGTCAGGCAGGCGAAACGGCGCATTGGCATCCTTCCATTCGTAATATAAACAAGTATATAACGATGCCGCGCCGGCGCGGCCAGCAGGGGCCGATTACGGCAAGATGGTGCGTGGATGGCCTTGCAGGATGCCGTCGAAAGGGGCGGCGCTGGCGCTGACGAGGATCTCGCCGTCGACGATCTCGAACTGGCGGATCTGGCGGCTGTGCCGGCTGCCGCGCAGCTTGACGACCGAAATCACCGTGCGCAGTTCGGCATGCGTTTCAATGTAGCGTTGCATGATCACGCCATCGACCAGCACCGCGTTGCCGTATGCGCTGAAGCGCAGTTCCTGGTAGCGGTCTTCGAGTTCGCTTGTCATCAATACCGTCACGCCCTTGGCGCCGAGCACCGTGGTCAGGCGATACAGCGACTCGCGGAAATCGTCGCGAAACTCGGGCGCCAGCGCCAGCTCGAAACCGGACAGCGAATCGAGCACGACCCGCGTGGCCTGGGTGCGGTCGATCATGCCGACCAGTTCGTGCAGCATTTCGTCGATCGACAGGTCGAGCGCGCGCACGCTCATCAACGCCACCTGGCCCGAGCGCACCAGGCCGTCGAGCTTCAGGTTCATCAACTGGCTGGGGCTGCGCTCGAACAGGGCAACCACACCCGTTTCGCCATTGGCCGCGCCGGCAGCCAGAAATTGCGTGGACAGGATGGTCTTGCCCGACCCGGTCGGGCCGACCACGAGCATCGAATAGCCGCTCGGGATGCCGCCGCCCAGCATGTCGTCGAGTGCCGCCACGCCGCTCGACAGGCGCCCGCGTGGCAACACCATCGACGCGTCCGCGCCAGCCGGCTCCGGCGCCGGCAGGATGCGCGGGAAGATATCGATGCCGTGGTTGCTGATGCGGAAGGCATGCAACCCGGGTTGCTGTTGCTGGCCGCGCATCTTGATCACCTGGATCTTGCGCGACATGGTGTTGCGCTGCACGTTCTGGCTGAGCCAGATGATGCCGTCGGCGACCGTGAAGATCGGGTTCTGGTCGGCCTCGTTGGCCAGGTATTCGCCGATCAGGAACGTGGTCGCGTTCCAGCTCGTCATGTGCGTCACCAGACGCTGGACAAACGATTGCAGGGCCGCCACGTCCTGGTGATTGCCGCGCGCCGCCTGGATGAACGAGCGGAACGAGTCGATGAACACGAGCGCCGGCGCGTGGCTGCGCACTTCGGCGAGGATCTGCGCCATGACGGCGTCGTAGTCGCCTTCCTCGACCTGCGACGCCAGGCTGATGAACGTGACCGACTCGTTGACCTTGTCAAAGTCGAAAAAGGCAAACTGCTGCTGGTAGCGCAGCATCTTGACGGGCGGCTCGCCCATGGCGGTGAAGAACAGCGCCTTGCAGCCGGGCCGCGCCAGGCTGAACATGATCTGTTGGGCAAAGGTGGTCTTGCCGCTGCCGGGCGCGCCGCCAATGATATTGAATGACAATTCCGGCAAGCCGCCACCGAGGATGGTATCGAATCCGGATACCCCCGTCTTGAGCAGGCGAAGGTCTATTTTGTCAGTCATGCCAGATTCTCCTGAGTATTCTTGATGGCCGACGGACCGGGGAACGCCGAGCGCAAGAAGCGCGTGGCCAGGCTCGCGCCGATCAGTTCGCATATTGCGTCGGTGTAGGTTGCCAGCAAGGCGCGGTTCACCTCGATGAGTACCTGCGGTTCGAGTCCCGGCAGCAGCTTGTGGAAGGCGGCGAATACCGCCTCGCGCTCGGGCAGCGACCCGGTGGCGGGCAACCAGGGATACGCCGGCCGGTGCGCGTCGAGGCTGCGCACGAACAGTAGCTGGCTGCTCAGGGCGCCAAGTAGTGGATCGAGCTTGTTACGCAGCAGTTGCCAGACCTGGATCGCGGCATCAGGCGTGCCAGCCTCGAGAGGGGCCGTGATCGTCGCGAGCAGGTCGGTCGGTATTGGCATGGCGTTCCGGCAATTGCCGCATGCCCCGCTGACGAACACTGCAGCGCTTCGGTCCCCGGGGAGGTTGTGAATATAGTACGGGCTATTTTATCCCATTGATGACGGGTGAAGAAGCGGGAGCCGGTACAGCGGCCGGCACGAGCGGCAGGCGCACGGCGAGCCGCGTGCCGCGCGCGCGCGTGCTGTCGATGACCAGCGTGCCGTGGTGCGCGGCGATCTGTTCTTGTTGCGTTGCCAAACCAAAACTGCATGACTTGCGCGGTGCCTGCGGGTCGAACCCGATGCCGTTGTCGCTGATGACCAATTCGAGCGCGTCGTCCGTGCTGGCCAGGTGCAGCTGCACCCGGCTGGCCAGCGAATGGCGAAACACATTGTTGAGCGACTCTTGCAGCACGCGGTACAGGCTCATGAGGATGTCTTCGTCGATCTCCAGCGTTTCGAGACCGGCATCCGCCTGCAGGTCGCAGGCGATGCCGCTGGCCAGGGTGAACTTGCGCGCTTCGATTTCCAGGGTGGCGACCACGCCCAGGTCGAAACCGGCGGGCCGCAATTCGCTGAGCAGGTGTTTCACGGCGCGCAGCGTCTCGTCCACGTTGTCGAGCGCAGCGCCCACCCAGCTGTGCAGGCGGCCATGGCGCTCGTTCGTTTGCTGGTGCAGCGTGACGATGTCGAGCCGTAAGGCCAGCAGGTTCTGGCCGAGGCAATCGTGGATTTCGCGCGAGATCTGTCGGCGTTCGGCATCGCGGCTGGCGCGCTGGTGAGCCAGTAACGAGTGCAACTGCTGTTCGGACGCGCGCAGCGATGCTTCGGCGTGCTGGCAGGCGAAGATTTTTTCAACCAGCGCCTGGTTGACCAGCATTTGTTCTTCAGTCAGGCGCCGCATGGACGCTTCGAGCCCTTCGTCGGCCACCACCTCGGCATAACGGGACCGGACCAGTGCATCCTCTGGCCGAAAAGGTGCTTTACTCAGTCGATTGCGTTGGCGGGTTGGCATGGCAAGCAGGCTGTGGATCCAGCCCGGAAGAGGCTGAGTTTTTGGCTACATGGTATGGAACGCTAATTAGGTTGCTGATGCAAGTCAAGCATAAACGATTGAAGCGTCGAGAAAACATTGGTTCGACGGTCGTGTCATGCAGGTTGGATGGTGCGCGGTGCGACTGGTTTTCCGTGCACCGCGCTGAAACCGGCCGCAGTCGATCTGGATCAAGTCCAGGGTGCGTACAGTGAACTCGACGACGATGCGACTGCTGCACCTACATCAAAATCACGTCGTACTGTTCCTGGTGATACCCCTTCTCGACCTGCAGCGAAATGCGCTTGCCGATAAAGTCACCCAGCATGGCCAGGTGCTGCGACTCTTCTTCCAGGAACAGGTCGATCACTTCTTGCGAGGCGACGATGCGGAATTCGCGCGGGTTGAACTGCTTGGCTTCGCGCAGCAGTTCGCGCAGGATCTCGTAGCAGATCGTGCGGCTGGTTTTCACTTGCCCCTTGCCCGAGCAGGCCGGGCACGGTTCGCACAGGATGTGGGCCAGCGATTCGCGCGTTCGCTTGCGGGTCATTTCCACCAGGCCCAGCGCCGAGAAATTACTCACCGATACCTTGGTGCGGTCGCGCGCCAGGGTTTTCTTCAGCTCGGCGAGTACCTGGTTGCGGTGCTCGTTGTTCTCCATGTCGATGAAGTCGAGGATGATGATGCCACCCAGGTTGCGCAGCCGCAGCTGGCGCGCGATGGCGTGCGCCGATTCCAGGTTGGTCTTGAAAATGGTGTCGGCGAAATTGCGCCCGCCGACGTAGCCGCCCGTGTTGACGTCGATGGTGGTCATCGCTTCGGTCTGGTCGACGATCAGGTAGCCGCCGGACTTGAGGTCGACGCGCCGGCCCAGCGCGCGCAGGATTTCTTCTTCCACGCCGTACAGGTCGAACAACGGCCGCTCACCGGTGTAGTGCGCCATGCGCGAGAGCACGCTTGGCGTGTAGACCTGGGCGAACTCGACGAGTTTCAGGTAGTTCTCGCGTGAGTCGATCTGGATGGTGGCGGTCTCATCGTGCACGAAGTCGCGCAGCACGCGCTGGGCCAGGGAGAGGTCTTGATACAGCAGCGTGGTAGGCGGGCGGGTGCGGGCGCCCTGATTGATGGCGCCCCAGGTCTTGCGCAGGTAGTCGACGTCGGCGGCCAGGTCGTCGTCCGGCGCTTCTTCGGCCTGCGTGCGCACGATGTAGCCGCCTTTTTCGTCAGGCGGCAGCATGCTTTGCAGGCGCGTACGCAGGCGTTCGCGCTCGCTTTCCTTTTCAATTTTTTGCGAGATGCCGATGTGCTGGTCTTGCGGCAGGTACACCAGCATGCGCCCGGCAATCGAGATCTGGGTGGACAGGCGGGCGCCCTTGGTGCCGATCGGATCCTTGATGACCTGGACCGTGAGCACCTGGCCGTCGAACAGCAGTTTCTCGATCGCCGTCGGCGCCACGTTGCTGCCGTCGTGGGGGCGCGCTTCCCAGATGTCGGCCACATGCAGGAACGCGGCGCGCTCCAGGCCGATGTCGATGAAGGCCGACTGCATGCCCGGCAGCACGCGCACGACCTTGCCCAGATAGACATTCCCCGCCAACCCGCGCGTGAGCGTGCGCTCGATGTGCAGCTCTTGCACCGCGCCTTGCAACACCAGCGCGACGCGCGTTTCCTGCGGCGTGATGTTGATGAGAATATCTTCGTTCATGGACCCTGCCGCACTTATTGTTCAGGGTGATCATGATACACGCTCACGGCGTATCGCCGGGGGCGGGAAGGCGATCAGTTCAGACCGTGAGGCCCGCCTTGCGCAGCAAATTGGCGGTCTCGAACAGGGGCAGGCCCATGATGCCCGAGTGGCTGCCTTCGATGTGCTCGATGAACAGCGCCGCCGGACCCTGGATGCCGTAGCCGCCGGCCTTGTCGTATGGCTCGAGCGTGGCGCAATAGGTGCGGATCTGCGCCGGCGTGAGTTTGGCGAAGCGCACGTTCGACACTTGCGTGACCTGCTCGGCCACGCGTTCGGCATGCACGGCGACCGACGTCAGCACCTGGTGCGTGCGGCCCGACAGGCGCTCGAGCATGGCGACCGCTTCTCGGTTATCCGCCGGCTTGCCGAGAATCTCGCCATCGATCGTGACCGTGGTATCGGCCGTCAATACGGGGCGCAGCGGCTGGCGCCGCTGCAAGAGCAGGTTGAAGGCAAACGCGCCCTTCGCCTTGGCTACCCGCGCGACATATTGGTGCACGTCTTCGTTCGGCAACACATCTTCACTGACGTCGACCGAGCGGCCCGGCTCGCTGCGCAGCAGCATCAGCTCGAATTCCACGCCAACCTGGCGCAGCAACTCGCGCCGGCGGGGGCTTTTCGAGGCGAGGTAGATCTTGTTCTGGTTATTTCTCATCAGTTCGGACGATCAGGCAAGGCGGATGCTTACTGCATAAGCAAAATTCAGACCCGGTGATAAGGATGGTTCTGCGTGATCGACCAGGCACGGTATAGCTGCTCGGCCAGCATCACCCGCACCATACCGTGTGGAAGCGTCATGCTGGAAATACGAATCAAGCCTTCGGCGCGCGCCTTCAGCTCGGGATCGAGGCCATCGGCCCCGCCGATCAGGAACGCGGTGTCGCGCCCGTCACGCTGCCAGGTTTCCAGCTGCTGCGACAGGCCGACGCTGGTCAGGTCGCGGCCGCGCTCGTCGAGCGCGATGATGCGTACGCCCTTCGGCAAGACCGCTTCGATGCGCTCGCGTTCGAGCGCCATCGCGGTGGCGGCGGTCTTGCTGCCGGACCGTTCGACCGGCTTGATCTCTCTGAGCACGATGCGCAGCTCCGGTGGCATGCGCTTCGTGTACTCGGTGAAACCCGATTCGATCCAGGCCGGCATCTTGTGACCGACCGCGGCAATGATCAATTGCATGAAGGCTTACTCGGCGTCCTTCTTGATGCGACGGATCACTTTCTTGACCGGCGCTTCGGCAGCTGGCGCAGCTTTTGGCGCGGCGGCTTTCACGGCGCGCTTTGGCGGCTTGGCCTTGGTCGCTTCGACAGCGGCGGTCTCGGTTTTGCTTGGGCTGACCTTCACGGTTTTGCCGGTTGGCACGGCCTTGGCGGCAGGCTTCTTGGCAGCCGGCTTCTTGGCGGCGGCAGGCCCTTCGGCAGCGAGGGTCTTGGCGACGGTGGCGGCGCGCTTGGCGGCCGGCTTGCGTTCGTTGACCGGCTTGGCGTCGATCTTGTCCTGGTTGGCGGCAAGGTGCTTCGACTTCGGCTTGGCGGCATCGGCCTCGGCGCCCTCGAGCGTCGACTTGCGCTTGGCGGCGCCCAGCTTGACCGGCTTCTCGCCCCAGATTTCTTCGAGGCGGTAGTACTGGCGAATGGCCGGTTGCATGATGTGGACGATGATGTCGCCCAGGTCGACCAGCACCCATTCACCGGTGTCTTCACCTTCCATGCCGATGACGTCGCCGCCGGCGGCCTTGACCTTGTCGCGCACCGATGCCGCCAGCGATTTGGTCTGGCGATTCGAGGTACCCGAGACGACGGCGATGCGGTCGAACAGGCTGGTCAGGTGGGTCGTGTCGAACAGGACGATGTCCTGGCCCTTGACATCTTCCAGGGCGTTGACGACGAGGGTTTGAAGTTTCTTGAGATCCATTAGTTTTTGTACAGGTTATGTTGTTGAATATAGTCTAGCACTTGCGCCATCACGAGCGCGTTTGCGTCCGCTTCCAGGCCCGCGTGCAAGGCCGCACGAATGCGGCTTGACGAAATGTCGACGTCCAGCGTCGGTGCGAGGCAAACTTTTCCGTGGCTGCTTGCGCGCACGGTGTCGGGCGTCGCAAGGCGCGTCGACAATTCTTGTGCCACCAGGGGCGGCAGCGCTTGCTGCGCCAGGTCGTAACCCGGGCGCGTGGCCACACCCAGGTTGGCCAGCGCGAACAGTTCGCGCCATTCATTCCAGGTATCGAGATTGAGCAGCTGGTCGGCGCCCATCAAGAATACGATCGACGCCTGCGGGCCGAGTTCCCGGCGCAGCGCACGCAGGGTTTCCACCGTGTAGGTTGGCGTCGCACGTTCAATTTCCTGCAGGTCCATCACGACCTGCAGCTTGTCGTTGTTCAGTGGGCCGAAGGCCAGCTCGAGCATCGCGATGCGGTGCGCGTCGCCGGCTTCGAGGCCGCTTTTTTGCCACGGTCGGCCGGCCGGCAGGATGCGCAGCTGGTCGGCCTGCAGCAAGCCGCAAAACAGCTGCCCCAGTGCGACGTGACCGCGGTGCACCGGGTCGAAGCTGCCGCCCAGCACGGCGATACAGGTCATCACGGCGCGAGCCAGTCCCGGTGCGGCAGGAAGTCGGCCGCCAGGCGCGCTTCAGGGCTGCCGGCTTCGGGCTGCCAGTCGTAGCGCCACTTGACGATCGGCGGCATTGACATCAGGATCGCCTCGGTGCGCCCGCCCGACTGCAGGCCGAACAGCGTGCCGCGATCCCACACCAGGTTGAACTCGACATAGCGGCCGCGCCGGTAGGCCTGGAAATCGCGCTCGCGTTCGCCGTACGGCTGCTCCTTGCGGCGCGCCAGGATCGGCAGGTAGGCGGCAGTGAAGCTGTTGCCGACGCTTTGCATCAGCGCATAACACTGCTCGAACCCCAGTTCGTTCAGGTCGTCGAAGAAGATGCCGCCCACGCCGCGCGCTTCCTTGCGGTGCTTCAGGTAAAAATACTCGTCGCACCAGGTCTTGAAGCGCGGGTGCAGCGTGGGGCCGAACGGCGCCAGGGCGTCGTGGCAGGTCTGGTGGAAATGGCGCGCGTCGCCGTCGTCGCCGTAATACGGCGTGAGATCCATGCCGCCGCCGAACCACCACACCGGGTCTTCGCCGGGCGCGGTCGCCTCGAAAAAGCGCACGTTCATGTGCACCGTCGGCGCATACGGATTACGCGGATGCAGCACCAGCGACACGCCCATCGCTTCCCAGGCGCGGCCCGCCAGTTCGGGGCGCACGGCGCTGGCCGACGGGGGCAGGGCGGCTCCCATCACGTGCGAAAAATTCACGCCGCCGCGCTCGAAGACATTGCCTTCTTCGATCAGTCGTGAAATCCCGCCGCCGCCTTCCGGGCGCGTCCATGCGTCGCGCAGGAACGGCTTGCCATCGACCTGTTCAAGGTCCTGGACAATACGCGCCTGGAGGTCGAGCAGCCAGGTCTTGATGGCTGCGGAATGGAGGGATGGCATCGAGCGTTCGCGGTCGGGAAATGAAAAGAGCGCAGATTGTACACCTGCGCAGGGGGTGGGTCGTTCTGAGGCGGCCGGTGCTGGTGAGGTTGGGGGTGTTCGGAGACACTTGGGTTCCCGCGGAGGCGGGAACCCAAGTTCAACCAACGCCCGCAGTACCGCTTACTTGATCCCGCGCCACCCGATATCACGCCGATACTGCGCGCCATTGAAATGAATCTTCTCCACGGTTTCATAGGCCCGCTTCTGCGCCATCTTGACGCTGTCGCCCAGACCCACGACGCATAACACGCGCCCGCCACTGGCTTGCAGCGTGCCGCCCACGACGCGCGTGCCGGCGTGGAAGGTGACGCATTCCGGGACTTCAGGCGGAATACCGTCGATGACGTCGCCCTTGCGCGGGCTGTCTGGATAGCCAGCGGCGGCCATCACGACGCCCACGGCGGTGCGGCGGTCCCATTCCAGTTCGACCGTGTCGAGCGTGCCGTTGCAGGCGTGTTCGAGCACGGTGGCAAAGTCGCTTTTCAGGCGCGCCATGATCGGCTGGGTTTCAGGGTCGCCCATGCGGCAGTTGAATTCGAGCGTGCGCGGATTGCCTTCGGCATCGATCATCAGGCCGGCGTACAGGAAGCCCGTAAACGGGATGCCGTCGCGCGCCATGCCCTGGATGGTCGGGTTGATGATCTCGCGCATCACGCGCGCATGCATCGACGGCGTGACGATCGCCGCAGGCGAATAGGCGCCCATGCCGCCCGTGTTCGGGCCCTGGTCGTGGTCTTTCAGGCGTTTGTGGTCCTGGCTCGTGGCCAGCGCCAGTACGTTCTTGCCGTCGCACATGACGATGAAGCTGGCTTCTTCGCCGGCCAGGAATTCTTCGATGACGATGCGCGCGCCGGCGTCGCCGAAGGCGTTATCGGCCAGCATGTGATCGACGGCCGAATGGGCCTCTGCAAGTGTCATGGCAACGACGACGCCCTTGCCGGCCGCCAGGCCATCGGCCTTGATGACGATCGGCGCGCCGTTGGCGTCGATGTAGGCGTGGGCGGCGGCGGCGTCCGAGAAGGTTTCGTACTTCGCGGTCGGGATGCCGTGGCGCTGCATGAACGATTTGGCGAAATCCTTCGAGCTCTCGAGCTGGGCCGCTTCGCGGGTAGGGCCGAAGATCTTCAGGCCGCGCGAGCGGAACAGGTTGACGATGCCGGCCGCCAGCGGCACTTCCGGGCCCACCAGCGTCAGGGCGATGTTCTCGGCCGCGACGAAGTCGGCCAGCGCCTGCGGCTCGTGCAGGTCGACCGTCACCAGGCGTGCATCGAGCTCCGTGCCGCCGTTGCCGGGGGCGACGAAGACCGTCTGGACGCGTTCCGATTGGGCCAGTTTCCACGCCAGCGCGTGTTCGCGGCCGCCCGAGCCGACTACGAGAATTTTCATATTGCCTACCAGGGTTATTCGTCGATCACGGCGTTGGTGAACACTTCCTGGACGTCGTCCAGGTTTTCCAGAGCATCGAGCAGCTTTTGCATCTTGATGGCGTCGTCGCCCGTGAACACCGTTTCGGTGGCGGGCTTCATGATGACTTCGGCCACTTCGGCCTTGAAGCCGGCCGCTTCAAGCGCTTCTTTCACGGCCGCAAAAGCGTGCGGATCGCACAATACTTCGAAGCCGCCTTCTTCGTCGGCAGCGACGTCGTCGGCGCCCGCTTCGAGGGCCGCTTCCATCAGCTTGTCTTCATCGACGCCCGGCGCGAACAGGAACTGCCCGGTGTGCTGGAACATGAACGCGACCGAGCCTTCGGTGCCCATATTGCCGCCGTTCTTGCTGAACGCATGGCGCACTTCGGCCACCGTCCGCACGCGGTTGTCGGTCAGGCACTCGACGATGATCGCCGCGCCGCCGATGCCGTAGCCCTCGTAGCGCACTTCTTCGTAGTTCACGCCTTCGAGCTCGCCCGAACCGCGCTGGATCGCGCGGGTGACGTTATCTTTCGGCATATTCGCATCAGCCGCCTTCTCGACCGCCAGGCGCAGGCGCGGATTGGACGGGATGTCGCTGCCGCCCATGCGTGCGGCGACGGTGATTTCCTTGATCAGGCGCGTCCAGATCTTGCCGCGCTTGGCGTCAGTCGCGGCCTTCTTGTGCTTGATATTGGCCCATTTGCTGTGTCCAGCCATGTCGAGAATTCCTTAGACGGTATGCAAGAGTGGCCGACATTCTAGCATAGCCCCCCCTTGCAAAAACGTCCAAGGAGCATCATGCGACGGTCGCGAATCGTCATGGAAACAACAGTCCGGTACCCAGCGCGAGTAGCGCCAACCCGCCGGCGCAGGCGACCTGGTGACCGCCCGTCAGCCGGATCTCGGCCAGCACGAACAGGCCCACGACAATGATCGCCACCGGATTGTCGGGCCCGGCGGCCAGCAGCACAAGCATCAGCAGCCAGCAGCAACCGAGCGCCTCGTGCGCATGCGCGGCGCCGTGGCGCAAGGCCCCGGCCAGGCCGTCGCGCCAGCCGGCCAGGATGCCGGTGAGCGGCGCCCGGCAATGCGCCAGGCAGGCGTGCTTGGCGGGTGTCCACTGGTAGACGCCGGCCGCCACGAGAACGAGCCCGAGCAGCAGCGGATGGCGGATCGCGCCGCCCGGGCCGGCCGCGTGCAGTGTCCACTGGGCGATGGCGGCGAGCAGGGCAAACCCGGTCCAGGCGCCCAGGTAGCCAAGCACGAACAGGCCCGTGCGCAGGCGCGCGCGCCGGGCCGCGCGGTGGCCGGCCAGGCGCGCGAACAGCACCGCGGCGCGGCTGGCCAGCGGCAGCATCAGGGCCGTGCACAGGCCGGCCCAGGTCAGGAACACGAGCGCCAGCTGGCCCGCATGCCAGGCGAGCGATGGGCCTGCGGCAATGACGGTGCTTGCGGTGGCAGGCAGCGGTGCCGCCCCGCGCAGCACCAGGCCACCCAGCACCAGCCCGGCCCAGAACAGGCTGGCCAGCAGCGACACCAGCAGCAGGCTCAGGGCGACCGGACGGTCGCTGTGCGCGCCAGCATTCATTTCAAGCGGGCGCTCGGGTGCGGCGCTTGCTTCGAGGTCGCTCAGATTCATCGCGCCGCTCCTGCTCGGGCGACGCGTGTTTTTTTCCAGGTCATGGTGGTGGCTCCTTGTGGTGACGGGTGTGCAGGTTCGACTGCGCAGCGCGGCTGTCCGTTCGGCAGGCCCGGCCGCAAGGCCCGCCAGGACGAGCCCGCCGTCGCCTGATGCGCGATGGCCGCGCGGTCGGCGGTGCAACTATTGCGCCACAGCGCACCGTGCTCGGCGGCGTGCAGCGGTCGGCTGCGGCGCCGGCGAGCACCGAACTTCAACGCCGACGCCACACTCGCGCACCGATGTTGAGCGGGTTCAGAACCGGGCCTGAATACGGTATTCTTGGGGCACACACAGGAGAACCGCATGCACGCCAAAGCAATCCGTATCGCCGCTCACGGCGGCCCCGAAGTGATGGAATATGTCGACGTCGACGTGGGCGCCCCCGGGCCCGGCGAGATCCTGCTGCGCCAGCACGCGATCGGCCTGAACTTCATCGACGTCTACTTTCGCACCGGCCTGTATCCGCAGCCGCTGCCCGGCGGCCTGGGCAAGGAAGGCGCGGGCGTGGTCGAGGCGGTGGGCGAGGGCGTGACCCACATCCGCCCGGGCGACCGCGTGGCCTATGCCGGCGGCCCGAACGGCGCCTATGCCGACCTGCGCGTGATGCCGGCGGCGGTCGTCGTCAAGCTGCCCGCTGCGATTTCGTTCGAAACGGCGGCGGCCATGATGTTGCAGGGCCTGACGGTGCAGTACCTGTTTCGTTCCACCTACCGGCTGCAGGCGGGCCAGACGATCCTGTTCCATGCCGCGGCCGGCGGGGTGGGTCTGATCGCCTGCCAGTGGGCGCGTGCGCTGGGCGTGCAGCTGATCGGCACCGTCGGCTCGAAACAGAAGGGCGAGCTGGCGCTGGCGCACGGCGCGGCGCACGTCATCAATTACAACGACGAAGACATCGTGGCGCGGGTCAAGGAGATGACGAAAGGGGCCGGCGTGCCGGTGGTGTACGACTCGGTGGGCAAGGACACCTTCACCGCCTCGCTCGACTGCCTGCAGCGGCGCGGGCTGATGGTCAGCTTCGGCAATGCGTCCGGCGCCGTGGAACCGTTCGCGCCGGGCGAGCTTTCCAGGCGCGGCTCGCTGTACATCACCCGGCCGACGCTGTTCGATTACATGTCCAACCGCGAAGAATGCGAAACGATGTCGACAGAACTGTTCGAGATGGTCACGAGCGGCAAGATCGCCATCAACGTGAACCAGACCTTTCCGCTGGCCCAGGCAGCCGAGGCGCACCGCGCGCTGGAAGCGCGCCGCACCACCGGCTCGACGGTGCTGCTGCCATGAGAGACACCCGGGACGAACGGCCTGTCACGCCGCCGCCGCGCCCGGCCGACGACGGCGCGCCGAAGTTCGGGCGGCTGCTGATCGTGCTGGTGCTGGCGTTGCTGCTGGTGGTGGCGATCACGTTCGGGTCGGAGGCGTATTTCGGCTAGGCCCGACCGCTGGGCTTCAAGAGAATTTGTTAGCCTCAAAACGTCATTCCCGCGGAGGCGGGAATGACGTGCTTGCTGCAATGCGCATGGTGACTTAGCTGGTTGGTTCCTTTGTCACCACCACCCGCCGCGCCACGCCCGACTGGCCGGGGAAACCCGCGAACGCGCTCTGCACCAGCGCCGGCATGATTTCCGGCGTCGACATATTGCGGCTGGTGTTATGCACCGTTACGTCGAACAGGCGCTTGCCGTCGCTCGACGACTTGATCGAGACTTGCAGCTCGCGCCGGTAGTGGTGCTCGATCGACGTCTGGTACGACGGGTACGGGCCCCAGAACGGATCGTAGAACGGGCTGTACCAGCCGCCCCAGTAGCGGCGGTTGAAGCCGCGATAGCCGCCGTAGCCAAAGCGGGCGCTCGGGTAGAAGTAGGGCGTCATCATCGGCTCGATCACGCGCACCGGCAGGTCGGTGGTGGTAAAGCCCATCGACACGGTGAATGCCGGCGTGGCGCCGTCGGCATCGCGAAAGCCCTGGCGCGCCAGTTGGCCGCGCACCAGTTCCTGGTAGCTGCGCCATTCCAGGGTATCGTCCTGCGGTGACGGCACTTCAAATACATAGCTCTTGTCGGCAACCTGCGCCGGCCATTGGTGGAACGTGGTGACATCGCTGCGGATGCTCGTCGCGCAGCCGCCCAGCAGCAACGCAAGTGCGGTGCCCAGAGCGATCGTGATGAAGCGTTTCATGCAAATCTCCCGTTTGTCTTGTCGGTCTTTCCCCGATCTTCAAGATTATCGCTTGTTCAGGATTCTTGGAGCCACTTTTACACCCCGTTACCGTGCATACAATCCGATACATGAAAATTCGTCGACGGCGACCCAAAAGCTTGTTGGTAAAATAAGCCCTTCATCCACTGTGTCAGCCAGAGCCCATCATGCGCACCGATACACCCCAGACCATTTTCCGCAAGGATTATTCCCCGCCGAGCTACCTGGTGGATATTGTAGAGCTCGGCTTCGACCTGGATCCGGCGCGCACCGTCGTGGCCAACCGCCTCACGCTGCGGCGCAACCCGGCCGCCACCACGCGCGGCATCGAGCTGCACGGCGAAGACATCGAGCTGGTGGCGCTGCGCATGAATGGCAAGCTACTGGGCAAGGGCGACTACACCCTGGCCAACAACCTGCTCGTGATCCACAGCGCGCCGGACGCCGTGGTGCTCGAGATCGAATCGCTGTGCGCGCCCGAGAAGAACACCACGCTGAGCGGCTTGTACGTGTCCAACGGCAACTTCTTCACCCAGTGCGAAGCCGAGGGCTTCCGCCGCATCACGTTCTTCCCGGATCGCCCCGACGTCATGGCCAAGTTCACCGTGATGCTGCGCGCCGACAAGGCCCGTTATCCGGTGCTGCTGTCCAACGGTAACCTGCTCGAAGAAGGCGTCCTGGACGACGGGCGCCACTATGCGCTGTGGGAAGACCCGTTCAAGAAGCCGTCATACCTGTTTGCCCTGGTCGCCGCGCAACTGGTCTGCCAGGAAGAAACCTTCCGCCTGGCCGATGGCCGCGACGCGCTGCTGCAGGTGTGGGTCGAAGACGGCAACCTGGATAAAACCGACTACGCGATGCAGTCGCTGAAGCACAGCATCCGCTGGGACGAAGAAAAATACGGGCTCGAACTCGACCTCGACCGCTTCATGATCGTCGCCACCAGCGACTTCAATATGGGCGCGATGGAAAACAAGGGCCTGAACATCTTCAACACCAAGTTTGTGCTGGCCAATCCGCGCGTGGCGACCGACATCGACTTCCAGGGTATCGAGGCGGTGGTGGCGCACGAGTACTTCCACAACTGGACCGGCAACCGCGTCACGTGCCGCGACTGGTTCCAGCTGTCGCTGAAAGAAGGCCTCACGGTGTTCCGCGACCAGGAATTCACGGCCGACATGATCGGCACCGCCACTGGCCGCGCCGTCACCCGCATCGACCAGGTACGCACGCTGCGCCAGGCCCAGTTCCCGGAAGACGCCGGCCCGATGGCGCACCCGGTGCGGCCCGACTCGTTCGTCGAGATCAACAATTTCTATACCGTGACGGTGTACGAAAAAGGCGCCGAAGTCGTGCGCATGTACCAGACGCTGTTCGGTGTCGACGGCTTCCGCAAGGGCATGGACCTGTATTTTGCGCGCCATGACGAGCAAGCCGTCGAATGCGACGACTTCCGCCGCGCGATGGCCGACGCCAACGGGCGCGAGCTGGCCCAGTTCGAGCGCTGGTACAGCCAGGCCGGCACGCCGGTGCTGCGCTTCGAAGGCCGCTGGGCCGCCCAGGCGCAGACCTATACGTTGCAGCTGTTCCAGTCGTGCCCGGCCACGCCCGGCCAACCCGAGAAACTGCCATTCCACATCCCGGTGGCCGTGGGCCTGCTCGACGCCGCCGGCGCCGACATGGCCCTCGTGGTCGATGGCGAGCAACGCGGCACGACCGCCGTGCTCGAACTGACCGAGGCCGAGCAAACCTTTGTATTCACCGGCATCAAGGAGCAGCCGGTGGCGTCGGTGCTGCGCGATTTTTCCGCGCCGGTCATCCTGCAGGGCGGCTACACCGATGCCGACCTGCTGCACCTGTTCAGCCACGACAGCGACCCGGTCAACCGCTGGGAGGCCGGCCAGCGCCTGGCCATGGAGCGCCTGCTGAAACTCACCGGCGAAGCCAGTGCCAGGGACGATTCCGCGGCCAGCCTGAAACTGGACGACACCTTCATCGAAGCGATGCGCAAGATCCTGGTCGACGAAACACTCGACCCTGCCTTCCGCGAGCAGTGCCTGACGCTGCCTTCCGAATCGATGATCGCCGAGCAGCTCGAGAGCGTCGATCCGCTGGCCGTACACATCGCGCGCCAGTTCGTGCGCGCCGACATCGGCGCCCGCCTGCGCAGCGAACTGCTGGCGCAGTACGAGGCCAACGCCACGCCCGGCCCCTACAGCCCGGACGCTGCTTCGGCCGGCAAGCGCGCCCTGAAGAACCTCGCGCTGGCCTACCTGAACGCGGCACCGGACGACGCCAGCGTCGCCCTGGCCCAGCGCCAGTTCGATGAAGCGGGCAATATGACCGACCGCGCCGCGGCACTGGGCGCGCTGGTCGCGGCGCGTGTGCCGCAGGCGGCCGACGCCCTGGCCGTGTTCTATGAAGAATTCAAGAACGAGCCGCTGGTCGTGGATAAATGGTTCGCGATGCAGGCATCAAGCCCCACCACGGATCTGGCGACAGTGCGCGCCCTGATGACGCATCCGGCCTTCACGCTGCGCAATCCCAACCGTGCGCGCAGCCTGGTGTCGATGTTCTGCGTGAACAATCCGGTCCAGTTCCACGCGCCGGACGGCAGCGGCTACGCCTTCTGGGCCGAGCAAGTGATCGCACTCGACGCGCTCAACCCGCAAGTGGCCAGCCGCCTGGCGCGCGCGATGGACCGCTGGCGCCGTTATACGCCGTCCCTGCAATGGCAGATGAGCGAAGCCTTGCAGAAGGTGGCGGGGCAGGTCAAGCTGTCGAACGACGTGCGCGAGATTGTCGGCAAGGCGCTGGCCAACTGAACAAACATGCCAAACGTACCCTGAATTCAAACAACCTGAGGAACTCATGAAACGCGTAAGTCTGACGCAGTACCTGGTGGAAGAACAACGCCAGCACCAGAGCATCAATGCTGAGTTGCGCCTGCTGATCGAAGTCGTGGCCCGCGCCTGCAAGCGCATCAGCTACTCCGTGAGCAAGGGCGCGCTGGGCGAAGTGCTCGGCAGCGCAGAGACCGAAAACATCCAGGGCGAAGTGCAGAAGAAGCTCGACGTGATCTCCAACGAGATCCTGCTCGAAGCGAACGAGTGGGGCGGTCACCTGGCCGCGATGGCGTCCGAAGAAATGGAGACCATCCGCCAGATCCCGAGCCGCTATCCGAAGGGCGAGTTCCTGCTGCTGTTCGATCCGCTGGATGGCTCGTCGAACATCGACGTCAACGTCTCGATCGGCACGATCTTCTCGGTGCTCAAGGCGCCGGAAGGCATGCAAGACCCGACCGAGCAGGACTTCTTGCAGGCCGGCAGCACGCAGGTAGCGGCCGGTTACGCCGTGTACGGCCCGCAGACGATGCTGGTGCTCACCACCGGCAATGGCGTGCATTGCTTCACGCTCGACCGCGAGCAGGGCTCGTGGGTGCTGACCCAGAGCGATATGCAGATTCCGGCGGCAACCAAGGAATTCGCGATCAATATGTCGAACCAGCGCCACTGGCATCCGCCGGTCAAGCGCTACGTCGACGAACTGCTGGCCGGTTCGACCGGCCCGCGCGGCAAGGACTTCAATATGCGCTGGGTCGCCTCGATGGTGGCCGACGTGCACCGCATCCTGACCCGCGGCGGCGTGTTCATGTACCCGGCCGACCTGCGTGACACGAGCGTGCCGGGCAAGCTGCGCCTGATGTACGAAGCCAATCCGATGGCGATGATCGTCGAGCAGGCCGGCGGCGCCGCTACCGACGGCAAAGGCCGCATCCTCGACATCCAGCCGACCAAGCTGCACCAGCGCGTGCCGGTGTTCCTGGGCTCGAAAGAAGAAGTGGACGTGGTCACTGGCTATCACGCGGCCTGATTGCGTGCCTATAACTTAGGCAAGTGCCGGGCAAATCGGAAATCTTGCGACAGGGACGCGATACACACTAGCAAGGTTGCCGATTTGTTTGCTAGAATATGGCTCTTTCGTGAGCGACGGCTGGTTCGTCGGGCATGAAAGAAGGCGAAGTCCAGGTTTCGCCGCTGTAGCTCAGTCGGTAGAGCAGCGCATTCGTAATGCGAAGGTCACCAGTTCGATTCCGGTCAGCGGCACCAACATTCAGTAGTCAGATCAAAGGGTTACAGGCTCCACGCCGGTAACCCTTTTTTCTTTGCTGCCTTGCCATGGGCATGGATATACTCTTGGTAACTAATCCTTGGGAATGACCATGGCAACCTCGCCGTATACGACTACCCGAAACGCGACCATCAGCGACGACAACCTGCTCCCCGACCACTTTGCCTATCATGGCGGCGCCATGATCCAGGTGGCAGAGGGTGACCGTGAGGTAACGGTGGACCGGGTCTATCCCGACTCGCCCGGTTCGGTGCTTGATACTTATGCCATCAGCGGCGGCGCCGACGCTGCCCTGTTCTCGATCGACCCCACCAATGGCTACTTGATCTTTATTGACGCGCCCGACTACGAGACGCCGCGCGACCTCGGGGCCGGGGCCGGCAACAACACCTATGAAGTCGAGATCACGCGACGTACCGACACCACGATCGGCTCGCAGTTGCTGACGGTGCGGGTGCTCGACGTCGACGAGCGGCAAGGCACTGCGCCGCAGTCGAGTCTGATCAACGACCGCGATGTTCAGGTACGCTACGTGGTGGACAGTGACGGCGTGCAGCGCCAGTTACTGACGGTGGGGACCCAATATGTGCCGATGCCAAATGGCGAGGACCCGTTGCCGATCGTTAGCGATAGCAGCGGCAGGACGCTGCTGAGCGCGGACATCGATTCTTACAGCGGAGGCTTGACGGCAAGCGGCAGCGTGGCGCCGAAAGCAGCCGGCGCGTCGCTGGGCGACATGCTGCGCGAGATTGACCAGCATACTGACGCCGGTTCCACCTCTCGAACGGCGCTGGCTGAAGGGGCGAGCCGTTTTCTGGCAGGTGTTGCTGCCGATACGCCGATCTTGCTGCAGACGATCGTGCCGGTGGCGGCATTTGGCGAAGGTTACAGCAGCACGATCAATCTTGCCGGTACGCCGGCAGATGGCGTCAATCCCCTGACTGCATTGGTCATCGACGCGCGTGGCCTGGCCAGCGTGGACATCCAGGTCAACGACATCGGCTTTCTCGCGCTCGCCGGTAATATCGCGCTGAACCCGGTTTCCGGCGCCGGCGCGGGCGTCCAGCAAGTGTGGGCAGACGATGCCGCTCAAACGCTGCACATGGGCGCCGACAGCGATATCGTGCACGCCGGTGGCGGCGCCGATACGATCTACGGCGACAGCGGCGACGATCGCCTGTTCGGCGACGCGGGCAACGATCTCTTCTTCGGCGGCTCAGGCAACGACTGGATCGACGGCGGCGACGACCTCGATACCCTGTACCTGGGAGGCAAGCGCGGTGATTACGTTATCCGTGTCGAAGAGGGCCATTTCGTGGTCACCGCGCGTCGCACGGCCGATGCCATGGATGAAGTCGGGAACATCACCCCGCCCGAGGGCAGCGATCGCGTCGCCAATGTCGAGTTGTTTCACTTCCTGGGGGAAGGCCGGGACGCATCCGTGCGCGGCACGTTGTCGCGCATGGTTGACGCCCTGGAGGGCCGGACGGCTACCCGCGTTGAGCTCGATGGCTGGCAAGCGGCGCTCGCGTCCGGCACGTCGCTGCGCGATATCGCCACCACCCTGCTGGCGCAGTACAGCGCAGACGACGCGTTGACGGACTATGACTTCATTCAAACGCTGCAGAAGAATCTGATCGGGGTACATGTCCATCTTGTGGACATGAACAACTGGCTCGCCTCGCTCAACGCGTCGACGCGCGCCGACGTCCTTGTGCGCTTTGGTGAAATGGGCTCGGGGACGCTGTATCTGGCGGTCGGCGGCGCAAGCACTTATGTTGCCGACACGGAGATCGGCAGCCTGGTACGCATGTACGACGCGCTGTTCGACCGTGCGCCGGATGCCGCCGGCCTGAATTACTGGATCGGCGCCTTCGAGAGCGGCAATACCATCGCGGCGATCGCCGCCACGTTCGTGACTGTCGCCGAAGGCGGCATCAGCGCCATGACCGATACCGAGTTCATCGCGCACCTGTATCAGTCCGGCCTGGAACGCACCGCCAGCGCGGACGAAATCGCAGGCTGGATCAAGCTGATGGACGAAGGGGCGCTGAACCGTGGCGACCTGCTGCTGGGGATCGCCGATTCGGCCGAAATGACAGCGCTCGTCGGCATGATGAGCACGACCATCGACGTGACTTGACCAGGCAGGTTCATGAGTACATTTGCATATCGCAGGCGTAGCCTGCTGCGCAGCGCGGCCGGGCTGACGCTCGGCGGCGCCAGCCTCGCGCAGGCCGCACCTTCCGCCGCCGGGACAGCACCGGCAGGCGCCGATCCCTGCGCCAGCTACGACGTCGCCGGCGACATCGTCAATCTCGAAAACGCCTACTACGGCATCATGGCGCGCCCGGTGCTCGAGGATTACAAGCGCAACCTCGACTACCTGAACCTGCACAACTCCCACTACCTGCGCACGCGCTTCGATCGCGGCGTGATGCCAGAGATCCGCGCGCAACTGGCCGCCTTTGCCGGCGTGGCGCCGACGGAGATCGCGCTCACGCGCAGCGCGGTCGAGTCGCTGCAGAACCTGATCGTCAATTACAAGCCGCTGAAAGCCGGCGAGACGGTCATGATCGGCAATCTCGATTACGGCACGGTGATGGATGCGATGCGCGAACTGGCGCGGCGCCGGGGCGCCGAAGTGGCGTCGGTCACGCTGCCCGACATGGCCACGCGCCAGAACGTCATCGACGCCTATCGCATGGCGCTTGAACAGCACCCGCGCACCCGCCTGCTGCTGCTGACGCACGTGAGCCACCGCACGGGCCTCGTGCTGCCGGTGGCCGAGATCGCGCGCATCGCCCGCGCGCGTAATGTCGATGTGGTGGTGGACGTGGCGCAGTCGTTTGGCCAGCTCGATTTCAGGATCGCCGAACTGGGCGCGGATTTCGTCGGCGCCAACCTGCACAAGTGGATCGGCGCGCCGCTGGGACTGGGCTTTCTGTACATCCGCGAAGGCCGGTTGCAAGACATCGACATTGACTGCGGCAACTCCGAGCACCCGGCCACCGACATTCGCGCGCGCGTGAATGCCGGCACGCTCAACGTGGCGGCGGTGATGACGATTCCGGCGGCGCTGGCGTTCCACGCGCGCATCCCGCTGGCGGCGCGCGCGGCGCACCTGCGCGGCTTGCGCGATTATTGGGTGACGCGGGTGCGGCGTATGCCGAACGTGCAGGTGCTCACGCCCGACGAGGCGGGGATGACGGGGGCGGTGACGTCGTTCCGCATCGCCGGCAAGACGTCGATGGAAGCCAATGTGGCGTTGGCGCGCCGGTTGGCCGACGACCACGGTATCTTCACCGTCGCGCGCGAAGGGGCGGCAGGTGGCGGCTGCATCCGCGTGACGCCGTCCTACTTCACGACGACGGCGCAGCTGGATCGCCTGGTGGCGGCGATCCGCACGCTGGCCGCCTGAGTATTTAGCCCGGCTGCGTTTCTTCGGTAGCGGCTTCCTGCAAGCCGCGCGCCAGGCTCGAGACGCTCGGGTTGTCGACGAACACGCAGCGTTTGCCGTGGCGCTTGCAATGGTCCTTCACGCGCCAGTAGGCGCTGTGGCTGATGCAGCCGGTCTGGCAGATCACCAGGTCGGCGGCGGCCAGGCTGGCATCAAGCTGGCTGCTGCTGTCTTCCAGGCCGCCATCGTGGTGCGCGAACTGGGCGCCGACGCGTTCAATCATGTTGCGATAAATCGGCACGCTGCTGCTGCGGCCACCGACGCACAGCACGGCGCGGTTTTCCAGCCGCACCGGCATGGCAACTGGCATGGCGACGGGTTCCGGCGTCGGCCCGGGGGCGGTTTCCGCTTCCGGTGCGTTGGTACGCAACGTTTTCAATTCCGCGACCTGCGCGCGCAGGGCCAGCTCGCGCGCTTCCATTTGCGCGATGCGATCGGCCATGCGTTCACGGGTGTCGAGTTCTGGGACGCTGGCCTGCAGGCGCGCCAGCTCGGCGCGCAGGGTCTGCAGATCGCCATCGCGGGCGATGGTGGCTGCGCGTGCCGACATCAAGAGCTGCTCATGGCGCTCGGCGTCGAGGGCTTTCTCTTGCACCAGCGCGTTGCAGCGTTCCTGCAGGCGGGCCAGGTCGCGTTCGAGGCGGGTATTGTCGGCGACGATCGCATTGAACTTGTTGATATCGGCGCGGGCGCAGGCGCCGGCCTGGTGCTGGACCATGTGGATGTCGCGGCACATCTTTTCTTCGAGCGACACGGTACAGCGCGGATGGGACAAGCCAGCCCAGAACGCACCGGCCACATCGCCCGCCGCGACAGCCGCCTCCCACATCGCCTCGACCTGCTCGGTAGTCTTGGCCGCGCGAAAGCGCTGGACATGCTGGGCGTAGCGGCGTTCGAGTTCCTTCTGGACCGCATCGGCGACGGGGGTGCGCAGCGCGCATTCGCTGACGGTACCGACGTGGATGTCATAGTCATCATGCAGCACTTTCCCGCCCGTCACCTTCTCGACCAGCTTGCGCAAACCGTTCAGCGGCAACCCGACACCCACGAGCGGACAATGCGACGCATGAGACAACTCCCAGACACGCCGCCGGCGCGAGCTCTGTGATCCATCGATGGAGCAGGGTACGGTCGAAGCGTGTTTGTCGCACATGGCAGATCCTCTGGGCACGAAAAGTAGCGGCGGAAGGCAGCGCCCTCCATCAAATGATAATGATTCTCATTCATTCTATCGCAGTCCGCCAAGCGTGCAAGCGAAATCTGTCGCCACCCCACAAATTACTTCAAAGAAAAATTAGGGTCAGAGTAGAATTTTTGAGCAATTTCTCATAATTGCTTTTAATTCGACTGCGACCCTGATTATTCTCTGGTCAGCACAATTGTTAATCCGGCCACTCTGTCCCCGTTAAATAGAAATGTATGAACAATTGCTCAATAATTCGACTCTGACCCTAATTGATCTTGTGTCCCTTAATTGCTCAAAGATACTATCTTTAATGATTTCAATTGAGTCTTGAAATTAATGGGTTCTCCTATGGAAGATTAATTTTCCAAAAGCGAAAAGAAGCCAAAAAATAATTAGGGTCAGAGTCGAATTAATTTGCAATTTATTTATATTCTAGCCGGTTGGCTATGGTTTTTTGTAACGCTGAATACAAGAAATTGCCAATTAATTCGACACTGACCCTCATTGCGAGAAATTCGGAGAAATTGCTCAACAATTCTACTCTGACCCTAATTGGGTTTTATCAGGTGGGGAGGGCGATTGTTGCGCTCAGGCCGGTTGGGTGGCGGTTGCTTAACGTGAGGGTGCCGCCGTGGGCTTCGATGCAGGAGCGGGCGATGGAGAGGCCCAGGCCTACGCTGCTGCTGTTGCCTGCCGTCCCTGTGCCTGCGCCTGCGCCTGCGCCTGCGGTCGCCACTGTGTCGCTGCAGCGCGCGGGGTCGAGGCGGGCGAAGGGTTCGAAGACGCGGGCCAGTTCGTGTTCGGGGATGCCGGGGCCGTTGTCGGTCACGGTCAGCGTCACGTCGGCATGGCCCGCGCTTGCGCTGAGCGTTACATCGGTGCCGTGGCGGATCGCGTTGTCGGCCAGGTTGCCCACCGCGCGCCGCAGCGCGATCGGGCGGCAGCGGTAGGGCAGTGTCAGTGCGCCCGTGTAGCGCACCTTGATCCCGGGGCGCGCCAGGTCGGCCGTCAGCTCGCGCATCAAGCTGGCCAGGTCGATATCTTGCGATGGCTCGCCGATACAGTCGTCGGCCGCAAAATGCAGCGTTTGTTCCACCATCTGGCCCATCGCCTCGAGCGTGCGCGTCATCGCGCGGCGCAGTTCGGGGTCGTCGATCAGCTCCACCCGCAGGCGCAGCGACGTGATCGGCGTGCGCAGGTCGTGGCTGATCGCGGCCAGCATGCGCGTGCGGTCCTCGACGAAGCGCCGCTGACGCTCGGCCATCGTATTGAATGCGGCCGTCAGTTCGCGCGCCTCGCGCGGGCCCGTGACCGGCAACGGGCCATCGTGCTCGCCGCGGCTGAAGCGCTCGGCCGCGCCTTCGAGCGCGCGGATCGGCCGCAGGATGCGGCGGATGAACGGCAGCGCCACCAGCAGCACCGGCAGCACGCTCACCGGGATCGAAAAGTGCAGCGGCCGCCACCATGGACTCGCCCCCGGCGACTGCTGGTAGCCGATGAGCCAGCGCCCGTCGGGCAGTTCGATCGAGGCGAGCATGCCGGCCCTGGGGGCGCCATCGCTGCCGGGCAGGTGGTCGGTCAGCTCCACCCAGCTGCGCGGCGCCGGCGCCTTCGGCAAACGCTCGGCCAACGCGCGCGACTGGCTTTGTTCGGCCTTGTCCATCGGATGACCGGCCTGGCTCGGACTCGCCGCCAGCCAGAAACGCGACGTGGTCGAACCTAGCGCTGCCAGCATCGCGTCGCCCTTGTCCGGCGACAGGCGCAGCACATGGTACAGGCCCGCCATGCGATCGAGCATATAGCGCGCCGCCAGCGGATGCATGCCGTCCGGGGATAGCTGGCGCACGACGATCGCGGCGGCATGCGCCACCATCACGGCCAGCAGCATCGTGGCGATCAGCTGGCCGCCCATCGTCTTCGGGATCAGGCGCATCGTTATGCCGCGGACAGCGGCCGCACATCGGCCGTGAACACGTAGCCGTCACCCCACGAGGTCTTGAGCAGGCGTGGCCGGCGCGGATCGCTTTCGAGCTTCTTGCGCAGTCGGCTCACCTGGCTGTCGATGCTGCGATCGAAATTCTGCACCTCGCCATCGCGCGTCAGGTCGAGCAGTTCGTCGCGGCTGAGCACCTTCCCGGCCCGCTCCACCAGCACGCCGAGCAGCCGCAGTTCGGCGCTGCTCAAGGCCACCGGCTCGCCGCCCGCATCGCGCAGTTCGCGCCGGTTCATGTCGAGCGTCCAGTCACCGAACGCGTAGCGGCGGCCCTGCCACTGCGCGGCCGCGCGGCCCAGGCGCCGCAGCATGCCCTTGATGCGCGCCACCAGTTCGCGCGGGTCGAACGGCTTGGTCACGTAATCGTCGGCGCCGATCTCGAGCCCCGCCACGCGATCGTCCTGGCCGGCCATTGCCGACAGCAGGATCACCGGCGTGGCCGTGGTCTCGGCCAGATGCCGGCACAGCGACAGGCCGCCTTCGCCGGGCAGCATCACGTCGAGCACCACCAGGTCGATCGGATGCTCGCGCAGCAGCGCACGTGCGGTCGCGGCGTCGGGCGCAGTCAAGACCTCCAGCTCATGCCGGCGCAGGAAGGCGGCCAGCGGATCGCGGATGTCGGCGTGGTCGTCGACCACGAGGATGCGGGAGGGGCGGGGCACTGGCGTCATGGCGTAACGACGAACGTTTGCCACAACTTGACAAACTTTCTGGGGGTTAATTTCATATGATAATGATTATCATTCAGGCGGGGCAGGTTGGCAATACGTGGGAATACGTGGCATTGCGTGTTCGCCGCCACCTCGCTCTGGCACATCCACACCAGACAATCCAGGATCCGACGCACATGCTGACGCACATGAACACCGCCACTTTCCCCCGCCGCCGCGCCATCGCCGCCCTCGGCGCCGCCTTGACCCTGTCGTTCGCTGCACTGCCGGCCCAGGCCCAGGCCCAGGCCCAGGCAAAGGGCAGCGTGCAAATCAAGCATGCCAGCGGCACCACGACCGTCCCGGTCAACCCGAAAAAAGTCATCGTCCTCGACGCGACGAGCCTCGACAACCTGGCCGCACTCGACGTCGCCGTGGCCGGCGTGCCGACCATGAGCACCACCGCGCGTCCGCTGCCGCGCCAGCTGGCGCGCTTTGACAGCGCCCCCAAGATGGGCACCCTGTTCGAGCCTGACTACGAAAAGATCCACGCCGCCAGGCCCGACCTGATCATCGTCGGCGGCCGTTCGCAAGCCAAGTACGCACAGCTGACGAAGATCGCCCCGACCATCGACATGACGGTCGACCGCACCAACCTGGTGGCCAGCGCGAAGAACAACCTCACGCTGCTGGGCGGCCTGTTCGGCAAGCAGGCGCGCGCCCTTGAGTTGACAAGAAAACTCGACACCTCGATCGCCACGCTGAGAACCCAGTCGGCCAGTGCCGGCACGGGCCTCGTGATCCTGACCACCGGCGGCAAGATGAGCGCCTACGGTCCGGGCTCGCGCTTTGGCGTCCTGCACGACACCTTCGGCATCAAGCCAGCCGTCGCCAAGCTCGATACCTCGAACCACGGCCAGGCGATCTCGTTTGAATTCATCCAGAAGACCAATCCCGACTGGCTGTTCGTGATCGACCGCGACGCCGCCATCGGCCGCGAAGGCACGGCCGCCGCCAGGTTTCTCGACAATGAACTGGTACGCCAGTCCAACGCCTGGAAGAACAAGCGCGTCGTCTACCTCGATGGCCTGAACTGGTACACGCTGGGCAGCGCCGGCATCACCGCGCTGCAGGAGAACGTCGACCAGTTGTCGCGCGCCCTGGGCACCGCGGGCCGCTGACGGGATGGTGGTAACGAAAGCGGGAAGCCCGGCACGTGCTTCCCGCAAGATCTCTCACGCCTGGCTCGCGCTGCCGCTGTTGATGACGGCGGCGCTGGTTGCCCTCAGCATCGCCATCGGCGCGGCCGATTTCAGCTTCGCCGGCCTCTTGGCCGGTACGCAATCGGACGCCTGGCAACTGCTGGTCGTGAGCCGTCTGCCGCGCACCCTGGCGCTGCTGCTGGCCGGGATGTCGCTGGCGGTTGCGGGCCTGATCATGCAGATGCTGGTGCGCAATCGCTTCGTCGAACCGTCCACCGCCGGCACGATAGAGTCGGCGACGCTGGGCGTGCTGGTGCTGGCGCTGCTCGCGCCCGACACGCCGGTGTTCGGCAAGATGCTGGTGGCCGCCGCCTTTGCGCTGGCTGGCACTTTTTTATTCCTTGGCCTGCTGCGCCGGATTCCGCTGCGCTCCCCGTACCTGGTCCCGCTCATCGGCCTGATCCTGGGCGGCGTGGTGCAGGCCGTGACGACCTTCTTCGCGCTGCGCTACGACATGCTGCAAACGCTGCACGCGTGGACCGTCGGCGATTTTTCCGGCGTGCTGCGCGGGCGCTACGAGCTGCTATGGATCGGCGGCGCGCTGGCGCTGGCCGCCTGGTTTGCGGCCGACCGCTTCACGGTGGCCGGCATGGGCCAGCAGTTCACCACCAACCTGGGCCTGAACTACCAGCGCCTCACGTTATGGGGCTTGATGATCGTCTCGGCGATATCGGCAGTGGTGGTGGTCACGGCCGGCAGCATTCCCTTTCTCGGCCTGATCGTGCCGAACGTGGTCAGCATCCTGTTTGGCGACAATATGCGCCGTTCGGTGCCGTGGGTCGCGATCCTGGGCGGCCTGTTCGTGCTGGCCTGCGACATTGTCGGCCGCCTCGTCGTGGCGCCCTACGAAATCCCGATCGGCACCGTGGTCGGCGTCATCGGCGGCGCGCTGTTCTTGTTCCTGTTGTTGCGAGGTCGTTCCCGTGGCGCCTGAGTTTTCAATCAAAATACCGCCCGGTATCCGGGTGGCGCTGCTGGCTGGCTTGGCGCTATCGCTGGTGGCCACCTTCATGCTGATCGGCGCGAACGGCAACTGGGATTTCGTGCTGCCATTCCGCGGCGCCAAGCTCGCCGCGATGCTGCTGGTCGCGTATGCGATCGCGGTGTCGTCGGTGCTGTTCCAGTCGATCACGCACAACCGCATCCTCACACCCTCGATCATGGGCTTCGATTCGCTGTACCTGCTGATCCAGGCCGTGATCATCTTCAGCATCGGCATCGATCCTCTCACCGGGACGGGCAACCCGAACCTGCGCTTCGCGTTCGAGGTGGTCTTGATGACGGCCTTTGCCTGCCTGCTGTTTCGCGCATTGTTCACCGGCGCGGCGCACAGCCTGCACCTGATGCTGCTGGCCGGGGTCGTGTTCGGCCTGCTGTTTCGCAGCCTGTCGAGCTTTGTGATGCGCCTGATCGATCCGAACGAATTTTTGGTGCTGCAAGACCGCATGTTCGCCTCGTTCAATGCGATCCAGACCGGCTTGCTGTCGGTGGCGGCGCTCGCCATCGCGCTGGCCTCTCTCGTGGCCTGGCGCCTGCGCCACCGCTACGACGTGCTCTCGCTCGGACGCGAGATCGCGGTCAATCTCGGCATCGATTACCGCCGCACGGTCATGCTCACCCTGGCCCTGATCGCGGTGATGGTGTCGGTGTCCACGGCGCTGGTCGGGCCGGTGACGTTCTTCGGCCTGCTGGTCAGCAACCTGGCGTACGTCACGGCCGGCACCGACCGGCACAAGTACGTCGTGCCGATGGCGGTGCTGTGGGGCGTCGTGTTCCTGGTCGGCGGCCAGCTGCTGCTCGAGCGCGCGCTCGAACTGAACGCCACGGTCGGCGTCGTCATCGAGTTCGTCGGCGGCTTGCTGTTCCTGTTCCTGATTACCCGTAAAAGGTCGACATGATCGAAGTCTCCAGCCTCACCAAACGCTATGGCGACAGCGTCGTCGTCGACGATGTCACCTTGCTGCTTCCCGCTGGCGGCGTGACCGCCATCATCGGTCCGAACGGCGCCGGCAAATCGACCGTGCTGTCGATGATCAGCCGCCTGCTGCCGCTGAGCGAAGGCCGCGTGCTGGTCGACGGCATCGACGCGGCGCGCGGCGACAGCGCCGAACTGGCCAAGCGCCTGGCGATCCTGCGCCAGGATAACCACCTGCCGATGCGCCTGACGGTGCGCGACCTGGTCGCCTTCGGGCGCTATCCGCACACGAAAGGGCGTCCCACCGTCGATGACGCCGCGCACGTCGAGCGCGCACTGGGCTACCTGGGCCTGGACGCATTGGCCGAGCGCTTTCTCGACCAGCTCTCGGGCGGCCAGCGCCAGCGCGCTTTCGTGGCGATGGTGCTGTGCCAGGACACTGATTATGTGCTGCTCGACGAGCCGCTGAACAATCTCGACATGCGCCACGCTGTGGACATGATGCGGCTGCTGCGCCGTGCGGCACGCGAATTGGGCAAGACGGTGATCCTGGTCCTGCACGACATCAACTTCGCCTCGTGCTACGCAGACCGTATCGTGGCCATGAAGGACGGCAAGCTGGCCTGTCACGGCACGCCGCTCGAGGTGATCCAGCCCGACGTGCTGCACGCGCTGTACGGGCTCGATATCCGCGTGATGGATGCCGACGGCCAGCGCATCTGCGTGTATTACTGACAAATACATTGCCTGCGTGCGCACGGATGGGCAACTTTGATTTCCGGATGGCTCTGTTACACTGGACTGATCTTTTCCACAGTCAGCCGTCGTCCGCGTGATACATATACACACTCCCAACGGCCTCCCATCCGTCCTCGCCGGTCCCTTGTTGCGCCGCCTCGAACCTGGCCGTCTCGTGCTCTGGCTGGTGGGCAGCACGCCGCTCGACCTGACGCTGGTACTCGCGCCGCATGGCGCCGCGCCGCAGCGCCTGACGCTGGACAAGACGGCGTGCCGCGTCATCCCGATCGGGCGCGACGCGCACATCCACTTCATCGACGTCACGTTGCCCACGCCGCTGCCGCAGGACACGCTGATCGACTACGACCTGCTGCTGACCGACGTCGCCGGCGTGGAACAGGGCATCGCTGCCTGGGCGCCCCACCTGGTGCACGAGGGCGCATCGATGCCGAACCTGGTGCTGCGCAGCCGTTCCGACAACATCCTGTATGGCTCGTGCCGCAAGCCGCATCACCCGTCGCGCGACGGCCTGGCGCGCGGTGACGACCTGATCGCCGAACACCCCGACCAGGCGGGCGAGCGGCCGTCGATGCTGCTGCTGGCCGGCGACCAGGTGTATGCCGACGACGTGGCCGGCCCGATGCTGGGCGCGACCCATGCGCTGATCGAGCGCCTGGGCCTGTTCGGCGAATGCGTCGAAGGCGCCATCGTCAAGGACAGTGCCGAGTTGTATGCGCATCCCGACGGTTATTACGGCCGCCAGCGCCTGCTGCCCGCCTTCAAATCGAACGAGGCGCTGCGCGAGAAGTTCTTCGGCGGCGTGGAAAAGCCGATCTTCACCACGGCCAATGCGGACAACCACCTGATGACGCTGGGCGAAGTACTGGCCATGTACCTCCTGGTCTGGTCGCCGGTGCCATGGCAGGTGGTGGGCAAGATTCCGATGCCGCCCCTCGACCCGAAGTGCCAGGAGCGCTGGCACACCGAGGGCGAGGCGCTCGCCGGCTTCTGCGCCGAGCTGCCACGGGCCGCGCGCCTGCTGGCGCACGTGCAGACGCTGATGATCTTCGACGACCACGACGTCACCGATGACTGGAACCTGTCCTATAAATGGGAAAAGACCGCCTACGGCCACCCGTTCTCGCGCCGCATCATGGGCAATGCGCTGGTGGCTTACATGCTGTGCCAGGGCTGGGGCAACCGGCCCGACGTCTTCGGCGAGGTGCTGGACGACATGGCGGCCATGGCGGGCAGGCCGGACGCGAAGAACCGCCTCGAACCCGAGCCGCATGGCGCCCTGATCGAGCGGCTGCTGACGTTTCGCCAGTGGGATTACATGCTGCGCACGCAGCCGGCCGTCATCGTGCTCGATACGCGCACGCGGCGCTGGCGCAACGAGCGCCGGCCAAGCCATCCGTCCGGCCTGATGGACTGGGAGTCGCTGACCGAATTGCAGCATGAGCTGATTGATGAAACGGCGGCGGTGATCGTCTCGGCCGCGCCGATGTTCGGCGTGAAGCTGATCGAGGTGGTGCAGAAGGTTGCTACCGTGATGGGCCAGGCCTTGACGGTCGATGCCGAAAACTGGATGGCGCACCGCGGCGCGGCGGGGAGTTTGCTCAACATCTTCCGCCACTCGCGCACGCCCGGCAACTACGTGATCCTGTCGGGCGACGTGCATTATTCGTTCGCCTACGATGTGGAAGTGCGCGACGAGAACCGGCCGCCGCACATCTGGCAGATCACCAGCAGTGGCTTCAAGAACGAATTCCCCGAAGACCTGCTCAACTGGCTCGATCGCCTTAATCGCTGGCTGTATTCACCGCGCTCGCCGCTGAACTGGTTCACCAAGCGGCGTGACATGTCGATCACGCCGCACCTGCCCGACCAGCGCAAGCACGGCGAACGCCTGTGGAATGGTTCCGGTATCGGCCAGGTCTGGCTCGACGCGAAGGGCCGCCCCGAGCGCATCGTGCAGCACAATGCCGATGGCCGGCCTTCCACGCAGTTCTTGAAGCTGGGCGACGACAAGCCGGCCAAGCGCGCGGTCGAAGAGCCGACCACCGTCGCCTAGTTGGGGGGCAAACCCGCGAGCGCCAGCGGTAACCCGCGCGCCCAGCGGTTCGACGACAGCGAAAATTCCAGCGCCCGCACCTGGTGGTACCAGCCAGCCGGCACATACAGCATGTCGCCCGGCCGCACGATGATTTCCACCAGCGCCGCCTGGCGCGCCAGCGGAAACCGCTCGTAGTCCGGCGCCTCCGGGTCGACGGGAGAGCCGAACAGCAGCGGATTTGCCTGGCGCGCATACAGAAACGCGTCGTGGTGGGGCGGCGCCAGGAAGATCCTTTTCACGCCGTGAATCTGGGCGAAGATATTGTCATCGTAGTCGCAGTGCAGCGGCGTGATCGTGCGCGCCGGGCCGATCCAGAAGCGGGGCGGTCCCATCTTGTCGAAATACGCTGGCCAGTGGCACAGACGGTTCAGTTCACTTAGCGCCAGGTTGCCCACGTACGGCGGCAGACCCGCTTCCACCGGCGTCGACAAATCCAGGTACTCGCGCAGCAGCATGTCCTGCATCGCCCGGTCCGGTGCGAAGGCGGTGTGCACGTAGTCGCCCACGCGGGCGCGCACGGGCAGGTGGCCATGCTGCGCGCGCAGCGCGGCAAAATCCAGTTGTACGATGGGCCAGCGCCCGACCACGTCGGTGACCAGGAACGGCATGCCGGCCCTGGCGCGCGCGCGAAACGCCGCCGCATCCAGGCGCGCCAGGCGCGGCACCTCGGTGAATGGCGGCAGGGCTTGCGCGGCGGCCTTGATCGCCTCGCGCATGCCGGGAATCGAATCGACGCCGCGCACCTGCGCATCGCGCTGCGCGCGCGCCGCTGCGTCCAGTGCATCATCCGCCGTCGTGCGCCGCAGCGGCGGCAGGCGCGCCGCGCCCGCGTCGTTCTCTACTACCATGTCTACCGATCCTGCCTATGATGGGGGCCGTATGGTACCGCCAGCGGCCCGTAAAGTGCGCCTAAATCGCCCAAAATGACCGCTTTATGAACCGATGTCATGGTTCTGTTAGTCAGCGCACGGTCTGTGCGTGGTGGCCATTGTATTTTTTGTATCGCGACGCAGTGAATCCGATACTGCGCCTCGGAAAGCCGCCGCAAGGCGGGTGACTGGGATGGGACGCAAAGAAAATGTACAGAGGCATCGAGTGAAATTGATGTTGACGTAGCGCAGTCCAAGACCGTTCCCGCGTGTTGTATCGGACTTATTCAATCAAAAATGTGGTGCTAGTCGAATTTCGGTCTACTCCGCGTTGGTCACTATTTTATGAGGGTTACATCATGGATAATCAAAAGTCGAACGAAGGTAAAGGCATCAACGCAACCAATCCAGCGTCGGGCAGCCAGCAAAATGCGTCGTCGTCGGGCAACCTGGGCACCAGCACGGGCACCGGCTCCCTGGGCACCAGCAGCGTGACCGGCAACAGCGGTCTGGGCAACAGCGGCAGCAGCGCCAGCACCACCGCCGGCAACACGTCGGGCTCGACCATCGGTTCGTCGACCACCCCGTCGACCACCGGTGCATCGGCCGCCGACACCACCACCACCGCTGGCGGTATCAAGGCAGCGATCTCGTCGATCACGCCAGAGAAAGCGCACGGCGCCATCGACAAGGCAGCGCAAGCAGCCCAGCCAGTCGTCGACAACATCGCATCGAAGGCACATGCCGGCGTTGACAAGGTCACTGGCCTGATCAGCACCGCGCAAGAGAAATTCGGCGACCGTTCGACCCAGCTGACCGACAAGTACTCGGACCTGTCGGCCCAGGGCAAGGAATACGTCAAGAACAACCCGGGCAGCGCACTGCTGGCTGCAGTCGGCGTCGGCTTCATCCTGGCCAAGCTGCTGGGTGGCTCGAGCGACCGTAGCGACTACCGCAAAGACTACAGCAACTACCGCGACTGATAGCGTGGATTGAGACCGGGGGTCTTCCCCGGTTGATCGGAAGCCCGCCCAGCATCTGCTGGCCGGGCTTTTTTCATATCAACATTTAAGGCGCTGTGCCCATTACCTGTGGATGAGGCTGACTGCAGCGCGCAGCAATTGTTCTGCGGTACTGATCCGCCCCCCGTCCACGGCCCAGCGCCACCCCAGGTAATTCGGCAGATAGCGCGACGCCACACCGTTGAAGCGCGCCAGCCAGCCGCGAAAGCGGCTGTGATAGGCATTCACGTTCTGCACGTGAATGGCGCCCTCGATGCCCGGGCGCACCCGCACCCGCACGCCGGCGCGCAGGTTGACGCTCTGGTGCGCCACGCCGTGCCGGCGCGCGAAGGCACGGTAGGCAGCGTTTGAATCGGTGACCAGCAGCGCCTCACGATGTAGCTTCGGCAGCAGGTGCTGTTCGAGCTGCACCGCCTTCAAGGCGCCACGGCCAACGACGGCGTCGATGGTGCCGCCATGCCGATCGCGCGCCACCAGGATGCAGTCGAGGTCATTGGAAATCCCGCGTTTGCTGGCGGCGCCGCCCCGCTTGCGTGGCGGCCGGTCTAGCTTGCGCGAGCCTTTCTGGGATTCGAGCAGGAACATCTCGTCCGCCTCGACGATGCCGCCCAACTGCGCCGGACGATCGAGCTTGACCCAGTGAAGAAACCGGTGCCGCCAGCGAAATGCCGTGTTGCGGTGCACGCCGACACGGGTCGCGGCGCGGCGGACGGTGGTGGAGTCGAGCAGGGTATTGAGGTAGTCGAGCCATTTGCCGCGCAATCTCAACCGTGCCAATGGCGTGCCGCTGAGGTCATTGAAGGTGCGGCCACAGTCGCAGCAGCGAAAGCGCTGCAGGTCGTTGGCATGACCATGCCGATGCCAGTGCGGACTGGCACACTGCGGGCACTGGCGAGTTGCGGCGCGGATCTGGCCGATCAGGGCGATAACCTGGTCGAGGCCGGCTGCCGGATGCAGGGCATCGAGCACCTGCAGGCGCTGTGGCTGATTCAGCAGGCGCAGATTGGCGAACCAGTTGGTGAACCGAGGCGCTTTCATGGGCCGCTCCTGTCGATGGCAACAGGGGTTGGACCGCGCGGCAGCTCAGCAGTTCAGTACTCATCCATAGCTAACGAGTACAGCGCCACATTTAACGCTTTCTTAACGCCTGACTAACGTTGCGATGACGGTAGGCAACCTACCATCCATATCGCATCAGAAAGCGCGTTGGATTCAGATCCGCGTGATTGATTCATCGCCAGGCGGTAGGTAGCCTGGCAAGTCCGGCGGATCCATGAACACTGACAAGCTCTATCTGCGCGGGGCAGCCAAGGCGTCGAGGCCCCCTGCATTTTCCTGGCTGGCACACAGTACGCGCCTTGCCGGGCCGTTCGCACCGCTCATCCAGATGCTGCTCATCGGCCTGGTGCTGCTCTCGAGCTTCCGCCTGGCCATGCTGGTCTGGCAATGGGAACGCGTGCGCGCCACCGGCATCGTCCCCGAGATCCTCGTGCAGGGCGTGCGCGCCGACCTGATCCTGCTTGGCTACTTCGTGGCCATCCCGCTGTTGCTGGCGCCCTTGCTGGCGCATCGCCGCACGGCCCGCGTGTGGCAGCGCTTCACGTTCGGCTGGACGACGACGGCCCTGATCTTCATCCTGTTCATGGAAGTCGCGTCGCCGCAATTCATCATGCAATACGATGCGCGACCGAACCGCCTGTTCATCGAATACCTGAACCATCCACAAGAAGTCTTCTCCACGCTGTGGCATGGCTTTCGCACCGCGGTGCTGACGGGCTGCGCGCTGACGCTGCTCTTGGGCGTGGCGCTGGTGCGCCTGCTGAAACGCGCGTCGTCGACCATGACGATGTGGCACGGCCGCAAAGTTCTGCTGGTGTGGCCGGTCCTGTGTCTGCTCGTGTTCATGCAGATCCGCTCGACTACCGGCCACCGGCCCGCCAATCCCGCCATGTTCGCGCTCACGGGCGACGCGATGGTCAATTCACTGGTCATCAACTCGGCGTGGTCGGTGCTCGACGCGATGCGCTCGATGGACAACGAGGCCAAGTCGTCCGACATCTACGGCGATTTCCCGCGCGAGCAGGTGTTCGCTGAAGTGAAGGCGGCGCCGTGGCTGCGCGATTACCAGTTCGCCCACCCCGAACTGCCAACGCTGCACTACCAGCCAGCTGCCATCACGCGCGCCAAGCCGCTGAACCTGGTCATCGTGCTGCAGGAGAGCCTGGGCGCGACGTTCGTCAAGTCGCTTGGCGGCGTGGCCGTGACGCCCGAGCTGGAAAAGCTCAAGGGCGAGGGCTGGTGGTTCGAGCAGCTGTACGCCACCGGCACGCGTTCGGTGCGCGGCATCGAGGCCGTGGTGGCCGGCTACGCGCCCACGCCGGCGCGCAGCACGGTCAAGCTGTCGCTGTCGCAGCAGAATTTCTACACGCTGGCCGCCGGCCTGGGCGACCAGGGCTACCATACCGAATTCGTCTACGGCGGCGAAGCGCACTTCGACAATATGCGCAGCTTCTTCACCGGGAACGGCTTCCAGAACATCGTCGATATCGGCGACATGAAGCCGAAGTTCGTGGCGAGCTGGGGCGCGTCGGACGAAGACCTGTTCGACAAATCGCTCGAGCGCCTGAACACCCTGCACGCCGCAAACAAGCCGTTCTTCAGCCTGATCTTCACATCGTCGAACCACGAGCCGTTTGAATTCCCGGACGGGAAAGTCACGCTGCACGATGCCGACAAACAGACCGTCAACAACGCGGTCAAGTATGCCGATTACGCGCTGGGGAAATTCATCCGCGAAGCCAAACGGCAGGCCTACTGGAAGGACACCGTATTTTTGATCGTGGCCGACCACGACAACCGCGTGTACGGCGACAGCCTGGTGCCGATCAAGAAGTTCCACATCCCGGGCCTGATCCTGGGCGCCGACATCGAACCGAAGCGCATCACGACGATCGCCAGCCAGGTCGACCTGGCGCCGACGCTGCTGTCGCTGCTGGGCGTGTCGAGCACGCATCCGATGATCGGGCGCGACCTGGTCAGGGACAGCACGACGCCGGGCCGCGCGCTGATCCAGTTCAACGATTATTTTGCGTATCTGGAAGGCGCATCGGCCACGGTGCTGCGCCCCGGCCAGGCGCCGCTGCCGGGCCGGTACGACGCTGCCAGCGGGCATTTCAGCCCGGGCAGCGGCAGCGCGACCCAGGCGCAGGTCGACAAGGCGATGGCGCACGTCATCCTGCCGTCGATTTTGTATCGGGAGCAGCGCTATCGTTTGCCCTGAAGGCCGGCGCGGATTCGGCTCGCGTTTGGTCTTACAATGACCGGCATGCGCATCCTCATCGTCGAAGATAACCCCGACATTCTGGCCAACCTGTACGGGTTCCTGGAGCCGAAGGGCTATACGCTCGACTCGGCGCGCAACGGTTACGGCGGCCTGGCGCTGGCGTCCGAAAACAACTACGACGTGATCATCCTCGACGTCATGCTGCCGGGATTGAGCGGCCTGGAGCTGTGCCAGAAGCTGCGCACCGATCTGGCCAGCGCAACGCCGGTGCTGATGCTGACGGCGCGCGACAGCCTGCAGGACAAGGTACTGGGGTTCGACAGCGGCGCCGACGATTACCTGGTCAAGCCATTTTCGCTCGTCGAACTCGACGTGCGCCTGAAAGCCCTGGCGCGCCGCGCGGGCGGGCAGCACGCGATCAGCCGCGTATTACGCTTCGGTCCACTGGTGTTCGATCCCGACCAGCAAGAGGCTTCGCGCGACGGCGTGAAGATCGCGCTCACCAAGACCGGTTATGTCCTGCTGCGCGGACTGATGGCTGCGGCCCCGCGCATCGTCTCGCGCGAAGCGCTCGAGCAGGCCGTCTGGGGCGAAGACCGTCCCGAGAGCGACGCCCTGCGCACGCACATCCACGCGCTGCGCCAGGCGGTCGACAAGCCGTTTGCGTTCCCGATGGTCCAGACCATTGCCGGTGTCGGCTACAAACTCGCGATGCCCGATGCGCGCGGCTAGTTCGCTCAGCCGCCCGATCGTCGGCGCCTTCATCCTGTTCGGCGTCGTGCTGTCGCTGTTCTTCGCGGTGCTGGCCGCGCTGGTAGTCGAGGGGATCGAAGTCCACCTGGTCGACGAACGCCTCGCCGAAGTCGAGAAATGGGCGCGGCCCCGGGCCGCTGCCGGGCTGCCGGCCGACTTGCCGGCCGGCCTGCGCTTCCACCGTGGCGACGACATCCCGCTGTCGCTGCGCGCGCTGCCGGCGGGCGTGTCCGAGGCCGACGTGGACGGCATCGGGCTGCATGTCCTGTCCGGCGCCGACGAGCGCGGGCCGTATGTGGTGGTCGATCACGAAAGCGACTATGAGCAGATCGAGATCCTCGTGTACTCGATGTTCGCCGCCTTCTTCGCCGGCTTTGTCACATTGGCGCTGTTTCTCGGCCGATTCGTCGGCCGGCGTATCGTGATGCCGATCCGCGAACTGGCCGACGCCGTCGGGCAAGGTGCGTTTGCCCTGCCGCACACCGAACGGACCGACGAATTGGGGACCCTGGCGCGCGCGCTGGCGGCGCACACGACCGAGCTGCGCGGGTTCCTCGACCGCGAACGCTTTTTCACCGGCGACGTCAGTCACGAGTTGCGCACGCCGCTCACCGTCATCATGGGCGCGGCCGAAATCCTGATCGAGAACGGCGCCAGCCCGGCAGTACGGGCGCCGGCGCAACGCATCTACCGCGCGGCGCAGGAAGCGACGGAGTGCGTCACGGTGCTGCTGGTGCTGGCGCGCGCGCCGCAGCTCGATCAGTTTGCGGCGGTATCGGTCAGCGATATCGCGCGCCGCGAAACCGAGCGCTACCAGGCCATGGTGGCAGACAAGCCGGTCACGCTGCGCTGCACCGGCGACGCGTCGTTCCATATCTGCGCGCCTGCCGAGCTGTGCGTGTCGGCCATCGCCAACCTGATTCGCAATGCTTGCCAGTACACCGAGCAGGGCGAGGTGACGGTGGTCATCGAACCCGGGCGTATCTCGGTCGAAGACAGCGGCCGGGGCCTGCCGGAAGCAGTGCGGCAAACGCTGGGCGAGGGCGTCTTGCCGATCCCGTCGAGCGGTTCCGCCGGCACCGGGCTGGGCCTGTCCCTGGTCAAGCGCATCTGCGAATACCTGGGTGCGTCGCTCGTCTACGAAAACCGGCCATGTGGCGGCAGCCGCTTCACGATTCTTTTTCCTGCGCCGTTCACGCCATCCTAACGCCGCGTTGACAGTGGCTTGCCGCCGCCCTTCCTATCCTTGACGTACTGCAGCAATGGTCGCTGCGATGCTGACAAGGACGTGAAATGGAAAAGCTGTTTGCAAGGCGTGTCGATGCGTCGCTGCTCGTGCTGGTCGTGGCGCTGTTGCTGGCAAGCCTGGGCAACGTGACATTCTGGACGGTGCTGGCCCACGCTGCCGGTGGCGCCTCGCCCGCCAGCCTGCCCATGCTGGCAGGCACGTTCCTGATCGTTGTCCTGTTCTTCAATGCCTGCCTGACGCTGGCCAGCTTTCGCTATGTCGCCAAGCCGGTGCTGATCGCCCTCGTGCTGGCGGCGTCGGCGGCCGGCTATTTCATTGCGGCCTACGGGATCGTCATCGACAAGGCCATGATCCAGAACGTCTTCGAGACCGATACCCGCGAAGCGACTGAGCTGATCAGCTGGCAGATGGCGGCCAGGATCGGTTTGCTCGGCGTGCTGCCGTCGCTCTTGATCGCCCGCGCCAATATCCAGTTCCCCAGCGGACTGAAAGGGCTGGTCAAGCGCAGCAGTAATGCCGGGGGCTCGCTATTGCTGGCGCTCGTGCTGCTGGTGCTGCTGCTCAAGAGCCTGGCGCCGACGCTGCATGAACACCGCGAACTGCGCTTCCTGCTCACGCCCACCAACTTTATCCAGGCCGTGCATGGCTATCTGAAGAACCGCTGGGCGGCCGATGTCGTGGTCGCCCCGCTTGGGCGCGATGCGGTGAAAGGCGCCGCCTGGGCCGGCCACCAGCGCAAGACGCTGACCGTGATCGTCGTTGGCGAAACGGCGCGGGCGGCGAATTTCTCGCTCAACGGCTATGCCCGCGACACCAACCCGCTGCTGGCGCGGCAAGCTGGATTGATCAATTTCTCTCGTGTCAGTTCGTGTGGGACCGCCACCGCCGTATCGGTGCCGTGCGTCTTTTCTGCCTTCGGTCGCGACGACTACAGCCAGTCGAAAGCGGCGAGCCAGGAAGGGCTGCTCGACGTGTTGGCCCATGCCGGTTTCGAGGTGCTCTGGCGCGACAATAATTCGGGCTGCAAGGGTGCGTGCGACCGCGTCAAGTATGAAGACCTGTCGCGCCCGGATGGCAAGGATCCCTATTGCAGCGGCGACGAGTGCCATGACGAGCGCCTGCTCGAAGGCTTGCCCGAACTGCTCGGCCGCAGCAGCAAGGACCTGGTCGTGGTCTTGCACCAGAAGGGCAGCCATGGCCCGGCCTATGCGAGCCGCTACCCGCACGGGTTCGGGCGATTCGGCCCGGTGTGTTCGACCAATGACTTTGAAAAATGTTCGCGCGAATCGATCCGGGCCGCCTATGACAATACGATTCTGTACACCGACTACTTCCTGAGCAAGACCATCGACAGGTTGCGCGCGATGGCCGCCGCGCAGGATGCCGATACGGCGATGCTGTACTTTTCCGATCATGGCGAGTCGCTCGGCGAAAACAATGTCTATCTGCACGGCACACCGTATATGTTCGCGCCGCGTGAGCAGACCGAGGTGCCGATGATGTTGTGGATGTCGGACGGCTTCAGCGAGCGCTTTCGCATCGACCGGCGCTGCCTGGCCGCGCGGCGGGGCGAACCGCTATCGCATGACAATGTCTTTCACTCTGTGCTCGGGATGCTCGACGTGAACACGGCAGTGCTCAACCCGCGCCTGGACCTGTTCCATGCCTGCGTCCGCGGTGCGTGAGGTGGCGGCCGGCCACGCGCTGCAGGAACCGCTGCTGCCGGCGCGCACGATACGGCGCCTGGCGGCCATGCTGGCAGCTGCTGCGCTGGCGATCCTCTGGGTCGGGCGCTGCACCGATCTCGACCTGGCGCTGGCCGATATGGTATTTGACGCCCGCAGCGGCATCTTTCCATGGCGCGACGCTTGGCTGACCGTCACGTTCAATCACATCATCCTGAAGTGGCTGCTGACGCTGCTCGCCGCGGGCACCATCGGCTACGCGGTCATCGATGCCTGCCATCCCCACGCCGGGCTGGGCGCCAGCGGTCGCCTGCGGCTGCGCGTCGTCACGTTGTCCGCCATCCTCGTGCCGGCCGTGACCAGCGCGCTGAAGCAGATCAGCGCATCGCATTGTCCCTGGGATCTGCTGCGGTATGGCGGCGCGCAGCCGTATGTGCGCCTGTTCGGCGCGTTCCCGGCCGACGCGATGCCGGGCCAGTGCCTGCCTGCCGGTCACGCATCGAGCGCCCTCTGGCTGGTGGCGCTGGCCGTCTGCTGGTTGCCGGCAAGGCCATCGATGGCGGCCCGCGCCGCGTTGTTGGCGATCGCCTTCGGCGCGCTGGTCGGCTATCTGCAGCAGCTGCGCGGCGCCCATTTCATGACGCATACGCTGTGGTCGATCTGGATCGCGTGCGCCATCGTGCTGGCGCTGATCGCGAGCGCCAATGCCGAGCGCCGCCGCTTCTGTTCGGCCAGAACGGGGTGGATGGCATGAACATGCGCTGGCGTGTCCCCCACCCGCCGCGCCAGCCACTGTCGCGCAGCGACTACCTGCGCCTGCAAGGCGTGGTGCGCCGGCTGGCCGGGAAATATCCGCCGGACTGGCTGGAGCGGCGCAGCAGCCAATTGTATGTCGCGACGATCCTCGCCAGTCTCGTGCTGACGTTCCTGGTCGGCGCCCTGTGGTCACCATGGTGGACCTGGCTGGTTCCCGCCATGTGTCCACTGCTGCTGTTATGCGTTGTTCCACGCTGGCTGTTCGGGCGCGAAGCCGGGCGCCCGCGGTGGGCGCACCCGCTGGCGATCGTGGAGGGCGACGATGTGGCGCTGATCGCGACCATCATCAACGCGATGGACGGGCCGTTCAACGCTGCATTCGCCAGGCATTGCCCGGCGAGCGACGGGGCGAAGTTCTTCGCGATCTGGCAGGTAGTGCAATGTGCCGGATTCGAAGAACCCCGGTGACGCCGTAGACAATTCAGGCCGAAGTGCGCTCCACCTTGCCGGCCGGCGCGGGCTGGCGCCGCACCTTGCGTGCGGTGCGCTTGAGCCAACCCTCGAAGTCGTCCACATAGGTGAACACGGCCGGCACCACCAGGAGGCTCAGCAAGGTCGACGTGATCAACCCACCGATCACGGCCACCGCCATCGGCGAGCGGAAGCTCGGATCGCCCGAGAAGCCCAGCGCCAGCGGCAGCATGCCGGCGCCCATCGCGATGGTGGTCATCACGATCGGGCGGCTGCGCTTGTGGCAGGCGTCGACCAGCGCATCGAAGCGGTTCATGCCCGCCTCGCGCGCCAGGATCGCGTAGTCCACCAGCAGGATCGAGTTCTTGGTCACGATCCCCATCAGCATGATCAGGCCGATCATCGTCGGCATCGACAGCGCGTTGCTCGTCACGAGCAGCGCCACGAAGGCGCCGCCGATGGACAGCGGCAGCGCGGCCAGGATGGTCACCGGCTGCATGAAGTCCGAGAACAGCAGCACCAGCACGCCGTAGATGCACAGCACGCCGATCAGCATGGCCAGGCCGAAGCTGGCGAACAGCGCCTGCATTTCCTGGGCGTCGCCCAGTTCAGCGATGGTTACCGACGTCGGCAACGACTGGAACACGGGCAGCGCGCGCGCCTCGGTATTGACCTCGCCGAGCGAGCGACCCGATAGTTCGACATCGAGCGTGACATTGCGGCTGCGATTCAGGCGGTCGATCTGCGCGGGGCCGCTTTCCATCGTGATGTCGGCCACAGTCGAGAGCAGCACCGGCCCGTTATTGCCGGGCACCGTCAGGCGCCCAATCGCATCGAGGTCGGCGCGCACGGCGTCGGGCAGCTTGACCCGGATCGGCACCTGGCGCTCGTCCAGGTTCATCTTGGCCAGCGACTGCTCATAGTCGCCGGCGGTGGCCACGCGCACCGTCTCGCCAATGGCCGCCGCCGTGACGCCCAGGTCGGCCGCGCGCGCAAAGTCCGGGCGCACGATGATCTCGGGACGCACCAGCGAGGCGCTCGAACTGACGTTGCCGATGCCGGCCAGGCCGCGCAATTCGCGCTCGGCCTGGCGCGCCGCCACGCTCAGGGCATTGGCGTCTTCGCTGCGCAGCACCAGCTGCATCTTGGTGCCGGCGTCGGGAATGCCCACCGTGAAGCGCGCGCCGGGAATGGCGGCCACGCGCTCGCGGATCGTGTTTTCGATCACGCCCAGCTTCACGTCGCGCTCGCGCCGCTCCACGGTCTTGACGGTCAGGACCGCGCGCCGCGCTTCGGCGGCGGCGCCGGGCGAGAACGCGTCGCCGCTCGAGCCGCCGCCAATCGAACTGAAGACGCTCGTGACACCGGCCACCTTCATCAGCTCCAGCCGTACCTGCTCGGCCACGGCGCGGGTCTGGGCCAGCGTGGCGCCCGGCGGCAGCTCGACATTGACCTGGGTCTGCGAGCGGTCAGCCGGCGGCATGAAGCCGGTCGGCAGCAGCGGCACCAGCGCCAGCGAGGCCGCGAAGAATGCGGCGGCGCCGATCATCGTCAGGCCACGACGGCGCAGGCACCACTGCATCACGGCCAGGTAACGCCGCATGATGGCGCCGTCCTGTGGCTCGTTGCCGGCCACGCCGGCGTTCTTGGGCGCCTTGAGCAGGTACGCGCACATCATCGGCGTGAGCAGGCGCGCCACGAGCAGCGAGGCCAGGATCGCCAGCACGGCGGTCCAGCCGAACTGCTTGAAGAATTTACCGGGGATGCCGCCCATGAAGGCGGTCGGCAGGAACACCGCCACCAGCGCGAAGGTGGTGGCGATGACCGCCATGCCGATTTCGTCGGCCGCCTCGAGCGACGCCTGCATCGGCGTCTTGCCCATATGGAGGTGGCGTGAAATGTTCTCGATCTCGACGATGGCATCGTCGACCAGCACGCCGATGACGAGGGCCAGCGAGAGCAGCGTGACCATATTGAGCGTGTACCCGAACAGGTACTGGCCCAAAAAGGCCGGAATCACCGACAGGGGCAGGGCGGCGGCGGCGATCAGCGTGGCGCGCCAGTCGCGCAGGAACCACCACACCACCAGCACCGCCAGCAGCGCGCCTTCGTACAGCATGTGCATCGAGGCGTCGAAGTTTTCTTCGACCGAGAACGAGTTGTCGATCACCTCGTTGACGATCAGCTTGGGATTTTCTGTTTTCAGCTGCGCCATCGCGGCGCGCGCGCCCTGGGCGACGTCGATCTCGCCGGCGCCGCGTGTGCGGAACACCTCGAAAGCAACGACGCGGCGGCCATCCTGCTCGGCCACCGCGCGCGGTTCTTCCACCGTGTCGAGCACGCGCGCCACCTGGTCCAGGCGCACGTGGCGCCCGTCCGGCAGCGGGATTTCCATCGCGGCGAGGGCCTGCGCGGTACCGACGGTGGCCAGCGTGCGCACCGACTGCTCGACGCCGCTGACGTCGCCCCGGCCGCCCGGCGCCTCGCGCTGCACATTGCGCAGCTGGCGCGAGATGTCCAGCGCCGAGACGCGCAGGGCGGCCATCTTCTGGTCATCGAGCTCGACGCGCATCTCGCGCGTCACGCCGCCCACGCGCCTGATTTCGCCCAGGCCCGGCACGCCCAGCATGCGCTTGGCCACGTCGTTGTCGACGAACCAGCTCAGGTCCTGGTCATCCAGGCCAGAGCCTTCGGCGGCGGCGACGGTGAAGGTCGAGACGACGCGCCCGGCGGTGGCCGCCTTGGTCACGGTGGGCTCGCGCAGCTCGGCCGGCATGTCGGCGCGCACGCGCGAGACGGCGTCGCGCACGTCATTGACGGCTTCGGCCGAATCGCGCTCCAGGATGAATTCAACCGTGACGGTGGCCACGCCATCGAGCACGCGCGTATAGATGTTCTTGATGCCTTGCAGGGTCGCGACCGAGTCTTCGATCTTGCGCGCGACTTCGGTTTCGAGCTGCGCCGGGGCGGCGCCGTCGAGGACGGCGGTGACGGTGACGATCGGCAGTTCGATGTCCGGGAAATCCTGCACCTTGCTGGCATTGAAGGCCATCAGTCCCGCCACGGTGAGCAGGACGAACAGCATGATCGCCGGGATCGGGTTGCGGATCGACAGGGCGGAAAAATTCATCGGATGGCCTTGTTGGATGCCGCTGCCGGCATGGGCGCAGGCATACTTATATTGCGTACCAGGTCGCCGTCATTGAGAAAGCCCGCGCCGGTGACCACGATCGGCGTGTCGACAGACAGACCGCCGGCAATCTCGACCCGGTCGCCCAGGCGGCGACCGGTGGTGACTTTCAGCTGGCTCACGCGGCTGTCCGGATTCAAGCGGTACACATAACTGAAGCCGTCGCGCACGGCGATGGCCTGCTGCGGCACGGTGATGGCGTTCGACGTGCCCAGTTCAAACCGGCCGCTGGCGAACATGCCGGCCTTGAGCGGCATGTCGCTCGACAGGGTCGGGGGCAGGTCGACGTACACCAGCGCAAGCCGTGTCTGCGGATCGACCGACGGCGCCAGGATGCGCACCTTGCCGGCCACTTCGAGCCCGCTGGCGCCGCGCACGATGGCGCGGGTGCCGGGCTTGATGCGGCCGAGGTCTTGCGCCGTCACTTCGGCGCGCCACTCGAGGCGCCCCTGGCGGATCATGCGAAACAGTTCGGTGCCCACGCCGACCACCGCGCCGACGGTGGCGCCGCGCGCCGAGATCACGCCGCTGTCGGGCGCCGTCACCTGCGTGTACTTCAGGCGCAGCTGCTGCTGGGTGAGCGTGGCTTGCGCCGATTGCACACGGGCGGCGGCGGTGCGCTCGCCCGTGACATATTGGGTAACCTGCTGGGCGCTGAACGCACCGGAGCTCGCCAAAGCGCGGCCGCGGTCGGCATTGGCCTTCGCTTCCTGGGCATTGGCCTGCGCTTCGAGCAGCGCCGCGCGTGCGCCTTCGATATCGGCGCGCACGGTTTCGTCCGCGAATACGGCCAGCACCTGGCCCTTCCTGACCACGTCGCCGACATTGACGCGCACGTCGTTCAGGCGCAGCCCGTTCGACTCGCTGCCGATGACGGCATCCTGCCAGGCGGCGATGCTGCCGTTGGCGGTGAGGTTGATCGGCAGGCTGGTGGTGGCGGGACGGGCGGTGGTCACGCTCAGGGCAGGGCGCGGGGCGGCCTTTTCTTCTTTGGCGTCGGCACGGTTCATCGTCGCCAGCGCGATGACGGCGCACAGCGACGCGGCCCCGAGAGCGATGGCAAGGGTACGCGGATGTCGAATTGTTTTCATGGTATCTGGTGGTGGCATCCGGCAATCCGGGGAGCAACTAAGTGTAGCAAATGCGCGCTATCCAGGACGGATGCACGTGATGTCATTACAAACCGTTACAGGTGGCATATACCGTCTGGCGCAGTGCGGCAAAAATCATGATGGCAAGGTGCACTCTGCGAATTTACAACAGTAGAACTACCGTATTGCACTGCACAATAAAAAGCGATATATTGGACCTGTCTCCTCCAGTTTTCTCCGAAAATTGGATTTGCCGCCCGCCAACCCTCAGGTTCTGCGGGCGTTTTTTTTGGGCTGTGGAGCCGTTGAGATCGTACACCCCGTACCGCCACTTCCCTCACCAACGTCGTTCCAGCGAAGGCTGGAACCCAAGCATGCGCGCGAAGCGTTATAGCGCGAGCTTGCCACAATGCCGAGAAACTTGGGTTCCAGCCTGCGCTGGAACGACGGTCTTCAGGTCAGCGGTAATCCCGGACAGCGGTGCGCCTCCGGCACGTTCAAGCGTTGCAGCCCACCGATAAACGCCTACGCGTTCTCGCCCTGGAACGATTCGGCGCGCCAGGTCAGCACCAGCGTATCGCGGTAGCCGTGCTCGCCCAGCGGCTGGATCGGCGTCGATTCGTGGATCACGGCGGCGTCGTCGAGCAGCAGCAACGTCCAGGGCTCGGTCATCGTGAAGCGCTGGCCGGATGGGCCGTCGGCGTCGAACACGCGCGTCTCGCCGCCCTTGATGCCGTGGCGCTTGACCAGGATCACCGCCACGAAATTCACGCCGTCGCGGTGCGCGCCTTCGGGTGTCGGGCGGCCGATGCCGTCGGTGGTGTCGATCCTGAACTGGTGCGCTTCGACGAACCAGGGATGCGCCGGCATCACGGCGGAACACGCCGTGCCGAGCGCGCGCAGCAGGCGCTCCCAGGCCGGGTTGGCCACGCTGGCCGCTTCCATCGGCGCGAACAGGCGGTGCATGCCGCCGTGCAGCGCGTTGTACTCGACCGGCTGCCAGTGCGCGCGGTGCGGCGTCTGCGTGAGCGAATCGCCATCGTCGATGAAGCACGAGTGGCGGCGGCGCCGATAACGCCCGCCATCCTTCAGGTATTCGTCCAGCTCGAGCCGATCCCAGCTCGGCGCGAGCGTGTCGAGATCAAGCAGGCTGCAGCCGGCCAGCAGCGCGACGTCGTCGGGGCGCAGCAGGGCGTAGCCGTTGTTGCGCAGGGCCTCCGTCAGCTGTAACGGATCGAGGTAGGGCAGGTGCGGTGTGGTCATCCCGCTAGCGTAGCAGGTTTCACTGCCACGGGGCCAGGCCTCACCACGTCTTGACCAGTGTCAGGCGCAGCGAGCGCGGCTCGATCGGGTGGAAGTGCACGTCCGCCACCGGCGCCGTTTCGCCTGCCAGTTGCGACTCGTAGAAGTAGTCGATGGCGGATGCGCGCCGGTTCGTCAGGTTGAACGCTTCCAGTTCCAGTTGCAGGTCTTTCGCCAGCTGGTAGCCGACGCGCCCGTTGAGCGTCACGCTGGCTGTCGAGCGCACGCTGTCGTCCTCGATCAGGGGGCGCGGGCCGAACCAGCGCAGGCGCAGGGAGCCCGACCACGGACCGCTGCGGTCGATCGTCACGCCCAGTTGGGCCACGCCCTCGATCGCGCCGGGGATATGATCACCATCCGGATTGCCGCCTTGCGAGCGGGCGCGCGCCCAGGCGGCGTCGAAGTCGACCGACAGCCATTTATACGGCCGGTAGTAGTTCGAGAACTCGATGCCGTAGCGGCGGCTCGGATCGCCCGCCTCGGTATTTCCGGCGTCGCCGATATAGGTCAGTTCGGAATCGAAGTCGAGCCGGTACACGGCCAGCGACATCTGCATCTTCGGGATCGCCTCGGTGCGCAGGCCGAATTCCACGCCGCGCGAGCGCACGAGGCCCGGCGTGCGGTCCACTGCCTCGAGCGTTTTCGGGTCGACCGTGGCCACCGTGCCGCGCGCGTCGTTGCTGTGGAAGCCGTGGCCGTAGTTGGCATACAGCTCGGTCGACGCCCACGGGCCGTAGGCGATGTTCAGCGTCGGCGTGACCAGCGTGTCGTGCGCCTTGCCAGCGTTTTCAAGCCGGTCGCCGTCCACGCGGAAGCGGTAGTTATTCGCGCGTACACCGACGACCGTGCGCAGCGCATCGCTCCAGCGCGTGGCATTCTCGACGAACACCGCGCCGCTCGTCTCGACGATATGGTCTTCGCGCGTGGTGGCGATGCGTGCGCGCTTGCGGGTGTCGTACAGGCCGTTGAAGATATTGTCGTTCTGAAGCTGCGCGCCCACGGTCAGGTCGGACGACAGCGTCTCGCTGCGGTGCATATGCCAGGTGTGGTTGGCGTCGACGCCCGTGGTCACGCGCCGGTCGGGTTGCGCGAACTGGTCGCCGTTGACCGGGTCGTTCAAGAAGTAGGTGAAGTTCGAGAACAGTTCGAGCTCGTTGCGGATTACGTAAGCGCTGACTTTCGAGGCCGAGTCGGCATCCGTCTGGCGCCAGATGCCCGAGATGCTCTGGCGGCGTGCTTCGCCGCCATCGCTGTCGTCGATCAGGTCGTAGCGGCCGATGCGGCCATCGTCGACCGCGCGCAAGGGAATCTGGTCGGTCGCATTCCAGTGGCCGCTGTAGCTCATTGCGGTGACGTTCCAGCCATTGTTGGCATAGCCCTGGCTGTAGCGCAGCACGGCGTTGACCTTGCGGTAGCCGTCCGGCCGCGTCCACGGGCCGTCGTTCTTCATCAGTTCCAGTGCGTACAGCAGGCTCCCGCTGCCGACCTCGGGCGAACCGGCCAGCACCGTGCGCGCATAGCCGTCCTGGCCGATCGTGGCAGAGGCGAGGCTCTTGACCAGCCGATTGGCATACGTCAGCGAGGCCACGCCGGCCGACGAGAAGTCGCCTTCGCGCGCCGAGTACGGGCCCTTGCGGTAGTCGAGGCGACCGACCAGTTCGGGAATCAAAAAATTCAGGTCGGTCCAGCCCTGGCCATGCGCGTGGCTGCGCTGGTTGACCGGCATGCCGTCGACCCAGGTGGCCAGATCCGTGCCGTGATCGAGATTGAAACCGCGCAGGTAGAACTGGTTGGCCTTGCCTTCGCCGCTGTGCTGGCTGGCGATCAGGCCGGGTGTGACTTCGAGCAGTTCGCCGGGACGGTAGGCGATGCGGCCGGCCAGGTCTTTCGCACCGGCGCTGCCGGCGCCGGCCGAGTCGGCGATGCCAAGCTGGCTGGCGCGCGCGCCTTCGACCAGCACGCGCTGGAGCTGGAAGTCATCGGCGTGAACGCTCGATGCGGCAAACAGCGCGGCGAGCACGCAGGGGATGGGACGAAGCAGCATGGGAAAATTCAGGATAAGGTTCAGCGCGCGCGCTGTTCGAGCGCCTGGCGCATGAAGGTCAGCGAGCGCACGGCGCCGCCTTCGTTGAGGTTCACGGTGTTGACTTGCTCGGGCAAGAAGTCGACCAGCATGCCCTGGCGGATCACGGCCGTGGTGGATAACCGCGTGCCGGGCAGCTCCTGGTAGATCACGACGCTTTGTGCGTCGGCCGTCATGCCCACCCATCGCACGGGCAGCTTCTTGCCGTCCTTGTCGGCGAGCCAGAAGTGGCGCTCGACGTAGGTGCGCAGCACGGCCTGGTCTTCTTCGTCGCTCAGGTCGAACTGACGCCCGTACAGATTGAGCAGCAGCGCGTCGATATCGTGCGCCGTGTAGGTGTGGACGATCTCCGTGCTCTCCGTGCGCGCGTTGTACGAGATGTCGGTCATGCCGAAGTGGAAGCGGTGCGCGCTGGCGGCGCTGCTGACACACAGCAGCAGCGCCAGAAGCGGCACCAGAAGCAGCGACTTCAATCCACGCATGCTCATTGCGTCACCTTCGGCGCAGCCTTGAGCGGCGTGGCCGCATCGCGCATCAGGTTATTCGGATCGCGCTCGGTCTTGAACAATTCAAGGCGTGACGGCGCGGCCTTCCTTGGCCAGCTATTGTTGCTGACGTCGATGTCGGCCGTTTCCCAGTACGGGTCTTGCGTCAGGCCGACGATCGGCTCGTCGGTGACGAACAGCTTCGTGATCCTCAATGGCGAGTAACGCCACACTTCCGCCGGGATGCGCTCGATCGTCTTCTGGCCGCTTTTCAGGGTGAGTTCGACGATCAGCGGCATCACCAGCCCGCCGCGATTGGAAAAGTCGACCAGTGTCAGGTGCTTGCCTTCCTTGAGCAGCGCGCGTTCCCAGTCTTCCAGTTCGGCGCTCGTCCCGGCAAACTTGTTGCGGTCCTTGTTGGTGACGGTGAACTCGTCGTGTTCGTTGTAGAAGTCTTTCAACTCGGGATGGGCATCGACGCGGCGCGCCATACCCTGGTTGCGCTGGTCGGTAACCGATACCGGCTCGGCCGCGCGGCGCGCCCGCTGCCAGGCTTTTTCGACTTCCGGGTCCTTGCTCGATACCGTGTATTCGGTGATCCCATCGACGCTGATGTCGACGGCGTCGGTGGTATAGAACCAGCCGCGCCAGAACCAGTCGAGATCCGTGCCCGATGCATCTTCCATCGTGCGGAAGAAGTCCGCTGGCGTTGGACGCTTGAACTTCCAGCGCTCGGCATATTCCTTGAAGGCGAAGTCGAACAGCTCGCGCCCCAGCACCGTCTCGCGCAGGATGTTGAAGGCGGTGGCCGGCTTGGCGTAGGCGTTGGCGCCGCGCTGCAGCGTCGATTCGGCGTTCGTCATGATCGGCGCCTGGTTCGTGCTGCGCATGTAGTCGACGATGTCGCGCGGTTCGCCCCGGCGTGCCGGATAGTTTTCTTCCCACGCTTCTTCGGCCAGAAACTGCAGGAAGCTGTTCATGCCTTCGTCCATCCACGTCCACTGGCGCTCGTCCGAGTTGACGATCATCGGGAAGTAGTTGTGGCCCACCTCGTGGATGATCACGCTGATCAGGCCATACTTGGCGGCCTTCGAGTACGTGACCTCGCCGGTCTTGGCGTCCTTGACCGGGCGGCGTCCGTTAAACGACAGCATCGGGTATTCCATGCCGCCCACCGGGCCGTTGACCGAGATCGCCACCGGATACGGGTAGTCGAACGAGTACTTGTTGTACTGCTCGATCGTGTGGATCACAGCCGGCGTCGAGTATTTCTCCCACAGCGGATTGGCTTCGGCCGGGTAGTACGACATCGCCATCACATCCTGCTTGCCGCTCTTGATGCCCTGCGCATCCCAGATGAACTTGCGGCTCGAGGCGAACGCGAAGTCGCGCACGTTCTTCGCATTGAAGCGCCAGGTGCGGTTGCCGGTGGCGCGGCCTTTTTCCGTCGCCTGGGCTTCGGCCTGCGACACGATCATGACCGGCTTGCCCGCCTTTTTGGCCTGCTGCAGGCGCTCGCGCTGCACGCCCGTGAGCACGTCGCCGGCGTTCTGCAATTCGCCCGTCGCGGCCACCACGTGGTCGGCCGGCACCGTGATCGCCACGTCGTAGTCGCCGAATTCCAGCGTGAACTCGCCGTCGCCCAGGTATTGCGCGTTCTGCCAGCCGGCCGCATCGTAGTAGGCGGCCATGCGCGGGAACCACTGCGCGATTTCGTAGATGTCGTTGCCGTCCTTGAAGCGCTCGAAGCCCATGCGGCGGCCCAGCACGTTCATCTCGGGGATGTTGAAGTTCCAGGCGACGTTGAACGACACCTTCGCGCCTGGTTTGAGTGCCTGCGGCAGGTCGATCCGCATCATCGTCTTGTTGATCGTGTGGGCCAGCGCGCGACCGTCGCTGCCGGTCACGCTGCTGATGTTGATGCCGCCGGCGAACTTGCCCGCCTCGAGCGTGAAGCGCAGCGCGTCGAACTTCACGCCATCGTTGCCGCGCGCCTGCCACGCGCTGCGTGATGGCAGCGTCGTGATCTTGCGGTTGTCCGAGTCGCTGCGGAACATGTTCTGGTCGAGCTGCACCCACAGGTACGACAGCGTGTCGGGCGAGTTGTTGTGGTACGTGACCGTGCCGGCGCCGTTGATGGCGCGTCTGGTTTCATCGAGCGTGACACGCAGCTTGTAGTCGGCCCGCTGCTGCCAGTAGGCGTGGCCCGGCGCGCCGGCTGCATTGCGCGTGACGCCGGGTGTCGGCAGCAGTTCGTCGAGCTGGCGGAACTTGTCGTCGAAGGCGGGGCCGGCCGCGCCGGCGGTAATGGCCACGCCGAGGGAAAAGGTGGCAAAGGCAGCGTGCAGGTGCTTGATGTGCATGATCGTGGTACTTGATAAATGGATTTCTTCGTTGGCCCCAGATACGTCGTTCCCGCCTGCGCGGGAACGACGTATCTGGGGCTAACTTAATTGGGCATCTGCCTTACTGCGCAGGCGTTGGCGCGGCCTGCTCGTCCTTCGTCTTCAGCTTCGAATTGAAGTCGCGCATCAGGTTGTTCGGATCGCGTTCGGTCTTGAACAGTTCGAGACGCGAAGGCGTGGCCTTGCGTGGCCAGCTGTTGTTGCTGACGTCGACGTCGGCTGTTTCCCAGTACGGGTCCTGCGTCAGCGCGACGATCGGTTCATCGGTGACGAACAGCTTGGTGATCCTCAATGGCGAATAACGCCACACTTCGGCCGGGATGCGCTCGATCGTCTTCTGGCCGTTTTTCAGCGTCAGTTCCACCACCAGCGGCGTCACCAGCCCACCCACGTTCGAGAAGTCCACCAGCGTCAGGTGCTTGCCTTCCTTGAGCAGCGCCTTTTCCCAGTCTTCCAGTTCGGCCGTCGTTTCCGCGAACTTGTTGCGGTCCTTGTTGGTGACGGTGAACTCGTCGTTCTCGTTGTAGAAGTCCTTCAGCTCGGGATGCGCGTCGACGCGGCGCGGCATGCCCTTGTTGCGCTGGTCGGTGATCGACAGCGGTTCTTCCGCACGGCGCGCGCGCGCCAGGGCTTTCTCGACTTCCGGGTCCTTGGACGACACCGTGTACTCGGTGATGCCGTCGACGCTCACGTCCACCGCATCGGTGGTGTAGAACCAGCCGCGCCAGAACCAGTCGAGGTCCGTGCCCGAGGCGTCTTCCATCGTGCGGAAGAAGTCGGCCGGCGTCGGACGCTTGAATTTCCAGCGCTCGGCGTATTCCTTGAAGGCGAAGTCGAACAGCTCGCGGCCCAGCACCGTCTCGCGAAGCACGTTCAGGGCGGTGGCCGGCTTGGCGTAGGCGTTGTTCCCGAACTGCAGGACCGACTCGGAGTTGGTCATGATCGGCACCTGGTTACGGCTCTTCATGTAGGTGGTGATGCCGCGCGGGTCGCCGCGGCCACCCGGCCAGTTGGCTTCCCACGCTTCCTGCGCCAGGAACTGCACGAACGAGTTCAGGCCTTCGTCCATCCAGGTCCACTGGCGTTCGTCCGAATTGACGATCATCGGGAAGTAGTTGTGGCCCACTTCGTGGATGATCACGCCGATCAGGCCATACTTGGTGCGTTGGGAGTAGGTCAGTTCGCCGGTCTTCTTGTCCTTGCTGGGCCGCGGACCGTTAAACGAAATCATCGGGTATTCCATGCCGCCCACCGGGCCGTTGACCGAGATCGCGGTCGGGTACGGGTAGTCGAACGAGTACTTGTTGTACTGCTCGATGGTGTGGATGATCGCCTGGGTCGAGTACTTCTCCCACAGCGGATTGCCTTCCTTCGGGTAGTACGACATCGCCAGCACGTCCTGCTTGCCGCTCTTGACCGCCTGCGCGTCCCAGATGAACTTGCGGCTCGAGGCGAACGCGAAGTCGCGCACGTTCTTCGCCTTGAAGTGCCAGGTTTTCATCGCCGTGCTGCGCACCTTCTCGGCCGCTTCGGCTTCGGCCTGGGTGACGATGATGACCGGCTTTTTCGCCGTCTTCGCCTGTTGCAGGCGCTCGCGCTGGGCGGCGCTCAAGACTTCGCCCGGGTTTTGCAGCTCGCCCGTGGAGGCGACGATATGGTCGCCCGGCACCGTGATGCGCACGTCGTAGTCGCCGAATTCGAGCGTGAATTCGCCCGAGCCCAGGAACTGCTTGTGCTGCCAGCCATACACGTCGTAGTAGGCGGCCATGCGCGGGAACCACTGGGCAATCTCGAACAGGTCGTTCTTGTCGTCGAATTTCTCGTAGCCGGCGCGCCCGCCGAGAATCTTCTGCTCATTGATGTTGTAGCGCCAGTCGACGCTGAACGAGACCTTGGCGCCCGGCTTGAGCGGCTGCGGCAGGTCGATCCGCATCATCGTCTTGTTGATGGTGTACGGCAGCGCGCGGCCGCCGGAGTCCTTGACCGCCAGGATGTCGAAGCCGCCGGGGAAGGTGCGCTGCTCGAGCAGCGTGCGCAGGCCGTCGTATTTCAGGCCGGTCGTCGCGGTGCCGTTGGCCCACGCTTCGCGCGACGGCAGGATGGCGCTCTGGCGCGCGTCCGAATCGGTCTTGTAGATGTTCTGGTCGAGCTGCAGCCAGAGATATTTGAGCGTATCCGGGGAATTGTTATGGTAGGTGACCGTGCCGGCGCCGCTCAGCGCGCGGTTCGCTTCGTCGAGCGTGGTGCGGATCGTGTAGTCGGCGCGTTGCTGCCAGTAGGCGTGGCCCGGCGCGCCAGAGGCGGTGCGGATCGTGCCCGGTGTCGGCAGCAGCTCGTCGAGCTGGCGGAATTTGTCGTCGAAGGGTGCTGCGGCAAACGATGATGCGGCAAGGCATAGCGCTGCCACGCCGATAGGCAAACGAAACATGATTCCCCTGGATTTGTTGTTGAAATATGACAGGAATTCTAGCGTTGATATTCATCAACTGCTTAAGGTATTTGTAAAAAACCGGATACATGTGGCGCGCGCCACACCAATGGCGCGCGCACTTGCGTGTTAGTGCTTAATTAATACGTATCCGTCACGCGCGCATACGCGCGTACCGACGAGCCGAGTACGCTCAGGCCGCTGTCGGCATCGTGCGGGCGCAGTTCGAGATCGCGCGACAGCACGAACAAGACCTTGTCCGATTCGGCGTACAGCGGTTCCCATTGGCCCGCGCGCGAGTTGACCATCAACTGGCCCTTGCGCTCGGCGATCTCGAAATCGGGCAGGCCTTCATGCTTGTAGCGGCCCACCAGGCTGCGCCGCGTTTCGGGCGCCAGGGCGACGGCCTTGCGCAACTTGGTCTGGCTGCCCGCCCATTGGTATTCGTGGGCGATGGCGCGCATCAGGGCCGCCGTGATCTCCATGCCATTGTCGCCATTGGTCAGGATGACCGCGCCATTGCCGTCGGCGATCGAGGCATGCATGACCGTCTTGAATCCCTGGTTGCTGCCATTGTGGCCGAAGGCCTTGCCAGCGTCTTCGATGGCCAGCCCCAGCGCATAGTTGTTCTTGACCGGCTGGAGCATCGTGCGCGTCATCGCCGGCGTGAGCACGCCGCCCGCCTGGCCCGCTGCACCTTGCTGGATCGCGATCGCGAACTTCGCCAGGTCCTGCGGCGTGGTCCACAGGCCGGCGGCGGCCTGCTCGGGATGGGTGAAGGCGCCGCCGGGGAAGGCCTTGCCATTGCGGTCGTGCGGCCGGGCGGCAGTTGGCGCCAGCTCTGGCGGCAGCGGCTGGGCGAAGGTGCTGTCGGCCATGCCCAGTGGCGCCAGCACCAGCTCGCGCACGATCGCGTCAAATGGCTGGCCGGCGCGGTCGATCATCGCCTGCTGCAGCAACGTGTAGCCGCCGCCCGAGTAGCGGAAGGCCGAACCTGGCGCTGCATCGACCCGGATCGCCCTGGTGTTGGCAGGCCCGGCGCCATCGAGCACCTGCTGCAGCGTCGGCACAGGCTTGCCGGCGGCGTAGCCGGGGAAGCCCGAGACGCTCATGCCGCCGGTGTGCGACAGTAGCTGGCGCACGCTCGGTGTGCCGTCGCCCTTGGGCAGCGTCCAGCCAGTGAGCGCCTTGTCGATGCCGGCATCCAGATCGAGCCTGCCCTGTTCGACCATGCGCAGCGCCGCCATCGCCGCCACGGGTTTGCTGATCGACGCTGCCTGGAACAGCGTCTGCGGCGTGACGGCCGGCCCGCCGGTCCAGGCCACGCCGTAGCCGCGCGTCCATGCCACCTTGCCGTCCTTGATCACGGCCACGCTCACGCCCGGCACGTTCAACCGTTTCATCTCGTCGACCAGGGCCAATGGCGGTACCGGCACATCGGCCAGCGCAACGAGCGGGCGCAGGCCAGATTCGACGCGCGCGATGGCGGCGCTGCTGTCATCGGCGTGCGCGCCGGCAGCGGCCAGCGTCGCGATGCAGGACGCGAGGCACAGCAAGGAAGAACGGTATCGGGGCAGGGGTGAACGCATCGACTTCTCCAGGTGATTGCACAAATGGCAAACAGTATGGGTAGTCGCGGGCCGGCCGGCAAGCGATTCAGGAGGGGTTATACCGCCGGCATGCTGAAGGTGAACGTGACGTGCCCGTCCTGCGACGTGACGCCGATCGCGCCGTCATGGCCGCGCGCGATCTGGTCGACGATGTACAGGCCCAGGCCCAGTCCTTCGTCGCCGGCGCGCGAGGTGGCGCGCCAGTAGGGCTTGAACAGCTGGTCGATGATGGCCGGGGCGAGGTCTGGCCCGGCGTTGCTCACGTCGAGCACGAAGCTGGGGCCGTCCACGCGGGCGTTCACGTGGATCGGCTGCGCGCTGTCGCCATGCACCAGCGCGTTCTTGAGCAAATTGGACAGCAGTTGGCCAAGGCGCTGCGGATCGCAGCGCAGGGCGATGCCGCGCGCGATGCCGGATTCGATCGCGCGGTCCGGGTACACGCCGCGCAGTTCGTCGACCACCTGGTCGAGCATCAGGTGGACGTCGGCGCTGTGGCCCAGTTCGAGCGCCAGGCCCGAGCCCATGCGCCCGCGCGTGAAGTCGACCACGTTGTCGACCAGGCCCGCCATGCGCATGGCGCTGCTGCGCATGCGCTCGACGACCTTGTCGGTGGCCGGATCGGTGCTGCGGCGTTTGAGCAGTTCGGCGCCAGTCAGGATGGCGCTCAGTGGCGTGCGCAGGTCGTGGCCCAGCACTGCGATGAATTGTTCGCGCAATTCGGCCGTTTCGCGCTCGGACAGCAGTTCGGAACGTGTCTCTTTCAGCCAGCGTTCCGATTCGAGCTGGCGTGAAATCAGCTCGGCAAACAGGGTCAGGGCCGACACCGTGGCGCCATCGCTCAGTTTCGCCGGCGCCGGATCCAGGCCGCACAGGGTGCCGAAATACAGGCCGTCGGGGCGGAAGATCGGGATCGAAAAATAGCTCTGGAAGCCGTACAGGCGCGGCGTATGGTGATCGCGATAGCGTTCGCTGTCGCGCACGTTGTCAATGATGACGGGTTGACGCGTCTCGCGCACTTCTTCGCAGATGGTGGTGGTGACGTCGAGCGGGTCGCCCGGCTGCAGGCCGAAACCCAGCTTGTCATGCACGGCGCACGTGGTCCAGCTCGTGGCAGTCACGTGGGCGATGCACACGAAACCCAGCCCGGTCATGGTCGCTACCGTTTCCAGCACGCGCGGCACGGCGGCGATGGACTGGATTTCCCTGACGTGAAGAGCAACGGATGGCGGCATCATGGGGCCTCGATGAACAAGACCAGAATGATAACACCGGCGTTTCCGTGTTGCCGGATCAGGCCAGCCAGCGCCCGTCGGCATACACCTGGTCGTCGCCCAGGAACACTGCATCGGTCACCGCAAACACGTCGATGTGAAAGCGCGCATCCTTGCGCTTGAAGCCGGGCTTGGTGTACACGCCGTGCTTGGCGCCGAGCGACAGGTGGATGCCGCACATGCGCTCGTAGGTGCCGATATCGTCCACCCGCAGTTCGCGCGTGAAGGCGCGGTTCAGGCCAAAGCCCAGCTCGCGCACCCAGACTTCGCCTTCTTCCAGGCGGATGTTGTCGAGCACCTGCTGGAAGGCCGGAGTGGCGTTCTCGGTGCCGACCACGCGGCCCGCCTCGATCACCAGGGTCACCGGCACGTCGGGATGGTTCGACCGGTAATTGGTGTCGCCGAACACGTGGATCTGCACCCGGCCATGCACGGCCTCGAGATCCTGCGCCTCGGTGAATACCTCGCCGATCGGGAACTGGCCGCCGACGTTGTTCATCTCGCTGTAGTCGCCGATATTGAGCTTGGCCGATTCGAACGGCGAGGCGAAGGTGAGCGTTTCGCCGCCGCCGATCACGCGGCCATGCGGCGCGCGGTCGATCAGCGCCTTCAGTGCGCGCCCGGTGCCGCGGAAGTACGCCGGGTCGTAGGCCAGCGCATTGATATAGTGTTCGCCCTGGACGCCGGGCATGCGCGACAGGTGCACGTGCTCGATCACTTTCAGGTCGAGCTTGAACAGCTCGACGCGGATGCGGAAGCCGTCGAGGCGGAAGTTGGTCGACTGGACCAGCACCACCAGGTCGTGCGCGGCCATCGAGCGAAAGGCCGCCAGCACGGCGTCGGCCATGACGCTGTCGAAGTCGACGAACTCGGCGCCTGGCAGATTGTGCCGGTAGCCCGCCAGCAGCGCGCGCGCCAGCGGCGTGCGCGTGTCGTACACCACCAGCGCCTTGTGCGCCGGGCCGTGTTCGAGGGCGATCGAGAGCACATCCGCCAGGTGCGCGGTCGCGGTGTCGACGACGTTGGCGGGCAGGTCATCGTCGGAAGGGAGTGGGGCGGCAGAGGTCATCGGCGCGAGGCAAGGGAGGGCGAAGCGGGCATTATACGTTCGGTTGAACCTGGCGGGATCACGTGGCGCTACCGGGCGAACAGCGCGCCGCGCGAGCGTGCGCGGCGCTATGATGCCACCTTTGACAACGACGATAACAGCGGTTGGCAGGCCGTCTTTCGGCATTCAGGGCAACAGCGAAATACGGGACGACATGGCACACGGAGATTCCTGCATCAACACCGGCTGCGGCCGCGCTTTTCCCCACCCGGTCGATTTCTGTCCGTGGTGCGGCGCGGCGCAGGCGCCGGTTATGGCCAGGCCGGCGCCGCCGATCGTCGAGCGACCGCCCGCGCCGCCCGTGCCGGTCATGGCTGCGCCAATCATCCCGCCGCCGGCTCCAGCGCCTGCCCCACAGCCGCCGCCGCCGCCCATCCGCGCCAACCCCGCACCGCGTCCGGCCACGCCGTCCCGCAAACCGATCCGGCTGCGCTGGTGGCTGTTCGGCCTGGGCGCCCTGTGGCTCGCCTGGATGCTGACCAAGCCGACCGAAGCCCGCATCGAGCGCCGCATGGCCTCGAGCACGGCCCTGGCGAAGGAATGCAAGCCGAAGGAAGCGCAGGACGAGTTGATCGCCCTGCGCAAGACGCGCGCGACGCCCGAGCAGCTGCGCCAGGTGCAAAGTGCCCTCAATACGGCGGCCGCCGCCTGCACGCGCGCCGCGCAGCGCCGCACCGCATGGACCACCGCGAACAATGCCATCGAGCGCCTGCTGCACGCGGGCAGCCTTGACAAGGCGCGCAGCCGCCTGGCCACCTTCACGCGGCGCTGGGGCGAAGACGACCGCACGCGCGAGGTCAAGGCGCGCATCGACGCCGGCAAGCGCGATCATCCGCTGGCCGATCCTTCGCGGTAGCCTTGTAAGGACAGCCAGGCCGGCCTGCCGCGTGTATCATCGAGCGCGTTAAAAAAAAGGAGCGAAGCATGAAAGCCATCATGACGACCACGCTGCTGGCGTCGGCAATGCTGCTGGCGCTGGCCGGCTGCGGGCGCGACGACGATGACAAGGGCCCGGCCGAACGCATCGGCCAGGCGCTGGACAACGCCACCGCCGAGGTGACCAATTCGGTGAGGGATGAACTGGCGCGTGCCAACGACGCGGTCGAGGATGCGCGCGACAAGGTCGAGAATGCGACCGAGGAAGCCAGCCGTGGCCTGGAGCGCGCCACCGAAGAAGTGGGCAGGTCGGTCGAACGCGCGGGCCAGGAAATCCAGGAAAACGCCGGCGACGAAAAAGACGACTAGAGGACGACTAGGCGTTGGCGGCCCGGGGCATGTCGGCATCGCCATGCACGATCGTCATGTCGACGTGGCCCGAGCGCCAGGCGTGTTCCAGGTTCTGCTCGATCACATCGAGATTCACCCGCTCGCCATCGGCGAAGCCGCGCACGCCGTAGGCGCGGTTGCGGCCATGCGACTTGGCCATGTAGAGCGCCATGTCCACCAGGTTGACCACGCGTTCCCACGCCATCAGCTGCTTGCCGACAGCCAGCGGGAACGGTGCAAAGCCGATCGACACGTTCACCGTGATGCGCTCGCCGCCATGGTCGATGACGGTGGCGTTGATGCCGCCCAGGATGCGCGCGGCCACTTCGTCCATGCGGTGGCGCGGCACCGATGGCAGGAAGGCCAAGAATTCTTCACCGCCCCAGCGCACGATCATGTCGGTCTCGCGCAGGATCTCGGCCAGGCTGGCCGAGATCGTGGTCAGCACCGTGTCGCCGGCCGCATGTCCATGGGTGTCGTTGATATGCTTGAAGTGATCGACGTCGAGCAGGAACAGCGCGCCCACGCCGTTTTCGCCGGTCGCTGCCGGGATTGAGGCGGGCAGGGCGCGCATGTACTCGAGGAAGTGGCGGCGGTTGTACAGGCCCGTCAGCGGATCGCGCACACTCTGTTGCTTGAGTTCGTGGTTCTTGGCATGCAGTTGCGCGTTGGCGTGGCGCACCTTGCGGTACAACAGGCCCACCACCGCCGCCGCCAGCGCGAACACCGCGAGCAGCAGCCACCACACACGCTGCTGCAGGCGGCGGTTATCGATTTCGGCCGATTTGACCGTATTCTCGCTGCGCAGCAGTTCGATCTGGCGCTGCTTGCGTTCAGCCTCGTATTTTTCTTGCAGCTCGAGCATGGTCTGCTGGCGGCGCCGTTCGAACAACTCATTGGACAGCTTGCGCTCGCGATGATACGCCTGCAGGGCGCCAGTCTGGTCGCCCGCGCGCTCGAGCGCCACGCCGTATTCCACCAGCGCGGTTTGCAGTTCGGGGATGTCGCCCATTTCCTCGAAGCCGGTGATGCCGGTCTCGATATGGCGCTTGCCATCGACCAGGCGACCCGTGGCCAGCAAGGCCTGGCCCAGGTTCAGGTGGGCGAGCGCATCGAGCCGGCGGTCATTCAGCGGCTGCGTCGCTTCGATCGCCTGCTGCGCGTAGGTGACAGCCTGGCGGTAGTCGCCCATCTTGAGATACCAGTCCGACAGGTTGACCAGGGTACCGGCGACGCGCTTGGTGGCGCCGATCTTGCGCTCGAGCGCAAGGCCATCCTGCAGGGTGCGCAGAGCACGCTCGTTCTGGCCGGTGTCGATTGCCAGGCCGTACTCGATCCGCTTGAGCAGTGCCGTGCGCCCCGGCGAATTGGCGCTGGCCGCGGCAGCGTAGGCTTCGTCCAGCACATCGAAGCCTTTTTCGGGCTCGCGCATCTGGGAGTACAGGCGGGCCAGCGAGTACAGCGCCATCACGATGTGGATCGGATCGCCGTTCGAGCGCGCCAGGGAGGCTGCGTTCTGCAAGCCCTGGAGTGCGCGCGGCAGGTTGCCCGCCTCGGCATAGGCTTCGCCCGACGAAATCGCGGCGCGCACCCGCAGGTCGATGTCGTCGGTGGTGTTGGCCAGCCTCTCGGCTTCCCAGATCAGACGGTGGGACTCACCCGGACGGTGCTGCGCGAACGCGGCATACCCCTGCATCAGGAGACCCTTGGCGAGCGCGCCGGTGTGGTCGTGCTGGCGCCCGAGGGCGATGAGTTCATTCGCCAGCGCCACGGACTGGGCGTGCTGGCCCATGCCGTGGCGGGCGGCCGCGAGCTGGGTCAAGAATTCAATCCGCTGCGCGAGTGGGGCAACGCGCGCCTCGTCCTCGAGCAGTTCGAGCATCGGCAGGGCGCGTTCGGGAACGATGCGGTTGACTTCGCGGATCTCGGCCAAGCGCACGGCGAGCGGCGTATCATCGCTGGCGACTGCGCAGGCCGACGCAACGCAGAGCGCCAGGGCGGCTACGTAAAATCGGGTGCGCGACTGCGCGTGATGCAGGACAGCGAACATGCCGTGGTCTCATCGCACCGGGGAAACCGGCGAAAATTGGTTTGGGACATTATATTGCTGTTGCAAAGTAGAAATTCACTTTGTCGCGGAATGTCACAAAAATGACACAGCTTCAGGGGCGCCTGGCGTCGTGTTCACAGACTGGCAACGGTGCGTGCCCGTCAAGCTGCCGACCCATACCGGCCTGGCGCTGGGCTGGCGCTGGCTGCGCCGGCGCGCCGGGCAGCTGCATCAGCTGGAGCCGGCCTTGAGCCTGGCCGGTTTCTCGGCCAGTGTCGCCAGCAGGCGCGCCAGTTCGAGCGTGTCGACCGGCTTGACGAAGTGGTACGACAAGCCGGCGTTCAGGCTCGAGCCGCGGTCGGATTCCTGCCCGTAGCCGGTAATGGCGATAAACGTGGCGCCCGCGCCGTTCTTGCTGCCGACGCGCTGGCGCAGGCGCTGCGCCAGTTCGTAGCCGTCCATGTCGGGCAGCCCGATATCGAGCAGGAATACATCGACCGCCTCGGTCCGCACGCGCTCGAGCGCCGCATGCGGACTGTGTTCGGTAATCACATCGTGCCCGGCCGTTTCGAGGAACATCGAGAGCATCTGCGCCGCGTCGACGTTGTCGTCCACGACCATGATGCGCAGGTGCGGCCCGGCCGGCGCCGGCAAGCGGTGGTCCGGCGCCGGTAGCGCCTCGACGTCGCACGCCACCGCCGGCAGAACGACCTTGAATTCACTGCCCAGGCCCGGGCCCGGACTGCGCGCCGACACGGTGCCGCCATGCAGTTCGACCAGGCTGTGCACCAGCGCCAGGCCGATGCCAAGGCCGCCCTGCGAACGGTCCGACGAACGCTCGCCCTGCATGAACAGCTCGAACACGCTGGCGATCAGCGGCGGCGCCATGCCGATGCCGTTATCGCGCACGGTAAAGCTCACCTGCCCCGCACGTACAGCCATCGACAGCGCGATCTCGCCGCCTTCCGGCGTGTATTTGGCTGCATTGCCCAGCAGGTTGGCCAGCACCTGCACCAGGCGCTTCTGGTCGCCCCGCACAAAGGCCGATTCGTGCGGCGTGTGCACATCCAGGCTGTGGCGGCGCGCGGCGATCAGGGGCCTGGTCTGCTCGACCGCATCGGCGATGAGCTGTTTGCCGTCGAGGATGTCGTGTTCGAGCGTGATCAGGCCGCGCGTCACGCGCGAGACATCCATCAGGTCATTGATCAGGCTTGTCATGTGCTTGACTTGCCGGGTGATGATGCCGCTGGTCTGGCGCAGGCGCGCTTCATCGAGCTGCGCCATGCGCAGCAGGTCGGCCGCCGCGCCGATCGGGGCCAGCGGATTGCGCAGCTCGTGCGCGAGCATGGCCAGAAATTCGTCCTTGCGCTTGTCGGCGTCGCGCAGCTGGCGCTGGGCCACCTTGCGCTCGGTGATATCGCGGAAGAAAAACGCCATGCCGCCGTCAAGCGACGGGTAGATGCGCAGTTCCATCCAGGCCTGGCGCCCGTCCGGCCACGCGAACGGCGCGTCCCGGATCTCGGCGACGTGGGTGGCCAGCACGCGCCGGAACAGTGTATCGGTATCGTCGCCGTCGAGTCCGGGCCAGACGGCGGCGACAGGCAGGCCGACGATCTCGGCGCGCGTGCGCTGCGCCAGCCGCACGCCTTCGTCGTTCACCTGCTGCACGGCCAGGTCGGCGCCGACGATGGCAAAGCCTTCCTTCATGCTCGACAATACGTGCTGACTCAGGTCGCGCTCGCGCGTCAGTTCGGCCTGGGCACGGTACTGCAGCGTGACGTCGGTGCCTTCGATGAGGATGCCGGTGACTGTCCCTTCGGCGTCGGTAACCGGCTGGTAGATGAAGTCGATGACCAGTTCATCGAGGGCGGCGCCCGCCGTGCGCTGGAGCCTGACCGGCATGCCATGCGTGACAAACGGCACACCGGTGGCATACACCTGGTCGAGCAGTTCAAAGAAGCCCTGGCCCTCGACCTCGGGCAATGCTGCGCGCGCCGGCAGGCCAAGGATGTCGCGCTTGCCGATGAGCGACAGATAGGCTGCATTGGCCAGGTCGAACACATGCTGCGGCCCCTGCGTAACGGCGAAGAAGCTCGGCGCCTGGTCGAACAGCTGGCGCAGGCGTTCGATCTCGGTGGCCAGGTTCTGGCGCACGAGCTGCTCGGCGCGCAGGCGGCTGAGCACGCCCTCGATCTGGTCCAGGCTTTCGCGGGCCGACAGCACGTCGCCATCGGTCCAGCGGTATGGCGCGTGCTTGCCGATGATTAGCACCGTGCCCGCGCGGCCATCCTCGACCGTCGGCACGATCAGCAGCGCTGCAAGGTCGGGCAGCTCGGGCAGCTCGGGCAGCTCCGGCACCCGGGACTGGAGCGCGGCGTGCCCGCGCAGGTCGTCGATCCGCACCGGCTCGCCCGCCTCCAGCGCCGTACGCCAGGCCGCGTGGGGTTCTCCCAGCGAGATCATGCCCAGGCGCACGAACGGCGCAGCCAGGTAGTCGCTCAGCGCCAGGCTGGCCGCCTGCATCGCCGCTTCGGGCCCTGGCATCTGGCGCAGTTCCTGCGCCAGTTTCAGGCGAAACGCCTGGCGCCGTTCGAGGTCCATGCGCGCCGTGGTCTCGACGGCGGCCGTGAACATGCCGAGCACGGCGCCGGTCTCGTCGCGAATGGGACTGTACGAGAAGGTGAAGTGGGCCAGGCCAAGCGCGCCGTTGCGGTAGGTGTACAGTGGCAGGTCCTCGCCCCTGACCGCTTCGCCTTGCTGCATCACCTGCTCGACCATCGGGCCGATCGTGTCCCAGATCTCTTGCCACGAATCGAACGCAGGCGCGCCGAACCCGGTGATGTCCTTGTCGTCGCCGATGATCGGCTGGTAGGCGTCGTTGTAGAACTGGACCAGGTCGGGCCCCCACCAGACCGCGATCGGAAAATGCGAGTCGAGGCAGATGTTCAGGGCCAGGTTCAGGCTGTGCGGCCAGGTGGCGCGCGGCCCCAGCTTCGAGGCGCGCCAGTCATGCTCGCGCAGGCGGCGCGCCATCCGGCCAGCCTGGTTGAACGCGGGGACTGCGGCTGGCGGTGAAGTCATGGTCGAGGGAGAAGGCGGTGGAGCCCCATCATAATCTGTCGCAGGTAAAAGCCATGCACAATCGGTATCGCAACGCCTAAAGAGCGATTTGCTGCAACAGGTACAGGCGCTGGTACAGGCCACCGTCGATCCGCATCAGTGCTTCGTGCGGCCCGGCCTCGGTGATCCGGCCGTGATTGAGCACGATGATGCGGTCGGCGTCGCGGATCGTCGACAGGCGGTGCGCGATGGCGATGATGGTCACCTTGCCGCGCAATTCTTCCAGCGCCTCTTGCACCACCTGCTCGGTGGCGCTGTCGATGCGCGAGGTCGCTTCGTCGAGCAGCAGGATGCGCGGCTCGCCCGCCAGCGCGCGGGCGATGGCGATGAGCTGCTTCTGGCCCGACGACAGGCGCGAACCGCCTTCGCCCAGCTGCGTCTCGTAACCCTGTTCGAGCGCGCTGATGAAATCGTGCGCATGCGCGGCGCGCGCGGCGTCCATCAGGCGCTCGAGCGGCAGGCCGCGGCCCATGTCGATGTTCTCGCGCGCGCTGGCGGCCAGGATGAACGGGTCTTGCGGCACCAGGCCCACTTCGTTGCGAAAGCGCGCATTGCCGATCTTCGCCAGCGGCACGCCGCCGATCTCGATGCTGCCCTGTTCGACGACGTAGTAGCGCAGCAGGAGCGAGAGCAGCGTCGACTTGCCGCTGCCGGTGTGGCCGACGATGCCGAAAAACGCGCCCTGCGGCACGTCGAGCGACAGGTCGTGCAGCACCGGCTGGCCCGGCACATACGCAAATTCGACCTTGCGCACGCTGACCGCCGGGGCGTCGGGCGAAAACGCATTCTGACCGTGGACGCGGTCCGCGTCGTGTTCCGGCGCGCCCGCTTCATCGAGCAGCGTGTTCACGCGCGCGGCCGCCACCACGGCCTGCTGCAGGCCGCTGAACTGCATCGTGATCTGGATGAGCGGCTCGACCACGCGCGCGATATAGCTGACGAACGCGTACAGCACGCCCACTTCGACGGCGCCGATCTCGCGCTGGCCGAAGGCGAAGATCACCAGCGCCAGCAAGGCCACGTTGAGCAGATCCAGCGCGGGGCGTAGCAGGAACGCGTTCGCGCGCAGCTCGGCCAGGCGCGCCGTGTAGTGCGTGCGGTTGGTCACCAGGAAACGTTCGCCGAAGCGCAGCTCGGCATTGCTGGCCTGCAGCACGCTCATGCCGCCGATCGACTCGGCCATCTGCGCATTGATGTCGCTGCGCAGGGCGCGCGCGCGCGTGACGGCCGGCGCCGACAAGCGCTGGTACAGCCAGACGATGCCGACCACCGCCGGCACCAGCAACAGCACGATCAGCATCAGGCGCCAGTCGAGCCAGGCCATCGCAATCATCGTGCCGATCAACACGATCGAGTTGTCGAGCATGACGTACAAGACCTGGATGTAGAGCGTCTTGACTGCCTCGGTGTCGTTCGTCACGCGGCTGACCAGCTGGCCCGTGATGGCACGATCGAAAAACGCCATCGGCAGGCGCAGCACATGGCCATAGACCCATTCGCGCAGGCGCTGCACCGAACGCATCGCCACGCCGGACAGGCGGATCAGTTGCAGGTAGCGCACCCAGCTCGCGACCCAGCCGGTGACCACCAGGCCGCCCAGCAGCAGGGCCATCTGCGGCCAGTCGAGATTGCGCGGCAGCAGGTGGTCGTCGATCAGCGCCTTGCCCAGCAGCGGGCCGACCACTTCAAAGGCGGCCGCCAGGATCAGCCACAGCGTGGCGATGACCAGGTGGCGCTGTTCGGGCGCGGCGGCGCGGCGCAGCAGGCGCGTGGCCAGTTTCGCCTGGTCGCGCATGACGCCGCGTTCCAGGCTGTTGTCGGTTTTTGGCGGCGGTGGCGGTGGTGTGGTCGTCGATGCCGCGTTCGATTCCAGCGTTGCTTCAGGTTGCGTCAAGGCTGGCCTCCAGTTGTTGATAGCGCCACTGGCTGGCGTACCAGCCGTCCAGCAGCAAAAGTTCGTCGTGCGTGCCGGCTTCGATCACGCGCCCGGCGCGCAGCACCACGATGTGGTCGGCCGCGACCACTGCCGACAAACGGTGGCTGGCGATGATGGCGGCGCGTTCGGGGCGCGCCGCGCGCAGCTCGGCCAGGTGTTCGAGGATGCGGGTTTCGGTGCCGGTGTCCACCGCCGACAGGGCGTCGTCGAGCAGCAGCAGCGGATTGTCGGCCAGCAGCGAACGGGCGATCGCCACGCGCTGGCGCTGGCCGCCCGAGAGCGTGATGCCTTTTTCGCCGACCGGCGTGTCGTAGCCGTGCGGGAAGCGCAGGATGTCGTCATGGATGGCGGCCATGCGCGCCGCGCCTTCGATCTCGGCGCGCGAGGCGCCGGGCCGGGCCAGCGCGATGTTCTCGGCGATGGTGGCCGAGAACAGGAACGACTCTTGCGGCACCCAGCTGGTGGCGCCGCGCAGGGCGGAGAGGCGATAGGCGTCAAGAGGCTGCCCGGCCCAGCTCACGCGGCCCTGCTGCGGTGTCGCCTGGCGCAGCAGCACGCGCAGCAGCGTCGATTTGCCGGAACCGGTGGGGCCGACGAGGCCCAGCGTCTGGCCGGGCTCGAGGGTGACGGACACGCCGGCCAGCGCCGGCGCCTGTGTGTGTGCCGTGCCTGCATCCACGCCATCGTTCACGCCATACGTAAATGTGACGTCGTCGACCACCAGCGAACCCTGGCCAACCCGGTCGATCGTGCCGGTGTCTTCGACCGACAGCGGCGCTTCGAGCAGCGGCTGCAGGCGCGCCATGCCGGCGCGGCCCCGTTCGATCAGCGTGAGCACCCAGCCGGCGGCGAACATTGGCCAGATCAGCTGGCCCAGGTACATCGTGAAACTGGTCAGCGCGCCGACCGTGAGTTGGTTTTGCCACACCAGATAGCCGCCCAGGCCCAGCGTCAGGCCGGTGGCGGCGGTCAGGGCCAGGCCGACGGCCGGCTCATAGGCCGCTTCCCATTTCTGCGCGGTGAGGCTGGCCTTGGCCGCGTTGGCGGTCAGCACGCCGAACTGGGTCGCGCTGCGCTCTTCCAGGCCCAGGGCGCGCAGCGTGCGCACGCCCGACAGCGACTCTTGCACGTGGTCGTTCAGCTTTGAAAAGCCCTTGAGCGCATCGCCTTCGGCCTTGTGGATGTGGGTCGAGATGTACCAGAACGCCAGGCCCATCAGCGGAAACGGCAGCAGCGCGACCAGCGCCAGGCGCCAGTCGACGCCCAGGGTCATGATCCCCAGCACCATCACCAGCGTGAGCGTGCCGTCGAACGCGGCCAGCAGCGCTTCGCCGGCGGCCATCTCGATGGCGTCGATGTCATTGGTGGCCAGCGCCATCAGGTCGCCGGTGCGCTGGCGCTGGTAGAAGGCGGGGCCTTGCGCGGCCAGGCGCGCGTACAGGCGCGTGCGCAGCTCGACGCCGAGCTGGTAGGCGGCCGAGTACAGGCGGATGCGCCAGCACACGCGCAGCACGTAGATGGCGATGCCCAGGCCGATCACTTGCGCGATGCCGGTCAAGAGATCTTGCTGGCCCAGCCGGTTGGCGGCGAGGGCATCGACCAGTGCGCCGACCTTGCGGGGGATGAGGACCGTGCAGATCGCCACGCCGACGAGCATTACGGCCGATGAGGCATAGGACTGCCAATGCCGGCGCACGAAGCCGCCGATCAGCCTGGACAAACTCATTCGAATTCCTTGCTGTTGCGCCCGAAAAAAAAGCGGGCCAGAGCCCGCTAGTGTAGTCGTTTTACCTATCCGGCGCAGCGCAGTACCGTTGTCGAAGCGCTTGTCCAGCGAGGGATTACTTGCGGCGCCGGCGCGGCGTGGCGGGCGTCGGTGTCGCGTCGGGATCGCGCCGCTCGAGAGGCGCCGCCACCGGCTCGGCAGGCATGGCCGCCAGGGCGGCGCCGTTACCGGCGGCCTGGGCGATCGGCGTGGGCTTGGCCGGCGGTGCCTTCGGCGTGAGGGCCGGCGCGTCGTCCGGCGTCGTTTCTTGCAGCACGGCGGCCACCGCTTCGGCAGTCGGGGGCGTCTCGGGTGCGGCAGCCTGTGGTTCGGGTTCTGGCGCTGGTTCGGGTTCCGGCGCTGCGGCGACAGGTTCCGGCGCCGTGGGCACTGCGACCGCTTCGATCGTGCGCTCGGCCGCGAGCTGCGCGGTCTCGATGGCATCCTTGCCAGCATCGACCGCAGCTTGCGTGGCCTGCTCGAGCGGCGCCGCCAGCGTTTCGGGCGTCACGGTGCGCAACATGAACGGCTGGCCGCCCGTGGCGATGCCGAACAGTTCGCGGCTGTAGGCGAACAGGCTACGCACCTGTTCTTCGGCGTGGCTGCGCAGCACGGCGAGGTCGCGCGGGTCGCGTGCGCCGATCAGCTGGCGCGCGGTCTGGGTTGAGCGCTCGAGGACTTCGTGGGATGTGGACAGGTTCAGCGCCGTGATGCGGCTGGCGTTGTCGAGCGCCTGGGTGGCAAGGGCATTAAACATGGTGAACTGGGCGTTCACCGGTGCAGTCAGGTAGTTGTTCGATGCTGCGGACAACTGCTCGGAGAGTAAGGTCATGGAAGTTCCTATCTATCAAGTATGGCGCGCTGCAATAAAGTAAGTGTACCCACGATTGCAAGGCCGTGCAACGCAGTACCGGTGCTTATTTAACCCGGGTAATCTTGCATTGCAGCATTGTCGTTTTGAGCTGCCACAGTTGCTACAATCGAACAACATCTACCTGGAGTCATCATGGACCTCGTCATCCGCAACGCCACGCTGCCCGATGGCCGCACCGGCATCGACATCGGCATTCTCGACGGCCGCATCGCCGCGCTCGCGCCGCAGCTGGCAGCGCGTGGCATCCGCGAGATCGATGCGGCCGGCGACCTGGTCAGCCCGCCGTTCGTCGACGCCCACTTTCACATGGACGCCACGCTCAGTTACGGCTTGCCGCGCGTGAACGCCAGCGGCACCTTGCTGGAGGGGATCGCGCTGTGGGGCGAGCTGAAACCCCAGCTGAGCCAGGATGCGCTGATCGAGCGCGCGTTGCGTTATTGCGACTGGGCGGTGGCGCGCGGCCTGCTGGCGATCCGCACCCATGTGGATGTGTGCGACGACCGGCTGCTGGCGGTCGAAGCGCTGCTGGAAGTCAAGCGCCGCGTGGCGCCGTACCTGCATCTGGAACTGGTCGCCTTTCCGCAAGACGGCGTGCTGCGCAGCGCGAACGCATTCGCCAACCTCAAGCGCTCGATCGACATGGGCGTCGATGTCGTCGGGGGCATCCCGCACTTCGAGCGCACGATGGCGCAGGGCGCCGAGTCGGTGCGCCTGCTGTGCGAATTCGCGGCCGAGCGCGGCCTGCGCGTGGACATGCACTGCGACGAGAGCGACGATCCGATGTCGCGCCACATCGAGACGCTGGCGTACGAAACGCAGCGCCTGGGGCTGCAGGGCAGGGTGGCCGGCTCGCACCTGACGTCGATGCACTCGATGGACAATTATTATGTGAGCAAGCTGATCCCGCTGATTGCCGAGAGCGGCGTGGCGGCCATTGCCAATCCGCTCATCAACATCACGCTGCAGGGGCGCAACGATACCTACCCGAAGCGGCGCGGCATGACGCGCGTGCCCGAACTGATGGCGGCTGGCGTCGACGTCGCCTTCGGCCACGATTGCGTGCTCGACCCGTGGTACGGCATGGGCTCGGGCGACATGCTCGAAGTGGCGCACATGGGCCTGCACGTGGCGCAGATGACGGGACTGGAAGCGATGCAGTCGTGTTTTACCGCCATCACCGAGACGCCGGCGCGCATCCTCGGCCTGGAAGGCTACGGCCTGGCGCCGGGCTGCCACGCCGACCTCGTGATCCTCGATGCCGGTTCGACCGTCGAAGCGATCCGCCTGCGCGCGGTGCGCCGCTTCGTGCTGCGGCGTGGCCAGGTCGTGGCCGAAGCGCCATCGAGCGCCAGCCGTTTGCACTTGGCGGGCCGGCCTGACAACGCGGACTTCCGCCTCAGCCGTAGCTAGAATGTCAATATAGAGCGTGATAATTCGTGTATTTTCAGGCAAAATAGCGGACCGTCCTGGTTCTGGCACTCCTGTAGTAGGCTGTTGTGAAAGATATTGTCATTCGTCCGGCGCTCGAATCCGATTTCGAGTCGATCTGGACTATTTTCTGCACCCATATTGTCTCGGGTGAGAGCTATGTATTTACCACCGCGACATCGCGCGAGGCCGGTTATCAATACTGGCTGGGCCAAGGCGTGCGCAGTTTTGTCGCGGCGAGCGCGGGCGGGCGGGTGCTTGGCATGTACCGGCTGGTGCCGAACCAGGTGGGACGCGGCCACCATGTGGCCAATGCCTCGTTCATGGTCAGCCCGGCCGCGCAGGGCGCCGGTATTGGCCGCATGCTGGGCGAGCACAGCCTGGATCAGGCGCGCAGCCACGGCTATCTGGCGATGCAGTTCAACCATGTGGTCAGTACCAATGGCCCGGCCATCGGGCTGTGGAAGAAGCTCGGGTTTTCCATTGTCGGCACCTTGCCCAAGGCGTTTCGCCACAAGCGCCTGGGTTATGTCGATGCGTATGTGATGTACCAGTTGCTGCAGGATCCCGATCACTGGCCGACGGCCGACGACGCACCAGGAGTGTGATGGTCAGCTTACGTACCGAACGCCTGCAGCTGCGCCTCGTGACCGAGGCCGATGCGCCGTTCTTCCTGCAACTCGTCAACGACCCGGCTTTCATCGAACACATCGGCCAGCGCAATCTGCATAGCGTCGAGGCCGCGCGAGGCGCGCTGCGCGACGGCCCGATCGCCATGCAGGCCAGGTACGGCCATTCCCTCTATCTCGTCGAACCCATCGGGGGCGGGGCGCCGCTCGGGCTGTCGGGCCTCGTCAAGCGCGAATTCCTCGAGCATGTCGACATCGGTTACGCGTTCCTGCCCGAAGCGCGGGGGCAGGGTTATGCGCTCGAGGCGGCGCAGGCCGTGATGGCGCATGCTCGCGCACTCGGCATCGGGCGCCTGGCGGCGTTCACGGCGCCGGCGAACGCGGCGTCGATCACGCTGCTGCTGCGCCTGGGCCTGCGCTTCGAGCGCCTGGCCGTTTTGGCGCCGGACCAGCCGGCGGTCAACGTCTACATGGCCGATCTGGCGCCTGCACGCGACGGTTGAGTAACGCACCTAGCGGTGGCAATGCCGGTGATACGATGGCTGCATTCTCGATCAACCATCTTTTACCGAATCGACCCCGCGATGCCAGCCACCGAGTTGTTACCTGACGCTCCTTTCTTCATCGTCCTGAACGCGGGGTCGGGGCACGCCGAAACCGAGATGCGCATCTCCACCATCAACGAGGTCATGGAGGCGGGTGGCCGCGTGTGCCATCTTGAAGTAGTGGACGAGCCCGAGCGGCTCGAACAGATTGCGCGCGACCTGGCCGCAAAGGCCGTCGCCAGCAATGGCGTGCTGGTGGCGGCCGGCGGCGACGGCACCATCAATACGGTGGCGCACCAGGCGGTGCTGGCCGGTTGCCCGTTCGGCGTGCTGCCGCAGGGCACCTTCAACTATTTCGGGCGCACCCACGGCATCCCGGAAGACCTGGCCGAGGCGGTGCACGCGCTCCTGCGCGCCACGATCAAGCCGGTGCAGGTGGGCATGCTCAACGACAAGATATTCCTTGTCAATGCGAGTGTCGGCCTGTATCCGGCACTGCTCGAAGAGCGCGAACACGACAAGCGCGAATTTGGTCGCAGCCGGGTCGTTGCGTTTCTCTCGGCCATCAAGATGACGTTGCGGGCGCACCGCCACCTGCACATCCGGCTCGAGCTCGATGGCAAAGAGCAGCGCCTGCGCACCACAACACTGTTTGTCGGCAACAACCGGCTACAGATGGAACAGGTCGGCATGGAGCAACTGACCGACGCGGTCGAAGACGGACAACTGGCGGCACTGGCGCCCAAGCCGATGGGCAAGCTCGGGCTGCTGGGGCTGCTGGTGCGTGGTGCGCTGGGCAAGTTGGGCGGCGCCGACGACGTTGTCGCGTTTTCGTTCAAGCGCATGACGGTGCGCACGCCGTCGCTGTATGGGCGCAAGCGCTTGAAGGTCGCCGTCGATGGCGAGGTGAGCAAGATGGCGACGCCGTTCGAGTTTCGCGTGCTGGAAGGGCGGCTCAAGTTGTTGCTGGCGGCGCCGAAGGCTGACGTGAGGCCCGATAGCGACAACACCGTCATTCCCGCGAAGGCGGGAACCTAAGTTTTGCATGCCTGGTGGCGACGTTTAATGCTACCGGCGTGCTACGAACTTGGGTTCCCGCCTCCGCGGGAAGTCGTAGCCGCCGGTGGCGGGTACGACGGTTCATATGGCGCGGCGTTAAGAACTGATCCCTATTTCACCCGCAGCACCCGCACCCCGTGAATATCGAACCGGTTCGCCGGCTTGCCCCCACCCGCGCCCGTGAAGGTGCGGTTACTCTCCAGATAACTCATATTGTAGAAGTCCGTCATCTCCAGGCGGTAGCTGCCTGCTTTCAAGCGCGCTGCCAGCGGCGTCGAGTACACGGTCGGCGTCGCGCCCTTGAACAGCGGCGCGTGCGGTAGCTGGATCACACCCTGCGCCACCACCTTGCCGGCATGGTCCTTGAGCGCCAGCCACTTCACGCCGCCGCTGATCCCCAGGTTCACCTGGTTCGCGCCATTGTGGTAGCGCACCTGCACCCGATAGTCGCCTGCGCCATCGATGCGAATGCCATCGACGGCGAAGCGGTCTTGCGGCCGGCCCCAGTCGCGCAAGGCCGGCAGGGCGAAGCGCGCATCCGGTGCGGTAGCCGTCAGGTTCGACGTCACGCGCGGGTCGGTCACGCCAATTTCGACGCCCGCATCGGCGCAGCGCGGCTGGCTGTGGTGGCTGGCATTGCCGCTGTCGGCGAAACGCGCTTCCACGGCGTAGCACGAGGCCACGCCGGCCCGCTTGTCGATCCATGCGCCGGCCGGCAGCTTGTCGGCCACCAGCGTGCCGTCGCGGTAGACGCGGTAAGTCACGTTCGCGCCATTGCCATTGGCGCCGATCGTCAACGCCACAGCGCCCGGCGACTGGCGTGCCAGCGCCTCGATCAGCGGTTCGCGCGGTCCGAACGTAACGGGCGATTCTTCATACGGACTGGCCGTCACGCGGCGGATCGTCCCATTGCCGGGAACGAGCTTGCCCAAGGTGATCTCGATGCGATTTGCAGCGAGCAGGTCGCGCGTGCGCAGCGTGTCCGTGACCGGCTTGCCGTTGACGACGATGCGCTCGACCCGGTGAAAGCCATCGCCCTTCGCCGCTGGCGGCAGGCGCAGCACCACGTCGATGCGCTTGCCGTGCAGGCGCAGGTCATGCAGCGCGATCTCGCTGGCGTCGCCGAACGTCTCGCGCCGCAGCTTCGCGGTCACGAACGGACGCAGCGCGATGCCATCATCGAGCGCGCTCACGCCGAACACGTTCTCGACCACCATGCCGAGGTACCCGCCGACGGACCACAACTGACGGCGCGAATTGATCACCGGGCCACTCAAGCCCGGCGTCTTTTCATCCAGCAGCAACGGTTGCCCCGACAGCCACTCGAGGTTTTCCATGTTCGACAGGTTCACTGCCGCGCCGCGCATCAGTGTCTGATACGCGGCATCGGCCACCGCCGCATTGTTGCCGTGCACCGCGGCGCGCAAGCCGTACGCCGTGACAAAGGGCCAGATGGCCCGGTTGTGGTACACCGGCGCGCCGATCTGCTGCGGCCAGATCACCGGCGCGCCCATCGGCCCGTGCGGATAGCGCGCCAGGATCGATGCCGTCTGCTGTGCATCGGCCACGCCGCTGACGATCGCCAGCGCCTGGCCGAGCCAGTCGAATTTGTGCAGCGGCGCGCCGTCCAGGTGACCGGCCGTGAGGCTGCTGTACATGCCCTCGTCGGCCAGCCACAGTTCGGTGTTGATCGCGTGTTTCAGATCGAGGGCCCAGCGTGCATAGCGATCGGCCTTGGTCACATTGCCCTGTTCGCGCGCCAGCTTCGCCGCCAGTTGCAAGGCCTGGAACATCACGACATTGGTCGACAGCGCCTTGGAACTTGCCATCGACGCCAGGTCGCCCGGCATCCACGCCGCGTAACTCTGGTCGCGCCAGTCGAGGAACGATTCTTCGCCCGTGTACAGGCCGGTGGCCGCGTCGAACGCCGCCACGCGATCGATCTCGATCGTGTTCGACAGCGCCGCCAATGCCTTCTGCGCGAACGGCGCGCGCTCGGCGGCCGGCAGCGTGCGCAGCGTTTCTTCGGCCGCAACCGCCCACGTCAGGCGGTCGGTGCTCACCGGCCAGCTGCCTCCGCTGCCGGTGTCCTGCACGATCTGCAAGCCATCGGCCGAAGCGGGGATCTGCGTCACCGGCGTGACGCCATCGCGCCAGCCCGAGAGCTTGAAGTCGAGCGAATTGCGCACGCGCTGCGGGTCGAGCAGGGCCAGGCCCAGGTCGGCCGCATACGACAGGTCGCGCGTCCACACATACGCCCACTTCTCGCCGGTGGAAAAGCAGTCGCAATCGATCGCGTTACCGCCGTTGTAGTTGCCGTCCTTGATCTGGCTGACTGAATTGAGCCGCATCTCGGCGCCGGCCAGCGCGAACAGCGCGTCGAAGGCGAGGTTGCCGGTACGGGCGCGCGGCAGGCCATCCTGCTCGGCATACTGCACGTGCTGCGGGCCGGGATCGCGCAAGCTCATGGTGCTCGACTGGACGTACTGGCGCAGGGGCGCATTCGCGTCCGGCGTCGAGTAGCGCACGGTTTCCGCCTTGCCGTCCCAGGTCGGCCACGCTTCGGTCACGGCAACGGCATGGCCGGCATGCGGATCGGGCGCGTTGGCGTTATTCGCGTCTGCAATGCGCGTGACCTTCAGCGCCGGCCTGGCTGGATCGCTCGCGTCGAGCGTGAAGCGGTAGGTGCCCGACGTGCGCACGAACAGGAACGTCTCCGGCCCCGACTGGCGCTGCAGAACGTGGGTCTCGCCGGGCGCCACGTTGACGCTCTTGTCCGGATCGATCACCCACTCGGCAGCCCAGTCGCCGCTGCCGAGTTTGAAGGCGTGGTTGCCCGGCGCTACCTTGACGTCGGCCTGGTAGATCCCTTTGCCTTGCGGCGCCAGCGCATCGGCCGTGCCCCAGCCATTGAAGGCGCCGCGCACGAACAACGGCGCGTCGGTCTGCGCCTGCAGTTGCGCCTCTACTCCGCCACAGGCGAAGAGGGCGGCCAGTGCGATCGCGCTGCGCTTCATCGTGGCGCCTCGAGTTCCAGAATCACCGACGCGCGCGGCGCCAGGGTCAGCTTGGAGCGCAGGTCGAACGTCTTGCCGGTCAAGACATCCACGCCGCTGTTGACGCCTGTGAGCATTTCGCGGAAGCGGTCGACATCGAGTGTCATCTCCTTGGCGTTGTTGTTGAACGCCACCAGCACCTTCTTGCCCTCGCTGCCGTTTCCACTATAGCGGAAGTAGACGTACGTATTGTTCTGGGGCCCGTAATGCATCATGCGGCCGCTGTGGATCACCGGCTGGCCCTTGCGCCAGTTGGTCAGCTTGCGCACGAATGCCTGCGCCGCGCGCGGCTTGTCCTTCAGGCCCACGCCGGTAAAGGCATTGACCTTGTCGCCGGCCCAGCCGCCCGGGAACGGGACGCGGTAGCTGGCATCGTCGCGGTTCTTGGTCGGGCTGGTAAACAGCAGCTCGTCGCCCACATAGAACTGGGGAATGCGCGGCGCCGTCATCATGAACACCATCGCCATCTTGTACTTGTCGAAGTCTTCACCGGCGACGCTGTAGATGCGCGACATGTCGTGGTTGTCCGCGAACAGCACCAGGTTGCCCGGTTCCGGATACAGGTAGTCGAGCGACAGCGTCTCGTACACGTCGGCAAACACGTTGCCGCCTTCCTTGTCGGCCAGCGCGGTGCGCATCGCTTCGGCGACCGGGAAGTCCATCAGGCTTGGCGTGTACGCGCGGTAGCCGTCGAAGTTGACCTTGCCGCGCTGCCAGCGCGCCACGACCGGCACCTTGGTGCTCCATTCTTCGCCGACCAGGTTCAGGTTCGGGTATTCCGCCATGATGCGGCGGGTGTACTCGGACAGGAACGCGCTGTCCGAATAGCCGAAGGTGTCGATGCGCAGGCCCGACAGCTTCGCGTATTCGATCCACCAGATATTGTTCTGGATGATGTAGTTGGCCAGCAGCGGATTGGACTGGTTCAGGTCGGGCATGCTCTTGACGAACCAGCCGCGCGTGAAGTTGTCGGCGTCTTCCTTCGACGCGTACGGGTCCTGCACCGCCGTGTGGTAGTGCTGCGTCGGCACGAACTTGTTGTCGTAGTTGATCCAGTCCGGCGCCGGCAGATCCTTCATCCACCGGTGGTGCGAGCCGATGTGCGACAGCACCACGTCCTGGATGATGCCGATGCCGCGCTTGCCAGCCTCCGTCGAGAGACGCACGAAATCCTCGTTGCTGCCGTAGCGCGGGTCGATCTTGTACAGGTCGGTCGCCGCATAGCCGTGGTACGAGTAGCCCGGCCCATTGTTTTCGATGAGCGGCGTCGGCCACAGCTGCGTAAAGCCCATGCCCGCGATGTAATCGAGGTGATTGATCGCGCCCTGGATGTCGCCACCGTGGCGGCCCAGGCCACCCTTGCGGTCGGCCTTGTCGAGCATGCCGGCGACATTGTCGTTGGACGGGTCGCCATTGGCGAAGCGGTCCGGCATGATCTGGTAGATCGCGTCCTTGCTCGAGAAGCCCTGGCGCGTGGCGGAGCCCGGCTCGCGCGCCAGCAGGCGGTACGTGTGCGTGGCCGTGCGGCCGGCGCCGGTAAACGTGATGTCGAAGCTGCCTGGCGCAACCTTCGGGTCGAGCACGAGGTCGATGAACAGGTAGTTGCGGTTTGGCGTGCGCGTGACAGTCGCGATGCGCGCGCCGGGGTAGTTCAGCGTCGGCGTCAGGTCGGCAATCGCCTCGCCATGCACCATCAACTGCACCTTGTTGTCATGCATGCCGGCCCACCAGAACGGCGGCTCCATGCGGTCGATGGCTGGAGCCTGGGCGAAAGCGGCAAGCGAAGCGCTGCCGAGCACGATGGTGGCGAGGAGTTGTCTCATGATCTGTAGAGCCAGGTCGTTCTGTTCAGCCTGCGCGTAGTCGGACTACAGGATTGGCAGGGCCGAGAAATCGATGTGGCTGGATATTGTTGTGTTGGCGGGAGATTACTATAAACCCCGGCGCACAACAATCATTCGCGAGGCGTGTAATCGGCTTGCGCCTACTGGGGCGGTCGCCGCGAATCTTCAGATTGCCTTCAGATTCGGTGCGAATGTCGCCTCCTGGCATTAAATCTGTAGTCCAAGTACAACGTGCTCGATGTTTTAGGCGCGCAAAGCTGCCATCATTCTCGATACATACGGTTCGGCGCTTGTGCGGCGGGCTGATAAAAAGTCAATCGAGGAGACACATGAAAGCCATCGCCATTCGGGCCACCCGCGCCCGTCGCACCGCAGCCACTTTCGCATTCCCGCTGAACCCGTTTGCCGCCGGCTGCGCCGTGCTGCTGTCGGTCATGGCTGGCAATGTTTACGCGCAAGCCTCGGGCAGCGAAGAAGCCACCCCTGTTGCACCGAATACGCCAGTCAGCGCCGCCACGGTCGAGACCCCGGCAGAAGCCGCCGTCGTCGCCCCTGCGCCTGCCGCCGCGCCTGCTGTCTTCCCCGGCAACGCGGTCTCGACCGTCACGGTCACCGGCATCCGCACCGGCATCGAAGCCGCAATCTCGATCAAGCGCAATTCGAACTCGATCGTTGAAGCGATCTCGGCCGAAGACATCGGCAAGTTGCCGGACACGTCCGTCGCCGAATCGATCGCGCGCTTGCCGGGCGTGACCGCCCAGCGCAGCCGCGGTTCGGGACGCGCCTCCGAAATCTCGGTGCGCGGCCTGTCGCCAAGCTTCAACGGCACGCTGCTCAATGGCCGCGAAATGGCCTCGACCGGCAATGCCCGCAACCCTGAATTCGACCTGTTCCCATCCGAACTGATGGGCGGCGTCGTGATCTACAAGACGCCGGACGCAAGCGTCATCGGCCAGGGCCTGGCTGCGACCATCGACCTGAAGACCGTGCAGCCGCTCGACTTCGGCAAGCGCGTGATCGCCGCCAACTACAAGAAGAGCCGCCTGGGCGTGCGCACCGCCGAAGAAGGCGATGGCGACCGCGTCTCGTTCTCGTACATCGACCAGTTTGCCGACCGCAAGTTCGGCATCGCGCTGGGCATCACCTCGTACGACGAAACCGGCGGCGAGCAGCGCAAGTTCGACGCCTGGGGCGGCAACACCGCGGCGCTGCCGTACAACGGCCAGAATGTGCTGGTGCCGCTGGGCTTTACCGCCGACACCGAATCGACGTCGCACAAGCGTGACGGCGCCTTCATGTCGCTGCAGTTCCGCCCCAACCGTGATTTCCGTTCGACCCTCGACCTGTTCTATTCGGCTGGCGAGACGGGCCTGAAGCGCAGCGGCTTCGAAGGCGCGGTCGGCTCGAACACGTCGGGCCTGTATGACCCGGCCGGCGTGCTGCAGGACGTCGTCGTGCAGAACGGCATCGCTACCAGCGGCACGCTGACCAATTACAAGGGCGTGGTGCGCAACCACGTCGAAACGTCGGAAGATGACCTGAAAACGGTCGGCTGGAAGAACGAGCTCAAACTGGGCGAATGGAGCACCAGCGCGGACATCACCTGGTCGAAAGCGACCAAGCTGAGCGCGCGCTACGAAACCACCGCCGGCCTGCCGGGCAATGCCAGCCCGTTGGACACGATCTCGTGGTCGGGCTTCAATGGCGGCAATTTCACCGACGTCGCCTGGCGCACCGGCCTGAACTATTCGGATCGTGCCGTCGCGCAACTGACCGACGTGAACGGCTGGTCGGGCACCGCCACCAACATCCTGCCGCAGGCCGGTTACTTGGCCCAGCCGTATGTGGAAGACACACTCAAGTCGATCCGCCTGAACGCCAAGCGTCCGGTGGAGTGGGGCCCGATGTCGGCCGTGCAGTTCGGCTACAACTTCACCGACCGCGAAAAAGCACGCAGCGGCGAAGAAGGCCGCCTCGAGATCCTGGGCGGCGCCCAGTTTGCCGCGTTGCCGATGCCAGGCACGGGCACGGCCGTTGCCGGCACCACCGGTATCCCGATCGCCTCGTGGAATCCATCCGGCTCGCTCGGTACCGTGTACCAGCTGGCCACGAAAATCAATGCCGACATCCTGACCAAGTTCTGGGATGTGAAAGAAACCGTCCAGACCGCCTACCTGATGGGCGACCTCAATGGTGAGCTGTTCGGCTTCGAATACCGCGGCAACGTCGGCACCCAGTTCGTGCACACGAAACAAACGGGCGGCGGCTACAACAGCGGCAACTGCACCGGCGAAACTGCCGATGCGTGTCCGGCCGTGCGCGTCGTCGATGGCGCCAGCTACTGGGACGTGTTGCCAAGCCTGAACCTGTCGTTCGACCTGAGGAACGACCAGGTGCTGCGCATGGGCCTGGCCCAGGTGCTGTCGCGGCCAAACCTGGACGACTTGCGCGGCGGAATCGGCTTTGGCGTCAACACCGGCGTGACCAATCCGTTCCTGAGCGGCGGCGGCGGCAATCCGCAGCTGCAACCGTTCAAGGCCAAGGCGTTCGACCTGTCGTACGAAAAGTACTTCGCGAAGAAGGGCTACGTCAGCGCGGCCGTGTTCTACAAGAAGCTCGACACCTTCATCCTGCGCACGCCGTCGGAATACGACTTCGCGCCATGGGCAACCTCGACCACGCCGCTGCCGACCACCGGCGACTTCACCGGCTCGACCATTGGCGTACTGAACCGCCCTGAAAACGGCGAAGGCGGCAGCATCAAGGGTTACGAGCTGGCCGTGAACATTCCGCTGAACATGGCGAGCGACTGGCTGGACGGCTTCGGCATCATGGCCAACTACTCGAACACCAGCTCGGCGATCGATATCCCGGCCCTGGGTTTTGGCAACGTGCAGACCTCGGCGCAGTCGATTCCACTGCCGGGCCTGTCGCGCAAGGTGAGCAATCTGCGCCTGTACTACGAGAAGAACGGCTTCCAGATCGCCGCCGCAGCGCGCAAGCGTTCGGACTTCCTGGGCCAGTCGCCGGACTTTTCGGACACGCTGCAGTACACGTTCGTGAAGGGCGAGACCATCGTCGACTTCCAGCTGTCGTATGAAATCCAGTCGGGCTTCGCCAAGGGCTTGTCGGTGTTTGCCCAGGCCAACAACTGGAACAACGCGCCGTACCAGGAATACACGAACGACAGCAATTCGATCACCCGTCGCGTCGAGTACGGCCGCACCTACCAGTTCGGCGCGAACTACAAGTTCTGATGATCGAACTGGCTGTGTAGCAGCGTTTCACTTCCAGGAATCCCCCGGCAGCCTCCAGGCTTCCGGGGGATTTTTTTCGCCTGTTGTAAAAATGCCAAATTTCTGTAGTGAAGTTACAGGGCGTCAACCAGGGGGTGAAGGTTTTACTACATCCGGCGCACCGATTTGGTGAATTTGCGGTTGATTCGTTGCTTTTTAGAGCGTTTGTAGCCGGACTACACAGCTTTGTCAGGATGGCATAATGCATTCATATATCGTAACTAATTGTTTTTAAATGAATATGTTCAGGACTATATCCCGCGCACAACAGCAATACACTCCCGTTGACAGTGCATCTAGTTTTAATACAGAATCCCGCCCAGCGTTGCTGTTGAGGCGTGCCATAACAAAGTCCCGGATAAGGCGGTAAAAGCTGCTCGCGGGAAATTACGTCGTTCTGAGGAGATCATGAAAAATTTCGCCAACAAGCGTTCCACATTCCAGCTGAGCCCAGTGGCCGCCGGGTGCGCCATCTTCGTCACCATCATGGCCGGCAGCGCGCAGGCGCAGACCGCCGCCACGACTGACACCGCCGCAACCGGCGACGTGCCAGTTGCCACCGTGACCGTTACCGGTATCCGCCGTGCCATCGAGGACGCGATTGCCGTCAAGCGCGAATCGACCGGCATCGTCGAAGCGATCTCGTCGGAAGACATCGGCAAGCTGCCGGACGTGTCGATCGCCGAATCGCTGGCCCGCCTGCCGGGCCTGTCGGCCCAGCGCGTCAACGGTCAAGCCCAGTCGATCAGCATCCGCGGCACCTCGGGCGACCTGTCGACCGCGCTGCTCAACGGCCGCGAACAAGTCACCACCAGCTCGGACCGTACCGTCGAATACGACCAGTATCCATCTGAACTGATCAGCGCAGTCACCGTGTACAAGACCGGCGACGCCGCCGTGATTGGCCAGGGCCTGTCGGGCACGGTCGACCTGCAGACCATCAAGCCGCTGTCGCTGCGCGAACGCGTCGTGACCGTCAATGTGCGCGGCGAAAAGAATTCCAAAGGCGAAATCAGCGCCGGCTCGCCCGACACCGGCAGCCGCGTCAGCGCTTCGTATATCGACCAGTTCGCCAACCGCACGATCGGTGTGGCAATCGGTTACGCACGTCAAGACAAGCCGAACGTCGGTCAACAGTTTGAAACGTGGGACTGGGTGGACGACACCAATGTCGTGCCCGGCTCGACCGTCAAAGTGCCAAAAGGCATGAAGTCGATGGCCATTACCGGCAACCAGGTGCGCGATGGCCTGATGGGTGTGCTCGAATGGCGGCCAAACCGCAACTTCAGCTCGACGCTCGACGTGTACCACTCGCGTTTCGACCAGGAAGAAATTCGCCGCGGCATCGAAATGCCGCTCAAGGATGACGGCGAAGTACGCTTCTCGAACCCGACCGTCGTGAACGGCACGATGATCAGTGGCACCGCCAACAACGTCAATCCGGTCGTGCGGAACAACCGCCAGACGCGCGACGACAAGCTGACCGCATTCGGCTGGAACAACCGCTACACGACCGGCGACTGGGTCGGCATCGTCGACATCAGTCGCTCGAAGGCCGATCACAAGGAACAGCTGATCGAGATCAACGCCGGCCGCGCCGCGCGCCAGACGCTGAACTACAGCTACAACGGCGGCACGATCCCAACCCTGGCCCTGACCGGCAGCTACGACGATCCGTCGCAGATCGCCATTGGCGGCCAGTTCGGCGAAGGCTATGTCAATGCCCCGAACATGACCGACAAGATGACCTCGTTCCGCACGAGCATCGAGCGCAAGTTCGACAACGCGCACTTCCGCAGCCTGGAGCTGGGCTTCAACTACTCCAAGCGCGAAAAAGAAAAAGAGCACCTGGAAACGGGCTTCTCGAAAATCGGCGCCGGCACCTTCGCGCCTGGCGTGATCAACGGTTCGCAAGGCCTGTACGGCCTGCAAAACAGCCTGAGCTGGGATATCGACGCGGTGCTCGCCAACAACTTCGGCCCGTTCACGCCGGCCGTGCTGGTGCCATGGGGCGCGACCAAGAACTGGTCGATCGAAGAGAAGGTCAAGACCGGTTACGCCAAGTTGAACATCGACACCGAACTGATGTCGATGCCATTGCGCGGCAATATCGGCATGCAAGTCATTGAAACCGACCAGAGCTCGACCGCGAACACGCTGCGCGCCTGGCCGTTCGCCGACCTGGTACCGAAGACCGACGGCAAGAAGTACACCGACTACCTGCCAAGCATCAACCTGGCGTGGAGCCTGCCTGACCAGCAATTCCTGCGCTTCGGCGCCGGCAAGACGCTGGCCCGCGCCAAGCTGAACCAGCTGAACGCGGCCCTGGAAGTGGGCCTGACCGCGCAGACCACCGGCACCCCATGGGGCAACGGCGGTAATGCCCAACTGGACCCATGGCGCGCCAAGCAGGTCGACCTGTCGTACGAGAAATACTTCGGCAACAAGGGCTATATCTCGGCTGCCGGTTTCTACAAGGACCTGTCCTCGTACATCTATAACGTGACCGTGCCGAATGACTTCTCGGAGTTCAACCTGCAGGGTGCGCTGACCAATATCGGCACCCTGACGCAGCCTCGCAACGGCGAGGGCGGCAGCCTGCGCGGCCTGGAATTTGCCGCGTCGACCCCGCTCGACATGATCCACCCGATGCTCGACGGCTTCGGCATCACGGCCAACGCGTCGTTCACCAACAGCGAAATCTCGATCGTCGACCAGCGCTTCGGCAGCCTCGCGATCCCGCTGCCGGGCCTGTCCAAGCGCGTGTTCAACGTGACGGCGTATTACGAGAAAAATGGCTTCTCGGCCCGCGTCAGCCAGCGCTATCGCAGCGATTTTGTGGGTGAAATTGGCGGAATTGGCGGTGCAACCGAGCTGACTTACGTAAAAGCTGATAAAGTAGTCGACCTGCAATTGGGTTATGACTTCAAGCAAGTCGAAGGTTTGTCCGTGCTGTTCCAGGTCAACAACCTGACCGACACCGCCTTCCGCAGCTACGCCGGCACCGAAGACCGTCCACGTGGCTACGCCAAGTATGGCCGCCAGATGCTGTTCGGCCTGAACTACAAGCTGTAATCCGGTATTTTCGCGATGGTGGCGCTGCTCGATGCGGTGCTGCCCAAGTCGCCAATGCCCTTGCAGGTGCGCCTGCAAGGGCATTTTTCATTTTTCGGATTCAGCGGTTTAACCGTTGCGTCCCTGCAATTTCGCGCCCCTAACGAGGCAACGGTATAAACTGTCGCTTTCGTACCTACTATTAAGAGCAACTTCCTCTATGTCAGACACCCCAATCCCATCGTTTTCCGACCTCAATCTCTCGGCGCCTGTCCTGAAAGCATTGAAAGACGTCGGATACGAAACGCCGTCGCCGATCCAGGCAGCCACCATTCCCCTGTTGCTGGAAGGGCGCGACGTGTTGGGACAGGCCCAGACCGGTACCGGCAAGACCGCGGCCTTCGCGCTGCCGATCCTGTCGAACATCGACGTCAAGCAGACCGCGCCGCAAGCGCTGGTGCTCGCGCCGACGCGTGAACTGGCGATCCAGGTCGCCGAAGCGTTCCAGAGCTACGCCGCCCACATCAAGGGTTTCCACGTGCTGCCGATCTATGGCGGCCAGAGCTACGGCCCGCAACTGTCGTCGCTGCGCCGTGGTGTCCACGTCGTCGTCGGCACGCCAGGCCGCGTCATCGATCACATCCAGAAGGGCTCGCTCGACCTGTCGAAGCTGACCACGCTGGTGCTGGACGAAGCCGATGAAATGCTGCGCATGGGCTTCATCGACGACGTCGAGCAGATTCTGCAAAAGACCCCGGCCACGCGCCAGACCACGCTGTTCTCGGCCACGATGCCGCCAGCGATCAAGCGCATCGCCAAGACCTACCTGCGCGAGCCGCAAGAGATCACGGTCGCGGCCAAGACCGGCACCGCCGACAATATCCGCCAGCGCTACTGGCTGGTGGCCGGCATGCACAAGCTCGACGCGCTGACCCGCATCCTGGAAGCCGAAGCATTCGACGGCATGATCATCTTCGCGCGCACCAAGCTCGGCACCGAAGAACTGGCGACCAAGCTGCAGGCGCGCGGTTTCTCGGCCGCTGCCATCAACGGCGACATCGCCCAGCAGCAGCGCGAGCGCACGATCGATAACCTCAAGCGCGGCAAGATCGACATCCTGGTCGCGACCGACGTCGCCGCGCGCGGCCTCGACGTCGAGCGCATCAGCCACGTCATCAACTACGACGTGCCATCGGATCCCGAGAGCTACACCCACCGCATCGGCCGTACCGGCCGCGCGGGCCGCAGCGGCGAAGCGATCCTGTTCATCACCCCGCGCGAGCGCAGCTTGCTCAAGCTGATCGAACGCACTACCCGCCAGCCGGTCTCGCCACTTGAACTGCCGACCGTGAAAGCCGTCAACGAAGTGCGCATGACGCGTTTCAAGGACCAGATCCGCGCCACGCTCGCCGAAGGCAACCTCGAAGTCTTCCGCGCCCTGATCGAAGACGTCGAGCGCGACGACAACGTGCCGGCGATCGACATCGCCGCCGCACTGGCCAAGATGGCGCGCGGCGACGAGCCGCTGCTGCTGACCAAACCAGACCGCGAGACGCGTCCCGAAAGCATGCCGTCGCAGCGCGAATTTGGCGGCAGCCACGAGCGCGCACCACGTGGCGACTGGGAAGAGCGTCCGGCGCGCCCTGCGCGCGAGCCGGGCTTCAAGAAAGAGCGCGTACTGCGCGACCCGGAGCCAGGCATGGCGACGTTCCGCATCGAAGTGGGCTTTGCCCATGGCGCCAAGCCGGGCAATATCGTCGGCGCGATCGCCAACGAGGCGAACATCCCGTCGAAGCACATCGGCCGCATCGAGATCTATGACGATTATTCGACGCTGGACCTGCCGTCGGACATGCCGGCCGAGTTGTTCACGCAGCTCAAGTCGATCTGGGTCGCCGGCCGCCAGCTGGCAATCACGCGCGATGGCGAAACGCCAGCCGTGGCGGCGCCCGGCGCCAAGAAGCCGTTCACGAAAAGCGGCGCCGACCGCCGCGTGACCGACAAGCCGATGCCGGGCAAGAAGCCGCATCGCAAGGGTGAGAGCAGCAAGGACTAACCCTTTCTCTACGTACTTGAGCACGTCGTTCCCGCGCAGGCGGGAACCCAAGTTTCTTCGTGCCGCCACTACATCAACTGTAAGTGGCCGCACAACGGACTTGGGTTCCCGCCTCCGCGGGAACGACGTTTTTGGGGTGGCGGTCTGGGGTCGCGTCAGCTTTTTGCCACTGTTGTTTGACTACAAAACCCCATCCGCACCACTGAACCGTCGCCCAGTCTCTCTATGGGATAGTCACGATTGACACTCGCATACCCTCATGTTATTTTGCTACAGATATAGATAACATAGCCCGTATTTTCGGCGGGCCAGATTAGGGACACCCATGGATATGCAATCGATCGTGCTCAAGCCGCGCCTGTCGTTCTGGCAGTTGTGGAACATGAGCTTCGGTTTCTTCGGCATCCAGTTCGGCTTCGCGCTGCAAAACGCCAATACCAGCCGCATTTTCGCCACCCTCGGCGCCGACCCCGAAAACTTTTCCCTCTACTGGCTCGCAGCACCGGTCACCGGGTTGCTGGTGCAGCCGATCGTCGGCTACCTGAGCGACAACACCTGGCACCCGAAGTGGGGCCGTCGCCGGCCGTTCTTCTTCGTCGGCGCCGTGCTGGCCGCCATTGCCCTGTTCCTGATGCCGAACTCCACGGCGCTGTGGATGGCCGTGGCCGTGCTGTGGATGATGGACGCCGCGATCAACGTGTCGATGGAGCCGTTCCGCGCCTTTGTCGGCGACAAGCTCGATCCGTCGCAGCAGACCGCCGGCTACGCGATGCAGACCTTCTTCATCGGTTGCGGCGCGGTGATCGCGTCACTGCTGCCGACCTTCTTCGAAAGCCTGGGCGTGTCGAACGCCGTCGTCGGCGGCGTGATCCCCGATACGGTGCGCTACGCGTTCTACGCCGGCGGCCTCGTGTTCTTCCTGGCCGTGACCTGGACCGTGGTGTTCGCCGACGAACTGCCGCCGCCCGACATGGAGGCGTTCAAGAAAGAGCGCGCCGCCTCGCGCAGCGTGGGCGTGGCCATCGGCGAAATCTTCGGCGGCTTCGCCAAGATGCCGCGCACGATGGTGCAACTGGCGTTCGTGCAGTTCTTTACCTGGATCGCGCTGTTCGCGATGTGGATCTACACCGGCACCGCGATTGCCGACACCGTCTACGGCACCACCGATGCACAGTCGGCCGCCTACCAGGACGCCGGCAGCTGGGTCGGCATCATGTTCGCCGTGTACAGCGGCGTCTCGGCGCTGGCCGCGTTCATCCTGCCGGTGTTCGCCCGCGCCACCAGTCGCAAGATCGTGCACGCGACGTGCCTCACCATCGGTGGCCTGAGCCTGGCCAGCGTGTTCCTCATCACCGACAAGCAGATGCTGGTCGTGCCGATGATCGGCATCGGCATCGCCTGGGCGTCGATCCTGACGATGCCGTACGCGATCCTGGCCGGCTCGCTCCCGGCCAAGCGCATGGGGTATTTCATGGGCCTGTTTAACTTCTTCGTCGTGATCCCGCAGATCGTCAGCGGCCTGCTGCTCGGCTTCGTCACCAAGCACCTGTTCGGCGGCCACGCGGTATTGACGCTGGTGCTTGGCGGCGCCTGCATGCTCGTCGCCGCGCTGCTGACCCTTCTGGTGACGGACAAGGCGGCGCCGGTCAAGGCCGCCGTGTGAAATTTATAGCGCGAATGCGCGCCGCAAATCAGGCGTCTGTCGTATCGTAACGTTTTATCAACATTGTCGGCACTGTCCGACCATGTTGTGGACGATTACTTTTGACAGGAGAGAGCATGACCATCCAGACCGTCGCGACCACCCCGTTCGCCGGCCAGCGGCCCGGCACGTCGGGGCTGCGCAAGAAAGTCACCGAGTTCCAGCAGCCCGGCTATCTCGAGAACTTTGTCGAGTCGATCTTCCTGACGCTGGGCGAGGGCGCCTGCCGTCACCTAGTCGTCGGCGGCGATGGCCGCTACTTCAACCGCGACGCGATCCAGACCATCCTGCGCATGGCCGCGGCCCATGGCGTCGAGCGCGTGCTGGTGGGGCAGGGCGGCATCCTGTCCACGCCTGCCGTGAGCTGCGTGATCCGCAAGCATGCGGCCCAGGGCGGCATCGTGCTCTCGGCCAGCCATAATCCGGGCGGGCCGGATGGCGACTTCGGCATCAAGTACAACATCGACAATGGCGGCCCGGCCCCCGAGAAAATCACCGACGCGATCTTCGCGCACACGCAGACGGTGACGCAGTACCGCATCAGCGATGCGCCGGCCGTCGATCTCGACGTGCTGGGCACGACGCGCCTCGAGAACATGGTGATCGAGGTGATCGACCCGGTCGCCGACTATGCCGAGTTGATGGGCCGCCTGTTCGATTTCGACGCGATCCGCGGCCTGTTCGCGAGCGGCTTTTCGATGCGCTTCGACGCCATGCACGCGGTGGCCGGCCCGTACGCCAGCACGATCCTCGAAGGCATCCTCGGCGCGCCGGCCGGCACCGTCGTCAACGGCGTGCCGAGCGAAGACTTCGGCGGCGGCCATCCGGATCCGAACCCCGTCAATGCCCATGAGCTGATCGCCGCGATGGCCGCGCCAGATGCACCGGACTTCGGCGCCGCCTCCGACGGCGACGGCGACCGCAACATGATCGTGGGTCGCGGCATCGCGGTGACACCATCGGACAGCCTGGCCATCATCGCCGCCAACGCCACCGTGGCGCCGGGCTACGCGGACGGCATCGCCGGGATCGCGCGCTCGATGCCCACCTCGATGGCCGCCGACCGCGTGGCCGAGGCCCTGGGCATCGCGTGCTTCGAAACGCCCACCGGCTGGAAGTACTTCGGCAACCTGATGGATGCGAACCTCGTGACCCTGTGCGGCGAAGAGAGCTACGGCACCGGCTCGTTCCACATTCGCGAAAAGGATGGCCTGTGGGCCGTGCTGTTCTGGCTTAATCTGCTGGCCGTGCGCGGCGAGACGGTCGAACAGCTGCTGGCCGCGCACTGGGCCCGTTTCGGCCGCAATTATTATTCGCGCCACGACTATGAAGCGGTGGATGCCACCGCCGCCAACGCCATGATGGACGCGCTGCGCGCGCAACTGCCCGAACTGGCGGGCAAAACGCTGGATGGTCATCCTATTGCGCTGGCCGACGATTTTGCCTACACCGACCCGGTCGACGGCTCGGTCTCCACCAAGCAGGGCATCCGCATCATCATGGTTGACGGCTCGCGCATCGTGTTCCGGCTGTCCGGCACCGGCACCGAAGGCGCCACCGTGCGCGTCTATCTCGAACGCTACGAAGCCGATCCGGCGCGCCACAACCTGGAAACGCAGGCGGCGCTGCAGGGCCTGATCGACCTGGCCGAGCGCTTGTCCAACCTGCGCCAGCGCACCGGCCGCAGCGAACCCACCGTCGTCACCTGACGCATCCACTACACAGGAACCCCGCATGAAACTACCCGTCCTTGCCACCGCCATGCTGCTTGCCTTCGGCGCAATGTCGCCGGCCAGCGCCCAGTTGCCCGGCCCGGCGCCTGCCGGCAAGCCGTTCGTCTGGGAGAACGCGACCGTCTACTTCCTGCTGACGGACCGCTTCAACAACGGCAACCCGGCCAACGACAAGGCATACGGGCGCAAGGACGACGCGGCGCCGCTGCGCGGTTTCATGGGCGGCGACATCGCCGGCATCACGGCAAAAATCAAGGAAGGGTATTTCACCGACCTGGGCGTGAACGCGATCTGGATGACGCCCGTGATCGAACAGATCCACGGCGCGACCGATGAAGGCACCGGCAAGAGCTATGCCTTCCACGGTTACTGGGCCAGGGATTTCACGGCGCTCGACGCCGCCTTCGGCACCGAGGACGAACTGCGCACGCTGGTGGACACCGCGCACGCCAAGGGCATTCGCATCGTGTTCGACGTGGTGATGAACCACACCGGCCCGGTCACGCCGCAAGACAAGGTGTGGCCCGCGTCGTGGGTGCGCACCGGTCCGCAGTGCACCTACAAGGATGCGCGCACGACGATGGATTGCACGCTGGTGGCGAACCTGCCCGACTTTTATACCGGCAGCGACAAGCCGGTCGACCTGCCGCCGCACCTGGTGGCCAAGTGGAAGAAAGAAGGACGCTACGAGCGCGAAGTGAAAGAGCTCGATGCGTTCTTCAAGCGCACCGGTTATCCGCGCGCGCCCCGCTACTACCTGATGAAGTGGCACGCCGACTGGGTGCGCAAGTTCGGCATCGATGGCTTCCGCGCCGACACCGTCAAGCACACCGAGCCTGGCCTGTGGAAGGAACTGAAACAGGAAGCAAGCCTGGCGTTTGCTGACTGGAAGCGCGCCAACCCTGCCAAGCGTCTCGACCAGCTGCCGTTCTGGATGGTGTCCGAGGTCTACAACTACGAGATCAAGCACGCACGCAAGTTCGACCTGGGCGGCGGCGAATTCGTCGACTATCTCGACCAGGGCTTCGACAGCATGATCAGCTTCAGCCTGCGCAGCGACGCCAAGCGCCCGTACGAGCAGGTGTTCTCGGAATATTCAACCATCCTGCACGGCGAGATGAAAGGCTTCTCGGTGCTGAACTACGTCAGCTCGCACGACGACAGCAGCCCGTTCGATCCGCTGCGCCAGCAGCCGTTCAAGTCGGCCAATATGCTGCTGCTGGCGCCCGGCGCGGCGCAGATCTACTACGGCGACGAAACGGCGCGCATCCTCAAGTTCGACGGCGCCGAGGGCGACGCCAACCTGCGCACGTTCATGAACTGGGACGAGCTGGCAGCGAACGCCGATCGCGGCCTGCACCGCGTGGCCGATATCCGCGCGCACTGGGCGCTGTTGGGGCGCTTTCGCGCCGCGCATCCGGCCGTTGGCGCCGGCAAGCACCAGATGCTCGGCTCGAGCCCGTACACGTTCAAGCGCACATGGGAGCAGAACGGCGTGAGCGACCGCGTGGTCGTCGCGCTGGACATGTCGACGAAAGAGCCGGTGGCGATTTCCGTCGCCGGCGTCTTCAGCGACGGCGCCACGGTGCGCGACTGGTACACGGGAAAGACGGCCGTGGTCAAGGGCGGCAAGGTGCAATTTGCCACGGCCGCGCAGGTCGCGCTGATCGCGCAGGACTGAGGCTCGAAGGGGGCGCAGATTGGTCACGAACTGCGCTAGACTGGCGGTTCCGTCAACTTTTCGACCGCCCCCATGATCGTCATTACACGTCTTGCCCGCGCCGTCGCGGCTGCGGCTTTCACGCTCGCTCTCATCCCTGTCCAGGCGCATGCGCAAGCCGCCGCCGAGCCGCTGGTCACTGAGCCAGTCTACGGCGCCGAGCTGGAAGAATTCGCGTATCCCGCGCCGACGCAGCAATACCGTTTCAAATCGCAGGGCGTCGACCTGCAGATGACGTATATGGACGTCAAGCCAGCCAAGCCCAATGGCCGCACCGTGGTGCTCATGCACGGCAAGAACTTCTGCGGCGCGACCTGGGCCGGCACTACCAATGCGTTGAGCCAGGCCGGCTACCGCGTCGTGGTCCCCGACCAGATCGGCTTTTGCAAGTCGACCAAGCCGCAGCACTACCAGTACACGTTCCAGCAACTGGCCGATAACACCAGCAAGCTGCTGGCCTCGATCGGCGTGAAGAAGGCGATCATCATCGGCCACTCGACCGGCGGCATGCTGGCCACGCGCTACGCGCTGATGTATCCGGAGCTCACCGACCAGCTGGTGATGATCAACCCGATCGGGCTGGAAGACTGGAAGAACCTGGGCGTGCCGTCGCTGGGCGTCGACAAATGGTATGAGCGCGAACTGAAAACGTCGGCCGAGCGCGTGCGCGAGTACGAGCGCACGACCTACTACAACGGCCAGTGGAAGCCGGAGTACGAAGTGTGGGTGCAGATGCTGGTCGGGATGTACCGGGGCAAGGGCAAGGAAGTCGTGGCCTGGAACTCGGCGCTCATCTACGACATGATCTACACGCAGCCGGTGGTACATGAGTTCCCGCTGATCAAAACGCCGACGTTCCTGTTGATGGGATTGAAGGACACGACCGCGATCGGCAAGGATGCAGCGCCGGCCGAGATCCGGCCAAAGCTGGGCAACTACACGGTGCTGGCCGAGAAGACGCGCCAAGCCATTCCGGGCTCGGTCCTGATGACGTTCCCCGAGATGGGACACGCGCCGCAGATGCAGGATCCGGTGCAGTTTCACAAGGCGCTGTTGAAGGGGCTGGTGCGCTGATCTTGTGTTCGGGGCTTCGTTGTGAGAACTTGGGTTCCCGCCTCCGCGGTAACGACGGTTTTTCAGACGATGGCTAGCGAACCGTTCTCTGGCCCGCTACCTCGGCACGTCATTCCCGCGAAGGCGGGAATCCAAGCTTGCCAGCATCCCCCACACCCATTCTTTTGCCATTCGTTCAATGCTATCCTTGCCCGATGACGGAAGACCCTGACCCGAAAAGCAAACCCCCGCGCGCCGCCTTTGCCGACGGCCCGCGCCTGCTGGCCGACATCGGCGCCACTCACGCGCGCCTTGGCCTCGAGACGGCGCCCGGCGTCCTGGGCCAGGTCGCGGTGCTGCTCTGCGACGACTTCGACGGCATCGTCCCGCTGCTGCACGCCTACCTCGAGCAGCATCCGGGTGGCCGCATCCACCACGCGGCCTTTGCGCTGGCCAATCCGATCAGCGGCGACTTGATTCGCATGACCAACCGCGAGTGGCAGTTCTCGACCGATGCCGTGCGCCGCGCGCTTGGCTTGTCGACGCTCCTGATCGTCAACGACTTCACCGCGCTGGCGATGGCGCTGCCGGGCTTCCAGCCGAAAGATCTGCTGCAGATCGGCGGCGGCGCGCCGCAGACGCATGCCGTGGCGGGCGTGCTCGGGCCGGGCACCGGCCTTGGCGTCTCGGGCGTGATCCCGACCATCGACGGTTTCGTTACGCTCGGCAGCGAGGGCGGCCACGTCAACTTCGCACCCAGCGACGCGCGCGAGTTCGCGATCCTGCAATACGCCTGGCGCGAATGGAAGCACGTCTCGAACGAGCGCCTGATCTCCGGCCCCGGCATCGAACTGATCTACCGCGCGCTGGCCGAGCGCAACGGCGTCGATGCGCCACCGCGCAGCACCGCCGATATCGTCGGCGGCGCGCTCGATGCGCACGATCCGCTGTGCCTCGAGGTGCTCGAGACCTTCGCCGGCATGCTGGGCAGCGCGGCCGCGAACCTGGCCGTGACGCTGGGCGCTTTCGGCGGCATGTTCATCGGCGGCGGCATCGTGCCGCGCATGGGCGCCTGGTTTGCGCAGTCGCCGTTTCGCGCGCGCTTCGAGGCCAAGGGGCGCTTCCGGGATTACATCGCCCAGATCCCGACCTACATCATCATGACCCCCAACCCGGCGCTGTACGGCGTCTCGGCGATCCTGTCCGAGCACCTGCGCGGACGCAGCGGCGCCAACACGCTGACCGACCGCGTGCAGCAACTGCTGCACGAGTTATCGCCGGCCGAGCAGCGCGTGGCCGCGCTCGTGATCGAGCATCCACGCAAGGTACTGTCCGAGCCGATCGCCGAGATCGCACGCCTGGCCGACGTGAGCCAGCCGACGGTAATCCGCTTTTGCCGGTCTCTGGGATTCCAGGGCCTGGCCGAATTCAAGCTCAAGTTCGCCGGCAGCCTGACCGGCACGATCCCCGTGCGCCACAGCCAGGTGCGCGTAACCGACAGCACGCATGATTTGTCGGCCAAGGTGATCGACAACACGGTCTCGGCGATCCTGAAGTTTCGCGATGCGCTCGACGTGCACGCGATCGACCGCGCCATCGAGCTGCTGCGGCGTGCGCGCCGGGTCGAGTTCTACGCGCTGGGCAATGCGCGCGCGGTGGCGCTCGACGGCCAGCACAAGTTCTTCCGCTTTCGCATCCCGGCCGCATCCTACGGCGACTCGCACCTGCTCAACCTCGCTGCCGGCTTGCTGGGCCCGGGCGACGTGGTGATCGCGATTTCCACCGGCGGGCAGTTGCCGGAACTGCTCGAGGCGGTCGACACGGCGCGCGCGCGCGGCGCCGCCATCATCGCCATCACGGCCAGCCGCTCGCCGCTGGCGAAGAAAGCCAGCGTGTGCCTGGCGGTCGACCACAGCGAAGACAGCACGAGTTTCCTGTCGATGATCTCGCGCATCCTGCAGCTGCTTCTCATCGACATCATGTCGGTCGGGATCTCGCTTGGCGCGCAAGGGGAGGGTGGGCAGGATCACCAGAACGACATCGATGCGCGCCGCCTGCTGATTTCACATCTGGATATCTAGGAAGATCCCATGATTCACCATCTGTCGCTGGGCGTGCGCGACCTGAATGCAAGCGCCCACTTCTACGATGGCGCGCTCGGCGCGCTGGGTTTCCGGCGCGTCTTCGAGGATGACGAGGCCATTGGCTACGGCTTGAACGATGACGAAGACATCCTGTGCCTCAAGCAGCGCGACACAGCATCAGCACCTGGCCCCGGCTTTCACATCGCTTTCGCTGCACCCAACCGCGCCGCAGTCGACGCGTTTCATGCGGCAGGGCTGCGCGCCGGTGGGACCGACCATGGCGGTCCCGGTCTGCGCGAGGACTACGGCCCGCATTACTACGCCGCGTTTTTGGTCGACCCCGACGGCCATCGGATCGAGGCAGTGGTGAAGGGGCCATCCGCCTGATACCGCCTGACAGTGGCTGTCATGCCGCGGTCACCGAACATCGTGACCATGGCACGGCAAGCTGACAACCGGAGAATCCAGTGCGTACATGTTTCCCATCCTGCTCGCGTGTCGGTAGCGCTGCGCTTGCACTTGTTCTGCTTGCCGGCTGCGCCAGCCTCACGCATGACCTGAAAAACCCCGGCCCGTCGTGGCCCGCCGCGCCGAGCGTCGTCGCGCACCGCGGTGCGTCGGCCCTGCGGCCAGAACACACGCTGGCTGCCTATCAAAAAGCCATCGAGGATGGCGCCGACAGCGTCGAGCCGGATCTGGTGGCCACCCGCGACGGCGTGCTGGTGGCGCGCCACGAGAACGAGATCTCGGGCACGACGGATGTCGCCGCGCTGCCGCAGTTCGCCAGCCGCAAGACGACCAGGACGATCGATGGCGTGGCCATCACCGGCTGGTTCACCGAAGACTTCACGCTGGCCGAACTCAAACAGCTGCGCGCGCGCGAACGCATTCCCCTCAACCGTCCGGCCAACACCGCCTGGGACGGCCAGTTCGCCATCCCGACGCTGCAAGAGATCATCGACCTGGTCGGGCGCGAAAGCCGGACGCGCAAGCGCACGATCGGCCTGGTGCCGGAACTGAAGCATTCGACGTATTTCGCGACCATCGGCCTGCCGCTCGAGCGGCGCGTGGTCGACGTGCTGATGGCAAACGGGTATCGGGGGCGCGATGCCGCCGTGTTCATCCAGTCGTTCGAAGTGAGCAACCTGAAGGCGCTGCGCGCGATGAGCGGCTACCGCCTGGTGCAGCTGGTGGGCGTACCGACCGAGGCGCCGTACGATGCGGTGGCCGCCGGCACGGGCCTGACATACGCCGACATGATCACGCCGGCGGGCCTGGCGCAGATCGCGACCTACGCCGACGTGGTGGCGCCGCACAAGAGCATCGTGATACCGCGCGATGCGAACGACAATCTGGGCGCGCCGACATCGTTCGTGCGCGCCGCGCACGCCGCCGGGTTGCCGGTGCATGTATGGACACTGCGGCCCGAGAATCCATTTTTGCCGGCCGGGTTGCGCGCACATCCCGTCACCTCACCAAGCACGCGGGGAGACGCCGCCGGTGAGATACGCGCCTATCTCGACGCCGGCGTCGATGTAATCTTCACCGACGATCCAGCGCTCGGGCGGCGCGCCGTCGATGGGTTCCGGCAGCGCTGACACGACGACTTTGCCACCAATCGGGTCAGCGCCGAATGGTCGTTGCGCGCCTGTACCGATGTATCACGAGAAGTTGTCAAAAAAGCGTCAACGCCACGCTACGCATGGCACGGAACCTGTAGTTTCCGCACAGTACTGCATGCTACCATTTCGACGTGGCTCGCCTTACCCGGCGCCGTGTCGACGGGGCCGTCCAGCCCCGCCGTCCCAAATCCGGAACATGGAAGAGGTTTCATCATCGTCACCCAAATGCTCATTGAACAGGCCCGCCTTGCCGCGCTGGCCGAATTGCAGATTCTCGACACGCCCGCCGAAACCCGGTTCGACCGCTATACACGGCTGGCCGCGATGACGTTCGACGTGCCGATCGCGCTGGTTTCGCTGGTCGACGCCAAGCGCCAGTGGTTCAAGTCGCACCATGGCCTGGAAGCGTCGGAGACCCCGCGCTCGGTGTCGTTCTGCAGCCATGCGGTGCAGGCGCGCGCGCTGCTCGTGGTCGAAGACGCGGCGCTCGATCCGCGTTTTGCCGACAACGCGTTGGTGACGGGCGAGCCGCATATCCGCTTCTATGCCGGGCATCCGGTCTACAGTGGCGGAGAGGCCGTGGGCACGCTGTGCATCATCGACCGCGCGCCGCGCCGCCTGAGCCAGGAGCAGCGCCAGGTGCTGGCCGACCTGGCCGGGCTGGTCGAGATCGAACTCAATCACATGAAGGCGGTCACCGGTCGCATGCTCGCCGAGCAGGCGCTCAAGTCGCTCAACACCGAACTCGAAGGCCGCATTGTCGCCCGCACCGCCGAACTGGAAGACAAGGTCGAACAACTGTCGCGCGAAGTGACGCAGCGTGAAGCGGCCGAAGCCCTGCTGCGCGAGAGCGAAGCCTGGAACCGCACGATCATCGACGCGTCGTTCAGCGGCTTTATCGGCGCCGACAGCAACGGCGTCGTGGTGGCCTGGAACACGTCGGCCGAGCGCATCTTCGGCTGGTCGGGCGAGTATGCGCGCGGCCGCCAGCTGTCCGAGCTGGTGATGCCGGCGCAGCAGCGCCAGGAGCACGACGCCAGCATCCGCCGCCTGCTCGACACCGGCACCGGCCCGTATCTGAACCAGAACGTCGAACTGCCGGCGCTGACCCAGAGCGGGCGCCAGATCACGATCCAGATGACGGTCGCGGCCCACGAATGGAACGGCGCACGCTACATCGGCGCGTTTGTGAATGACATTTCCGAACGCATCCGCACGCAGCAGCAGCTGGAAGAAAAGCAGGAGCTGCTCGACGCGGTGCTCGAATCGATCGATGTGGGCGTGGTGGCGTGCGACGCCGTGGGTAACCTGACGCTGTTCAATCGCACCGCGCGCGCACTCCATGGGCACGACCTGAAGGCGATCGCGCCAGCGGAATGGTCGCAGTTCTACTCGCTGTACCACGGCGACGGTCAGACCGTGATGACCATGGACGACGTGCCGCTGGTGCGCGCGCTCAAGGGCGAAATCGTGCGTGACGGCGCGATGGTGATCGCGCCAGCCGGCCGTGCGCCATACACGCTGATTGCCAGCGGCCGACCACTGCGCAGCGCCCAGGGCAAGACACTGGGCGCGGTGGTGGCGATGAAAGACGTCACCGAACTCAAGGCGTCGCGCGACCGCCTGGCCGACAGCGAAGAACGCCTGCGCACCATTACCGATAACCTGCCGGTGCTGATTGCGCACCTCGACCAGGACCATCGCTACGTGTTCGCCAACGCGGTGCACCAGTCGTGGCTCGGCAAGGCGTCCGAGCAGGTGGTGGGCCAGACGATGGTGGAAGCCTTCGGCGAAGATTTCTACCTGCAGCAGAAGGAAGCGCTGGACGACGCCTGGCTGGGCAAGGCGTCGCAGTGCGAGCACGACATCGTGCGCAAGAAGCACATCCGCATCGTGCACTCGACGTTCCTGCCACATCTGCGCGACGGCGAGGTGGTGGGCGTGTATATCTTGACGACCGACGCCACCGCCGCGCGCATGCACGAACGGAACCTGCACGCGCTGGCGCACACCGATGCGCTCACCGGCATTCCAAACCGGCGCCAGTTCGAGCTGGCGCTGCAGGCGGCCGTCGAACGTGCGCCGCAACGCGAGCGGGCCTTTGCGCTGTTCTATCTCGATATCGATTTCTTCAAGCAGATCAACGACACCCACGGCCACGCGGTGGGCGACATGGTGCTGGTCGAATTCGCACGGCGCGTGCGCAAGGTGGTGCGCAGCTCCGACATGGTGGCGCGCCTGGCCGGCGACGAATTCACGGTGCTGCTCGACGAAGTGAGTTCACCGCGCGACGTCGAGATGGTGGCCAAGAAGATCCTGCAGGCGATGGAAGCACCGTTCATGCTCGGCTCGCAGCCGATTTCGGTGAGCGCCACGATCGGCATCGCACTGGCCGATGCGGCGGATGTGACGTCGCTGTCGATCAGCGAGCTGGCCGACAGCGCGTTGTATGAGGCCAAGCGCAAGGGGCGCAATACGTTTGCGATTGCGCGGTTGGCGATGGCGCCGGTGCCGGCGCTGGAGCATGCTGGCTAAAATTGGCGCCGGTTGATTTTGCTGGGTGACGTAGGGTTGGCGCGGCCCGGGGGGGGGGGGGGGGCCCCGCCCCCCGCCCCCCCCACGAAAAAAAACCCACCCCCGCCCCGCCCCGCCCCGCCCCCGCAAGAGACACCCGCCC
>NZ_JBFMMP010000009.1:0-175354 GCF_040790145.1 Massilia aurea
CGAGGTTAACCCTCGTAAACCAATGCCTGCAACCCCTACTTCCTAAGTCAAGCAAATTATTCCGGACAGCAGTGCGCGAAGGCGGGAACCCAAGTTGTATGCGTCGCCTGCGGTCGGCGAATAGGCCGCAGGCTATGCTGATAACTTAGGTTCCCGCCTGCGCGGGAACGACGGTCTGAAGGTTTCGTGGCGGCCGCTCCAGCCACGAACCACTTCCTGCAATTCCCACGGTGCACCCCTCCCCCGCCTCACGCGGATGCGAACAAAGGCCGAGCCCATGAAATTCAACACCCCCGCCACCACCAACCCCATCGACACCCTGCACCACGTCGGCAAGCCGTACGACCGCGTCGACGGCCCGCTCAAGTGCACCGGCCAGGCGCCGTACGCGTACGAACACCACGCCGCAGTGCCAAACGCCGCCCACGGCGTCATGGTCGGTTCCACCATCGCCAAGGGCACGATCCTCGCCATCGACGATGCGGTGGCCCGCCGCGCCCCCGGCGTTCTGGCCATCGTCACGGCCGCCAACGCCGGAAAACTGGGCAAGGGCCTGAAGAACACCGCCCTGCTGCTGGGCGGCCCGCAAGTGATGCACTACCACCAGGCCGTCGCCCTGGTGGTGGCCGAAACGTTCGAGCAGGCGCGCGCCGCCGCCCACCTGGTCAAGGTCACCTACCGTGAAGGCAAGGGCAGCTTCGACCTGGCGAGCGTGAAGGACACGGGCATTGCCCCGAAGCCCGAGCGCGACTATCCGCCCGACACCCGCACCGGCGACTTCGAACGCAATTTCGACACCGCCCCGGTCAAGCTCGACGCCATCTACACGACACCCGACCAGTCGCACGCGATGATGGAGCCGCATGCGACCACCGCGTGCTGGGACGGCGACAAGCTCACGGTCTGGACCTCGACCCAGATGGTCGACTGGTGCCGTACCGACCTGGCCAAAACGCTGAACATTGCCAAGGACAAGGTGCGCGTCGTCTCGCCGTATATCGGCGGCGGTTTTGGCGGCAAGCTGTTCCTGCGCGCCGACGCCGTGCTGGCCGCGCTCGGTGCGCGCGCGGCCGGGCGCCCCGTCAAGGTGGCGTTACAGCGCCACCACATCTACAACAACACGACCCACCGGCCCAAGACCATCCAGCGCCTGCGCATCGGCGTCGGCCGCGACGGACGTATCCAGGCCATCGGCCACGAAACCTGGAACGGCAACCTGCCGGGTGGCCGGCCCGAGGTCGCGACACAGCAGACACGCCTGCTGTACGCGGGCGCGCACCGCATGACCACCACACGCGTGGCCGTGCTCGATCTGCCAGAGAGCAATTCGATGCGCGCGCCGGGCGAGGCGCCGGGCCTGATGGCGCTGGAAATCGCGATGGACGAGCTGGCCGAAAAACTCAAGATGGACCCGGTGCAGCTGCGCATCCTGAACGACACCAAGGTCGATCCCGAAAAGCCGATCCGACCGTTCTCCGAGCGGCGCTTCGCCGAATGCCTGCGTACCGGCGCCGAACGCTTCGGCTGGAAGTCACGCAATCCGACGCCGGCCCAGGTTCGTGAAGGCCATTGGCTGATCGGCCATGGCGTCGCGGCGGCGTTTCGTAACAGCCCGGTGGTGAAGTCGGCCGCGCGCGTGCGACTTGGCGCGGACGGCATCCTGACGGTGGAAACCGACATGACCGACATCGGCACCGGCAGCTACACGATCATCGCGCAAACGGCCGCCGAGATGCTCGGCCTGCCCCTCGAGCGCGTGAAGGTGACACTCGGCGACTCGGACTTTCCCGTGTCCGCAGGGTCAGGCGGCCAGTTCGGCGCCAACAGCGCCACGGCCGGCGTGTACGCGGCCTGCGTCAAGCTGCGCGAGCAAGTCGCGTTAAAACTCGGCATGCCTGATCCGGTATTTGCCGACGGCGCGGTGCGCGCGGGCGGCGCCAGCCAGCCTCTCGCCAAGGCGGCGGCAGGCGGCGAACTGGTGGCCGAAGACGTCATCGAATTCGGCGACCTGGCCAAGAAGAACCAGCTGTCCACCTTCGGCGCCCACTTCGTCGAAGTGGCCGTCGATTCGATCACCGGCGAAACGCGCGTACGGCGCATGCTGGCCGTGTGCGCGGCGGGGCGCATCCTGAACCCGAAAGCGGCGCGCAGCCAGGTGATCGGCTCAATGACGATGGGTGTCGGTGGCGCGCTGATGGAACACCTGGTGGTCGACGGGCGTCACGGCTTTTTCGCCAACCACGACATGGCCACCTACGAGGTGCCGGTGCATGCCGACATCCCGCACCAGGAAGTGATTTTCCTGGACGAGGAAGACGAGTATTCGTCGCCGATGAAGGCCAAGGGCATTGGTGAACTGGGCCTGTGCGGCGTGTCGGCGGCGATCGCCAACGCGGTCTACAACGCGACCGGCGTGCGGGTGCGCGAGTATCCGGTTACGCTCGACAAGCTGCTGGAGAAGATGCCGCTGCCGGTCTAGACCCGGGCTGCGGCCGGCGCCGCGTCGCCATCGGCCACCACGCGATTGCGCCCGCCGTCCTTGGCGGCGTACAGCGCCTGGTCGGCCGCCTCGATCAGCGCCGCTTCGTCGTTCAGGCGCGCGCGGTCGAACGCGGCCACGCCGACGCTGAGCGTCACATGGCCGTGGTGCGCCGCTGGCGCCTGCGGCAACTTCAACCCTTCGATGTGGGCGCGAATGCGTTCGGCCATCGCGCGCGCCTGCTCGGCGCTCGTGTCGGGCAGGATCGCCGCGAATTCTTCGCCGCCGTAGCGCGCGGCCATATCGCCCGGCCGCTTCAGGATGCCCGCGATCTCTTGCGCCACTTTGACCAGGCAGGCGTCGCCCTCCTGGTGGCCGAAGTGATCGTTGTAGGCCTTGAAGGTATCGATATCGAACAGGAGCAGCGCCAGATTCGACCCGGCGCGCTGGGCGCGGCGCAGTTCGCGCGTCAGCGCCACGTCGAAATGACGGCGGTTGGCAATGCCGGTCAGCCCGTCGATGAACGAGCGGGCGCGCATGGCTTCGGCGTGCTCCAGCAGGCGCCGTTCACGGTCGGCGCTGTCGCTGACGTCGCGGATCTCGATCAGGCAAAAGCGTTCACCGGCGTCGTCGAAGGGCGTGACGGCCACGGCCTGGTCGATCAGGTCACCGTCGAAACTGCCGGCGGGCCGTAACGGGAATGGGGTGCGGTTGCCGGCGTCGGGCACGTGGCCGGTAGCCATGCCGTCGGTCAGCGCCGCCTGCACGGCCGCTTCGACGCGCGAGCCGCGCAAAGCCGGGAAGACCTCGATCAGCGGATGGCCCGTGACGCGCGCCGCGCCGCGGCCGGAGCGTGGCACCAGCCAGCCGCTCCAGTGAACGATGCAGGCCTGCGCGTCGAGCACGATGACGCCGCAATCGATGAGATTGAGCACGCGGGACAACAGCCCGATGTTCGGTTCTTGGGGTTGCACCAGCATCGCGTCAGCCTTGCGGGCCGAGCATGTGCCAGGCCATGGCCACGCACACGATGACCACGCAGACCAGCAAGCCATAGACGAAGATGCGCATCGACGTGGCCAGGCCGGTGACGGCGCGGTTGGCGTTCTCGCCCAGCTTGCCGCGCTTGCGCGCGCTGTTCATCAACATCGAAAAGAAGATGAACAGGGTCGCGCAAATCAACACTACTTTCATGACAGCCTTCGCGTGACTAGGTGCGTACTGCCACGAGCACCAGGGCCACCACCGACAGCAGGCCCGACAGGGCGGCGGTCACACTGAGCCACGTCATCTTCTGGCGCTGGGCATCCATCTTGGCGATGAGTTGCGCATTCTGGTCGGCCAGGTTGGCGATGATCTCGGACGCCGAGCGCATCTGGTTGCGCAGATCGGTCACCTCGGCATCATTGCGCTCGACACTCCTGATCAGGATGTCGAACACGTCTTCTTCTTGCCCCGCCATCTCGGGCGCAACGCCCATTGGCGCATCGGGCATGCCTTGCCGGTTGCGGTTGACGGTGTCCCACAGGCGCCGCGCGCCATTGGCCACCTGCGGCGCCGCGCTGATCACTTCGCTCCAGGGAACGGTTCGTAATACTGTCCACCAACCTGCTGCCATACCTGCTCCTCATCAATCGTTGTATCCCTGAGCATACCATTGCGGCGTGCCGCGGCCAAACCCCGCACGCGCTCGCGTCCAGCCTGAACGTGGCGCGACACGCGAGGGCGCCTTGCGCTACCATGGATCGCATGTGTGGACGACTTGACCAGAGCCAGACGGCCCGTTACTACGCCAGCGTGATCGGCTGGCTCGATGCCGTGTACGACAGCGAATCCGAACCGGCCTATAACGTGCCGCCCGGTACCTACCGCCCTGTGCTGCATATCCAGGACGGCGAACGGCGCGTGGACGACGTGTACTGGAGCTATCAGGCGCGCTGGGCCAAGGGCAAGGTGCCGGTGACAATCAACGCGCGCCTGGACAAGCTCGATAACCGCTACTGGCGCGGCCTGCTCAAAACGGGGCGCGCCGTCGTGCCGGCATCCGGCTGGTACGAGTGGACCGGCGAGAAAGGCAGCAAGCAGCCGTGGCACATCCATCGCAAGGATGGTGCGCCGCTGTTCATGCTGGCGCTGGCCAATTTTGGCAGTTTCACCGAGAACCGCGCCGAGGCCGGTTTCGTGATCGTCACTGACGATGCATCGGGCGGCATGCTGGACATCCACGACCGGCGGCCGGTCGTGCTCGCCGCGCAGGATGCCGAGCGCTGGCTCGATCCGGCGCTCTCGAGCGAAGAAGCGTTGGCGCTGGCCCGTTCAACCGCCCTGCCCCCGGATGCGTTCGCGTGGCACGAGGTCAGCACGCAAGTCAATCGGGCCGGCGCCGGCGGGACCGGGGTGGCGCAGCGCATCGACAACTGATATTCAGTGGGTCGGCGCTGGTTACGGCTCGGCATGGGGCGCGTTCGCCGCAGAATCCGCACCATCCGGCTGCGCCTGAGCGCCATACGCCATGTCGCTACTGGCCTTGAACAGCTCTTGCGCGCTGGTAGGGCCAGCGCTCGTTGCACCATCGACTGGCGCCACGTCGACCTGGGCCACCGTCGCGGCAGGCGCCGCGTGCGGCTGCGATAAAGGTTGGCTGGCTTCCACGGCCGCCAGCGATTGCTGGCCCGCCATGTCGTCGACATTACCGCCACAGGCAGCCAGCAGCAGCACCGCGCCAACGCTCAGGACGTGATCGATACGGCGTGGCATGAAAGTCGAGAATGCATTCATCAGAAGATCCGGTCAGGAATATTGGCTTCTTTTGAGCTGCGGAAACTTTCAAAGTTCAATCACAGGCCAATTTTTCTGATTGGCGTGAGCTGCCATAGCGAACGCGCCATCGAGTTTCCTTAACGAAATTAAACATTTGTATGATGTGGATCGAATCTGGGATGCAACCAAACGCCGCGCTCGGCAGTCTGAACGAATTGCTACCACACGCGAGGTGATTCCATGGGCGAATACATGCAAATACGGGGCCTGCTGCAAGAGGGTGAAGAATACGCCGGTCTTATCCTGGGCAAAGACGAACCCGATTACCACCTGGTCTTGCTGCCAGGCGACAGCGCCGACGTCAGTTGGCCCAGCGCCGCCGACTGGGCCACCAGCCGCGGGGGGGCGCTGCCAACGCGGCGCGAACTGGCGCTGCTGTTCGCCAACTTGCGCGAGTCGTTCGAGCGTAACTGGTACTGGTCCAGCGAGCCGCACGCTACCCGCGCGCAACTGGTCTGGGGCCAGAATTTCGCCAGCGGCATCCAGACCATCTATGGCCGGCCGTATCGCGGGCATGCGCGCACGATACGGCGGATCAGCACGGCAGCTTGAGAAGCGGGGGATCGAGAAGCGGCGACTTGCTGCCGCACGGGCACGCTGGCGTTAGCGCTCCGGCACGCTCGAGCGGCCGATCGGCTGCTCCATATTGGCCAGGTACCAGGCCGTCGCCGCCATCAACGCCACATTGCGGCGCAGGCTGTCGGGGTCGACCTTGTCCAGCGTATCGGCTGGCGTATGGTGGTAATCGAAGTAAGCCGACGTGTCGACGATCGGCGCGAAGCTTGGCACGCCGGCGCGTTCCAGGCCTGCCAGATCGCCCGTCGCCAGCACATCCTGGCGCTGGAACACGCCGGCGCCGATCGGCTGCAGCGCTGCTTGCAGGGGTGCGAACAGCTTGACCGACTGCGGCGTGACGCTGGCGCGCAGGCCGAACGGGCGGCCGACGCCATTGTCGCTTTCGATGGCGCCGAAGTGCCGGCCTGCGTTCGCCTGTTCGGCGGCAAGGTATGTGCTCGCGCCGCGCTGACCATTTTCTTCGTTCATCCAGGCAATGAAGCGGATGGTGCGGCGCGGGCGGTAGTCGAGTTTTTTCAGCACGTCGAACACCGCCATCGCACTGGCCACGGCGGCGGCGTCATCGTGCGCGCCCGGCGACAAGTCCCACGAATCGAGGTGGCCCGAGACAATCACGATCTCTTCCGGCTTCTCCGTGCCCGGCAGGTCGGCGATCACGTTGAAGCTGTCGGCATCGGGCAGGTTTTGCGGGGTCAGCACGAGCTTCAGCTTGATCTGGCCGCGCTTGGCCAGGCGCGCCATCAGCATCGAATCTTCCGCCGTCACGGCGGCGGCCGGGATGCGCGCATCATCGCTCAGACCAGATGAGCCCGTGTGCGGCAAGCGGTACGCCGCGCCGCCGACCGAGCGCACGAGCGCGCCCACAGCGCCCAGTTCGGCTGCCATGCGCGGGCCGTTGCGGCGGTAGTTCGAGCCGGCGCCGTAGGCCTGGCCAGCCAGGCCGCGGTCGGCCATGTGCTGGTCAAAGGCGACGTCGAACAGCACGATCTTGCCCTTGACTTCGGCGGCGCGTGTTTTAAGTTCGTCGAAGCTCTTGAGCACCAGCACCGGTGCGACGAGGCCATCAGCCGGCGTGGCGCCCGAACCGCCCAGCGCCGTGAGCACGACCCGCTGGGTCACGCCTTGCGGGCGGCCCGTGTACTCGACCAGCTCGCCCGTCTCGACCCCGCGCACCCAGTGCGGCACCTTCACCGGCTGCAACGTCACTTTCGCGCCGAGCTTGCGCATGGCCTCGGCGACCTGGGTCACCGCCGCCGCCGCGCCAGGCGAACCCGACAGACGTGGGCCGATCAGGTCGGTCATGTCTTCCGTGCGTTGCCAGGCGTAGTCGCTCGTCATCGCCGCTTCGCGGATCTTGACCAGTGCGGCGGGATCATTGCCTGGGCTCGCGGCCAGGGCCGGGGCGCCCATCAATGTGGCGGCGATGGCGGTCAGGATGGGGAGGCGGCGAAGATGGCGAGCAGAGACGTTCATGCGAGAATCCTTTGCGATGTCGAAAGGATTCAAACAATAGCGCATTCAGCAACTTTTCGCCGCTATTTTCTGGATCAATGGAAATAAATGGGACGAGTATTCAGGCCGGCACGAGGCGTACCAGCGTGATCTCCGACGGCGCGCCGAAGCGCTTTGGCGGCCCCCAATAGCCGGTGCCGCGGCTGGTGTACACCCACATCTCGCGCACCCGGTTCAGGCCAGCCACGAACGGCTGCTGCAGCGGCACGAACAGATTCCACGGGAAGAACTGCCCGCCGTGCGTGTGGCCCGACAACTGCAGATCAAAACCCGCCGTCGCTGCCGCCGGCGCGCTGCGCGGCTGGTGCGCCAGCAGCACGCGCACGCCCACCACTAGCGGCGCCCCGGCGGCGGCCCGTTGCGGATCGCTCTTGTGCTCGGGGTGAAAGTGATGCGCGTTAAAGTCGGCCACGCCGGCGATCATGAGGCGCGCGTCGCCCCTCTGCACGATCACGTGCTGGTTCATCAGCACGCACAGGCCCAGGCGCCGCACCTCGGCGATCCACTCCAGCGCGCCCGAGTAATACTCGTGGTTGCCAGTGACGAAATACACGCCGTCGCCGGCGCGCAGACGGCCCAGCGGTTCGGTATGCAGCGCCAGGCGCTGCACGCTGCCATCGACCAGGTCGCCCGTGACGGCAATGGCGTCGGCGCCGAGCGCGTTGACTTTGTCGACGATGGCGTTCAGGTAGGCGCGCTTGATGGTCGGGCCCACGTGCACGTCCGAGATCTGGGCGATCGTGTAACCGTGCAGGTCGTCAGGCAGGTCACGGATCGGCACATCGACCCTGACGATGCGCGCGACGCGGCGCGCATTGATGTAGCCGATGAACGTCACGGCCAGCGCAATCAATGGCGCAGCCAGCGCGCTTCCATGCAGCACCGGCACCGTTACAGCGCCAGCAAGGGTCAGCACGAGCAGTACCAGGTCGCGCAGCACGGTCGTGACCAGCAGCGACGAAAACAGGCCCATCGATAGCAAGCCGACCCAGGCGACACCATCGGACCAGCGGCGCCGGCGCATCGACGCCGACATCAGCCCGACCGGTACCAGGATCCCCAGCAGGCACAACGACAATCCAGCGATGACGTTGCCACCCATGTTCAACGCCAGATCAGGCAGCAGCCGCATGCCGATATACACCAGCAGCAAGACCATCAGAGTGAGTACGACGAGGAAGCTTCGGCTTGGGCGCATTGGATGGCAGATGAACAGCGAGACGAACTACATGGGGTGCATGCTTGAAGATGCAAGCGAGAATGTTACAGATGGGGCACGTTTGTAAGAATCTGTATTAGCTGATGGAACTATTCGGAACCAAGAATATAGTGAAGTCATACCCGGTGAGCGAGAACATCATTCCGATCTCCGCCAGGGCATAAAGGAAAAAGCCATGTTGAAATCGAAGACCTTTGGTGCTGTGCTGCTGGCCGCCGTCGCCGTATCGCCGGCGGCAATGGCCGGCGATCGTGGTACGAATACGGCCGTCGGCGCCGTGCTCGGCGCAGTCGTTGGCCACACTGTCGGCGGTACCGGCGGTGCTGTGGCCGGCGGTGTGATCGGCGCGGCGGTGGGCAACTCCATCCACTCGGGCCACGACCGTCGTCACGGCGGCAACCGCGGTGGTTACTATGACGATCGGGGCGGTTACTATCAATCGCAGCCAGTGTATGTACAGCAGCGTCCGGTGTATGTCCAGCCGCGCCCGGTGTATGTGGAATCGCGTCCGGTGTACGTGCAACCGCGCCCGGTCTACGTCGAGTACCGTGAACGTGGCCGTGGCTGGGATCGTCATGACCGCCACGACCGTCGCGATCGCGACGACCGTTGGGACCGCGACGATCGTCGGGGCCACGGCCGCTAATCCCGAAAGCCGCGCACTGCGCGGCTTTTTTTGCGCCCGCCTGTTCGCCCGCTTATCCGCTCGCTGTTCCGCCACTTTTCTCTCTCCCTCCGCTCTGTTCCCCCATCGGCGCCATGCGCCACGCTCGGGGGATACCATGTACGACGCAGGCACCGTCATTTCGCTCACCGGCGGCCAGTACCGCCTGTGCGCACCGCTGGCCGGCTCCGCCTATGGCGTCGTCTGGCGCGCCGACAGCCTGCATGCCACCGGCGCCGTGGCGCTCAAGCTCGTCAACCTCGAACAGATGGAACGCGCCCCAAGCACCCTGCGCACCCGCTGGCTGGCCAGCGCCACCACCGAGATTGCCTTCTTGCGGGGCCTGGCGCCGTGGGATGGCCGCCACATCGTGCGCCTGCTCGACAGCGGCGAGCACCTCGGCCTCCCGGCCATGGCCCTGGAAATGCTCGACGGCGACCTGGCCGCCTACCTTGCGGCGCAAGCAGCCGCCGGCCGCACGATCGCGCCGCAACGGGCCCTGGACTGGATCGGCCAGGTCAACCAGGCCCTGGCCAAGGTCCATGCCAGCGGCTGGCGCTACCTCGACCTCAAGCCGGGCAACCTGCTGCTCGACCACGCCGCCGACACGCTCAAGCTGGCAGATTTCGGCACCAACCGGCGCCTGGATGACCTGCGCGCCCATACCTACGCCGGCACCGCCAACTGGCAGGCCCCCGAACAGTTCTTCCCCGATGCCAACGGCTATGCCACCGAAGCGCGCACCGATTATTTTGCCCTCGGCGCCCTGCTGTATTACCTCGTCTGCGGTCGCCTGCTGCGGTTCAGCAGCGCCTGCGGCCAGGCCTGGCAAACGCACGGCCGCGAGGCGGCGGCCACGCTGCTGGCCGAGCGCCGGGCCCGACCGCCCGTGCTGCAACTCGATGAAGCGACGCTGTTCGCCGGCCACCTGGGCCGGGCCGCCGTGCCGGGCCTGGCGTTGCTGCGTCGCCTGCTGGCCGATAGCCCGGCCGAGCGCCCGCAACATGCGCTGGAGATCAGCCGCCTGCTTGGCCAGGCAGCCAGCCTGCTCGGCGCACCGTCGATCCGGGGCGCCGCATGAAGCCCACGCGTCATCGCATGGCATTGGGCGCCGCGACGGCCTGCATCCTGCTCGCGCTGCTGTGCGCCGTGCAGTTGCTGGCCGTGTTGCGCGCGCCCGCCGCCTGGCTCCCGCACACCATCGCGGTGACCCTGCGGGCCGGCGAGTCGATCGTGCTGGGCCGCCACGAACTGGGGGCGCCACGCGCCGCGCCGCGCCAAGTGACGTTGCGGCGCGATGCCGCCGGCGCCTGGTGGCTGCGCAATCTGGAGCCTGCCCAGCCCATCGTGCTACGCTATGGCGACGAGCGCACGCGCAGCAGCGACGTGCCGCTGGCGCGCGGCCAGCAGATCCAGGCCGGCGCCACCCGGTTTGCCGTGCTCGCGCAGGATGACCGGCACGTGGCCCTGTCGGATGGCGAGCGCACCTGGACCTACGACGGCGCCACCCTGCTGCAAGACGGCGCGCTGCAACCGGCCTGCCCCGATGCCCCCATCGCCAGCCGCGCGCTCGCGCTCTGGAACCGCGTCCTGCCGCAAGCTTTCGGTCTGGCACGCCCTGTCAGCATTGGCGGTCTGCTCTATTGTGGCAACCGGCTCGCCAGCAGTGCGCTCGAGGCAGGCACTGCCTTGCTGGCGCGCCTGCCCGATGGGCGCATCGCGTTATCGGTGCGTGGCGAGCAGCCGGTGCTGATCTCGACCATTGTCTCGAACATGAACGGCTGGGAGGATGCCGCCCAGCGCGACCTGCCGCTCGCCGGCAGCGATGCCTTCGCCGTTGGCCGCACCGTTTTTACGCTAGCCCCGGACGGCGACACACTGCGCTTGACCCCGGCGGGTCAGGTCGCGTTGTCGACGGCGCCGCAGACGTTGCTGTCCGACGCAGTGCGCTGGCAGTGGCAAGAACGCACGCTGTTCGCCCTGCCGACGCCCTCGCCGCTGGCCTGGGCCGCCGCCATCGGCGTTTTTCTGCTCGGCGCGAGCAGCGTTGTTCCTCTGCTGCGCCAGCGCGCCAGCATCGTCATGCCGCTGGCCGCAGCACTCATCGCCGCGGTCGCCGCCATGCTGCTGGTGGCCCAGCGCAGCAGCGGCGCCCCCGGCGTCGGCGTCTCGCTCGTGCTGGCCTGGGCCACGCTGTGGCTGACCTTGCGCTATCAACGGCATATCGGCCTGCTGGCCGCCGCCGCCGTGCTGCTGCTGGGCGCCGGCTTGCTCGTGCAACTCGAGATGGGCCTGGGTGCGAGCGACACCGCCTGGCTACGCCATTTCCAGAACACCACCGCGCTGCTGGGCCTTGGCTTGCCGGGCGCACTGCTGCTGTTGTCGAGCGTCGGCCGCAACAACCTGTCGCGCCCCGTTACCGAGCGCGTGCTGCTTGGCCTGGCCGCGCTGGCCCTGGCCGGCGTGCTGCTGCAGGTGTGCTTCGGCAGCGAGACGGGCGTGTTCGACATCCAGCCGTTCGAATTCGCCAAGTTCGCGCTGGCCGCGCTCAGCGCCCATTGCCTGGCGCTGGTCGCGGGCGGCGCGACGCACCAGCAGCGCAACTGGCGCTTCTGGCTGCGCATGGCCGCGCCGGTGCTGCTGTTCTTGTTCCTGCTCGGCGTCGCGCTGGTGCGCGTGGATGATTATTCGCCGCTCGTGCTGCTGCTGGTCTGGAGCGGCGCGATGACCCTGGCCTGGTGCGCCAGCCGTGGCCGGCGCGCCGCCGTCGTCACCACCGCCTGCGCCGTCTGCCTCCTGGTCGCCGGCGGCGCCGCAATGCGGGGCGGCGGCGAACTGCTCGGCGCGCTGGGCTTTTATCCCGAACGGTTCCAGGTCTGGAGCGCGCCCACGGTTCACCCGCACACGGGCCAGCAGATGCTTCTCGGCGCGCGCGCCATCGCCCAGGGCGGCTGGCTGGGGGCCGATGGCGCGTTCGGCCTGGCGGCGCTGGGCGGCGCGGCAGGCGACGCGCTGGCCATCCCGGCAATCCAGGACGACTTCGCGCCGGCCTTCCTGCTCCAGCGCCACGGCCTGGCTGCGGGTCTCGCGCTGTGGACGCTGCAGGCGCTGTTCCTGGTTGCGCTGGTGCGCGTGGCCGCCAGCGCCTGGGGTCGGGCGCTCGCGGCCAATGATTTCCGGCGCGCCTGGCTCGGGCGCTTCCAGTGCTTCGCGCTGTGCGGCGGCGCGGCGTTCGTCGCCGGCCACCTGCTGCTGTCGTGGGGAACCAACCTGGCGATGTTCCCGATCATGGGCCAGCCGATGAGCTTTTTGTCGGCCGGCGGCTCGCACCTGCTGTTTTTCATCTGCCCCCTGCTAGCGTTTGGCATGGCAAGCACCCCATTCAACGAGGAGATCCAATCATGCCGGTCTATGTCCAACACGAAGTCCTGGGCAAGGTAGAAGATGTGTTCAATGCCGACGCGCTATGGCAGGCGCCCGGCCTGGCGCTGTTCTCGCGCCGCGCGCTGCTGCGCGACCTGCTCGAACGCTCGCCGCGCGAATTGCGCGGGCGCGCAGCGACGCGCTGCTTCTCCCACGTGACGCTGGTGCTGCCGCAGGACGACGTCGACGACGACCGCCACCTGACGCGCGGGGCGCGCGTGCGCGACCTGGCGCAGTCGCTGGCCGCCCTGCACCAGAAGGATTTCGGCGACCTGCTCGGCGGCGACGAAGTGCGCTACTTCATTTCGGGCGACGACAGCATCGCCCCGGGCGAAGTGCAGGTCAAGTTCGGCCACGCCGTGTACCTGCCGGCGCCGGGCGAACAGGTGCAGTACACCGTCACTGCCTCACGCGACAGCGCGATCTGGCAACCGGTGTGCGCCATCTATCCGAACCAGCGCCTGACCCTGGTCGGCCTTGACGCCGCCAACGCCACCTTCACGGTACCGGGCTGGCCGTTCGGCCCGGAAGGCGGCCTGCTGCTCGTAAACGACGGGCCTGACGCGCCGCTCGAGCTGCAGGTGCGCCCGAAGGACAGTTTCGAGTGCGTGCTTGACGCGGCCAATGGCTATTACGTCTTGCGCGGCAAGGGCGCGAGCGCCCAGCGCCTGCTGCTCAAGATCAGCCGCACCGGCGCCGCCGTGCGTCCGCCCGCACCTGCACCCGCCCCTGCACCTGCCGTGCCAAGTTCCGCTCTGCAGCGCAGTCCCGCCGTCTGGAAGTCGCGCAGCATCACGCCGCCGGCCGACCTGACCGCAATGCCGCTCGCTGCGCCTGCGCCGGCATCAACACCAGCATCGACGCCGGAAGCCGACGCCACTTACGCGCCGGTCGCGCGCCACCGCATCACGCTGGCCGCGCTGGCCATGCCGCGCCTGAGCCGCTATCGCGAAACGGGCGCCCAGGCCCTTGAGGTGGGCCTGAACGCCCAGTTGCTGCCGACGGCGCCCGGCAAGGACAACGTGATCCGCTTTGCCGTCGACGAGGCCGACGAACTGCACGCGATCACGCCTGCCGGCCGCCAGCGCATCGCCGTGCCGTCGCAGTTCTCGCCAATGGACCAGGCCAGCATCCGCCTCCTGGCTGCGCCGCAATCGATGACGGAGCGTTACAGCGCATTGCTGGTGCTGCCGCAAGGCCCGTCACAACCGGCGGCAGCCGGCTCGCGCCTGACGTTCGGGCGCGGGATGCCATCGCTGGCCGCGCTGCGCGTGCTCGATGCGCCGCAATTCGTGCGCCAGGGGGACGGCGTTGCCGCCAGCGCCGACCGGCTGGGCCTGTCACGCAGCGCGTTCAGCTGGGAGGCATCGAGCGACGGCTTGCGCGTGGTGCGCCTGTCTCCGACCCAGGCGCTGTATCACCTGGATGACCAACTGGCGCTAGTGGCGCAGATCGACGCGGCCACGCAGGATGCGCCATACCTGATCCCGCCGGGTCACCACCTGGTGGCCGGTCACTACGTGCTGCGCTTCGACGCCTGAGGCCTGCATGCCATCGTCGATCCCCATCGCGGCGCATTTTGCTACGCATCTCGCCACGTACTTTGCCGCGTTCGGCGCGGCCCTGGTGCTGACGCTGTGCGCCTGCGCCTGGCTGACGCCGCGCACCTGGTGGCGCCGGCCGAACGCGCGCGCACTGGGCGTGCTGGCTGCCGGCACCGCTGCCGGCGGCGCGCTGCTGCTGGCGCTGTTCGATCGGCCACCGGCTGCGCAGATGGCCGAGGCGCCCGTGTCGACGCTGGACGTGCCGGTGGCCGGCGCGCCCTACCGCGTGCGCGATGCGCTCAATCTGCGCGTGGCGGGCGGCATCGGCGCCGAGCGCCTTCTGGTGGTGCCGGGCGGTGCGCGCGTGATCGCCACGGGCCGGCGCGACGGCGACTGGTGGCAGGTGCGCGCCACGCTCGATGGCAAGCCTGTCGAAGGCTGGGCCAGCAGCCTGTGGCTGCGCCGCGCGGACGAGCGCTGATGGCGCACCCAGGCCCGGCGCCGGCGCTGGCGATCAATCGCGCGCCGTGCGCCATTCCTGCTGCTTCGCCGGTTCTTCATCTTTCGGACAGGTGGTGAAGCGCTGCTTGCCGTGCATTTCGATCATCTCGACGTTGGTCGTCGGCGCGCGGTCGGTCAGGCAGTAGGTGCGATTCCCGGTGATCACGCGCGTGCGCCGCGCGCCGTCGCCGGTGTTGTTGACCAGTTCGACGACGCGCGGCGCCTCCCACATGCGTGGTGGCGCCATCTCGCGCGCATGCTCGATGCCCCGGCGCAGGCGGATCTGCGGGCTGTCCGGCGGCAGCACGATCGTCGGCTGGCGTTCCTTGCGCAGCGCGCGATCGATGTCGCCGATGCTGCGGCGCGCGCTGTTCATGATGGCAGCGGTGTTCGGGGCAACCGGTTCGACCGGCGCTGGCGGCGCGTCGGGCGCAGGCTCGGCTACCTGCGCCTGCGCCTGTGACTGTACTTGTAAAACAGGCGCCGGGCGTACCTGCGTGCGGCGTTTCGGGATTGGCGCAAACTCTGTCGGCGGCGCGATCGACGGCGTGGCATCGCGCAACGCCGGCACCCGCAACCACAACATGGCGTCAGCGTCGCCGGCAACCGTTGGCGGCACGGTGCGCGCCATCTGCCAGGCCAGGATCAGGAGCGCATGCACGAGCAGGGTAACGCCCAGGCCTACCTTGCGCGGATGGGTGGCAAGCGGGGCTGGCAAGGCGATTCGATGACGTGAGGCGGCGCTGTGCATAGCGGCACAGTATAGCCAGCCGGATGGCCGCACTTACTCATCAATTCTCACAGCGTCAGCAAACGGCCTGTCACGCCATGAGCGACGCCTGTTCGTTCGCGGCGCGCAGCGCGATCAGCTTCGCGACCATGTGCGCCGGCAGCGGGCGGCTGACCAGGTAGCCCTGGATCTGGTCGCAGCCATGCGCCACCAGGAAGGCCTTCTGCCCGATCGTCTCGACGCCTTCGGCCACCACCTGCACGTTCAGGCTGTGCGCCATCGTGATGATCGCGTTGACGATGGCGGCATCGTCGGCATTGGTGGTCACGTCGCGGATGAACGCGATGTCGATCTTCAGCTTGTCGATCGGGAAGCGGCGCAGGTAGGCCAGGCTTGAATACCCGGTGCCGAAATCGTCGACCGACACCTCGATGCCGCGCGCGCGCAGGTTGCTCAGGCACTGCATGGTGCGCTCGGTGTTGATCATGAGCGAGGTCTCGGTCAGCTCCAGTTCCAGCAGCGCGGCCGGCACGCCATGCTCGGCCAGCGCGCGCGTCACGTCGCCTTCGAGGTCACCCTCGGCGAACTGGCGCCCCGCGATATTGACCGACACCTGCATCGGTCCCGTCGTCCCGAGCGTCCAGGCCTTGATCTGGCGGCAGGCGCTGTCGATCACCCAGCGGCCGACCCGCACGATCAGGCCCGTCTCTTCCAGCACCGGCACGAACAGGGCTGGCGAGACCAGGCCATGGCCGGGCCGGTTCCAGCGCAGCAGCGCCTCCATGCCGACGATGGTGTCCGGCCCGAGCAGCATCTTGGGCTGGTAATACAGTTCGAATTCGTCGTTCTCGACCGCCTTGCGCAGCGCGTGCTCGAGATCCTGGCGCTGCAGCGCATCGGCATTCATCTGGGCCGTGAAGAAGCGGTAGGTGTCGCGTCCGGCGTGCTTGGCCTCGTACATCGCGGTGTCGGCGTACTTGATCAGCACCTCGGGGTCGGCGCCGTCCTGGGGATGGACCGTGATGCCGACGCTGGCCGTGACGATGACCTCGAAGCCGCGCAGGTTAAACGGCGGATACAGCACCTCGGCGATCCGGCCGGCCACCGTGGCTGCACGCCCCGCGTCCCGGTCGAGCATCAGGATCAGGCCGAATTCATCGCCGCCCAGGCGCGCGACCGTATCGCGTTCGCCGATGCAGGTGGCCAGGCGCGCGCTGAACTGGACCAGCAATTCGTCGCCCATGGCGTGCCCCAGCGTGTCGTTCACGTTCTTGAAGCGATCGAGGTCGAGGAACATCACGGCCACGCGCGGGCCGGCGCCCTGCGTCATCATCAAGGTGCTGTGCAGGGCTTCGTGGAACCAGGCCCGGTTGGGCAGGCCGGTGAGCACGTCGTGGCTGGCCTGGTACTGCAGGCTTTCCTGCGCGCGCCGGCGCTCGGTGATGTCGCGCATTACGCTGACGATGATCCAGTCATTCCCCGACAACAGGGCCTGGCGGTGGATTTCGACGTCGACCAGCCCGCCATCCTTGCAGTGCAGCGTGACTTCGCTGAGCCTGGGCTTGATGCGCCCGCCCATGGCGGGCTCGAACATCTGTTCGAGTTCCTCGTGCGTGGCCGCGCCCAGCGCCACCGGTCCAAGGGTGAGCATCTCGGCGTGCGTGTAGCCGAGCATCGTGCAGGTGGTGTCGTTGACTTCGACGAAGCGCATCGTGTCGCGGCTGACCAGCATGATGGCGTCGGGCGTGGCGTTCATCGCCGTGCGAAAGCGCAGCAGGTCGGCGGTGCGGGCGGCGACTTGCTGCTCGAGCACGAGAACCTGGCCTTCCAGTTCGCCCATATCCTTCAGGCGCAGCAGATTGCGCACGCGCAGCCCGAGTTCGGCGGGATCGACCGGCTTGCTCACGAATTCCCCGGCGCCCGCCGCCAGTCCGGCCTGGCGCATGCCGATGTCTTCCATTCCGGTGACCATGATGATCGGGATGTTTTCGGTGGCCGGGTTGGCCTTGAGAATGGTAGCAACCTGGCAGCCGTCGATGCCCGGCATCGTCTGGGCGATCAGGATCAGGTCGGGCGCCTCGCAGGCGACCGAGCACAGCGCCTCTTCGCCACTGGCGGCGCTCGTCGTGTCATACCCTCCAGGCTCCAGCAGCACGGCCAGCAGATCGCGGTTTTTTGCTTCGTCGTCGACGATCAGGACGGTCGGGGCGGATGTGGTCATGGCGTGCTGGCCTTCATGGAGATGGTGGCGACAGGTGCGCTGGCAGGGCGCGGGGGAGACGAACAGTGGCGAGGAAGGCTGACGGCGGGGAAAGCACGCGGCGGCTACGGAGAATGCGTAGAGCGCCAGGTCGCGTGAGTCTTGGTCAATCAACACAGGTGCCAGACTATTGTACCCGGATGTCAATTGGAAACATTTCCCACGCGATAATAAACCTCGGATATGCACAGTGAGTCACGACCGGACACACGAGCGCTCAATCCTCGGCACAGCACAAGCGCATCGGATTGAAGTACAGCCCCTTGAGGCACTGGGTCGGCGCCACCCGCACAAAACCGAACCGTTCATAGGTCGGCACGGCGTGGTTCGACGTATTGACGGTGAAGTTGCCGTCGCCGCCGCGCGCGATGGCGGCGGCGCGCGCCGCATGCCACAAACGCCGGGCCAGGCCCTGGCGCTGCCACGGCGTGCCGACGAACAGGTGGAACACGTGGCTGTTGTCGCGGATCGAGATGAAGCCGGCCAGTTGGCCGTCGTCAAACGCCACATGGTAGACGTGACCGCGCGCCAGGTAGCCGCGGATGCCCATCTCGTCATTCTCGGCCAGGAAGGTCGACGCCCCAAGCGGCGTCGATTCGTGCACGATGAATTCCAGCGCCAGGCTGCGCAGCAGTGCGGCCATGGCCGGCACCAGGTTCGGCGCGTCGGCAAGATCGAGTGGTCGGATGTCCATGGCGCGTGGTCGAAAGTGGGCATTGGAACGTCAACATACCATGGCATTTAATTTCTTGGTGGCAAGCCAATCAACGTCGCGGGTTGCAGACGATCGTGCAAACGGTAGTACAGTGTCAGCATTGAATCTTCACGCCCACCCATGCCCGCCACGCTTGCCGATTTCCGCTTTGCCCCGCACTTCGACGTCGCCGTTGCCAGCCGCGTGGGCGCCGGGCCGACCACGCGCAGCGAAAACCAGGACAACTTTGTCGTCATCGATTTCGACGGCCGCGCCTGCCATTTGCACGACCAGCAGCCAGCGACCACACTCGTTGCCGGCTGGCCAGTCGGGCATGGCCGCCTGGCGGTGCTCGACGGGATGGGCGGCCATGGTCACGGTCGCGAAGCGGCCGAAGCGCTTGCCGCCGGCCTGCTGGCCATGCCACCCTGCGCGTCGCTGGACGCATTGACGGCCCACCTCGACGCCCTGCACGCCGCGCTGCAGGCGCGTTTCGCCGTCGACGCCGGCAAAACAGGCCGGCCCGGCACCACACTGACGCTGCTCGAACTGCCGCCGGGCGGCGCGCCGCTGCTGTACCACGTGGGCGACTCGCGTTTGTATGAACTCGATGCAAAGCTGGCCACGCCGCTCACGATCGACCATGTGCCGGCCACCGGCGCCGCCCTTGCCGGCCGGCTCGGCGAGGCGGACTGGTGGCGCGAGGTGCATGGCCGCCACGCGCCGCAGATTGCCCAGGCATTCATCCTTGGCAACGCATTTGCCGATCCGGCGCGCCTGTCCGATGGGTTGTTCGCCCTCACGCCCGCGAACCTGCCGTGCTGGCTGACACACTTGCCCGACCGCCGCGCGTTGCCGTTGCGCGCGGATGCCGCTTACCTGCTGGCCACGGACGGCTTCTGGTCATGCGCGCACCCGGACGCCTTTGTCGCGCGCTGGCCGGCGCTGCTGGCCGATGCGCCGCCGGCCGCGACGCTCGTCGAGCGCCTGTTCGGGCTGCTGGAGAACGACCCGCCGCAGGGCGTGCAGCCGGATAATCTGACGGCGCTCGTGCTGCGCCCGCTGCCGCGCCATGCCGATGAAACGGCCTTGCCGCTGCAAGAGGATGGTACGAGTTCTTGAACGTTATAAAGATGGCAATTCAATTTGATGCTTTAAGAAAATAATGTTGTTAATCAACGATCTCGGTGCGCCGTGTCTGCTGAAAACAGCGTAAGCTTGCAATATCGGCTTTCGCCCACTCTTCCCCATCTATTTGCCATGAACCGCTGCCGCAATCCCGCGCATCCGCATTGCACCGTCTGGGTCGCTCCAGGCGAGGTGCTATGCGCGCACGGCCATGCCCAGCCCCAGGCTGCAGCCGGCGCCTACCAGGCCCACGCCGCGCCATTGCCGGGTTCGGCTAGTCCAGCGGTCGATGGCTTGCCTTCCAGTTTCGATACCATCGGCACGGTGCGTACCCGGCGCGATACGGTGATCCCGGCGCCGGTTCCAGCAACTGCCAGCCTGCAGCGCCCGCAATTGCATATCAGCGGGTTCGATCCGCGCGCGGCCGGTGGGCGCCAGGCGATCCGTCTCGAACTGCGCGGCATGCCGATGGATTGCGCGCCCGACGTGCGCATGCTGGTGCGCTCGGCGCTGCGCCTGCACGGCGGCGAAAGCTACGGCTTCCAGCGCACCTCGCGCGGCGACTGGCGCCCGCTGTTCCTTGAATTCTCATCGCGCGGCCTCGAGCACGGCCAGTACCGCATCGAGATCGAACTACACAGCCGCCATGCGCACGCACCGGACGCGGCCCGCACCTGGACCTGCTCGCCCGTGATCCTGGTGCCGCGCCAGGATGCGAGCCTCGGCGAAATCCACCAGACCTTCCTGGCCACGCACAAGAACGTGCGCGTCACGGCCGACGACGCCGGTATCGCCCGCGTCAATGCGCCGGGCGGCGGGCGGATCGATATCGACGTCGTGGCCCGCAATGCGTCCATCGCCCAGCTGAACCTCGATGGCGGCAACGGGACCGGCAACGGCAAGATCGACATGGGCATGACCACCATCGCCTGGGACGAAGACCTGATCGAGATCGACATGCCGGCCCAGGCCGCCGCGCATCCGTGCATCACCGACAGCGCGTGCCTGGTGCACGCCGAAGCCGACTCGGCCACCCAGCGCCACGTGCGCCTGTTTTCGCTCGACGAATTCATGCTCGGCCGCTTCGAGCCCGATGCGCCCGATGCCGATGTCTTGCTGGCCCACCATGGCGAAGCGGGCATGGAAGAAGGCGGCCTGACGCGCCGGCTGTCCGGTCGCCACGCCATCATTCGCCGCAGCCGCGCCGGCTTCGAGATCGAAGACGTGTCGCGCTACGGCTTGCTCCTCGACGGCGTCTGGCCCGGCAAGCACATGCCTGTGCATTTGCGCCTGGGCATGCGTATCGAACTGACGGCCAGCATCAAGGGCATCGTCACGCTCGAAGTGACAGCCCTGCTGCCCCACGCGGTCGTGCTGCACCGGCTCGACGCCGGCGCGCGCGCCGAGTGTTTTTATCTGATGGAGCCTGATGCCGTGCCGGCTTCCGGGCCTGCCGCTGGCCAGGATACGCGTGCCGGCGCTGCCCAGCCATCGACACTGCCGCGCGCCGCCGCCCTGCCGCTGCTGTTCCACCGCGATGGCGGCTTCTGGCAACGCGACCGCGCCAGCGGCCGCGACGCACCGCTGGCCACATCAAACGGCCTCGACCGCGTGCAGCAGCCCGGCATCGGCATGGCGGCGCGCTTCGTGCCTACCGCCTATCCAGAGGCGCGTGCCCACCGCCTCCGCACGCCCGACCGCCGCAGCCTGATCGCCGCCGCCCTCAGCGCCTGACCAGCCGCGCGGCAAGGTCAGTCGCGGCGCCATGTCGGTGGCCAGTTGGGCAGTGGAATGCGTTCTTCGGCATCACCCGGCACCGGCACGAAGCGGTTGTTTTCCCAGTCGCTCGCCGCCTGTTCGATGCGCTCGCGGCTGCTCGACACAAAATTCCAGAAGATGAAGCGCTTGCCGTCAAGCGGCGCGCCGCCGATCACGACGAAGCGCGCGCCGGCGGCGCTACTCACCCGCACCGCCTCCCCCGGCTCCAGCATCGCCATCGTGTTGGCGCCGATCGGCTCGCCATCGATCTCGATCGTGCCGAACGGTGCGTACAGCGCGCATTCTTGCGGCAGGTTGTCGAGTTCGATGGCGGCGCCGGCGACCAGTTGCACGTCGAGGTACAGCGTCTGGCTGAAGGTCGGCACAGGCGAGGTTTGCCCGAACGCGCTGCCCACCAGCAGCCGCACGGTGGCGCCCGGCAAATCGATTTCGGGAATCCGGCCGGCCGGCGTGTGGCTGAACGCGGCCGGCGTTTCTTCGTGCTCGCGCGGCAGCGCCGCCCACAGTTGCAGGCCGTGCGTACGGCGCGTGCGTTCGAGCAGATCCTCGGGTGTGCGCTCGGAGTGCACGATGCCGCTGCCGGCCGTCATCCAGTTGACCGCGCCCGGCTCGATGCGCTGCTCGGTGCCCAGGCTGTCGCGGTGCATGATCGCGCCCTCGAACAGGTAGGTCACGGTGGCCAGCCCGATATGCGGGTGCGGCCGCACGTCGTGGCGCGCGCCGGCCGGCGCTTCCACCGGGCCCATATGGTCGAAAAACAGGAACGGGCCAATGGATTGCCTGGCCGCGGCCGGCAACAGGCGGCGCACGGTGAAGCCGCCGCCCAGGTCTTTGTCGTGGGATGTGAAGCGATGCGCGATGGCCATGGCGAGGGTCTTGAAAAGATGGGAATGCCTGACTGTACACCGAATCGCCGGGTGTACCCCACCCTTGTCTACATCAGTTCGCGCACCACGCGCAGGCCGACGATATCGTTCGCGAGCACGGCCGAAAAACCGTTGCGCAGCGCCGAGCGCAGGTAGCGCGGGTTGTACAACCACGAGCCGCCGCGCAGGATGCGGCGCACCTGGTCGCCGCCCGTTTCCCACGCGCTGCCATCGACCGGCGCGCCGTCGTAGTTCTCGTGCACGACGTCCTGCACCCATTCCCACACATTGCCGTGCATATCGTGCAGGCCCCAGGCGTTCGGCGCGAAGGTGTCGACCTTCGTGGTGCCGTGCCGGAATTCGCCGCGCGGCCCGCCGTTGTAGGTGAACGTACCGTCGAAATTGGCCTGCGTCGTGGCGATCGTGTCACCCGTGTTGAAGGCGGTTTTCGTGCCGGCGCGGCAGGCGTATTCCCATTCGGCCTCGCTCGGCAAGCGATAGCGCTTGCCGGTCGCCTCGCTCAGCCACGCCACGTAGTGCAAGGCATCGAACCAGGTAATGCCCACCACCGGGTGGTCGTCCGTCTGCGGGAAACCCGGCGCGGCCCAGTCGACTTCACCGGCCGGCTGCCAGGCGCTGGCCTGCACGAACGCGCGCCACTCGCCCACCGTCACCGGATAGCGGCCGATGGCAAACGGCCGCTCGATGCCAACCCAGTGCTGCGGCGTTTCGCGCGCGATCCAGGTTTTCTGCGAGCCGGCCGCCATCGCGATGCGCCGTTCGTGCTCGGGGGAGCCCATCTGAAAGCGGCCCGTCTGCACCAGCACCATCGCCGGGGCGCTGCCGCTGCCGTCGATGAAGGCGTCGCGCAGGATGCTGGTGTCGGCGCCCGGCGCTGGCGCAGCGTCACACGGTTCCACGGCAACCGTCGATGCTGCCGCGGTCACCGGTAGGTCGGGCGCCGCAGCCTGCACCGCACCCCGCGCCGCTTCTTCGTCGCGCGCTTTTTTCTGCTGCGCCAGATACGCTGCCGCCGCCGTCAGCTGCGCCGCCTTGCGCGCCGCTTCCTCCTTGGCCGCCTGGGTCTTGGCGACTTCTTCGTCGCGCCGGGCCAGCAGTTGCTGGCGCAGCGATTCCTTGCGCGCCAGACGGGCCTGTTCGGCCTCGAGCCGTTCGCGCCGCTGCTGTTCGCGCAACTGGACGCGGCGCTGCTCGTCCTGCTGCGCCTTGATCACCGCCGCCGCCTCGGCTTCGATCTTGCGCCGCGCGGCCAGCTCGCGCGCCACGCGTTCGTGCTCGGTGCGCTCGCGCGCCTCCTGCGCCGCCAGCTCCAGCGCTGACGGCCCGGCCGCCGCACGAATCGCCGCCAGCAGCGCGTGCACGCTGGCCGGGCGCGCCGAAGGATCGCGGCCGAAGCCACTGCGCAGCACGTCCCACTGGCGCGCGCCCAGCGTCTCGGGCACGGTGCCGCCGGGTTCACCGGGCAGCACGCCGGTGAGCAGTTGGTGGATCATGACCGAGACGGCGTACACGTCCAGGATTGGCTCCGGCGTCAGGCCGTCGTTTGCCGCCTCCGGCGCCCGATAACCGGCCGTGCCGGATGTTGCCGGTGCGTCGAGCCTGGAGACCGGGCCGCTAACCCGCGCGCGCGCCGCGATGCCGAAGTCGAGCAGCTTGACGTCGCCCTTCTTCGTGACGAACACGTTGCCGGGCTTGATATCGCGGTGAACCAGGTGATGGCGCTCCCACGCATAGTCGAGGGCCGCAGCGACCGGATCGAGCAGTGACAACACGCGCGCAAGGGGCAATCGTCCTTCGCGCACCAGCACGGCGTCGAGGTCCTCGCCTTCGAGGTATTCCATGATCAGGAAAAAGCTCGACGTGGCCGGGTCTTGCGCCCATTCATACACGCGCACGATGTGCTCGTGCGCCAGGCGCCGCGCCCGCGTGGCTTCCTGGATCAGCAGCTTGGCGTGGCTGGCGGCGGACGTGGCGTGCGCCGGCAGGATCTTGAGCGCGACCTGCGCGCTGTGCCCCAGTTCGGCGTGGGTGGCAAGGTCGGTGGCTTGCCACACCTGGCCCATGCCGCCGTGCGCGATCAGGCGCTCGAGCCGGTAGCGCCGGTTTTGCGGGCCGATTTCCTGGCCCGTCATCAGGCCGATCTCGGTGCCGGGGCGCGCGGCGGGTATAGATGAAGATGCAGATGCAGATGCAGATGCAGATGCAGATGCGGATTCCGATACAGGCGCGTCCACCAGCGCATCCGGCTCGGCCGGCCGCTCGCCCGGCTTGTAAGCCGCGTCGAGGATCGCGTTCTTGCGCAGGTCGAACTCTTGCCGGCTCAGCAAGCCGTCTTCGTGCAACGCGCGCAGTTCGCGGATCTTGTCGATGGCTGATTGCATTGATCGATCAGGCAGACGGCGCCCCGCCGCACGCGGCGCAGACTCGCTCGCCCGGCTTCACCGGATGACCGTGCACGCACTGGCGCGCGCCGGCCACGACAGCCTGTGCATGCAGGGCCGCCTTGTTGACGTCGTTCTGCATCGTCAAGAGGTCGAGCTGGTGGCGCCGGTCTTTATCTACCTCGTGTTCGCGCCGCGCCTGTTCGTCGCGCACCAGCTGCGCCGCCGCGCGCGCTGCTTCGCTCACGTCGACCTTGCCGGCGCCGGCCACGCCCGCCAGCGCGGTGAGCTGGTCGGCAGCCATGTCGGCATGCACGCGCGTCTTGAGATAATCGGACAGCACCGCCGCATTGCCCGCATCGGCCAGCGCCAGCTTGGCCGTGTCGTCCATCGCGCCCAGCGCGGCGGCGCGTTCCAGCGCCAGGCGCGCCAGCGCGATCTCGTGCGCCCGTTCGCCATCGCGGGCCGCTTCGCTCACGTCGTGCATCGAGCGCGCATGCAGCGCATCGAGTTCGATCGTGCGCTGCAATTTGGCCTGCTGGGCTTCGGCATCGAGCTTGCCGGCGCCGCGGTGTGCGTCGGCGATGCGCTGGCGTGCCTGCTCATCTTCCCAAGCCTGGGTGCGTTCGGCGTCGCGCAGGCGCGCATCGTTGGCCAGCTTCAAGGCCTGATAGCGCGCCTGGTACTCGGCTTCATCGATGTCGCGCATGCGGCGCGCCGCCTCTTCTTCGCTCTCGCGCAGGCGAACGAGTTCGGCGCGCTGGCGCGTCGCGTCCTCGATCAGGCTGGCCTGCTCGATCTTGTGGCGGATCTGCTGCTGCAGCAGTTGCTGCGAGAAGCGCTGCTGCGCCACCTGGCGCGCGTGCTGCGCTTCTTGCTGGGCGGCGGCGACTTCGGCGCGCATGTGCACGGCGGCCAGCGCGCGCAGGTGCTGCCACTGCGCCGCTTCGTCGGCGCGCTGCGCGCCCTTTTGCGCGGCCTCGTGCTGCAGTTCGGCCAGCACTTCGCCGGCGCCCTGGGCCATTGCCTGCTCGCGCGATTTGGCTTCGAGGATGCGGCCATACAGTTCGATCTGGCGCGCACGCACGCCATGGGCGCGGTCGGCGCCCTGCAACGACATCTCGGCCCGCGCGATCGCGTCATCCTGGCGCAGTTCGGCGCGGCGAATGCGCAGGCGCGCTTCTTCTTCGCTGCGCTTGATGCCCTGCCATTCTTCGGCGCTGTACAGTTCGTCGAGGTGGCGCTTGTGCGCCAGTTGCACGTGCTGCTCGTCGGCCGCCAGCCACATGCTGCCCACGCGGGCGCGGTTGGCGTCGTATTTGTCGTGGCGCAGCTCCACCGTCTGCACGCTCGTCACGGCCAGGCCGTAGTCGGCCAGCAGCAATTTGAGACCACCCTGCAGGCGTGCATCGAGTTCTTCGCGCAACGCGCCGCCGGCCGCCATCTCGCGAATGGAACGCGCGCCGATGAATTCGAGCGCCAGCTGGCGCACCGGATGCGCCAGCAGTTCGCGCAGCTCGGCCGCGCCGATGGTGCCGGGCGTGGTCATGAAGTGGCGGGCAAAGGCCGGCACGTTCTCGATCCTGATGCTGACCGTGAAGCGCACCGCGATATCGAGATGCTCGCAGGTGGGAATGTGATCGAACTCGAACGGCACCGGCAGCGCCGTGGTGCGCGTGACGAGGATCTCGGCGTGCTGGTCGCGCAGCAGGTGGTTCAGGCGCGTGAAGAAGCCTTCGAGCTCGTATTCGCCCTGTGGCACTTCGGTCGCCTTGTCGCCCTGCAGGATGAAGCCGCGCGCCGTGGCCGGCACGCGCAGCGTCTTGACGAACAGGCCCGACAATTCACGCAGGCCGAAGAACACGGCCAGTTCATCGGGCGCGGGCACCCAGCGGTTCTCGACCAGCGCCGGCTTGCTGCGCGGCGCCCCAAGAATCACGCCGCAACCGGCGCAATAGCGCGCATCGACCGCATTCTTGCGCTCGCAGCGCGGGCAGCTGGCGCCGTTTACTCCGAACATGTGCAACATAGTCGACTCCGTTTTCTCTCTTGCCTTGCGCTTTTGCGTGCGAATCTGACTGCGAACCTGCCAACGAACCCCTGGATTCTAGCAGGGCGATGCCTGCGGCCACGGTGCGGCCACGCACACCCGTGCGCGTGGCCTCCACCGTTGGATCGCAGTGAAATAATGATCAAATAATGCCGATGCGCTCCACACACGCCAGGCTGGCGCCGCGCGCGCGCAGCGTCTCGCGCATGCCCTGCGGCAGCGCGCCTTCCCACGCCCTGGGCAGCAGGATGCGGTCGCCCGGCCCCGCTTCGCGCGTGATCAGCGCGCACTTGGGCGCCAGCGCGTCGACCGTGTCGACCTTCCCCGTATGCCAGGCGCTCGATGTTCCGGTGGCGATCACCCTGCCCCGCGCCATGAATTCGCGGCCGCGCGCGATGCGGTCGGCCATCACCAGCGCCAGGCCGTACGAGTCGCCCGAAAAACCCGCCTCACCGAAGCGCACCGTCGTTTTCCACTGGCCCTGGCCACGGCCGTCGAAGTGGCGGGCGCCCGCCAGCACCGCGCGCACCTGGCCCTGGCGCAGCGCATCCAGGTCCGGCACGCTGATCGCATCGTCGTCAGCATCGGTTGACCCGGCCAGCGGCCGCACGCTCACTTCGACCCAGCCCAGGCCATCGTGCTCTCCGCCGCTGTGCATCGGGAACCAGGTGCGCGCGCTGGCCACCCCGGCGCCGGGATCGGGCTGGCCGGTCAGCGCGCCCAGGTGCGGCAAGCCGTCCGGGCCGCCGGCCAGCACGCCGTCAGGCACGCGGCCCAAGCCGTGGCCCAACATGCGACCGTCGATCCGGCCCAGATGCCAGGCGTCGGACCAGCCGTTGGCGACCACGGGCCGCGCCGGCTGGAACACGCCGCGCACGATGCGGTCGGCCAGCACGGCGGCCAGTTCCCAGTCGCGCGAGGCCAGGTCGAACGCACGGTCGGCGCTGAGCACCACCTGGTCGCGGCTGTCGAAACGCGGCTCGGTGTGGCGCGCCAGACGCACGATCTGCTGCATGCGCTCGGCCAGCGCGGGCGCGCCGGGCACGCTGCACTTGACGTCGGCGCGCCCGGCGCGCGGGCGGCGCGTGGCGGTGATCGTGACCATGCCGCCGTCGGGCAGGATGCTGCGGCAGCTGGCCTCGAGCATGGGTGCGTTCATGCCGTCACCTCGTCCTGCACGTTTGTCACGCGGCGTGCGCCCGACTCGGTCTCGAGATTGGTCACGATGCGATCGGCCTCGTCGAACAGCACGTCGAGCGGGCCTTCGCCGGCGATTTTCATCCGGGCCAGCAGCGCCCAGGCTTCGTCGAGCGCGGCGGCGGCGCGGCGGCTGTGGCGGGCGCGGCGCAGTTGCTCGTGCTGTGCCAGCGGCTGGCCGGGCGCGGCCAGTTCGAGCGCCGGCATCGTGCCGACCGCCAGGCTGACCAGGTCGAGCCGGCGCAGCAGATCCTGGTGCTGGCGAAAGCGCGCCTGATCGGCCGGCAGCACCGCCATGCGCACGGCGCACATCAGGCACGGGAGCTCCAGGAACAGGCGGCGCAACGCACGCGCATCTTCGCAGGCGGGCACGAAGGCTTCGTTTGGTGGGGCGGTCAAGGTCACGGCGGTCTCAGACGCTGCTTCCGGGACGGCTGCCTGCGCCGCCAGGCGTGCTTCGAGTAGCGCCGCGTAATCGTGCGTCGCACCGATATCGACCGGCACGCAATCGTCGACCGTCACGCCAAAGCGGGTGTACATCAGTTGATTGAAGCCGGAGCGGAAGGTATTCCACTCGTCCAGCGTCGTGCACGGCGGCAGTTCGAGATTGCCCTGGGCCAGTTCGCGCTGCAGCGCCGTTTGCGCCAGCCCGGCAAACCCTGCCAGTTCGACCGCGCTGCCCGCTTCGCTGGCCAGGAACAGGTCAAAGCGCTGGTGCGTCGCGCGCGGGTCGCTGGCATCGACTGCGAACGTCACGCGCAGGCCGATCTCGGGCGCGCCGGCGAACGGCACCAGGTCACAGGTGTATGGGCCCGGATGGACGCACCACGCGGTTTCGCCTTCCAGCGCGGCGATGCGGCTGCCAGATGCCAGGCGCCGGCTGCGGCCACCGCGGTCGACCAGCACGGCGGCGCAAGGCGCAGGAATGGTGATGCCCGATGGCGCCGGCAGCGCGATCGCCATGCCGCCAAGCAGACTCGCGTCGAACGCGTCCTGCCGTGGCGGGCGGCGCAGTGGATTCCTGAACAGTGAACCTAGCATCATCGTCCTTGATTGGGCTCTCGGGAACTACATTACAGAACTACATTACGTTGCCGGAGGTGGCACGGGCCTGACATCAAAGCGCGCGCCATGTTGTTGAAAATGTGCGGCTGGCGAGGCAGCGAATGGCCAGCGGCCTTCGCATTCGCCGTCGGGGTCCAGGCTGCCCTGCACGATCACGCCGCCGGCGCCATCGCGCACGGCAATCGTCGCGCGCGCGGCCAGCAGGTCCGCCGCACAGGGCGCATCCAGGTCGAGTTGCACCACCACGCCGGGCACGCCGGCCTGGTCGACAAAGTGCAGGCGCCACATCCGGTCATCCGTGCGCAATACGTCCAGCGGCGCGCCGCCGTCGGCTGCGCGCAGCAGGCCCGCGCTGCCGGTCCACACCGGCGTCGCGCGCCGCGCATCGGCCAGGTGGCGCAGGCGGCGCAGGCTCAAAGGCGAATCTTGCAGCGCGGCGCGTTCGCCGTGCGTCAGCGGCCGGCTGCCGTCCAGCGCCGCCAGCAGTACGGCGTCACTGAGCAGCAGGCGGTCGCCCTCCACACGGCGCGCCAGCAGCGCACCGGCCTGCAGTTTGCGATCCAGGTTCGTCATGCCCATCGTTGTTCCTCCTTTGTTCCAACCACCTCGTTCAGGCGCAGTATCGCGGCGTCGCGCCGCTTGCGCAGGGTTGGCAGCGAGACGCCGTCGAGCAGGGCCAGCTGGCCCATCGTCGGCAATTCGCCCGTGGCGGGGTCGCACCATTCGGACGGATAGCAGTCGTCGAATGGCCCGAGCAGCTTGAGGTACACCGCCAGGCGCACCGGCAAGCTGTCCTGCGCCATCCGGCGCGCCGCCCAGCTGGCGCGGTCCTCGACCGCCGCTGCCAGTACAAGGTAGTTGGGGGGAAGTGAAACGGCGGGGGCGATCGATGCCGATGGTGCAGTCTGCGCCGTGTCGGGCGGGCGGGCCTCGATGGGGGTGTCGGCCTGCGGCGCCTCGCGCTCTTCCTCTTCCTCTTCCACTTCCTCTTCCTGGCGCGCCTCCAGGATCTGATCCGGGCCAGGCGTGCCAGCCTGTTCCGACTCGTTCAGTACGCGCCAGTAGTCGTCGAGCCAGGCATCGGCCGTGCCAGCGTCCTGCAGCCAGTCGCCATCGCGGTTGGCCGACAAGGCCTCGTACTCGCCGATCTCGCGCAGCATCGCGTCGATTTTATCGGGATGCGATTTGAGGCTGGCGAAGCGCTTTGAGCGCGTGTGCAGCGGGCCGGGCGCGCCGGTGTGCGCTTCCAGGCTTTCGCTCCAGCGCATGATCCATGCCGGCTTGCAGTCGCCGATCGCGCGCAGCTGGCGCGCTTCGATCGGCATCGCTTCGACGCTGCGGCCCAGGATCGCGCCGACCTGCGCCGCGTGTTCGCGCCAGCTCTCGAACAGCCGCGCGATATCGTGGTAGGCCGTGTCGAGCATCCGGTACGCATACATCCGGTTCGGGCTGCATGGCCGGCTGCACGCCACCTGGTAATGATCGCTGTCGACCTTGTCGCGCAAGACCGCATACAGGTCGTTGAATTTCTTGCGCAGGAGCGCGTCGCCACCCGGCTGCGTCCAGAACGGGCCGATGCGGGCGTGTTCTGCGGCCACGGCCGCGCACAGTGCGGCCCAGTCGGCGGGCCGCGCCTGCAGTTCACAGACCAGGCTGACGGCCAGCTCGGCCGTCGTCTCGCCGTAGCTGTTGCCGGGCGCAGCGGCGCGGCTGCCGGCCGCGTGCAGGACCGGGGCGACCGTCTCCACGTACGCGGCGAGCGACTGCTGCCGATCGTGCTCGAGCAGGCAAGCCGGACCGATGCGGGCGAGCGCCTGCAGGGAGCATTGACCCAGCAATTTGCGGACCTGCTCCCAGCCGTGCTCCTGATACCGGGTGCCCGGTAAGCGCATACCTTCCTCGTCCTCGATCTCATTGCGCAGATGTTGCGCAACGAAATAGATGATGCCATACAAACACAGCATTCAGGCGCGCTGGAGACCCTTATTTGTGCCTCTTTTCCAACGACTGACCGGCCATCGACGCCAGCAGGGCCGCCACGACCGGAGCCGCATGGCCGCCGCCGGTCAGCGCCGAGTGACTGACAAAGGCGGCGAACGCCAGCCGGCGCGTCTGGCCCGGCAAGGTGCCCGGCTCCAGGTAGCCCATGAACCAGACCGTGGCCAAATCGTCCTTGCCGGCCGGCGCGGTACCGGTCTTGCCGTACAGGCCCGGGCGCAGCGCCGCCAAAGCCGGATGGCGGAACGCGCCGGCCGCCGTGCCGTAGTCGATGACGCCCTTCATGCCGGCGCGCACGCGGTCGAGCCGCACGCCGAGCGGCGCGCCCTGGCTCGGCGCCGCGCCGCGACCGTCGAGCGCCAGCAGCAGGCGTGGCGCGACGGACCGCCCCTCCCCGACGCTGGCGGCCACCAGCGCCATCTGCAGGGGCGTGGTCTGCATGCGCAGGCCGATCGCCATCTGGCGCAGCTCGTGTCGGCTGTGCACCGGGTCGAGCTGCGACGCGGTGGCCGACAGCGCGTCCCACGCATCCCAGCGGTAGTCGGGCGGCAGCAGGCCGCCGTCGAGCCTCAGCGGCTGGCCGAAGCCCAGGCGCGCCGCCATCCCCGCCACCGGCCGCGCGGCGTCGAGCGTGCCCGGTACGAGCGCGGCGGCGCCGGGCATGCCGCCGTCGGGCTGGCCGAGCAGCGTGCGGTCGCTCAGCTCAGCCGTCCAGGCGAACCACGTATTGACGCTATGCGCCATCGCCCCGACCATGCCGAGGCGGCCGTCCTCGGCGCGGGCGCCGGTGATCTGGTCGCGGAAATTGGTGATGCGGGCGCGGTTGTTATCGTACGGATAGCTCGGCGCGCCGGTGCGGAAGTCGTAGCCGCCGCCGTGCGCGATGCGGTCCACTTGCGCCAATGGCAAGCCACCCAGCAGGGCGTCGAGTTGCCGGTCGTGTTGCGCCGCCTGCTCCAGGCCAAGCGCCGTGATGACTTTGAAAGTCGAGCCGGGCGCGCGGTGGGCGCCGCCGTCGTGCTGGAAGGCGGCGATGCGCAAGGGGCTGCGTGCGGGATCGGCGCGGTCGAAGTCGCGTACCTCGGGCCAGTTGCCGGGGGCCGGCATCGCGCCGCCGCTCGACGCGGCCGCCAGGATATCGCCATTGCCGGCGTCGAGCAGCACCAGACCGGCGCGCCGCTCGGCGGGCGGCGCCTGCGCGCCGCTGCAGGCACGCCCGTCCCAGTGGCCGTTGTGCAGGCCAATGCAGTCGAGCAGCACCTGGGCCCGTTCTTGCAGCGCCAGGTCGAGCGTGAGGTTCGCAGCGTGTTCGCTGCCACCGAGGCGCGCCAGCATGCCGGCCACGCTGCCGTCGTGCTGGCGATGCACGCCGAGCAGCGGCGCCAGGCCGGCCAGCGTGGCGCGTGCCGATGGCGCGCCGTCCTGCCACAGGGCGTCGCCATTGCGGTCGAGCAGGCGCACCGGCGCACTGGCCGGCCGCGCGCCGCGGCTGCCGACGGGCAGCGCCTGCCACGCGAGCACGCCCCGCTCGACTTTCAAATGGCGATAAGCGGCGTCCGCGTTGCCGGACATCCGGGCCAGATCGAGCGGCTCGACCTCGACCTTCACCGACATCGTGGCTGGCAAAGGCGACAGCAGCAGGTGCTGGACGGCGCCGCTGTCCGGACAAGCGCGCCCATCGCACGCGCCACGGGCGACGAGGGTGGCGCCAACGACGCCCCGCACGCGCCCGGCGACCAGCAGTTCGAGCGGCCTGCCCTCGGCCCGCGCGCTCAAGGTGACCAGGCTGTCACGCTGGCCGCCTTCCCAGCCGCCGACACGGCTCCACGGCGCCCACTCCTGCGGCACTTGCGCAAACAGGCGCATCGCTGCGAGGGGCAAACCCGCTTCGCGCACGGCCGGACTGCCGGCCACCGCCGCCTGCCACAGCGCAGGCGCGCCGGGCCGCACGCGCCACGCCACCAGCCGCCGTTCGCTGTTGAACACGCGCACCTGTTCGCGCACGAACGCGCCATCGGCCCGGTGATGCAAACGCTCGAGCAGGCGACGGTCGCCGGCGTCCTGCTGAAAATCCTGCCAGCCCGGCAGCGGCGCGCGTGCTTCCTCGCTCGCCCCGAGCCAGGCCAGCAAGTCGCGTGGCGCCAGTTCGATCAGGCCATCGCGGCCCAGCCGCAGCAAGCCGCGTGCGCGCAGCGCTTCGAACAGCGCCTGGTCTTCGAGGCCGGCGCCGGGAGCCAGCGGCACTTCCCATACGCCGGCAGGCAGGCGCAGCGCCACCGGCGCGCCGACAGCCGGGAAAGCTTGCACGAGTGCCGCGCCAGACGACGGTGTTCCGGGCTGGAAATGCTGCAGCACCAGTTCACCGGCCTGCGGGCAGGCGCCGCTCGGCTGGCGCCTGAAGCGCAGCGCTTCGCCGCGCCACAGCAACCAGCCCGTGGTCCCCAGCGCGGCCTGGCCCTGGCGCGCATGTGTGATGACGCCGCCGGTGGCGTCGCTGACCCAGCTGGCAGTACCGAAGCCGGCGTTCCAGGCGATGCGCAAGCCGGTGCCGGCGTGGCCCGTGATGTCGATGCGCGGCATGCTGGAGCCGTCCTGCGCCAGCAGCACGCTGCGCGGCGGGCCATTGCCCCCGCGCGCCAGCGCCGCCGCCTCGCCGAAGGGATAGCCGACACGCAGCGGCAGCAGCCGTGGCTGGCTTGGGTCGAGCATCTGGTTGCACAGGTCGACCCGGACCGCCGGACCGGCGCGCATGCTGCCGGCAATGACGAGCGCCATTGCGCCATGCTGTGTCAGCGACACGCCGGGCTCGGACGGCACCACGAAATCCAGCCCCGGGGCCAGCGGCTGCAGTGCGGCGAGGGCCTGCGCCCCTGGCACGTCCCGTGCATCGTCTGGCAGCGCGCGGGCATGCATGGCCAGCGCGACCGCGCCGCCCATCACGAGGGCCAGCGCGGCCCAGGCCGGCCCGAGCGAGATGGTCCAGCCCCGCCGCAGATTGCGGGCACGCCGCCGCTTCGTGCGCGACGCGGCGTAGTTGCGGGTCAGGGTGGCGAAGGGGCCGGTCATGCGCGAATCCAGTCAGTGGCGTGGCGCCCATGCGCCCTTGCGCAGGGCTAGCGGAGGGGCGGTGAAACCGCTGAGCGGACTGGCGCCGCGCGCGCGTGTCCAGGCCCGTTTTGGCGCAGCTCACCCCCTGTTTTCTGCGGCTCGTCGCACACCGCTGGAAGCGTTGCGGGGACACGCCTACAGTACACACATCGACACACCAAACCTACCACCAAGGAGAAGCAAAATGAACGTCCTCAAACACATGGAAGCCGTCTTCATCGCCGCCGCCCTGATCGCCGTCCCTGTCGGTTATCTGGCCAAGGTATCTGACGCCAACGCCGATGCGTACAGCCCAAGCAGCGCGGCCATCGCCAGCGGCGCCAAGGTCGCCACCGTGACCGTGACCGCCAAGCGCTTGAGCAGCGTTGAAAAGTCGCAGCTGCTGGCACTGGACACCGTCACCGCAGCGAGCCGGATGTGAACGCCGCATGCCGCCGCCGCGCCCCTGTGAGGCGCGGGGCGGCCACTGATGGCGCCTCGCCCGCCAAACTGTGTCAGTTGTAAGAACTTGCTTCAAGCTTCGCGTCACCGGTCCCGGATTGCTATATTCGGCTTATCCGCTTGTGGATCTGGAGACGACCATGAAATCCCCCCTTATTCTCGCAGCCCTGATCGCCATTGGCGCCGCTGCCACTATCCCGCTGTCTGCACAGGCCCAGCCGCATGTCTCGGTCGTGATCAGCAACGCCCCACCGCCGCCCATCTATGAACGCGTCCCCGGCCCGCGTCACGGCCACGTGTGGGCGCCCGGCTACTGGGAATGGCGCGGCCATCGCCATGACTGGGTGCGCGGCCATTACGTCGTCGCCCGGCCCGGCTATGTGTACGCGCCGCCGAGCTGGCACCACCGTGGCAATCGCTGGGTGATGGAACCGTCGCGCTGGAACCGCGGCCCTGGCCGCCATTACGGCCCGGCGCCGGTGTATGTGCGTGGCCATGACGGCTATGACCGCGACCGTGGTTATCGCGACCGCGATCGCTACCATGGCAATGGCAATGGCAACGGCCGCGGACGTGGGCCGGACTTCGACCGCGACGGCATTCCGAACCACCGCGACCGCGATCGCGACAACGACGGCGTCCGCAACCACCACGACCGGGACCGCGATGGCGACGGCGTGCGCAATCGCCACGACCGCCGTCCGGACAACCCTTACCGTCGTTAACTCGGGGCTTTAGTTCGACACCTGGCGTTTCAGGTGCTTGTCCAGGAACGCCAGGATCTTCGCGCTGGCCTCGGTCTGGTTTTTCTTCTTCGAGAACCCATGGCCTTCGTCGTCGAACACGATGTACTCGACGTCGACCTTGTTCTTGCGGACCGCTTCCACGATCTCGTCGCTTTCGGGCTTGATCACGCGCGGGTCGTTGGCGCCCTGGATCACCATCAGCGGCTTGATGATGCGGTGCGCGTGGAACAGCGGTGACGTCGCCACCAGAAATTCCTTGTCCTTGACCGGGTCGCCGATCTCGTCGTACAGCGCCTTGCGCTGCGCTTCCCAGTACGGCGGGATGCTCTCGAGCGTGCGCACCCAGTTGCTCACCCCGAAGATATCGATGCCGACCTTGAATGCCTCGGGCCGGAACGCCAGCGCCGCCAGCGTCATGTAGCCGCCGTAACTGCCGCCCATGATGCCAATACGCTCGGGGTCGACGTACGACTGGCTCGCCAGCCACGTCTTCGCTTCGATGCAGTCCCACAGTGGCTCCATGCCGTGCTTGCGGTCGTCGGCGCGGAAGAACGTCTTGCCGTAACCCGAGCTGCCCCGGTTATTGATGCCCAGGACCGCATAACCATGGTTGACGAGGTACTGGATCTGCGCGCTGTAGCCGCGCATCGTCTGCCCGCCCGGCCCGCCGTGCACATAGACCACCGCCGGTACTTTCGCGTTCGGCGCCGCGCCCTTCGGCTTGTAGTAGATCGACGGGATCACGGTGCCGTCGAAGGACTTGAAGCGCACCACTTCGGCCTCCACCAGGTCGTTCGGATCGATGGCCGGGTTCAGGCTGCGCGTGAGCTGGGTGGTTTTCTTGCTGCCGAAGTCGTGCACGTACAGATTGTTCGGCGAGCGGTCGCCATTCAGATAGAACGCCATCAGGCGGCCACTCGCCGAAAATGTCACCTGGCGCATCTCGCCGCCTGGCAGCCTGGGCAGCGAGACCGGTTTGCCGGCGGCGTCGAACACCCGCACGTCGATGCTGCCGTCGCGATTGACGATGCTCACCCGGTTACCGCCATTGCGCGAGTAACTCGTGTCGAGCAGATCCCAGTCGGCCTTCTCGACGTCGCTCGTCACGCCAGTGGCGAGATCGTAGGCGGCGATGCGCGTGAATTCGCCACCGGCGTTGGTCGTGAACAGCAGGCGCTTCGATTGCGGGTCGAACGTGGCGGCCGAATGGCTGGCCGGCTCGGTGTGCGGCGTGATGTGCTTCATCTGGCGCGTGGGCAGGTGGTACACATACACGTCGCTGTCGGACGTGGTGTTGGATTTATCGAAGGCGAGCCAGTTGCCGTCGCGGCTGATGTCCGAGACATTCATGCCGCTCTCGTTCTGGTACACCATCGTGCGCGCGTAACTGGCCGCGTCGTACAGGTAGATGTCGAAGAATTTCGGATCGCGCTCGTTGGTGGCGACATAGAAGCCGCTGCCGTCGGGCTTCCAGCCGGCGAACGATGCCTTGAGTTTGCCGGGCGTGAGATCGCGCTCCTTGCCATCGCGTTCAAGCACGTACAGATGATTCTGCTCGTCGCCGCCGGCGTCGCGCGTAAACAAAATGCGGTCGTCGTTGTAGAAGTAGCCAACGGCGTAGGTCGAATCGCCGGTCGATTTCGTCAGTGCGCGCGGCGTGCCGCCACCGACCGGCAGCGTGTACGCATTGAAGATGCCGGATTCGTTACTGCTGAAGAGGATCTGCTTTTCGTCCTTGCTGAACGAGGCGCCCGTGACCGACGTCGTCGCCATGAACTGCTCGATGGTGTAGCGCTTGACGTTCTTGACCGGCGCTTTTGCCGGCGCTTGCTTGACCTGTGGCGCGACCTGCGCGCCGGCGTGCAACGGTGACAAGGTGGCGCCAACAATGAAGGCGAACAGGGACAATCGGACTGCATGGCGGTACTGGCGCATCGCTTCTCCTCAAGTTGGACTGCACCGATCCAGTGTTTCAAAAGTCTTAACTTATGTCAACTAAGCAGGATCGGTTATGCTCTCGCCATGAACGATCTGGAACTCCTGCGCGCTGCCGCTTTCAAGACCGAACTGGCGGCCAGCCGGCACCTGATGGCGCGCGCGGGCCTGGGCGAGCTCGAGGCGCTGACCCGCACGCTCGCACACAGCGCCGGCCTTGCCGGCCTGGCCCACCTGCTGGCCGAACGCGCGGCGCTGCGCCTGCACACCGCGCAACAGGCGGCCCGCCGCGCAGCCCTGGCCGGCGCCTCGCGCACCCGGGGCGGCGGGGCAAGCCAGGCAGCGTGGCGCGCCTGGTTCGACGGCTCAGCGCGGCCCAACCCGGGGCGCTGCGGCCTGGGCGCGGTGCTCGAAGGGCCCGGCGGCGTGCGCGTCGAACTCTCGCGCGACGGCGGCTATGGCAATAGCAGCGAGGCTGAATACCTGGCCTTGAACGCCGTGCTGAAGGTCGCGGTAGATCACCAGGCGAACGATGTGCTGGTGTGCGGCGACAGCCAGGTCGTGATCGACGACGTGAATGGCCCCGACAGCGCAGGCGCGCCAAGCCTGCGTGCTTATCGCGATGCGGCGCGCGCGCTGCTGGCGCAGCTGCCGCAGGCGCAGCTGCGCTGGATCCCGCGTCACAAGAATTCCCGGGCCGATGCGCTGTCGCAGCGCGCCGTGCCACCACCCTCACCCGAACCGACAATATGCTAGAGCCCACCCCGACCGATTTCGCCGCCTGGCGCACGCAACTCGTCGCCCTGGCGGCGCAGGATGCCGGCACCGACGGCGCCCACGACGGCGCGCACCTCGACCGCGTCTGGCGCAATGCGCAGGCGTTGCTCGACCACCACCCGGAAGCCGACCGCCTGGTGGTGCTGGCCGCCAGCTACCTGCACGACCTGGTCAACCTGCCGAAGAACGATCCGGCGCGCGACCAGGCTTCGCGCCGCTCGGCCGAGCTGGCGCGCACGCTGCTCGCGCCGCTGGGCTTCCCGCTTGACAAACTCGATGCGGTGGCCCATGCCATCGAGGCGCACAGCTTTTCGGCTGCGATTCCCGCCACCACCATCGAGGCGAAGATCGTGCAGGACGCCGACCGCCTCGACGGCCTGGGCCTGGTGGGACTGGCGCGCATGTTCTACATCGCCGGACGCATGGAAAGCGGCCTGGCGCATCCGACCGATCCGCTGGGGAAGGAACGAGAACCAAACGACCGCCGCTACGCGCTCGACCACATCGTCGTCAAGCTCGACAAATTGCCCGGCATGATGCAGACCGAGGCCGCGCGCGCGGTCGGGCGCGAACGCCTCGAGCAGTTGATGACGTTCCGCGCGCAGTTCGCCGCCGAATGGAGCGGAACATAGTCGGGACAGCCTTTCATGACACGGCTATTGCGATGCTAAGATAGGCCACCGCCAACCGCCGAGGTGTCCATGACCAGTTCGACCACCGTGCAGTCAACGCCTCCCGCGGCATCTGGCAACCTCAATTTCGTCCTGGTCTGCGTCTTCATCGACATGCTCGGCATCGGCCTGATCGTACCGGTGCTGCCGCTGCTGGTCGGACAATTCGTCGAGGGCGCCGACATGCGCGCGCTGTGGTACGGCGTGCTGGCCACGGTGTTCGGGCTGTTGCAGTTCCTGTTCATGCCGGCGCTGGGCGCGCTGAGTGACCGCGTCGGCCGCCGGCCGGTGCTGCTCTATTCGATGGGCGGCATGTGCCTGAACTTTCTCGTGACGGCCTGGGCGCCCGGCCTGGCCTGGCTGTTCCTGGGGCGCGTGATCGGCGGCATGTCATCGGCCAGCATGTCGGTGGCCTCGGCCTACGCGTCCGACATCTCCACCCGCGAGAACCGCGCCAAGAGCTTCGGCAAGATCGGCGCCGCCTTCGGCCTGGGCTTCATCTGCGGCCCGATGCTCGGGGGCCTGCTGGGCGAGACCAATCTGCACCTGCCGTTCTACGTCGCCGCCGCGCTGTCGGGCGCGAACCTCGTGTACGGCTACTTCTTCGTGCCCGAATCGCTCCCGGCCGGCCTGCGTCCGCCGTTCGCGTGGGCGCGCCTGAACCCGTTCACCGCCCTGCTGCGCCTCGTGCGGCGCCAGGATATCCGCGGCCTGGTCGTCGTACTGTTCCTGGCCACGTTCGCCCAGATGATGCTGCAATCGACCTGGGTGCTGTACACCACCTTCCGCTTCGACTGGACGCCGCGCGACAATGGCATCGCCCTGTTCTGCGTCGGCCTGTCGTCGGTCGTGGTCCAGGCCGGGCTGCTGGGCATCCTGATCCGGCGCTTCGGCGAGGCGCGCCTGGCCTTGCTCGGCCTGGGCTCCGGCGCCGTGACCTTTGCCGCGTATGGCCTGGCGACGCAAGGCTGGATGATGTACGTCTTCATCCTGTGCAATGTACTGGCCTACGCCGCCGGCCCGGCGCTGCAGGGAATCGTCTCGAAATCCTCGCCGCCGGAACAGCAGGGCGAGTTGATGGGCTCACTGCAATCGATCGGCAGCCTGGGCGTCATCATCACGCCGCTACTCGGCACCGGCATCCTCAGCGCGGTAAGCCACCTGCCGCCGTCCGACTGGCGCGTCGGCAGCAGCTTCTACCTGTGCGCGTTCATGCAAGCGCTCGCGCTGCTCGTCGCCTGGCGCTACTTCCGGCTGCAACACCACAGCCGGTGTCAGGTCTGACATTCGGACACGATCTCAGCTTTAGTGGCTGATTGACAAATTGCTGCATCATCTTGGCGCGGTAGTTTCAATAATCGGCCGGCATCTACTGCTATTGAGAACGGTGGAAACTTCGATAGTGTCGAGGCCGTGTCCGAATGTCAGACCTGACACCGATGTTGCGCCGGTATCCCGAGCGCGGTCAGCCACCTGCCGCCATCCGACTGGCGCGTCGGGAGCAGCTTCTACCTGTGCGCGTTCATGCAGGCGCTCGCACTGTTCGTGGCCTGGCGCTACTTCCGGCTGCAAAACCACAGCCGGTGTCAGGTCTGACATTCGGACACGACCTCAGCTTTAGTGGCCTGATTGACAAATCTCTGCGTCATTTTGGCGCGCTAGTTTTCGATAATCGGCCAGCAGCTGCTGCTGTTGAGGACGGTGGAAACTTCGATAGTGTCGAGGCCGTGTCCGAATGTCAGACCTGACACCGATGTTGTGACACCGATGTTGTGTTGGACACCGATGTTGCCTTCGATCATCGGCCGGCAGCTGCTGCTGTTGAGGACGGTGGAAACTTCGATAGTGTCGAGGCCGTATCCGAATGTCAGACATGACACCTATGTTGTGACACCGATGTTGCGGTCACGCCCGGCACGCGCTTGAGCGCGTCGAGCAGCGAGCGGTCGCCGTAGCGTATCAGCTCATCGCGCCCGACCACGATCCGGGTTGCGGTGTCGTCGCGGCGCGGATCGTACGTGGCGCTGCTGCCCTTGATGTCCACTTGTGCGACGGGCGTGCCCGGGTAGTCCTGCTGCGCGCTGGCCAGGCCAGCGAAGCTAGTCAGCACGAGGCAAGGAAGGGAATGGCGGGATCGGATCGGCGTCATGACAGGTTGCTCTCCTCGTGATGATCAAGCATAGAGAGAATATATGCCCGACACCGGTATAATTTAAACACCATTCAGGAATTCATTATTCCTTCATGGTGAATTTTTATTACTACATTATAGAATTCAGCAGTGCCACTCAACTGCACAAGGATGACCGTCCGCCACTGTAGCGTTGGCTGCGGTACACTCGGCCCGTGCCCGCGACGCGAAACTGAGTTTCCGATCGGCACGCCCGTTATAATGCGCACTTTTCGAAGAAAGGCGACTCGCCGTGTCCCGTCTAAAAGTCTTGCCCCAATATGTGATGCCGAAGCAGGCGATGACCACCCTAGCCGGCCGTGTCGCCGGTCACCGTGGCGGGTCGATGACGACCAGCCTGATCCGTTGGTTCGTGGGCAAATACGGCGTCGACATGAGCGAAGCGGCCAATCCGGACATCGCCAGCTACCCGAGCTTCAATGAATTCTTCACGCGCGCACTGCGCGACGGCGTGCGCCCGCTGGCCCAGGCCGATTATGTGTGCCCGGTCGACGGCGCGATCAGCCAGTTTGGCGACATCGACGACCACCAGATCTTCCAGGCCAAGGGCCACAAGTTCACCACGGCCGAACTGGTCGGCGGCGATCAGTCACTGGCGGCGCACTTCCAGCACGGTCACTTCGCCAACGTCTACCTGAGCCCGAAGGATTACCACCGCATCCACATGCCGTGCGACGGCCGCCTGACGCGCATGATCTACGTGCCGGGCAAGCTGTTTTCGGTGAACCCGACAACGGCGCGCGGCGTGCCGGGGCTGTTCGCGCGCAACGAGCGCGTCGTGTGCGTGTTCGATAGCGACGAGTTCGGGCCGTTCGTGATGACGCTGGTCGGCGCCACCATCGTCGGCAGCATGGCCACCGTGTGGCATGGCGTCGTCAATCCGCCGCGCATGGCGCGCATCTGCGACTGGCATTACGAAGCGGGCCAGGTCACGTTGAAAAAAGGCGACGAGATGGGCCGCTTCCTGCTCGGCTCCACCGTCGTGATGCTGTTCCAGAAGGACGCCATCCGCTTCAATCCGGCCTGGGCGCCGGAAGGCAAGGTGCGCCTGGGCGAAGTGATGGGCAATCGCCCGGCGCGTTAGTCAAACCGCGCTCAGCCCTCGGGCAGCGTCGCTTTCTCCAGTTCGGCCTTTGCCTTGAAGGCCGCCGCGATCTGATCCGGCCCGTGACCGTGGGCCGTGCAGGCCTCTTCCATCATCGCCAGAAACGCGCGTGTCTTGGCCGGCATGAGTTTGCGGCTGGGGAACACCGCCCAGCCGTTTGCCGTGGGCATCTCCCATTCCGGCAGCACCCGCACCAGTTCCCCCGTCTGCATATACGGCTCGGCAAACAGCTTCGAGCTGAGCGCGATGCCCGCGCCGCGCGCCGCGATGCGCGCCAGCAGGTCGGGCGAATTGGCCGTCAGCCGGCTCTGCAGCGCGCGCTCCCAGCGCACCTTCCCGCGAATCAAGGTCCATGGCACCGCACCGCCGCTGCGACTCAGGATGCACAACACGTCGTGCGTGATCAGGTCGTCCGGATTCTCGGGAATGCCGTGGCGTGCCAGGTAGGCGGGCGATGCGTACAGGCCCGGTTGCTCCAGGATGAACGGGCGCGCGCTGAGCGTGGCGTCGTCCGGCAAGTCGCCCATGCGGATGGCGATGTCGAAATTCTCGGCCACCAGGTCAACCCGGCGCGGCGTCAGATCCATCTCGAGCGTCACGGCCGGATAGCGCTCGAGAAAGCGCGCGATCACGTGATTCAGGCTGCTGTTGGCGAAGTCGCCCGGGGCCGAGATGCGCAGCTTGCCGCTCGGCTCGCCCTGGCGGTGCTGGGCCAGCGCGCCAGCCGCCTCGACTTCATCGGCCAGGCGGCGCGCATGCTCGTACAGGCTGGCGCCGAACTCGGTCACCACCAGCTTGCGGGTCGTGCGTTGCAGCAGGCGCTCGCCCAGCGTCGTCTCCAGCAGCGCCAGGCGGCGCGAGACGGTCGACTTCGGCAAGTTGACGCGCTCGGCCGCGCGCGTGAAGCTGCCTGATTCGACGATACGGGCAAAAAGCAGCAGGTCATTCGGTTCGACGTCCATGATTGTCCCATCAGCAGAATAATGTTATCCATTTTACTGGGTTTCGCATTGTTTTTGGAAAGGCTAAAGTAGATCCATCGCTACTCCACTCACACAAGGACCACCACCATGAACATCCTGCACATCACCTCGAGCATCCGCGGCGACGCGTCCGAATCGACCCGCGTGTCGCAACAGATCGTCGACAAGCTGGTCGCCGCCAACCCGGGCGCGACCATTGTGCGCCGTGACCTGGGCGCAGCGCCCCTGCCGCTGCTCGACGGCGCGGCCCTCGGCGCCCTGTTCACCCCGGGCGAGCAGCGCAGCGCCGAGCAAACGGTGCGCGTGGAACAGGACGACGCGCTGATCCTCGAAGCGCAAGCGGCCGACGTGATCGTGCTGGGCGCGCCGATGTACAACTTCGCGATGCCGGTGCAACTGAAAAGCTGGTTCGACGCGGTGCTGCGCGCCGGCGTGACCTTCCGCTATACCGACACCGGCCCGGTCGGCCTGCTGACCAACAAGAAGGTGTATGTCGCCACTGCCCGCGGCGGCGTGTACGACGAAGCGCAGGATCCGCAAGTGCCGCAAATGCGTGCGCTCTTGCGCTTCGTCGGCCTGTCGGACCAGACCTTTATCTATTCGTCAGGCATGGCGATGGGACCGGACGCAGTGGCCGCAGGCCAGGCAGCGGCCAACGCCGCCGTCGAAGCAGCGCTGGCATAACGCCGGTAGCACCCGTAGCACCCGTAGCACCCCGGCCGCTGCAAGGCGGCGCAACCAACAGGAGAGCACCATGAGCACCACCGTCACGCATCCAGTCACCACGTCGCCCCTCGTGAAAACACGCGGCGTCGAGCGCATCATCAACGGACAGTTCGTGATGGACGGCGCAGGCGTACGCATCAACCGCGTGCTCACTGCCCCCCTGCAGCGCCGCCTGGATCCGTTCCTGATGCTCGACGCCTTCGGCAGCGACAAGCCGGGCGACTACATCGCCGGCTTTCCGGAGCACCCGCACCGCGGCTTCGAGACCATCACCTACATGCTGGCAGGGCGCATGCGCCACCGCGACAACGCCGGCAACGAAGGCCTGATCACGGACGGCGGCGTGCAGTGGATGACGGCCGGCCGCGGCGTGATCCACTCCGAAATGCCGGAGCAGAACGCCGGCCTGATGGAAGGTTTCCAGCTGTGGCTCAACCTGCCCGCAAGCGACAAGATGACGGACCCGTGGTACCGCGACATCCCGCTCGAGGAAGTACCGCGCTTCACGCTGGACGATGGCGTGACCGTGCAGGTGATCGCTGGCAGCACGCACGGTGTCGACGGCGCGGTGCAGCGGGCGCATACCGAGCCGCTGTATCTCGACCTCGAGATTCCTGCGGGCGTCACGTACGAGCAGCTGGTGCCAGCCGGGCACAATGCGTTCGTGTACGTGTTTCGCGGCGATGTCGTCATCGATGGCAAGGGCGTGCCGCACACGCGCATGGCGATCCTCGACAACGCGGCCGGTGCCGACGGCGTGCGCATCAAGGCGATCGAGCCCACACGCCTGCTCGTGCTGGCCGGGCGGCCGCTGAACGAGCCAATCGCGCAGTACGGGCCGTTCGTGATGAATACGCAGGCCGAGCTGCTTCAAGCGGTCGAAGACTTCCGCGCCGGGCGTTTCGCCTGATCGCATAATGAACCCATTCCTGCAGGGCGCCCGCAAGCCGCCCTGCAGCCTCCTGTGCGCCGGTGGCAGCCATACGCTACACTCTCGGGATGACACAAGCGCAACACAGCCTGCCATGGCCCTGCTAGACACCTTGGGCGACCTGCTCGCCCGCGCCAGCTACGCCATGGGCCTGGAAAATGCCGACCGCTTCCCGCGCGGCCACGCCTGGCCGCACACCCGCTGGAACAAGGCTTACTTCGACATCCCGTCCGACTACAAGGCCGAGCGGATGGAGTCCATCGTCTGCGCGGCCATCGCCAACACGCCGTATGTGTTCGGCGAGATCCGCAATCCCACCCCGCGCATGCAGCGCGCGCTGCTGGCCATCGTCGAGGCGCGCCTGCGCCGCGCCGATGCGCCGGCCGATCTCGTCGCGCTGCTGATCAAGGCCTACCGGCAGCCGCACACGCCGGACATCGTGCCCGGCCTGCGCGCGACGATCGCGGCCAATGCGGGCTTTGATGCGAACATCCAGGCGCACGCGGTGCTCGCCTATCTGGGCGACGCACCGGCCGGGTTTGGCGTGATCGAGGCACACGGGTAATGCGCAACCCGATGCGCTAGCCTTTCGCCGGCGGCGCCGCTGCCGGCGGCGGGCCGGACGTGGCGGCGGGCGCACTCGTGCGCGCCGCTGTGCCGGCTGCGTCCGCCGGCTTGTCGGCCGGTGGCCTGGGCGTGACCACGGCGGCATTGACAAAGTTTTGTGTCGTCTCGAAGGTCTTGAGCAGGTCTCTGAACAGCGGTTCGACCTGCTCCGGCTTGATCGCCCCATTCAGGTAGAACTGGCAGAGCGCGAACACGCCGGTGCGATACGCATCCAGCGGCGCATTGCGCGATGCCAGCACAGTCACTGCGGTGCCGAAGTCATCCTTGAGCGTCGCGCTCCTGCCTGGCAACGTCAGGCCGGCATCGATGCTGGCTTTCACGCTCGTTGCCGTGTCGGGCGGCGGCTCGGCGCAGAAGCGGGGTTGTGGATGGTCAGGGGCGGCGACAATCACCGTTCGCCGGTCGGCCGATAACGATACCGTTCGGACGACCGTACCGATATCGTCTTCGACGACGGGGCGATTGAAGAAGGTGCCAGCGGTTGCTGCGCAGCCGGCCAGCGCAACCAACATGACGAGCATGGAAAATACACGGAACATGATTGCTCCAGGTGCGACCCCAAGCGTCGCCCGGGTAGTCAGAACGTCTGACTCGTGCGCCGGCCATCGGTGCCGCCCAATGCACCCGGGCTTGCGATCGCACAATCCTCTCGCCGCGCTGTGGTTTCCCGCTAGAATATCGCCACATTTCTCTTTCCGGCCCGACTTCATGACTTCCGCCCGCACCTTCCAGTTCAAATCCATCAACTACACCGGCCTGCAACCCGGCCCGCGCGTCATCATCATGGGCGCGACCCATGGCAACGAGGTATGCGGCACCAAGGCGATCCGGCGCGTGATGGACGAGATCGACAACGGCGCGCTGCACATCGCGGCCGGCAGCGTCACGTTCGTGCCGATCGTCAATCCGCTGGCGTACCAGCAAGTCACGCGCAACGGCGACCGCAACCTGAACCGCGACCTGTTCCCGAAAGCGAACCCGCAAGACTTCGAGGACCAGATCGCCAACTGGCTGTGCCCCCTGCTCGGCCAGCACGACGTGCTGCTCGACATCCATTCGTTCGCGGCCACCGGCGAACCGTTCGTGATGGTTGGTCCGCTCGACAATGACGGCACGCTGCAGCCGTTTCGCCACGCCGAAAAAGAACGCGCCTGGGCGCGCCGCCTGGGCGTGCGCCGTTTCGTCGACGGCTGGCTGGCGACGTATGGCGACGGCGTGCAGCGCCGTAGCCGCAGCGCTGACGAACTGGAAACCGTGCTGCGCTATGGCGTGGGCACGACCGAATACATGCGCAGCACGGGCGGCTACGCACTGACCCTTGAAGCCGGCCAGCACGACGATCCGCAAGCGCCCGACGTGGCCTACCGCGCGATCCTGAACACGCTGGCACACCTGGGCTTGATCGCCGCGCCGGATCCGGTGCCGGTGGACTTCGACGAGATGGAAGCGCTGTCGATGGTTGTCGTGCACGACAAGCTGCATGCGGACGATGCGTTCGCGCGGCCGTGGAAAAGCTTCGATCCGGTGGCCGAAGGTGAACTGATCGGCACCCGCGCCGACGGCACGCCGGTGACGGCCGAATTCGGTGGCCGCATCCTGTTCCCGGCCGCGAGCGCGGCGGCCAATACCGAGTGGTACTACCTCACCCGCCCGAACGCGACGTTCGGGCGCGAACAGGGATAGGCTTACGCTGGCGAGAGCAGCTTGAGCATCACGATGCCACTGATGATCAGGGCGATCGCCAGCAGGCGCAGCGCGCCGCTCGGTTCACCCAGCATCAGCATGCCGAAGATCGCGGTGCCCACGGTGCCGATGCCGGTCCAGACCGCGTAGGCGGTACCCAGCGGCAGATGGCGCAGGGCCAGGCCCAGCATGCCCATGCTGGCCGCCATCGTGGCCAGCGTGATGACCGACGGCCACAGGCGCGTAAACCCCATCGTGTATTTCAGGCCGACAGCCCAGCCGACTTCCAGCAGGCCGGCGATGAATAAATAGATCCAGCTCATGTGGTTCCTCTGGTGATGAAAAATGGCCGCAAGTATAGCACCGGCCCCATGCGCCAACCGCCTGGCCGACCCGACCTGGCAGCAAATCGAGGCCTCGTCTGCAGACATTTCCCGAATATCGTAAGATGACGATATTCGGATCGAAAGATCCCGATATAAGGAGCCCAGCGATGGACATCGACGCGATCCACAAGGCCCTGGCCAACCCCGTGCGGCGCCAGATCCTGCACTGGTTGAAGGATCCGCAGCAGCATTTCAGCGAGCAGGAACATCCGCTCGACATCGGCGTGTGCTGCAAGCTGATCGATCAGCGTACCGGCTTGTCGCAGTCGACCGTCTCGGCGCACCTGGCGACACTGCAGCGCGCGGGCCTGGTGGACACGCGGCGCGTGGGCCAGTGGGTTTTTTATCATCGCAACGAGGATGCCATCGCGGCCTTTCTCGCCCAATTGAACGACGCAATTTAGGAGAACAAATGACTACCATGTTTGATCCGATCAAGGTCGGCGCCCTCGAATGGCCAAACCGCATCGTCATGGCGCCGCTGACCCGTTCGCGCGCCGATGGCGGTGGCCGCGTACCCAATGCCCTGATGGCTGAATACTATGTGCAGCGCGCCTCGGCGGGCCTGATCCTGTCCGAAGCGACGTCCGTCACGCCAATGGGCGTGGGCTATGCCGACACGCCGGGCATCTGGTCCGACGAACAGGTCGAGGGCTGGAAGCTGGTGACCGACGCGGTGCACGCTGCCGGTGGCCGCATCTTCCTGCAATTGTGGCACGTGGGCCGCATCTCGGATCCGTCGTTCCTGGACGGCGAACTGCCGGTGGCCCCATCGGCGATCAAGCCGGACGGCCATGTCAGCCTGCTGCGCCCGAAGCGTGAATACGTCACCCCGCGCGCGCTCGACATCGAAGAAATCCCCGGCATCGTCTCGGCCTACCGCACAGGCGCCGAGAATGCCAAACAGGCCGGCTTCGACGGCGTCGAAATCCACGGCGCCAACGGCTACCTGCTCGACCAGTTCCTGCAAGACTCCACCAACCAGCGCCTTGACGCCTACGGCGGCTCGATCGAGAACCGCGCACGCCTGATGCTGGAAGTGACGGACGCCTGTATCGACGTCTGGGGCGCCGACCGTGTCGGCATGCACCTGGCGCCGGCGCGCGACTCGCACGACATGGGCGATTCGACGCCAGCCGAGACGTTCGGCTATGTGGCGCGCGAACTGGGCCGCCGCAAGATCGCGTTCATCTTCACCCGCGAAGGCCACGGTCCGGATCAACTGGGCCCGATGCTCAAGAAACAATTCGGCGGCGTGTGGATCGCGAACCAGCAGCTGACCAAGGAGAAGGCCGAGGAACTGATCGCCAGCGGCACGGCCGATGCCGTCTCGTGGGGCCAGCTGTTCATCGCCAATCCCGACCTGCCGAAACGCCTGCAACTGGGCGCGCCGCTCAACGAGCCGAATCCGGACACGTTCTACCATCCGGGCGCGACCGGCTACACCGACTATCCGGCGTTGCCGACGGCAGCATAAGTACCGTTTTCGCCGCTGTCTCGTCCGCTTTCGCCGACGAGTTGGCGGCGCCCTTTCGAACAGGACCTGCGGGTCCTGTTTTTTTTGCGTGATGACGCCGTGTTTACGTATATGTACCAAGTACATATGTCTTGAAAAAGGTTCGCCCCGGTGGGTGTCAAGCAGGGAACGTTAATGCTATTCTTGCGCGATTGTTATCGCGCGCACGCTTCGATGCGCCTACCGAGAGAGGATTTTCAGTGATCGTTCCAGCACACCGCGCCATGGCGCTTGCCATTGCATCCGCCATCGCCTTCAGCGGCGCCGTCCACGCTGCGCCGACGGCGCAGGCCGCAGAGGCAGCGAGCACCGCGCGCGCGGAGACGCCGTTCCTGTCGCAGGCCGACGCCTTTGCCCGCTCCGCGCGCGTCTCGAACGTGGACTATGTACTGGCCTTCACGCTCACCGGCAAGGAAACCTTCGCCGGCACCACCACCGTCACGTTCGACCTGAAAGATGCCGACGCCCCCGTCACGCTCGACCTGAAGGACGCCACCGTCAAGTCGGTCAGCGTCAACGGCAAGCCGGTCGCCACGCGCTACAACAAATGGTTCGTCACGCTCGACGCGGCCAGCCTGGCCAAGGGCCGCAACACGGTCGTCATCGACTACGAGCGCCTGCACAGCACCAACGGCGAAGGCCTGCATCGCATGGTCGATCCGGCCGATGGCCGCGTCTACACCTACTCGCACTTCGAGCCGGTCGCCGCGCAGCAGATGTTCGCGGTGTTCGACCAGCCCGACCTGAAGGCCAGCTACACGGTGTCGGTCACCGCGCCGCGCGACTGGCATGTGGTCACCACCACGCGCGAGACGAAGATCGATGACAAGGGCGCGAACCGCCACTGGACGTTCAAGACCACAAAGAGGCTGAGCCCGTACAACTTCTCGCTGCACGCCGGTCCGTACCAAGTGTGGGAAGACAATAGCGGCAAGTACCCGATGCGCCTGTTCGCGCGCCAGTCGCTGGCCAAGCAGGTGGTGCCGGCCGACTGGTTCCGCCAGACCAAGGCCGGCATCGGCTTCTTCGAAGAATACTTCGGCATCGCGTACCCGTTCGAGAAGTACGACCAGCTGATCGTGCCTGACTTCTTGTACGGCGCAATGGAAAACGCCGGCGCGATCACGTTCGCCGAAGCGCGCTACGGCGTCGCCAACATGACGGCCGAACAAAAGCAGTCGATGACCGAAGTGATCATGCACGAGATGGCCCACCAGTGGTTCGGCAACCTGGTGACGATGAAGTGGTGGAACGGCCTGTGGCTGAACGAAAGCTTCGCCTCGTTCATGGGCGTGCTGGCGACCGTGGAAGCGACCGAGTTCAAGGACTCGTGGCAGAAGTTCTACCAGAGCGGCAAGCAGCGCGCCTACATCCAGGACCAGACCGCCAGCACGCACCCGATCGAAGTGCCGGTGCCGTCGTCGAGCAATGCCTTCGACAATATCGACGCGATCACCTATTCGAAAGGCGGCTCCACGCTCAAGCAATTGCGCCACCTGCTGGGCGAGGACGTGTTCCGCAAGGGCGTGCACAATTACCTGGTGAAATACTCGTGGCAAAACGCCACGCTCGACGATTTCATCGGCAGCCTGGGCGAAGCGGCGGGCCGCGACTTGTCGGGCTGGACCAAACAATGGCTGTACAACGCGGGCGTGAACACCATCGCCGCCAACTACAGCTGCAGCGGCGGCAAGATCCGCAACTTCACGCTGACGCAGACGGCGCCCGGCAAAGACCTGCCGACGCTGCGCGAGCAGCGCGTGCAGGTGGGCGCGTTCAAGGTCGACGGCGGCAAACTGACGCTCGTGAAGAACGTCCCGGTCACCTACACCGGCGCCAACACCGCGGTGCCGGACATGAATGGCACGGCCTGCCCTGACCTGGTCTACCCGAACTATCAGGACTGGGGTTATGCCAAGGTCAAGCTGGACCAGCGCTCGTTCGACACGGCGCGCACGAGCCTGGCCAAGGTCGAGGATCCGCTGCTGCGCGCGATGCTGTGGCAAAGCCTGTGGGACGGCGTGCGCGACGCCGAACTGCCGCTGAACGACTTCATCACCGTGGCGCTGAACAACGCACCACAAGAAAAGGATTACACGCTGCTGGGCGACGTGCTGGGCAAGGTGGGCGAGTCGAAGGCGTATCTCGACGCGATGCGGCTGAACAATGCTTATACGCGCGAGACGGGCCTCGCTCTGGAAAAGATGGCGTGGGACGGCGTGCTGGCCAACAAGGGCAACGCCGACTTCCAGCGCCGCTGGTTCAATCAGTATGTGCGCATGGCCAGCAGCCCGGACGCACTGGCGCGCCTGGCCGGCATCCTCGATGGCAAGGTCGATGCCGCCGGCGTGCCTGTCGGCCAGCCACAGCGCTGGGCGATCATCGCGCACCTGAACCAGTACAACCATCCGGGCGCGTTCGAACTGATCGCGCAAGAGTCTGCCCGCGACAAGTCGGACGCCGGCCAGATCGCCGCCGTTGCCGCCACCGTCAGCCGGCCGGACGCCGCCATCAAGACAGACTGGGTCAAGCGCATCGAAGACCAGAAGACGCCATTGCCGTTCTCGCGCATCCGCACCGCGATGGGCAGCATCTTCCCGCCCGAACAAGGCGCCCTCAATGAGCAGGATGCCGACGCCCGCCTGGCACGCCTGCCGCAAGTGGACAAGACCGGTGGCCCGGTCTTCATGCGCGCCTATGCCGGCACGATGATCCCGGCGACCTGCACGCCGCAAAGCGTGGCGCGCCTGACCCTGGCGGCGGCAACGATGACGGACCTGTCGGCGTTCACGCGCCGCACACTGCTCGACACGCTGCAGGACGACCAGCGCTGCGTGGCGATCAAGGGCAAGCTGACCGCGCCGAAAGGCTGATCGGCACATGCTCGCCGACGCGGGCCTGATGCCGCGCCGCACGCCCGGCTGGCCGCTTGCGGTCACGCTGGGCGTGCACCTGCTGCTCGGGTGGTGGTGGTTGCAGGCGACGAGCGTGCGGGTGCTGCCGAGCGCCGCGCCGGTGCAGCGTGAGTTCATCATGGTGGCTGTGCTGGCACCAGTGGCGCCGGCTTTTGCTGCATCTTCTGCTGCATCTTCTTCTGCATCGGCTTCTGCGTCGGCTGCTGCTCCGACGCCTTCTGCTCGCCCTTCTTCTCGCCCTTCTTCTCGCCCTTCTTCTCGCCCTTCTTCTCGCCCTTCTTCTCGCCCTCCTTCTCGCCCTCTTTCGCAGCCTTCATCCGCATCGCCCACATCCGCCGCGCGCAGCAGCGCGCGCACAGCGCCCACGATACCTGCGCCCCCTGCGCCTGCCGTCTTGCCCAGCGCGCCGCAGCCGATCGCGGCAGCGGCAGACCCGAGCGCGGACGCCGCGCCAGCGGCCAGCGCCAACGAATCCACCGCCGATCCGCTGGCCACGGCGCCGACGACAGGGACAATGTCAGCTCGCGACGGCATGCGTGCAGACGACAGCCTGGCCGGCCACGGCAAACGCACGGCAGGCGCCATTGACCACGATCGGCGCAAGGGTAAACTGGCGCCGCTCGGCCCAAGCGACAGCAAGTGGCACCGCTTTGCGCAGGCAGTGGGCAATGCGCGCGTGGACAGGTCGCGCACGCTGACGTCGGAAAGTTACACCGGCCCGGACGGCGTCGTGGTGTACCGTTTCAGGCAAGGTGGCCGCACCTGGTGCCGCACCGGCGGCGACATCAGACCGAGCCCATTCGGCGCCCAGGGGGGCGGCGCGCAATTGTTCGACAAGGCCGGCGGCGGCGGCTTTGTCGGCACCGTCGCTTGCCCGAGCCGGGTTCAGTTCAAACCCGACTGAGCCTTTGGCGGCCCACGCGCGGCCGCGCTGCACAGTTGCGCCACCCGGCGCCAGGCGCCGTCGGCCGCGCAGTCCGCAGGCGGGCGTTCTTGCAGCAAGCTGCCCAGATCGATCGATTGCGCTGAATTGACCGTTACCCCGCGCGCCACCGGCACGCAGACGACATCGTGCCAGGCCGCCGCATAACCAGCGGGCGTGGGCAACGGGCCGCGCTGCTTGACGGCAGCCGCCTCGCACGCGGCCATGCTGGCAAACTGGCCGCGCAGGCTGCTGCTCTCGAGCATGACGTCGAGGTTCGCTTGCAGGTACAGCAGCAAGATCATCGTGAACATGGTTTGCAGCCAATCGCGCTGGTGGGGGGCGCACGCGCCCCTGCCGTAAAATGGCCGGGCTTGCGGCCCGCGCCGCTTACGGAGACTTGATCTTGGACTGGGAATATCCGCAACCGTTCATCTTGCCGGTGACACCGCATGCCGCCGACATCGATGGTTTGAACCACACCAATAATGCGGTGTATGTGCGCTGGTGCGAGCAGGCCGGCTGGGCGCATTCCGACAGCCTCGGCCTGTCGCTCGACGACTACCGGCGCCTCGACCGGGCGATGGCGATCCGGCGCGGCGAATACGATTACCTGTTGCCCACGTTCGTGGGCGAGTCGCTGCACCTGGCCACCTGGCTCGTTGGCGGCGACGGCAAGCTGTCGATGGAACGCCGCTTCCAGCTGGTACGCGACAGCGATGGCGCCACCGTGCTGCGGGGCCGCTGGGACCTGGTCTGCATCGAGCTTTCCAGCGGCCGGCCGCGCCGCATGCCTGCCGCGTTCCTGGACACCTATATGCCAGTAATCGTTACTGCAGGCAAGATCTCGACGTAATGTTGCACAACGGTGCCGCTGGCGCGCCTTGCGCAGGCTCATGAACGAGATTGAGCGAACCGGCATCCCCGCGCCTTTATGCCGTCAGAATGAATACATCACCTGCCCGACCATGAGGCTGCGATGTTCAGGATGTCGTCCACGTGCTTGTCACCACCAGCGTTGCTGTGCCAGCTGGCCTGTGCGCTGGTGCTTGGCATGCTGCTGGCCGGCTGCCGCCTGCGCGACCACGGCGACGAGAAACTGGTGGTCGCCGAACTCGTGCGCACGCACCTGTTCGTGGCCCCGAACGGTTCGGACAGCAATCCCGGCACCCGCACCGAGCCCCTGCGCACGCTGGCACGGGTGGCGCAGGTGGTCGCGCCCGGCACCACGGTGCATGTCGCGCCCGGCATTTATTCCGGGGGCGTGCGCACGACCATCGACGGCACACCCGAGGCGCGCATCGTGTTCCAGAGTACCGAACGCTGGGGTGCCAGAATCGTGCCGCAACTCGATGCGCGCCACAGTGCAGCGTGGAGCAATCGCGGCGACTACGTCGACATCATCGGTTTCGAGATCGATGGCAGCCAGTACCAGAGCGGCATGAAATGGCTGTCCGGGATCTACAACGGCGGCTCGCATAACGGCGTGCTCGGCAATCGCGTGCATCACATCGGCAACGACGTGCCGTGCGAGCCCAGGGGCGGTGCGGGCATCATTGCCGACAGCTACCACAAGGGCGTGGATGTCGCTATCACCGGCAACGAGGTGCACGACATCGGTCCGCCCGGCTGCGCCCGCATGGACGGCATCGGGATCGGCACCGCCGCCAGCGTGCGCAACAATATCGTGTACCGAGTCTCGGGCGCCGGCATCGACCTGTGGCACGATGCCAGTGATGTGACCGTGCGCGGCAATACGGTAGTGGCCAATGGCAGTGGCATTGTCGTGGGCGGCGGCGAGTTCTATCACCGCAAGGAGCCCAACGACAATACCGAGGTCAGCAACAACATCGTGTTCGACAACGGTCATGGCATCCGCGAGCATGGCGCGGTAGGCGCGCACAACCGCTTCATCAACAATCTCGTCTACCAGAACGCGCGCGGCGACTGGGATCTGTCACCGCAGCGCCAGCACACTGGCACGGTCAGCGGGCCGCCGCAGTTTGTCGCCTACCTGCTCGATACCGAGCCCGATCTTCACCTGCAACCGGGTTCGCCCGCCATCGGCCACGGCTTGCCCGGCAACGCAGGCCCGCCTGGCAGCGCCGATATCGGCGCGCTGCCGAAAGTGGCGCCCGAATAGCTCGCCGCCTGGCGCCAGCCGGTCGGCCGCTTACAGAATCTCGTGCACGCGCGTGAACGGGCGGCACAGCCGTACGCCATTCGGCGTCACGACGAACGGCCGCTCGATCAGGATCGGATGCGCGAGCATGGCGTCCAGCAGGGCGTCGTCGCTCGTGCCGGGCTGATCCAGTCCCAGTTCGGCAAATGCCGCCTCCTTGCTGCGCATTGCCGCGCGCACTGTCACCCCGGCATCCTGAATCAGACGGGTCAGCGTGTCACGCGTTGGCGGGTTGACCAGGTAATCGATCACCTGGGGTTCGTGGCCGGCCTCGCGGATGGCGGCCAGGGTATTGCGCGAGGTGCCGCAGCGGGCGTTGTGGTAAATCGTGATAGCCATGCTCATATCAGATGGTGTTCCCTTGTCATGTTGTGGTGAATCGGACAATCACATGATAACCACAGCGCATACCCATCACCACTATTTCGCTTGTCCCCCCTCACCGCTCGGGCTAGAATCGCACGCTTGATTTTCTTGCGCGTAGCCAACTGCAACCGTTGCAATGTACTTACGCCAACCCGGAGACCAGATGAGCGATTACCTGCTGCGCCCTGCAACCCTGCCAACCCTGCGCCAGCGCATCTGCCTGCGCGTGCTGCAGTCGTTTGGCTGGAAGATCTTCTTCAAACCACTGCCAGGGCCGCACGGTATTTGCGTGATCTATCCGCACACGTCCAACTGGGACTTCCCGATTGGCCTGTTGGCAACGTGGGCGATGGGCACGCAGTTCAAGTGGCTGGCCAAGGACACGCTGTTCCGCGGCCCGATGGGGCGCCTGATGCGCTACTGGGGCGGCGTGCCGGTCGACCGCAGCGCGCCGATGGGCGCAACACGGCAACTGGCCGAGACCATGCTCGCGGCGGAATCGTTCTGGATCGGCATCACGCCCGAGGGCACGCGCGCCTACCGTCCCAACTGGAAGAGCGGCTTTTATCACCTGGCAGTCACCGCCAACGTGCCGATGGTGCTGGTGCGGTTCGACTATGGCAAGAAAGAGCTGAGCCTGGTCGACACGATGACGCCGACCGGCGATGTCGAGCGCGACATGGACGCCATTCGCGCCGTCTACGTCGACAGCCAGGCGCTGTACCCGGAAAACGCCGCACCGATCGTGCTGGCGCCGCCGCGCGAAGAACAGCCTGCGCAGCGCAAGCGCGCCTGACGCCGGTCAGCGCTGTGCAGCCGGCCCTGCAGCCGGCCCTGCGACCGCAGCAGATGCGGCAGCCGGCGTCCCCGCTGCACGCGAGCTCGCCAATTGGGCCCACGCGATGGCCGCGCTGAGGAACACCTCGCCATTGAGTTTGGCCAGCAAATCGCTTTCCTTGAGCCGGTCCATCACCGGTCCCTTCACTTCGGCCAGGTGCAGCAGCACGCCACGCTGGCGCAGTGAACTGTTCAGCTCCTCCAGGCCGAACAGCGCCGACGTATCGATCGCATTGACCGCCGACAGCACCAGCACCAGGTGATGCGTGCCGCCATGGGCGACCAGTTCTTCGTCGATGCGTTCATTGACGGCATCGACGTTGCCGAAGAACAGACCGGCATCGACCCGCAGCATCAGCAGCCCCGGCGTGGTCTCGGCCGGGTAGCGGTCGACATTGCGGAAGTGCTCGGTGCCGTGAATACGGCCGAGCACTGCGATGTGCGGCCGGCTGGCGCGCCAGATCAACGCCCCCATCGACAGCGCCACGCCCACCACCACACCGGCCTCGACACCCAGAACCAGCACGCCGCCGGCCGTGGCCAGCAGCGCCAGCGCGTCGGCGCGGTCGTAGCGCCAGGCGGTGCGCAGCGTCGACAGGTCGAGCATGCCGAGCACGGCGACGATGATCGTCGCTGCGAGCGTGGGTAGCGGCAGCAGCGCCAGCCAGCCGGTGGGCAGCACGAGGGCCAGCGCCAGCAGCCCCGCCGTGATCATGCTGGCCAGCTGGGTATTGGCGCCGGCCGCGAAATTCACGGCCGAGCGCGACATGCTGCCGGTGACCGGAAAACCGCCCGTGAGCGCGCTGCCGACATTGGCCGCGCCCAGGCCCACCAGTTCGCGGTTGCTGACCAGTTTTTCGCCGCCGCGCTTGAGCGCCAGCGCCTGCGCGCCCGACATGCTGATCAAGAACACCATGAAACCGATCAGCAGCGCCGGTTGCAGCAAGGCGCGCCAGTGCTGCGACGATGTCGCCAGGTTCAGGCCCGGCAACCCGGTCGGCACGGCGCCGGTGGTGGCCACACCCATCTGCGCGAGGCCAAACCCGTGCACGAGCGCCATCGCCCCCAGCACGACGACGATCGGCGCCAGCTTGGCCCCCACGTCGGCCGCCGCCAGCGACAGGTTCAACCGCCGCAGCAACGGCGCGAGATGGCTGCGCGCAGCCAGCAGCAGCGCGAGCGAGCCGACGCCCAGCCAGATGCTCGGCCAGTGCGGCGACATGTCGATGTCGATGGCGCCGCCCACCAGCGTGCGCAACTGCCCCCACGCGATCACGATGGCCGAGCCGATCGTGAACCCGCTCATCACGGGCCGCGAGAAGAAATTGGCGAGAAAGCCGATGCGCAGCAGTCCGCACAGCAGCAGCACGAGGCCCGACATGAGGGCCAGTTGCGCCGCCAGCACGCCATACAGCGCGCTGCCGGGCGTGGCCAGCGGCGCCAGCGTGGACGCCGTCATCAGGGAGATGATCGCCATCGGTCCGACCGATTGCGTGGTGCTGGTGCCGAACAGCGCATACAGCAGGGGCGGGACGATGCTGGCGTAGATACCGACCGCCGGCGGCAGGCCCGCCACCAGCGCGTAGGCCATGCCCTGCGGGATCATCATCATCGCCACCACGATGCCGGCGCTGATATCGCCCGGCAGCGCGGCGCGCCGGTACGGGCGCAACCACTCAAGCATGGAACTTACCTGGCCGGGAGGGCCGGCTGTGAAAAGAGCGCTAGCGTAGCATAGTTACCAGGCCAGGCCGAGCCGGCGGATGGAAGCATCAACCGGCCAGCGCCACCAGCCACACGCCCGCCGCGCCGATCGCCGCGCCCAGCGGCCGGCGCAGGCGCCCGGTCGGCACGGCGCCCAGCAGCATCAGGCCGAGGCTGGCCATCATGAAGCCGGCGCCGCTGGCCATGCCAGTGAGCTCGTTGCCATGCGCCAGGCCATGCACGAAAGCGCAGGCGCCGACGGTCAGCACCGCCACCTGCGGCGGCACGCGCTGCTGCAGCCGCGGCGCGCAGGCCGCCAGCACGCCCAGCAGCAGCACGGTGGCGGCGATCGACAGTTCCAGCGCCGGCAAGTGCACGCCGCCACTGCTGGCCGCGCCCAGCGCCATCATCACGAGGAAGGTCGGCGCCAGCACATGGCCGTGCTGTTGCTGGCGGCTCCACAGGCCCACCGCGAGCAGCGCCAGCAAGTGGTCGATGCCCGTCATGGGATGCAGCAGGCCGCTCACGAAGCCGCTCTCGGGGCCGTGCCCGGGATGCGCAGCGGCCGGCAACGCCAACAGCAGACCGGTGGCGGCCACGCCTGCACGGGCCAGGTGGTTGGCGATGGCGAGGCGCCCTGCCTTGCATGATGTGTTCATGGTTGTCTCCTCATGGTTGTCTCCTGTCGATTACTGGTGCGGCGCATCGAGCAAACCCTGTTCGCGAATGAACGCGACCACTTCCGGCACGCCCTCGCCCGTGCGCATATTCGTAAACACGAATGGCCGCTCGCCGCGCTGGCGGCGCGCATCGCTCGCCATGACCGACAGATCGGCGCCGACGTGCGGCGCCAGATCGGTCTTGTTGATGATCAAAAGGTCCGAGCGCGTGATGCCCGGCCCGCCCTTGCGCGGGATCTTCTCGCCGCCGGCCACGTCGATCACGTACAGCGTCAGGTCGGACAGCTCCGGGCTGAAGGTCGCCGCCAGGTTATCCCCGCCGGATTCGACCAGCACCAGTTCCAGCGCGGGAAAGTCGGCCTGCAGCCGCGCGATGGCTTCCAGGTTGATCGACGCGTCTTCGCGGATCGCCGTGTGCGGACAGCCGCCCGTCTCCACGCCCATCAGTCGCTCGGGCGCGAGCGCGCCGGCGCGCAGCAGGATGTCCATGTCTTCGCGCGTGTAGATATCGTTGGTGATCACGGCCATGTCGTAGTCGTCGCGCATGTGGCGGCACAGCAGCTCGCACAGCGCGGTCTTGCCCGAGCCGACCGGGCCGCCGATGCCGACCCGCAGCGGATTGGATGTAGTCATCGTGGTTCCTCTATCTTCAACGGTGGTCACGACCTGTATAGCCGGCCGTGCTGGACTTCGTGGCGCATCGACAGCATCGACAGGCCCGGCGCCCAGTTCGATAATTCGTCGTCGGGCAAACTGCGCGCCAGGTACGCAGCGCGCTCGATCTCTGGCCGCAGCGACAGCAGCAGGCGCTGGCCGGCCACCTGCCCCAGCGGCACCGACTTGACGCACACCAGCACCTGGTTCTCGACCCAGGCGAACAGCATCGCCAGCAGCGCTTCTTCGTGCGGGATGTCCAGGCCATCGACGGCGCAGGCAAAGGCGAGGGGCAGCGTGACGTCCTCGCCCAGACTGCCCGTGTCGGCCACGCCCAACTCTGCAATCAGGCGGCCCAGCGAATAGCCCATCTGGACCGACTCGGCGCGCAGTTCGGCCGTGTCGCGCGAGGCCAGGAAACACTGGCCCCATTGCGTGACCGCATCCGCATCGCGCGCGGCAAACGCGCCGAGCAAGCGCCACAACACGGGCGCATCCCAGCGCGCCACCACTTCATCGAGGCAGCGCGCGATCCATGCGCGGGCGCTGCCGGCGTCGCGCACCAGGCCTTCTTCGAGCGCTGTTTCCAGGCCCTGCGAATAGCTGTAGCCGCCGATCGGCAAGGCCGGGCTGGCAAACTGCAGCAGGTGCAGCAGGCTGGCCGCGTTCATGCGGGATCCGGCTCGATCGGCACGACGTCGGACGGCCGATGAATCTTCTGGCGCAGCGGCACCGGCGCCAGCAGGCCGCCCGGGCCATGCTCATGATGGTGACCATGCCCGCCACCATGTCCTCCACCATACGCGCCCGCCTCCGGCTCGAACTTGGCCAGTTCTTCCTCGACGACGGCGCCCAGCCCTTCGACCATCTCGCGCAGCACCGGATCGACGCGGATGCGCAGCCAGCCAATGCCCACCTGGGTCTGCGTGTGGCGGTTCCCCAGGTGAAAGGCGCAGCGCGCCAGCAGCGTCGCGTCCGGGCAGCGCACGACATAGGTCGGCTCCAGCGCGGCCTGTACGCGCACCACGCGCCCGCCTTCGCCCAGCAGCAGGTCGCCGTCGCGCAGCACGGTGCCGCGCACGAGGAACATCGCGACTTCTTCGCCCGAGGCGAGGCGCGCCCGCTGGCGGCAGCGCTCCCGCTGTTCGAACGGCAGCACCAGCGTGTCATGCACGACGTCGGCAGCGGGAATGCAGGTATGCAGGGAAATCATGGTGGGCCTTCAGAACAAAAAGTAACGCTGCGCCAGCGGCAGCACGGTGGCCGCTTCGCACACCAGCAGGCGCCCGTCGGCCCGCACTTCATAGGTTTCGGGGTCGACTTCCATATGCGGCGTGGCGCCGTTGTGGATCATGTCGCGCTTGCGCAACCCGCGCGTGCCGCGCACGGCGATCGTGGTCTTCATCAACCCCAGCTCGCGCGCGATGCCGGCGTCGAACGCGGCCTGCGACACAAAGGTGAACGACTTGCGCAGCCCACCGCCAAAGGCGCCGAACATCGGCCGGTAATGCACCGGCTGTGGCGTCGGGATCGACGCGTTGGGGTCGCCCATCAAACTTGCCGCGATCATCCCGCCCTTGACCACCATCGACGGCTTCACGCCAAAAAACGCCGGGCGCCACAGCACGATGTCGGCGATCTTGCCCACTTCGAGCGAGCCGACGACATGCGCAATGCCGTGCGTAATGGCCGGGTTGATCGTGTACTTGGCGATGTAGCGTTTCACGCGCGCGTTGTCGTTGCGGCCCGTATCACCTTCGAGCGCGCCGCGCTGCACCTTCATCTTGTGCGCCGTCTGCCAGGTGCGCATGATGGTCTCGCCCACGCGGCCCATGGCCTGCGAATCGGACGACATCATCGAAATCGCGCCCAGGTCATGCAGGATGTCTTCGGCGGCGATGGTCTCGCGCCGGATGCGCGACTCGGCAAACGCCACGTCTTCGGCAATCGCCGGGTCGAGGTGGTGACAGACCATCAGCATATCGAGGTGCTCATCGAGCGTGTTGACGGTGAACGGGCGCGTGGGATTGGTCGACGACGGCAGCACATTGTCGTGCCCCACCGCCGCGATGATGTCCGGCGCATGCCCGCCGCCCGCGCCCTCGGTATGGAAGGTGTGGATCGTGCGGTCCTTGAAGGCCGCCACGGTCGACTCGAGAAAGCCAGCCTCGTTGAGCGTGTCGGAGTGCAGCGCCACCTGCACGTCCATCCGTTCGGCCACCGACAGGCAGTTGTCGATGGCGGCCGGCGTGCTGCCCCAGTCCTCGTGCAGTTTCAGGCCCACGGCGCCGGCGGCGATCTGCTCTTCCAGCGGGCCGGGCTGGCTGACATTGCCCTTGCCGAAAAAGCCCAGGTTCATCGCGAACGCGTCGGCCGCCTGCAACATCGAGGCAATGTGCCAGGCGCCCGGCGTGCAGGTCGTGGCGGCGGTGCCGACGGCCGGCCCGGTGCCGCCGCCCAGCATTGTCGTGATGCCCGAGTACAGCGCCTCGTCGATCTGCTGCGGGCAGATGAAGTGGATGTGCGTGTCGACGCCGCCGGCCGTGACGATCATGCCCTCGCCAGCGATGATCTCGGTGGCCCCGCCGATGGCCATCGTCACATCGGGCTGGATATCCGGGTTGCCGGCCTTGCCGATGGCGGCGATCAGGCCATCCTTGATGCCGATGTCGGCCTTGACGATACCCCAGTGGTCGACGATGACGGCGTTGGTGATGACGGTGTCCATCACGCCCTCGCGCAGGCGCTGCGACTGGCCCATGCCGTCACGGATCACTTTGCCGCCGCCGAATTTGACTTCTTCGCCGTAGGTCGCGAAGTCGCGCTCGATCTCGATCACGAGCTCGGTGTCGGCCAGGCGAATCCGGTCGCCCGTGGTCGGGCCATACATGTCGGCATAGGCCTGGCGGCTGAGCGTGACCATCATGCTTCTCCCGAGGACGAAACGGGCAAAGCGCCCGACACGCGCCCCTGGAAGCCATGCACGATACGGTCCCCTGCCAGGTCGACCAGCTCCACGGTGCGGCGCTGGCCCGGCTCGAAACGTACCGCCGTGCCGGCCGCGATGTTCAGCCGCATGCCGAGCGTGCTTTCGCGCTCGAACTGCAGCGCGGGATTGACCTCATAAAAATGATAATGCGAGCCGACCTGCACCGGCCGGTCGCCGGCATTGGCCACGATCACGGTCGCCGTGCGCCGGCCAACGTTGATGGCGATGTCGCCGTCTTCGAGAAAGTATTCGCCTGGGATCATGGGGTTCTCCGGCTAGGGAATCGGATGGTGGACCGTCACGAGCTTGGTCCCATCGGGGAACGTGGCCTCGACCTGGATATCGGGGATCATCTCGGGCACGCCCTCCATCACATCGCCGCGCGCGAGGATCGTCGTGCCTTCGCTCATCAGTTCGGCCACGCTGCGGCCATCGCGCGCGCCTTCCATGATGGCCGCCGTGATCAGGGCCACCGCCTCGGGGTAGTTCAGTCTGAGGCCGCGCGCGCGCCGGCGTTCGGCCAGCAGCGCGGCGGTGAAAATCAACAGCTTGTCTTTTTCGCGGGGAGTCAGGTCCATGGAATCGGGTCCGTTCTAGGTGAGCCAGATGCGCGGCGGGCACGCCGGCCGGTCGAGCAGATGGGGGCGCAGCAGTTGCCACACGCGCGCCATGACCGCGCGCGCGGCTTCGCCGTCGTCGCCGAGAAAGCGCGCCACGAACACCGACTTCACCTGGCTCAGCGCCAGGTGCGGGTCGATCTCGCGCACGCTGGCCTGCAGCGCGCCTGGCACCGGCCGGCCGACGGCGATGAAGGTGGCGCAGACCGAGTGGCCGTTCATGCCAAGAGGGCTGGCGATGCCAGCAGGCGTCAGGATGCCCTGCTCCCACCACAGCAGCCTGCCGTCCTGGCGAATGCGCGTGCGCTGCCGTACCCGCCCTTTGGCAAACGCTTCGCCTGCGGCCACGCGGCCGAAGCACAGCACTTCGCTGCCGATATAGATGCTGCCGGCGGCCAGGTCGACATCGTGTTCGAGGTCGACGCTGGCGGCGTCATAGAAAATGGTTTCTTGCGGCAGCCATTCGATGGCGGCGCCGGCGGCGATGCGCAGCCGCACCGCCTGGTGCGACACGCGGCCGTTGGCACGGTACCACTTGGCCGCGCCGGGGCTGGTGGCCAGCACGGTGCAGTGGGGCCCGGCGTCGATGTCGATCTCGAGCTGGTCGCCACCGACCACACCACCGGGCGGATGCACGACGATCACGTGGCAGGCGCCCGGGCCTTCCGGATACAGCGCCTTCTGCACGCGCAGCGGGCCGCGATGCGTGCGGCGCACGAGGCGCGTGGTGTCACCATCGCGCACGAAGCCCAGCGCCAGGCTGGCTTGCCAGGCGGGGAAGACGTCGGAAGGTTGGGTTGGACCGCAATCGCGCATGCTTAGTGAAATAGCACGATGCGTGCCAGCATCCAGCGATGGTTTCGCGGGTAAATCACGGTGCGGCTGCACCACAACGGTGCGCCCGCACCCAAACGCTTCAGGACATCGCCAGCTCGATGCAGTTGCGGCCGGCCCGCTTGGCGCGCGCCAATGCAGCGTGGGTACGCACGGCCATCGAGTCGCCGCTCTCGCCCTCGCCCAGCTGCGCCACGCCGAGGCTGATCGTGACGTGATCGCAACCGGGAATTTCCACCTGCTCGATCGCCGAACGCAGCTTCTCGGCCATTTTGAGCGCGTCGATGGCGCTCGTGTGCGAGGCGATGACCTGGAATTCTTCGCCGCCCGAACGCACCAGCACATCGCTCGAGCGCAGCATGGTGCGCGCCGTGTCGGCCACCGTGCGCAGCACCAGGTCGCCCACCGGGTGGCCGAAGGTATCGTTGATGTGGCTGAAGCGGTCGATGTCGAACGCGATCAGCGCCAGCGGCAGCCGGTAGCGGCGCGCACGCTTGATCTCTTGCTCGAGCAGGCTTTCGCCATGGCGCCGGTTGGCCAGGCCGGTCAGCGCATCGGTCGTGGCCAGGTGCGTCACGCGCGCCAGCAGCGCCTCGTTCTCGCGGGTGACCTCGGCCATGCGCAGGCCGTACGCGGCCAGTCCGGCCAGATCGTCAAGCGCCTGCAACTGCGCCGGCGAGAACACGCGCGCGTCGCCGAACAGCAGGCACAGGGAGCCGAGCGGCCCGCCCGGCCCCGGCCCCGGGATCGGCAATCCGACCACCATGCGCGCGCCAAACGATTCGAGGCGGGCGGCCAGTTCAGGCTCGCCCGCCTTGCCCGGCGCATCGAGCAGCGCGAATTCGCCGGTCGTCGCCGCCAGCAGGCCGGGGAATGCGTGGCGCAGCGGCGACTGCAGCAGCCGTCCATCGTGCGGGAGCAATGCCATCAGGTGCAGGCCGGCCACGCCCTGCTCGGCTTCGAGATGCAGGTCGCCGTCGCGATGCTGGAACAGGGCCGCATGCACGACGCCCGGCCAGCCGGCCAGCGCAGCGCACAGGTGTTCGGCAAAGCGCACGCTGTCGTCAGCGTCTGCCAGCGCCTGCTGGCAGGCGGTACGCACCGCCAGCAAGGTGCGCAGTTCGGCTTCGACCGGCGTCGGTGCGCCTGACGTCACGCATGGCGTCGTGGCAGTGAAGCCGGCACGCATGCGCGCAGCGAGCAAGGACCGGGTTTGCTGCGCGCGCAGCGGGCCGATGGCGTAGTCGAGCGGGCCGAAGGCCATCAGGGCCGGCAGCCAGCGCGCATTCGTGAAGGGACACAGCACCAGTACCGGCGCGCCCTGGCGCTCGGCGACCAGTGCGCCCAGCGCGGCCAGGTCGATGCCCGGATCGCAGCGCTCGAGATCCAGCACGAGCAGGTCGGCCGGTTCGCGCGCCAGCAGATTGCGCGCCTGCTCGGCGCCGGCGGCCACGCGCAGGTTGGCGAACATGCCGTCGCAGCCGTGCTGGAAATCGGCGCGGCGCTGGCCGACGGGATTGACGAAGACGCAGGTAAAGTGGTCGCGCGCGCCGTCTTCTTGATGCATTCGAATTCTCCAGATAGTAATCCAGCCGCGCCCTGCCGGCACGGCTGCAAGGCGAGTTTGCCACAAGCGACGGCCCAAGGGATAGCAATTGTCGTCCCAGTGTGTGGGAGCGCACCGTCGCGGCGCAGCGCTCGCCGAATACTTGTGGAGACAATCCAGACTCACGGGAGAACAACGATGACACAGCAAGACGACGTGGTAGCCAGGCAGCGCGCAATCCAGCAAGAGCAGGATGTACGTGACGCCGGCAAAAAAGAGACCGAAAGTAAGGACGCCGTCCAGACCGGCGTCGACCAGCCCGCGCCACCGATGCCGGCGCAGCACCTGGCCAAGCCGGGACTCGAAGCCGATATGGACCTCAAGCCCAAATTCATGGCCGAGGGTTACAAGGGCAGCGGCAAGCTCGAAGGCATGGCAGCCATCGTCACCGGCGCCGACTCGGGCATCGGGCGCGCGGTGGCGGTGCTGTTCGCGCGCGAAGGCGCCGACGTGGCCGTGATGTACCTGAACGAAGACGTCGATGCGGCCGAGACCAAGCGCTGCATCGAAGCCGAAGGCCGCCGCTGCATCACGATCGCCGGCGACGTCAAGGACCCGGCGTTCTGCAACGAAGCCGTGCAGCAAGCGGTCAGCACATTCGGGCGCCTGGACATCCTGGTCAACAATGCCGCGTTCCAGGAACACGCCGACTCCATCCTCGACCTGACCGAAGCGCGTTTTGAAGAGACCTTCCGCACCAATATCTTCGGTTACTTCCACATGGCCAAGGCGGTCGTCCCGCATCTCAAGCGCGGCGCGGCCATCATCAATACCGGCTCGGTCACCGGCCTGAAAGGGTCGGCCAAGCTGCTCGACTATTCGTCGACCAAGGGCGCGATCCACGCGTTCACGATGTCGCTGGCGGGCAGCCTTCTCGAGCAGGGCATCCGTGTCAATGCGGTGGCGCCGGGCCCGGTCTGGACACCGCTCAACCCGGCCGACAAGGGCCCGGACGACATCCAGGAATTCGGGGCCAGCACCAGCTACAAACGCGCGGCCCAACCTGAAGAACTCTCGCCGGCCTATGTCTTCCTGGCCTCGCCCGTCTGCTCGGGCTACATCACCGGCATCGTATTGCCGGTGACGGGCGTGGTCGGCGAATAATCATCTACTGGAACAAGGAGCCGGCAATGGCACGCAGCATGTGGAAGGGCGCGATCAGTTTCGGACTGGTCCACATTCCGGTCGATATGTACACCGCGGTCGAGAGCAAGGGGCTCGACCTGACGATGCTCGACCGGCGCGACTTTTCGCCGGTCGGGTTCAAGCGCTACAACAAGGGCAATGGCAAAGAGGTCGTGTGGGACGACATCGTCAAGGGCTATGAGTACGAGGACGGCGAATACGTCGTGCTGTCGGACGAAGACCTGCGCCGCGCCAATCCGGAAGCCACGCAAACGATTGACATCCAGGCCTTTGTCGATGCCGAAGACGTCCCGCTGATCTACTACGACCAGCCCTACTACCTCGCACCCGGCAAGGGCGGCGCGAAAGTCTACGCGTTGCTGCGCGAGACGTTGCGCGAAGCGGGCAAGATCGGCATCGCGCGCGTGGTCATCCGCGTCAAGCAGCACCTGGCGGCGCTGATCTGCGTCGGCGACACGATCGTGCTCAACACCTTGCGCTACCCGGACGAGATGCGCGACGCGGGCGAACTCAAGATCCCGTCGCCCGATTCCAGGACAGCCGCCGTCACCGTCAAGGAGCTCAAGATGGCGATGGCGCTGGTTGAAGGCATGAGCGAAGACTGGGCGCCGCAGCAGTACCACGATACCTACCGCGAAGACGTGCTGGCCCTGGTGAAGAAAAAGGTCAAGGCCAGGCAGACCAAGACGATCACGCAGCCCGAACCGGAAAAAGAAAAGCGCACCACTGGCAAGGTCATCGACCTGGTCGCACTGCTGCAGGCCAGCCTTGGCAAGAAGCCGGCCAAGGCGGCACTGGCGGCGCTTGATGACGACGATGACGACGACGATCCGCCACCGCGCAAGTCGCGCAAGCCGGCCGAGAACGAAGATGACGACGATGATGCGCCCGCACCACGTGCGCGCAAGGCGCCGGCCAGGTCCACTAGCCGCGTAAGCGCAACGAAAGCAGCGGCCAAGCCAGCGGCAAATAAGGCGGCAAATAAGGCGGCCAGGCCGGCGGCAAAGAAAGCCGTCGCCAAGGCGCCCGCACGCAAGAAGGCGGCGTGAGGATGGATGGATTCATTGACTTCCTCCAGTGGCCGGCGATGGCCGTGAGTCTCATCGCCGCTTACCTCATCGGTTCCAAGCGCGCCGAGCGCCGTATCCTGGGATTCTGGACATTCATTTTCAGCAATCTGCTATGGATCGTCTGGGGCTGGCACGATGAAGCCTGGGCGCTCATCACGCTGCAACTGGCGCTGATGGCCATGAATATCCGGGGCATCTTCAAGAACGAAGCATGAGTCGACCCGGCTGTATTGTAAAAAACTATCAAATTAATTAGATCAATTATGTTTATCTTTTAGATATTGCTGAGTAGAATCGCCTCATTGATAGTTTTTCGCAATGAGGAGAGCACCATGCTTGAACCCCGCATCACCACCGCTTCCGGCATCCCGGTCGCCGACAACCAGAATTCGCTGAGCGCCGGCCCGCGCGGCCCGCTGCTGCTGCAAGACTTTCACCTGATCGAAAAGCTCCAGCACTTCAACCGCGAACGCATTCCCGAGCGCGTCGTCCACGCCAAGGGTTCCGGCGCGTATGGCACGTTCACCGTTACCCACGACATCACGGGTCTCACCACCGCCAAGCTGTTTTCCAGCGTGGGCAAGGAAACGCCGGTGTTCCTGCGCTTCTCGACCGTCGGCGGTGAAAAAGGCAGCGCCGACACCGAACGCGATCCGCGCGGTTTCGCCCTGCGCTTCTATACCGAAGAAGGCAACTGGGACCTGGTCGGCAATAACACGCCGGTGTTCTTCATCAAGGATCCGATCAACTTTCCCGACTTCATCCACACCCAGAAGCGCGACCCGCAGACCAACCTGAAGTCGGCCAACATGATGTTCGACTTCTGGAGCCATGCGCCGGAAAGCCTGCACCAGGTGACGATCCTGTTCTCGGAGCGCGGCACGCCGGACGGCTACCGCCACATGCACGGCTTCGGCAGCCACACCTACAGCCTGATCGACGCGGATGGCGGCCGGGTCTACGTGAAATGGCATATCAAGACGCGCCAGGGCGTCAAGAACCTGCCGGCAGCCGAGGCAGCGCGCATCGCCGGCGTCGATCCCGATTACGCCCAGCGCGATCTGTTTGGCGCGATCGCCGCCGGCGACTTCCCGCAGTGGGACGTCAAGGTACAGGTGGCGCGCGAAGAAGCATTGCGCCAGTGGAGCGAGCGTACCGGCTGGAATCCGTTCGATCTGACCAAGGTCTGGCCGCATGGCGACTTCCCGCTGCAGCCGGTGGGCTTGCTGGAACTGAATCGCAATCCGGTGAACTACCATGCCGAAGTCGAGCAGGCGGCGTTCTCGCCGGCCAATGTGGTGCCGGGCCTGGGCTACTCGCCGGACAAGATGCTGCAGGGCCGCCTGTTCGGCTACCACGATGCGGCGCTGTACCGCGTCGGCACCAACCACCAGCAGCTGCCGGTGAACGCGCCGCGCTGCCCGGTGCACAACGGCCAGCGCGACGGCGTGATGGCCACCACCAACGGCGGATCGCAGCGCAACTATGCACGCCTGAACGCGGTCGGCGCCGGCGCCACCGGCATGGGCCATGGTGAACGCGAACTGGCGTTGACGGGCGACGCGGGGCGCTTCGATTTCCGCGGCCAGGAAGACGACTTCACGCAGGCCGGCAATCTGTTCCGCCTGATGACGCCATCGGAGCGCCAGAGCTTGTGCGACAACCTGGCCGGGCCGCTCTCGCAAGTGGATGCCGATATCCTGGCGCGCCAGTTGGGGCACTTCGACAAGGCCGATCCCGAGTACGGCCGTGGCGTGCGGGCCGCGCTGAAGGCGGCTGGCCGCAACGTAGGGTTGGCGGCTATGCCGCCGACGCGTTCAGACAACGCGTGAGCGACCTGACACTGGCCGCTTGAACGCGTCGGCAGCGAAGCGGCCAACCCTACGGCACGAATCCAAGCTGCTTCATCGCCTTGGTCAGTGTCTTCGCCGCCGTGGCATATCCCTGCCACGGCGTGTTGCCTTCATCGAGCCGGTCATGCACATTGGTGATGTTCCACTGGTCGCTCGAGGTGAGCGCATCCAGTTCATCCCAGCGCAGCGGCACTGAAATCCCCAGCCCCGGGCGCGAGCGCGCCGACCACGCGGCCACCGTCGTCGCACCCTGCCCGTTGCGCAGGTAGTCGATGAAGATTTTACCGATCCGGTTTTTCGGCCCGCTCTTGAAGGCGAAGCGCTCCGGCAGCGTTTGCGCCATATGGTGCACGATCGCCTGCGAGAAACTCTTTACCGTGTCCCAGCCATGGGTGCCCTTGATCGGCACCACCACGTGCAGGCCCTTGCCGCCGCTGGTTTTCAAGAATGCCGGCAAGCCCAGTTCATCGAGGAACGCGTGCATCAGTTGCGCCGCCTCCTGCATCTCTGGCCACTTGATGCCCTCGCCCGGATCGAGGTCGAACACCATGCGGTTGGGCTTCTGGTAACTGCCCTTGAACGCGTTCTGGGTATGGATCTCCAGTACGTTCCACTGCGCCGACGACAGGATGCCCAGCGGCGTGGCCACTTCGAGCATCGACGGATGTTCCGGGTCGAGTTGCTGGTCTAGATCGCGCAGGCCCGGCATCTTGCGCACGTCGACGTGTTTCTGGAAAAACAGCTCGCCACCCACGCCTTCGGGTGCGCGCACGAGCGAGACCGGCCGGCCCTTGAGGTGTTCCATCATCAGCTCGCCCACCAGCGCGTAATAGCGGATCAGCGCCAGCTTGGTGGCGCCTGTGTCCTGGTCGATCACGCGCTCGCCGTTGGTGATCTTGAGCGACGCAGGCAGCTTGCCTTGCGCGGCGACCGGCTCTTCAATGTCTTTCTGTTCCACGAGGTCCGCCACATCATGCTGCTGCTCGCGGGTGATGTTCTTCGCCGGCTTGTCCTCGCGCAGCCCCTGGAACACCGGATGGCGCACGGCGCCGCCGCTCGTCCACTCCGAAAAACTCACCTCGGCCACCAGCACGGGCTTGACCCAGTGATGCGCCCTCCCCGGCACCGCACGCGGCGGGAACGGGCTGGTGTCGGTGCGCAGCTTGTCGAGTTGGGTGGCAATGCTGGTGAGCGTCGCGTGGTTGAAGCCCGAGCCGACATTGCCGGCGTAGCGCAGCACGCCAGCGGCGTCATGGACGCCAAGGAGCAACGCGCCGATGCCGGTGCGCGCGCCTTTCGGGTCGGTGAAGCCGCCGATGACGAACTCCTGGCGCCGCCCGCATTTGAGCTTGATCCAGTCGGGCGAGCGGCGCGAGACGTAGCGCGCGTCGCGCCGCTTGCCGATCACGCCTTCCAGCCCGATCTTGCAGGCGGCGACGATCAACTCGTCGGGCTTCGCGCCGAATTCGGCCGAGAAGCGCACCTTGTCCGACTTCGCTTTCTTGAGCACCTGTTCAAGCACCGTGCGGCGCTCGACCACCGGCAGCTCGCGCAGGTCGTGGCCGTCGAAGTACGGAATATCGAACAAAAAGTAATCGATGTCGACGGCGCCGTCGCCCTCGAACGCCGCCTGCAGCAGGCCGAAATCAGGCTTGCCGCCGTCGTCGTGCACGACGATCTCGCCGTCGTACCAGCCGTCGGGCAGCTTCATGCGCTCGAGTTCTTGTTTCAGTGGCGTGAGCTTGGCGGTCCAGTCGTTCGCGTTGCGCGTGATGAGGCGCACCGCGCCATCCTCGATGCGCGCCAGCATGCGGTAGCCGTCGAACTTGACTTCGAACAGCCAGTTCTCGGGGTCGGGCGGCGGCGCGTCGACGAGCGTGGCCAGTTCGGGGGCGAATTTCTCCGGTAGCGGCATCCTCGCGTCGTCGCTGGCGGCTTTCGTCGCTGCCGCTTTCTTGGCGGGCGCTTTCCTGGCAGAGGCTTTCTTCGCAGGCTCTGCCTTGGCCTGTTTACGCAGGGCCGCCACCTTGTGCGCGGCGCGCTTGGGCATCGGTAGCGCCTTGACACTGTCGGGCATCTCGTCGACCAGCGAGAATTCGTCGGCCGGACGCGCGTAGTCGTCTTTTTCCTTGATGAGCAGCCACGGTGGCTGCTTCTCGCCCCGGCCTTTCATTCTCACGAGCGCCCAGCGCCCGTGCATCTTGTGGCCGTGCAGCGCGAACTTGATGCTGCCTTTCGCAAAACCCTGGCGTGGGTCTTCCAGCGGCTCCCAGGTGCCCTTGTCCCAGATGATCACTTTGCCGGCGCCGTACTGCCTGGCCGGAATCGTGCCTTCGAAATCCGAGTACGAGATCGGGTGGTCCTCGACTTCCACCGCCATGCGCTTGTCGCGCGTGTCGTAGCTCGGGCCTTTTGGCACGGCCCAGCTTTTCATGGTGCCGTCCAGCTCGAGCCTGAGGTCGTAGTGAAGGCGGCTGGCCCAATGCTTCTGGATCACGAAGGTCAGCACGTCCTGCCCCGCCACGCCGCCATCGGCCGGCTCGGACGTGATCTCGAAATTACGTTTGGCTTGATAGACTTTGAGCGCGTCCGACATGGCGACCCCTTTGAAACTCGATCTGCCCAGCGTAGCCGGGCTGCGCATCCGGAACTGTACGGCACCTCACGCTGACCACGGCTGCTATGATAATTGTAAGGGCATGTAAGACGGGTCAACGCGCGCGAGGCGCGGCCCGTTGATCGCCTGCTCTACAACAGGTTTCGTACCCAACCGCGAAAGGACACCATGCAGCGTATCGTTTTTCTCGACCGTGACAGCCTGCGCGCCAATCTCCGCGTACCCGCCTTCGACCATGCGTGGCACGACCATGCCGCCACCGCCGCCAACGACGTCGTGGCGCGGCTGGCCGGGGCCACGGTCGCCATCACCAACAAAGTGCCGTTGCGGGCCGAGACCATCGCCCGCCTGCCCGACCTGAAAATGGTCGCCATCGCCGCTACCGGCACTGACAACGTCGACCTGGCGGCCTGTCGCGAGCGCGGCATCGTGGTGTCGAACATCCGCGATTATTCGCTGGTGTCGGTGCCCGAACACTGCTTTACCCTGATCCTTGCGCTGCGCCGCAACCTGCGCGCCTACGCCGCCGACGTTGAAGTAGGCAAGTGGGAAACCTCGAGCCGCTTCTGCCTGCTCGACCACCCGATCGGCGACCTGGCCGGCACGCGCCTGGGCATCGTCGGCTACGGCGCGCTGGGCCGGCAAGTGGCCGGCATCGCGCGCGCGTTCGGCATGGAAGTCGTCGCCACCTCGCGCTCGCCCATCGCCGATGCGAACGTCGCGCAACTGCCTCTGGACGAATTGCTGGCCACTTCCCAGGTCGTGAGCCTGCACCTGCCGCTCACCGATCGCACGCGCCACATGATCGGCGCGCGCGAACTCGGGCTGATGCAGCCAGGCGCGCTGTTGATCAATACCGCGCGCGGTGGCCTGGTCGACGAGGCCGCGCTGGCCAACGTGCTGATGGAAGGCCGGATCGCCGCCGGCTTCGACGTGCTGAGCGAAGAGCCGCCCGGCTCCAGCAATCCGCTGTTGCGCCTGCGCCTCCCGCATTTTTTGCTCACGCCGCACATCGCCTGGGCCAGCTTTGGCGCGATGCAGACGCTGGCCGACATGCTGGTCGATAATATCGAAGCCTGGCACGCTGGCACGCCGACCAACGTGGTCTAGACCACCAGTGCAGCGGGCGCCCCGAGCGGCAGTTCGATCAAAAAGGCGGTGCCGGCGTCCGGCAAGCTCACCACGCGGATGGTCCCGCCCATCAGCGTGGTGACGATGTTGTAGACGATATTCAGTCCCAGCCCGGTGCCGCCCTGCCCCATGCGCGTCGTGAAGAACGGATCGAAGATGCGACCCAGGTGGGCCGCATCGATGCCGCGGCCGTCGTCGCGGAACGTGATCACCACGCGACCGTCCGCTTCCAGCGCGACGAGCGTCATGGCGCCGCCCGGCCCGTCGAACGCATGCAGCATCGCATTGTTGACGAAGTTGATGATCACCTGGCCGAGCGGACCGGGGAAGCTGTCCATCACGATCCCGGCCGGCACGTCGATGTCCAGCCGGTGCCCGGCCAGGCGCACCGTGTTCATCAGGGTCGCGCCGATTTCATGACAGGCCTGTGCCAGGTCGAAGCGGCGCCGCTGCGCACTGGCCTGGTCGACCGACACCTGGCGGAAGCTGCTGACCAGTTCGGCCGCATTGTGCAGGCTGCGCTCGATCAGCTGCGACGCGTCGCGCGCCGCGCCCATGTACTCGGCCAGGTCCGAGCGCTTGAGCGTGGCCGCCTCGAACTGCGCCGCCACCGCATGCGTGCGTTCCTGCAGCGTGCTGGCCATCAGCAGGCTGTTGCCGATCGGCGTATTGAGTTCGTGCGCCACGCCGGCCACGAGCGAGCCCAGTGACGCCAGGCGTTCCTGCGCCGCCAGCTGCATCTGGGTTTCCTTCAGCCGCGCGTAGGCCTGGGCATTGTCCATAGCCACGCCAACGTAGGCGGCCAGCGTGCCGAGCATGTCAAGGTGAACCTGGCCATAGGCGTTCGCTTCCAGGCTTTGCACCGTCAGCGCGCCCAGCACGCGCTCGCCCGACGTCACCGGCACGCACAGCACGGAGCGCGGCAGCGGCAGCGCTGCCGTCGGCGTGGACAGCGCGACGGCGGCGGCCAGGTCCGGCGCCAAGGGCAGGCAGGCGCCCAGTTCGGCGTCGACATCGGCCAGCAGGAAGGCGCGGCCGTCGTCCATGCAGCGCGCCAGCAGGTAAGCGCCCGGATCGAACGGCAGTTCGCGCGGCGCCTCGCGGCGACCGAACACCATCGCGAACGGCAGCTCGAGCACGCCGCGTTCGTTCGGGCGCAGCGCGACGGCGAACAGCGGCGCGTCCATCAGCGCCTTCACGTGCTGGTGCAGCGTGAGCATGATCGCCTCGTGATCGAGGTTCGCGGTCAGGACGCGGCCCATGTCCGACAGCAGCGCGATGTTGCGGTGGGCGCGCTCGACCGATTCCTTCTGGCGTTCGACTTCGCGCTTGCCCCGCTCGGCCGCTTCTTTTTGCAGCAGAAGTTCGCCGGTGCGGGCGTCGACTTCGCGCGCCAGCACATTCTGGCGCGTGACGAGCGCGCCGATGCGCAGGCGATAGACCAGGTACGACAACGCCGCCGCCAGCGCCACCGCCAGCATGCGGAACCACCAGGTCTTCCAGTACGGCGGCGTGATCGTGAGCGCGAGCGTGGCCGCCTCCTGGCTCCAGACGCCATCCTTGTTGCTGGCCCGGACGCGAAACACGTAGCGGCCGGGATCAAGATTGGTGTAGGTGGCAAAGCGCCGGCCGGCGCCGGTATTGACCCAGCCGCTGTCGAAGCCCTCGAGCTGGTAGGCATACAGGTTGCCCATCGGGTCGGCGTAGTGCAGCGCCGCGAATTCGAGCGAGATCACGGTGTCCGTGTGCGACAGCGTGATTTCGCGCTGCGCCGCCAGGTTGTGGATCCCGCGCGAACGGTTCAGCACCTGCAGGTCGGTGATGGCGACCGCTGGCGGGAACGGATTGTCGCGCACGTCGGCCGGGTTGAACGACGTGACGCCGCTCACGCCGCCGAAGTGCAGCTGCCCGTCGGCGCCGCGCCAGCCGGCGCCGACGAAATAAGCGCCGTCGATCAGGCCGTCCTTTGCGGTATAGCTCTTGGTGTTGCCGGTAACCGGGTCCACGCGCGTGATGCCGCCGGTCGTGCTGACCCAGATGACACCGTCGTTGTCTTCGAGGATGGCGCCGATCGACTGGGCATCCGGGCCACCAAACGGGTAGTAGCGAAACACGGTGCGCCCGCCGGCTTGCACCATGCGATGCAGGCCGCCGGCGGTGCCGACCCACAGGTCGCCGCCCCTGGATTCGTGCAGGTAGTACACGCGGCTGTGCCGCAAACTGCCGTTGTCGCGCGGATCGTGGCGAAAGTGGGTGAACGCGCCGGTGGCGGGGTCGAAGCGCTCGAGTCCCGACTCGGTGCCGATCCACAGCACGCCGCGCCGGTCCTCGACCAGGGCAAAGCCGTAGTTGTCGCCCAGGCTCGCGGGGTTGGCCGGGTCGTTGCGCCAATGGCGCACAGTGCCGGCGTCCGGCGCCACAGCCGACAGGCCGTCGCGCGTCATCACCCACAGCGTGCCGTCGCGGCCTTCGCGCAGCGCCTGCACGAAACTGGCGCCCGGGCCCATGTCCATGCCCAGCGCTACCCGCCCCATGCGCCCGCGCCCGTCGCGCCAGGCCAGGCCGGTGGGCGTGCCGATCCACAGCTTGCCATGTGCGAGCGCCAGCGCGGTGACAACCTTGCCCGTGATTGCGTCGGTGCCGAAGCGCTGCGTCGTGCCTGACACCGGGTCGAGCAGCATCAGACCATCGCCGCTGGTGCCCAGCCACAGGCGCCCATCCGCGGCGTCGACGATGGCGCGTACCCTGGCGCGGCCCATGCCTTCGATGTCGCCGAAGCGTGCGAAGCCGCTGCTGGCAAGGTCGGCGCGGTTGATTCCGCCAAAATAGGTGCCGACCCACAGGGTGCCGGTGCGGTCGACCAGCAAGGCCGAGATCTGGTTGTCGGACAGGCTGTGCCGGTCCTGCGCGACGTGACGGTAGCCGATGAAGCGGCCGCTGGTCGGATCGAGCCACATCAGGCCATCGCTCTCCGTGCCGACCCACAGCTGGGCGCCATTGTCGTGATACAGCGTTTTGATGCGCGCGTCGCGCAAGCCGTCTGCGGCGCCAATGCGGCGGCGCTGCGGCGCGTCGTCGTCGAGGCGCCAGGCTTCGAGGCCCGCCGCGGTGCCGATCCACAGCGTCTGGCGCGGCCCCATCGACAGCGCCAGGACGTTATTGCGCTCGGTGTCGGCCGCCGGCGCCAGCGAAAAATGCTCGACCTGCCCGTGCGCCGGGTCCAGGCGATCCAGACCGGCGGCGGTGCCGATCCACAGCGCCCCGCGATGGTCGAACGCGAGCGCATTGACGCGGTTGTCGCGCAGGCTGGCGCCATTGTCCGGATCGGCCACGTAGTTGCGCTGTTGCCCCGTGTGCGGATCGAAGCGCACCACGCCGTCATTGGTGCCCAGCCACAGCGCCCCATCGGATCCAGGCGCAATCGCCACCACCGCGCGCTTCACGGTGCGCCCCTGCTGGGTCAGCGCAAAGCGCTCGAAACGCCCGGTGGCCGGATCGTGCAGCGCCAGACCGCCCTTGGTCCCGAGCCACAGGCGACCGGTCGCGTCTTCGTACGAGGCCGAGACGAAATTGTCGGGGATGCTGTGAGGATCGTTGGCGTCGTTGCGGTAGACATTGATCCGATAGCCGTCGTAGCGGTGCAGGCCGGCCTGTGTGCCGAACCAGATAAAGCCCTGGCGGTCCTGCAGGATGCTCATCACCGAGTGTTGCGACAGGCCTTCCTCGACCGACAGGCGCTCGAAGCGCAAGTTGCGCTGCCCGGCCTCGGCCGGCAAGGCCAGTGCCACGAGGGGGAGCAGGAGCAGGAGGCAGGTGAAACGAAACAGGCCGCTACAGGCGGCCCAGGTGAAACCTGGCATGGTCATCCGATCGATTTGCGCTACAGGCAATCTACCAGAGGACTTTGTTGCCGTGAAATAATTTGAGTCTTCCAGAAATAAAATGTCGCTGCTATAATGCGTGCCTCGGGCGGCTGTAGCTCAGCTGGATAGAGTACTTGGCTACGAACCAAGGGGTCGTGGGTTCGATTCCTGCCAGCCGCACCAGAAAATACGAAAGGCCAGATCGCGAGATCTGGCCTTTTTTCTTGGCGCCGTACTCGTTGGCTGTGGATGCGTACTGAACTGCTGAGCTGCTGGACTGCTGATCTGCTACGCTGTTGCATGAGCCTTTGCCAAGACGCCCACATCCCGCTATAATGCTCGCATTGGGCGGCTGTAGCTCAGCTGGATAGAGTACTTGGCTACGAACCAAGGGGTCGTGGGTTCGATTCCTGCCAGCCGCACCAAACCTTTTCAAGATAAGGGCACTTCGCAAGAAGTGCCCTTATTGCTTTTGGACTCGCGCTCGACACGATCCATGACCACCTTCCATCCCCAGCCTGATGAGCACGGCGCGCCTGTGCGCCTGGCACACCCATCGACACCGAGCTCTCCCGAGGCCTGGCACGACGCGGCCAGTATCGCCACCGCGATCCCGCTCGGCGCCCTGCCCGTGTCGCTACACGGGCTGCCATTTGCGCCATGGCTTGACACCCCGACCGCCAATGCCGACTGGCAGACCGTTCCCGGCCAGGCCGCCATCGACGAGCCGCCCTTTGTCGTGCCAATGGCGCTGACCCCGGCTGCGGGCGTCGTGGTCGTGGAAGACGATGGCCGTGTGTGGGCCGTGGCGCCGTCGAACCGCTTTGGCGGCTACGACGCCACCTTTCCCAAAGGCCGCGTCGACCCCGACATCAACCTGCAGGCCACGGCGATTCGCGAAGCATTCGAGGAATCTGGCCTGCGTGTGCAGATCGTGCAGCACCTGGTCGATTGCCGGCGCACGCTGACAATGACCCGGTACTACCTGGCGCGGCGCCTGGGCGGCAATCCGGCACTGATGGGCTGGGAAAGCCAGGCCGTGCACCTCGTGCCGGTGGCGTTGCTGGAAACGGTGTTGGGCAACCCGAACGACGCCGTGGTCATCGATGCCTTGCGACGCGCGCTGGCCGCTGAAGCGGCGGCAATGAATCCACCGAAAAAATAATCTGCTGATATCCCTTTGCCAAGAAGGGCGCACCCCGCTATAATGCGTGCCTCGGGCGGCTGTAGCTCAGCTGGATAGAGTACTTGGCTACGAACCAAGGGGTCGTGGGTTCGATTCCTGCCAGCCGCACCAACCGTTTCAAAGAGAATGGCTCAGAAGAAATTCTGAGCCATTTTTCTTTTGCATGGAGATTCTTGCGTGATTGCGTGATTGCGTGATTGGACGTGATGTCACACGCGCGCAGGCTGCCAGATACGGCAGACTTTGCCATCGGCGCACATGCTGCTATAATGCGTGCTTCGGGCGGCTGTAGCTCAGCTGGATAGAGTACTTGGCTACGAACCAAGGGGTCGTGGGTTCGATTCCTGCCAGCCGCACCAAAGTTTCAAGAGAATGGCTCAGAAGAAATTCTGAGCCATTTTTCTTTGCGTGGACGATTTATACAGGCCTGCCGGGGCAAGCGTGCCCGTCGCAAGAGCGCTTCGCCGCTTTACGTAGGACTGCGCTGACAATCGGCACCGTCTTCGCCGTAATTTTCTACTCAGCCATTGCACCCGATCACCCTCTCCTATGAAGAGCAGGTCGCGGACGATCTCGCTCAGCAATCCCTTTCCATTTGGAACAAAATTCCTGTTCCGTATCCCGAATGCGGAACTTGATGCTTTTTCATGCCACTTTGTTAGCATGAAGTTTCTCGATCGTGAAACCCCAGGCTGCATGACGCGGCTGATTCTCAGCGAGGAACAACATGAAAAAATCATTGATAGCTGCAGTAATACTGGCCGGCGCTTCGTTCGGCTCGTCCGCCGTGATGGCCCAAACCGTCATCGGCAATTCACCCCAGGCACTCGACTGGACCGACCTCAGTGCTTATTTCGGCGACGCCTTTGCCGCCGACAACGCAGGCAATACCTTTGCCGATCGCTTCACCTTTACCGTCGAAGACACGATCGGCTACAACCTCGACACCATCGTGGCGTCGATCAGCCGTAGCGCCGACGTCGGTTTGGACATCACCGGCCTGGCCCTGTACGGCACCGACGATGTCCTGATCAGCGACGGCACCTCGGTCGCCACCGGCGTCTACGACTTATGGACGCTCTCCAGCAACAACCTGGCCGCCGGCGATTATTACGTGCAGGTAAGCGGCGACCTGGTGTCTGACACGTCGGCCAGTTTCGGCGGCGCGATCATGCTGGCGCCGGTGCCGGAACCGCAAACCTGGGGCATGCTGCTCGGTGGCCTGGGTGTAGTGGGTTGGCTGACACGCCGGCGTCAGAAGCAACAGGGCTGAACGGCGGGCAGGCAAGGCAGGTAGCTAGTGCCTGCAGGGCAGGTCTTGCCTGCCCTGCTTGCCGCGCTCAGGTACGCAGCTTCTTGATGATGCTGCGGCTGCCCAGAATTTCTTCGATCTGCTCGAAACGCACCGGCTTGACCATGTGATGATCGAACCCGGACTCGAACGCCAGTTGGCGGTCTTTCTCCTGGCCCCAGCCTGTGACAGCGATCAGGACCGTCAAGGCGCCGGTAGGCAGCTTGCGGATACCGCGCGCCAGGTCGTAACCCGACATGTGCGGCAGGCCGATATCCAGGAAGGCGTAATCGGGGCAGAAGCGCGCGGCGGCAGCCAGCGCATCGGGGCCGTTGTGCGTGATGACCACGCTGTGCCCCATTGCCGTGAGCAACGCGCCGATGCTGTTGACGAAGTCGACGTTATCGTCGGCCAGCAGAATGCGGTAGCTCTCGGCGCTGATGAACGCTGCCGGCGTCGGCTTGGTGGGCGGCTCCGGCTCGACCACGATCGGCAGGCGCACGACGAAGCGGCTGCCATGGCCGAGGCCTTCGCTTTGCGCCGTGATCGTGCCGCCATGCAGCTCGACGAGTTTGCGCGCCAGCGACAGGCCCACGCCCAGACCCGCATTGCTGCGCTCGAGCGTGGAGTCCACTTGCACGAACATGTCGAACACCGAGTCGAGCATGTCCGGCGCCAGGCCGATGCCGGTGTCGGCCACTTCGAGGATCAGGGTTTTCTCATCTACTTCGCCCTTGAGCACGACGCGTCCGCCCCGGTTGGTGTACTTGGCCGCATTGTTCAGCAGATTTGACAACACCTGGGCCAGGCGGGTGGCGTCGCCATGCAAGAACACGGGCCGGTCGGGCAGTTCGAGCACGAGCTCATGGCCATGCAGTTCGATGTACGAGCGCACCACCTCGAGCGCATCGTTGACCACCGCCTTGAGCTCGACGCGGCCCATCTTGATCGTGAACTTGCCGGTGTTGATGCGTGAGACGTCGAGCAGGTCGTCGACCAGGCGCACCATCTGGCGCAACTGGCGCTCCATGATGTCGGTGGCGCGCTGGGTAGCCTGGGCGTCGCCGCTGCGGATGCGCAGGATATCGAGGCCCGTGCGGATCGGCGCCAGCGGGTTGCGCAGTTCGTGCGCCAGCGTGGCGAGGAACTCGTCCTTGCGCCGATCGGCCACGATCAACGCGCCCTCGGCCTTCTGGCGCACGTCCATTTCGTGTTCGAGTGTGCGGTTGGCCGTCTGCAGCGCCTCGGAACGCCGCCCGATCTCGGCCAGCATGTCATTGAAGGCTTCGACCAGCACGCCGATCTCGCCTTTCTCGTGGCCCGGCACGCGCAGGCTGAAGTCGCGCCGCATCATGACCTGGCGCGCGATATCGGTGACCGATTCCAGCGGACGCGTGATCGAGGCCTGCAGGCGCGAGGCCACCACCGCCGCGATGACGAGGGCGCCAAGCAGCACGCCGCCAAGGATGGCGCCGTAGCTCAGGGCCCGGTCCATGACGCCGTAGCGCGAGCGCAGGTAGACGGTGCCGACCCGGTCGCCGTTCTCGACGATGTCGTGGTACAGGATGACTTCGCCGCGCTCGATGCGGTGGCCGGCCGGCTCGGGCCGCTCCGGCAGGTTCGCCTTGACGTCGGGTCGCACATAGGTGGCAAAGCGGGTGCCGTTGGCCGTGAATACGGCGGCGGCCACGATCTGCGGCCGCACCCGCAGCAGGGTCAGGCTTTGCGCCACGTCGGCCGGGTCATTGAAAGACACCGCGGGCGCGGTGACGCTGGCAACGATCTCGGCCTGGGTGGTCAAGTCATCGATCCAGTAGCGCTGGAAAGTACGCAGATCGAGCAACAGCATGGCGATTCCCGCACACAGCAACGCCACCACGGTGGTGGACACCGCCATGAGGATCAATTTGCTGCGCACGGAGCCGGTATCGTGCATTGGCATCAGGAGGCTCCTTTTTGCACGCGGTTCGCGACCGTCAACAGGCGCGAACTGAGCTTCACATTCTTTTTTTCCGCCGCATCGAGCGAGACATCGAAACGGACCCGTTCATCGACGATCGTAAAATTGATGACGCTGCCGCTTTGCAGCCCGCCATCGCATTCGGTCACGGTCAGCATCGCGTTGGCCGCGCGCAACAGGCGGGCGGCGCGCGCGTCATCCTGCCCGGCGACGAACAATACATGCAGCGGCTGCGCCAGGTCTTGCTCACGCAGCGCGCGCACGGCAATCGCGCGGCCGCCGACCAGGCGCCCTGCCGCGATCCGGGTCAGCTCGGCCGCGATATCGTCGGCCCCGATCACGCCCACGCTTACCGGCGTCGTCGCATCGGCGAACGAACCGACGGCGAAATCGGCGTAGCCCAGGAACTTATACAGGAAGGCCGCCTTTACACGGCGCTCCAGTGCGGGCGCAACGTCCGCCCCGGCGGCGTGCGCAGACAGGCCGATGCCGGCCAGCAGCGGCAGCATCAAGGCCCGGCACGCCTTGCGGCGCTGCGGACGGTCTGGTTGGTTGATAGTCATGAAATCCATTAGCCCGTCAAAAACGCAGCGTAGCGCTGGCAAACACAGTGCGCTCGATCAGCTGGCGGCTGCCCGCCGCGCGGAACTCGGCGTGACGCGCGTGCAGCAGGTTGCGCCCGGCGAGGGCAAGCTCGAGATCGGGACGCACTAGCCACGCGAGACGCGCATCGAGCTCATGATAACTTGGCACGGCCAACTGCGGCAGCCGTGCGACGTAACGAAGTGAAAAATCGGCCCGCAAGCGCTCGCTCAGGTCGTGCGCACTGCGCACCGTCCAGGTCAGGTTCGGGTCATTGCCCGCCAGGCCCGACAAGCCCATGGTGTCACGGCTGGCCGGCTCGCGGCCCACGTCGACATCCTGCAGCACGCCGCCGGCGTGCAGGCGCCAGCCGCGCGCGGCCTGCCAGCTGGCCCAGAATTCAATGCCACGCAAGGCGCCCTTGCCCAGGCTGGCGATGACATACGGCGGCGGCGCGCCCGCGCCCGCCGGCTCCAGCGTGCGCAGGCGCTCGAAATCGGTGTAGAACAGCGTCGCCGAATACGATACGAGCGGCGTTGGCTGCGCGCGGTAGCCGAACTCGACGACGCGCGCCGTCTCGGCCACCGTGTCGGCGCCGCCGGCGATCAGGAGCTCGCTCGCGTCGAGCGGATTCATGGCGAACAGGTCACGGTCGATGCGCGACGGCGCGCGCACCGTGCGCGAGAACGCCGCCCACAGCATCGAGCCCTCACTGACATCCCATGCCAGCCGCAGGTTCGGCAGCAGCTCGCTGCCGGTATACACATTGTGCTCGATGCGCAGGCCGGCGATGGCGCGCAGCATCGGGGTTAATGCGAGCTCGTCCTGAACGAACAGGTGCGACCAGCGCAGATTGCGCTGCGCTGGCGTGAAACGCAATACCGGGCCTTCGTCGATCCGATCACGGCTGTGGCGATGGCCGCCGCCCCAGGTGATGCCATGCTGGCCGAATCGCACCAGATGCTGGGCTTCGACGTCGATCGTGTCGATCTGCTGGGTCCCGACACCCGGCTGATTGCGCCGGGCATGGTCGATCCAGGCGTGCAGGCGCAACACGCCGGCATCGGCCAGGCGGCGCTCGAGGTCTCCTCGCAGGTTGGCGCCCGACATCGTCCCGCTCGGCAACAACGACCCATTGCGCAATCGCCCGCCGTACACGTCGCCGCTGAGCGTCACGTCGTGCTGCCCGCCCTCCCAATCCAGGCGAAAGCCCGCCTGCTCACGGGCCATGCGGCTGGCGGCGGTGGCCAGCGAATCGCTGCGATCGGCCTCGATGTCGGTGTGCCGTGCATAGGCGCGCCAGTGCGGCCCGTTGTCGAATTTGCCGCCGTAGCGCACACCGACGCCATATTCGTCCGGCCCTGAGTGCGCCGTGGCCACGCCGCCATGCGTCTCGGCCGCGCTGCGGGTAATGATGTTGATGACGCCATTGACCGCGTTGGTGCCCCACACCGTACCGCCCGGTCCGCTGACCACCTCGATGCGCGCAATGTCGTCCAGCATGACATCCTGCATTTCCCAGAACACGCCCGAAAACAGCGGCGAATACACGCTGCGGCCATCGATCATCACCAGCAGCTTGTTCGCCTGAGGCGACAGGAAGCCGCGTGCGCTGATGGCGTACTCGTAGGCATTGATGCGTGCGACCTGCAAATTCGGCGCCAGCCGCAGCGCCTCGGGCAAGGTGGTCGCGCCCGAGCGCGCGATATCGGCCCCGCTGATCACGAACACCGACGCCGCAGCGCGCGCGAGCGGTTCGCTCTGGCGCGACACGGACGTCACGACGATATCGGATAGCTGCTCGAGCGAATAATCCGCCAGCGGCAGCGCATGCAGACTGTCTTGCACGGCAGTTGCCTGCGCGCGCGCATCCAGGGCGCAGGCGGTCGACAACAGCGCGGCAGCGGCGCAAGAGTACAACGTAGAAATTGACATAGTTGCCATCCTAGAACATTTTCTTGCTTGAACCAAGTGCGCGCACGCCACAACGCGCGCCTTGACAATCTTCAGGGATATTGATTAAAGCAATGACGGTTATTGGAAATATAAATTGGACTGATTTGACGCATTGCAGCATGATGGAACTGTCTCCTCTATTCTCCTCCTAGGAAATAGATTTAGCCCGCCTCTCACGAAGCGGGCTTTTTTTTTGGCCGAAGCGCGCGCACGCTTGCCCGAGCAGCAACACACCAATTGGTGTAGGATGCCGCCCATATTTTCGTTTTTACAACAATCCATGCCTGACCTCGACCTTTCCGCCCGGAGCACCGCATCCTACGACTGGAGCGTCACTGCCCTGGGTGACGCCGCCCGCTGGCCCCTGCCATTGCGGCTGTGCAGCGACCTGCTGCTTAATTCCCCGCTGCCCACGCTGCTGGTGTGGGGACCGGAAACGGTTCTGGTGTTCAACGAGGCATATGCCGCTCTGGCAGGCCCCGGCTACGGCCGCGTGCCCGGCGGCTCGGTGCCGCCCGTCTTGCCGCCTCCGCTGGCTGCGGCCGGCCCGGCGCTGGCCGCAGCCTGGCGCGGTGAAGCCGGCGTGCTGGCCGACACCGCCCTGACCTTCCGCCGTCTCGACGGCAGCATCGACAACCGCTTCGACCTGCGCCTTTCCCCGGTGCGCGACGAGACCGGCGCCGTGCGCGGCGTGCAGATCGCGCTGGCCCCGGCCACCGCACAGGCGACCGACGAATCGGCCACCGAAGCGGCGGGCGAAGCCAGCCTGCGCATCCTGGTCGTCGAAGACAATATCGATTCCCAGTACCTGGTGTGCGAGATGCTCAAGGCCTTTGGCCACGAAGCCGACGGTGTCGCCCATCCCGACGAAGCCCTGGATCTGCTCGCGCGCCGGCGCTACGACGTGCTGTTTTCCGACGTCAGCCTGCCCGGCATGTCGGGCGTCGAGCTGGTACAGCGCGCCATCAAGGACGATCCGTCGCTGTCGATCATTTTCGCGTCCGGCTACGGCGACACACTGCTGCGGCACCTCGAGTTCCCGTACCAGTCGCTGCAAAAGCCCTACGAAATCGACCAGTTGCAGGATGCGCTGGCCAAGGTGGTGCGCCAGCCGGGCCGGCGTTGACGGCCGGGGCGGCAGGGGCGGCACCGCCCGAACGCACAAAGTGTGAGTAGGTCCCGCCCGGCTGGTCTACAATGAAACGCATCCTGCCCGGTTTCGGGCGTATGGCAACTCCGGCATGAACTCTTTATCACAACACGTCCGCCGCATCACCCGCCACCTCCGGAGGCCGGCATGAGCATTGCCCGTGATGTGTCCGCTCAAGACCTGGTCGCTGCACAAGAGGCACTCCAGCGCGCCACCGAGCGCATGGAAAACATGCTCGAAAGCCTCACCGACGGCTTCTGCGCGGTCGATCGCGACTGGAATATCACCTATATCAATGGCCGCGCACTGCAGATGGTCGAGCCGCTCAACAAGCGGCGCGGCGACCTGATCGGGTCCAAGCTGTGGGACGAGTTCGAAGACTTGCACGGTACCTCGGTCGCCCTCGATTGTGTACGGGCGATGGAGCAGCGCGTTACCGTCAACCGCGAATTCTTCTACCGCCGCCTGAACGCCTGGCTCGACATGCGCGTCTACCCGTCGCCCGAAGGCCTGACCCTGTATTTCCAGGACATCACGGCGCGCAAGCTTGACCAGCAAGCACTGATCGACAACAACAACCGCCTGCAACTGGCGATCGCCGCCGGGCGACTGGGCGACTGGCGCTGGGACGCGGCCTCCGACCGCGTCACGTTCGGGCCACGCGCGGCTGAAATCCTCGGCTTGCCGGCCGGCGTCCCACTCGAATGGCCGCGCCTGCGCGACCGCCTCGAGCGCGCGGATCGCCCGGTTGTGCGGCGCGCCGTGCTGACGGCATTTTCGCAAGGCAGCGACCTCGATCTGGAATGCCGCCTGCTCTCGCCCGGCAATCTGCCCGGCGGCTCTGCGCACTGCGTAGCACTGGTCGGTCGGCCCGATTACGCGAGCCCGCTCGAAGGCGGCGGCGTGCTGGGCATGACGGGCATGGCGCAAGACATCAGCGCCCGGCGCGCGGCCGACGACCACCTGCGCCAGAGTGAAGAAGAACTACGCGCCCTGGCCAACACCATTCCCCAGCTGGCGTGGATGGCCGATCCGGACGGCTCGATCGTCTGGTTCAACGAGCGCTGGTACGAATACACCGGCATCACACCGCACGAATCGACCGGCTGGGGCTGGAAAAAAGTGTACGACCCGGCGGTGTTGCCGGCGGTGCTCGAACATTGGGATGAATCGGTGCGCACCGGCACGCCGTTCGAGATGGAATTCCCGATTCGCGGCGCTGACGGCAATTTCCGCTGGTTCCTCACGCGGGTCGAAGCCGTGCACGACCGCGACGGCCGCGTGGTGCGCTGGTTCGGCACGAATACCGACGTCGACCAGGTCAAGCGTGCCGAGCAGGCGCTGCGCGACGAGTCGCATGTGCTTGAACTCCTCAACAGCACCGGCAGCATGCTGGCCTCGACGCGCGACCTGCGCGCGCTGATGCAGGCCGCCACCGATGTCGCCGGCGGCGTGTGCGGCGCGCGCTTTGCCGCTTTCGTGCATTACGGTCAGGCTGGCGACGGCACGCTGTTTTCGCTCTATACGCTGGCGGGCGCCACGTCGGCACAGTTCCAGGACTTCGCCGAACCGGGCGCCAGTGCGCTGTTCGGCCCGGGCCTGCGCGCCGGCGGCTTGCAGCGCGTAGCCGACATGGCAGCCGAACCTGCGCAGGCCAGCGCCGCGCTGCAATTCGGCCTGCCCAGCGGTCACCCGACGGTGCGCAGCTACATGACCGTGCCGGTGATGGCGCGCTCGGGCGAACTGCTCGGCACGATGTTCTTCGGCCATCCCGAGCCAAATGTGTTTACCGAACGCAGTGAGCGCATCGTCAGCGGCATTGCGGCCCAGGCCGCGATCGCGGTCGACAATATCCGCCTGTATGAAGTGGCCAGCCGCGCCGCCGAAGAGCGCAAGGTGCTGCTCGAGAACGAACGCGAAGCGCGCGCCGAAGCCGAGCGCACCAGCCAGATGAAGGATGAATTTTTGGCCACGCTGTCGCATGAACTGCGCACGCCGCTGTCGGCCATTCTCGGCTGGTCGCAGGTGCTGCGCCGCGGCAGCCGCGACGGCGCCGACCTGCAGCGCGGCCTGTCGACGATCGAGCGCAATGCCCGCGCCCAGGCGCAACTGATCGAAGACTTGCTCGACATGAGCCGCATCACCTCCGGCAAAGTATTGCTCGACATGCAGACGCTGGCGCCGGGCAGCTTCATCGACGCCGCCATCGAGACGGTGCGCCCGGCGGCCGACGCCAAGGGCATCCGCATCGAACGGCGCTATCCCGAAGGCGTCGCCATTCCGTCCGTGGCGGGCGACCCGGGGCGCTTGCAGCAAGTGGTATGGAACCTGCTGTCGAACGCGATCAAGTTCACGCCGCGCGATGGCCTGGTCACGATCGAACTGGCCTGCAACGACGGGCAGGTGGCGATCACGATCCGCGACACGGGCTTGGGCATCGCACCAGAATTCATCACGCACGTGTTCGAGCGCTTCCGTCAGGGCGATGCTTCGATGACCCGCAGCCATGGCGGCCTGGGCCTGGGCTTGTCGATCGTGAAGCACCTGATCGAACAGCACGGCGGCACGGTGCGCGCCGACAGCGCCGGGCCGGGCCACGGCGCCAGCTTCACGCTCGAGCTGCCGGCGGCCTTGTCCAGCGCGACCCGTCCGGCCCGTCCGGCCGAGACCGGGTCGCTGGCGGTGTCAGCGCCAGCCTCCCTGCCGGCCAAGCCGCAAGCGCCGGCCGACATGGCGCCGGAAACCATCGTGCGCGACATGCGCGGCACGTCGGTGCTGGTGGTGGATGACGACCGCGATGCGCGCGAACTGATCGCCCGCATCCTGTCCGATTGCCATGCCAACGTGCGTCTGGCCGCCAGCGCACAGGACGCGATGGCGCAGCTGCGCGCCAGCCCGCCCGACCTGTTGATCAGCGATCTGGGCATGCCCGACGTGAACGGCCTGGAGTTGCTGGCCTGGGTGCGCGCCCTGCCGCGCGACGCTGGCGGCCTGATCCCGGCCATTGCGCTGACGGCGTTCGCCCGCTCCGAAGACCGCTTGCGGGCACTCGAGGCGGGCTTTTCGGCCCACGTGTCGAAACCCGTCGAACAGACCGAACTGATGGCGGCAATCGGCATGGTCAGCGCCCCGGCGGCCGTGCCGATGCTCACCGACGGCGGGCGCGGACACAGTCGTTGATGTTCCTACCTGCTGACGCGGCGCTGTCCTACAAGAAATTTTATGGTCTTTGCTACACTAATTAGAGGTAAGGTATCGTCAGATTCCACCCCGAAATGGGGCGCCGCCCAGTTTCGATAAAGAGATAAGCATGCCGAGCAGACAAGACATTTTGAACGCCAAGATTTTGGTGGTAGACGATTCGCCCGACAATATCGAGTTGATGGAAGAGATATTGCGCGAAGAAGGCTATACCTGCGTCAGCTCGACGATGCTGCCGGAGCAGGTATGCCCACTGCACCGCGAGCATAATTACGACCTGATCCTGCTCGACCTGCAAATGCCTGGGCTCAATGGCTTCCAGGTGATGAAGGGCCTGAAGGAAATCGAGCAAGGCGGCTATTTGCCAGTGCTGGCGCTCACGGCCCAGCCGAGTTTCAAGATCGCCGCGCTCGAAGCCGGTGCGCGCGACTTCATCAGCAAGCCGTTTGACCTGCTCGAAGTGCACAAGCGCATCCACAATATGCTCGAGGTGCGCCTGCTCTACAAAGAGCTGGCCCAGTATTCCAAGGCGCAGCAAGAACTCGCCCTGCACGACGCCCTCACCGGCCTGCCCAACCGCCGCCTGCTCGAAGACCGCATCGAAACCGCGCTGCAGCACGCCAACCGCACCCATGCCAAGGCCGCGATCATGTATCTCGACCTCGATGGCTTCAAGGCGATCAACGATACCTACGGCCACGCCTACGGTGACGAGATCCTCAAGGCCGTGTCGCAACGCCTGTTGGCCAGTTCGCGCAAGGAAGACACGGTTGCCCGCCTGGGCGGTGACGAATTCATGGTCGTGCTGGGCGATATCCATAGCCTGGCCGATGCACAGGGGCCAGCCGCCAAGCTGGTCGAAGCCTTGTCCGAGCCGTTCTTCATCAACGACCTCACGCTGCGCCTGTCGACCTCGATCGGCATCAGTATCTATCCGGACGATGCCGAATCGGTCGACGCCCTGATCAATATCGCCGACTATGCTTTGTACGAAGCCAAGCGCGCCGGCAAGAACCGTTTCTGCTCGCCGGCGGCCAATCGCCAGGCGGCGTCCAAGACCACCGGTGCGCCGGTCGCGTCGCCCACGCCCGTGGCCGAACTGGCTGCACCGCACCGGTAAGCCTGCCCTGCCGTTCTGTTTTGGCTATCGCCGGGGTTCTCGCGCAAGTGAGAACCCCGGTTTGCATTGGCAGGACAGGCTGAAAACAAGAGAGGCTAAGAAACGAAACAGGCCACGGAACGTTGTTCCGTGGCCTGTTCAATGGTGCGTTAGCGAGCGCTTGATGCTTAGCGCTTCTCGCCTGCCGGGCAATCGCGGATCGCGCTTGTCTCTTCGATCGAGCGCGCGTGCTGGTGATCGCGACCGGCGTCGACCATTTCAGGCGGCACTTCGATACGGGTGATGCCGGCATCGACCGAGATCGGGTCGCTCGCCGGGAACGTCATTTCAACGGCATCATCGAGCAGCGTCTGCTCGGCCTTTTCTTTGCTCGATGGCGTCTCGCTGCCGGCCAGCGCCTTGATTGCAACCGCAAAATTGACAATCGGCAGGCTCGCCAGGTCGCCGATGGTCTTTACGCCCAGCGTGTCAGCCAACGCAGTCGCTTGCAGTTCGCCAATGCCACGCAAGGCCGACAATGGCGCGTCGGCCAGTTCGCGGAAGGTCTTGCCGTGAAACTTCTCATTTACGATGGTATCGATATTCATGGTGTGTCCTCTCTTATGTAACGCTCCCCGTCCTCGGTGGAACCGGTTAGCTGTCAATATCGCATAGCGGTATGCCCACGTATGTGCGGCAGCGAACGTCTTGGCCGTGCGCACAATTGATTTATTTGCCATATAGCACTTATGTCACATGATATGATGGCCCGCCTTTGCAAAGTAACCGTTTTGCAGTAACCGAGAGTCTGGTATCATTTTCGTAAAGCAATAAGAGCATGTTGACGAAAACCATCGTGGCGCACAGCGAACAACCCAAGATACTGGTCGTCAACGACGACCCGGCCAGCCTGCTTGCGCTGACCAGCCTGCTCGACCTGCGCGCAGCAGAAGGCAATTACACGGTGCTGTCGGCACGCTCGGGCCAGGAAGCGCTGCGCCAGGTGCTGCTGCACGATTTTGCCGTCATCCTGCTCGACGTGAACATGCCCGGCATGGACGGTTTTGAAACTGCCGAGGCGATCCACCAGCGTACACGCTCGGCCGATATTCCGATCATTTTTGTCACTGCGTTCCTGGCCGACGAAATCGACCGCCTCAAGGCCTACCAGCATGGCGCCGCGGATTTCCTGTTCACCCCCGTGATTCCTCAGATCCTGCACGCCAAGGTCGCTGTGTTCGTCACGCTGTCGATGAAGAACGAAGAACTCCGGCGCCAGGCCGAGGCGCTGTCGCAGCATGCGCTCGACCTGACCAACACGAACCGGCGCCTCATGAGCGAGATGGAAGAGCGCCGCGCCGCCGAGCGCAAGAGTCACGCCAAGGATGAATTTCTCGCGATGCTCGGCCATGAGCTGCGCAATCCGCTCTCGGCGATCTCGAGCGCTTCGAGCCTGATCGGCCTGCCCGGCGCGGGCGCGGACACCATCACGCGCGCCCGCACCATCATCCAGCGCCAGAGCAAGCACCTGTCGCGCATCGTCGACGACCTGCTCGACCTGTCGCGCGCGATGTCAGGCAAGATCCTGCTCGCGCGCCAGGCCACCGACCTGTCGAACCTGGTCGCGGGCTGCCTGGAAACCTTCCGCGCCACCGGCCGCACTAGCGGCTACCGGATCGGCGTCGACCTGGCCCCGGGCTGGGTCGATGGCGATCCGACGCGGCTCGAACAGATCGTCTCGAACCTGCTCGACAACGCGCTGAAATACACCCCGAGCGGCGGCGATATCGACATTGCGCTCGCGCGGGTTGGCGATGAAGTCGTGCTGTCGGTACGCGATTCGGGCGTGGGCATTTCGCCCGACTTGCTGCCGCAGGTGTTCGATGTGTTCGTGCAGGGCGCGATCTCGATCGACCGCTCGCAAGGCGGGCTGGGCATCGGCCTGTCGCTGGTGCGCCGCCTGGTGGAACTGCATGGCGGCAGCGTGGCGGCCGACAGCGCCGGCCTGGGCCAGGGCTCGAGCTTCACGATCTGCCTGCCGTGCGCCGAACCAGCGATCCCGTCACTCCCCTTGCTGAACCAGCCACTCGACACGGGCAAGCCATCAGTGCTGCTGATCGAAGACAACGACGATGGCCGCGACATGATGGCGACGATGCTGGCCGCCCACGGCTTCCCGGTGTATCAGGCCGCCGATGGCTTGCAGGGTGTGAGCCAGGCCGCGACGATCCTGCCCGACGCCGCGCTGGTCGATATCGGCCTGCCGGGCATCGATGGCTATGAAGTGGCGCGGCGCCTGCGCGCCGATCCGGCCACCAGCGCCATCCGGCTGATCGCGCTGACCGGCTATGGCCTGCTGGAAGACCAGCGGCGCGTGCTCGAAGCGGGCTTCGACCAGCACCTGGTCAAGCCGGTGGCCATTGAACGCCTGCTCGAAGCGCTGGCGCGCCTGACTGCCGAAGCGCCGCAAAATGCTGCGTGAGTGCTGCGTGAGCACCGGGTGAGCCGCTCGAGCGCCGCTTGCGCACAGATGTAAAAAAGCCGGCCCCGGGAAGGCCGGCCGGTGTCAAGTTCGTGCTTCAGGCGGTCGCGAGGATCTCGTCGCGGCGGGCCGCCATTTCGGCGCCCATGCTCTCCAGGTCGAGCTTGAGCTTGCGCACTTTCGGGAACATCTCTTCTTCTTCCTCTTCGACGTGGTGCGATACGTATTCGCCCAGCACCTTCACCTTGGCGTCGTAGTAGTCGTCGTCCACTTCCATCTCTTGCACTTGCGCGATCAGGTCCTTGGCCGAGGCGTGTTCGACGAAGGCTTCGTCGAGCATGTCTTCCATTTCCTTGGACGTTTCACGCAGCGCCGGGTAAAAGATTTCTTCTTCGATCGTGGTGTGCATGATCAGCGCTTCGCAAATCTCGTTGGCCAGCTTCTTCTTGCTGACATTGGCACGCTCGCCCAGCTCTTCGTACTGGTCGAACATGTCCTTGACCTCGTCGTGCTGGCTCTTGAGAAGTGCCAAGGCATCCTGCGGGCCGTCCTGCTTCTTGCTGGTTGCTTTCGTCATGGTAGTACCCCGTATTTGTTGGTTGAATGATGACTCGTTGGTCACATTGTCAGATTGCGCCGGCTGCATCGTAAACACTGTTCGCGACCTCACACTCAAGGGCAAGCAGACGAACCGCCCGTGCAACACCCGTCGCGCGCCGCACGAAAGACAATTGTTGTATGATTTCGGAAACATTTAACAGAGATCTCGATGACTGAACCGGCCCCACCGCATCCCGACCCGGAGGTAGAACGCCTGGTCGCGGCGCGCACCGCTGAACTCTCCGACATGGTGTCCTGGCTGGCCAACAGCTGGGACCAGGAGCGTCGCCAGCTCGCACGCCAGTTGCACGACAGCCTGGGTTCGTCAATGACGGCCCTGACGATGCACCTTGCCCTGCTCACCCAACGCCTGCCGGCCGAGGACAAGGCGCTGCGCGACCGCGCCGCGCAAATGAAGAACCTGCTCGGCGGCGTGATTGAAACCAATCGCCAGATGCAACTGGCGCTGTGGAACGACAAGCTCGAGTTCCTGGGTTTGCGCACGGCATTGTCGGAGCTGGTGCCCGAATTTTCGGCCGAACACGGGATCAAGGCGCTGGCCAGCCTGCCCGAGGAAGACGGCGCCTGGTCGCGCGAGCACGCCGTGCTGCTGCTGCGCTGCGCCGAAGAGGGGTTGCGCAATGCCGCCGCCCACGCGCAAGCCACGCGCGTGGACGTGATCCTCGATGACGACGGCGAGATGGCAATGTTGACGGTGCGCGACGATGGTGTCGGCCCACGCAGCGACGCACTGACCGCCGACGGCGCCTACGGCTTGCGCCTGCTGCGCGAACGCGCACGCTCGCTTGGTGGCAACCTGATCCTGGTGCGCACCGAGACTGGCGGCGCCTTGCTGCAGATGACGTTGCCGCGCGAATTGCCGGCGTAACAGAATAAGCAGATGAAAAAACGGCGGCCCGTGGCCGCCGTTGTCATGTCAACTTGCCGGTCAGTGCAGCTTGACCAGCGGCGTACTGCGCCGGATGAGGAAGCGCGCCACCGCCAGCAGCGCAGTGCGGGTGATGCCCATCACGGCCCGGTGGTGCATCAGGTGCAGGCTGGCGTACATCAGGCGCGCCACGCCGCCCTGCACGAACCAGCTCGCGCCGCGCAGCGAACCCATCAGGCTACCGACACTGGTGTTCTGGCCGACCGACACGAGCGAACCATAATCCTTGTATTCGTACGGCGTACTCAAGGCCGGCTGGCCCTTGTCCATGCGCAGGAAGGTCGTGACCAGGTAATCGGCCTGCTGGTGCGCCGCCTGCGCGCGTGGCGGCACCGGCAAGCCGTTGCCGTCGATGCAGACCGCGCAGTCGCCGAGCGCCCAGATGGCCGGCGCGCCCTTGACCCGCAGGTGGGCATCGACGTCCAGGCCGCCGCCGCGCGCAGTTGGCAGGCCGAGCTTGCCAAGCAGCTCCGGTGCGCGAATGCCCGCCGCCCACACGCACAGGTCGGCCGGGTAGACATTGCCGCCCGCGTCACGCACCTTGTCGCTCTCGATCGCCGTGACGCGGCAATCGCTGACCACGCGGATGCCACGCTTGTTCAACAGGCCCAGCGCCGCATTCGACACGCGCTCGGGGAGCGGCGCCAGGATCCGCGGCGCGCCTTCGAGGATCGTGATGCGCACGTCGCGCTTGACGTCCATGCGCGCAAAGCCGTAGCGCGCATACGCACCCGACGCTTCGCGCAGCTCGGCGGCAAGCTCGACGCCGGTCGCGCCGCCGCCGATGATGACCACGTCCAGGCCGGTCTCACGCCCTTCTTCACGCTGCTGCTCGACCGCCAGCATCAGGCGCAGCATGCGCAGGCGGAAGCGTTCGGCGTCTTCGGTCGCGTTGAGCGAAATGGAATGTTCCTGCGCGCCCGGCACGCCGAAGTAATTCGAGGTGCTGCCGATCGCAATCACCAGCGACGTGTACGCCAGGCAACGCACCGGCAGCACTTCGTCGTCTTCGGTGGCCGAATACACCGCGCCGACCTCGATCGACTGGCCGGCGGCGTCCAGCCCGGTCATCGGACCGAGCACGAAATTGAATCCATTGTCGTGCGCGAGCATCGCGTACGACAGACCTTCCTGGTGGATGTCCAGGGTGCCCGCCGCGACTTCATGCAGCGACGGTTTCCAGATATGGTACAGGCGGCTGTCGACCAGCGTCACCTTCGTCGGGCCGAGTTTACGGCCCAGTTTGCATGCCAGCTCCAGACCGCCAGCGCCGCCACCCACGATCACGATATCGCTCCGCAAGCTTGCCTCCTTCTTGATGCCCCATCCGGCAACAACGCCGGACTAATAGCAGTCTGGAGATTTTACTACGGCAACGTCAGGCACGGTGGGCGTGTCCCTACATGTGACGAAAGAGCGCCATGAACGGCTGACTGACAGTGAGCGTCTCGGGCCGGTTGCGCAGGCGGATGACGCCCTTGCCGCTTTCGTCGCGCGTGACGCCGGCCACGGCGCGCAGGTTGACGATCGTCGAGCGGTGCACTTGCCGGAACATGGTCGGATCGAGCACCTCGAGCAGGTCGCGGATCGGCTTGCGCAAGAGCGACTCGCCCTCGGCCGTCATCACCACCGTGTACTTCGAATCGGACTGGAAGTACGCTACGTCGTCGACCAGGATCAGGCGCGTCTCGACGCCGCGGCTGGCCGTCAGCCACACCAGCGGCTCGGCGCGCGGCGCGGGCGGGGCCACCGTCTGCAGGCGCGCCAGCAACGCCGCCAACTGTGTGGTATCGGCGCCACCACGCGCCAGGCGCTCGCGCACCCGGTGCACGGTGGCCGCCAGGCGTTCGCGCCCGATCGGCTTGAGCAGATAGTCGACCGCGCCGCGATCGAACGCGTCGAGCGCGTACTGGTCATACGCCGTGACGAACACGATTTCGGTGCGCAGGCCCGCCGCCAGCACGCTCGAGGCGACCTCGAGGCCCGACAGGCCCGGCATGCGGATGTCGAGAAACGCCACCTCGGGCCGGTGGGTGGCAATGGCGTCGAGCGCGCTGCCGCCGTCGTCGCAGGCGGCCACGATCTGCAGGTCCGGCCACACGTCGTTCAGCTGCTTGACCAGCTCTTCCCGCAGCAGGATTTCATCTTCGGCAATCACGCAGCTGGTCATGTGCGCACTCCCGCGCCCTGCAGCGCCAGCGGCACCGTGATGGTGGCCGCCACGCCGCTCGGGAAGTTGGCGACGATGGCGAAGCTGGCCATGGCGCCGTAGCCCAAGCGCAGGCGCTCGCGCACATTGCGCAGGCCAATGCCGGTGCCGGCGTTCTCGAGCGAGAAGCCGCGCCCGTCGTCGGCCACCGTCACCGCCGCCGCATTGTCGATCGTGCGCGCCAGGATCCACACGGTACCGCCGCCCGGCTTGGGCTCGAGACCGTGCTTGATGGCATTCTCGACCAGCGTTTGCAGCATCATCGGCGGAAACACGAGGCGGCGCAGCTCATCGGGCACGTCGACCTGCAGCGCCAGGCGCGGCCCCATCCGAATGGCCAGGATGTCGAGGTAGGCGCGCGCCCGTTCCAGCTCTTCGCCCAGCGTCGAAGGCGCATCTTCGGTGCGCGGCAGCGAGTGGCGCAGATACTGGATCAGGTTACCGAGCATGGCGTCGGCGCGCGCCGGATCGCTGCGCGTGAGCACCTGGGCGCTGGCCAGCGTGTTGTACAGAAAATGCGGCTCGACCTGCGCATGCAGCAGGTTCAGGCGCGCCACCGTCAAGGCCTTCTCGGTCGCACTCTGGCGCACGGCCTGCGTTTCAAGGCGGCGCCGTTCGGCGATGCGGCGCGTGATGGCGCGCACCACGGCTTCCGCGTTTTCCAGGTTGCTGCCCTGATCGACCAGGAACCAGTCGATCCAGGCCGGGTCTTCCGGTTCGCAGATCAGCGTGACGCTGCCGGCCGCATCGCCATTGGGCGTGACCGTGGCCCGGATCTGGTTGCGCCAGGTCGACAGGCGGGCCAGCGCCGCGCCGGCCGAGGCATTCCCGCCATACAGGTCGGTGCGCTCCAGCTTGGCGCGCACCTGCAGGCTGTCGCGGGTGCTGTCGACGCCCGTCACGCCCGGCATCTCGCGGATCGCGGCGTCGATCATGTCGAACGCTTCGCCGGCCTCGAACGGGATTTCGATCTGGCGCCGCTGGCGGTTGGCCAGCGTGGCCGCATCGACCGTGCCCGCCACCAGCCGCACGCGCCGGGTGTGCGAGAACGCGATCAGCAGCACCCAGCCGGCCAGCACGAACCCGAGCAGCGTCGCGTACCCGCCCAGGCGCACATCGACATCGTGCAGTACGGTTTCACTGAGAAAAATACACAGCGCCAGGTACACGGCGCTCCAGGCGACAACCAGGCGGCCATGGTGGAAAAAACTCGACATCATGATGGTCTTTCAAGCGTTGAAGAATGGCGCCAGCATAGGCACGTCATGGCCTGTAAACCAGCATTATGCGACGGAGCCCGGGCCAGGCCGACGAAACCGGGCCCGGCGGCGGTGAAATCCGCTACTCCGGCATGTTGCCAATACGCCGCATTACAATTTTGCTGAGTATGCGCACGCGCCCCGGCCGTACAATCGCGCCTTTCCGCTTTCCGATAGAGAGGTAGTCGAGATGTCCTTCCCACGCACCGTCATTGCCATCGCCGCCACCATCGCTGCTGCATTCGCCGCCGCATCCGCCCACGCCGAGATCGGCATGGCCGTCACGGCCAGCCTGGGCACGACCGGCGCCGGCGTCCACCTGGTCGTGCCGATGGAGCGCACGCTCAATGGCCGCTTCGGCGTCAACTATTACAAGCACGACTTCGACAAGCGTTCGGGCAGCCTCGATTACGATGGCGACGCCAAGCTGCAGACGTTCGACGCGCTGTTCGACTGGTATGCGTTCAGCGATACCCAGTTCCGGCTCACCGCCGGCGTCGTCTACAACGGCAACGAAGTGACCGCCAAGGCGCGGCCGGACAGCGCTGGCGGGTACCTCATCAACGGCCAGCGCTACAGCGCCGCCGACGTCGGCACGCTCGATGGTGACGTTGACTTTCGCAAGGCCGCGCCGTATTTCGGCATCGGCTGGGGCAATGCCCTCACGCCAAACAAGCGCTGGAACTTCAGCGCCGACCTCGGCGCGTTTTACCAGGGCAAGGGCCAGGTCGACCTGATCAGCCGCGGCTGCCGCACCTCGCAAGCAGTCTGCACGGTGCTGGCGCGCGACGTCGCGGTCGAAGAAGCGCGCCTGACGAATGAGCTGGCCGATCACAAGTTCTATCCGGTGCTGCGCGCCAGCGTGTCGTACAGCTTCTGATGGGCGTATGATGGGTGCTCCACTTGCCGGAGGTCCCATCATGCAACTCCGTACCCTGTCCGCCGCCGCTCTCGCCGTCGTATGCCTCGCGCTCGGCGGTTGTCGCGAACACAACGAGCCGGTCAAGCCGATTACCGATCTGTCCACGGGCGCGACCGTTACCGCACAGACGCGCTGAGTCCGGCGCATGCGGCTTGTCGCCATGCCGGCCCCGGCAGGTTACACTGCGGCCTGTCCATTTTCGTCGCAAGGTGTCCTGCCCATGTCGTTTGCTTCCCTCGGCCTGATCGAGCCGATCGTCCGCACCCTGGACGCCCTCGCCTACCACACGCCCACCGCCGTCCAGGAACAGGCGATTCCCGCCATCCTCGCTGGCAATGACGTCATGGCCGCGGCCCAGACCGGCACCGGCAAGACCGCCGGTTTCACGCTGCCGATCCTGCAGCGTCTGGTGATGGGCGGCAAGGTCGGCAACAATGCGGCGCGCGCGCTCATCCTGGTGCCCACCCGCGAACTGGCCGAGCAGGTGCACGAAAGTGTGCGCACCTACGCCGAAGGCTTGCCGCTGCGCTCGATGGTTGCCTATGGCGGCGTGAGCATCAACCCGCAGATGATGACGCTGCGTAAGGGTGTCGACGTGCTGGTGGCCACGCCCGGGCGCCTGCTCGACCTGCACCGGCAGAACGCCGTGCACTTCAATGAAGTCAGGACGCTGGTGCTCGACGAAGCCGACCGCATGCTCGATCTGGGCTTCGCGCGCGAGCTCGACGCCATCCTCAAACTGCTGCCGAAAAAGCGCCAGACGCTGCTGTTCTCGGCAACCTTCTCGGACCCGATCCGCGCGCTGTCGAACCAGATGCTGCGCGAACCGGTGCGCATCGAGGCGTCGCCGCGCAACACGACGGTGGCCGCGATTCGCCAATGGGTCATCCCGGTCGACAAGAAGCGCAAGGCCGAGCTGTTCGTGCACCTGCTGAAACAACACGACTGGACGCAGGTGCTGGCCTTCGCCCGCACGCGCAAGGGCGTCGATGAACTGGTCGCGCTGCTCGAGTCGAAGGGCATCGCGGTCGATTCGATCCACGGCGACAAGCCGCAGCCGGCGCGCCTGCGCGCTCTCGACCGTTTCAAGGCCGGCGACGTGCGCGTGCTGATCGCCACCGACGTCGCCGCGCGCGGCATCGACATCGACGACCTGCCGGCCGTGATCAATGTCGATCTTCCGATCGTGGCCGAGGATTACGTGCACCGCACCGGCCGCACCGGCCGCAAGGGCGCCAGCGGCGAGGCGGTGTCGCTCGTGTGCGCCGACGAGGTCGAGCAGCTGGCGGCGATCGAAGTGCTCACGCGCCAGACACTCCAACGGGTTGAAGAGCCGGGCTACGCGCCCGAGCACCGGGTGCCGCTGACGGATGCAAAAGGCCAGATCGTCAAGAAGCCGAAAAAGCCCAAGAAGCCCAAGGGCAATGCGCCGGTGGTGAGCGAGGACGTGCGCTTCAGGCGTTAAGCACCCGTGTGTGCCGGGCTCAGGCCGCGCCGGCGCTCCAGGCCGCGTTCGAGCAGTGCGCCGACCGTGTACAGCAGCACGAACACCGGCACCACGAACATGGCATACGCATCGGGCCATGCCAGGAACTCGAGCGCGCGGCCCAGGCCCAGCGCCTGCACCACGGCCAGCTGGCCGGCAATCGGCAACTGCAGGAAGATCAGCTGCGCCGCATTGTCTCCGCCGGCAAGCGAGACGATGCCAACGCAGGCGACGATGAAGATGGCGTACGGGGCGCATAACAACAAACCGAGTCGGGACATCGAAGAATCAGGGTGGGGCCCTGTTGGCAAAATGACAGAACGGATCGTCACGACGTGACAGGACAGCAAGCACCGCCAAGATACCACTGCAACAACCTGCAAAAATCCTCCGAATGTCACCATGCGGACCAAACCCGCCGCAAAATCCTAACGTAATGCGAGGCGCATTTTTCGGGTGCCGTCCTCGCGGTCGATCGTCACCTCGAAGCCCAGCTTTTTCACCATCGCGACGATGCGCGAATTCTGCGGCAGCGCCTCGCCCACGATCTCGGCGGTGCCGCGTGCGCGGCAGTAGCCGATCAGCTTTTCCATCATGATGCGCCCCAACCCCACCCCTTTCAGGTCCGAGCGCACGGTGACGGCGAATTCGGCGCTCGTGTTGTCGGGATCGGCCACGACACGGGCGACGGCCAGTGTCTCGGCCACCCCGGCGGCGTTCTTGCGGGTGGCGATGAAGGCCATCTCGCGGTCGTAGTCGATCTGCGTGAAGCGCGCCAGCTGCGACGGCTGCAGCTCGCGGATGCGCACGAACATCCGGTAACGCACGTCGTCGGGCGTGAGCGCATCGAAAAACGCCAGGTGGGCCGGGCCGTCCTCGGGGCGGATCGGGCGCAGCAGCAGCGGCGCGCCCTGCCACTCGATCGTCTCTTCGAGTTCGCGCGGATAGGGCCGGATCGCCAGCCGGTCGAGCGTGCTGCCCGAGCGGTCGGCCAGCGCCAGCCGCATGCGCGCGTCGAGCACGATCGCGCCGCGGCTGTCGACCACCAGCGGGTTGATGTCCAGCTCGACGATCTCGGGAATGTCGGAGATCAGGCGCGAGACCTGGATCAGCACCGCCAGCACCGCATCGAGATTGGCGGCCGGCCGGTTGCGGTAGCCGGCCAGCAAACGCGCCACGCGCGTGCGGTCGACCAGGTCGCGCGCCAGCACCAGGTTCAGGGGCGGCAGGCCAACCGAATAATCGTGGAGCACCTCGACCGCCACGCCGCCCTGGCCAAACACCAGCACCGGCCCGAACACCGGGTCGAGCGCAGCCCCGACGATCAGTTCATGGCCGTGCGTGCGGCGGCACATGGCCTGCACCGAGAAGCCGTCGAAGCGCGCCTGCGGGAACAGCTCGCCCAGCCGCAGGCGCATGCGCAATGCAGCCGCGCGCACGGCCTCCTCGGAATCGAGGTCGAGCGTGACGCCCCCGACATCCGATTTGTGCATCACGTCGGGCGTGAGGATCTTGACGGCGACCGGGAAGCCGATGGCGCGCGCGGCGGCGACAGCCGCATCGACATCGTCGGCGGCGCGGGTCTCGACCAGCGCCAGGCCATAGGCGCGCAGGATCGCCTTGGTTTCGGGATCGGACAGCAGCAGGCGCTTGGCGGCGATCGCCTCGCGCACCAGCGCGCGTGCGGCGCTGCGGTCGGGCGCCACATTGCCCACCATCGACGGCGGCACTTCCATCAAGAGGTTCTGGTTGCGCCGGTAGTTCACCAGTTGCAGGAAGCCGTTGACGCCGTCTTCGGGCGTGCGGAAGGTGGGCATGCGCGCCTCGGCGGCAATGGCGCGCGCGGCCACGACCGAGGCGCCGCCCAGCCAGCACGACAGGATCGGGCGCGAGGCGGCGCGCGCCAGCGGCGCAATCGCATTGGCCACGTCGCGGCTGTCGACGGTCGCCGTGGGCGAATGCACGACCAGCACGGCGTCGACCTGCGGATCGGCCAGCAGCACCTCGAGCGCGGCGCTGTAACGCTCGGCCGGCGCTCCGCCCAGCAGATTGACGGGATTCGCGCGGACCGAGCCACCACTCCAGCCAGCCGGCAGCACGGCGTCGAGCCGCACGATCGATTCGGGCGACAGCGACGCCGCCGTACCGCCGCCATAGCGCAGTGCGTCGCGCGCCAGCACACCCGGGCCGACGCCATTACTGACGATGGCCAGGCGCTCGCCGTGCAGCACGCGCGCGTAGGCCAGCGTCTCGACCGCCGCGAACAGCTGCTCGGTGGTGTACACGCGCAGCATGCCGGCGCGCCGGATCGCTGCGTCGAATACATCGTCTTCAGTCGCCAGCGCCCCGCTTTCGCTGGCGGCCGGTCGCGCGCCCTCGGTGTCGCTGCGCGACTTGAGCACGATCACCGGCTTGCTGCGCGCGGCGGCGCGGGCAGCCGACATGAATTTGCGTGCGTAGCGCAGCTGGTCGACATACAGCAGGACTGCACCGGCGTGGCCATCGCTGGCCAGGTAATCGAGCACGTCGCCCAGATCGACGTCGCCCGACTCGCCCAGCGAGATGAAATGCGAGAAGCCGATGCCGCGCGTGCGCGCCCAATCGAGCACGCCCGTCATCAGCGAGCCCGACTGCGAGACAAAGGCGATCCGCCCCGGCAGCGCGCCGCTGTGGGCCACGCTGGCGTTCAGGCCCAGGCCCGGCACCAGCAGACCCGCGCTGTTCGGGCCGAGAAGGCGCAGCAGGAACGGGTGCGCCGCGTCGAGCGCGGCCTGGCGCAGACTGCGGCCGCGCGCATCGCGCCCGCGCGCCATGCCGCTGCTGAGCACGACAGCCGCGCGCGTGCCGCGCTCGCCCAACTGGCGCACGAGCTGCGGCACGGTGGCGGCCGGGGTGCAGATGACGGCCAGCTCGGGCGCCTCGGGCAAGTCGGCCACACTGGCGTAGCACGGCAGGTCGCCCAGTTGCGTGTACTTTGGATTGACGGCAAACAGTTTGCCCTTGAAGCCGCCGCCCTGCAGATTGGCCAGCAGCGTGGCGCCCATGCTGCCCGCGCGCCCGGACGCGCCGATCAGCGCCACCGACGACGGTGCGAACAAGTGCTGCAGGTTACGGACGCTCATGCGGGCGTCACCGGAAAAGCGGGCCGGATGGCCGGGCGGTGCGGGTGGCGGGCAGTTGGCGGCATGGGTGAGACCTTCGCGTCGATGGCAGTTCAGGAAACGCAAGCATAACGCCACGGCGCACGGCGGCGCGCACTGGATTGCGCCGGGTGCTTACCGCAACGCGAACACGTGATCGACGCGCAGCGCAGGCAGCGCGCGCAGCTCGGCCGAACAGGCCAGCAGCTCGCGCATCAAGCCATCGGTCAGGTCTTGCGTGTGGTGCGCCACGACGACCGCATCGAACGCGACGTCGGCCATGCAGGCGCGCATGGCTTGCGCTTCGGGCAAGTCGCGCAGCGCGATGGCGGCCAGTCTCTCGTCCGCCCCCAGCGGCAACACCGCGTAGAAACGCAGCCGGAATTGGCGATCGAGCAGCATGCTGCCGTTCATGAAGCGGTCGACGCCGACGTCGAACAGGACGTGTGCAATGACTTCGGCCGCCCGGCCCGCGACTTCTTCCCGGTTTTTCCTGCGCCGCAGAGCGAGCAGACGCTCGATCAACACCATGCTCACCCTTGTCATTGAATTAACCCCGCATGCTATCAGTCACTTAATCGTCTAGCAAGGTTTCCGCCGCCATCATGACATGGGTGTTGCGCCGATGCCATGCTAAAATCGCCGCGTGAACCATACCTTCCATGTCTGCCTGCGCCGCGCACTCGTGTGGCTGATGCTGCTGGCGATTCCCTTCCAGGGCGTCGTTGCGGCAGGCATGGTTGCGTGCGCGCATGCGTCGGCCCAGTACGGCGCGGCCATGACCATGCCCGCGATGGACCACGGCGCCGTCCAGACCGGGCACTGCCACGATGCGAACCCCTCGGCCAACGATCCGGCACCGCTTGACAATGACCACGGCCAGGATCAAGAGCGCTGCAGCGCCTGCGCTGCCTGCTGCATCGGCGCCGCCATGGCGGGCGCACCGACGCTGCCCGCCGCCCCGCCGACCTTTTCGATACGGCTGATCGATGCCGCCACCGGCCGCCTCGAAGCGGTCGACCTGGCGCTGCCCGAACGACCTCCCCGCTTGCCTCTCGCCTGATCCTGCAAGCCGCCGCGCCAGATTGCGCGGCATCGATGCATTTCACCGAACGAGGAATCATGTTGACCCCGACTCAACGACAACGCCCGCTGCTGGCCTGCGTGCTGGCCTGCCTGCTGGCGGGCGCTTGCGCATTGACGCCCGCCACCGCGCAGACGACCGACCGAGCCAAACCCACGGATCCGGACGCCGCCGTCCCCGAAACACCTTACCAGCCGGCGCACGTGCCACGCGCGCCGAGCGTACCCACGACCACGCCGGACCGCACCTGGCAGGAAAACAACCGCACCGTGGCGGGCCAGGCCGGCCATGGCGCCCATGCGCAGCACGGCACGCCCGCAGCCACGCCGGCTCCCGATCCGCATGCGCATCATCATGACCACCATGCGCCGCCCGCGAAGAAGGAGCACCATTGATGACCAGCCCAATCTCCTGGCAAGCCTCGCTGGCGCTCGGGTTCTGCGCGCTGCTGGCCGGCTGCGCCAGCGTGGCGCCCGAGCGCGCCTTCCAGGCCGGCGCCAATGCGGCGCAGGCGCGCACCGGCGTCGAGGCCCGCCTGCTGCGCAGCGACGCCGACCGCCAGGCCCTGCAGACCGGGATCGACACGCTGCTGCAAGCGCCGCTGACGCAAGACGCCGCCGTGCGCATCGCCGCGCTGAACCACCCCGGCCTGCAGGCGACCTATTGGGAAGCCGGCATCGCCCAGGCCGACGTGGCCCAGGCCGCGCGCCTGCGCAATCCGGGCTTCGGCTTTTCGCGCATGGATGGCGGCGGCAACCGGGAAACCGAGCGCTCGGTGTCGCTCGACCTGGCCGGCCTGTTGACCATGCCACTGCGCCAGCGCATGGCCGCGCGGCGCCTCGATGAAACGACGCTGCGCGTGGCCGCCGCGATCGAACGCCATGTGACCGACACGCGCCGCGCCTGGATCGAGGCCGTCGCCGCGCGCCAGGCCCTGGCCTACGCGCGCCAGGTGGCGGACGCCGCCGATGCGTCGAGTTTACTGATGGAACGCATGACCCAGGCCGGCAACGCCAGCGCGCTGGACCTGGCGCGCGAGTCGGCCTTCCACGCCGAAGCCGGCGCCGGCGTGCTGCGCGCCGCCCGCCTGGCCCACGCTGCGCGCGAACGCCTGACGCGCCAGCTCGGCCTGTGGGGTACGCAGGCCGGCTACACCCTGCCAGAACGCTTGCCCGACCTGCCGGCGGCGCCGCGCGAACTGGTTGGCATCGAACGCACCGCGCTAAGCCAGCGCCTGGACGTGCAGGCCGCGCGCGCCGCTGCCGCCGGCACCGCCGCCGACCTGGGCCTCACGCGCACCACGCGCTTCATCAATGTGCTGGATCTCGGCTACGCCAGCAAGAGCGAGACGGGCGAACCGCGCAGCGAGGGCTACGAGATCGGCCTGGAGCTGCCACTGTTCGACTGGGGTGGCGCCCGCGTCGCGCGCGCCGAAGCGCTGTACATGCAGTCGCTCGGCCAGGTCGGGGCGATTGCGATCAACGCCCGCAGCGAAGCGCGCGCCGGCTATCTCGGCTACCGCGCCAGTTACGACGTGGCCCGCCACTACCGCGACCACGTGATCCCGCTGCGCAAGCAGATCTCGGACGAGACGCTGCTGCGCTACAACGGCATGCTGGCCAGCCCGTTCGAACTGCTGGCCGACGCCCGCGAACAAGCGGCGGCCGTCCACGCCACCATCGAAGCCCTGAAGGATTTCTGGCTGGCCCAGGTCGACCTGGAAGCCGCCATCGGCACGCGCCTGCCGGCGCAGGCTGCCACTGACAAGAAGGACACACCAGAATGACCAACCGCAGATCGTTCCTCACCGGCGCCGGCGCCACCGTACTGGGCGCCTCGCTGGTGAGCCGCGCCGGCGCGGCGTCGCTGCCGGAAGCGCCGACCCACACCTCGAGCGCCACCGCCGCCCCGCTGGCCCCGCCGAATGGCCGCCCGTACAACCCCGTCGTCACGCTCAACGGCTGGACCCTGCCCTGGCGCATGAAGGACGGCGTCAAGGAATTCCACCTGGTGGCCGAACCGGTCGTGCGCGAATTCGCGCCCGGCATGCATGCCAACCTGTGGGGCTACAACGGCCAGAGCCCGGGCCCGACCATCGAAGTGGTCGAGGGCGACCGGGTGCGCGTGTTCGTTACCAACAAGCTGCCCGAACACACCAGCGTGCACTGGCACGGCCAGTTGCTGCCGTGCGGGATGGATGGCGTCACGGGCCTGACCCAGCCCGGGATCCAGCCCGGCAAGACGTTCGTGTATGAATTCGTGGCGCGCCACGCGGGCACGTTCATGTACCACCCGCACGCCGACGAAATGCAGCAGATGGCGATGGGGATGATGGGCTTCTGGGTCACGCACCCGAAGAACCCGCGCCAGCACGCCGTCGACCGCGACTACGTGATGCTATTGTCGTCCTACGACATCGAGCCGGGCAGCTACACGCCGCGCACCAACACGATGCTCGACTTTAACCTGTGGACCATCAACAGCCGCGTGTTCCCGGGCCTGGACCCGATGGTCGCGCGCCTCGGCGACAAGGTGCGTATCCGCGTGGGCAACCTGACCATGACGAACCACCCGATCCACCTGCACGGGCACCGCTTCGAGGTGGCCGGCACCGATGGCGGCTGGGTGCCCAGGTCGGCGCGCTGGCCCGAGGTGACGACCGACGTCGCCGTGGGCCAGATGCGCGCCATCGAATTCGTGGCCGACGCGCCCGGCGACTGGGCCTTCCATTGCCACAAATCGCACCACACGATGAACGCGATGGGCCACGACGTGCCCACGCTCATTGGCGTGGACCATCGCGGCGTGGCCGAGAAGATCAACCAGCTGGTGCCGGGCTATATGGTCATGGGTGACAAGGGCGGCTCGATGGGCGACATGAAGATGGCGCTGCCGGCCAACACGCTGCCGATGATGAGCGGCGACGGGCCGTTCGGCAATCTGGAGATGGGCGGCATGTTCACCGTGCTCAAGGTGCGCGAAGGGTTGAGGCGCGGCGACTACGCCGATCCGGGCTGGTACCGCCATCCGGCCGGCACCGTGGCGCGCGAATGGACGGGAGAAATGCCGGCGGCGCCGCGGGCGCCGGACGCCCAACCGGCGCCCAGTGAACAGGCGATGGACGCGCGCAAGCCGGGTCCGAAGGAATCGACAGGGCACGAGCACCACTAGTGCCCTGAATCGGAGATTCGTTGAATAAATGCGGCGAGCGTCGCCCTGATACTGCGTCGCAAATGCGCGCAAGGCCCCGGCCTTGCTGTGCTTTGCTTCTTGTTTCAGGCCGACTTCGCCACATTTATTATTCAACGAACTTCCAATTCAGGACACTAACCGCGCGCGGGCGCCGCGGACACCGCGGACACGTTGCGCAGCAGCGCGATGAGCTGCTGCGGCGCGACCGGCTTCGTGAAGTGCTCATCGAAGCCGGCTGCCAGCGATGCGGCGCGGTCTTCCTTGCGGCCGCGCCCCGTCACGGCCACCAGATACGGACGCGGTGTTTCCTGCGCCAGGATCGCCGCCAGCTCCAGGCCGTCCATATGCGGCATGCCCAGGTCGAGCACCGCGATCTGGGCATGCCGTTCGCGGTACAGGCGCAGGGCCTGCGCGCCGTCGTGGGCCACCGTGACGGTCGCGCCTTCGGTGCGCAGCAGCCAGGCCAGCGAGTCGGCGGCATCGACGTTGTCGTCGGCGATCAGGATGTGCTTTCCGAGCGCGGCAGCTTCAGGCACGGGCAGGACGTCGCCCGGCATCGCTTGTCCCCCTTCGCACAAGGGCAGGCGCACGAGGAAGGTCGCACCGCGCCCCGGCCCGTCGCTGTCGGCGCAGATGCTGCCGCCATGCAGGTCGACGAAGCCCTTGGCCAGCGACAGCCCGATTCCCAGGCCGCCCTGGGCCAGGTGCTTCGCGCTGCCGACCTGCACGAACGGGTCGAACACGCGCTCGAGCATGTCGGCCGCCAGCCCCACCCCGCTATCGGATACCCAGGCGACGGCCTGGCCTTCGTCGCGCCGCAAGCCCACTTCGAGCCCGCCACCGGGCGGCGTGTACTTCGCCGCATTCGTGATCAGGTTGGCGAACACCTGCGTCAGGCGCAGCGGATCGGCGTCGACCCAGAGCCGATCATCGGCCACGCGCAGCGCCACCTGGTGGGCGCCGGCCTCGATCAGCGGCATGCTCGTTTGCAGCGTCTCGCGCAGCAGCCGCCCCAATTCCACGCGCACGCGCCGCAGTTCGATCTTGCCGCGGCTGATGCGCGAGACGTCCAGCAAATCATCGAGCAGGCGCGCCATCTGGTCGGTCTGGCGCGCCACCATGGCCGCGATCCATTCGATCCGCTCGGGCGCGAGCGTCTTGCTGCGCAGGAGCGAGGCCGCGTTGGCAATGGGCGCGAGCGGGTTGCGCAATTCGTGCGCCAGCGTGGCGATGTAGACGTCCTTGCGCCCGTCTGCTTCGCGCAGGCTGTGCATCGCCGCTTCGCGCTCTGACACGTCCAGCACCAGCGAGAACACGGTCTGGATCTCGCCCGCCTCGTCGACCAGCACCGAGTTGTACCACTCGCAGCACAGCGCACGCCCGTCGCGGGTGCGATTACGGTTGCTCGACTTGGCGTAGCGCGTACTCGAGTCGATCAGGCGCGCGATCATCGCCTGCACCTGGTCGATGTCGCCCTCGTGGATCAGGCCCAGGCGGTCAATCTGTTGGCCGATCGCGTCGGCGGCGGGCCAGCCGAACAATTCTTCGGCGCGGCGGTTCCACAGCGTGACGACCAGGTCACGGTTCCATTCGATCACGGCCAGCGGCGTGTTCTCGATCAGGTAACGGGTCTGGTCCAGGGCCCGGGCCAGCGCCGCATTGGCCTCGGTACGCTCGGTGATGTCGTCGATGACGATCACGGCCGCCGCCAGTTCGGCGGCGCCGTCGCGCAGGGGCGCGCCGCTGACCGAATATACGCGGCGCGCGCCGCCCTCCACGCTCTCGATCATGGCGTCGTGGAACGCCCGGCCGCCGATGGCGCGCGCGACCGGCTCGCGGATCAGGCCCAGCATGCCGCTCACGCCGTCGGCGGCGAAATGGCGCGCCATCTGCATGGCCTGGTCGTTGGCCATCACGCAGCGCCCGGTGGCGTCGACGATCAGCACGCCGTCGGGCAGCTGGCGCAGCACGGTGCCGAGCAGGCTTTGCCACTGGGCGCGGGCGCGCGTCTCGACCATTTCCTGGAACGTGGCGTGCAGGCGCGCGTGCAGCGCGATATTGTCGATCGCCAGTGCGCCCAGCACGAACAGCGACGCGGCCAGCCCGTACAGGCGCCCGGCATAAAAGCCCAGGTCGAACAGGCCGCCGTTGAACACGCACGACAGGCCCACCTCGAACACCCAGGCCGCCATCGCCACGGTCAGCCAGACATCGAGCACGGTGCGCGGGCGCTTGCGCACGGTTGCGTACAGCACGTAGAGCGACAGCGCCAGCACCGCGGCCGCGATGGCGTGGTACAGCGGCAGCGTGCGGTTGCCGTCCAGCAGCATCGGCAGGTAGGGTGCACCGGTCGTGCCCACCAGCACCAGCAGCGACACGAACAGCGCTGTGAGCAGCGCGCCAATGCGCATGAAGTGCGGCGGCAAGGTCGATGCCGCCAGGCGCCCGCTCGCGGCGCGTGTGTAACCGAGCACGAACAGCGGATACAGCGCGTGCCAGGCGGCGTGCAGCCAGGGCGCGGTCTGGCGGTTACCGCCCAGCACGCCCTCGTCGCCGAACAGGCCGGGGAACGTGAGCATGTGGGCGCCGGCGATCAAGGCAGTAAACAGGTAGCCGAGCGCCAGGATGCCCAGGGCCGGCGAGCGCCGCGTGTGGACGTGGCCAAGCAGCAACACGCCAGTGACAAAATTGGTGGCGATCAGTGTTGACAGGTAGATCGGCATGAACTCCGGCGCATGCGGCAGCGCCAGGCCCGCCGCCGGCACCAGCAGCGCGAACAGCAGCGCCAGCACGGCAAGTACCAGCACAATCCGGCGCAACTGGGCGCTGCTGGGCGGGTGCTTGACCAGGTCGGTCGGTTCTGCGAACACACCATCTCTCATGAGAATTCCGTTGACAGGATCGGTCGAAACGCGCGGCTCGGCGTATTTACCTTCCTACAAAATATAGCTCAACTGAAGAACAAGTAGGTGTATTTTTGACCACGAATCGTCCGGCAAACGATGCAGTAACACCTTGCGTGCGCGGCTTACGCGCCGGCGGTGACGGGGTACCCGGCCCCATCGATCGCCGCCACGATCGGCGCCAGGGCAGCGGCGCTGTCGATGCGCACTTTCGCGCTGGCCAGGTCGATGGTCACGCCGGCGGCCGGATCGACCGTATGGACGGCGGCGGTCACGCGGCCGACGCAGTGCTTGCAGGTCATGTCGGCAACAGTCAGTTCATACATGGGCATTTCTCCTTGAGGTTGGGGCTGAGGTTGAGGTTGATCCAGCGACGCCCCGGTGGTCGGGGTGGCGCGTGGCGCCGCCCGCCAGCGTCGCAGCAGCAGCGCATTGGCCACCACGCTGACTGAGCTGAGCGCCATTGCAGCGCCGGCCAGCACCGGATTGAGCAAGCCGAACGCAGCCAGCGGCACGCCGATCAGGTTATACACGAAGGCCCAGCCCAGGTTCTGGCGAATCTTGCGCCAGGTGCGCTGCGCCACGTCGAGCGCGTCGGCCACCAGCATCGGGTCGCCGCGCATCAAGGTGATGCCGGCGCTGTGCATCGCCACATCGGTACCGGTCGCCATCGCCATGCCGACATCGGCCGCGGCCAGCGCCGGCGCGTCGTTGATGCCGTCGCCGATCATGGCCACCGTGCGGCCAGCCCCGCGCAGCGTCGCGATCACCTGCGCCTTGTCGGCCGGGAGCACCTCAAAGTGCACGCGCGTGATGCCCAGCGCCTGCGCCACGGCGTGCGCGGCGCCGGCGCTGTCGCCGGTGAGCAGCACCGGTTCGATGCCGCGCGCTACCAGCCGCGCGACGGCGTCCTGCGCCCCCGGCTTGATCCGGTCGCCGAAGGCGAGCAGCCCGAGCACGCTGACGTGATCGCCGCGCCGCTCGGCCAGCCAGGACACGGTGCGCCCGGCCGCTGCATGCCCTTCTGCGCCAAGGGGCGGCACGCCCAGTTCTTCCATCAGGCGCCGGTTGCCGAGCAGGATCGTCGCGCCGTCCACTTCGGCTTGCACACCCCGCCCCGGCAGCGCGCGCGCATTGGCCGCAGCGGGCGCCGCGATACCGCGTCGCGCCGCTTCCTCCAGCACGGCGCGCGCCAGCGGATGCGCGCTGGCTTGCTGCACGGCGGCGGCCAGCGTCAGCAAGCGGGTGATGTCCGGACCGTCGAGCGCCACCAGTTGCGGGCGGCCCTCGGTGAGCGTGCCGGTCTTGTCGAACACGACGACGTCGACCGCGTGTGCGGTTTCCAGCGCCTCGGCGTCCTTGATCAGGATGCCGTGGCGCGCGGCCACGCCGGTGCCGACCATGATCGCCGTCGGCGTGGCCAGGCCCAGCGCGCACGGACAGGCGATGACCATCACCGCCACCGCATTGAGCAGGGCGTTTTGCCAGTCGCCGGTGGTGACACCCCAGCCCAGCAGCGTGACCAGGGAAATAGCCAGCACGACCGGCACGAATACCGCGCTGACGCGATCGACCAGGCGCTGGATCGGCGCCTTGGCAGCCTGAGCGTCCTCGACCATGCGGATGATGTGAGCGAGCATCGTCGCGCTGCCAACGGCCGTGGCGCGCACCAGCAGCAAGCCATCGGCGTTGACGGCCCCGCCGACGACCGTGTCGGCCGGCCCTTTCGCCAGCGGCAGGCTCTCGCCGGTCAGGAGCGATTCGTCCACGTGGCTGACACCCTCGAGCACCACGCCGTCGGCCGGCACCCGCTCGCCCGGCTTGACGACCATGATGTCGGCCACACGCAGCGCCGCGAGCGGCACGCGCACGTCGTTGCCGTCACGGCGCACGACGGCATCGGGCGGCTGCAAGCCTTCGAGTGCGCCGAGTGCGGCCACCGTCTGGCGCCGCGCCCGGCCTTCCAGCCATTTGCCCAGCAACACCAGCGTGATCACGACCGCCGACGATTCGAAATACAGGTGGGATGCGTGCCCGCTTGGTGTGAGCAGCAGGTAGAGCGACAGTCCGTAGGCGGCGCTCGTGCCGATGGCAACGAGCAAGTCCATATTGCCGGCCCCGGCGCGCAGCGCACCCCAGCCGGCGCGGTAAAAACGCGCGCCGAGCCAGAACTGCACGGGTGTGGCAAGCAGCCACTGCAGCCAGCCCGGCAGCATGGCGTCAACGCCGAACGGCGCGAGCAGCATCGGCAAAACAAGCGGGATACTCAGGAGCGCGGCGATGACCACCGGCCACGGGGCGGGCGAGGTGGCCTTGACGACAGCGGCAGGCGCATCGGGTGTTTCGAGCCGGGCCGTGTAACCGGCAGCGCCCACCGCGGCCACCAGCGCAGTTGCCGGCGCGGTGCCGTCGATGCGGGCTTTTTCGGTGGCCAGGTTGACGCTGGCGCCGGTCACGCCCGGCACGCTGGCAAGTGCTTTTTCGACGCGCGCCACGCACGAGGCGCAGGTCATGCCGTCGATCAGCAGCGTGACCGATGGCTTGGCGAGGTGATTGTTATTGTGATCCATCCGACAAGGATAAACCTTCCTGCGACAGGAAGGTCAACACACTGCGACGGACGGATCCAGGACAGACCTGGTTCAGCTGCCGAAGTTGAACAGCACGCCGACCGCCAGTTCGACCCAGATCGCGGCGAACACCAGCGCCAGTGCGCCGACGACCGCGACGCGCTGCCACACGGCCAGGCGGGCCACACGACGCCCGGTGCGCAGGCACGTCCAGCCGGCCCCGGCCAGCAGCACCGCCGCCACCGCGAAATCGAACCCGGTCCACTGCACGCCCTGGGCGAACTGCATCGCCACCAGGGGAACCAGCAAAATCATCGCCGTCGCCAGCGCGACGCGCACTGCATCGATGCCCATTGACGCGCGCATCGCGCTGTTGTTCGCGAGGACGTCCCCGCCGCCTGCCGTGTTCATGCTGTTCTCCTGGTATATGGCCGCCAATCGTGCCGGTAACACAGTGTAGCGCTATTGTCGTGTCGGCAAAAGCGGCAAATGCCGTAATGCGTGTCACAATGTAGAAATACTTCGTTACAAGGTTTCGCGCCAGACTTTATATACTTCCACCTAGTTTCATTAGAGTATTAATCATGCGACCTCTGCTGTTTATTCTGCTTCTCTCCGTCGCCATCGCCGCAGCCGCCGCAAACGCGCAAGTACCCCTGCGTGGGTCCATGCCCGGCCCATCCGGCACAACCGCGCAGTCGCCGGTCCTCACCGCGCTGCGCGACGCCGAGCAGCGCCGCGCCGAGGCAATCGCCACCCGCGACGTCGACGCGCTGCGCAACGTCATCGCGACCGATTACTATCACGTCGAAACCAATGGCCGTGTGCGTACCCGCAGCGAATTCCTGCAACTGCTGGCGCGCGACGAATTCGAGTTTCGCTCGTACGCCATCGCGAGCATGGAGATCCAGCTGCTTGACAGTGGCCGCTCCGCCGTGATCCGCGGTCGCTTCCAGGCCGACCTGCAGCAGAATGGCCGCACACGCGAATTTCGCGGCCGCTATGTGCGCGTCTGGCAGCTGCAAGCCGACGGCTGGCGTAACACGATGATGCAGAGTACCGAGATCAAGCCGGCGCGCTGACGGCGCGGTTTGGCCCCTGGCCGCTTGTCAAGACGACGCGACCGCTCTATCATGCGAATGATTATCATTTGCCGTCTCTTTTCACTCTGCCACGCAGCCGCTGCGCGCCCATGACCTCTTCTACCCTGACCTACCGCCACGTTGCCTCGCGCACCCTGGTCGCCCTCCTCGGCGGCTACGCCTTCACCTGGGGGATCATCGCCCTCGGCATCGCGCTGATGTACAGCGCCGGCATGGCGTTCCACGACGCCGAACACCTGTCCTACATCATCGGCCTGCTGGTGTTCCTCGTCGCTTTTCTGGTCGCGTTCGCCGCGCAGGGCTTGCGCCGCGTGGCGCTCGTGCTCGTTGGCGGCGGCGCGGCCATGACGGCGGCGGCCTGGTGGGTGCAGAGCCTGATCATCGGCGCGGGGGCTTGATCATGTTTCCCAATTTTCGCCATTCGATGGCCTGGTTGCACACCTGGTTCGGCCTGGCGCTGGGCTTCGTGCTGATGGTCGTATTCTTCTTTGGTTCGCTGTCGGTGTTCGACCGCGAAATCGACCGCTGGGCCATTCCCGACACCCGCTTCGAGCCGCAGCCAATGCCGTCGTTCGACAAGATGCTGCGTCCGGTGTTCGAGACCATGCAGCCGGACGCCGCCGCGCGCGCCGCCACTGCGCCGCTGGTCGACGGGCCGCTGCCAGAACGCTTCGACACGCCGCGCAGCTGGGGCGCCTATACGACCCATCGCGATCCAGTGCTGCTGCTGTTTGCCGGCTATGAAGTGCCGGGCGCGAAAGACCATGAAACGGCGATCTACGCCAACCGCACGGTCGATCCGCGCACGGGCGAAGCGCTGCCGACCGACCGCCTCAAGCTCGGCAGCGAGTTCTTTTACCCGCTGCACTACAGCTTGAGCCTCGACTGGAAGAACGTCGGCTACTGGATCGTGGGCTTCTCGGCCCTGATGATGCTGATGGCCCTGGTCACCGGCGTGATCATGCACCGCAAGATCTTCCGCGAACTGTTCACGTTCCGCCCGAAAAAAACCACCCAGCGCAGCATGCTCGACATGCACAACCTGACCGGCGTCGTCGCGTTGCCGTTCCACTTTTTCTTCGCGTTCACCGGGCTCGTGATCTTCGCGTACATCTATTTCCCGGTCACGCACACGCAGCTGACGCCGCTGCATGACCGTCATGAGCAGATCGAGGCCAGGGAAACCGGCTTGCCGCACGACCGCGCGGGCGTCGCGGCGCCGATGGCGTCGGTCGACGCGATGGTGGCCGAAGCCCAGCGCCGCTGGGCCGCCAAGGGCATGGGCGGCGCCGTCGGCTACCTGAACGTGCAGCACGTGGGCGACGCCAATGGCTACGTCAGCGTGTACCGTGCTGGTACCGATCGCGTCCAGCTCACCGGCGAAGGCATCCACTTCAAGCTGTCCACCGGCGAATTGCTGCGTGAAGACCCGCCGCCGACGCTCGTGGCACGCATCAATGAATTCCTCACCGGCCTGCACCTGCAGCACTTCAAGCACTGGCTGCTGCGCTGGCTGTACGTGCTGGGCGGCCTGTCGGGTTGCGCCTGCATCGCCACCGGCCTGTTCTTCTTCGTCGAGAAGCGCAAGCGGCATCACGCGAAACAGGGCGTGAGCGGCGCCCGCGTGGTCGATGCGCTGGCCGTCACGGTCGTCACCGGCATGCTGGTGGCCACGCTGTCGCTGCTGATTGCCAACCGCCTGCTGCCTGACGTCATGCCGGCCGGCTGGCCGCTGCGCGGCGCAATGGAAAAATACTGCTTCTGGGGTGCGTGGGTGCTGGCCGCCGTGCACGGCTGGTGGCGCACGGCATCGGTGGCCGAGGGCCGCCTGGCGCCGGCCTGGCGCGAGCAGTGCCTGGCCATCGCCGTGCTCGCCGTGGTGGCGCCGGTACTCAACTGGATCACCACCGGCGACCATCTGCTGCGCACGATCGGCAACGGCTACTGGCCGGTGGCCGGCGCCGACCTGTTCATGCTGGCGAGCGCCGCGCTGGCCTTCATGGCGGCGCGCAAGCTGCAGGCGCGCGCTGCGCGGCCCGTAACGGCCGGTAACGTCAAGCTGGAGGCCAAGCATGCTTGACGCCGCATTGTTGTTCGGCGCCCTGCTCGCCTGCGTGGCCGGGATGGGCTGGTTGGCGCTGTCGATGGACGTGCACTGGGCCCAGGTGCGGGGCAACGCGCCCCAGTCGCCAGCCCTCGTCATGGCGCTGCGCCTGGCCGGTGCGGCGGCGCTGATGTTCTCCCTCGTGCTGTGCCTGACGGTCGATTCGCCGTCGATCGCCGTGCTGGTCTGGTTCATGGCGCTGGCCGGCGCGACGCTGGCGATTGCCTTCACGCTCACCTGGCGCGCCAGTCTATTGCAGATGCTGGTATTCTGGACAAGTCAGGGCGCGCGCTGAAGTCTCTTCAGTGCGTGCGCCGGGTCGCACTCTGCCCGCCCGTTGACCCGCACATGCACAACGCCGGGCCGTGACCAACACGGCCCTGGTGCCACGCTTCATACCGGAACAGCGTTCCCAACCATCTGAACGGAGAATGATCATGCCATACGCATTGCCACCACTGCCTTACGCCTACGATGCCCTCGAGCCGCATTTCGATTCGCGCACGATGGAAATCCACCACACGAAGCACCACCAGGCGTACATCACCAACGTCAACAACGCGCTGGGCGAAGCCGGCGTCGCCGAAGTGCCGGTCGAACAGCTGATCGCCGATATCGGCAGCCTGCCGCAAGCCGTCCAGGGCGTCGTGCGCAACAATGGCGGCGGCCACGCCAACCATGCTTTGTTCTGGACCGTGCTGTCGCCCGAAGGCGGCAAGCCAGGCGGCAAGGTCGCACAAGCCATCGAAGATGACCTGGGCGGCTACGAGAAGTTCAAGGATGCCTTCACCAAGGCCGCGCAGACCCGCTTCGGTAGCGGCTGGGCCTGGCTAACCGTCGGCAAGGACGGCAAGCTGCTGGTCGAGAGCAGCGCCAACCAGGACAGCCCGCTGATGGGCCAGTTCGCCGGCATGTCGGGCGGCACGCCAATCCTGGGCCTGGACGTGTGGGAACACGCGTACTACCTGCAATACCAGAACAAGCGCCCAGACTACATCGCGGCCTTCTTCAACATCATCAACTGGGCGGAAGTCGAACGCCGCTACGAAGAAGCGCTGGCCAAGTAAGCCGGTGACCCGGCCTGCCCCGCAGGCCTTTCTTCCAACGCGAGGCCGGCCATCATGCCGGCCTCGCGTCGTATACAACTGGAAAAACAGGATAGACCATGAAACTGCTGCTGGTTGGATCGAGCGGGCTGGTTGGCGGCCATGTGCTCGCAATGGCGCTGGCCGACCCGAACGTCACGTCGGTGGTGGCGCCGACACGGCGCGCGTTGCCGGCGCACCCGAAGCTGCAGGCGCCGGTCGTCGACTTCGCGGCATTGCCGCCGGACGCTGCCTGGTGGCAGGCCGACGCCGTCATCTGCACGCTGGGCACGACCATGCGCAGCGCCGGTTCGCAAGACGCCTTCCGGCGCGTCGATCACGATGTCCCGCTCGCCGTGGCCAAGCTCGCGCGCCAGCATGGCACGCCGTGCCACGTGCTCAATTCGGCCATCGGCGCGAATGCCGATTCGCGCTTTTTCTACAACCGCGTCAAGGGCGAACTCGAGCACGACCTGGACCGGCTGGGCTTCAGATCGCTGACCCATGTGCGGCCCGGCATGATCGGTGGCAAACGCCAGGAACAACGCACGGGCGAACGCGTGTTCGGCGCCGTGCTGGCAATGCTCGGCCCACTCGTGCCGCGCCGCTGGCGCATCAACCCGGCGCCGCGCATCGCGCAGGCGTTGCTGGCCGCCGCTTTGCAGGCGCGGCCGGGCGTGCACATCGTCAGCTCGGATCAATTGATCTGACTAGGTCTACCTTTACAGCTTCACGTTCAGCGAGATGTACGCGGCGCGGCCATTACCCGATGAAAACATCGGCTGCGCCTGGCTCGCCGGCCAGAAGAAGTTGTCGTACCACGCATATTCATAGTTGCGGTCGGCGATGTTCTTGATTTGCACGTCGATGCTGGTGCGCGCCGAGATCGCATAGCGCACGTTGGCGTCGAACAGCACGAAGCCGCCGAACTTGCCCTGCTCGTTCGGGTTGTCGATGTAGTAATCGCCCTGCGAGCGCCCCTGCAGTCCGAAACGCCACTTGTCCGAATGCTTGTAGTCGAGCCCGACATTGGTGATGTGGCGCGGCGTCGAAAACACTTCCTTGCCGGCCAGCGAAACGCCATTCGCGCCAGTCGCGCTGATCACTTCCGCCTTTTGCAGCGAGTGCGACAGCGACAGCTCGAGCTTGTCGGTCACCTTGCCCGAGAGCTGGAAATCAAGCCCTTCGCGGCGCGTTTCGCCCAGGCCGACCGTGGTCCCGGTGGCCGGCATATTGGCCACTTCGCCGGTGGCATCCTGGCGCCAGATGGCCAGGCGCAGGTCGCTGCGGGCGGTCGGCTTGACCTTGACGCCCACTTCCTTGCCGGTATTGACCGACGCGTCGAACGGTGTCTGGCCCGGCACCAGGTAGGCCGGTCCGACCGAGCCGGTCAGGATCTGGAAGGTGCGGCCCCAGTTGCCGTACACGCTGATGTCCGCGGCCGGGCTGTACACCATGCTGAACTTGGGCTGCTTGATCCAGCCGTAATCCTGCAGCCCCGCACTGGTGCCACCCGGCAGCGGATTGTTGCCGGTAAAACGGTCGACGCGGTAGCCCGGCACCAGCCGGATGGTGTCGGTGGCCTTGATCACGGCCTGCACATAGGCGCCGACATTGTTGAACTTGTAGCGATCGTCGTTCTGGGTGCGCGCCGGGGTCGTGAAGTCGGATGGAATGGCGAAGTTGTAGCGCAGGCGCTGGTAGCCATTGTCCTGGCGCTCGGTGTTCACGCCGCCGTCGACCGTCACGCGTTCGTTCGCGCGCCAGGTCAGCGTGCTCATGAAGCCCAGCTGCGCCTCATCCCACAGGCGGCGCTGGCGCGCGGCATTGCCTTCCGGGTTGCTGGTGAACGTGACGCGGCGGTCATCCTTGTATTCGTTGTAGTACAGCTTGTTGCTGAGGAACGCGTTCGGCGCGATCTGCCAGTCGAGGTGGGCGCTCGCGTGGTGCATGTCCCGGTCGGTCTTGTCGTTGGCATTCTTGCGTGGCGACTGGCGGCGGTCGGCGGCCAGTTCGGCGGCGGTCAAAAAGCCCGGCTCGCCCGACTCGTGCTGGTAGGTGCGCACGACCAGGCCGGCCGTGACGGCCTTGTCCTTCGACGTGATGAACCACTTGCCGCCAATGGAATACTTGTTCGAATCGCCGTTCGCGCGATCGCTGTCGGTCAGTTGCCTGGCCACGAAATAATTTTGCGCAAAGCCATCGGCCTCGCGGCCATAGGCGGCCTGCACTTCGCGCGTGTTGAAGCTGCCGTAAGTAAAGCGGCTGTCGACGTAATTGCCGCCCTGGCGGGTACCGATATTCATGTTGCCACCGATATTGTGCAGGCCGTAGCGCGGGTCATTCGTGCCGCGCACCACCTCGATGTAGTCGACTTCGAGCGGGAAGATCATGTCGATGAAGCGCTGGTTGCCGCTGTTGACATTGCTCGGTATGCCATCAATCAGCACCTTGATACCGTTGATATAGCCTTCGCCATTGAATGCCCGGAAGCTCGCCTTGCCCGATTCGGCGCCCATGCGCGTCTCGGTCAGCTGCACGCCCGGCAACTGGCCAACCAGCTCCCAGCTATTGGTCACGTTCTTGTCCTCGATCTTGTCGGCGCCGAGCACATCGACCGACGTCAGCACGCGGTTCGAGCGCAGCGCGCCGGCATCGCGCTGGGCGCTCACGCGCACCTCGCCCATGACGATCGCGGGATCGGCGGCGACGGCAGATTGATTGAACACCGCCAGCACGGATGCGAGGGCAAGGGACAACAGCGATTGTTTCATGGTTAGACGGCCTTTGAGATGACAACGGCTGGCGCAAGGCGGCAGCAACGACGTCGATAATGATATCGCATTATCATTAAGAATGGCAACCCTGGCGCTATCCTCTCCCCCATCAAACCCGTGGCGGCGCACGCCACCGGCGGCGACTGTAAGCAAGGCGCGCCGCCAGCGTGAGCGCAATGCGCGTGCCCGTCCCGGCTCCGCTGTCGATGGCCAGGCTGGCGCCGATGCGTTGCGCCCGTTCGCGCATGCCACGCAAGCCCCAGTGGTCCGGCCGGCCAGCGCTACCCAGCCAGGCTTGGTCAATGCCGCGGCCGTCGTCCGTGATCGTCAGCGCGAACACGCTGGCGCGATAGACGATCTCGACCCGCACGAGCGAGGCCTCGCCATGCGTGCATGCATTGACGACCGCTTCGTGCGCGATGCGGTAGACGTCGTCCAGGATCTCGCTCTGCAGGGGACGCGCGACGCCGCTGGCCACGAACGAAAATTCGCAGGCTGCGTCGTGCGCCATTGCCATGCCGAGCGTCGTGAGTGCCTCATGCAACTCGGCAGCATCGAGCGGCCCGCTGCGCAGGTCGCGCACGCGGTCGCGCCCTTCCACCAGCACCTCGTCGGCCCGCAGCAGCGCGCGTTCGAGCTGCGCCCGCGCGGGTGCGTCAGCCGGCAGCGTAACTGCCACGGCCTGAAAACGCAGCACCAGGCCGTTCACCCCTTGCAGCAAGGTGTCGTGCAGTTCGCGCGCGATGCGTTCGCGTTCGCGATGGCGCTCTTGCAGGCGGTCGCGCATGCGCATGGCGGCGCGCCGGCTGGCGCGGCGTGAGAGCATCCACAAGGCGCCCAGCGTGAGCATTCCGACTGCAAACAGAAATAGCGGATGGCGGTACAACGGGCGCGCGATGCTGAACGCGAAGGTGGCTTCGCGCGGACTCGCCACGCCATCGTGATTGAGCGCCATGACGCGAAAGGTGTAGTGGCCCGGGCCGAGTCCCGTGTAGATGGCTTGGCGCGCGCGCCCGGCGTCGAGCCAGCGCGCATCGAAGCCGTCGAGCCGGTAGCGAAAGCCCAGGCGCTCGGGCGCGGCCAGGCTGAGCGCCGTGTAGTCGATGCTGATGCGGCGCACGCCGGCCTCCAGCGCGGCGGCGCCCACAGACGGTACGGCGACGCCGTCGACGCTCACCGCCTCGACCACGACGGCCGGCCCCGGCGCTTCCGGCGGCAGGCTGGCCGGGTCGAGCGTGACCACGCCGGCGCCGGTCGAGAACCACAGCCGCCCGTCGCTGCCCCGCACCGCGGTCGGCAGCGGCAGCACCTGGTGCGGATCGTTGGCCAGGCCGGCCGTCGCATCGAACGAGCGGTGGCGGATGCGGTGCGCGGGATCGGCGGCGGCGCGCGCCAGCTCGGCCCCCTTCAGCTGGAAGATGCCGGATCTGGTGTGCAGCCACAGGTCGGCGCCGTCAGCATCGACCGCGGGCGCCGGGACGATCGCATACAGGTTGTCGAACAGTCCGCCGTCCGGCAACGGCAGGCGGCGAAAGCGTCCGTTGTCGATATAGCCGAGGCCATGCTGCCCGCCCACCCAGAGCCGCCCGGCGTGCTGCGCCAGCGCCGTGACGTGGCCGATGTCCAGGCCCTCGGCGCCCTGCCAGCGCCGCACCTGGTCGCCGCGCCGCGCTTCGAGCAGGCCGTCGCGGTAGCCGAACCACAGCCAGCCATCGGGCGCGGCCAGCGCGCTGACCGGCATCCGCTGGCTGGCGCGCTGCGAGGTGGCGGGAACAGGCATCCATTGCCCCGCGTGCAGCCGGAACAGGCCAACCTTGTTGATCGATACCCAGAGGTCGCCCGAAGCGTCTCGCGCCATCGCCCGCACCGCGCTGTCCTGGCCTGCCGCCGCCGGCAGCGCGGCCACCCGCTCGAGCGTCGCGCCGCGTGCACGCCACACGCCATGCGGCCCGGCCATCCAGACAGTGCCGTCCTGGTCGCGCAGCGCGTTGTTGACCGGGCCCGGCATGCCGGTTTGCCGCACCTGGCCGGCCTGCCAGCGCAGTGCCGGCCCGTTGGCCGGGCCGGCCCACAGGCTGCCATCCGCACCCGGCGCCAGCGCCACATTGAGCGCGCCGGCCGGGAACGTCGTGGGCATCAGGATGCGCGGCCGGAAACGATCGAGGCCGGTGGCCGTGCCCGCCCACAGATTGCCATCGCCGTCTTCGACGAGCTTCCAGACGAAGTCCGAACTGAGACCTTCGCGCTCGGTGAAGGCCGATGCCGTGCGCAGCGCCGCCAGCGTGCCAGGCCGGGCGACATGCAGCAGGCCATGGCCGGCGGTGCCAAGCCACAGGCTGCCGGCGCGGTCGAACAGCAGGCTGATGGCCGGTGCGGTGAGCCGGGTGCTGGCGGTTGTGAAGCGCGCACCGTCACGCACCACGCGGTGCAGCTTGCCGCTGTGGCGTTCGGTCAGCCAGATCGCGGCGTCCGGCGCTTGCGCGATCTGGCTGACGGCATCGACGCCCACGCCGGTATCGACCAAGCGGCGCGCGCCAGGCGGCAGGTAGAACAGGCGGCGCTCTCCCGCCACCCACAGCCCGCCCGCGCGATCGCCCAGCACCGCCCGGGCACTGGCGTTTGCATAGCCCCAACCGGCGCCGATGCGCTCCCAGCGGCCGGCCGCATGGCGCGCCAGGCCGTCGTCCGCTGCCGCCCAGATGGCGCCCGCCCGGTCGCGCGCCAGGCCGAACACCATGCCGCCGGGCGCGCCAGGGCCGTTGATCCGCTCGCGCATGACGCCGCCGCGCACGATGCGCACGCCGCCGCTCCGCATGCCAACCCACAGGGCAGAGTCGACCGCCAGTACGGACGCGACGATGCCGGGCGCGCCGCCCTGCCCGGCCGGCAGCCGCCGGAAGCGCAAGCCGTCAAAGCGCAACAGCGATTCGTTACTGCCCAGCCAAAGAAAACCGTCCGGTGTCTGGGCCATGGCGCCGACTTGGCTCGGGCCGCCGTCCGTGGCGAGCCAGCGCCTGTGGTCCAGGCGCTCGAGGATCGGGGCCGGCGCGGCCTGGAGCGGGCCGCACCATGACAGCACCACCGTCACCAGCACAGTCAGCAGCACCGACACGAGATGTTGCATATTGTTCATTGGCCGATAGTATCACCGGGGCGTAGGGAGGAATCGAGCGGAAATATTCCGGCTCTGTTGCGCAAGGTGCGCTACGCTGGGGGATGCCCGATTGGGGTCGTTTGGAGATAGGCATGCAACTGAAACACACCTGTGCGTTCGCCATCGCGATCGTTCTCAGTGGACTCGCCGCTGCGTGCGAGGGGCCATTCCCGCTGATTGGCGTCCAGTATCGTGTCAGCGAACAAAGCCCCGATCGCGTGGAAGCGCTGGTGACCAATCCACTGGAACGGCTGTTGATGGGTACACCCCGTCTTGCCAATGTCGCGTCGACGACGAGTCACGGTACGGTCGATATCGAGCTGCGCTTCGATGGCGGCGCGACCGGGATTGACCTTGCTCAGGTGAAGCAGCGCATCGGGGAGATGCGCTTTGCGGAAGGCGTGGAGGTCAAGTCAACGAATGTGTTCTTCGCCTCGACCTGCTGGCAGCGATGGCCGCTGGGACCATTCAACCAACACGGAAAGTCGCCGCAGCACGGCGATCTCCCGTCCAGATAACGATCAGCGGCTCGGCACCACGCGCCACACGGTGTTGGCCAGGTCGTCGGCGATGATCAACGCACCGCGCGGATCGACCGTCACGCCTACCGGCCTGCCGCGCGTCTTGCCATTGGCATCCCGGAAGCCCGTTGCGAAGTCGATTGCCGCGCCCGACGGCCGGCCATTTGCGAACGGCACGAAGATGACCTTGTAGCCGACCGGGTTGTCGCGGTTCCAGCTGCCGTGCTCACCCACAAAGGCGCCGTTGGCAAACTGCGCGCCCATGGTCGGCTTCGAGAAGTCCAGGCCAAGCGCCGCGACGTGCGAACCGAGGCCGTAATCGGGCTTGATCGCGGCCGCGACTTTTTCGGGCTTTTGCGGCATCACGCGCGCGTCGACGTTCTGGCCCCAGTAGCTGTACGGCCAGCCGTAGAAGCCGCCTTCTTTCACTGACGTCAGGTAATCGGGCACCAGGTCCGGTCCCAGCTCGTCGCGCTCGTTTACCACCGACCACAGCTGGCCGGTTTCCGGATGCATCGCCAGCGCGGTCGGATTGCGCAAGCCGGTGGCGTACGGCTTGTAGGCGCCGGTGGTCACGTCGATCTGCCACACCATCGCGCGGTCGACTTCCGCTTCCATGCCGCGCTCGGTGATATTGCTGTTCGAGCCGATGCCGACATACACGTAGCGGCCATCGGGACTGACCGTCATCGCCTTGGTCCAGTGGTGGTTGATCTCGGCCGGCAATTGCGTGATCGTGACCGGCTTGCCGGCGGCCTTGGTCTGGCCAGCCTGGTAATCGAAGCTGACCACCGCATCCTGGTTCGCCACATACAGCTTGTTGTTGGCGAAGGCCAGGCCATACGGCGCGTTCAGGTTCTCGGCGAACACCGTGTTCAGTTCATACTTGCCGTCGCCGTCGGCATCGCGCAGCAGCGTCAGGCGATTGCCGCCCTTGACCTTGGTATTGCCCTGCGCCTTGATGTAGCCGGCGATGACGTCCTTCGGCTTGAGCTTGGCCGCGCTGCCGCCGCGCCCTTCAGCGACCAGGATGTCGCCATTGGGCAGTACCAGCATCTGGCGCGGGATTTTCAGGTCGGTCGCGATGGCCGTGATGCTGTAGCCGGCGGGGACGGTCGGCTTCTGGTCGCCCCATGCGCTCGGCTCAGCGATCTTCATGCTCGGGAACAGGCCACGCTCGGGCGCTGGCAGCTTCGGATCGGGCCCGCTGACCAGGGTGGTATTGGCTTCGTTGCTGCAGGCGCTGGCCAGCAGCGATACGGTGATGAATGCGAGTGCGCTCGAGCGATTCATTTCAGTCCTCCCGAACGTGGGTTGAGTCCCGCAACAGCGGTGATGCAGATCAGGATGAAGACGACGGCCGACAGGACCAGGCCCGTCGGCATGACGGCCCAAGCGTCCTTGGCGTGCTGGAAGGCGTTGACCAGGCCGATGACCCAGGTCACGAGCAGTAGCAGGAAGTAGGTCAACGGTCGCCCCGCCTTCGGCTTGGCCCGCACCAGATTGACCAACGCGAACACGAGCGCCAGCCCGGCAAACAGCAAGGCGCCGGCATTGAGCCAGGACGCGAAATTACTCCACTGGATCTGATGCGTGTTGTAGTAGGCAATATCGCTGAGCAGTGCGCCGAGGAACAGGGACACGCTGCCGGCGAGCAGGATCGTGTGGAGCACGCCTGGCGGGCGGGTGTATGCCGCGCCGGCGGTGGTAACTGTAGACATGGGGTTGACCTTATTGGTAATTTTGATAACGCAGATCATAGCGACTATGCCAACAGACTGTCGCCCCGCTGAGCTTGTACCGAATGGCAACTGCCTCATCGCCGAAAATTCAGACAAGCACAGGTGCACGCTTGCTTAGGCCATAAGACTGACCTATAATCATTTTAAGCATGCAGCATTGCACGCGGCCGAGTTCGATGAACCGGCCTGTCCGCAGCGTTGTGGCGGCCTACAAGAATAATGATCAACATTCTGGAGACACCCATGTCAGTAGCCGATTCCATCGCCGGCATTCCTGCGTCCGCCCACATCGACCCGGTCCTTCGGGCGCAGGAAGCCGACGCTGCCTACCGCAAGGTCTTGTGGCGCATCATGCCGTTCCTGATGCTGTGCTACGTGGTGTCGTTCATCGACCGCTCGAACATCGGCTTCGCCAAGCTCCACTTCATCGCCGATCTCAATTTCAACGACGCCATCTACGGCATCGGCGCCGGCATCTTCTATGTCGGCTACATCCTGTTCGAAGTGCCCAGCAATATGGTGCTGCACAAGCATGGCGTGCGCCAGACGCTGCTGCGCATCATGGTGCTGTGGGGCCTGTTCTCGGCCGGCATGGCCTTCATGCAGACGCCGACCCACTTCTACGTGATGCGCTTCCTGCTCGGCGCGGCCGAAGCCGGCATGTTCCCCGGCATGCTGCTGTACCTCACCTACTGGGTCCCGCTCAATCGCCGCGCCCGTTTCAACGCCCTGTTCACCGCGTCGATCCCCCTGGCCGGCATGATCGGCGGCCCCCTGTCGGGCGCCATCATGCACGCCTTCGACGGCGTCAATGGCATGCACGGCTGGCAGTGGATGTTCATCGTCGAAGGCTTGCCGGCCTGCGCACTGGGTGTGTTCGCGTATTTCTACCTGACCGACGGCCCTGCCAGCAGCCCATGGCTGACGGCGCGCCAGAAGCAGATCATCAGCGAAGACCTGGCCCAGCCAGTGACCAAGCGCGACCACGGCCCCCAATCGTTCCTGTCGGCGCTCTCCAATCCCAAGCTGTACTGGCTGTCCGGCATGGGCGTGGCCGTGCTGGTCAGCACCGGCGGCGTGTTCTTCTGGCTGCCGACCATCATTCGTCAATCGGGCATCGACAATGTGATGACCATCGGCGCGCTGTCCGTGATCCCGTTCGTGATCGCCCTGGTGGTGCAGTTCATGAATGCCCGGCACTCCGACCAGACCGGCGAACGCCGCTGGCACGTGGCGATTCCGGCCTTCGTCGCCACGGTCGGCTGGGCCTCGCTGCCATCGGTGCAGGGCAATGTGACGCTATCGATGCTGATGCTCACGCTGGCCACGGCCGGCACCCTGGGCCTGACCGGGCCGTTCTGGACGCTGCCGTCGTCCTTCCTGACCGGCAAGGCAGCCGCTGGCGGCATCGCTCTCCTGAGCACCTTCGCCGGTGTCGGCAGCGTGTTCAGCCCGATGCTGGTGGGCTGGTTGTCGGCGACCACCGGCAGCCTGGCGATGGGCCAGTACTACTTCGCCGGCCTGATGCTCATTGGCGGCCTGTCGCTGCTGATCGGCATCAAGCCGGAAGAGCTGGCCGAAGTGCGGGCCGCCAAGTAAACCACTCACAGAACTCCAAGGTATCCAGCATGAACGCATTGTCACCACAAGACCTGATCGCCGTGATCGGCGCCGGCGCGATGGGCAGCGGCATCGTCCAGGTCGCACTGAACGCCGGCCACCGCGTCGCGCTGTACGACGCCGCCCCGGCCGCGCTGGCCAAGGGCGTGGCGTCCATCGACGCCACCTACCGGCGCCTGCTCGAGAAAGGCAAGATCGACGCCGCCACCCACGCCGACCGCACGGCGCGCCTGCTGCCGGCAGCAACTCTGGCCGACCTGGCCGATGCCGCGCTGGTGATCGAAGCCATCGTGGAAAACCTCGACATCAAGGCCAGCGTGCTGGGCGAAGTCGAAGCGCTGCTGGGCGAACACGCCATCATCGCCACCAACACCTCGTCGCTGTCGGTCACAGCCATCGGCGCGCGCCTCAAACGTCCGGCGCAAGTGGCGGGCCTGCACTTCTTTAATCCGGCGCCGCTGCTGCCGCTGGTGGAGATCGTCAGTGGCAAGGCCACCTCGCCCGAGGTCGCCGACACGCTGTTCGCCACGGCGCTGGCGTGGAAGAAGACGCCGGTGCGCTGCGCCTCGACACCCGGCTTCATCGTCAACCGCGTGGCGCGCCCGTTCTACGGCGAGGCGCTGCGGCTTCTGGCAGACCGCGCCGCCAGCGCCGCGACCATCGACGCCATCCTGCGCGACGCCGGCGGTTTTCGCATGGGCGCGTTCGAGCTGATGGACCTGATCGGCCACGACGTGAACTACGCCGTCACCAAATCGGTCTACGACGCGCTGTACCAGGACCCCCGCTACAAGCCGTCACTGCTGCAAAAAGACCTGGTCGATGCGGGCTGGCTGGGGCGCAAGAGCGGCCAGGGGTTTTATCCGTATGGCGAGAACGCCGTGCGGCCCGAGCCTGCCGTGGCGCCGGACGCTCCGCGTCCTTCGAACATCATCATCGAGGGCGATCTTGGCGTGGCCGCGCCCCTGGCGCAACTGGCCCGTGACGCCGGGCTGGAAGTCGCCGTGACGGAGGCCGCCGGCCGCGCGCTGTTGTGGATCGACGGCGTGGCCGTGGCGCTCACCGATGGCCGCAGCGCGCTGCGGCGCTTGGCCGACGGCGATCCGGCCGGCGTCGTGTTCGACCTCGCATTCGACTATGCCGGTGGAAGCGCCATCGCGCTGGCAGCGGCCGACCTGGCGCAATCTGGCGCCCTGCAGACGGCCACCGGCTTCTTCCAGGCCCTGGGCAAGCGCGTGCTGGTCGTCGAGGACGTGCCGGGCCTGGTGATCATGCGCACCGTCGCGATGCTCGCCAACGAAGCGGCCGACGTGGTCCAGCAAGGCGTGGCGAGCGCCGGCGACACCGACCTCGCCATGGTCAATGGCGTCAATTATCCGCGCGGGCCGCTGGCATGGGCCGACCTGGTTGGCGCCGCCACCGTACAGCGCGTGCTGGCCAACCTGGCTGCGGCGTATGGCGAAGACCGCTACCGCAGCGCGCCGCTGATGCTGCGCCACGCCCTGAACGGCCGCCCATTCCACACCGGAGAACCGGTATGAGCGACCAGGTGGACATCCCGGTCAGCCACGCGCTGCACGGCGACGGCGTGGCCGTCATCACGATCGACCGTCCGCGCCGGCGCAATGCGCTGAACCTGGACGTGAAACAGCGCCTGGTCGACGCGGTACAGGCGCTCAATGCCGATGCGGCCGTGCGCGTGATCATCCTGACCGGCGCCGGCGGCTACTTCGTGGCGGGCACCGACATCGACGAGATGGCCTCGATGACGCCGACCAGCCACACGCTGGGCGCGACCGACCTGGTATTTACCACGCTGCGCCAGAGCAGCAAGCCGATCATCGCCGCCGTTGAAGGCTATGCGCTGGGCGGTGGCTGCGAACTGGCGCTGGCGTGCGACCTGATCGTGGCGGCCGAAGGCGCGCGTTTCGGCCAGCCCGAGATCAAGGTCGGCATCATGCCCGGCGCCGGCGGCACGCAGCGCTTGCTGCGCACGATCGGCAAGTACCAGGCGCTGCGCATGATGCTCACGGGCGAACCGATCGGGGCGAAAGAGGCGTTTGCCTGCGGCCTGGTGTCCGAACTGTGCCCTGACGGCGCGGCGCTCGAACGTGCCGCGGCGCTGGCGCGCACAATTGCCGCGATGCCGCCGCTGGCGGTGCGGGCGATTCGCGAAGTGGTGCTGCTGGGCCAGGATGCGCCGCTGGACACGGCGCTACTGCTCGAGCGCAAGGCGTTCCAGCTGCTGTTCGACAGCGCCGACCAGAAGGAAGGCATGCACGCCTTCCTCGAGAAACGCGCACCGCAATACCAGGGGAAATAAGCCAGGAAGTGAGTAATTCGGCTTAAAGGGTCAAAAAGCTGGTTCATCAACTTATTCGGTGATAATACTGTCTACAGGTGGTATTTCATGAAAGAGGATAAGTCGATGAAAACAGCAGGATTGCCCGCTACGACCGCGATCGATTTCAGCCGCAGTGCGGCGTCGCGTTACGTGCAGTTGGCCAGCCTGTTCCGGCGCCGGGTCGAATCCGGCCAGTGGCAGGTTGGAGAACAGATACCGACGGTGGACGAACTGGCGGCCGAATGCCAGGTCGCGCGCGCCACGGTGCGCCAGGCGCTCGACCTGCTGGAAGAAGAAAAGCTGATCGCAAGGTATCGCGCCAAGGGCACGTTCGTGATTGGCAAGCCGCAAGAACAGTTCTGGTGCGAAGTCGCGTCGGACTGGTCGGGTCAGTTGATGGCGCCCGACGGCGTGACGATCGAGATTCTGAGTGGTCGCGAGCGGCAGGCGCCCAACCCGCCCGACCCGATGGTCGGGACCATGGCGCCGTTCTACCAGCACTGGCGGCGGCGCCACTGGCGCAACGGCAAACCGTATTACCTGGGCGACGTCTTCATCGACGAGCGCCTGTGCGAGCGGATCGCGCCGGAATCGTTCGAGACCAAGACCTCGATGCGAATCCTGCGCGAACTGCCCGGGCTGGAGATTATCGAAGCGCACCAGACGCTCACGCTCGGCTCGGCCGACCCGGCGCTGGCCGAACTGCTGCAGTTGCCACTCAACGCGCCGGTGGCGCACGTGGCGCGCACGGCGGTCGATGCCGACGGTTGCCTGGTCTTCATCGGCCAGGGGATCTACCGGGGCGACGTGGTGCGGCTGGATATTAAATTGAAGTAGCGGCCAGCGTGCCGTTACTTTTCAACGCTGAAAAGGAATGGCATGAAACTTCACTGGTCCCCCCGCTCGCCGTTCGTGCGCAAGGTTGCGATCCTGCTGCACGAAACCGGGCTGCAGGCACGAGTCGAACGTGTGCGCTCGGTCGCCGCGATCGCCACGCCCAATCCGGCCATCATGGTCGACAACCCATTGAGCCAGATTCCCACGCTGGTGCTGGACGATGGCCAGGCACTGTACGACTCGCCCGTTATCTGCGAATACCTCGACACGCTGCACGACGGCCCGCGCTACTTCCCGCCCGCCGGCCCGGCGCGCTGGACCGCCCTGCAGCGCCAGGCGCTGGCCGACGGCATGCTGGCCATATTGCTGATCTGGCGCCAGGAACGCATGAAAGCCCCCGGCCAGCAGCTGCCCGAATGGCTCGCGGCGTTCGCCACCAAGATCGCTGCATCGCTTGCGCGCCTGGAAGCGGGCGCCGCATCGCTCCACGATGGCCACGACATCGGTCACGTGACGGTCGGCTGCATGCTCTCTTACCTCGACTACCGCTTCGCCGACCTCCACTGGCGCGCCGGCCATCCGGCCCTGGCCGCGTGGCACGCCACGTTCGAGGCGCGCCCGTCCGTGATCGCCACGCGTCCCGACGACGCGCAAACCTGAAGCACACTCAATACATACAGGAGACATCCATGGCTGGTCCACTCTCGCATATCAAGGTGCTCGATCTGAGCCGCATCCTCGCCGGCCCGTGGTCGGGCCAGGTGCTGGCCGACCTGGGCGCCGACGTCGTCAAGGTCGAACGCCCGAAGGTCGGCGACGACACCCGCAGCTGGGGCCCGCCGTTCCTGAAGGACGCCGCCGGCAACGACACCAGGGAATCCGGTTACTACCTGTCGGCCAACCGCGGCAAGCGCTCGGTAACGGTCGACCTGAACACCGAAGAAGGCCAGCAGATCGTGCGCGCGCTGGCGGCGCAGTCGGACATCCTGCTCGAAAACTACAAGGTCGGCACGCTGGCCAAGTTCGGCCTGGACTACGCCAGCCTGAAGGACATCAACCCGCGCCTGATCTACTGCTCGGTGACCGGCTTCGGCCAGGACGGCCCGAAGGCCGAGAACGCAGCCTACGATTTCATGATCCAGGCCATGGGCGGCCTGATGAGCGTGACGGGCGAGCGCGACGACCTGCCCGGCGGCGGCCCGCAAAAAGTGGGCGTGCCCATCGTCGACCTGATGACCGGCATGTACACCTCGGTCGCCGTGCTGGCCGCGCTGGCGCGCCGGTCCGAGACGGGCCTGGGCGACTACATCGACATCGGCATGCTCGACGTGATGGTCGGCTCGGTCGCCAACCAGGGCATGAACTATCTGGTCTCGGGCGAGACGCCGAAACGCAACGGCAACAAGCACCCGAACATCCAGCCGCAGGACGTCTTCGCGTGCGCCGACGGCCACATCGTGCTGGTGGTCGGCAACGACGGCCAGTTCGCCAAGTTCTGCGAAGTGGCTGGCCGGCCCGAATGGGTGGCGGACGAACGCTTCGCCACCAACGGCAACCGCGTGCGCAACCGCGACGTGCTGCTGCCGATGATGGTCCAGCTGTTCCGCGAGCGCCCGATGGGTGAATGGGCCACGCAGCTCGACGAGGCCGGCGTGCCGTGCAGCCCGATCAACACGATTCCGCAAGTGTTCGAGGACGAGCAGGTCAAGCACCGCAAGATGCTGATCGACATGCCGCATCCGACCGCCGGCTCGGTGCCGCAGATCCGCAGCCCGATGCGCTTCACGACCGCCGAACTCGCATTCGACCGCGCCCCGCCCCTGCTCGGCCAGCACACGAACGAAGTGCTGACTGGCCTCGGCTTCGACGAAGAACGCATCGCCCAGTGGGCGCGCGACGGCGTCATCTGACCCCCCGGCTTACTTTTTTTCCGACCCTATGTCCACCATGACTTCCCTGCCACGCATTTCCTTCCCCGCGCCAGAGACGATGAACCCGGAACAGCGCGCGGTCTACGACGACATCGTCGGCGGCCGGCGCGCGCGCCTGGTCGGCCCGCTGCGCGCGGCCCTGCACAACCCGGCGCTGGCCGACCGCTGGCAAAAGCTGGGTGCCCTGCTGCGCTTTGGCACCAGCATCCAGCCGCGCCAGAGCGAGCTGGCGATCCTGGTGACGGCGCGGCGCTGGAACAGCCAGCTCGAATGGCTGATCCACGCTGCCGACGGCCTGGCCGCCGGCCTGCCGCAGCCGATCATCGACGCCATCGCCGTGGCCCGCCTGCCCGAGTTCGACGATGCCGGCGACGCCGCCATCTACGAATACACGCGACAGTTGCTGCAGCATGGTCTGGTCGACGATCCTGCCTACCAGACGGTCCTGACGCTGTTCGGCGAAGCCGGCACGGTGGAACTGACGGCGATCGTCGGCTACTACTCGATGGTGGCGATGACGCTCAATGCGCACCGCATTCCGTTCCCGGAAGAAGGCACCGAGCCGCCGCTGCGCCCGATTGGCGACAATCCGCCGCATCAGCTGACCGACATGCCGGCGGTGGCGTCATGAGCGCGCCAATGGAAACCGTCACGCCACGCATGCCGACGGCGCCGCACAACGCGCTGCCGGCGGGCGCCTGCGACAGCCACGCCCACGTGTTTGGCCCCTATGACCAGTATCCGCTGGCGCATGCCTCGAGCTATGCGCCGCCGCTGGCGCCCGCCGCGCTGCACCGCAAGATGCTGGCGACCGTCGGCGCCGCGCGCGGCGTGCTGGTGCAGCCGGCGCCGTACGGCCTGGATGCGTCAGCCCTGCTGGGCGCCATTGCCGAAGGCGATGGCCGCCTGCGCGGCATCGCCGTCGCCGATGCGACAACGACCGAAGCCGAACTGCAAGCCCTGTACGACGGCGGCGTGCGCGGCCTGCGCTTCGTCGAGATGCGCGCGCCGACCGGCGCGGCCTATGCCGGCAGCGTCGGCGTCGACCAGCTGTCGCTCATGGCCCCGGCCATGCGCCGCATCGGCCTGCATGCCCAGTTGTGGGCGCCGATCGACGCCTATCCGGCGCTGCTGCCGCAACTGCGCGCGGCCGGCGTGGACGTGGTGCTCGATCACATGGCGTGCGCGAAGCCGGAACGCGGCTTGGACGATCCCGCCTTCCAGGCCGTGCTCGACGCAATCCGAGGCGGCGGCGTGTGGGTCAAGCTGACGCTGTGCCGCGTGTCGACGCAGGCGCCGGCGTATGCCGATGCGAAGCCGCTGCACGACGCGCTGGTGCGCGCCAATCCCGACACCCTGCTGTGGGGGTCGGACTGGCCGTATGTGCGCATGGACGACAAGTCGCCCGACGCCGGCGCCCTGCTCGACCTGTTCCATGACTGGGTGCCGGACGCCGCCGTGCGCCAGCGCATCCTGGTCGACAACCCAGCCGCGCTGTATGGCTTTAAAGACGCCGAGGACCACCCATGATCGATTTTACCCAACTGCGCTTTGAACGCGACGGCCACGTCGCCATCCTCACGCTCGACAGCCCGCCAGTCAATGCATTGACCCGCATCCTGAACGATGAACTGATCCAGGCGCTCGACATCATTTCCGAGACGCCCGACATCCGCGCCGTGGTGCTCACCGGCGCCGGCAAGGTGTTCTGCGCGGGCGCCGACCTGAAAGGCCGGGCCGAGAACATCAAGCACCCGGGCGACATGGGCGCGCACGCCCGCCGCACGCGCGAATGCTTCCACGCGATCCGCGAATGCGCCAAGCCCGTGGTCGCCGCCATCAACGGCGCGGCGCTTGGCTCGGGCCTGGCGATGGTTGCTTCGAGCGACATCATCATCGCGTCCGAACGCGCCACGCTCGGCTTGCCGGAAGTCGACGTCGGCCTGCTGGGCGGCTGCAGCCACGCGATGCGCCTGTTCGGCCACTCGCGCCTGCGCCGCATGGCGCTGACCGGCTACCGCGTGCCGGGCGAAGAACTGTACCGCCTCGGCATCGCCGAAGCCTGCACGCCGCATGACGAACTGCTGCCGCAAGCGTTGGCACTGGCCCAGGCGATCGCCGCCAAGAGCCCGGTGTCGACGCGCATGGGCAAGCACACGCTGAACGTCATCGAAGACATGAGCCTGCGCGATGGCTATCGCTACGAGCAGGACATGACCGCGGCCATCGGCCTGACCGAGGATGCGCGCGAAGCGCAACTGGCGTTCAAGGAAAAACGGGCACCGGTGTTTCAGGGACGCTAGGGATCACGCTAGCCCGGTAGTACATGCACGCCAGTCCCGCACCGCCCGCACGTCATTCCCGCGGAGGCGGGAATCCAAGTACGTGATGCCGCCTCTGTCGTCAAACGAAGCTGGAACGCACGCTGACTTGGATTCCCGCCTCCGCGGGAATGACGTTGGCAAATTTTCCGGCGTAGCCACCGCAGAGTGGCCGCCGGCCCATCGCAGCACCACAACATCAGGAGACAAACCGATGCAAGGCACCCCCACGTTCACGCTGGGCGTCATGGCGTCCGCCATGCTCGCTCTCGCAGGCTGCGGCAGCGACGACTACCAATCCGTCCACGTTCCCCCACCAGTCGCGCTCACGCCCGACTGCACCAAGGTGCAGGCGCTGGCCTGGCCCAACACCACCTTCCGCAGCGCCACCCGCATCGACGCCGGCGCCGCCAGCTCGGGCGCCGTCAAGCTGCCCGCACACTGCCTTGTCACCGGCGAGATCAATCCGCGCACCGGCGTCGACGGCGTGCGCTACGCGATCAACTTCGAACTGCGCCTGCCGCTCGACTGGAATGGGCGCTTCCAGTTCCAGGGTGGCGGCGGCACCGACGGCAATGTGCCGCCCGCGTATGGCGTTCTGAACAACCGTCCGGCCGTGGCGCCCGCGCTGAGCCAGGGCACGGCGGTCGTCAGCAGCGACATGGGCCACGCCGCCAGCGACAGCCGCGACGCCACTTTCGGCCTCGACCCGCAGGCGCGCATTGACTGGGGCTACAACGCGCTGGACCAGGTCACCCAACTGGCCAAGTCGGTCGTGGCGAGCTTCTACGGCCAGGCGCCGAAGCATTCGTATTTTGTCGGCTGCTCGGGTGGCGGGCGCCAGGGCATGATGATGACCCAGCGCTTCCCGCACCATTTCGACGGCGTCGTCTCGGGCGCGCCGATCTTCGAGCAGCACGTGGCGCAGGTCGGCTCGATGCAGATCCTGCAAGAACTGCGCGCCATCGCGCCCAAGGACGCGGCCGGCAATCCTGTCTTGAGCCGCGCATTTTCCGACGCCCAGTTGCAACTGGTAGCCGACGGCGTGCGCCGCCAGTGCGATGCAAAGGACGGCGTGGCCGATGGCCTTATCGAAAATTACGACACATGCAAATACGATCCGGCCGAACTGCAATGCGGCAGTGATACCGCATCCAGCGCCGGCGTGTGCCTGTCACCGCAGCAGGTCGGCGCCTTGACCCGCATCTTCCAGGGGCCGAAGACCAGTACCGGCACGCAGCTGTATCCGCCGATCCCGTGGGATATCAGCGTCAGTGGCTGGCGCGGCGCGATGCTCGGCACCTCGGAGACGGCCGTGCCGAATGCCCGGCGCGCAACCAACACGTCGATCAAGTACGTGTTCATGACGCCGGCGCAGCCGAACTTCGATTACTTCAGCTTCAACTTCGACCGCGATCCGGCCTTGATGACCGCGTCCGCCGCCTTCACGGCAACCAACAGCACCGACTACAGCGGCTTCAAGGCACGGAAAGGCAAGACCATCCTGTTCATGGGCATCTCCGACGCCGTGCTCAATGCGAACGGCATGAACCGCTGGTACGACCGGCTGGTGCAGGCCAATGGCGGCCCGGCCGCCACCAGCCAGTTCGCGCGCCTGTTCAATGTGCCGGGGATGGACCACTGCAGTGGCGGCAAGGCGCTGGACGACTTCGATCCGGTCACGCCGCTGTACGACTGGGTCGAGAAAGACAAGGCGCCCGAGATGATCCTGGCGAAAGGGGCCAGCTTCCCGGGCCGCGAACGGCCACTCTGTCAGTATCCGCAGATTGCACGCTACAAGGGCAGCGGCAGTCTGGACGACGCGGCCAGCTTCAGTTGCGGCGCTCCTTGATTGAATAAAAAAAGCCGGCTGCGATTGCAGCCGGCTTTTTTATCACACCCGTTCGATCACCAGCGCGATACCCTGCCCCACACCGATGCACATCGTGCACAGCGCGTAACGCCCTTCGCGGCGATGCAGCTCGTTCACCGCCGCCATCACCAAACGCGCACCGGATGCGCCAAGCGGATGCCCGAGCGCGATCGCGCCACCATTCGGATTGACGCGCGGGTCGGTGCCGCTCAAGCCCAGTTCACGCAGCACGGCCAGGCCCTGCGCCGCGAACGCTTCATTGAGTTCGATGACGTCCATGTCGGCCAAGGTGAGGCCGGTCTGCGCCAGCACCTTGCGCACTGCCGGCACCGGACCGATGCCCATGATGCGCGGCGCGACACCGGCAGCAGCCATGCCGACCACGCGCGCGCGCGGGGTCAGGCCGAAGCGCGATGCATGCGCATCGTCGGCCAGCAGCAGCGCGGCCGCGCCATCGTTGATGCCCGACGCATTGCCTGCGGTGACGCTGCCGCCAGGGCGCACGACCGGTTTCAACTTCGCCAGCGCTTCCATCGTCGTCGCGCGCGGATGTTCATCCTGGCTGACGACGACCGGATCGCCCTTCTTCTGCGGCACGGAGACCGGCGTGATTTCTTCGGCGAAGATGCCGGCCGCCTGGGCCGCCAGCGCGCGTTCCTGGCTTGCTACCGCCATCCGGTCCTGGTCTTCGCGCGAGATGCCGAATTCGTCGGCCACGTTCTCGGCCGTCTCGGGCATCGAGTCCACGCCGAATTGGGCCTTCATGGCCGGATTGACGAAGCGCCAGCCCATCGTCGTGTCTTCCATCTTCATGCTGCGCGAGAAAGCGCTGTCGGCCTTGCCGACGACGAACGGCGCACGGCTCATGCTCTCGACGCCGCCGGCGATGATCAGGCCCGACTCGCCGCTCTTGATCGCGCGCGCGGCCGTGCCGACGGCATCGAGGCCAGAGCCGCACAGGCGGTTGAGCGTCACGCCCGGCACGGTCACCGGCAGGCCGGCCAACAGCGCCGACATGCGCGCCACGTTGCGGTTATCTTCGCCGGCCTGGTTGGCGCAGCCGTAGACTACGTCGGTCAGCGCGTCCCAGTCGACCTGGGGATTACGTTGGACCAGCGCGCGCAGCGGGACGGCGCCGAGATCGTCGGCGCGCACGCCGGCCAAACTGCCGCCGTAGCGACCGAACGGGGTGCGTTGGGCATCGCAGATGAATGCGTCGAACATGGAATTCTCCTGTGAGTGGATGATGAATGAGGTCATGAAAGCACAAGCGCGCGCCGGGACCTTCTGGTCACGGCGCGCGTGCATTGAGCAATGAATGCCGGGGCGGTCAGTGCTTGCCCAGGAAGTCGATCACGCGCCGGTTGAACATCTCGGGCTGCTCCCAGTAGGCCGAGTGGCCGGTTTCCGGGAACACGGCCAGCTCGGCGTGCTTGATGTGGCGACCGAACTGGCGCAGGACCGGGGCCGGCGTGTACAGGTCGGCGTCTCCCGTGATCAGGAACACCGGCATGCGCAGCGTTTCGAGCTCGGCGAACGTGACGTCGACGTTCGAACCGTTCCCCAGCACCGGCTTTGACGCCGCCGCATCGGCTTTTCCGTCGCTCCTGGCGGCAGCAGGCTGCGGGTTCAAGGTCGGTGCGGCCGGCACGAACGGATAGGCCAGCGCGTTCCAGCGCGCCGTGCCTTCCGGATTCGCGGCGCGGTAGGCCGGGCCCAGTTCGCGGAACTCGACCGGCAGCGCATTGAACTGTGGCGCCGGGCGCGTGCGCTCGCCCATCTTCAGGTAGTCAGGATCGGTGACGAAGCCGATGCTGTTGGCAATCACCAGGCTGCGCACCTTGGCCGGGTATTCGAGCGCGTACTGGAACGCGGCGCCGCCGCCCGCAGCGGAACCGACGATGTGGAATTTATCGACGCCGAGCTTTCGCATGACGGCCTCGATCAGGATCGTCGAGCTGGTGCCGGTGCGGTGGCCCGGATTGGGCTGGCGCCAGTCGATCGCGATGAAGCGGTAGCCGGCGGCGGTAAAGGCGGGAATCTGGTGCACCCACATCTGGCTCTTGCCGCTGGCCGCGTGCAGGAACACGACCGGCGTGCCGGTGCCGCCCGAATCGCGGTACGGCACCACGTTGTTGCCGACTTCAAGTGTGCTGTCCTGCACGGTGACCGGCGCCGCGGTCGTGGAAGCCTGCTGCACGTGACCGCAGGCGGCGAGGGCCAGCGTCAGCGTGCCCAGGCACGCGAGTTTTCCGAGAAAATGGTTCATGTGTCGTCTCTGTCTGATTTTTATCTGAACTGCTTATTTAAATTGCTGCACTGGCTCAACGAACAACTCCTTGAGCACCGCATTCCACTTGTCGTTGTTCTGCGCGGCCTGCACTGGCGAAATGAAGCGCACCTTCACATCGTTCAACTCGGGAAAGCCGCTGTCGACGATGCGGTTCGACGGAATATGATCGGCCGCCTTGAGCAACTCCTGGCCGCTCTTCGACAGGATGAAATCGACCATCAGCCGCGCAGCATTCGGATGCGGCCCGCCCTTGACGATGCCGATCGCGTTGCCGGTTGCGGTGAGCGGTTCCATGCGCACCCAGTTCACGCTCTGCCCTTCGCGCTGCGCCATCACCGTGTGATGCACCATCACTTGCAGCCCGATCGGATAATCCTGGCGTGCGACGACGGTCACGATGCGGCGCGGATTGATCTGGATATTGGCGATGCGCTGGGCGGCCAGGCGGCGCAGGTAGGCCATGCCCGCTTCGTCGCCCATCGACAGCAGCACGTTGCCGACCAGGCCCTGGGCCGACGTCGGCGCCAGTTCCGCGCTCCACGCCATCTTGCCCTGCCACTGCGAGTCCAGCAAATCGGCCCACGTTCGTGGCGCGTCGGCCGGCTTGATCATGGCCGGGTTGTACCCCATCGTCATGTAGTACAGGACGGTCGAGGTCCAGTGACCGTCGGGATCCTTGAACTGCGCCGGGATCGTGCTGGCCGATGGCGAGACGTATGGCTGCACCAACCCGCGCGCCATCAGCAGTCCCGCGGTCGAGCTGCCGTCGAACAGATCCGCCTTGACCGCGCCGGCCCCGTGTTCGTCGATGACTTTCTTCGCATTGATCGGCGCGGCAGCGCGCACGACCTGCACGTCGATGCCCGGATAGCGCTGCTGGAAGCCCTGCTTGATCGGTGCCGAGGCTTCCTCGAGCAGCGTTGTGTACCACAGCAGCTGGCCTTCGGCCCTGGCGGCAGCCACGCGGTTGGCCTCGCTGTCGGGCACATTCGCGGCATGCGCCAGCGGCAGGCCGCCGACGGCGCACGCCAAGAGCATGGTGACGGCGCGTCTGATTCGGTTATGCATGGAGATTCCCCGATGGATGCGGTCAGAAGCGGTGAGTGATACCGGCGAAGAACGTCGATGGACTCATGCCCGGATTGACCGGTCCATAGGTCGTGTTCGCGTCGACGACGGCGTACTGGCTGTTGTCGCCGTTCTTCACGCGCGAGTACGCGGTATACAGTTCGGTGCGCTTGGACAGCTCGTACTTGTAGCCTACCGTGACCTGCTGCGCATCGAAATCACGTACGGTCTTGTCGTTGTAGCGCTTGTAGCTGGCGATCCAGCGGCCACCCGTGCCGCCCGGCTGGAGCGTGAAGCCGACCATCAGGCTGTCATAGTCGCGACTGAAGTAGGCATTGGGCAGCGCTGGCGCCGCGACGGTGCGCGTGCCTTCCCATTTGCCGACCTGATACAAGAAGGCCGGCTCGATCGAGGTGAATTTGTAGCTGGCGCCGATCGTCGCCGTCTTGTCGTTGCCGCTGTCCAGCGCATTCGCGTTCGAGCTGAAGCCGATGCCGGCCAGGAGCTTGCCATCGGAGTAGCTGACCAGCATGCCCTTCGCGTCGCGACCGCGCGAATTCTCCGTGGCCGACTCGCCCAGCGCATAGGAACCCTTGACCGAAAAGCCGCGCACGGTCGGGCTGGTGTACACGATCGCATTGTCGTTGCGGCCCAGGCCATCGCTGCGGGCGCCGGTGGAGATCGTCGACGACGCAGTGCCCATGCCGAGCTTCCACGGATCGACCGGACGCACCAGGTAGAAGGTGGGCGAATAGTCGCGGCCCACGTGAAGCTGGCCATAGCTGCCGATCAGGCCGACGAGCGCCTTGCGGCCGAACAGGCGGCCGCCCTGGCCCAGCGCACCGCTGTCGAGGCTGATGCCGCTTTCCAGCGTGAAGTCGGCTTTCAGGCCGCCGCCCAGATCTTCCTGGCCGCGAAAGCCCAGGCGCGAGCCGTAGCCGCAACCACTGCTGATCTGGGTTGTCGGGCCTTCGTTATTGCTCGAGACGGCCAGGCAGGCATCCATGATCCCGTAGACGGTGACGCTGGTCTGGGCGTGGGCGGACGTTGAAACGAGCAGGACTGCAGCGGCCGAAGCGGCCTTGAATGATTTCACGACTGTCTCCAGTGGCGCTGTGATCGCGCCATCGTTGGTGTTTGTTTAAAAAGCGAGGGTTTGTACCTTCTGCCGTCCGGCGTCTTGCGCGCCGTATCGGGCGAGCCGATGAATGAATAGTATGTGCTCGGGGTCGAAAGGTCAATAGGTCAGGTATATGGTTTTTTAAACTCAAACGAACGGCCCTGCCTGGGCGGTCAACGCCTTCGCTTCAGGCGAGATGCGGATAGCCGGCGGCGAGCGCCTGTGTTTCGAGCGAGAGGATGCGGGCGTAACTGACGTCGTCCAGCAGGTCGAAGTGGCGGATGGACAGCGCGCCCATGTGTGCCTGGACGGCAACGCCCGGCGCCAGCAGCGCGGTCTGCAATTGGCGGTGCAGGGCCGGCGGTACGGACAGCCCGGCCACCAGCGGAAGGCCGGGCGACGGCGCCGTGTAGCCCAGGACGGTCAGCCCGTCGACCTCATCCGGATACGCCTGCTTCAGATAGCCTAGGGTCACGCAGTCGATCGCGGCCAGGTCGGCCTCGCCCGTGCGCACCAGGCCCAGGCTGGCGCGATGGCTGCCGGTCCAGCACACGTGGCTGAAGAACCGGCCGGCACGTGCCAGCGGCGCCACGGCATGGCGCAGCGCGTTCATGCCGCTGTTGGAGTCGATGTCATTGGCGGCGGCGATGCGCCCGCGCGCATCCTCCAGGGTCGCAATGCCGCTATCGGCGCGCACCACGATGGCGCTGGCGTAGTCCGTACCAATGCAGCCGGGGAAGTCATAGGCTGGCGTGGCCACCAGCCGCACATGGTTGCGTAGACCCGTCAGGTAAGGATAGCCGCAGGTCTGGCCGAGCAGGACGTCGGCGCGCTGGAAATAGTCTGGCAGCGTCGGCTCGCGCACCAGTTCGACCGGGTCCGTGAAACCACCGGCACGCAACTCGGCCAGCAGCGCCTTGAACCAGGCCTCATACCCGGCCCTGATGCGCTCCGACACGTTATACATGGGGAACGCCACTTTCCAGTGCATGGGCTAACCGTGTCCGTGTGGATGAACCGGCGCATCGACCGGCTTGAAGCCGAATTGTCGCATCAACTGGCCATAGCCGCGCACATGAAAGCCGCCGCTGCGCGCGATGTAGCAGCTGCGCCGGGCGCGATACACCCGCGGCAGCAGATACCACGGCAGCGATGGAAAATCATGGTGGACCAGGTGGTAGTTGTTGTTCAAGAACAGCAGGCGGAACACCGGCCCCGCCTCGTTGATCACGATGCGCTGCTTGTGTTCGTCGGCCGGGCGGTGTTCATAGTAGGACCGGATCATGGCCAGCGACTGCGCCGGATACGCGATCGCCAGCAGGTAGTACAGGGGCGAGACGCCGGATTGGGCGTCGATCCACCACAGCAGCGCGCCCAGCATCGCCAGGTGCCCGAGCCACATCGGCACGTAGCGCCAATCGCCCCGCAGCGGCTGGCGCACGGCCTGGGTCCAGGTGCTGGCAATCGCGATCGCCGGCCCCACCAGCAGGCGGCCCCAGAAGGTCTTGTTCAACCACAGCAGCGCGCGCAGCGGGCGGTTCATGCCATCCCAGCTCACGGACGACACGTAGCTGCTTTCGGTGTCGCGCGCCGGCAGCGTGAGGTCGGCGTCGACATGGTGACGCAGATGGCTGTCGCGGTACAGGCGGTACGGGTACCAGACGGCCAGCGGCAGATACCCGAACAGCCTGTTGATGGCAGGGTTGGATGTCGGGTGGCCGTGGATCAGCTCATGTTGCAGCGACATATACCAGGCGCACCACCAGACCATCAGCACGGTGGCCGGCACGTTGCCCAGCGCGCGCCAGAACACCAGCGTGCCCAGCCAGCCGCCATGGATCACGGCGATCAGGAGCCAGGTCGGCCACTGCGCCCACCACAGCCGCCGCTCGCGCTCGAGGCGGATTTGCAGTTGCTGGGTGGCGTCCAGGTACTCGGAACGGTGGTGGCTGGCGGTCATGGTCGGCCAACGATACGGCCTCGCGTCCGTCAGCCAAACGAATACTTCCGAGCATCGATATCGTATTTTTCTCCGCAAGGGCACGTCGGCTCAGGCCGGCGTATTCGCCACCGCCGCCCCGACCGGGAAATCGCCGCCCTGGAATTTGCTCTCGGGCTGCATGCGAAACGCCAGCACGATGCCCAGCGCCATCAGGATCATGCTGCCCACGAAAGGCAATTCCCAGTTGCCGGTGCGGTCGATCAGATACCCCGACAGCACCGGGCAGATGATGGCGGCCAGCGCCGAGCCGGTATTCATCATGCCGCTGGCGGTGCCCGAATAATCGGGCGCGATATCCATCGGGATCGCCCACATTGGTCCGATCGTCATTTCGGCAAAGAAGAAACCGGCGCTCAGGCTCGTGATCGCGACGTACACATTGTGCGTGAACAGCATCGGCAGCAGCGCCAGCAGGGTCAGGAGCATGCAGACCGACACCATATAGCTGCGCGCCTTCTTGAGGCTGCCCGTGTTCTTGAGGATACGGTCGCTGACGATGCCCCCGAGCGTATCGCCGACCACGCCGGCGAAGAACACGCCGGTGGCGAACATGGCGGACTTCTTGATGTCCATGTCGTAGCTGTGCAGGAAGTACTGCGGAATCCAGCTCAGGAACAGCCACAGCGTCCAGCCATAGCAGAAATACACCAGCGCGACAGGCATCATGCGGCGAAACAGCGGCCCCCACGGTACCAGAACATTCTTCTTTTTCGGCGGCGGCAATGACGCCAGTTCGTGCGGTGTGATGCGCGGATGGTCGGCCGGATATTCGGTGAACGTGATGGCCCAGACAGCCACCCAGACCAGGCTGATCGCACCGAACACATGGAACGATTCGCGCCAGCCGTGCGTGGCCATGATCCATACCACGGCGGCCGGCGCCACCGCATTGCCCACGCGCGAGAACGCGTGCGTGATGCCCTGCGCAAAGCCGCGCTGTTCCCTGGGCACCCAGCGCGACATGGCCGAGGTGGCGGCGGGAAACGTGGCGCCCTCCCCGAAACCGAGCAGCAGCCGGCACAGCAGCAGCGAGACCAGACCGCCGGCAAAGCCGGTCAGGATCGTGGCCAGCGCCCACAGCAGGCCGCACACGATCAGGGTGCGCTTGGCGCCAAACTTGTCGCTTACCCAGCCGCCGATGATCTGGAACACCAGGTAGGGATAGGCGAAGGCGGAAAACACCAGGCCGATCTCGGTCTTGCTCAGGTCAAATTCCTTGCCAAAGCCGGCAGCAGCCGTGCTCACGTTGACGCGGTCGAGATAGGTGATGAAATACATCAGGCACAGCATGACGAGGATGACCGTGGTCGCCCGAAACCGCAGGTATTTCATGGTTGTCTCCAGGTGTTCTGGTGAAAGTGCTCAGGCGCCTTTGAGGTCGGGCGTGGAAGTCGGCGCGGCGAGCGCCTCCATCGCGGCCTGGACGCCGCTGCCCGCCAGCCTGACCCCGGCCAGCCGCAAGCCCATCTCGCAGCCGGCCAGCGTGGCCATCAGGGTCAGGTCGTTGGCCTCGCCCAGGTGGCCGATGCGGAACATCTTGCCTTTGAGCTTGCCAAGCCCGGTGCCCAGCGACATGTTGAAGCGCTCGTAGATCAGCGCGCGGACCGCGTCGGCATCCACCCCGTCGGGCATCACCACGCCGGTCAGCACCGGCGAATACACGGCCGGATCGGCGCACTGGATCTCTAGCCCCCAGCCCTTAACCGCCGCCCGGCACGCCTGCGCCAGGCGCTCGTGGCGGGCGAAGGTGTTCGCGAGGCCTTCGCCGAGCAGCATGTCGAGCGCTTCGGCCAGGCCGTACAGCAGGTTGGTGTTGGGGGTGTAGGGCCAGTAGCCGCTGGCGTTCATGGCGATGATCTCGTTCCAGTCCCAGAACGCCGTGCGCATGGCCGACGTCTTGCTGGCCGTGATGGCTTTTTTCGACACCGCATTGAAGCTGATCCCGGGCGGCAGCATCAGGCCCTTCTGCGAACCGGAAATCGACACGTCGACGCCCCACTCGTCGTGGCGGTAGTCGCTGCATGCCAACCCGGAAATCGTATCGACCATCAACAGCGCCGGATGGCCGGCGGCGTCGATGGCGGCGCGCACTGCGGGGATGTCCGACGTTACCCCAGTGGAGGTTTCGTTGTGCACGACGCAGACGGCCTTGATGTGGTGCGCGCTGTCGCGCCGCAGCCGCGCCTCGATCAGGTCGGCCTGCACACCCCGGCGCCAGCCCTCGTTGCCCGGCAGTCCGATAAACTCGGGCTGCAAGCCCAGGGCCTCGGCCATTCGTTTCCACAGCGTGGCGAAGTGGCCGGTTTCAACCATCAGCACATGGTCGGCGGGGCTCAGCGTGTTGCACAGCGCCGCTTCCCAGGCGCCGGTGCCGGACGCCGGATAGATGATCACCGGCTGGTCGGTCTTGAATATCTGCCCCATCCCGGCCAGCACCTGCAAGCCAAGCGCACCGAATTCCGGACCGCGATGGTCGATGGTGGGCAAGCTCATGGCCCGCAGAATGCGGTCCGGGACCGGGCTGGGTCCGGGAATCTGCAGGAAATGGCGACCAGCGGGATGAAAATCCAGTGTCAGCATGCAACTCTCCTCAAGGCGAACCTGTCGTTTTGCATTTTGAATGCAAAATAACTCTAGCAGTCCGTGACCCGCTGACGACGACTTCCGGTTGCAATTATCAAGAACAAGCTTGAGCAAAATCAAGCTCCGCATTGATTGCTTCCCTTGCCTTCCAGATCTCAAGTCCGCTTGCTTTGATACCAATAGTCCACGATGATGGTGGGTGATTGAGGTATGAGCGAGGAATATCGAATGTCAGAACAGAACGTACAGGGGGCAGCCGGGCGCACGGGCGAGCATGCCGTCGTGCGCCTGGCGCGCCAGCGTCTGCACGACACGGTCGTCGAACACCTTCGTCACCTGATCGTCGAGGCAGTACTGCCGCCCGGCACGAAACTGAATGAACGCGCGCTATGCGAGACGATGGGCATTTCGCGCACACCGCTGCGCGAAGCGCTCAAGGTGCTGGCGGTCGAGGGCCTGATCGAGATCGCACCGAACCGTGGCGCGTCGGTCTACAAGATGTCGACGGCGGAAATCTGGGAGACCTTCGAGCTGGTCAGCGCTCTGGAAGCCATGGCCGGCAAGCTCGCCTGCGAGCGCATCACGCCGGCCGAACTGGCCGAGATCAAGCGACTGCATGAAGCGATGCTCGACTGCAAGGCGCGGGACGACATGCCCGGCTACTACGATTGCAACCAGGAAATTCACAGACTGATCAACCTCGCGGCCCGCAATGGCGTGCTCCACCAGACCTTCCTTGGCATCAACCGGCGCTTGCAGGCGCTGCGCTTCAAGTCCAACTTCAAGCCCGGCAAGTGGGAGCGCGCGGTGCACGATCACATCGACATGATCGAGGCGCTCGAGACGCGCGATGGCGAGCGGCTGGCCAGTATCCTGGCGCGGCACTTGCTGGACAAGCGCGCCGCTGTCATGGAGATGCAGGCCGGCGCAAGCGCGCCAGAGTGAAGCGGTCGAGCGACGGCTCAACCACGCGGATGCAACCGGGCCTACAGATCCAGCACCAGCGTGCCCTTGGCCCGCGAGCAGCACGGCGTGAACTGGTTGTTGCAGGCGCGCTCGTCGTCCGACAGGCACAGGTCGCGGTGATCGGGCTCGCCCGCCAGCACGCCCGTCAGGCAACTGCCGCACACGCCCTGCTCGCAGCTGATCGGGATCGTGTAGCCATGCCGGATCAGCACGCTGCTGGCCGATTCGTCGGCCGCCACCGCCAGCACGGCGCCGGTGCTGGCGATCTCGATCTCGAAGCTGCCGTCGCCGGTCTTGTCGAGATCCTGGTTGGTGAAGTACTCGCGGTGGATATTGGCCGGTTGCCAGCCATGGTCGCGCGCGGCGTCGACCACGTAGTCGATGAACCCGGTCGGGCCGCACACGTACAGGTGCAGGTCGGGATCGGCGTCGGCCAGCAGCGCCGGCAGCGCCATCTTTTGCTCGGACAGGCCGTCGTCGAAGTGAAAGTGCACGCGGCCGTCGAACACGGGGTCGGCGAGGCGCGCGCGAAACGCCGCGTGGCCCGGGCTGCGCGCGCAGTAGTGCATCTGGTAGGCGCCGCCGGCGTGGTTCAGCCATTCGGCCATGCCGAGCAGCGGCGTGATGCCGATGCCCCCGCCGATCAGCAATGTGCGCGCAGCGGGTACCAACGGAAACAGGTTGCGCGGCGTGCCCACGGTGATGGTGTCGCCTTCTTCGAGTTCACGGTGCAGGGTCAGCGCGCCGCCGCGCGAATCGGCGTCGCACAGCACCGCGATGACGTAGCGGTGCCGCTCGGCCGGATCGTTGCACAGCGAGTACTGGCGGATCAGGCCGGGCCGCACATGCACGTCGATGTGCGCGCCGGCCTCGAACGGCGGCAGCTCGATCCCGAACGGGCAGCCGAATTCAAAGCTGAAGATGTCGTTGGCCTCTTCGGTCTTCCTGATGATGGTCAGCTGCAGTTCGTTCACGATGATGCCTTCCGGTAGTCGGTTCACGGTCGCCTCAGGATTGTTTCTCGCCCTTGGGCGGGAACATGCCGCGGCCGATGCGCACGTGCACACCCTGGCGGGTATCGACCACCTGCGTCACGCCAAAGTCGGCCGCCACGCTCATGAGCGAATAGCTGTCGTTGCGCGACAGGCCCTGGTGTTCGTTCAGCAGATGCAGCATGTCGAGCGACGCGGCGCGCATGGCCTGGTCGAGATCGTCGCCGAAACCGTGGACGATCCAGCTGTCGACCGTCTCGAGCAGCGGCGACGGAAAATGGAAATCGCGGCGCAAAATGATCTGGAAGACCACGTCGAGCGACGCCTCGATGGCGGTGCCGCTGATCTCGCCGTCACCCTGCGAGATGTGCGGGTCGCCGATCGAGAACAGGGCGCCATCGACGGCCACCGGGTAATACATCGTGGCGCCGGCGCCGATGCGCCAGTTGTCGATATTCCCGCCGTGCAGGCCCGGTGGAATCGTGCTCACGCGGCCGCGCACATCGGGCGCCACGCCGGCCGTGCCAAGGTGCGGCCGCACGGGAATGCGCACGCCTTCGAGCGTCTTCTGGCGATCGCATTCCGGGCACTCGATGATCTTGCCCGGCGTGAGGTACTTGCCCTTGAAATCGTAGGCGTAATGGGCGCGCGCGTTGTTGCCGCTGGCGTCGATCTGGTAGATCGTCACGCGCTCTTTTTCGTCGAATTCCTTGTACAGGTAGCCCCAGTTGGCGGCCAGGTTCGAGCCATAGCGAAAGCGCGGGGTCATCGACAGGTAACGCACTTCGATCATGTCGCCCGGCTTGGCGCCCTCGACCCAGATCGGCCCGGTCATGATGTGCACGCCCGGGTTGCGGTCGGCTTCGGGAATCTCGGTGAAGATCTTGCGCACGGCGGCGTCCATCATCAGGTCGGGCGCATCGCCCGCGTGATGGGTGACCGCCTCGGCGTGCACCAGGTCGCCGCTCTTGACGCGCAGCACGGGCGCGAGCGCCGGATCGAAATAGCCCCAGTGGACGGTGGAAGGCGTGGCGGGCAGCTGGTGCAGGGCCGATGGCTTGACGTCCTTGCGGCCTTCGATGTCGTCGGAAATGAGTGGCATGGGGGTGAGCTCCGTTATCTGTGTTGACCAGGCTTTACTGTAAATCCCGGTCTGCACCCCGTCTTGACTGCCGACGCATGCGGAGTTGCTCACCCGCCGCAGTCCCTTACTTAGCTTGCCGGCGGCCAGCGCACACCCAGGTCGGCTGGCGGCACCATCGCCAGCAGGCTGCGCGTGTACGGGTGCTGCGGTGCGCCGAGCACCTGTTCGGTGGGGCCGCTCTCGACCACTTCGCCCCCGTGCATCACCATCACGCGGCTGCACAGGTAGCGCACCACCGCCAGGTCGTGCGAAATGAGCAGCAGCGACACCTTGTGCTCGGCGCGCAGGCGCAGCAGCAGGTTGAGGATCTGCGCCTGTACCGAGACGTCCAGGCCCGAGACGATTTCATCGGCCACCAGCAGTTGCGGCACATCGCACAGCGCCCGCCCGATATTGATCCGCTGGCGCTGGCCGCCTGACATCTGGGCCGGGAAGCGGTCGACCATGTCCGGCGCCAGGCCCACCGCCGCCAGCAACGCCTGTGCGCGGCGCTGGCGCTCACTGTGCAGGTTCGGCCGGTTCTCCATCATCTGCGTGAGCAGGCTGCCGACGCGGCGGCGCGGATTCAGGGCCGAGCGCGGGTCCTGGAAAATCATCTGGATCGAGTCGATCCGGCGGGTCCATTCGCCGCCCGAGTCGCCCAGCGGCCGGCCGTTCAGGACGATGCTGCCGCTGCTGGCCGATTCCAGCCCCATCACCAGGCGCCCCAGCGACGACTTGCCGCTGCCGCTCTCGCCCACGATGCCGACGAATTCGCCCGGCGCGATGTCGAAACTGATGTCCTTGACGGCCGCCACGCCGCCCTTGCCGCGCCAGCCGCGCCCCGGGTAGGTCTTGCAGATCGACTTCACCTGCAAGAAGGCGTCGGTGGTTTTCAGCGGGCCGTTGTCGAGCGGCGCGCCATCGTCGGCCAGCGGCGCCTGCGGCGCGTTGGGCCCGTGCCAGCAGCGCAGGCAGTGGCCGGGCACGGCCGGGGCCAGCGTTGGCAGCATGGTGCTGCACTCGGGCAGCGCAACCGTGCAGCGCGGCTGGAAGCGGCAGCCGGCCAGGCTGGAAAAGTCGGTGATGCCCGGCATATGACCGAGCAGCGGCTGCAGCAGCCGGCGCGGGCCATCAAGGGTCGGATTGGCGCGCTGCAGCGCCCGCGTGTACGGGTGGCGGGCGGCGCCCGTCACGGCGCGCGCCGGGCCACTCTCGACCACTTCGCCCGCATACAGCACGGCCAGTTCGTCGCACACGTGCGCGGCCAGGGCCAGGTCATGCGTGACGAAGATGACGCTCGTGCCGCGCCGCGCCTGCATGGCGCGGATCAACGTCACCACGTGCGCCTGGCTGCCGGCATCGAGGGCCGTCGTCGCTTCATCGGAAATGACCAGCGCCGGATCGCCCGCGAACGCCATCGCGATCATCACGCGCTGGCACATGCCGCCCGAGAGCTGGAATGCGTATTTGTCCATCACGCCCGGCGGCAGGCGCACTTCGTCCAGCGCCGCCTGCGCACGCGCGCGGCATCCCGACCTTGGCACGCCGAGCCGGCGCAGGTGCTCGGTGAACTGGTCGCCAACGGTGCGCACGGGGTTCAGGGCCGTCATCGGTTCTTGTGGAATGAAGGCGATACGCGGCCCGAGCAGCGCGCGGTGTTCAGGCGCCGGCATGGCCAGCAAGTCGCGGCCCTCGAACAGCAGCTGGCCGCCGCTGACCGCAAAGTTGTCGGGCAGCTGGCGGGCGATGACGCGCCCCAGCATGCTCTTGCCGGCGCCCGATTCGCCCACCAGACCCAGCGTGCGGCCCGGCCGCAACGTGAAGTCGATCATGCGCAGCACGTCGCCGCCCTCCACGCCGCGCGGCGCCACGCACAGGCCGCGCGCCTCGAGCAGGGGCGTGCCCAGCGCCAGTTCGTGTTCTGCCATCTGCATCATTGCGCTCCTTTCTTGTTCCCGCGCCCCAGCAGGCGCGGATCGGCGCTGCGGCGCAGGCCGTCGCCGAGCATGGTGGTGGCCAGCACCGTCACCACAAGGCACAGCACCGGCAGGATCAGGCCCCACTGCGAAGAAAAGACATTCTGCAGACCGTCGGCCACCATCGTGCCCCAGGTCGGCACGTCGGCCTGCACCGAGCGCCCGACAAACGACAGGATCGCCTCGGCCACGACCGCCACGCCCATCTCGATGCTGATCAGGGAGATCAGCATCGGCAGGATGCCGGGCACGATGTCGCGCACGATCACCTGCCAGTGGCGGGCGCCGGCGATGCGCGCCGCGGCCACGTATTCGCGCCGGCGCAGCACCACCACTTCGCTGCGGATGATGCGACAAAAGCGCGTCCAGTCGGCCAGCACGATCGCGATGATCACATTGGTCAGGCTGGGCTCGAGCACCACCATCAGCACCAGCGCCAGCACGATGGCGGGAAACGACATCCAGACATCGACCACGCGCAGGATCACCCAGTCGACCACGCCGCCGCAATAGCCGGCCACCAGCGCCAGCAGGCAGCCCAGCGCGGCAGCGCCCAGCGGCGCCACGGTGGCGATGATGACGGTGACCTGGGCGCCGTATATCAGGCGCGACAGGATGCACTGGCCGAGGGCGTCCGTGCCGAGCGGGAAGCTGGCCATGCCGCCCTCCACCCACATCGGCGGCAGCAGCGTGTTGACCAGGTCCTGCTCGTTGGGCAGGTGCGGCGCGAGCGTGGGCGCGGCCAGCGCCACGATGGCCAGCGCGAGCAGCACGACGACGCCGAACAGCGCGCGCGGTTCGGCCAGCAGCGCAAACACGCGCGGCACGCGCATCAGGGGAAGCGAGAGTTTGTGGTTCATGACAGGCGCAATCGAGGGTTGACGAGGACCAGCAGCGCATCGGTCAGCATGTTCATGGCCAGCACCGCCGCCGAATAGGTCAGGGCCAGGCCCTGGATGACCGGCAGGTCGTGGGTGGCGATCGCCCCTACCATCATGTTGCCGATGCCGGGCAGGCTGAAGATCGTCTCGAGCAGCAGCGTGCCGCCGATGATGGCGCCGGCCTGCATGCCGATCATCGACAGCGTCGGCAGCGCCGCGTTGCGCAGCGCGTGCGCGAACAGGATGCGGTTGTCCGACACGCCGCGCAGGCGCGCGGCGACGATATAGTCTTCGTTATAGACCTCGATCAGGCTCGAACGCAGGATACGCATCAGCGGCGGCGCGATGCCCAGCGCTAGCGCCAGCACCGGCATGACCAGGTGCGCGGCGGCGCTGCGCAGCGCCGTCATGTCGCCGGTCAGCACCGCATCGACGAGCGTGAAGCCAGTCACGCGCGGCAGCGCGATCGCCGCATCGATCGGGCCCAGGAACGGCAGCCATTGCAGCGCGATGCCAAAGCCCAGGATCATCAGGATCGCCCACAGAAAATCAGGCACCGAGATGGCGACGCTGCCGCCGACATCGAGCACCCGCTCGAGCGGCCGGCCCAGATAACGAAACGCCAGCAAGCCGCTGGCCACGCCCAGCCCGACCCCGAGCAGCAGGCCGCAGAAGATCAGCTGCAAGGTGGTGGGCAGCGCCTGCACGATCATGGCGCCGACGGCCAGGCCCGACTGGATCGAGGTGCCGAAGTCGCCGCGCACCACCTGCCCGATCCAGATCCCGAACTGCATCCACACGGGCCGGTCGAAACCCATCGTGTGCGCAAGCGCGTCGACATCGGCGTGGGTGGCGGTGGCCGGCAGCAGCATCCCGAGCGGGTTCACCGGCAGCAGGCGCAGCACGACGAACACCACGAGCGCGACGACCAGCATCATCAAGACGCGGGTGCAGATACGCTGGGCCAGCACCAGGAGGGTGGCGCCGCCCTGCAGCAGCAGTTCGATGGCAGGCACCGGCGCAGACACCTGGCGGGCTGGATTAGCGGGAGCGGCAGCGGGCAATAAGGTGGGCATGAATGGCCTATGTCGACTGAAGTGGATGGCGTGAGGCAAGGCGCCGTGCAAGCATCATAAGCAGCGCGCCCCGCCGCTTCTTGACGACGGGCGCACGGGTTCTACGCTGAAACTGCATGTCGCCGGCGGGGCCGGATAGTCTATTTCTCGTGCGTGGGACGGCAAGAATCGGCGCCGGGGCATCACTACCATGGCTGTATTGGAGGGCACCAGCCGCTCCTTGACAGTGCATACCCGCGAACAGCTAATTGGAGAGACATGATGGGATTCCCGGACCAGGCGTTTTTTGATGAACTCGGCACGTCGGCGCTCAAGGTCGAACAGGCCAACACGCTGCCGCCGCTGTGCTACACCGACACCGCCTTCTACGAGTTCGAAAAAGAGGCTGTCTTCAACCACGAGTGGCTGTGCGTCGGCCGCGCCTCGTGGGTGGCCAAGCCGGGTGACTACTTCAGCACCGAGATCATCGGCGAGCCGCTCCTGATCGCGAAGAACGCCAAGGGCGAGATCAAGGCGATGTCGGCCGTGTGCCAGCACCGCGCGATGCTGGTGGCTGAAGGCGCCGGCAATGCTCGCGCCTTCCTGTGCCCGTACCACCACTGGACCTATTCGCTCGACGGCGAATTGATCGGCGCGCCGGCGATGGAGCAGACCGAGGGCTTCGACAAGAAGGACTTCTGCCTGCCGACGCTGCAGGTGGAGTTGTGGCAGGGCTTCATCTTCGTCAATTTCGATCCGCTGGCCACGCCGCTGGCGCCGCGCCTGGCCGCCATCGACAAGGTGGTCGCCAACTACCGGATGGACATCGCCGAAGGCCCGCGCCCCGAACCCGGCACGCGCTACGCCTGGAACTGGAAGGTCATGTTCGAGAATAACAACGACGGCTACCACGCGAACAAGCTGCATATGGGCCCGCTGCACGATTTCGTGCCCAGTTCGCTGGCCAGCTTCCCGGACGACCTGCCCGACGACACGGCCGGTTACTACCGCTTCAACGGCACGACCCACCCCGACGCCGCCTTCAACGTCACGCAAAAAACCGTGTTCCCGGTCTTTCCGGCCTTGACCGAAGAGGAACGCAACCGCATGCTGTTCGTGAACCTGCCGCCGACGCTGTCGCTGGTGATCAATGCCGACATGATCCTGTTCATGATCCTGCGCGCCGATTCGGCCGAAACCCACATCATGGACCAAGGCGTGCTGATGGCGCCGGGCGCAATGAAGGACAAGCTGTACTTCAAGCGGCTGGAGATGACGCTCAATTCGGTGTCGGAGATCGTCGAGCAGGACCTGGATGTCGACCGCCAGGTGCAGATCGGCCTGCGCTCGCGTTTCGCCGTGCGGGGCCGCTACTCGTGGCAAGAGCAGGCGCAGCAATCGTTCAACCACTGGCTGGTACAGCGCTACCTGGCCACGCGCAGCCAGCAGACAGCGGGGGCACGCCGGATTCCGATTGCCGCGGTGGGTTAGCCGGCGCTGTATCGCGGCGATTCTTTCGCCAGCTTCAACACCGTCATTCCCGCGCAGGCGGGAATCCAAGGGCTCACGCGAACCACAAGCGCATATCGCAGTGGCTCGGCAAATGACCTGGATTCCCGCCTGCGCGGGAATGACGGTCTTCAGGCCGCCAACTGGCGGGCCTTTTTCATTGTGCATCCCTATTGCAGGCGCTTGCCCAGCTGGCTCTGGCGGTACTCGCGCGGCGTGACGCCGAATTCGGCGCGGAAGCTGCGGCTGAAGTGCGCGGCGTCGTTGAAGCCCCAGCGGAAGCAGATATCGAGGATCGACAGGTTCTGGTAGGCGGCGCTGGCCAGGTCCTTGCGGCATTGCGCCAGCCGGCGCTGGCGCACGTACTGGCCAAAACTCAGCTGCGCTTCCTCGAACAGCTTCTGCACATAGCGCGACGACGCGTGCTGGCTCTCGGCGATGCTGCGCACCGACAGCTCCGGGTCGCCGAGCACGGCTTCGATGGCCTGGCAGATGCGGTGGAAGTGGATCGAGCGCGCCACGTTGCCAAAGCTGCGGAACGACGATTCCTCGGCCAGCGCGGCGATGATGAATTCGGACAGCGACATCTCGATCGGCCGCATCTGCGTGGCGGTCAGGTCGGACAGGTTGTCGGCGATCGAGCCGAGCATGGCGGCAAACACGCGGTTGCCGCCGGCCTGTGTCGGCAGCGCGCCGGGCTGCATCGTGCCGGGATTGAGCAGGCGCGGATGCAGCAGGCCGGAAGGAATATTCACGTACAGCAGGCGAAATTCGTCCGTCACTTCCAGCGTCGAATCGCGCCCGCCGGGCCCGTAGATGATGTCGCCGCATTGCAGCGGGATACATCGGCCGCCGTCATTGAGTTCGTAGGTGCCCGAGATGAGCAGCGCCAGCCAGACGGCGCCGGCCGATTCCTCGACCCGGCCCGAGATCGTTTGCGGCGACGCTTCCAGCAGCGAAAATTCAATGCCCAGCGGCGAGACGACGCTGCAGACATTGCCGTGGAATTCGCGCTGCCCCTGCGCCAGCGCGCCGGGCATCGAGATGCGGTTGAGGGTATCGCTCCAGGCATGCTGCCGTTCCGCGCTTCCGATCTGGTTACTTGACCACTTCCATGACTTCAATGCTTCCGGTTGCATGTGATGCCCTCCTGAGTAATTAGTCAGAGTACGTACCAAAACAGACGCAATTTTTGTGCCAAAGAAATAAGCGCGATATGCGGACGGAATGGCGGGCATGGCGCGCGCTGTGTGCGCGAAAACCGTGCACCGTTTCACCAGCTTGATGCCGAAAGGCTATATGCGTGCACACCGGGAATGGCGGCGCACGAAAACACAAGACGCCGGTCGTCGTGAAGCAAGAGCGTCTTGGCGCCCGACCGTAAGCTGGGTGCACAGTCAACGGCGCCATGCTGCGCCCAGGGAGAGCCCATCGTGGATTGCACTGCCAGCTGGTTTGAATGTTGCTTTAGTAAATGTTATTGGTGGCTGTCGCTGTTCTGATGGCCGGCCCGTCGTCCGACTTCCCACCATGCCTGCACCACCATTATCGAGAGAGTCCCGTATGAACGCCGCCCTGCACGCCAGCCCCGCTTTGGCAATCCGCAAACTCAAGAACAACTTCGGCGCCGAGATCGCCGGCGTCGACCTGGCCACCGCCAGCGACGAAGAACTGGCCAGCGTCGTCGCGGCCTTCCACCTGAACGGCGCCATCCTGCTGCGCAACCAGACCATGGATGCCGATGCGCTGGTGCGCTTCGTCAGCCAGTTCGGCGAGCCCGAACAGCACACGCTCAAGGAATACACGATGCCGACGCACCCGCTGGTGTACCGGCTGTCGAACCGCATCCTGGACGGCAAGCCGATCGGCATCCACAACGACGGCGTCGGCTGGCACACCGATTATTCGTACAAGCAGGAACCCGTGATGTGCACGATGCTGTACGCGGTGGAAGTGCCGCCCGAAGGCGCCGACACGCTGGTGGCCGACATGGTCGCCGCCTACGATTCGCTGCCGGCCGAGCGCCGCGCCGAACTCGATCCGCTCCAGGTGCACCACAGCTACCAGCACTTCATGGAAACGCGCGACTTCAACCGCCGCAAGCTCACCCCCGAGCAGCTGGCCGACAGCCCGGACGTGATGCACCCGTTGGTCCGCACGCACCCGGCCAATGGCCGCAAGGCGCTGTGGCCGAGCAGCGGCACGGTCAAGGGCATTCCCGGCCTGTCGACCGAAGACGCGCTGGCCCTCGTCGATGAACTGGTTGCGTATGGCACGCAAGAGCAGTTCGTGTATCGCCACAAGTGGCAGGTCGGCGACGTGCTGATGTGGGATAACCGCTGCACGATGCACACCGGGACCCTGTTCGACGACAAGAAGTACATCCGCGAGATGCACCGCCTGTGGGTCAAGGGCGACCGCCCGTATTGAGCATTGCAGCATCAACGTCATGCAACCCGGTTCTAGCACGTATCAAAGGAAACTCATGGAACGTCGCAATTTCGTCAAGACCAGCGCCCTCGGGATCGGTGCCCTGCTCGGCCCATACTGGGGCATCCGCACCGCAGGCGCGGCGCCGGCGCCCGCCTCCATCAGCATCGCCTTCCCGTTCGACGTCTATAACTGGGACCCCACCAGCCGCATCGCGCCGCAGCTGATGCCGCTGTATAAATGCCTCTTCGACCAGCCGCTCGAGTATTCGAGCGACTCGGTCTTGCAGCCGGGCCTGGTCAAGGCCTGGCGCTGGCTCGACCAGAAAGGCCTGGTGCTCGAACTGGAGTTTCGCGACGACGTCCTGTTCCACAACGGCGACAAGATGACCTCGAGCGACTTCAAGTACACCTTCTTCGACCGGCCGCGCGCCGACAAGTCGCTGCAACTGGGCTTCATCTGGAACAACGTCACGAAGATGGAGCTGCCCTCGCCGACCAGGGCCGTGATCCACCTGTCGCAGCCGTTCATCAGCGCGCCGCAGTACCTCGGCTACGCGGGCGCCTTCGTGCTGCCCAAGGCGTATATCGAAAAAGTGGGCATGGCCGCCTTTATGGAAAAACCGATCGGCACCGGCCCGTACAAGCTGGCCGGCTACCAGCGCGACTCGCGCATCGTGCTGCAGGCGTTCGACAAGCACTGGCGCGGCGTGGCGAAGGTGCCGAACGTGACGATCCAGGTCGTGAAGGATGCGACCACGCGCGTATCGGGCGTGCAGTCGGGGCAACTGGCGCTGGCGACCAACCTGCCGATCCGCGACGCCGTGCGCCTGGCCCGGGTTCCGGCCTTGAAAACCGCGCTCACGCCGACGGTCGACAGCTTCATCATCCACATGGTCAACAGCGGCGCGCTCACGGACCGCAATGTGCGACTGGCGATGCACCACGCCATTGACAAGGCCGCGCTGAGCAAAGCCTTCTTCAATGGCGTGGCCGCGCCCCAGGCGCGCGCCTCGGCGCCGGGCACCCCGACGTTCGACGCCGGCGCCAGATTCGCGTTCGCGCCGGATACGGCCAGGGCGTTGCTGGCCAAGTCCGGCTACAGCGCGGCCAAGACGGTCAAGTTCAGGTTCTTCTCCACCAAGGGCGTGTACCCGAACGATTTCGAGATGGCGCGCGCGATCGTGCAGATGTGGCAAAAGGTCGGCATCGATGCAGCACTCGAGACCATCGAACTGGCCCAATACTTTTCCAAGGTCGAAGTCGGCAAGCTCGAAGGCCCGGCACTGTCGTTGTGGACCAATTCGACGGGCGACCCGGAACTGTCGATCGGCGCCTACCTCAATCCGAAGGTGATGTTCTCGGTCTGGCGCAGCGCCGACGTGTCGCCGCGCCTGGATCCGCTTCTCGCCGAGATGGACACGGCCAAGCGGATGGCCGGCTACAAGGCCTTTGAAACCTGGGCCGTCGAGCAAGGTTACTCGCTGCCGCTGATGCAGGGCGTCTCGAGCGTGGTGCACGCCAGGTCGCTCGTTTATCAACCGTACAAGAACGGCTGGGTCTTGCCGAACAGCTGGAGGATGGCATGACAACCTGGTTCATCACGGGCGTGACCAGTGGCCTGGGCAAGGCGATCGCCGTGGCGGCGCTGGCGCGGGGCGATTCCGTCGCCGGCACGGTGCGCAGCGCGCAAGACCTGGAAATCTTCGAGACGCTGGCCCCTGGCCGGGCCATCGGCTGCGTGCTGGATGTGCGCGACGAAGCGGCGCTGCATGCGGCCGTGGCCAGCGTCGAAATGCGCACTGGCGGCATCGACATCCTGGTCAACAACGCCGGCTACGGCATCCTGGGCGCGGTCGAAGAGACCAGCCTGGCCGAGGCGCGCGCCCAGTTCGACGTCAACGTGTTCGGCGCGCTGGCGGCGGCGCAGGCGGTGCTGCCGGCCATGCGCCGGCGCCGCGCGGGCCGCATCATCAATATCAGTTCGGTCAGCGGCGTGGCCACCTGGGCCGGCACCGGCATCTATTGCGGCACCAAGCACGCACTCGAAGGCATCATGCAGACCCTTGGCGCCGAGGTGGCGCACCTGGGTATCCACGTGATCAACCTGGAACCGGGCGGCATGCGCACCGACCACGCCGGTCGGTCGATGACGAAGACCGCCGCGCGCATCGACGACTACGAAGGCGCCGCACGCGACGCCGAACGCATCATGGCCGGCCACCATGGCCACGAGCCGGGCGACCCGGCCCGGTTGGCCCGCGTCGTGCTGGACATGGCCGATCATGCCGAACCGCCGCTGCAACTGCTGCTGGGCGCCGATGCACTGTTCTACGCCACCCAGAAGCAGGCCCAGGTCCAGGCCGCGATGGGCAAGTGGCTGCCGGTCTCGATGTCGACGGCGTTCGACGCGCAGTAACCGCATGGCGCGGCGCCCATGCCGTTCAGCCAGCCGCGAACGTCATCCCCGCGAAGGCGGGGATCCAAGTCAGTTGCACCGCCACTGCGATATGCGTCGGTGGTGCGCGTGCAACCTGGATCCCCGCCTGCGCGGGGATGACGTTTTCGGGCTGAGCGAGCGGCACGCCTGTCGCTCCCCTCCCTGATTCTGCTGAAGGACTATCTTGAAACCCTGGATCCTGACCCTGTTACTGGCCGGGCTGGCGATGGTCGGCCCGTTCGCGACCGATACCTACCTGCCCTCGTTCGTCGCCCTCGCCCACCACTTCGCCATCAGCCCGGCGCTGGTGCAGCAGACGCTGAGCGTGTACCTGTTCGCGTATGCGTTGATGACGCTGTTCTACGGCACGCTGTCCGATTCGTTCGGGCGCCGCCCCGTCATCCTGTTTTCGCTGGTGCTGTTCTGCGCCGCCTCGGTCGGCGCCGCGCTGGCGCAGACCTTCGGCCAGCTGCTGCTGTTTCGCGGCTTGCAGGGGCTGTCGGCCGGCGCCGGCATGGTGGTCGGGCAGGCGCTGGTGCGCGACCTGCTGCAGGGCGCCGCCGCGCAGCGCATGATCGCGCAGATCATGATGGTGTTCGGCGTGGCGCCGGCAGTCGCCCCGATCGTCGGCGGCTGGCTGCAGGTGACGTTCGGCTGGCGCGCCAGCTTCGCGCTGATGGCCGTTCTCGCGCTGATCCTGGGCCTGGCCTGCGCGCGCCTGCTGCCCGAGACGCTCACGCCCGTTGCGCGCCATCCGTTCGATGCGGCGACCATCCTGCGCCGCTTCGGCGCGGCGCTGGGCAACCGCTGCTTCTTGCTGCGCAGTCTTGCCATCGGCGCCCTGTTCGGCAGCTTCGCGCTGTACGTGGCCTCGGCCGCCAGCTTCATCATGGGCGTGCTGCGTTTGCCAGAGACAGCGTTCGCGTGGCTGTTCGTGCCGATGATCGGCGGCTTTGTCGCCGGTTCGGCCATCAGCGCCAAGCTCGCGCACAGCCACTCCGGGGCAGCGATGATCCGGGCAGGCTTTGGCATCATGGTCGTCGCCGTCGCGGCCAACCTGGCTTACACGTGGACGTTCACGGCGACTGTGCCGTGGGCCGTGCTGCCGATCTTCGTCTACACCTTCGGCCTGGCGCTGGTGCTGCCGCCGATGACGATCATGACGCTCGACCTGTACCCGGCAATGCGCGGGCTGGCCGCGTCGGTGCAGAATTTCGTGCAGATGCTGATCTTCGCGCTGGTGGCGGCGTTTGTCGCACCGGCGCTGTTCGACAGTGCGTTCCTGCTGGCGGCGGGGATGGCCAGCGGGATGGTGATCAGCTGGATTTGCTGGCACTGCGCGGGATCGGCAGCGCCAGCATTGGTGACGGCTCAGGAAGCAATCTAAGGATTGGCCGCCTCGAGCAGATCGAGGCGGGTGCGGCCAAAGCCGGTCACGGGTACGGCGCCAGTCTTCGAGAACTCCAGCAGGTGGTCTTGCTGGGGCGTGAGCTGCGGCCACGCCGGCTGGCCCGCGACGTTGGGGTTGCCCGTGCTGGCAAACGCCACCCAGTAGTTGCTGACCATCTCGGCCATCTTCTGGTCGTTCGCGCTCCAGCCGGGGCGTGCCCGCGCCGACGGCGTGGCAAACACCATTTCCATTTCATTGTCGTGCCCCGCACCCGGCACCGTGGCGCGCAGCGCTTCCGGCACGTAGCTGTAGCGGTACAGCCAGACCGGGACGCCGCGCGCGGCCTGGAATTTGGCGCGGCGCCGCGTCGGTTCGACCATCGCCATCTCGCCCCACATGCGCCCCGTCGCGTCTTCGCGCGTGACGCCGGATGTCAGGTACTCGGCCAGGATGCGCTCGCCCGTGGCGCCCATCTTCTGCAGCATCGCGGGGCCAGCACCCGGCATCCATTTCATCAGGCTTTGCTCGTAATCGTTGGCGCCGGTCAGGTACGGCACCGGGGCCGCCGTCCCGAGGCGGAAGGCAGTGGCCGTATCGTGCACGACCAGCTGGCCGTCGAGTACCGGCGCGGCGACGGCGCGCACCGGGGCGTCCAGCACGGTCGCTGCCGGGAGCGCGCGCAGCGCGGCCAGGTCGCCGTCCGGTACGCCCTTGCTGCGCGCCCAGGCCTGGCCCGTCGCTTCGAACGCGGCGAACGGCGCCGGCGCGTTGCTGGCGCCGCCGCTTTGCGAAATCGCCTTGTCGAACAGGCCGCGCGCCAGCGGTGACGTCAAGAGGAAGTTGACCGACGACGCGCCGCCGGACTCGCCGAACACGGTGACATTCTTCGGATCGCCACCGAGGGCGGCCGCATTGGCGCGGACCCAGCGCAGCGCGGCCATCTGGTCCATCAAGCCGTAGTTGGCGAGCGGCGCACCGCGTTGTTCGGCGCTCAGGGCCGGATGGGCGTAGGTGCCGAAGCGCCCCAGGCGGTAATTGAGCGTCACCAGCAGCACGCCCTTGCGCGCCAGCGCGCTGCCATCGTAGATCGGCAGCGACCCGGACCCCATGATGAAGGCGCCGCCGTGGATCCAGACCATCACCGGCAACGGCTTGCTGGCGCCGGCCGGCCGCCACGCATTGAGGTACAGGCAGTCTTCCGAGGCCGCGTTCTGGTAACCGGGCGGCAGCGGATTGCTGGCGCTGTCCTGGACGCAGTCGTTGCCGACCGCGCGCGCCGGGCGCACGCCGGGCCAGGCGGCGACGGGTTGCGGCGGGCGCCAGCGCAACTCGCCCACCGGCGCGGCGGCAAACGGCATGCCAAGAAAAGCGTCGACGCCAGCTGTGCTGACGCCCTCGATGGCGCCACCGGTGACGCGGGCCTGCAATGACTGGGCGAACGACGCCGCCGGCAGGAACAGGCCGGCAAGTGCTGCACCCAGGAAGGTGCGATGCAAACGAACTCGGTACATACAATGCCTTTCACGAAAACGTAAAAGCCGGCTTGCGCCGGCCTCGTTGGAACTCAAGCCACGTCAGAATTCGTAGCCCACCTTGGCGATGATCTGCCGCGGCGCTATATATTCATTGCTGGTCTGCCCGATGCCATACGGGTCGGTAAAGCGCGAGTTGATGCCGTTCTTGTTGCCCAGATTCGACGCCGACAGCGAGAACGTCCAGTTATTGTCGTTCGGCTTATAGTCGACGTGCAAATTCACCAGCGTGTAGCTCGGCACCTGATCCAGACCGCCCTGGTTGAACATGCGGTAGATGAAATCGCCGCGGTAGATCACTTCCAGGCGCGGGGTGACGATACCACTCGACAGCGGCAGCGCGTAGGCGGCATTGAACGAACCTTGCCACTTCGGCGTTTTCGCCGTCGACTGGCCGTTCAGGTTCTGCGCCTTCGGCACCAGTGCAGCAGCGCAGGCCGGCGTCGGATAGCTGGTGTAGTACGAGCCGCAACCAGCTGTCGTGGCCACTGCCGACGCGATGCCCGCAGCGTCGTAGGTAAAGTAGTCGCCCACGACCTTGCTGCGCATGAAGGTCAGGTTGCCGTTCAGGCGCAGGCGGTTTTCCAGCGCCAGGTACGACACTTCGGCCTCGATGCCGCGCGAGCGCACCTTTGGAACGTTCGCGATCCCGCCCTGGTAAGGATTCGGATCGTTGGCCAGGTATTGCAGGTTGCGGTAGTCGTACAGGAAGGCCGCCACGTTCACGCGCAGTTTATTGTTCAGGAACTGGTTCTTGGAGCCGATCTCGAACGCGTTGATCGACTCGGGTTCGAACAGGTGCGCCACCATCACCGAGCGCGGATTGTTGTTGACGCCACCCGGTTTGTAGCCGTGCGTGAGGCTGGCGTAGACCATGCTTTGCTCGGCGAGGTCGTAGTTGGCTTCCAGCTTGCCGGTCGGTTTGCTGGTGGTGTTCTGGAACCAGTTACCAGTACCACCGCTGATCTCGTCACGGTTATAGCGGGCGCCGGCCGTCAGGCGCAGGTCGTCACTGACGTGGTAAGTGCCTTGTGTGAAGACTGCATACGACTTGCGCTCTCCGTAGGCGTCCTGCGTGAACAGCAGATTGTACGGCCGCACGGTGAACGGCCGTGGCGGCAGATCGAAGTTGGGATTGGCATCGGTGCCGGCGAATTCGACCACATAGCCATTGCTGTTCTGGCGCATCAGGAACACGCCGGCCTGCCAGTCGACCTTCCCGCCCGGCAGCGAGGCGATCGAGAACTCCTGTGTGTAGTTGTCGAGCTTCGTGTTCCAGGCAGCGACGTTGTCGTAGCGGCCCAGCGTCGCGTAGTCGAGCCGCGAGCCGTTCATGCGTTGCTGGTGGTCGAGGCGCTGCGAGCTGGTGATCGATTTGAGCGTGGCCCACGGCAGCGCATACTCCAGGTTCAGCGCGTACAGGTCGGCGCCCAGCTTGAAGCGGCTCGCGTAATCCTGCGTGAGCACGCGCGGGTTCGGATTCGGATCGAGGATATTCTTTTGCGCGGCGCCGGGCTGGTTGGCGCGGTACCACTGGCCGGTGAGCGTGGCCGTGAAATTGCTGCCCGGTTTCCACAAGAACGCAAGCTTGCCGCTGGCGTCGTGCGCTGCGTCGAGATCGAAGCCGTAAGTCGAGCGCGCGAAGCCATCGTGGTCGTATTTCTGCAGCGACGCGCGCATGGCCACCGTCTCGGCGAGCGGCACATTGACCGCGGCGCGCACCTGCGTGAGGTGGTAGTTGCCGACACTGATGTCACCGCTGCCGCTGGTCTCGCCGAGCTTGGGCTGCTTGCTCACCAGGTTGATGGTACCGCCGGTCGAGGCCATGCCCGACACCGTGCCCTGCGGGCCGCGCAGGACTTCAAGGCGGTCCAGATCGAACAGGCTCTGATTGAGCGAAATGCTGTTGGCGATATACACGCCATCGACGTGCAGCGAGACGCCGGGCTGCGTTTGCAGCGACGCTTGCGGCGTCTCGGAGCCGACACCGCGCACGGTCACCACGGTTTCGAAACCGGCGCTCTTGGAGATCGACATGCCCGGCACCTGGCCATTCAGGCCAGCCAGGTTGACCACGTTGGCCTTGCCCAGCGCATCGCCCGAAATCGCGGTGACGGCCAACGGCGCCTCTTGCAGATTGACGCGCCGTTTTTCGGCGGTGACGATGATCTTCTCGATGCCGCCTTCCGACTTGGCCTGCGGTTCCGGCGCATCCGCTGGCGCCGGCTCGGGCGCAGGTGAATCCGGCGCGGCATGCGCCGCCTGGGCACTCAGGGCCAGCGCGATCATCACGCCTGGCCAGTTAATGCGCGTACCCGGGACGGGCATCTTGTTTGTACTGGACATTGCAACTCCCTCGATTGGTAAAAGCGCAAAGCCGGCTGGCCTCGACCAATTCAGGATGCCTCACATGTGCCGGCCGATTCTTGTACTGCGGCGCACAAAAAATGTGTTCGCGGCGTATCGCTGAACGAACCGAAAAACGCGACAAGTTTTGCTGCGCCCTGATTCAAGACCAGCACGCAGCGCTCGCCGATACTCGCCGCATCGACATCTTGAGGGGAACACACAATGAGCGCGGACCAGACGCCGGCCACCATGCCGACCTTTTTCATTCCACACGGCGGCGGCCCCTGCTTCTTCATGGACTGGACGTTGATGGGCGGCCCGGCCGATACCTGGAACGACCTGGAAGCGTTCCTGCGCGGCCTGGGCGACCGGCTGCCGGGCAAGCCGAAAGGCATCCTCGTGATCTCGGGCCACTGGGAAGAAAAAGTCTTCACGGCCTCGACCAACGAACACCCGGCCATGATCTACGACTACAACGGCTTCCCGCCCCATACCTACAAGCTGAATTATCCGGCGCCCGGCGCGCCCGAGCTGGCCCACCAGGTCGTGCGCCTGCTCGAAGCGGCCGGCCTGCCGGCCGCCACCGACAACACGCGCGGGTTCGATCACGGCGTGTTCGTGCCGTTCTTGCTGATCGACCCGCAAGCGTCGATTCCGGTCGTGACGCTGTCGCTGAAAACGGATCTGAACCCCGAAGACCACCTGGCCGCCGGCCGCGCGCTGGCCAGCCTGCGCGACGAAGGCATCCTGATCGTCGGCTCGGGCATGAGCTACCACGATATGCGGGGGTTCCGTACACCGGCCGCGCGCGCACCGTCGGCGACCTTCGATGCGTGGCTGACGCAGGCCGTCGAAGCCGAACCCGAGCAGCGCTGGCGCGCACTGGCGCGCTGGAGCGAAGCGCCGGCCGGCCGCGCTTCGCACCCGCGCGAAGAACACCTGTTGCCGCTGATGGTCGCGGCCGGCGCGGGCCATGCATCGAAAGGGACTAAACCGTTTACAGACAACGTGATGATGGCCGATATCTCGGCTTTCCAGTTCGGCTGACCCTCCCCCTCAACTTCATCGAGACACCACCATGAGCAAACCAAATACCCTGATCTTTGTCGACCTGCCGAGCAGCGACCCGGCCGCCGCGGCGCGCTTCTACGCCGAAGTCTTCGGCTGGCGCAACGATGAAAAGCCGGCTGGCGTGTATCACCGCATGGTCCCGGGCGGGAACTTCAAGAACAGCGACGGTACCGACAGCGCGATCGGTAATCTGCACCTGGGCATCTTCGACGCCGCCAACGCCCGCCCGCATCCGAACAAGGACGGCGTGGAGCCGCGCACGCTCAGCACTGACGGACGCAAGCCGCGCATCTGGATCCTGATCGGCGACGATACAGCCGACCGCATCCTGGCCGCGGCCGAAGAACGGGGCGCGACCATCCTGTGGCGCGACCATTACTGGAGCACCTTCAACGGCTACAATGGCGCGTTCGAAGACCCGTGGGGCAACGAGATCCTGTTGTGGGGCAAAGGCGGCGATGCGCCGGCAATACCGGGCACGTTCACCACGGAGTAACTCGTCCCATTTCACCTTCAAGAGTTCTTCATGATCGTCGTCATCGGCAGTATCAATATGGACCTGGTGTTGCGCGTGCCACGCATGCCCCTGCCAGGTGAAACGCTGACCGGCGGCGCCTTTCGCACCATCCCCGGCGGCAAGGGCGCCAACCAGGCCGTCGCCTGTGCACGCTTGGGCCATGCGCCCGTGGCGATGATCGGCTGTCTGGGGGACGACGCCTTCGGCCACACGCTGCGTGCGGCGCTGGTGGCCGACGGCATCGATGTCAGCCACGTCGCGGCGCTGCCGGGCGTGGCGTCCGGCATTGCGTCGATCCTCGTCGACGCCAATGGCCAGAACAGCATCGTCATCGCCGGCGGCGCCAACGATCTGCTCAGCCCCGCCCATATCGACGCCGCGCTGCCGCTGCTGCAGCGCGCCAGCGTCGTCGTGCTGCAGCTGGAAACGCCGCTGGCGACGATCGCCCATGCAGTCAATCTGGCGCATTGCCTGGGCAAGACGGTGGTGCTCAATCCGGCGCCTGCGGCCAGCCTGCCGGCAGCCGTGCTGGCCCAGGTCGATTATCTGATTCCCAACGAGATCGAAGCGGCCATGCTGCTTGGCGCCAGTGCGTCTGCGCCGGCCGAGCCGCGTGATCAGGCAGCGGCGTTGCGCTCGTCCGGTTGCCGCAATGTGCTGGTCACGCTCGGCGCCAAGGGCGTGCACGCGGCGCTGGAAAGCGGCAGCCAGGACTTCCCTGCGCACGCCGTTGAGGCGCTCGACACCACTGCCGCCGGCGACACCTTCATCGGCGGCTTCGTCGCCGCACTGGCGGTGGGCGCCGATGCCGCGGCCGCCATCGGCCAGGGCCAGCGCGCCGCCGCCATCGGCGTCACACGCGCCGGCGCCCAGACTTCCATCCCATACCTGCACGAGCTGTAACGCTCTCGAGGCCCGCTCAGGCCCGATCCGCCGCAATCCGGGCTTCAAGCGCCTGCGGCGTGCGCCGGGCGTACCTGCCCGCGATCACCGCGCACACCAGCAACTGCACCTGGTGGAACAACATCAACGGCAATACGATCATGCTGATGCTGGCGGCGGGAATCAGCACGTGGGCCAGCGGAATACCGGTGGCCAGGCTTTTGTTCGAGCCGCAAAACACGATCGTGACCTCGTCAGCCCTGGAAAATCCGCAGCGCCGCGCCAACCAGGTCACGGTCGCGATGACCAGCGCCAGCAGCACGATGCACACCACGATCAGGCTGCCCAGCATGACCAGCGGCACCTTCGACCACAGCCCGGCCACCACGGCCGCGCTGAACGCCGAGAACACCACCAGCAGAATTGAGCCCTGGTCCACGGCTTTCACCAGGCTTTTGTGGCTATCCACCCAGCCACCGATCCAGCGCCGCGCGACCTGGCCGGCGATGAATGGCAGCAGCAACTGATACACGATCGCCAGCACGGCATCGACCGATGCACTCGCCCCGGCAGCGGCCGGCATCGCCAGGCTGACGAGGAGCGGCGTGAGAAAAATGCCGAGCAAGCTCGACAAGGATGCGCTGCAGACGGCGGCCGGCACATTGCCCCTGGCTGCGGCCGTGAAGGCGATCGAGGACTGCACGGTGGACGGCAACAGGCACAGGAACAGGATGCCCAGGTACAGCTCGGGTGTAAGCAGCAGGAGGATGGCGGGCTCGAACAGCAGCGCCAGCACGGGGAACAATGCGAAGGTGCACAGCAGCACCAGCAGGTGCAGGCGCCAGTGGGTGGCGCCGGCGATGACGGCGGCGCGCGAGAGCTTGGCGCCATGCAAAAAGAACAGCAGGCCGATCATGAAAACGGTGACATACTTGAGCCCGGCGGCGATGCTGCCTTGCGCGGGGAAGAGGCTTGCTGCGGCCACGGTGGTCAGCAGCATCAGGGTCATTCTGTCGGGTAAGAATCGGGATTGCATTCGTAGGCCTTTCGCGCAGCGAGAATATTCGTCAGCTAGTGTAGCCGCCCGAATATCAGAACAATTGTCTCTGGACGCACGGTGATAGAGGGGGATGCTGAAGAAGACGAGCCACCAAAGAGAAAAGCCACCTCGCGGTGGCTTTTTTCATCGTTCTTGGCGGAGACGGTGGGATTCGAACCCACGATACAGGTATAAGCCGTATGCATCCTTAGCAGGGATGTGCCTTCGGCCACTCGGCCACGTCTCCAATCAGTACCAACGTTTCCGTCAGCGCTGAGTGCAAGCATCTTAAGGGTTGGTGCTCATTTGGTCAAGAAAACACGCCCAAAAAATTGCAGAACTGCTTAACTTTGTTCGAGGTTGAACGACTTGTGCAGGGCGCGGACAGCCAGCTCCATGTACTTCTCGTCGATCAGCACCGAGATCTTGATTTCGGACGTCGAGATCATCTGGATATTGATGCCCTCTTCCGACAGCGTGCGGAACATGTCCGAGGCCACGCCGACGTGGCTGCGCATGCCAACGCCCACGGCCGAGACCTTCGAGACCTTGGCGTCGCCCACGATCTTGGCCGCGCCCAGGATGTCTTTCTGGGCTTCGAGCACGTTCATCGCCTGCACGTAGTCATTGCGCGAGACCGTGAAGGTGAAGTCGGTCTTGCCGTCCACCGACTGGTTCTGGATGATCATGTCGACTTCGATATTGGCTTCGGCGATCGGGCCCAGGATGTGGAAGGCGACGCCCGGCTTGTCCGGCACGCCCAGGACGGTGATCTTTGCTTCATCGCGATTGAAGGCGATGCCGGAGATGACGGCTTGTTCCATATTGCTTTCTTCCTCAAACGAAATCAGGGTACCGGAGCTGGCTTCTTCGGCCAGTGGCATCAGGGGATCGGTCAGCGACGACAGCACGCGCGTCGGCACCTGGTAGTTGCCCGCGAATTCCACCGAGCGGGTCTGCAGCACTTTCGAGCCCAGCGAGGCCAGCTCGAGCATTTCTTCAAAGGTGATCTTCGACAGGCGGCGCGCCTCGTCGACCACGCGCGGGTCGGTCGTGTAGACGCCGTCGACGTCCGTGTAGATCAGGCATTCGTCGGCCTTCAGCGCCGCCGCAATGGCGACCGCCGAGGTATCCGAACCGCCGCGGCCGAGGGTCGAGATATTGCCGTCCTCGTCCATGCCCTGGAAACCCGTGATGATGACGATCTTGCCGTTGGCCAGGTCGCGCAGCACGCGCGTGTCGTCGATCGACTGGATGCGCGCCTTGGTGAACGACGAGTCGGTGCGGATGCCTGCTTGCCAGCCAGTGTACGAGACGGCATCCTTGCCGATGGCCAGCAGGGCCATGGCAAGCAAGCCCACGGACACCTGCTCACCGGTCGAGGCGATCATGTCGAGTTCGCGCGGATCGGGCTGGTCCATGATCTGCTTGGCCAGGCCAATCAGGCGATTGGTCTCGCCCGACATGGCGGACGGCACGACAACGATTTGGTGACCAGCGTCATGCCACTTGGCCACGCGGGCCGCGACATTCTTGATACGGTCCGTCGATCCCATCGACGTCCCGCCGTATTTGTGGACAATTAAAGCCATATCAGGAAGGGTTCCAGCTTGGGTAAGGATCAAAAGGGGACCCTTACTCTAGCATGGTGCATCGCGGCATCACAAGGCTAGTCGGCGCAAAAGCTATACGAAAAGAAAATAACCTAATGCGTTTCGCAACGAAGCCGCCTAGACAAGTCAGGCAGCGGACGCTTCCCAGCGTAGTTCGATCAGCCCCTCGCCTGCGTCCAGCAGATGCTGGCAATCCATGCCGATGCCGGCCGCGAACAGCAGGTCGCGCCCGCGGCTGACGGTCGGCAGCCGTTCACGCTCCCAGGCCGGCACGCCCAGTGCCTGGAAATGCGCCTTCAACCCGCGCGTGGGCCGGTTGGCTGCCGTCTTCAGCCGCTCGCCACCCTTGCGGAAATCGATCATCAACGGCAGCGCCCGTAACCAGGCGGCGTCGAAGCCATGTTCAGCTGGCACAAAATGCAGCACGCCGCCATACGCCGGAAACGCGATCGACGCTTCACCCTGCCAGCGGAAACGCTCCCCTTCCTTCACGAACACGCCGAGATCGTCCGGGTCGCGCATGCCACTCAGCTCCGGCAGGTGCGGCGTCAGGAACAGCTTGCCGCGATGGCGGCGAATATGACAGTCGGGATGCGTGACTTTCAACTGCGCATCCTCGCGCGCCGAGAACAATTGCCACACCATCTCTGCCAGCCATGCCGTCGATGGCATCGCCAATCCGCGCGCGGCAAACAGGTGGCGCAGGCAATTGTCGATGCGATCGGCGCTGAGTGCGCCCAGCACCGCCAGATCGACGGCGTCGCCAACCAGGCAGGCGGCAAGGTCTTGCGCCGCCAGTTCTTCCAGCATGCGCTGGGCCGATGCGACATGGGCCGCGCCGCGCGCCAGGCGCGCCTGGAAGCCGGGGAAGTTCGCGGCCAGCGCCGGCATCACCTGGTGGCGCAGCGCATTTCGCGCATAACGTGCGTCTTCGTTGGATTCATCCTCGACCCAGGCCAGCGCGTGCGTGGCCGCATACGCCTCGAGCGCGGCGCGCGGCTGCGTGAGCAACGGCCGCGCCATCACGGTGGCGTCGTCGCCCAGCAAGCCGGGCGAGCGATTGGCCGCTTCCATGCCCGACAGACCGGCCGGGCCCGAGCCCCGCAGCAATTGCAGCAGCACGGTTTCGGCCTGGTCGTCGAGGTGATGGGCGGTGAGCAACAGCGATGCGCCGTGCGCGCGGCACATGGCGCCCAGCGCCGCGTAGCGCGGACGCCGCGCGGCCGCTTCCACGCCGGAACCATCGGCCGCAATGGTCACGCGGCGATGGTCGAACGGCACACCCAGCGCAGCGCAGCTGCGCTCGCAATGCGCAAGCCAGGCGTCGGCGTTCGGGCTCAGTCCGTGGTGAACATGGAAGGCGGATAGTCGAATGCCCTGTTGCGTGCACCAGGCATGGGCCAGGTGCAGCAAGACCATCGAATCGAGGCCGCCGCTGAGGGCGATCGCGATCGAGGCGGGGGCGTACTGGGTGTGCAGGCGCGCGAGCGCCTCGTTACATGCTGCCGGGACCGATCCGGCTGGATCGGTCCCGCGATTGGTTCTGCTCACTGTTGCAACTCACTCGGTTCGCTTGCTTGCCTGGCTTACACGTCGGACTCACTCTTCCCGCGGCAGCGTTTCCTTGAACTTACCGTATGCCATCAGCTTGGCGTGACGGGCTTCGAGCAGGTCCTTGGTCTTCATGCCCTGGAACTGGCGCAGCGTGTCGGCCAGTGCGCGCTTGAGCAGTTGCGCCATCTGTTTCGGATCGCGGTGCGCGCCGCCGAGCGGCTCGTTGACGATCTTGTCGACCAGGCCCATGGCCTTCAGGCGATGCGCGGTCAGGCCAAGAGCGTCGGCGGCTTCGGGCGCGCGCTCGGACGTCTTCCACAGGATCGACGCGCAGCCTTCCGGCGAAATCACCGAGTACGTCGCGTATTGCAGGATCAGCACCGCGTCGCCCACGGCAATGGCCAGCGCGCCGCCCGAACCGCCCTCACCGATGATGGTGGCGATCAAAGGCACTTTCAGTTCGGCCATCACGTACAGGTTGTGACCGATGGCCTCGGACTGGCCGCGCTCTTCGGCTTCGATGCCCGGGAACGCGCCTGGGGTGTCGACAAAAGTAAAGATCGGCAGGCCGAATTTTTCGGCCAGCTTCATCAGGCGCATGGCCTTGCGGTAGCCTTCGGGCTTGGGCATGCCGAAGTTGCGCATCGCGCGCTCTTTGGTGTCGCGGCCTTTCTGGTGACCGATGACCATGCAGGGCTGGCCGTTGAAGCGGGCCAGGCCGCCGATGATCGACTGGTCGTCGGCGAAGGTGCGGTCGCCGTGCAGTTCGTGGAAATCGGTGAAGATCGCGTTCACGTAATCCATCGTGTACGGACGCTGCGGGTGACGCGAAATCTTCGACACTTGCCACGGAGTCAGCTTGGCATAGATGTCTTTGGTGAGCTGCTGGCTTTTCTTGTCCAGGCGATCGATCTCCTCGGAGATATCGACGGCGGAATCATCTTGTACGAACCGCAGCTCTTCAATCTTGGAATCGAGCTCGGCGATCGGCTGCTCGAAATCGAGGAAAGTTAATTTAGTCATTGTAACTCCGGGGGTAATGTCTTGGCCGCGCCGTGAGGCTGCGCGGCGGATCAGGGCGCTATTCTACCGTAAGCCGGCGGCGCTTCGGGGGCTCAAACCCGGGAGCTCAAGCCGCAGGGGCGACCGGGTCCAGGCTGCGCCACAAATACCATGTCGCCACCGTGCGCCAGGGTTCCCAGTTCGCGGACACCTCGCGCGCATCGCTGCGCGATACTGGTTCGCCTGAGAAATAGTTTTGGCTGATGCCCTGGATGAGGCCAGGATCGTCGAGTGGCAGCACGTTCGGCCGCAGCAGATTGAATATCAAAAACATCTCGGCGGTCCAGCGGCTGATGCCGCGAATCCGGATCAGCTCGGCGATAACCGCTTCGTCATCCATTTCCGACCACAGGTCGGCATGCACGCGCTTGGCCTTGAAATGATCGGCCAGGTCGAGGATGTATTCGGTCTTGCGCTTGGACAGGCCGCAGCCCGACAGCTCCACGGCGCCGAGCTTGATGATCTGGCTCGGGGCCAGTTTCGGGCACACGGCCAGCAGCTTGCCCCAGGCCAGGTCGGCCGCTTTTGGCGTGACTTGCTGACCGACAATCGAGCGTGCGAGCGTGGTGAACGGATCGGGCTGGCCGCGCAGGTGCAGGTCGCCGAACTGCGGGATCAGCTTGTTCATGATGCGGTCGCGCTGCATCAGCTCGCGCTTGGCTTCGGCCCAGTAGATCGGCACGGCAAGTGCGTCGTGCGCTGGCGGCGAAACGCTGGCCAATGCAGCCACGCTGCCCGACTTGTCCTTGTTCGCTGGCATTATGTACGGCGCCAGGTCGTTCCGTCGGCCTTGTCTTCCAGGACGATGCCCGCCTCAGTCAATTGCTTGCGGATAGCGTCGGCGCCGGCGAAATCGCGCGCTGCCTTGGCGGCGGCGCGGCGTGCAATTGCATCCTGGATCGCCGCTTCGTCGAAACCGCCCTCGCCCGCATCGGGGCTGCCCGCCTGCAGGAACGCTTGCGGCGCACGCTCGAGCAGGCCCAGCACGGCGGCAAGCGCCTTGAGCTGGCGGGCGGCGTCCAGCGACTTGGACCGGTTGACCTCGCCGGCCAGGTCGAACAGCGCGGCCACCGCCAGCGGCGTGTTGAAGTCGTCGTCCATTGCATCCCGCACGCGCCTGGCGTGGGCTTCGTCCCAATCGACCGTCACCGGCTCACTGCCCAGGTCGATGCCATTGAGCGCCGTGTACAGGCGGGTCAGTGCGGCCTTGGCGTCGTCGATATGGACGTCGGAATAGTTGAGCGGGCTACGGTAGTGGGCGCGCAGGATGAAGAAGCGCACGACTTCGGCGTCGTACTTCTTGAGCACGTCGCGGATCGTGAAGAAGTTGCCCAGCGACTTGGACATCTTCTCGTTATCGACGCGGACAAAACCGTTATGCAGCCAGTAGTTGACCATCGGCGCGCCGAACGCGCCCTCGGATTGGGCGATCTCGTTTTCGTGGTGCGGAAACTGCAGGTCGGCGCCGCCACCGTGGATGTCGAAGTGTTCGCCCAAGGTTGCGCACGACATGGCCGAGCACTCGATGTGCCAGCCCGGCCGGCCCTGGCCCCACTGCGAATCCCATTTGGCCTCGGCAGGCTCGGATTCTTTCGCTGCCTTCCACAGTACGAAGTCGAGCGGATCGCGCTTGCCGGTATTGACGTCGACGCGCTCGCCGGCGCGCAGGTCGTCGAGCGATTTACCGGAGAGCTTGCCGTAACCGTCGAAGCCGCGCACGGCGTAGTTGACGTCGCCATCGTCGGTCTTGTAGGCCAGGCCTTTTTGCTCGAGCTTGTCGATGATCGACAGCATCTGCGGCACGTATTCGGTGGCGCGCGGCACGACGGTCGGCGGCAGAATACCGAGCGCGGCCGTGTCTTCGTCCATGTACTGCACGAAGCGGCTGGTCAGTGAACCGATGGTCTCGCCATTTTCAACGGCGCGCTTGATGATCTTGTCGTCGATGTCGGTGATGTTGCGCACGTAGTTGACGTCGTACCCGGACGCCAGCAACCAGCGGTACACCACATCGAATGCCATCATCATGCGCGCGTGGCCGACGTGGCAGTAATCGTAGACGGTCATGCCGCAGACATACATGCCGACCTTGCCGGCGACCTTGGGAACGAATACCTGCTTGTCACGCGCCAGCGTGTTGTAGATCTTGAGTTGGCTCATTGAATTTTCGGTTCGAACAAGGCCGGCGAACCGCCGCCAATACCGCAACGACCGTCCCGGCGCAGCACTCTCTGCGCGCCAGCCGGACGGGTGCGGCGTGGGGTTCGCCTGGGTCCTCGGTGTTATTCTTATTTGATAGAATGGGACGTTTATTTGTAAACGCTTCTTGTAAAGTATAGCATTGATAAAAACACGGCTGGCCCCATACGGACCAGCTTTATTTTCGGGACAACCCTTGACAGCGCCATGCGCGCGGTCCATCACAGGAAGCCAGATGTCATCGTCACTCAACCGCCGCTTCGCCCTCGTGCGCATGGCTGGCGCCACCGCCGCCCTCGCCTGCGGCCTGCTGTTCCCGGGCACCGTGCTGGCGGCTGACATGCCCCAGTATTCGATCAAGACCAGCATGGGCGAGATCGTCGTCGAGCTCGATAACGAAAAAGCGCCCAAGACGGTGGCCAACTTCGCGGCCTATGCCAAGTCGGGCTTTTACAAGGGCACGATCTTTCACCGCGTGATCGATGGCTTCATGATCCAGGGCGGCGGCATGAACGAAAAGTTCGAAGGCCGCAAGACGCTCAAGCCCGTGCAGAATGAATCGAACAATGGCCTGTCGAACCAGCCGTACACGATCTCGATGGCGCGCGAAGACAACCCCGATAGCGCCACATCGCAGTGGTTCATCAACGTGGCCGACAATTCGGGCATCGATCATCCGTTCGTCGGCGGCTCGGGTTACACCGTGTTCGGCAAGGTGATCAAGGGCCAGGAAACCGTGGACAAGATCAAGGCGGTGGTGGTCGACGACGTGCGCGGCATGCAGAACGTGCCGGTCGTGCCGATCAAGATTACGTCCGTGACGCTGCTTCAGCGCGACAAGCTAGTAAAATAACGGCTCAGCCGCGCCAGCGTCCGGCGCGCACGCTTATAAACCAAACTACAAGGACACATCATGACGACTATCCTCATCACCACGAACCAGGGCAACATCACCGCTGAACTGGACGCTGAAAAAGCACCGAAGACCGTTGCCAACTTCATCGACTACGTCAACAAGGGCCACTTCAGCAACACGATCTTCCACCGCGTGATCAAGGACTTCATGATCCAGGGCGGCGGTTTCGAGCCAGGCATGAAGCAAAAGCCGACCCCGGCAACGGTCGAGAACGAAGCCAAGAACGGCCTGAAGAACGACAAGTACACGCTGGCCATGGCCCGTACGTCGGATCCGCACTCGGCATCGGCCCAGTTCTTCATCAACACCAAGAACAATGCCTTCCTCGACTACCCGGGCCAGGACGGCTGGGGTTACGCCGTGTTCGGTAAAGTCACCGAAGGCCAGGAAGTCGTCGATGCACTGAACAACGTCAAGACGGCCCGCGGCGGCATGCACTCCGACGTGCCGGTCGACGCTGTCATCATCGAGAAAATCGAAGTCCTGTAATGCGCGGCGCGCACCAGCATCTGCCCTTCCGATGACGCTGCCTGCGCGCCCGTTCGCGCTGTTCATCTCCGACCTGCACCTGCAGGTCTCGCATCCGCACACAGTCGATGCGTTCCTGCATTTTTTGACTGCGCACGCGGTGCATGCCGAGCAGCTGTACCTGCTCGGCGATATCTTCGAATACTGGGCCGGCGACGATGATCTCGCCGATCCGTTCCACCAGACCATTATCACCGCGATCCGCGCTGTCTCCGACGCCGGCGTGGCCGTGTTCTGGATCGCCGGCAACCGCGATTTTCTCGTCGGGCCCGGCTTCGCAGATGCGGCGCACTTGAGCATCCTGCAAGAACCCCATGTGATCGAGGCTGGCTGGCGCCGTATCGCGCTCGTGCATGGCGACGCGCAGTGCACGCTGGATACCAAATACATGGCGTTCCGTGCCCAAGTGCGTGATGCGGCATGGCAGGCGCAGTTTCTCGGCATGCCGCTGGCGCAGCGCAAGGGCATCATCGCCGGGCTGCGTGAAGGCTCGCGCGAAGCGCACACCGGCAAATCGTACGAGACGATGGATGTCACGCCAGAGGCGGTAGCGGATGTCTTTGCATCGTTTGATGCCGACGTGATCATTCACGGGCACACGCACCGGCCGGCCGTGCATGCGCACGGCGACAAGCTGCGCTATGTGCTGCCCGACTGGGAACTCGACGATGATCCGGCCCGTGGCGGCTGGATCGCGTTATACCCGGATGGCACCATTACACCGGTAGGGTTGGCGCGGCCGGCCGAGGCGGCTTCGCCGCCGACGCGTTCAAACAACGCGTGACGGACTCGAGCGCGGGCCGATTACGCTGCGGTTGAACGCGTCGGCGGCGTAGCCGCCAACCCTTGTATCTTGTTCTCATTGGTGGTTAGCTACTACCAATTGAGGTGAAGACCAGCTTGTGCCAAC
>NZ_JBFMMP010000010.1:0-175089 GCF_040790145.1 Massilia aurea
GAGATCAAAAATCAGGGATGTCTATTCTGATGCGACAGTCAACAAGATTATTCCGGACAGCAGTGCGCGAAGGCGGGAACCCCAGTCCGTCGCACACCGACAGCACAAAAAAAAACCGTGCCACTAAAAAATGGCACGGTTTTTTCACATCAAGCGAACGTTCAGCCTGCCTTCAACTTGCGCGCAATATCCAGCGCAAAATACGTCAGCACCCCATCGGCCCCCGCACGCTTGAACGCCATCATCGACTCCATCATGACCTTGTCATGGTCCAGCCAGCCGTTGAGCGCCGCCGCCTTGAGCATCGCGTACTCGCCGCTGACCTGGTAGGCAAACGTCGGCACCTTGAACTCATCCTTCACGCGGCGCACGATGTCCAGGTACGGCATACCCGGTTTGACCATCACCATGTCGGCGCCTTCGGCCAGGTCCAGCGCCACTTCGCGCAGGGCTTCGTCGCTGTTGGCCGGGTCCATCTGGTAGGTGTTCTTGTCGGCCGCCCCCAGGTTGGACGACGAGCCGACCGCATCGCGGAACGGTCCATAGAATGCCGACGCATACTTGGCCGAATACGCCATGATGCGCGCATGGATATGGCCCTGCGCCTCGAACGCGTTGCGGATCGCGCCGATGCGCCCGTCCATCATGTCCGACGGCGCCACGATATCCACGCCGGCCTCGGCGTGGGTGAGTGCTTGCCTGACCAGCATCTCGATCGTCTTTTCATTGACGATATAGCCATTCTCATCCGGCAAGCCATCCTGGCCGTGGGTCGTGTACGGGTCGAGCGCGATGTCGGTGATCACGCCCAGTTCCGGGAACTGACGCTTGAGCTCGCGAACAACGCGCGGCACCAGCCCATCCGGGTTGGTCGCTTCGATGCCGTCATAGGTTTTGACCGACTGATCCACCAGCGGGAACAGCGCCAGCGCCGGAATGCCGAGCTGCACGCATTCTTCGGCCACCTTCAGCAGCAGGTCGAGCGAAACACGGGCCACGCCCGGCATCGAGCCGACTTCCTGGCGCACGTTCTGGCCTTCGAGGACGAAGACCGGATAGATCAGGTCGGATGCGGTGATCGTGTTCTCGCGCATCATGGCGCGCGAGAACGGGTCGCGGCGCATACGGCGCGGGCGGGCCGCCGGATAGGCGGAAGTGATGATGCTCATCGATTGGGTCCTTGCAAAATCAGGCGGAGGTTTTATCGTCGTCCGCCGACGGCGCAGCACTTTCTTCGTGGTCTACTTCTTCCTCACCCTCGTACTCGCCGGCCACACCATCGAGCCCGGCCAGCTCGAGAATCTTGGCGTCGGCTTCATCGATGCCGATACGCTTGAGCGCCGAGAACAGCTGCACCGTGAACGGGAAGCCGACGCCATCTTCATCGACATAGCTCTCGAGCACGCCGCGCGCTTCGCGCAGCGCGTTGGTCGATTCGTTGCGGTTGAGCTTATCGGCCTTGGTCAGGATGCAGTGGATCGGCTTGCCGGTGGGGGCGAACCATTCGAGCATCTGGACGTCGAGGTCGGTGAACGGACGGCGCGAATCCATGATCAGGATGAGCGCAGCGAGCTGGTCGCGGCGCTGGACATAGTCGCCCAGCAGCTTTTGCCAGTGCAGCTTGGCCGTGCCCGAGACTTCGGCGTAGCCGTAGCCCGGCAAGTCGACCAGCAGCGCTTCGATCTCGTCGACCCGGACCGCATCCTTGCGGTGCTGGCCCACGTGGGCGCCGCCGATCGAAAAATAATTGATGTGCTGGGTGCGACCTGGCGTCTTCGACGCGAATGCAAGACCCTTCTGGTTCGTGAGGATATTGATCGCGGTGGATTTGCCGGCGTTGGAGCGCCCGGCGAAGGCGATTTCCGGCACATTGGTGTCGGGCAGGTCGCGCAACTGATTAACGGTCGTAAAGAACCGGGCTTGCCATAATCTGGACATTGGGGGAAGAGTGTTAAGAGGACTACGAAATGGCGTTTGAGAAACAAAGCTATTGTACAATAAGGGGTTGATTGCTGCCTGTCGGCCCCATGGCCCGAGCGATCAAGGGCGCTGCACTGAACCTTCAATTATTGACTTTTTCAAGGTGCTAGTATGAACCGCTTGTCGTCCCCCCTGCTCAAAACACTGTTGGTAACATCACTGACTGTTTTCGGGGGACTCCCGGCGGCGACGGCGGCGCCCACTACCACATCTGCGGTCAAGGCCGACCCGGCCCGGGGCGGCGCCCTGTACGATGCGGGCGACCCCGCGCGCGGCCTGCCATCGTGCGCGTCATGCCACGGTGCGGCGGGCAATTCGTCGATTGTCGCCAACCCCAAGCTTTCGGGCCAGTTCGCCAGCTACACGCACAAGCAACTGGTCGATTTCACGACCCCGAACCGCCAGCAGCCGATCATGACGACCTACGCGAAGATGCTCACTGCGGCCGAGAAGAAAGACATCGCGGCCTGGCTGGCGACGCAGGCGCACAAACCGGGCGCGGCCAAGAACAAGGACACCGTCGAACTGGGGCGCAAGATCTATCGCGGCGGTATCGCCGAGCGTGGCGTGGCGGCCTGTGCCAGCTGTCATGGCGCCAACGCCAGCGGCATTCCCGCGCAATATCCCCGCCTCGCAGGGCAGCATCAGGATTACACGACCGCCCAGCTCGAAGCATTCAAGAGCGGCGCCCGCGCCAACAGCCCGCAAATGACGACGCTCTCGCAGCGCATGTCGACGGCTGAAATGCGCGCGGTGGCCGACTATATCGCCGGCTTGCGCTGAGAGACGAACATCATCTCGCACAGGCAGAAATGAACGGAAGAAGGGCGGCAGCGCTGTGCTGACGCCCTTTTTGCAAGTGGCAGCTGCCGCAGGAAGAATTTGTAAAGCATGAGCACCACCGGAATTGAACTGAACACCCGCCGTCGCGGCTTGGGCGAGGCGGTCGAGCTGATCTCATCGATGCGTTTTGCGATCAGCCTCTTAACCATCATCTCCATCTCGTCGATCATTGGCACCGTGCTCAAGCAGGCCGAGCCGATGAGCAATTACGTCAACCAGTTCGGGCCGTTCTGGTTCGAGATTTTCAACAAGTTCGGCCTGTACAGCGTGTACTCGAGCTGGTGGTTCCTGGTGATCCTGGTGGTGCTGGTCATGTCCACCGGCCTGTGCCTGATTCGCAATGCGCCGAAAATGATGCGCGACATGCGCAGCTGGCGCGAAAACGTGCGCTTCGATTCGCTGCGCAATTTTCATCACAAGCTCGAATGGCAAGCCCCTCTGTCGAAAAGCGCCCTGGCCGAGCAGAGCGCGCTGCGCCTGCGCCACGCCGGCTATGCCACCAAAATCGTCGAGAAAGACGGCGGCACCCTGGTCACGGCCAAGAAGGGCGCCGGCAACAAGTTCGGCTACATCTTCGCGCACTCGTCGATCATCGTGATCCTGGTTGGCGGCACGCTCGACTCCGACCTGCCGGTGCGCATCCAGCAGTGGCTCTTCAACAAGACGCCATTCACCGGCAGCGGCGTGATCGCCGACATTCCGGCCCAGCACCGCCTGGGCACGAGCAACCCGACCTTCCGTGGCAATACGGCGATTGCCGAAGGGCAGGCCAGCCGCACCGCGATCCTGAACCAGCCGTCGGGCGTGCTGGTGCAAGAACTGCCATTCTCGCTGCAGCTCAAGAAATTTCATATCGAGTTCTATTCGACCGGCATGCCGAAGCTGTTCGCCAGCGACGTCGTCGTGCGCGACCTCGAAACCGGGCACACGTTCGAATCGACCATCAAGGTCAATCACCCGCTGATCTACAAGGGCATCGCCGTCTACCAGTCGAGCTTTGACGATGGCGGCAGCAAGCTGCGCCTGACGGGTTTCCCGATGAGCGGTACCGGCAGCGCCAGCTTCCCGATCGAAGGCGAAGTCAATGGCGCCACCGAACTGAAGATCGGCGGCGACACCTATGCCGTCGAGTGGTCGGGTTTCCGGCCATTCAATGTCGAAAATACCGGCCAGGGCAACGACGTGCGCGCCGTGACCAAGGGCACGTCGTTCAACGAGCAATTCGCCGCCACGCTGGGCAAGGCCTCGGGCGCGGCGGTCAACCCCGACGCGACGAAAGACCTGAAAAACGTCGGCCCGAGCGTGCAATACAAGCTGCGCGACGCCACCGGCCAGGCCCGTGAATTCATGAACTACATGCAGCCGATGACGCTTGACGGTTCGCAGGTCTACCTGGCCGGCGTGCGCGCAAACCCGTCGGAAACGTTCAGTTTCCTGCGCATTCCGGTCGACGAGCGCTTCGGCGTGGGCGACTGGATGCGCCTGCGCGCGGCGCTGGTCGATCCCGAGGCGCGCGCCGTGGCCGCGCACCGCTATGCGCAACGGGCGCTGGGCGGCAACCAGGGGAGCGAGCTGGCGGCCCAGTTGCAGGAGTCGGCCGCGCGCACGCTGGGCATCTTCGCCGGCGGCGACGGTCGCGGCGGCTTCGTCGGCGTGGCCCAGTTCCTGGAAAAGATTCCGCAGGCCGAGCAAGAGAAAGCGGCAGGCATCTTCATGAAAATGCTCAACGGCGCGCTGTGGGAACTGTGGCAAGTGGCGCGCGAAAAGAACGGCGACGCCGCCGCCGCGCCGACCGACGCCAATGGCCGCTTCCTGCAACTGGCCACCAATGCGCTGTCGGACAGTTATCTGTACGGCGCGCCGGTCTACCTGCAGCTCGACGATTTCACGGAAGTGAAGGCTTCTGTGCTGCAATTGACACGCTCGCCGGGCAAGAACGTGGTCTACTTCGGCTGCGTCCTGCTCGTGCTTGGGGTATTCGCGATGTTTTATATTCGCGAGCGGCGTGTCTGGATCTGGGTGCGCGACGGTGAGCTTGGGGCCGAGGCCCTGATGGCCATGAGCACGCAACGCAAGACGCTCGATTTCGAGCGCGAGTACGAAGACTTGTCAGCAAAGCTGCCGCAACCGGCGTAAGCTGGTGCAGCCTGGAGAAAACAATGGAACTGTCACACACGAAGACTGGCGCCGCCGCGCGCTCGACCGAACAATACCAGGAGGCGCCAGGCTATTTCCGCCGCTTGGGGCCGCTTGACTGGCTGTATGCCATCGCCCTGTGCGCCGCCGCGCTGTTCGCGCTGAACCGCTACGGCCACCATATGGACATCTACGAAGAGGTGATCCTGGTGTGCACGGCGCCCGTGTTCGCCGCGCTGGGCTGGTACTGGAAACCGATGCGCTGGCTGCTGCCGCTGGTCGCCGTGCTGTCGCTGGGCGCGATCGCCATGTACGACGGCAACCTGGCCGCCGCCGAGCAAAAATTCTTCCTCAAATACATGTTGTCGAGCCAGTCGGCGATCCTGTGGATGAGCGCGCTGTTTGTGTTCTCGACCGTGTTCTACTGGATTGGCCTCTTAAGCCGTGGCAAGTTCGGCGGCGGCGTGGGCGCTTCGCTGTGCTGGGCCGCCGTCGTGATCGGCGCGGTCGGCATGATGGTGCGCTGGTACGAGTCGTACCTGATCGGGCCCGACATCGGCCATATCCCGGTGTCGAACCTGTACGAAGTGTTCATCCTGTTCGCCATCATCACCGCGCTGTTCCACCTGTACTACGAAGAGCACTACGCTACCCGCCAGCTGGGCCCGTTCGTGATGCTGATCATCGGCGCCGCCGTCGCCTTCCTGCTGTGGTACACGGTCTCGCGCGACGCCGCCCAGATCCAGCCGCTCGTGCCGGCGCTGCAGAGCTGGTGGATGAAAATCCACGTGCCGGCCAACTTCATCGGCTACGGCACCTTCGCGCTGGCCGCGATGGTGGCCTCGGCCTACCTGCTCAAGTCGCATGGCCTGCTGGTCGACCGCCTGCCGCCGCTCGAAGTGCTGGATGATGTGATGTACAAGTCGATCTCGGTCGGCTTCGCGTTCTTCACCGTCGCCACCATCCTGGGCGCGCTGTGGGCGGCCGAGGCGTGGGGCGGCTACTGGTCATGGGATCCGAAAGAAACGTGGGCACTCATCGTGTGGCTGAACTACGCGGCCTGGTTGCACATGCGCCTGATGACAGGCCTGCGCGGCCGTGTCGCGGCCTGGTGGGCGGTGGTGGGCTTGCTGGTGACCACGTTCGCGTTTCTGGGCGTGAACATGTTCTTGTCGGGCCTGCACTCGTACGGCGAACTCTGATGAGAAGCCTGGCGCAATAAGCCGCCGACCTCAGTAAGTCGTTCCCGCGCAGGCGCACTGCTGTCCGGAATATTCATACGCAAAAGTATGCACGTCATTCCCGCGCAGGCGGGAATCCAAGTCACTAGAACTGCCGCTAAGTAACTAGTAACTGGCTGCGCACGCAAGCTTGGGTTCCCGCCTCCGCGGGAACGACGTATACGGGTCAACAATGCTGGAAGCGGTTCACCGGATCTGTAGTGTTGGCCGCCTAACGAAAGCTTAAGGGAACTTGGTGTACTGTGAAGGTTCCCAAGCTCGTGAGGCCAGCCATGCTCTTCAAACGCAATCCCAACGGACTCGATCTTCCGTACGCATCCGAAATCACGTCGCAAGAAATCTACACCGGCCGGCGTGAATTCATCACGCGCATGGCCGCCACGGCCGCTGTCGGCAGCGGCGTGTGGGAAATGGCCAACCGCGAAGCCCTGGCCCAGACTGCTGCTCAAAAGCTGGCTTCGCGCGCCAACGTGGCGCTGTCGACCGACGAAAAGCAGACGCCGTTCAAGGACGCTGCCGGCTACAACAACTACTACGAATTCGGCCTGGACAAGGACGATCCTGCCAAGAACGCCCATACGCTGCGCACCCGGCCCTGGACCGTGCGGATCGAGGGCGAGGTGAAAAAACCGCTCACGCTCGACATCGACAGCCTGCTCAAGCTGGCGCCGCTGGAAGAGCGCGTGTACCGCCTGCGCTGCGTCGAAGGCTGGTCGATGGTCATTCCGTGGGTCGGCTATTCGCTGTCGAACCTGCTCAAGCTGGTGGAACCGACCGGCAACGCCAAGTTCGTCGAATTTACTACCCTGAACGACAGCAAGCAGATGCCCGGCCTGCGCAGTGGGGTGCTCGACTGGCCGTATGTCGAAGGCTTGCGCATCGATGAGGCCATGCACCCCCTGACGATGCTCGCGATGGGCATGTACGGCCAGGTACTGCCGAACCAGAATGGCGCGCCGGTGCGCCTGGTGGTGCCGTGGAAATATGGCTTCAAATCGGCCAAGTCGCTGGTGCGCATCCGCCTGGTCTCGCGCCAGCCGCGCACCGCCTGGAACGATATGGCGCCGCGCGAATACGGCTTCTTCTCGAACGTGAACCCGAACGTCGACCATCCGCGCTGGTCGCAGGCGAGCGAACGGCGCATCGGCGAATCGGGCCTGTTCGCACCGAAACGCAAGACCCTGATGTTCAATGGCTACGACCAGGTGTCGTCGCTGTATACCGGCCTGGATCTGAAGCGGTATTTCTGATGGCAGGGTTGAACAGCAAGCAGGTAAGTTGGGTCAAGGCGGCCGTCTTTGTACTTTCACTGATTCCCTTTGCGCGCCTCGTGTGGGGCACGGCCAGTGGCAGCTTTTCCGACCCGCTGGCGGCAATCACGCTAGGTAGTGGCGAGTGGGCGCTGTACTTCCTGTGCATCACGCTGGGCATGACGCCGCTGCGGCGCCTGACCGGCTGGAACTGGCTGGTCAAGCTGCGCCGCATGGTGGGCCTGTTCACCTTTTTCTATGCGCTCGTGCACTTCACCGCGTTCCTGTGGTTCGACCACTTCTTCGACGTGCCGGCAATGCTGGCCGATGTGGTCAAGCGCCCGTTCATCCTGGTCGGGTTCATCGCCTTCGTGCTGCTCATTCCGCTGGCGGCGACGTCGACCAACGCGATGATCAAGCGCCTGGGCGGCAAGCGCTGGCAATGGCTGCACCGCCTGATCTACGTGATCGCGCCGCTGGCGATCCTGCATTTCTGGTGGATGAAAGAGGGCAAGAACGATTTTGCTGAGCCGATCGTGTTCGGATCGATCGTCGCGGCGCTGCTGGCGCTGCGGGTGTTCTGGCACTTCAGGCGCAAACCGCAACCCGTGCGCGCCTGAGCACCAGAGTGAAAAGCCGGTGTCAGGTCTGACATTTGGACACGACCTCGACAGTCTTTTAGCCGGAACTAGCTAACATGGCGCCATGCTACTACTGGGCAGGAACCATTGGAACTGGCTAAAGCTGAGGTCGTGTCCGAATGTCAGACCTGACACCGGCTTTGTTTTATTTGATGATCGTCTCGAGCGCGAACGTCTCGCTCGGGGTTTCGCGGCGCCGCACCAGGTGGATGTTCTCGCCATCGACGATGACTTCCGCCGCGCGGCCGCGCGTGTTGTAGTTCGACGCCATCGTCATGCCATACGCGCCGGCCGTCATCACCGCCAGCAGATCGCCCGGCGCCAACGCCAGTTCACGCTCACGCGCCAGCCAGTCGCCCGATTCGCAGATCGGGCCCACGACGTCCCACATCAGCGCCGCACTGTCGCGCGGGCTGACTGCTTGCACGCCCATCCAGGCCTGATACAGCGTCGGGCGCATCAAGTCGTTCATTGCTGCATCGACGATGCAGAAATTTTTCTCGGCGCCCGGCTTCAGGTATTCCACGCGGGTGAGCAGCACACCGGCCTGCGCCACGATCGAGCGGCCCGGTTCGAAAATCACCTTGAGCGGCTGGCCGTCGTATTTTGCCGCGCGCCAGGCGTCGATGCGCTCGAACAGGCGGGCCAGGTAGTCGCCCACCGGCACCGGCGGCGCATCGCCCGCCACGCCGTAGTCGACGCCGATGCCCCCGCCGATGTCTAGGTGATGCAGGTGGATGCCTTCGGCGTGAAGCGCGTCGATCAGGTCGATCAGCTTGTCGAGCGCTTCGAGCAGCGGCGCGTCGTCCAGCAGCTGCGAGCCGATATGGCAGTCGATGCCGACCACGTCCAGGTGCGCCAGTGCGGCGGCGGCGCGGTAGGTGTCGAGCGCTTCGTCGAAGGCGACACCGAACTTGTTCGCTTTCAAGCCGGTCGCGATGTACGGGTGGGTCTTGGCGTCCACGTTCGGGTTCACGCGCAGCGAGACCGGTGCGCGCATGCCCAGTTTGCCGGCCACGTCGTTCAGGCGGTGCAGTTCGGGGATCGATTCAACGTTGAAGCACAGGATGCCTTTTTCCAGCGCAAGCGTCATCTCGGCTTCGGTCTTGCCCACGCCCGAGAAGATGGTCTTGCCCGGGTCGCCGCCGGCGGCGATCACGCGCAGCAATTCGCCGCCCGAGACGATGTCGAAGCCCGCGCCCTGGCGTGCCAGCAGGTCGAGCACGGCCAGGTTCGAGTTGGCCTTCATGGCGTAGCAGACCAGCGCGTCGCGGCCGGCGCAGGCGTCCTGGTAGGCGTTGAAGTTCTCGAGCAGCGTGGCCTTTGAATAGACGTAGGTCGGCGTGCCGAACTGATCGGCGATGGCGGACAGGGAAGCGCTTTCGGCGTGCAGCACGCCGTCCTGGTACAAGAAGTGGGACATGTGGTGGACGCGGGCGATTAACGGTAAGGCGCCGGGGTGGACGCGTTGTTCGAAGGGACTGGCTGGGCTGGCTGGTCGATGACGACCGGCACGGGCCTGGCGGGCGGGTTCGGCATATACAGGGGGCCGGTCTGGCCGCAGCCGGCCACAAGGGTGGAGACTGCGAACGCAAGCAATACGGCGCCGAAAGGACGCGCGAGGGAGGACTTCACGATTAGAATCAGGGTTTGATTAGCAGATTTGGAGTGTAGCATGACCGAAACCGAATTTTTGGACCTGGCCGACCTGACCCTGAAACGGCTCGAGACCGCGTTTGACCGCCTGAACGACGAAGACGTCATCGACGTCGAGTGCAAGCGCAGCGGCAACGTGCTCGAAATCGAATTCATCGACAACGGCACCAAGATCATCATCAACAGCCAGGCCCCGCTGCAAGAGATGTGGCTCGCGGCGCGCTCGGGCGGCTACCACTACAAGCGCGTGGGCGACGAGTGGCGCAACACGCGCGACGACAGCGAGTTCTTCGCGGCCGTGTCGCAGTGTGCGAGCGAGCAGAGTGGGGCGGCGGTCACGTTGCAATAAGCAGCCGCACCACTGCGGCCCTTGCTTAAACCGTTAGCCCAAAAACGTCGTTCCCGCGGAGGCGGGAACGACGGCTTTCAGGCTGGCGGCTTCGATCAGAACAACTCGTTCCTCACCGCGTCGCGTTCCTGCTGTTGCTGCGCTGGCGGCGGCTGGCCGACGTCGAGCGCTTCGACGCCGCTGCCCGGCGGCGTTTCGGCGTAGTAGTACTCGCTACCGTATTGCACCAAACCGGCCGGCACTTCGCGGTCGACCATCGGCTGGTCTTTCAGCGCCTTTTGCATGTAGCCGATCCAGATCGGCAGGGCCAGGCCACCGCCGGTCTCGCGCGCGCCCAGGTTGCGCGGCTTGTCGTACCCCATCCATGCGATGCCCACCAGCTTCGGTTGATAGCCGGCGAACCAGGCGTCGATCGAGTCGTTGGTCGTGCCGGTCTTGCCGGCCAGGTCGGTGCGTTTCAGGGCCATCGCCTTGTTCGCGGTGCCGTGACGGACCACGTCCTTGAGCATGCTGTCCATCAGGAAGGCGTTGCGCGCGTCGATCACGCGATTGGCCTCGTCGCCGGCGCGTGCCGGGCGTGCTTCGGACAGCACCTTGCCGTCGCTGTCGGTGACCTTCGAGATCAGGTACGGGCTGACGCGGTAGCCGCCGTTGGCGAACACCGCGTAGGCGCCGGCCATCTGCAGCGGGTTGGTGGCGCCGGCGCCCAGGGCCAGCGTCAGGTAGGCCGGATTGCGTTCGGGTTCAAAGCCGAAGCGGGCCGCGTATTCCTGCCCGTAGCGCGCGCCGATCTTGTTCAGGATGCGGATCGAGATCATGTTCTTCGACTGCATCAGGCCGCGCCGCATCGTCATCGGACCGTCGTATTTGCTGTCGTAGTTCTTCGGTTCCCAGGCCTGGCCGCCGGTCTGGCCGGCATCGAAACTGATCGGGGCGTCATTGATGATGGTCGCCGGTGACAGCCCGCGCTCGAGCGAGGCCGAATAAATGAACGGCTTGAACGACGAGCCGGGCTGGCGCCAGGCTTGCGTGACGTGGTTGAACTTGTTGCGGTTGAAGTCGAAGCCACCCACCAGCGCGCGGATCGAGCCGTCTTCGGTATTGGCCGAAACAAAGGCCGATTCCACTTCGGGCATCTGCGTGATCAGCCACTTCGAGTCGTCGTCCTGCATCACGCGAATGACGGCGCCACGGCGCACGCGCCGGTTCGGCGCAGCTTTGTCCGACAACCAGGCCTTGGCGAACGCCAGTCCCGGACCTGACAGCGTGATCGTCTCGCCCGAGGCGATGGTCGCCTGGACCTGCGTGCTCGAGGCCTGCAGCACGACGGCGGCGATGATGTTGTCGCTGTCGGGATGCTCGGCCAGTTCGGCTTCGATCGCTTCGTCGGTCGCGCCCTTGGCGGACGGCAGGTCGATGAACGACTCCGGGCCGCGATACGGCCGGCGGCGTTCGTAATCCATCACGCCGCGGCGCAGTGCCAGGTAGGCCGCGTCCTGGTCGGCCTTGGTGATCGTGGTGAACACGTTCAGGCCGCGCGTGTAGGTGTCTTCCTTGAACTGCTCGTAGACCAGTTGGCGCGCCATCTCGGCCACGTACTCGGCATGCACGCCGAAGGCGGCGCTGTCGGTCTTGATCTTCAGCGGTTCAACCCTGGCTTGCTCGAACTGGGCGTCGCTGATGTAGCCCAGCTGGTGCATGCGCAGCAGGATGTACTGCTGGCGCGTCTTGGCGCGGGTCGGATTGACCACGGGGTTGTAGGCCGACGGCGCCTTCGGCAGGCCGGCCAGCATGGCCGCTTCGGCCACGGTGATGTCGCGCAGGTCCTTGCCAAAGTAGATCTGGGCCGCCGACTGGAAGCCGAACGCACGCTGGCCCAGGTAGATCTGGTTCATGTACAGCTCGAGAATCTGGTCCTTGGAGAGGTTCTTTTCGATTTTCCAGGCCAGCATCGCTTCGTAGGCCTTGCGCTTGAAGGTCTGCTCCGACGACAGGAAGAAATTGCGCGCCACCTGCTGGGTGATGGTCGAGGCGCCCTGGCGTGCGCCGCCGGTGGCGTTGCGGAAGGCCGCGCGCATGATGCCGAGGTAATCGATGCCGCTGTGCTCATAGAAGCGGTCGTCCTCGATCGACAGCACGGCCTTTTTCATGACATCGGGGATGTCCTTGAAGTGGACCAGCGTGCGGCGCTCTTCACCGAATTCGCCGATCAGGACATTATCGGCCGTGAAGATCCGCAGTGGCATCTTGGGCCGGTAATCGGTGATCGTGTCCAGCGCCGGAAGGTTCGGGTACGCCATTGCCAGGGCGAACACGAGCACGAGCACGCCGATCGCACCGAGGCCGAACAGGCTGGCGAATGCAATGAGGATCAGGCGCTTGGGGCTGAACTTCGAGGAGGAAGAAGGTGCTGCCTGTTTCTCTTTCATGCTGACTTTCGCTTTGTTGATCCGCCTCATTATAAGGCAGCAGTTTGGTACCCGATACTGGCCAAGGCTTAATCGAGCCGCAGAGCAATATTTTGCTGGCAATGAATTCGCAAAGTGTGGTGCGCACGCCCCGCATTCTGATGTTCCCGAGTAGAAATATCTTGTCTCAAATCATCCTTTATTGCTACGATCCGAGACGGTGCTTTCACGTAAGTATCGGATTTTTATAAGAAATTAACACGTGTTTGCTTCACGACAACGACCCTTGTAAGGGTGTTCACACAGCAATATCCTGCCATAAGCGGCAGCCAAGGAGTGTTTTGGTGATCAATCTGGGTGCCTTGTTTGGAAAGTCGAGTCCGCCAATGATCGGGCTTGATATCAGCACGTCCGGCGTTCGCCTGGTCGAGCTGGCCGATGCCGGCAAGGGGCTCGTGCGTCTCGAGCGCTACGCCACCGAATCGCTGCCGCGCGGCGCCGTGGTCGACGGCAATATCGAAAACATGGACCAGGTCGCCGACGCTGTGCGCCGGGTCTGGAAAAAAAGCGGCACGCGCGCCAGGCATGTGGCGCTGGGCATGCCGCCTGCCGCCGTGATCACCAAGAAAATCATCCTGCCGGCCGGGTTGTCGGAAGACCAGCTCGAAGTGCAGGTCGAATCCGAGGCCAGCCAGTATATTCCGTTTGCGCTCGATGAAGTCAGCCTCGACTTCGACGTGATCGGCCCCGGGCTCAATTCTCTGGATGACATGGAAGTGATGCTGGCCGCCGCGCGCCGCGAAAAAGTCGAGGACCGCGTCGCCATCGCCGAAGGCGCCGGCCTGCTCGCGACCGTGATGGATATCGAATCGTACGCCGCGCGCAGCGCGCTGGAAAACGCCGCCGGCTTGCAGCGCGACCAGATCGTGGCGCTGTTCCAGATCGGCGCCCAGGCCACCCACGTGTCGGTGCTGCTCAATGGCGAAGCGGTCTACGAGCGCGAGCAGCCGTTTGGCGGCAATTCGCTCACGCAAGACATCGTGCGCGCCTACGGCATGGCGTTTGAAGAAGCCGAAACGCGCAAGAAGGCAGGCGAGCTGCCTGAAAACTACCGCGCCGACCTGCTTGCGCCATTCCTGGAAAACGCAGCGCTGGAAGTCACGCGCGCGATCCAGTTCTTCTATACCTCGACGCCCTACACGCGGATCGACCAGATCTACCTGGCCGGCGGCTGCGCGCTGCTGCCGGGCATCATGGACATCGTGGCCGGCCGCACCCGGATCCCCACCGGCCTGGCTTCGCCGTTCGACAATATGGCGTTCGGCCCCGGTGTGCGCGAACACCAGCTGCGCCAGGAGGCGCCCGCCTACCTGGTTGCCTGCGGCCTGGCGTTGCGGAGGTTTGGCTGATGATTCGCATTAACCTGTTGCCTCACCGCGAGGCAAAACGCAAGCAGAAGCAATCGGCGTTCGTGGCGCTCATGGCGTTCGGCGGCCTGGTCGGCGCCACTGTGGTGCTGCTGGTGGGCGGCTACAACGCCAGCCAGATTTCGGTCCAGAACCAGCGCAACGAGGTGCTCAAGCAGGCCAGCGCCGATCTCGACAAGAAGATCGGCGAGATCACGACCTTGAAGGAAGAAATCGCCGCGCTGCAGGCACGCCAGCAGGCGGTCGAAGACTTGCAGGGCGATCGCAACCAGCCCGTCTACCTGCTCGACGAACTGGTGCGCCAGACGCCCGACGGCGTGCACCTCAAGACCGTCAAGCAGGATGGCCAGCGCGTGGTCCTGACCGGCACCGCCCAGTCGCAGGAGCGGGTCGCCGAGCTGCTGCGCAACCTGTCGAGCCAATCGGCATGGCTGCAAAAGCCCGACCTGACCGAAGTGCGCGCTGCTACCGTGACCCAAAGCAAGAGCGCCCGCAAGGTGGTCGAATTCACGCTGGCCGTGTCGATCAAGCGCGCCCGCAACAGCGACACGCCTGAAGACGGCGCCGCGGCCAAACCTGGCGCGCCGGAGAAATCATGAATATCGATATCAAGGAGCTTTTCTCCCAGCTCTCGGCGCAGTTCGAGGACCTGCAGGGCCGCCAGCCCGGCCAGTGGCCGCTGGCGCCGCGCCTGTTGTGCGCGGCCGGCATGATGGCGCTGGTGGTCGGCCTGGGTTATTACTTCTACTGGAGCGACCAGTTCGCCGAGCAGGAAACGCTTGCGCAGGAAGAAGTGCGGCTGCGCGGCGAGTACGAAACCAAGATGGCGCAGGCGATCAACCTGGAAGCGCTCAAGGCGCAAAAGGCGCAGGTCGACCTGTACGTGGTGCGCCTGGAGAAGCAGTTGCCAAGCAAATCGGAAATGGCGGCGCTGCTGTCGGACATCAACCAGGCCGGCGTGGGCCGCGGCCTGCAGTTCGAGCTGTTCAAGCCGGGCCAGGAAGTGGTGCGCGATTATTACGCCGAGCTGCCGATCAGCATCAAAGTGAGCGGCCGCTACCACGACATGGGCGCGTTTGCCGCCGACATGGCGAACCTGCCGCGCATCGTCACGCTCAACAACCTGTCGCTGGTGAGCGTCAAGGAAGGCGGCCTCGCAATGGAAGCGATCGCCAAGACCTTCCGCTATCTCGACCAGGAAGAACTGGTCGCCCAGCGCGCCGCGCGCGCGGCCGAGAAAAAAGCCGCCAAGGGCAAAGGCAAGGGCAAAGGTAAAGCCAAGTGATGAAACGAGCCCACTCTATTTTGCTGCTCGCGGCAGTCTTGCTGGCCGGTTGCGGCGACGGCGGCGTCGGCGAAACCCGCGCCTGGATGAAAGAAGTCGAAGGCCGCACCGTCGTCAAGGTCAAGCCGTTGCCGGAACCGAAAACATTCCAGCCGCATGCCTACGTGCCGGGCGAAGCGCTCGACCCGTTCGACCAGACCAAGCTGCTGGGCGAACTGGCGCGCATGGCGCAAACCAGCCCGAATGCCAATCAGCCCGACCTGACCCGCCCGAAGGAGCCGCTCGAGTACTTCCCGATCGACACGATGCGGATGGTCGGCACGATGAAAAAAGCCGGCGTCAGTTACGCGATGGTGCAGGTCGAGCGCACGCTGTACCGGGTCCGGCCCGGACAGCGGCTGGGACAAAATTATGGTCGCGTCACACGTGTGAGTGATGAGGCGATCGAGATCAGGGAATCGGTGCAGGACGCCGCCGGCGACTGGGTGGAACGGATAGCCAACATCGAGCTGCAGCACAACCAGGAGAGCAGTAAATGACCCCCAATGTTCAGATTCGCTTCGCCATGCCGGCCTGGCTGGCGCGCGCCGCAGCCGCACTCGTGCTCTTGACGTGCGCCGGCGCCGTCCTGGCCCAGGGCAATGCGATCGAATCGATCACGGCCAATCAGCAAGGCAGCAACGTGATCATCAACGTGACCATGCGCGACGCGCCAAGCCGTGCCCCGATCGGCTTTGCGATCACCAATCCGGCGCGTATCGCGCTCGACTTCGGCGCCACGGCGAACGCCACCGGCAAGAACATGCAAGAGCTGAACCTCGGTGACGTGCGCAGCCTGAACCTGGTGCAGGCCGGCGAACGCACCCGCATGGTCGTCAACCTGGGCCGGGCGCTGAACTACGCCACCGCAATCGACGGCAAGTCGATCATCGTGACCGTCGAAGGCACGGGTGGCGTGGCGCGCGCGGTCAATGCCAGCGGCTTGCCGGTGGCGGCACCGGTCGCTGCGGCCCTGGCTGCGCGTCCGCAGCTGCGCGACCTCGACTTCAAGCGCGGCGCCAACGGCGCTGGCCGCGTCGTGGTCGACCTGCCGAACAACCAGGTCGCCGTCGACGTGCGCCAGACCGGCACCGGCGTGACGGTCGACTTCATCGGCGCGCGCCTGCCAGAATCGCTGCGCCGCCGCCTGGACGTGACCGATTTCGGCACGCCGGTCACGCGCGTGGCCACCGCCACCCAGGGCGACAATGTGCGCATGACGATCGACGCCCAGGGCGCCTGGGAACAATCGGTGTTCCAGAGCGACTCGCAACTGGTGGTCGAAGTGCGCCCGGTCGTGGAAGACCCGAACCGCAACAGCCCCGGCTCGAGCAACAACCCGCAGGGCTACCGCGGCGAAAAACTGTCGTTCGATTTCCAGAACGTCGAAGTGCGCGCCGCGCTGCAGGCAGTGGCCGACATCTCGGGCCTGAACATCATCGCCAGCGACTCGGTGGCGGGCTTCCTGACGCTGCGCCTGAAGGACGTGCCGTGGGACCAGGCGCTGGACGTGATCCTGACCGCCAAGGGCCTGGACATGCGCAAGAACGGCACCGTGCTGTGGATTGCGCCGAAAGAAGAGCTGCTCACCAAAGAGAAGCTCGAACTCGAGCAGCGCGCCCAGATCGCCGAACTGGAGCCGCTGCGCTCCGAGATCTTCCAGCTCAATTACCAGAAAGCCGAATCGTTCCGCAATGTGTTCGGCCTGGACCAGGCCGGCGCCGGCGCCGGCGCCGACGCCGGTCGCAACCGCGTGCTGTCCAAGCGCGGCAGCGCCATCATCGATCCGCGCACCAACCAGCTGTTCGTGACCGATATCGCATCCAAGATCGAAGACATCCGCAAGCTGATCCAGAAGACCGACGTCGCCTCGAAGCAGGTGCTGATCGAAGCACGCCTGGTGGAAGCCAATGATGGCTTCTCGCGCAACCTCGGCGCCAAGCTGGGCTTTGCCGACATGCGCACCATGCGCGGCGGCGACTCGGGCTGGCAGGTCAGCGGCAACGAACGCATCGCCATCGGCGGCAACCTGGTCGGCGTGGGCCAGACCACGGGCCAGGTGGCCAACAGCGCGGACAGCTTCAACAACACCACGATGGTCAACCTGCCGGCGGCCGGCATCGGCGGCGTGCCCGCCTCGTCGCTGGCGTTCTCGCTGTTCTCGTCGGCGGCCAACCGCTTCCTGAACCTGGAACTGTCGGCGCTGGAAGCAGACGGCAAGGGCAAGATCATTTCGAGCCCGCGCGTGGTTACCGAAGACAAGCAGGTCGCGCTGATCGAGCAGGGCGTCGAGCTGCCGTATGAAAATTCGACCAGCAGCGGCGCCACCGCGATCGAGTTCAAGAAGGCCAACCTGCGCCTGGAGGTCACGCCGCAGATCACGCCGGACGGTAACGTGGTGCTGGAAGTGGACGTGAGCAAGGACTCGAAGGGTGAAGATACCCGCGCTGGCTTTGCCATCAATACCCAGCACGTCAAGACCAAGGTGATGGTCGAAAACGGCGGCACCGTGGTGCTGGGCGGGATTTACCAGCAGACCGAACGCACCAATGAGAACAAGGTGCCGTTCCTGGGCGACGTGCCGCTGCTGGGTTATTTGTTCAAGACCACCGCACGCGAAAGCAGCAAGACCGAACTGCTGGTCTTCATCACCCCGAAGATCGTGAACGACAACGTGGCGGGCGCACGCTGATCGGCGTGCAGTTCGCGACCACTTAAATAGAACAACAGGGAACCTCACGTCATGCACCACATTTCATCACTCGCAAGCCGGTCCAGCCTTGGCCGCTTGAGCGCAATCGCCCTCGTGGCCGCATCGCTTGCCGCCTGCGGCGGTGGTGGCGGCTCGCCGGGCACGGTTGGCAGCGGCACCGGCTCGGGCACCGGCACCGGTACCGGCACCGGCACCACGCTGGCGCCAAAAGTCACGCTGGCCCTGACCGATGGCGGCGGCGCCAACATCACGTCGCTGTCGGGTGGCCAGAGCGCCTCGGTCAAGGCCACGGTGCTCGACAGCGCCGGCAAGCCGGTCACGGGCGCGATCGTTCAGTTCACCACGAGCGACCTGGTGGTCTTCACGCCGGCAACCGGTTCGGCCCTGACGGACGCGAATGGCGTGGCGACGGTCAGTGTCAAGCCGGCCAGCACGACATCGGCAGGCGCGGTGGCGATCACCGCCAGCTCGGTGGTGGCCGGCACGACCGCCACCGCCAGCTACAATCTGTCGGTGGGCGCGGCGCCACTGACCGTCGGCAGCCTGTCGTTCGCGCAAGCGCCGACTGGCAGCCTGCCAGCCTTCAGCACGCTTTCGCTGAACATCCCGGTCACCAGCGGCGGCCAGCCGGCCAGCACGGTCGAAGGCTTGAACATGACCTCGCTGTGTTCCGGCGACGGCACCGCCACCCTGGTGGCCGGCGCCTTCGCCAATGGCGTCCAGACCGCTACCTACACGAACAAGGGCTGCCTGCGCGTGAACGACACGATCACGGTCACGATCGGCAATTCGTCGCAAAGCATCCAGGTCGCGGTCTCGCCGGCCAATATCGGCAGCATCCTGTTCTCGGGCAGCAGCGTGTCGGGCACCTCGATCGTGCTCCGGGGCTCGGGTGGCCAGGGCCGTTCGGAAGCGGCCCAGCTGACCTTCCGCGTGGTCGACCAGAACGATAACGGCCTGGCCGGGGTCGATGTCGATTTCGCCGCCACCACCTATACCGGCGGCCTGACGGTCTCGCCGCGCCGCGCCACCACCGACGCATCGGGCAATGTCATGACGATGGTCTCTTCGGGCACGATCCCGACGCCGGTGCGCGTGACGGCCGAGGCAAGCCGCAATGGCGTGAAGATCAGCGGTCTGTCGGACGCGCTGACCATCTCTACCGGGCTGCCGATCCAGAAGGCGATGTCGATGAGCGCCGAGAAATACAATATCGAAGGCCTGCAATACGATAACGAGACCACCGACATCACCGTGCTGCTGGCCGACCAGTACGGCAACCCGGTCTCGGATGGCTCCACCGTCAACTTCGTGACCGAGGGCGGCGCCGTGGGCAGCTCGGCGCAAGGCGCCTGCCTGACCAGCAATGGCGGTTGCACCGTGTCGCTGCGCAGCCAGAACTTCCGGCCGCTCAATGGCCGCGTCACCGTGCTGGCCTACCTGCAGGGCGTCGAGAACTTCGTCGACAGCAACGGCGATGGCCAGTACAGCTGCAGCGGCTACACCGGCACCACGGCCTATCGTCCGCTGGTCGATACCTGCCCGAGCGGCGGCGAGCCATTCCCGACCGCCAGCAGCGGCCAGGAAGGCGATATGGGCGACGCGTTCCTCGATACCGACATGAACGGTACCTACGATGCGGCCAAGGGCGACCTGCCATTCCCGTACAACCGGACCAGCTACAGCAGCACGCCGGACGGCAAGTGGGGCCTGAACTACATCCGCGCCTCGCGCGAGATCACCTTCAGCGGTTCGGTCGCGACGCTGGTGCGCCAGATGTGCAGCGCCGACGGCACCTGCCGCGACTGGCTCGCGAGCGACGGCGACCCACTGGTGATCAATGGCGTGGCCGGCGCCGGCTGCAGCGCGCAGCAACTGCGCTTCCGCCTGTACGACGTCAACCGCAACCCGATGCCATTTGGCACCACCGTGAGCTCGACCGATGCGACCAAGCTGTCCACCAGCTCGTTCGTGCCTGGTACCGTCGCATCGACCAACGAGACCGGCGGCACCATCCACCAGGCCACGGTGCGCCCGGACACGGAATGCGCAACCGGCAGCTTCATCCTGCGCGTCACCACGCCGCGCGGCAACGTGACGGCCTATACCTTCAAATCGAACTGATCGACCGCGCAGGCGTGTCGTCCCCACCTCGCGGGACGTGCGCTTTTTGACCGCAATCCGGGACGGCCAGTCTATACTGGCCGTCTTTTCATTTCAGCGGGTCTGGTTGTGCCACATCCCAAGAACAACAATATCTTCCTTGTTGGCCTGATGGGGGCAGGGAAGACCACGATTGGTCGATTGCTTGCTCGCAAGCTCAACCGTCGATTCGTCGACGCCGATCATGAGATCGAAGCGCGTACCGGCGCCACCATCCCGTGGATCTTCGAAATCGAGGGCGAAGCCTGCTTTCGCCGGCGCGAAGCCGATGTGATCCGCGACCTCTCGGCCCAGCAGGGCCTGGTGCTGGCCACCGGCGGCGGCGCCGTGCTCAACCCGGCCAGCCGCGCGCTGCTGGCCGAGCGCGGCACCGTGATCTACCTGCGCGCGTCGATCGGCAGCATCCTGCAGCGCACCGCGCACGACAAGAACCGCCCGCTGCTGCAGACCGCCGACCCGCGCGGCAAACTCGAACAGCTCTGGACCGAGCGCGATCCGCTGTACCGCGAGATCGCCGACCTGGTCATCGACACGGGCCGGCCTAACGTACAATCGATGGTTCAGACCATATTGGACCAGCTGGCCGCGCAGGAAAACGCCCGCGCGCGCAAGCATGCAAGGACAGCAATGAACGAACAGGCACACATCACCCTCAACGTCGAACTTGGCGAGCGCAGCTACCCGATCGTGATCGGCGCCGGCTTGCTGGACGACCGCGCGCTGCTCGAGCGCCACATCGGCGGCCACAAGGTGGCCATCGTCACCAACACCACGGTCGCGCCGCTGTACCTCGAGAAGGTCGCGGGCCACCTGCGCGCAGCGGGCCGCGACGTGCTCGAGATCATTCTTCCCGACGGCGAAGAGCACAAGAACTGGCAGTCGCTGAACCTCGTGTACGACGCGCTGCTGCAGCACAAATGCGACCGCAAGACCACGCTGGTGGCGCTGGGCGGCGGCGTGATCGGCGACCTGACCGGCTTTGCCGCGTCGAGCTATATGCGCGGCGTGCCGTTCGTGCAGATCCCGACCACGCTGCTGGCGCAGGTCGATTCGTCGGTGGGCGGCAAGACCGGCATCAACCACCCGCTGGGCAAGAACATGATCGGCGCCTTCTACCAGCCGCGCGCCGTGATTGCCGATACCGCCACGCTGAATACGCTGCCAGCGCGCGAGCTGTCGGCCGGCCTGGCCGAAGTGATCAAGCATGGCGCGATCCTCGACGCCGATTTCTTCGACTGGATCGAAGCGAACATCGAGCCGCTCATCGCGCGCGAGCGCCAGGCCATCGGCTACGCCATCGCCCGTTCGTGCGAAATCAAATCCGATGTCGTGCGCAAGGACGAACGCGAAGGCGGCCTGCGCGCGGTGCTCAATTTCGGCCACACCTTTGGCCACGCCATTGAAAACGGCCTGGGCTACGGTGCCTGGCTGCACGGCGAAGCGGTCGGCTGCGGCATGGTGATGGCGGCCGACATGTCGGCGCGCCTGGGCCTGATCGAACCTGCTGCGGTGGAGCGCGTGCGCGCGCTGGTGCGCGCCGCCGGCCTGCCGGCGGTGGCGCCCGACCTGGGCGAAGCGCGCTGGATCGAGCTGATGGAAGTCGACAAGAAGAACGAAGGCGGCGAAATCCGCTTTATCCTTTTGAAGCCACTGGGAAGCCCGTCGATCACGACCGCGCCGCTCGACGTGCTGCGCTCGACGCTCGCGGCCTGCAGCGGATGACCTCCCAAGTGACTGCGATGCTGCCCAACCGCGGCTTCGACGCCGGCCTGGCCCCGTATGCGGCGTTGTCAAGGCAATCGCGCGGGCGCACGCATGCCGAACCGGGGCCCGGTTCGCGCAGCGAGTACCAGCGCGACCGCGACCGCATCATCCATTCGACCGCGTTTCGCCGCCTCGAGTACAAGACGCAAGTTTTCATCAACCACGAAGGCGACCTGTTTCGCACGCGCCTGACGCACAGCATCGAGGTGGCGCAGATCGGCCGCACGCTGGCGCGCAGCCTGCGCCTGAACGAAGACCTGGTCGAAGCGACCGCGCTGGCGCATGACCTGGGCCACACGCCGTTCGGTCACGTGGGCCAGGATGTGCTCAACGAGTGCATGCACGATTTCGGCGGCTTCGAGCACAATCTGCAAAGCCTGCGCGTGGTCGACCACCTGGAAGAACACTACGGCGCCTTCGATGGCCTGAACCTCACGTTCGAGACGCGCGAAGGCATCCTCAAGCACTGCTCGCTCAACAACGCGCGCCAGCTGGGCGACCTGGGCCAGCGCTTCATCGAGCGCAGCCAGCCGAGCCTCGAAGCCCAGCTGACCAATCTGGCCGACGAGATCGCGTACAACAACCACGACATCGACGACGGCCTGCGTTCGGGCCTGCTCACGATGGCGCAGATGGAAGAAGTCGAGCTGTTCGCGCGCCTGCATCGCGAGGTCGAGGCGCGTTATCCGGGCTTGCCGGGCCGGCGCGCGCTGTACGAGACGATTCGCCTGATGATCACGGCGATGACGGCTGACCTGGTCGAGACGTCGGCGCAACTGATCGCCGACGCGGCGCCGTCAACCATCGACGACGTACGCGCGGCGCCACCCCTGATCCGCTTCTCGGACGCCATGCGCGCCGAGACCGTGGCGCTCAAGCGTTTTCTGTACGCGAACCTGTACCGCCACTTCCAGGTCAACCGCACGCGCGTGAAAGCCAGCCGCATCGTGCGCGAACTGTTCGAGGCCTTCCTGACGGACCCCGTCCTGCTACCGGGCGACTACCAGGTGCAGGACGATCCGCACCGGCAGGCGCGCAAGATCGCCGACTACATCGCTGGCATGACCGACCGCTACGCGATCCGCGAGCACCGCCGCATCTTTTCGCTCGAGCAATTCTGAGGGCCGCCCAGGCACGTCGTTCCCGCCCTCGCCGGGCGCCTTGGCGGGAACCTAAGTTTGCATGCATACCAGCTACGTTTGACGCAAGTGGCACGCTACGAACTTGGGTTCCAGCCTCCGCTGGAACGACGTTTTAAGGCTAACTGAACAAATTCGGTTGTGCTAGATCCAGCAACAACTTCTTGACCGGCGCTGGCAGCGGCGCGTCGCCAATCGCATCGAGCTTCCACCACACGTGCCGATCCCCATGCGCGCCCCGTGTGGCCAGCGTCACCGCGAACGGCGCGATGTGCAGTTTGTAGTGGGTGAAACCATGCGTCAAGGGCGTCAGCGCCCGCACTTCGTCGAGTGTGCCGAACGCGCGACTTGCCGCGGCGATGTCCGTCGTACAGACCGGATCGGCGTCGCCATCCATCGCCGCATGGCCGCCCACTTCCGGCAGCGACAGCAGGCCGCCCCAGATGCCGGTCTGCGGGCGCTGCTCGAGCAGCACTTCGCCGCGGTCGATCAGCACCAGCATCGCGGTGCGTTTTTCGGGTGTCTTCTTCTTGGGTTTGCGCACCGGCAGTTCGGCCGTGCGGCCGGTGGCGAAGGCCACGCAGCGCGCCTGCAGCGGGCAACGCCCGCAGTCGGGACGCGAGCGCGTGCACAGCGTCGCGCCCAGGTCCATCAGGCCCTGGGTGTACGACTCGATGGCGCCAGGGTCATTGGTCACCTCCGGCAGCAGCGCTTCGGCGCGGCGCCACAGCGCGTCTTCGACCGGCTTGATGCCGGGATAGGCATCGATCCCGAACACGCGCGCGAAGACGCGCTTGACGTTGCCGTCCATGATCGCGGCGCGCACGCCGCTCGAGAACGCGGCGATGGCGGCGGCGGTCGAGCGGCCGATGCCGGGCAGGTCGGCCAGCAGCGCCGGGTCGCTCGGGAATACGCCGTCGTAGTCCGCCACCACGCGTTTTGCGCAGGCGTGCAGGTTGCGCGCGCGGGTGTAGTAACCCAGGCCGCTCCAGTGGGCCATGACATCTTCCGCCGGGGCTTCGGCCAGCGCCTGCACGGTCGGGAAGCGTTCGAGAAAGCGGGCGTAGTAGCCCAGTACCGCAGCGACCTGCGTCTGCTGCAGCATGATTTCCGACAGCCACACGCGGTACGCGTCAGTGGTGTTCTGCCACGGCAGGCTGTGGCGGCCGTGGCTGCGCTGCCAGTCGATCACGGCCCGGGAAAAGGTGGGATCGGCCAGCTGGTCGAACTCGGTCAGTCGCTTCATGCAGTCGTGTAGTGGGCTTCGGCGCTGGTGGCCGCTGCGGTATTGGGGAAGGGCGCCGACAAGGTATCCGTGACGCCCGTGGCCAGTGAACCGAGGCGCGTGCGCATGACTTCGAGGTCGGCCTGGCCGCTCTCGAAGGCGCTGATTTTCTGTTCCAGGCTGTCGCTCGCTTCGTGGATGCGCTTGACCGTGGCCTGGCGCTGGCGCAGGTTGTCGCGGTGCTGGCGAATCTGCGCTTCGAGCGGCGCGTTGGCGACCTTGAGCCAACCTTCGATGTCGGCGTTGGCGGCGCGGTACACGCGGCGCACGCGCGAGGCGATCGAATCGAAGAAGCGTTCGAGCAGCGTGGCCCGGCTGTTCATCCACAGGGTGGCGGTGCCGAACTGGCGCGAAAAGAGTTCTTCGATGGCGTCGATCTCGTCGCGGTGGCGCGCCAGTGACAGGGCCGGCGGCAGGCTCAGGCTCATGCCATGCTCGGCGGCGAACTTGCGGTGCATGGCGTCCATCATCGACGTGATTTCATCGAGCTTGGCGCTGGCCTCTGCCAGGCCGGCACGCGCGCCGTCGAAGTAGTTGCGCACCGGCGTGCGCATGCCGGTGGCGAAGCGCACCGCGCTCATCGCCGCGCGCACGGTCTCGGTGCGGTCTTGCAGCACGTCCATACCCAGCAGCGTATACAGCTCGGTCGACAGGCGCGTGAACACGGCGCGCGTGCCCTGCAGCTTGAACAGGCCGGCGTCGAATTCCTTCTTTTCGGCCTCGACCCGGCGCACCATGTGCGCGATCACGCTCTGGTTCTTGCCGCGCAGGCTGCGCAGTTCCTGCAACTGCTCGACCAGTTCGCGCAGGCGCGTGGCCACCAGCGTCTGCTGGCCGGCCATCAGGGTGTTCAGGTCGGCGTGCAACTGGCGCTCGACGATGGCGCGCCGCGCCGGTATCAGTTCGTGGAACAGCGCCGATTCGAGCGCGCCCAGGCGGCTGCGCTCGAACAGGGCCATGTCGCCGCCGATGCGCCCGACCAGCGCCTTGTGCGCCGATACCGGATACACCTGGCCGGCGGCCAGGCCCAGCTGGCGCGCCACGTCGTGCTGCTGGCGCGCGATCTCGGCGTCGATGGCTTGTGGCGACTTGAGTTCGTCCCACATGGCGTCGATTTTATTGAGCACCGCCAGGCGCCCCGGACCGGCGCCGATATGCGTGCGCCAGACTTCGATGTCGCTCTTGGTCACGCCCGTCTCGGCGGCCAGCACGAACAGCACCGCGTGCGCGTTCGGGATCAGGTTGAGCGTCAGTTCCGGCTCGGTGCCGATGGCGTTCAGGCCCGGCGTATCGAGGATCACCAGCCCCTGCTTGAGCAGCGGGTGCGGCAGGTTGATGATGGCGTGGCGCCAGCGCGGGATCTCGATCGTGCCGTCCGCGTCCAGGCTGGCCGCCAGGTCGGGGTCGTGGGCGTCGTACAGGCCGTAGCGCTGCGCTTCGACGGTCGAGACGCGCCTGGTCTGGCTCACCTGGCGCAGCGTGTCGTGCATGTTCGCCGGCGTGTCGAGGTCGAGCGGGAGTACGGTCCAGGCGGCGGGATCGTCGCGGTAGTCGCCCGTCGACAGGTTGCCGGCGCGGGTATCGATCGGCAGCAGGCGCAGGCACGGCGGCAGGCTCGCATCCCACAGCAGTTCGGTCGGGCACATGGTGGTGCGGCCGGCGCTCGACGGCAGGATGCGCTGGCCGTAGTCGGCGAAGAACAGTGCGTTGATCAGCTCGGTCTTGCCGCGCGAGAATTCGGCCACGAAGGCGACCGACAGGCGATCGTCACGCAGCCGGCCCAACGCACGCGCCAGGACCTGCTCGCCGGCCGCTTCGATCAGCCCGGCCTCGCGCAGCGCGCTGGCGTAACCGGTGAGGGAGTTGGCGACCCGGGCGCGCCAGGCGCCATACTGTTGTAAATCCTGCATTGTGTTGGCTCGTAGGGAGGGCTAGCGCTGGCACTGCGCGCAATAGAACGTCGAACGTTGTCCTTGCTTTATCTGGCGTACCGGGGCCTCGCATTGGCGGCACGGCACGCCAGCACGATCATAGACGAAATATGTCTGCTGGAAATATCCAGACTGGCCATTTACAGCAATAAAGTCACGCAGCGTGCTGCCGCCTTGCACGATGGCGGCGGCCAGGATGGCGCGGATCGCTTCAGCCAGCCGGTCGTAGCGCGCGCGGCTGATGCGCGAAGCGGCCGTTTTCGGGCTGATGCCGGCGCGGAACAGGCTTTCGCAGGCGTAGATATTGCCCACGCCGACGACGATATCGCCGGCCAGCAGCACCTGCTTGATCGGGGCGCTGCGGCGGCGCGTTTCGCGGTACAGCAGGGCGCCGTCGAAGCCGTCATCCAGCGGCTCGACGCCCAGGCCGCGCAGCAGCACATGTTCGGCCAGTGGACCGTCTTCGACTGCATGCCACAGCACGGCGCCGAAGCGGCGCGGATCGTGCAGGCGCAACACTTGCTGGCCCTCGGGGCCGGTCACGACCAGGTCGAAGTGGTCATGCTTGCGCGGCTCGATGCCCGGGGGCAGGACGCGCAGGTGGCCCGACATGCCCAGGTGGATGATCAGGGTGCCGTGCTCGAAGTTAATTAAAAGATATTTGCCGCGCCGGCCGATGTGCAGGATGCGGCGCCCGGCCAGCAATTCGGATAGGCCGGGCGGGAAGGGCCAGCGCAAGCCTTCGCGGCGGCAGATAACGTGCTCGACGATGCGGCCTTCGAGATGGGGCGCGACGCCGCGCCGGGTAACTTCGACTTCTGGGAGTTCAGGCATGCCTAAGGGGATTCGTGTAGAGTCAGTCGGCATCGCAGCGCATGCGCGGCAGGTCTGCGCATGAGCGTAGAATCAAACTCACTTTGGACTTCTGGACTTGCTTTGAAAAACGCTTTCGCCATTGTAACCCTCTCCGGGCTGTTGACGGCATGTGCTGTCGCTCCGCAACAGCACTCCGTCGCCGCCGACGTCCAGTCTTCATCCACGCCTGCCGCCGAGCCCTTGCTCGATGACGAAGCGTTGGCTGCCAGGCAAAAAGCCGAGGAAGAAGCCCGCCTGCCGAAGGTCGAGATGACACCGATCATGCTCGACCAGTTACTTAAGGCCGAATTCGCGTTTCGCAATGGCGACTGGCAAGGGCCGTACCTCACGGTGCTGAGCCTGGCCCAGCAGACGCGCGATCCGCGCCTGGCCCGGCGCGCCGCCGAAATGGCGGTGGCGGCCAAGCAGGCTGACGACACGCTGGCCGCAGTGCGCCTGTGGTACCGGCTCGACCCCGAATCCGACGAAGCGACCCAGTACTTCGTCGGCATGGTGGTCACGTCCGAGAAGATCGCCGAGCTCGAGCCCGTGTTCGAAGAGCGCCTGCGCGAAGCGCCGGCGGCCCGGCGCGGCATCCTGATGTTCCAGGTCCAGCAATTGCTGGGCCGGGCCAAGGACAAAGAAGCCGCCATCGCCATGCTCGAGCGCCTGATCGAGCCCTACGACAAGATGATGGAAGCGCGCATCGTGCGCGCCCAGATCGCGCTGGTGCGCGGTGACAAGGCGCTGGCGCGCAGCCACGCGCAAGCGGCGCTGGCCGTGAAACCCGACGCCGAGATCGCGCTGCTGATGCTGGCGCAGGTCACCGAGGATGAAACGCAGGTGGTGGCCATGATGGAGAAATTCCTCAAGAGCTATCCGAAAGCCAACGATGTGCGCGCCGCCTATGCCCGCGTGCTGGTCAACCGCAAGGATTATCCTGCTGCGCGGCGCGAGTTCGAGTCGCTCCTGAAGGTGCAGCCAGAGAATGCCGCGACCCTGTATGCGCTCGGTATCCTGGCCACGCAGATGGACGATGCGCCAGGCGCGGAAACCTATTTCACCCGCTTCGTGGACGTACTCGGCCGCAATCCGAATGACGAACGCGACCCGTCGCGCGCGCTGTTGATCCTGTCGCAGCTGGCCGAGGAGCGCGGTGACCTGGCCGGTGCCCTGCTGTGGTTGAACAAGGTGCCCGACAACACCGACGAGCAAACCCGCTTCAATGCGCAATTGCGCCGCGCGCACTTGACGGGCAAGGGCGGCGATCTGGCCGCGGCGCGCCGTCTGCTGGGCGACGTCAAGCCGGCCGAGCCGGAACGCCAGGCCCAGGTCATGGCGGCCGAGGCGCAATTGCTGCGCCAGGCCAACCAGTTGCCCCAGGCGTATGCGGTGATGGAAGCGGCGACGAAGCAGTTCCCGAAAAACCCGGACCTGTTGTACGACTTCGCGCTGCTGGCAGAAAAGCTGGGCAAGGTCGACGTGATGGAAGCGCAATTGCGCGAAGTGATGGCGCAGGCGCCCGACAACCACCACGCCTACAATGCGCTGGGCTACTCGCTGGCCGAACGCAATGTGCGCCTGCAAGAAGCGTATGGCCTGATCGCCAAGGCGCTCGAGATGGCGCCGGACGATCCGTTCATCATGGACAGCATGGGCTGGATTCACTATCGCATGGGCAATCTGAACGAGGCAGAAAAATTCCTGCGCCGCGCGTATGGCGTGCGCAAGGATGCTGAAATCGGCGTTCACCTCGGTGAAGTGCTGTGGCAGAAGGGCGATAAGTCGGCGGCCCAGAAACTGTGGCGCGACGCCCGGGCGAAAGACCCGCAGAACGACGCCCTGCGCGAGACGCTGGCGCGCCTCGGCCAGTCCTTGTGAAATAATCCGCTCCGTTCATTTAATTTTGCCTTGTATGCTGCTGACACGACGCCTAGCCATCTTCGCCCTTGCCGCCACGGTCCTGACCGGTTGCGCGACGAGCACCGCCAACCTGTCCACCGCCACGGTCGGCGACTATCGCGAGACGATCGACCTGGCCGGGCGCCTGTCGGTGAACTATCAAAAGGATGGCCGGCCAGAATCGATCAGTGGCAGTTTCAACTGGGAGCAGCGTCCGGGCACGATCGACGTCACCCTGATGTCGCCGCTGGGGCAAACCGTCGCGGCAATCAATGTCACGCCTGGCTCGGCGACGCTGACCCAGGGCGGCGAGGCGCCGCGCACGGCGGCTGACATCGATAGCCTGACCCAGCAGACGCTGGGCTGGCCGCTGCCGGTGTCGGGCTTGCGCGACTGGTTGCAGGGCTATGCGGTCGATGCGCAGGGGCAGCGTTTTCGTGCTTCGCCGGCCAGCAACAGCGTGACGACGAAGGATGGCTGGCGCCTGCGCTTCGTCGACTGGCAAGACGCGGCCGGCGGCGCTGCTGGTGGCGCCAGTGCCGCGCCAGTGCCCCGCCTGATCCAGGCCGAGCGCGCAGCGTCGGGCGACATCCAGGATCTGGCGATCCGCATCGTCGTCAACCCGGCGGCCTGATCCCATGCGTTTTTTGCACGATTGTCCGGCCCCGGCCAAACTCAACCTGTTTTTGCACGTCACCGGCCGGCGCGCCGATGGTTACCACCTGCTGCAAAGCGTGTTCCAGCTGATCGAGCGCGCCGATCGCCTGCATTTTGACTTGCGTGACGACGAGCGCATCGTGCGCACGAACGACGTGCCCGGCGTGCCGCACGACCAGGACCTGATCGTGCGCGCGCTGCGCCTGCTGCAGGCCGAGTACGCGCGTCGTCATGGCCGTCTGCCGCCGGGCATCGATGTGGCGATCGACAAGATCCTGCCGATGGGTGGCGGGCTTGGCGGCGGTTCATCCGATGCCGCCACCGCGCTGATGGCGGCCAACCAGCTGTGGCAGGCTGGCCTCACGCGCGAAGAATTGATGGCGCTGGGCTTGCCGCTGGGCGCCGATATTCCGTTCTTCCTGTTCGGCGAGACGGCATTTGCGGAGGGCGTGGGCGAGACCTTGCAGGCCGTGGACGGGCCGGATTGCTGGTACGTCGTGCTCGAGCCGGGTGTGGCGGTGCCGACCCCTGCAATTTTTTCTGCGGCAGATTTGACAAGGGACACAAAGCCGGTCAGAATAGCGGACTTTTCCAGCCACACCAATTCAGGCAGCATGGTGGGGTTTGGTAAAAATGATTTGCAGAACGTGGCAACGCGCCTGTTCCCGCCGGTAGCCGAAGCGGTTGAATGGTTGAGTAGCTACGGCGATGCCAGGATGACTGGCTCAGGGGCATGCGTGTTTTGCGCAGTCTCCAGCGAAGACGCTGCCGACCAGGTGTTGGCGCAGGTGCCGAAGCAGTTCACGGCATGGAAAGCGAAGTCGCTGAAGACACACCCGATGATGAAATCGCTCTTGCAAATGGGTGAGTTGTAGCATAAAATTTTGCCTGTCGCGGCGCTGAGCAGTACATGAAGATGTGCAGCACAATGTGAAGCGGCAAGCAGTACAGGTCGTGTAGGGGAATCGCCAAGTTGGTTAAGGCACCGGATTTTGATTCCGGCATTCCAAGGTTCGAATCCTTGTTCCCCTGCCAAAGTTTTCTTGTTCTGTCGATGCGTATGCGTCCAGCAAGAAGATCGCAATAAGGTGCCAGGCACCATAGCAGCACGTGAATCAGCCGGTATAGCCGGCTGATTGTTTTTCTACTGTATTAACGCTTCTTACCTTTTGGGACTCCCATGGCTTACGAAAACCTGATGGTTTTTACCGGCAATGCCAATCCGGCGCTAGCAGAAGGGGTCGCAAAAAGCCTCGGTATTCCACTCGGCAAGGCCGTCGTCTCGAAGTTTTCTGACGGCGAAGTCATGGTCGAGATCAATGAGAACGTGCGCGGCAAGGATGTCTTCGTCCTGCAATCGACCTGCGCACCGACCAACGACAGCCTGATGGAAATCATCCTGATGGTCGACGCTCTCAAGCGTGCCTCAGCTGGCCGCATCACTGCAGCGATTCCTTACTTCGGTTATGCCCGTCAAGATCGTCGCCCGCGTTCGGCGCGTGTTGCGATCTCGGCCAAGGTTGTGGCGAACATGCTCGAAAAAGCCGGCGTCGAGCGCGTCCTGATCATGGACCTGCACGCTGACCAAATCCAGGGTTTCTTCGATATCCCGGTCGACAATATCTACGCATCGCCAATCCTGCTGAGCGATCTGCAGAAGCGCAACTACGACGACCTGCTGGTCGTCTCGCCGGACGTCGGCGGCGTGGTGCGCGCACGTGCCCTGGCCAAGCGCCTGGGTTGCGACCTGGCGATCATCGACAAGCGTCGCCCGAAGGCGAACGTGTCCGAAGTGATGAACATCATCGGTGAAGTCGAAGGCCGCAACTGCGTGATCATGGATGACATGGTCGACACCGCAGGCACGCTGTGCAAGGCTGCCGAAGTGCTCAAGGAGCGCGGCGCCAAGAAGGTGGTTGCTTACTGTACGCACCCGGTGCTGTCCGGCCCGGCGATCGATCGCATCGCGAACTCGCCGCTGGATGAACTGGTGGTCACCGACACCATCCCGCTCAGTGCAGCCGGCGCCGCTTGCGGCAAGATTCGCCAGCTCACGTGCGCACCGCTGCTGGCCGAGACCTTCAAGCGGATCGTCAAGGGTGACTCGGTGATTTCGCTGTTCGTCGACTAAGCATTATCGACGTCGTTTTCCACGGCGCGCCTGGCTGAACAGCCGGCGCGCCGTTGGTGTATCAGATTAGGTTGGACTATGTCGTTCCCGCCTTCGCGGGGACGACATTGCCGGCTGTGCCGGCAACGTCGTTTTTTTTGAGCGCGTAACAATGCGCTCTTTCTTGACTGCCCCTGGTCGCGGGGGTGGTCGCCACTTGGCTACCGGGCTGTTGATCGTTTTCTTCGGCATTCGGGCCTGTTTTATTTTTGGAGTATCACATGAAAGTAGTCGCATTCAACCGCACTCTGCAGGGGACCGGAGCGAGCCGCCGCCTGCGTAAAGCTGGTCAAACGCCAGGCATCATCTACGGTGGCGCCGGTGTTCCTGAACTGATCGCCCTGGACGGTAACGCCCTGTGGCACGCGCTGAAAAAAGAAGCGTTCCACGGTTCGGTCCTGGACCTGGAAATCGACGGCAAGACCCAGCAAGTCCTGCTGCGCGACTTCCAGATGCACGCGTTCAAGCAACTGGTCCTGCACGCTGACTTCCAGCGCGTCGATTCGTCGAAGCCAGTGCACACCAAAGTCGCTTTCCACTTCGTCAACGCCGAGACCTCGCCAGCCGTCAAGCTGAACAGCGCTGTCATCTCGCACGTGCTGAACGAGCTGGAAGTGTCGTGCCTGCCAGGCAAACTGCCAGAGTTCATCGAAGTCGACCTGGCAAACCTGGAAGCCGGTAACTCGATCCACACCGACGACCTGGTCCTGCCAGAAGGCGTCACCGCGCTGACCCACGGCCAGAACCTGACCATCGTCACCGCAACCATCCCACGCGGCGCAGTCACCGCTGAAGAGACCCCAGCTGCCGAGTAATCGCAGCTGACGCGTCGCTCCGGCGGCGCATCGCAAAAAACCCGCCGCGGCTTGCCCGGCGGGTTTTTATTTTTTGAATCGCAGGTTTCGGCGATAATCGCCTTTTCTCGACAGAACCTTACGCATGTCCATCCGACTGATCGTTGGCCTCGGCAATCCCGGCCCCGAGTACGAACAAACCCGCCACAACGCCGGCTTCTGGCTCGTGGACAATCTGGCCAATGGCTTGCCGGGTTGCCGCCTGCAGCGCGAATCGCGTTTCAATGCCCTGGTCGCCAAGACATCCATTGCCGGCAACGATGTCTGGCTGCTCGAGCCGCAGACCTATATGAACCGCTCCGGCCAGTCGGTCGGCGGCCTGGCGCGCTTTTATAAAATCAATCCGGATGAAGTGCTGGTCGTGCACGATGAGCTCGATCTGCCGCCGGGCGTGGCCAAGCTCAAGAAGGGTGGGTCGTCCGGTGGGCACAACGGCCTGAAGGACATCACGGCGGCGCTGGGCACCCAGGACTACTGGCGCCTGCGTCTTGGCATCGGCCATCCGCGCACGATGAACCTGCAGCAGGTGGTGGCCGATTTTGTGCTGCACCGCCCGCGCCGCGAAGAGCAGAGCCTGATCGAAGAATCGATCGACAAGAGCCTGCACATCATTCCGCTGGTTTGCGAAGGCAAGTTTGACACCGCCACGATGCGCTTGCATACGGCCTGATTGCATTCAACATTTTCAGCCGCCCTTGAACACGATCTGCGAGCGCAGGTCGCGCAGCATGCGCTCGAGCGCGGGCCGCATGCGCCGGTAGTCGTCGGGCGAGCAGGTTGCCGCCGTGTGCCGGAACTTGAGCTGGCGCCGCACCGTCACCAGCGCGCCGCGCCGCGCATAGTGCGAGCGATAGGCGAAGTTGGCGTCTTCGACACGCACGGCGCGTGGCAGCGCCAGCACCCGCGAATGCTTCGGCAGCTGAAAGCGTAGTTCATCCTCGGCATCGATCGCCGGACAGACAAATTCCTGGCGCCGCTCGGGCTCTTGCGCGAACGCCAGCACGGCGTCGCCCAGGCCGCCCCAGAGACTGTATGTGGTGGCGAGGCCTGCCGGGCCGGGCAGTTGCGTGAAGCCGCTGCTGGCGCCGCGAAACGACAGCGTGACATCGTCGCGCGGGTTGTCCGCCTCGGCCTGCGGCGTCGATTCGAGCACGCCGTCCCCGAACTGGCCCAGCCCCTGCAGCATGCGTTCGGCCAGGCGTTCGCGTTCGAGCGGCGCCGTCGCGCGCACGACGCGCCGGTACGGTTCGGCCTGGGCGCCGCTGCCGGTGCGCGTGACCTTGAAGCGGCTATTGCCATCAGGCCCGATGTCAAACTGCGTGAACGTGCGACTGCGTGCCTGCTGGAAGAACGGGATCATCGCGAAGTCGCCCGAGCGCGCCAGCACCGCCGGCTTGCCGAGCAGGGCCGCCGGCAAGAAGCCGCCCGCCACGTTTTCGGCCGTCGGATCCAGATACAGCTGCAACGACGGCACGTACACGATTGCATGATTGAGCACGCCCAGCGTGGGCACGGCGGGCAAGCGATAGGCGTCGCCGTTGTTGACCAGTGCCACGGTGCTGTCGATGCCGGCACTGGCCAGCAGGGCTTCGAGCAGCGTCGCGTGGTCTTTGCAATCGCCATAGCGGTTGGCCAGCACGCTGGCCGCCGCATGCGGCACCACGCTGCCGGGGCCGAGATACACGCCCACATAACGCACGTTGCGGCGCACCCAGTCGGACAGTGCGATCGCCCGCGCGCGCCGCTCGACCAGGGCGCCCGTGATGCGCGCGGCAAGCGCCGTCACGGCATCGTCGGGCAACGCGCGCCCGGCAGCGCGCTCCTGGTAGGCGCGGGCAAAGGCGGCGTAGTCGGCGAAGGTGGACACGGCGAGCCGCTTGCCGTAATCGAGATAGCTGACCGAGTCGGCTTCGAGCCGGGCGTTGTCGCCATCGAGATAGCGCCAGGCGTAGCGCCGCTTGCCGGCGGCGGGTTCGGGCAGGTCGGCGACGGTCGTGGGCGCGAATCCGGTGGCGTCGGCGTGCAGCAGTAGCGCCGCCGGCAGGTCGTAGACCAGCCGAAAGTCGCGCTGGCGCTGGAAGCGCGCGGCGGACAGGTCTTCAAAATGGCCGGGAAACAGCGGCGTATGGCGCCGCACGACATAGCGCACCACGACGCGGTCGCCCGCATCGACATCGGGAAACACGACGATCTTCAGGCGCGTGTCCTGGAACATCGGGGCGTCGATCGAGGCGGCTTCTTGCTGGTCGCGGATCTGGTGCGGCTGCACGGCGAGCCGGCGCCCGTCGGCTTTTTCAGTGTAGGCCTGGACGTCGATGACGTCGTCGAGCGACTGGTTGTAGCCGATATAGTACTGGGCATGTTCGTGCAGGGCGTCGCGATCGACGATGGTCTTGCTTTGCTCGACCGTGAGCAGGTAGGCGCCGCTGGGTTCGACGACGAAGTGGCGTACGTGGCGCTCGACGACGACGGAGCGGTCGGTACCGGAGTCGCGCGCGCATGCCGGCTGACCGATCAAAGGCCATAGAAGCAGGCACAGCATGACGAGGCAGCGCAGGGACATCTCACTCTTTCAGGCACGCGACCGGCCCATGTTACGGGGCGACGCCCGGGCAGGATTGATGTCGCGCAAGCGGCTGCCGTCGGCCCGACTTCTGCGATAATTTCACCATGAAAGCGCTCACCTTCCAGGCCGGACCCCTCGCCATGGCCCAGATTGCCGCGCATGGCTTGCGCGCGCAGGACATCGCCATCGTGCCGGCCGCGGCGGGCGGCCCCAAGGGCCTGATCTTCGAAGCGCTCGATGCGTGGTTGTTCGGCGAGTGGTTGCCGGCGGCGCCGCGCGAGCGTACGTTGATCGGTGCCTCCATTGGCGCCTGGCGCATGGCCGCGGCGTGCCAGAAGGATCCGGCCAAAGCGTTCGCCCGCCTGGGCGAGCTCTACACCGGCCAGCGCTACACGCGCCTGAAGCCCAGCGCGCAAGAAATCGACGCCGTCGTGCAAGCCCTGCTGGCCGAACTGGTCAGCGGGCACGAAGACGACATCGTGCAGCATCCCCATCATCGCCTGCACATCCTGGCCGGCCGTGGCCTGCGTTCGCTGGCCGCCCCAAGCGGTCGCCACGCCGAACTGCGCGGCTTTGCATCGGCCGCGCTGCACAATGCCGGCTCACGGGCCTGGCTGGGGCGCTTGATGGAGAGGGTGGTGATCGGTGACGCGCGCAGTCAGGCGCCATGGTTGCACGAACCATTCGACAGTTTCACGACGCATTTCTCGACACTGACCCGCGCCAATCTGGCCCCTGGCTTGCTGGCCTCGGGCACGCTGCCGTTGATCATGAAAGCGGTGACCGACATCGCCGACGCACCGCCCGGCAGTTACTGGGATGGCGGCATCATCGACTACCACCTGGCCTTGCCGTACGCGCGCGCGGCCGGTGCGAGCAAAAGCGAACTGGTGCTGTATCCGCATTTCACCGATCACATCGTGCCCGGCTGGCTTGATAAAAGCATGCCATGGCGGCGCGCGGCGCGCGGGCCCAATCGCGGCTGGCTGGACAATGTGCTGGTGGTGGCGCCCTCGCAAGAATTCCTGCGCTCGCTGCCGCGCGGTAAATTGCCCGACCGGACCGATTTCACGGCGTTCGGTCTCGACCACGATGCGCGCATCCGCGTCTGGCGCAATGCGATCGGGGAGGGCGGGCGCCTGCGGGATGAACTGGCCGAGTTCGCGTTACGGCCGGACCTGGGGCGGGTCCGGCCGCTCTGAGCCATCAGGCAGGCAGTCAGCCCACCACGCCGGTGTCGAGACTGGTGCTGATGACGCCGACCAGGGCCACCTTCTCGTCGGACTCGGCAAACTGCAGCAGGACGTCGCCACGGTCGAGGGCGCCGCTGTCGAGCAGGCCGGTCCAGTAAGCGACTTCCGCCGCGCTGGCGGTACGGTGCATGGCGCTCCCGTACAACGACTGCGTGAACACCTCGTTGCTCATGGCGCTGTATCCGGCGCTGGCTTCGGCCGATGCAATGAACCCATCGGCGATGTCGGCCAGCGACATGTCCGCCTCGGACAGCGACAGCCAGTAGTTGATGCCGCCCATGTCGGGGCTGCGGTCGAACAGCGCCGAATACAGGCGTACCAGGGTGCCGATATCGGTGGCACCAACGTCGATGTCGCGGGTGACCGGCATCGCCAGTTTTTCTGCCGAATCGACGATCGAAAGCGCCACTTCTGCACGGCTCATCTGGCCGCCGCCCAGCGCGCCCGACCAGTAGGCCAGGCCGGACGCATCGATAGCGCGCCCGAACGTGTTGGCATACAAGGCTGTCAGGAACGCGGCATCGCTGCCCGCCGCCTGCTGCGCCTCGCCGCTCGCCAGCACGCGGCCGGCAATCTCGACCAGCGAAACGCCCTGGGCGGCGGCGTCCGCCATGGCGCCCAGGGTGGCCTGATCGGCTGCGCCGCCCCGCACGGCTTCGTACAGGCGTTCGACCGTGCCGCGCACGCTCGTATCGGCGTCGGCATCCGTAAAGCGCAGCACTTCGACATTGGCGACCGTATCGACGCCGTCGGCGCCGCCGTCGCGGTGGGTCAGCACCAGCTGGCCGTTGTCGAAGCGCGCGCTATAGTCGTCGCGTCCGCTGCCCACGAGCTGCACGCGGTCGATGCCGGCGCCACCATCGACGAAGTCATTGCCCAGTCCACCGAACACGATGTCATTGCCGTCGTCGCCGAAGATGCGGTCGTTGCCGCCGCCGCTGCCGACGATGTCGTCGCCGCCGCCGCCATGGAGCACGTCGTCATCGTCGCCGAGCATGATGTTCTGGCTGGCGCTGTCGCCCCACACGGTCTGCGAACCGGCGCCGCCCCGCACCGTCACGCTGCCGACGATGGCCGCGAAGCTCACGTCCTGCAGCGAAATCGTCGAGCCGCCCGGCAAGCCCTTGGTATCGATCACGAGCGCCGACAGTGGCTGGCCCGTGCCTGCCGGCACGCCCTGGATCACCAGTTGGCCATTGGCGAGCGCGCCCGGGGCCGCAGTGGGCGCCACGGTGTGCACCAGCAGGTTGGCATTCGTGGGCAGGCTGGCCAGGAAGCCGGAGCCGCCGCCCGTCATCTCGGTCTGGTCGAACGAACCGTCCGTGGTAACGCCCCGGATTTCCCGAATCAGGTTGGTGAGGGCGTCATTCACGCCGACAGGGGCGGCGGTGCCGCTGATCGTCACGCCGACGCCCTGCGGCACCTGGGTGCTGAGGACAACCCTGCCGCCCACGCTGACCAGCGGAATGTCGGCCACGGTGTTGTTGCCCACGGTCTCGGCGCGGTCCGGCTGCACGACGGGAATCAGGATCGCGGTGCTGGTGCTGCCATCGGCATTGGTGCGGGTTTCATTGACCACGCTGACGCCGTCGATGACGGTGGCCGGCGGCGTGACCGGCGGTTCGGTCGGTGTGACCGGCGTGGTCGGCCTGGCGGTCACGCGCACGGCCAGCGCCTGGGTGTCAAAGCCGAACGCATCGGTGGCCGTGACCTGGACGTCATACACATTGTCGGCGCCCGCATCGAGCGGCTGGCTGTGTGATGGCGTGCTGGCAAAGCGCAGCGCGCCGGTCACGGCATCGATCTGGAACAGCGCCGCGTCAAGGCCGCCCGTGATCGCATAGCCGGCGCCGCTGCCCGCCTGCACCGTGGTGACGGTGGTAGTGCCTTCGCGCACGGTGAGATTCGCGGTCGGCGCGCCGCCATTGCTGACGATCGCCGGCGCGATCGTGACGAGGCCACCCGGATCGCTGATACTGCCGTTCACCACGCCATCGCTGTCGAACTGGCCGCCATCGGTCAGCGAGAACGTGACCTTGGTCTTGGTGCCGACGGCAGTCACCGCCGTGGCCAGGTTGACCCAGGCACCGCTGGTGTTCTGCTTGTAATAGCCATTTACCTTCAGGCTGCTGTCGACGTAGATGCTGACCGTGGCCGCAGCGCCGGGCGCCACGTTGTCGATGGTGAAATCGAACTGGCCGACCGGCATCTTGACGTTGCGCGGCAAGCCGCTGGCAGCAGCCAGGCTCGACACTGACGACAGGCTCAGGCCGTTTTCGACCTCGAGCGTGGCATAGGGCGCGCCCGGCACGACCGTCGGCAGCGACGCCACGTTGCGCTGGGTGCTGTCGGCCAGCCCATCGCCATTGCCGTCGCCCACGACGCCCAAGGCGCCCGGGACCGGGTCTTCCACGCTGTTCAGGCCGCCGTCGTTGTCGATGTCGTCATCGTCGAGATCCGGCATGCCGTCGCCGTCCAGGTCGGCCAGCACGGTGACGCTCAACGCCTGGGTGTCGATGCCGCCCTGGCCGTCCTGCGCGCTGACGCTCACTTCGTAGACATGATCAAGGTCGCTATCGGCGGCCTGGCTGCGCAGCGGCGCCGAGAGGAAGCGCAGCACGCCGGTGGCGGCATCGATCGTGAACAGGGCTGCGTCGGCGCCCCCGCTGATCGCATACGTCAGCGGCTGCTGGTCGGCATCGGTGGCCGTCACTGTGGTCACGGCCTGCTGCTTCTCCGCAACGCTGAACTGCGCGCTCGCGCCGCCGCCGTTGCTGCCGATGACCGGCACTCCGTTGAAGGAGACCCCGTGCGCGTCGCTTTCGACCACGCCCTCGAGAGCGGTGTTGCCAACCGTATCCCGAATGCCGGCAACGGCGGGGTCCACGATCAGCGTGAGCGTACCGCTGCCGCTGATACCGTTGACGCTGACGGTCCAGTTGGTGCCGGCGCCGCTCAGGCCCGCCAGCGTGCCTTCGGCCTCGCCTTCGCCGACGAGAATGAAGTCTTCGAGCTCGACCCCTTGCACGACCTCGGAGAAGACCACGGTGTAGTCGATACTGGTGGCATCCGGCGCCGGGTTGCCGGCCACCGTGATGGACGTGACCTGCGGGTGGATCGCATCGACCCGGACATTCGCGATGCCCGCGAGCGAGGTCAGGTTGCCGGCATCGTCGGTGACCGCCACCGCGACATTGCGGTTGGCGGCGTCGAGGTTCGCTGCCACGATCGTGTAGGTGGCGCTCCAGATGCCATTGTTGGCGCTGCCGGCCACGAGGCCACCGCCAAACCCGCTGAAGTCGAACTGCACGCCGGCCACGTCGGCGTTGACATTGATCGCGGTGCTCCAGGTGGCGCTGACGACATCGCCAATCTTGTAGACCCCGCCGGCGCCGTTGGCGCCGGCAACGGCGATCGCGCCTGCGGTCACGGTCGGCGCCTGGTTGTCGATACTGGCCGTGCTGCTGCTGTTACGGATGGTCTGGTTGCCGTCGTCGTCGACGACCGTCACCGCCACGTTGCGGCCGCTCGCATCGATGGCGCCGGCTGTGATTGCAAAGCTTGCGCTCCAGACGCCGTCCACCCGCGTCGCCGCCACGGCGGCCGGGCCGCCAAAGGCGCGCATGTCCACGCTGACGGCGGCGGTGTCGGGGTTGTGGTCGCCGTCGGCGCTGTCGTCCCATTTGACCCGCGCGGTATCGCCGGCAACAAAGACGCCGCCAACGCCGCTCGCGCCAGACAACGTGATCCCGGCGCCGCTGACGACCGGCGCCAGGGTGTCGCCCACGATGGTCAGGTCGGTCGCGGCCGCGCCGTCATTGCCATACGCGTCCGTGTAGGCCGCAGCGGCAATCGCGATCTTGCCGGACAGCGACTCGAGATTGGCCGTCGGCGTGAAGGTGGCGGTGTACACCAGGGGGTTGGCGCTGGCCTGCAGATTGCCCAGCGCGCCGCCGGTGACGGCGATATCGCTCGCGACAAAGTTGCTCGGCGGTTCGCTGAACGTGAACGTTACCGTTGCGGTCTCGCCGGCCTTGAAGGTGGCGCGGTCGCTGGAGATCGTCACGCTTGGCGCCAGCGTATCGCCGCTCAGGATCGCGTTGGTGGTGCTCGCGGTATTTTGCAGGCCGCCTGCATCGGTAAAGGTATTGGCGCCGACCGAGATCGAGGCTGCCAGGCTCTGCTGGCCGGCGGTCGGGGTGAACGTGGCCGTGTAGACCTTGTCGTTCAGCGGGTTGACGGTCAACGACCCGAGTGTGCCGCCTGCAACCGTGACGTCGCCGAGCACGAAGTTCTGTGGCGTATCCGAGAACGTGAACGTGATCATCGCGTTCTGGCCGACGCCGAGCGATGCCCTGTCGGTCGTGATGGCAACGCTTGGCCCCGAGGTGACATTGATGCTCATCGACTCTTCGTAGCGATTCCCGGCTGCATCCTGGGTGCGCACCCGCACCAGATAGGCGCCTGGGGACAGGGTGCCCGCATCGAGAGCGCGTAACTGGGCGCCGACGATCTCGAACGCGCTGTTGTTGGTACTGCCGGCGCCGCTGACCAGGCTGTAGGTGAAGCTGTCGAGCGGGTTGGCATCGACGCTCGACAGGGTGCCGACCGGGGCGTGGGCGCCGCCCTGGGTCGCGACGGTGGCGTTGCTCAAGACAATATCCGATGGCGCGGCGCCATCGACCGCGATTGCCTTGGCGGCGCCCAGCGAACCGGCTGCGCCGGGCGCGGCCAGCGTCAGCACGGCATTGTTGCCGCCGGCATCACGCAGCGTGCCGCCGTTCAGTTGCAGCGCACTGCTGCTGACCACGTCGAGGTCGGCCGACAGGTCGCCCGCCTGCACCGTATAGCTGAACACGAGCGTGTCGCTCCCGCTGCCGTTGAGATAGGTGGCGGCGCGGTCGGTCGCGCCGGTTTCGAGCAGCAGCGTCGGCGCGCCAGTGACGATGACGGCCTCCGAGAATTTCACTGCGATCTGCACAGTGTCGCCGAGCTTGCGCAGACCATCGGGTGCGCTTGACGTGATGCTGGAGACGACCGGCGCCACGATATCGATCCCGGTCATGCCGAAGCTGACCGGCGCCGAGGTGCCGCCGTCGCCGTCGCTGACGGTCAGCGAGAAGGCACGCGCGCCAGCGCTTGGCGCGGTGTACAGCATGAACTTGATCAGGTCCGACGCGGCGGTCGCATCGGCGTTGACGCCGGTGAACGTGATCACCAGGTCGCGGCCGGCCTGGCCGTCCTTGGTGGCGTGTACCTGGCCGATTTCGGTCCATGTGCCCAATTCTTGATGGAACAGCTTGTCGCCGGCGCGCAGGGTGCCGCCCAGCGAATTGCTGTCAGGACCGAACGCCAGCAGGCCGCTGCTGTCGAAGTCGAACACGAAACGGCCGTCGGCGGCGCCTGACGTGCGGGTAATGGTCAGGTTGCCGCCGATGAAGTCGCCGCCATCGGCATCGCTGACGACGACGGCGCCCATGTTCCCGGCCTGTTCATCGATGTAGGCCATGTCCTCGACCGGGTCGGGCGCGCCCGCCGTGAACACGCCGCTGTCGCCAGCCAGGTCGCTGACGACCGGCGCCGCGTTCGTGTCCAGGCCAAAGTCGGCGGCGCTACCGGTCGTATAGCCGACAACTTTCAGTTCGCCCGATTCGGTGACGACCATGATCTGGCCGTCGGCGCCGATGAGGAAGGTGCTTTCATCGAAGATGTCCGGGGCCTGGACCGTGAGCGATGGCAGATCCTGTTCGCCCTGGAAACCTTTGGTCCAGGTGGCGCCGTCCTTGCGCAGCACGGTGACGAACGATTCCGCGTAACCCTGCGTGTAGCCCGACACCAGCATGTGCAGCTTGCCGGCGCTGACTTCCAGGCCGCTGACGCCGACCAGGCCGGTGTAGCTCTGACTGCTGTCCGTGACCCAGTTGCCGCTCTCGTTGGACAAGACCTTCAGCGTGGTGCCGGTGATGTCCATCTGCGCGTCATATTGGTAGTCGCTGTAACCAAAGTAGAAAGCCTCGCCATCGGTAGCAACCGTAAAGTTGCTCCCCAGATCGCTCGCGATTTTCTCGGGCGTCGACCAGCTGTTGCTGCCAGCGGTCTTGACGGCGTGGTACAGGTTGCCGAAGGTAACGTTCTGATTGTCTTCGCGCACGTAGAACAAGTGGATGGCGCCATCGTTGTCCAGCAGGACGGTCGGGTTATGCAACTCGTCTTCGCCGTTGATGGTGGTGGTCAGCACGGTCGATACCGACCAGGTCTGGCCGTTGTTGCTGCTCGATGCGTACTGGATCTTGTACTCGGCGGACCCGCCCGGGGAATAGGCGTAGTTGTAGACCACATGCAGGGCGCCGTCTGCGGTGACAGTCAGCGACGGGTCGCTGAAATTGCGCGCGCCGCTCGGGTGCGACGCCTCTTGCACCGTGCTGGTGGTCCAGCTATTGCTGCCAAGGTTGTACTCGCCGAACTTGATGCCACGGGTCGAGGCGACACTATCGTTGCCGGTCCACCGGCTGTGCTGGAACATCAGGTCCAGGTTGCCGTCCGGATCGATTTGCAGATTCAGGTAGTCGCCAAACTCAGTGTCGCCCGTCATGCTGGTGGTCACGCGGGTGACTTCCGTCCAGCCCGCGCCGTTCCATGTCTCGATGCTGACAGCGGTGCGATCGATTTTGTGGGCGAGGTAGAGCGTGCCATCGGCGGCTTCCACCAGGCTGCTCCAGGCCCAGGTATTCTCGCTGTAGGTATGAATCGTGCCCGTGCTCAAAGGCAGCATCGACAGGTAGTTGTCGGCCGCCAGGGTCATGGCCGAAACGGTATCGACCTGGCCTGCCGAGCGCTCCAGCTGCCAGTTGCCGCCGGCCAGCGCGCCGCCACTGACGTCCGTCGATGCGGCGGTGTCGGCGCCGGTGGTCGCGGCCAGGGCCTGCAAGAATTGCCCACCGCTGCGCCCGGCGCCAGTTTCGCAGCCGTAGACCAGGATATCGCCGTCGTCGTCCAGCGAAGCGCCGATCTGCGCCATCAGGGCAGGGTGCGACTTGAGATACGCCGCATCGAGCGTGACGTCGCCAAGCTGGAGCAGACCCGAGGCGCCATGGCCTACCAGGTGGATCGCATCCAGGCCGGCACGACCTGCCAGCGCCTCGGCGATTTGCTCGACGCCGTCACGCGTGGGGTCAAGCATGATCACCTCGATATCGGCGCGCAGGCCGGCGATCAGCGCCGGGATGTCCGCGAGATTACTGTTGACGAAAGCAATCTCTTGGCGGGAGGCCGTAGTTTGAGCGGGCATGGCGGGTCCTTGTTAGCGCGAGGCGTAGGGATAGTGTGAATCAGCCATATTACTGCCGGCAAGCAATTCAGTAAAACCGATTATTTGCAGTCGAGGCTTTTTGGATACAACCTGACTTTCGGTATTGTATATTCGTCATTTTCGGGTTTACTTGGCCACGCCGTGCGCCGTTTTTTTCGGCAGTGCCGCCGGTTCGACGGTACAATGCAGGGTTTAGAGCGGTTCATTGATCGCTCGCTTTTATCGAATCAGAAAGAGTTCTCATGACCCTCAAATGCGGCATCGTCGGCCTGCCAAACGTCGGCAAGTCCACCCTGTTCAACGCACTGACCAAGGCCGGCATCCCAGCTGAAAACTACCCGTTCTGCACCATCGAGCCGAACGTGGGCGTGGTCGAAGTGCCGGATCCGCGCATGGCCGCGCTGTCCGCCATCGTCAAGCCGGAACGCATGGTCAATGCGATCGTCGAATTTGTCGACATCGCCGGCCTGGTGGCCGGTGCATCGAAGGGCGAGGGCCTGGGCAACCAGTTCCTGTCGCACATCCGTGAAACCGACGCCATCATCAACGTCGTGCGCTGCTTCCATGACGACAACGTGATCCACGTGGCCGGCAAGGTCAGCCCGCTGGACGACATCGAAGTCATCCAGACCGAGCTGGCGCTGGCCGACATGACCGCCGTCGAAAAAGCGATCCACCGCGAAAATAAAAAAGCGCGCTCGGGCGACAAGGATGCGGCCAAGCTGGTTGCCATCTGCGAACGCCTGATGCCGCACCTGGACCAGGGCAAACCAGTGCGCACCGTGGGCCTGGACGCCGACGAGATGGAAATCATCAAGACGCTGCACCTGATCACGGCCAAGCCGGCGATGTTCGTGGCCAACGTGTCCGACACGGGCTTCACCGACAACCCGCTGCTTGACCTGCTGACCGCGTACGCGAAAGAGCAGAACGCGCCGATCGTGGCCATCAGCGCCGCGATCGAGTCCGAAATCGCCGAGATGGACGACGCCGACAAGGCCGATTTCCTGTCCGACCTGGGCATGGAAGAGCCGGGCCTGGACCGCCTGATCCGCGCTGCCTACAAGCTGCTCGGCCTGCAGACCTACTTCACCGCCGGTGTGAAAGAAGTGCGCGCCTGGACCATCCACGTGGGCGACACCGCACCGCAAGCAGCCGGCGTGATCCACACCGACTTCGAGCGCGGCTTCATCCGCGCGCAGACGATCGCGTATGACGATTTCCTGGCCTACAAGGGCGAGGCCGGCGCGAAAGAGGCGGGCAAGATGCGCGCCGAGGGCAAGGAATATGTCGTCAAGGATGGGGATGTGTTGAACTTCCTGTTCAACGTCTAAGCAACAGGTCGGAATCCAGCGGATTCCGGTCGCCTGAAAAAGCCCCGACAGCCTTCGGCGTCGGGGCTTTTTTTTATGTCGTGACTGGCGCCATTACCGCCACGCCCGCCACGTGCGCACCCGCGACCTCACCCAGCCATACAACGACGAGCCTGTCAGCGGCACCCGCAAGCACCACGTGGTCCCGCCGCCGGTGAGCGACCGTAGCTCGAGCGTTCCAATGCCGGCGGCGCGCTCGCGCATGCCGGGAATACCCCAATGGCCGGGCCGTGCGCCACGTGCAAGCACGTCCGGCGCAATGCCGCGCCCGTCGTCCGCCACGCTGACGACCAGTTCTGCCGCCCGGTAATCGAGCGTCACCGTCACCGCAGCTGCTTGCGCATGCGAGAACGCATTGCGCAGCGCCTCCCTGACGACCGCGAAGACTTCATCGCCGACACTGCGCTCCAGTGCCAGCGGCATGCCGTGCACCTGCACCTCGAAGCGTACGGCGCCCTCGTGCGCGATCGGTGCGCCGAAAGCCGTGATGGCCTGGGCCAGGTCGCCGTGCGCCGGGTTCGCGCCGCGCAGGCCGGCGACGCGGTCGCGGCCTTCGGCCAGCACCTCGTCGGCCTGGTTCAGCGCGGCCTCGATCGGCGCGCGTTCATCGTCGCGCAGGCGCTGCAGCGACGCGCCCATCTTCAGAATCAGGCCCTGCACCGATTGCAGGAGCGTGTCGTGCAATTCGCGCGCGATGCGCTCGCGTTCGGCCAGGCGCTCGCTCATGCGCGCGGTGACGCGCCGCGCCACGTGGCGCAGGCGCATCCGGTGCAGCAGCCACAGGCCGGCCACGATCAGCAGGGCGCAGGCCAGCCGGAACGCCAGTGTCTGGGTCAGGCTCGGCGTCACCTCGAACGACAGCGATGCGCCCTCGCGGTTCCAGAGGCCGTCGTCGTTCGAGGCGATCACGGAGAAGCGGTAGTGTCCCGGCGGCAGGTTCGTGTAGTGGGCCGTGCGGCGCTGTTCCGACGCTTGCCAGTCGGTGTCGATGCCGTCGAGCCGGTAGAAAAAGCGCATGCGCTCGGGCGCGCGGTAGCTCAGCGCGCTGAAGCCGATTTCCAGCGTGCCGGTATGGGGCGGCAGCCGCACGCCGGCGCGGACCGGGTTGTCCTGCCCGTCGGCCCTGAGCGCCGTGATGACGACCGGCGGCACGCGGGTGTTGCGCGGCAGCGCCAGTGGATCGAAGGCGACCGTGCCGCCCGTGGTCGAGAACCACAGCACGCCGTCGCTGCTGCGTACTGCCGAAGGCAGTGGCGTGATGCCGCTGGCGGTGCCGGGCAAGCCGTCGCGGTAGTCAAGGCGTGTGAACTGCGGCTGGTAGCCGGGTTCGCGCGCAGCACGCGCCACTTGCTCGGGGCCGATCGCGGAAATGCCGGCGCCGCCGTTGAGCCACAGCGTGCCGTCGCGGGCGAACACCAGGCCGGTGATGCCGGTAAACTGGTCGCCGCCCCGACCTGTCAGGTGCGTGAAGCGGTGGCCATCGTACCAGGCCAGGCCGTTCTCGCCGCCGATCCAGGCGCCGCCGGCCACCGGCAGGATCGACAGCACGGTACCCATGCGCAAGCCCTCGGCGCGCCCGAGGTGGCGCACCACGCCGCGCTCGAGGATGGCGACGCGGTCATCAGTGGAACCGAACCAGATGCGTCCCCCGGCGTCGCGCGCCATCGCCGTCGGCGCCAGGCCGGCCAGGCCGGGGGCGCCGCCATTGGCCAGCCAGCGCCCACCCTGCAACGTGAACAGCCCGCGCCGGCCCAGGCTGACCCACAATGCGCCATCGGCGCCGCCCACCAGCGAGAAGATCGCGGTGCGCATCGGATCCGGGACGTCGGGCGGCAGCGGTACGGCGCTGCGCCGCCCATTCTCGATGCGCCACAAGCCGCCGATGCCGCCGCTCCAGAGCACGCCGTCCGGCGCTGCGTACAGGGCCGTGGTCAGGTCCGCATCCGACGATGGCGGCGCAATCTGCGCTGGCGCCGCATCCGGGCCCGCCAAAAACGAGCGGTCGACCCAGACGCCGGCATGGGGATGCGCCGCCAGCGGCCGCGCACCGGCGATGTAGGGCGGCAGCTTCAGCGGCGTCAGGCGGTATGCGCGGAAGCGGTCGATGCCGCTCTCGGTGCCCACCCAGAGATTGTCCTCGCGGTCTGCGAACACGGTGAACCCGTACTGCCCCGATAGTCCATTGGCCCTGCCGGTCAGCTGGCGCAGGCTTGAACCGGCCGGGCCGATGCGGCTGATGCCGGATCTTCCGGGCAGCCACAAAGTGCCGCTGCGGTCGAAACGGAAATTGTTGATGCGGTCGTCGGTTGCCCACGCGCCGGGGTCGCTGCCGGCAGGGCCTTCCACCAGTTGCAGGCCGGGTGTCAGCATGCCTGACGCCCAGATGCTGCCGTCAGGATGTTCTCCCAGCACGCCGCTGCCGCTGATGGCCAGCGTGCGCTCGAAGTGGGTGCTGCCGCGGCGCAGTGCATACACGCCGTCGCGGCTGCGGACCCAGAATGTCTGGCGCCGGTCGAGCAGCATCGCGACGGCGTCGCCAGCCGGCAGGCCGAAGGACGCATCGGGCACGCGCCAGCTGCCGTCCGCGCCGAGCATGCGCATCCCGGACGACGTGCCGAGCCAGATGCGGCCGGCGCTGTCTTGCCCCATCCGGTGGCTGGTCCCGCCCGGCATGCCGCCCTGGCCGGCAGGAAAGTGGCGCATCGCGCCGTCCTGCAGCAGGCTGGCGCCGCCAAACTTGTAGGTGACCCACAACCTGCCGTCGTTCAGTACACCGATCTCGTTGATGTTGGCCGACAGCGGCGCCAGCGCCCCCTGCGCGCCCTGGAAGCGCACGCCGTCGAAGCGGAACAGGCCCGACGACGCTCCGATCCATAGCCAGCCATCCGGCGTCTGCGTGATGCCCTTGACGCCGGCCGGCGCGCCGTTCGCGGCAGTCCAGCTGGCATGGTCCATGGCGATGATCGGTGACGGCGCCGTGTCGGGGTTGGCCCATGCCGGCGCTGGCGCCGCGAGCGCCAGAGTGATAACCAGGTGAGCGAATAGCCAGGAAGGAAAGCGGATTGGCAAAACCATGAAAGCGTGACGGCGCATTTGTTGAAACCGTCACTCTACCAGCCGGCGGGCAATGGCTGCCCACCCCCCCAAAAGGGTCCCCCGCAGCACCACTTTCGCATGGGAGCGCGCGCCGTATCCAGGCCGATAATACCGGCATCACCTCACGAACCCCACGCCACGCCAAGGAGCCCATATGAGCACAGCACACACCATCGATACCGTCACCGCCCGCGACGGCACCACGATCCATTTCACCGATTGGGGCCACGGCACGCCGGTCGTGTTCAGCCATGGCTGGCCACTGTCGGCCGACGCCTGGGAAGACCAGATGCTGTTCCTCGCCGAGCATGGCTTCCGGGTGATCGCCCATGACCGCCGGGGCCACGGCCGTTCGAGCAAGGCCTGGCACGGCAACGACATGGACACCTACGCCGACGACCTGTCGACCCTGCTCGAGACGCTCGACATCACCGGCGCCACGCTGGTCGGCCATTCGACCGGCGGCGGCGAAGTGGCGCGCTATATCGGGCGTCATGGCACGCAGCGCGTGAACAAGGCGGTGCTGGTAGGGGCGGTCACGCCGCAGATGGTGGTCTCGCCCACCAATCCCGATGGCGTGCCGATGTCGGTCTTCGACGGCATTCGTGAAGGCGTGCGCAACGACCGCGCCCAGTTCTTCCTCGACCTGAGTACACCGTTCTACAACTTCAATCGCCCCGGCGCCAAGGTGTCGGAAGGCATGCGCCAGTCCTTCCTGATCCAGGGCCTGCAATGCAGCATCAAGAGCGCTCATGCCTGCATCAAGCAGTTCTCCGAAACCGACTTCAGCGCCGACCTGAGACAGATGACGATCCCGACCCTCGTCATCCATGGCGACGACGACCAGATCGTGCCGCTGGCCGCCACTGCACGCCGCGCCGTCGAGATGCTGCCGCAGGGCCGCCTGTCCGTGTACGAGGGGGCTGGCCACGGCCTGCCAGCGACGCACAAGGAGCGGCTCAACGCCGAGTTGCTGGCATTCCTGCGCAGCTGATCGGGCCTTGTGCAGTCACCTGAAGTTGCGGTAGCCTGATGCGTTCATCAACAAAAACCGCAGCTTCATTCCAGCATGGCCACCCTCACCGAACTCGTTGTCTACCCGATCAAATCCTGCGCCGGCCTGTCCGTGCCTGAAGCCCACCTGGCCCTGGACGGCCTGTCGGCCCTCGGCGTGCATGACCGCGAGTGGATGCTGGTCACGCAGGATGGCCTGTTCCTGACCCAGCGCGAGGTGCCACGCATGGCCGTCGTCACCCCGCGCATCGACGGCGCCACGTTGATCGCCGACGCCCCCGGCATGCCGCCCCTGCACCTGCCGCTGGCGCACGACGCCGCCGCGCCAACGATCAATGTGCTGATCTGGGAAGACCGCATCCCTGCCGCCGATTGCGGCGACGCCGCCGCCAGCTGGTTCAGCACCGCCATCGGCGCACCATGCCGCCTGGTGCGCTTTCGCCCCGACTACCACCGCCCAACCAGCACCAAATGGACGAATGGCGTCGCGGCCGCCACGCGCTTTTCGGACGGCTACCCGATCCTGCTGATCGGCCAGGCCTCGCTCGACGACATCAACGGCAAGCTCGCCCAAGCCGGCCGCGCCGCGCTGCCGATGAACCGCTTCCGCCCGAACGTGGTCCTCGATGGCATCGACGCGTTCGAGGAAGATTTCGTCGCCGCGTTCCACGACGATGCGATCTCGCTGCGGCCGGTCAAGCCCTGCGCGCGCTGTCCGATCCCAGCGGTCGACCAGGCCACCGGCATTCCCGGCCCCGATCCGCTCGACATCCTGCAAGCCTACCGCGCCAATCCGCGCATGGACGGCGCCGTCACGGTGGGCATGAACGTCATCGTGCAGGGCGGCATCGGCCAACTGCTGCGGGTGGGCCAGCAATTCGACGTCGAGCTCGCGTTCTAGACCAGGACACTGTCGCTAAATCGCCTAACCGCCTGTAATGACAGGCGGTTTTTCGTATCCAAGCCAGGATGGATGGCGTAATGTTACGGTTATTGCTGAAAGGAATGCTTCATGCACGAGCCGAGCGCATCGCCGCAAGAACTCATGGCGGAAAACGAGACCTTGCGCGCGCGCATGGCGTACCTGCTCGAACAGGCCGAGCGCAATCACGAGATCATGTGCCGTCACCAGGCGTTCGACCTGGAAATCGTCGGCGCCGGCAGTTTCCCCGAGCTGGTCGGCACGATCTTCAGCACGCTGCCGGTGATCTCGGACCTTGATATCGTCACGCTGTCGCTGATCGACCAGAACGCCGATATTTATACCGTCATGCACCGCCTGGGCGTCGATTTCGAGACGCTGCCCAACCTGATGTTCTGCGAGCATGCGGTCGAGCTTGGCTTTGACATGGCGCCCGAGCGCCTCCCGCGGCCACTGCTGGGCGCCTTTGTACCAGGCCGCCATCACGCGATGTTCCCGCAGCCGCCGGCCGGTCTGCGCAGCGTGGCGCTGGTGCCGCTGCTGCGCAACAAGCGCCTGATCGGCAGTCTCAACCTGGGCAGCGCCGACCCAAGCCGGTTCACGCCGGCCCTTGGCACCGATTTCGTCGAGCACATGGGCTCGATCATCGCGATCTGCCTCGAGAACGTGATCAGCAACGAGATGCTCAAGTATATCGGCCTGACCGATTCGCTTACCGGCGCCTACAACCGGCGCTACATGGACCGGCGCCTGGTCGAAGAAATCGCGCGCGCGCGGCGCCAGGGCTACCGCCTGTCGTGCATGTACATCGACATCGACCATTTCAAACGCGTCAACGACACCGTCGGCCACCAGGGCGGGGACGACGTGCTGCGCGAAGTGTGCACCCGCATCAAGGCCGAACTGCGCATGTCCGATGCGTTGTGCCGCTTCGGCGGCGAGGAATTCGTCGTGGTACTGATCGACGCTGACCTGGAAAACGCCAGCATGGTCGCCAACCGCATCCGCGCCAGCGTGGCCGGCACGCCGGTAGGCCTGAGCACGGGCGAGGAGGTCGCCGTGACGGTGTCGATCGGCGTGGCGGCACTCACCGATTTCGAGCGCGATCACGCCATCGAAGGCGTGGCGCAAGAGCTGATCGCGTCGGCCGATGCGGCGCTGTACCAGGCCAAGGCTGCGGGCCGCAACCAGGTCATTACGTTCGCCTGACGGCTACAGCAACCGCTCTTCGGCGCGGCTGATCGCCTCGCCGTCCCCGCGCAGCACCACCACGTCGCCCGCCGCCAGGATCACGGCCGGTTCGGGTGCGACGTCCTGGCCGCCGCGCCGCAAGGTGGTCACGTCGACCGCCACATCGGCCAGCCGCAATGCGCCCAGGGTCATGCCGACCGCGCCGGCCTGCGCATGCAGGCGCACCGAATGCAGCCGCACGTGGCCGTGTTCGAGATCGGCCCCGCTGTCGCCCGCGCCGTGGAAGTAGCCGCGCAGCGTGGCGTAGCGGTCGTCGCGCGCCGCCTGCACCCGGTGCACCACGCGCCGCAGCGGCACGCCCAGCGTCACCAGCGCGTGCGAGGCGAGCATCAGGCTGCTCTCGAGCGCTTCCGGCACCACCTCGGTCGCGCCGGCCGCCTTGAGTACGTCCATGTCGCCGTCGTCGTGGCTGCGCACGATCACCGGCAGGGTGGGCGCCAGCTCGTGCACCAGGTGCAGCACTTTTAACGCCTGGCGCGTGTCAGCGAACGTGATCACCAGCGCGCTGGCGCGATTCACGCCCGCCGCGATCAGGCTTTCGCGGCGCGCGGCGTCGCCGTACGACACCGACGCGCCGGCCGCCTGCGCCTCTTGCACGCGCTCCGGATCCAGGTCGAGCGCATACCACGGCAGCGCCTCTTCTTTCAGCAGCGTGGCCAGGCTCTGGCCACTGCGCCCGAAGCCGGCGATGATCACGTGCTTCTGCGTTTTCATGGTGCGCGTGGCCAGTTGCGTCAGCTGCAGCGACTGCATCATCCATTCATTGGCCGCGACCTTCATCACGATCTTGTCCATGTAGCCGATGATGAAGGGCGCGGCCAGCATCGACAGCACCATCGAGGCCAGCACCAGCTGCATCACGAACGGGTCGATCAGCTTCGAGCCGGCTGCATGACTGAGCAGCACGAAGCTGAACTCACCGGCCTGCGCGAGGGCCAGGCCCGTACGCAGCGCGGTGCCCAGCGGCGCGCCGAACGCGCGCGCCATCAGCACGATCAGGCCGGCCTTGAGCAGCACCACGAGCGCCAGCAGCAGCGTCACCTGCCACCAGTACCCGATCACCAGGCGCAGGTCGAGCAGCATGCCGATCGTGATGAAGAACAGGCCAAGCAGCACGTCGCGAAACGGCTTGATGTCTTCTTCCACCTGATGCTTGTACGGTGTTTCTGAAATGAGCATGCCGGCGACAAAGGCGCCCAGGGCCAGCGACAGGCCGGCCTGCTCGGTGATCCAGGCCGCGCCAAGCGTCACCAGCAGCAGGTTGAGCATGAACAGCTCTTGCGAGCGGCGCTTGGCCACGATCGTGAACCACCGCCCCATGAGCTTCTGGCCGAAGAACAGCAGCAGTGCCAGCACCAGGCCGGCCTTGAGCGCGGCCAGGCCCAGCGTGATCGCCATGTCTTCCGGGTCGCGCGCCAGCGCCGGGATCATGATCAACAGCGGCACCACCGCCAGGTCCTGGAACAGCAAGATGCCGATGATGCGCCGCCCATGCTCGCTCTCGAGCTCGAGGCGCTCGGTGAGCAGCTTGACGACGATCGCCGTGGACGACATGGCCAGCGCGCCGCCCAACGCGAACGCGGCCTGCCACGCCAGGGACAATTTTGGCATGAAGTAGGCCGCCAGCAGGCCGATGCCCATGGCCGCGGCGACGGTCGACACCACCTGCCCGAGCCCCAGCCCGAACACGATGCGCCGCATCGAGCGCAGTTGGCCGAGCGAAAATTCGAGCCCGATCGAGAACATCAAGAAGACGATCCCGAATTCGCCCAGCGCGTGGGTGGTGGGGCTGTCTTCGGCCAGGGCCAGGGCGTGGGGGCCGATCAGCACGCCGACGGCGAGGTAGCCGAGCATCGGCGGCAGGTGCAGGCTGCGAAAGGCGACCACGCCAAGGACGGCGCAGCCGAGCAGCAACAGGGTAAGTTCGAGACCAGAGTGCATGGGGTGAAGCGGGCGGTGGTTGTTGTGTCGATGCGCCGCGAGGCGTGCTTGTCATCGAATGTTACGACTGGCAAGTTTTTTGCTTTCGCAATTCGTTTATACTTCTGGAATGAGTGTAACTGATGACCAAATAATGCTGAAAAGTTTTGACGAGACCCTGGCGCAGCGCGTGCTGGACCTGGGTCGCCAAACCCTGGCCATCGAGGCCGATGCGATTGTCGCGCTGCACGCGCGCCTGGGCGACGACAGCAGCTTCGTCGATGCCGCACGGCTGATCTATGCCGGCACCGGCCGCGTGGTGGTCTCGGGCATGGGTAAATCGGGCCACATCGGCCGCAAGATCGCCGCCACGCTGTCGTCCACCGGCACGCCGGCGTTCTTCATGCACCCGGGCGAAGCCGCGCACGGCGACCTGGGCATGGTCACCGCCAACGACATCCTGATCGCCATTTCGAATTCGGGCGAATCGTCCGAGCTGCTCGACATCCTGCCGGCCGTGAAACGCCTGGGCGCGCGCGTGATCGCCATGACCGGCAAGCCGGCCTCGCGCCTGGCCAGGCTGGCCGACGTCCACCTGAACATCGCGGTGGCCAAAGAGGCCTGCACGCTCAACCTGGCGCCGACGACCAGCACCACCGTCACGCTAGCGATGGGCGACGCGCTGGCCGTGGCGCTGCTCGACGTGCGCGGTTTTCGCGAGCAGGATTTCGCGCTGTCGCATCCGGGCGGCGCGCTGGGCCGGCGCCTGCTCACCCACGTGCGCGACGTGATGCGCACCGGTGACGCCATTCCATCGGTGGGGCTGGATGTCCCGCTGGTCAAGGCGCTGCTCGAGATCACCCAGAAGGGCATGGGCATGACCGCCGTGGTCGACGCCGATGGCCGGCCGCTGGGCGTGTTCACCGACGGCGACTTGCGCCGCGTGATCGAGCGCATGCACGATTTCTCGAATGTGCTGATCCGCGACGTCATGCACGCCAATCCGCGCAGCGTGCGTCCCGAGCAGCTGGCGGTCGACGCGGTCGCCGTGATGGAAGAATTCCGCATCAACCAGATGCTCGTGATCGATGACGGCCGCCTGGTCGGCGCGCTGCACATCCACGACCTGACCCGCGCGAAGGTGATCTGATGACTACTCCTGTATTGGCCCACATCGAGCGCGCCGCGCGCATCAAGGTCATGATCTTCGACGTCGACGGTGTGCTCACCGACGGCAGCCTGACCTACGGCCCGGACGGCGAAGTGACCAAGACCTTCAATGTGCTCGACGGCCTGGGCATCCAGCTGCTGAACAAGACCGGTGTGCAGACCGCGATCATCAGCGCGCGCCTGTCGCCGATCGTCGTCAAGCGCGCGGCCGACCTGGGCATCTCGCATGTCCACCAGGGCATCCACGACAAGCGCATCGGCTTTGCCAAGCTGCTCGAGGCCACCGGGTTCACGGCCGACCAATGCGGCTACATCGGCGACGACGTGATCGACCTGCCGCTGTTCGCGCGCGTGGGCTTTGCCGTCGCCGTGCCGTCCGGTCACCCTGAAGTGCAGCACCGCGCGCACTACGTGACGAAGAACGGCGGCGGGCGCGGCGCGGTGCGCGAGATCTGCGACCTCGTCATGCGCGCGCAGGGCACCTACGACCAGGCGCTCGCGCCGTATTTCGCCTGAACGCCATGGCCACTCTCGCCGCCAACAAACGCACCGCGCACCGCTGGAATCTGCTGGCGATGATCGTGATCGGCGTGTTCTTCGCCTTCGGCAGCTTCTGGCTGCTGCAGCTGATGCAGGCGACCGACATCGATGCGCAGCTGGGCGGCCCGCCCAACGAGCCCGATTACATCGTCGAGAACTTCTCGTTCGTGCGCATGACGCCGAACGGCCAGCCGAGCTATGTGGTGTCGGGCAAGCGCCTGGCCCACATCCCGCTGGGCGACGTGTCGAACGTCGAGCAGCCGCTCTTGCGCGGCATCGAACCGGGCCGCCCGCCGATGACGGTGGTGGCCAGGAATGCGCGCATCTTCCACGAAGAACACCGCGTCGAACTGTTCGGCGACGTCGACCTGCAACGCCCGAAGACGCCCGTGAGCGAAGCGCTGCGCGTGCGCACGCAGGCCATGACCGTGTTGCCCGACGAAGAAATCGTCAAGACCGATCAGCCGATCGACATGGAGCTTGGCGCGTCCAGCCTGAAGGCCGTCGGCCTGGTTGCCAACAATGCGACCATGCAGATGCAATTGTCCGGCCGCGGCCGTATCGTCTATCCGCCACGCCAGCGCTGAAGGCCACCAGCCCCGCGCGCGTGCTAACCCAGGACCAGCACCACAATGAAAAAACTCTTTGCTGCCGCTTTCTTTTCCCTCCTGTCCTTGACCGCAGCGGCCGAGAAGGCCGATTCGCTCAAACCGGCGGGTCTCGAGTACGATAACGCCGACCTCGATGGCGTGGCCGGCGTGCGCACCTTTACCGGCAACGTGATCCTGACCCGCGGCACGCTGCTGGTCAAGGCCGAGCGCGCCGTGGTCAAGGACACGCCCGAAGGCTATATGAGCGTGACGCTCACCGCCGCCAACGGCAAGCAGGCCACGTTTCGCCAGAAGCGCGACGGCGGCCCCAATCTGTGGGTCGAGGGCCAGGCCGAGCGCATCGAGTACGACGAGCGCACTGAGCTCGTGCGCCTGTTCTCGAACGCCGTCGTCACCGAACTCGAAAACGACCGCATGACCAACCAGATGACGGGCCCGTTCATCTCGTACGATAACCGCAAGGAAGTGGTCGCGGTGCGCAACGACGTCAGTGGCCAGAGCAAGGTTGGCGGCGGTCGCGGCACGCTGATCCTGTCGCCCAAGCGCCCTCCGGCCGGAGGCACGCAATGAAGGACGTGAGCGATCGCAGCACACTCGTCGTCAAGGGCCTGCAAAAAAGCTATGGCAAGCGCCTGGTCGTGCGCGACGTGGCGCTGGAGGTCGAATGCGGTGAAGTGGTCGGTTTGCTGGGCCCGAACGGCGCCGGCAAGACCACCTCGTTCTACATGATCGTCGGCCTGGTGCCGTCGGACGCCGGCTCGATCAGCATCAACGGCACCGACATCACCAGCCTGCCGATCCATCGCCGCGCGGTGCTCGGCCTGTCGTACCTGCCGCAAGAGGCGTCGGTGTTTCGCAAGCTGACGGTGGAAGAAAACATCCGCGCCGTGCTCGAGCTGCAGAAGGTCGACGGCAAGCCGCTGACCAAAGCGCAGATCAGCGATCGTCTGGATACCCTGCTGGCCGACCTGCAGATCGAGAAGCTGCGCGAGAACCCGGCGCTGTCGCTGTCGGGCGGCGAGCGCCGCCGCGTGGAGATCGCGCGCGCACTGGCGACCAATCCGCGCTTCGTGCTGCTCGACGAACCGTTCGCCGGCGTCGATCCGATCGCCGTGATCGAGATCCAGCGCATCGTTCGCTTCCTCAAGGAGCGCAAGATCGGCGTGCTGATCACCGATCACAATGTGCGCGAGACGCTCGGCATTTGCGACCGCGCCTACATCATCAACCAGGGGGCGGTGCTCGCATCCGGCCGTCCCGACGATATCATCGCCGACGAGTCGGTGCGCCGCGTGTACCTTGGTGAACACTTCCGCATGTGAGCCAGGGTAAGCAATGAAACAGTCGCTTCAGCTTCGCACCTCGCAGCACCTGGCGCTCACGCCGCAACTGCAGCAATCGATCCGGTTGCTCCAGCTGTCGACGCTCGAACTGCACCAGGAGATCGAGCAGATACTGGGCGATAACCCGCTGCTCGAACGGCTCGACGATCCGCTCGACCGCTCGGTGCGCTTGCTGGCCGATGGCGCCATCAACAATGCGCCGGCCAATGGCGAGGCGCCACCGGCGCCGGGCCAGCAGGCCGAGGGCGAGGGCGCTGCGCCGGCCGAAGGCGAGGGCGGTGACAGCGGCGCTGCCGATGGCGACCGGCCTGAAGCCGACTGGAACGAAGGCGGCGGCGCCTCGTCCGGCAGTGGCAGCAGCGACGACGAAGACGGCCGTCCGCAGCTCGAAGCCTGCGCCACCACGCTGCGCGAACACCTGATGGAGCAGGTGCGTGAAACGCTGCTCTCGGTACGCGATCGCGCGCTGGCCGAACTGGTGATCGATGCGCTCGACGACAACGGTTACCTGGACGAGCCGCTCGACGAGATCCACGCGCGGCTGCCCGAAGAACTCGAGGTCGACCTCGATGAACTGCGCTGCGCGCTGGCGATGGTGCAGAGCATGGACCCGGTGGGCGTGGGCGCGCGCAGTGCGGCCGAATGCCTGGCGCTGCAGATCCGGCGCATGCCGGGCGTGCCGATGGTCACGCGGCGCATGGCCTTGACGGTTGTCGAAGGCTACCTGACCTGGTTCGCGCAGCGCGAATACAGCAAGCTGAAAAAAGCGCTCGACTGCGACGACGAAGACCTGCGCGAAGTGCAGGCCGTGGTCCGCCAGTGCAATCCGCATCCGGGCGCCGCGTTCGCTTCGAATGTGTCAGATTATGTGGTGCCGGACGTGATCGTGCGGCGCGCCAAGAACGGCTGGGCTGTCACGCTGAACCCGGACGTCATGCCGCGCCTGCGCGTAAATAGCCTGTACGCCAATATGCTCAAGACGGGCCGCAGCGAGAGCCAGATGGGCGCGCAGATGCAAGAAGCGAAGTGGCTCATCAAGAATATGCGCCAGCGTTTTGACACGATCCTGCGCGTGGCCGAGGCCATTGTCGAGCGCCAGCGCAACTTTTTCAGCCATGGCGCGGTTGCCATGCGGCCCCTTGTTTTGCGCGAGATAGCTGATACACTAGGCCTGCACGAGAGCACGATCTCGCGTGTGACAACCCAGAAATACATGCTGACCCCGCACGGCATGTTCGAGTTGAAGTATTTCTTCGGTAGCCATGTTGCAACCGAAGCGGGAGGAGAAGCATCCTCAACGGCAATACGTGCGCTCATCGCACAATTGACAGGAGCAGAAGACCCTAAGAACCCATTATCCGACAGCAAGATCGCGGAGATGCTCGGGGAACAAGGCATGGTCATTGCCCGCCGCACGGTCGCAAAATACCGCGAAGCGCTCAAGATCCCTCCCGTCAGTCTCCGCAAAGCCTTGTAACAGCGCCGCTCACACAGTCTGTGCCTTCAGCGCCTGTGTGGCCTTCAGCAGTGCGACATCTTTAAAGGAGTGTGTATGAACCTCACCATCAGTGGCCACCATCTCGAAGTAACCCCCGCCATCCGTGAATACGTTCAGAATAAGCTCGAGCGCATTATTCGCCATTTCGATCAAGTCATAGATACCCACGTCTTCCTGGCCGTCGATAACCTCACTGAAAAAGAAAAAAGGCAGAAAGCTGAAATCAACGTCCAGGTGTCGGGCAAGACCCTGCACGTGGCGAGCGTCGCGCAAGACCTGTATGCCGCGATCGACATGTTGATGGATAAACTGGATCGACAGATCCTGAAGCACAAGCAGATGCTGCAAGACCATACGCGCGCATCGATCAAACGCCTGGACATTGGCGAACAAGACGCTGCTGCGGCCTGACCCGGCGCAGGGCACCATCGCTAAGGGCGTCTTTCGGGGACGCCCTTTTTGCGTCTGGCTCCGGATAGAATACCTGTCTCTCCACGACGGATTTTCGCCATGCCTGACCACGTCCTGACTCGCATTGCCAACCGCACCGGCATCATCACGCTCGACCGCCCGAAGGCGCTCAATTCACTGTCGCTCGCGATGGTGCGCGCGTTGACTGCGATCCTGCTCGAGTGGCGTCTTGACGCCGGCGTCGATGCTGTGCTCATCACCAGCAGCAGTGAGAAAGCACTGTGCGCGGGCGGCGATATCCGCTTCTTTCACGAGGTTGGCAACGCCACGCCGCAAGGCGGCAGCGCGCTGCTCGAAGATTTTTTTACCGAAGAATACGCGCTCAATCACCTGATCCATTTTTATCCAAAGCCGTACATCGCGCTGATGGATGGCGTGGTGATGGGCGGCGGGATGGGTATCGCGCAGAGTGGGCCCGAATGCGGCCTGCGCATCGTGACCGAGCGCACGAGGATGGCCATGCCCGAGGTGAATATCGGCCTGTTCCCGGATGTCGGCGGCAGCCATTTCCTGTCGCATGCGCCGGGGCGGTTGGGGATGTACCTCGGCTTGACCGGCCTGACGATCGGCGCGGCCGATGCGCTGTACGTGGGCCTGGCCGACGTGTTTGTCGCGAGTACCGACCTGCCGGCCTTGAACGCACTGATTGAAACGACGCCTGGTGCACAGCTGCCTGCGGCGATTCGTGCGTTCGCGGCGGCGCCCGTGGGCGAGAGCGAACTGCAGGCCAACCGCGCGCGCATCGATGCGCACTTCGGCGCGGACTCGGTGGCAGCGATTCTGGCCTCGCTCGAGGGCGACGCATCGCCGTTCGCGCAGAAGGCATTGAGCGCGATGCGTCAGCGCTCGCCGCTGATGATGTGCGTGACGCGCGAACTGCTGCTGCGCGGCGCGGCGCTCGATGTCGCCGACTGCCTGCGCATGGAGCGCTCGCTCGTACGCCGCAACTTCGAGCATGGTGAGGTGCTGGAGGGCGTGCGCGCGCTGGTGATCGACAAGGACAATGCGCCGCAGTGGAATCCAGCGTCGCTCGGCCTGGTGACTGACCAGATGGTGGCGCGCTTTTTTGAACCGGTGTGGCCGGCGCATGCGCATCCGCTCAGGGATCTTGTATAGCGCTGCACGCGTGCGGCATTCTATTCACGTAAGGTAAAACGTCATTCCCGCAGAGGCGGGAATCCAAGGTGCTCGCAGACCGATAGGTTTGACGCAGTCACGATGCAAAAGACTTGGATTCCCGCCTCCGCGGGAACGACGTGCTGCTACTGGCGGTACTACCTGTTGATCGATCGGATCAAGACGTCGGGTTCTTCGGCTGCTCGCGATGCCTGACAATCACCCGCTCGGTGGCGCCAAAGTGCGCGCCCAGGTGCTCGGCCATGTACACCGAACGATGCTGCCCGCCGGTGCAGCCAACCGCCACCGTCAGATAGCTGCGGTTGTCGGTCTTGAACGACGGCAGCCACTTGGCGACAAAGTTCTGGATATCGGACAGCATCTCGACCGCGCTCGGTTGCGCATCGAGGAACGCGATCACCGGCGCATCCTTGCCCGTGAGCGGGCGCAGCGCCAGGTCGTAATACGGATTGGGGACCGCGCGCACGTCGAACACGAAGTCGGCGTCGAGCGGCACGCCGACCTTGAAGGCGAACGACTCGAAGAACAGCGTCAGCGGCGCGTGGTCGATCTCGGCAAGCTCTTTGATCCAGCCGCGCAGCTTGTTCGACGAGAGCTCGGACGTGTCGATCACGTGGCCCAGGTTCTCGATCGACGACAGGCGCTCGCGTTCTTCGGCGATGCATTCGATCAGGGTGCGGCGCGAGGCCGGGTTTTCGCCGGGGCGCAGTTCGTGCGACAGCGGGTGGCTGCGGCGTGTTTCGGAAAAGCGCGCCACCAGCGAATGGGTGCTCGAGGTCAGGAACATGACCTTGACCGAATGGCCATCTTCGCGCAGGCGCAGCACGCTCACCGGCAGTTCGGCCAGCGACTCGGCACTGCGGGCGTCGACCGCAACGGCGACCTTGCCGATGCCGCTTTCGCTGACGGTATTGACGAGGGCCGTCAGCAGGGCCGGCGGCAGATTGTCGACGCAGTAGTAACCCGCGTCTTCCAGGACATTCAGGGCCACGGATTTGCCCGAGCCAGAGATTCCGGTGATGAGGACGATGTGCATGGGTCGATGATACCGCAAGCGCCGGCCCGCCGTACACCTGCGGGCCGCTCGCGATGGGTCAGTCGGCGCTCATGGCCTGGCGCTGGCGTTCCATGAATTCCTGCAGCGTGTCGATGCCGCGCAGTTGCAGGATCGTGTTGCGCACCGCCGCCTCGAGCAGCACGGCGATGTTGCGGCCGGCCGCCACGGGGATGACGACCTTGCGGATCGGCAGGCCCAGCACGTCTTCGGTCGGGAAGTGGAACGGCAGGCGCTCGACTTCTTCATCGAGCGCGCCACGCTTGACCAGGTGCACGATGAGCTTGAGACGCATCTTGCGGCGCACCGCCGTCTCGCCAAAGATCGCCTTGATGTCCAGCAGGCCCAGGCCGCGCACTTCCAGCAGGTTTTGCAGCAGCGGCGGGCAGCGGCCCTCGATCATGTTCGGCGCGATGCGCGAAAATTCCACCGCATCGTCGGCCACCAGGCCATGCGAGCGCGAAATCAGCTCCAGGCCCAGTTCACTCTTGCCCAGGCCCGAGTCGCCGGTGATCAACACGCCCACGCCCAGCACATCCATGAACACGCCATGCATGATCACGCGCTGGGCCAGCTTCTTGGACAGGTATACGCGCAGGAAGTCGATCACCTGCGCTGCCGGCAGCGGCGTGGAAAACAGCGGGATGTTCTGCTCGTCGCAGATGGCGAGAATGTCGGGCGGGGTCTCGAGGCCTTGCGCGATGATCAGCGCCGGCGGGCCGCCGCCGATCAGTTCACCAATCACGTGGGTGCGCGAATTGGCCTTGAGGCGGTGGTAGTAATTGAGTTCCTGGTGCCCGAAGACCTGGATGCGGCCCGGGTGGATCAGGTTCAGGTGACCGACCTGGTCGGCGGCCGACGCGGCGTCGCCGGCGATCTGGCGTTCGCCGCCGGGAAAGCCCGCGAACCAGCCGAGTTGCAGGCTGTCGCGGTTATCGTCGTACAGCCGTTGAATGGTCAGCGGGGACTGCAGCATGGGCATCGTCGTCGTCGCAAAAAAAGGCGCGCGACGTCATTGCCGCGCGGTAGCAGTGACGTGGAGTTTAACCCAGAGCTTGCAGGCTGGGTTGCCAGTTGATAATGCGCTCGTGGACCGCTTTCGGATCGGCATCGGTGGCCAGGGCGGTGCGGATCGCTTCGTCCGAGAACAGTTCGGCGATTTCCGACAGGATCTCGAGATGCTGCTGCGTGACGTGGTCAGGGATCAGCAGGAAAAACAGCAGGTTGACCGGCTGGCCATCGGGCGATTCGAACGGAATCGGCTCTTTCAGGCGCACGAAAGCGGCCATCGGCGCCTTCAGGCTTTTGCTGCCCTTGATGCGGCCATGCGGGACGGCCACGCCATGGCCGAGGCCGGTGGAGCCGAGACGCTCGCGCGCAAACAGGTTGTCGGACACAATCGAACGGGCAATACCGCAATTGTTCTCGAAGATCAGGCCGGCTTGCTCGAAGGCGCGCTTTTTGCTGGACACTTCGATGTCGAGCTGGACGTTTTCGAGCGAGAGGATTTTGCTTAAATTGGTCATAACTTGGGGTGCGTGGCACGAGTGCGCGGCACTGGTACGTGGCACAAGTAGAGTGCTTGCGAGCACGGATTATAGGCCTGTTTTATGCCCGGGACACTCGAAATCGCGACAGCGGCGCCAGTTGGCGGGACAGTCGCACGATACCCGTCGAAACGGGACCATAATGGTGTTGATTTCCATCAACACGGTCACGCAATTTCTTTAACAAATCGCAAAGCGAGGCAGGCAAATGCATGCTGGCGCTGAGATTGGCCGATTTTTGCACACGATATGCTGAAAAAATGAGCAGATCCAGCAGCGCGGCAGGCGGTGAAAGAATGCCAGTCCCGGCGCGCAGCTGTCGCCAAAATCGTACAGCCGTGCGAAGCGTATCCTGACAGAAACGAGATATTTACTGGCGCGCGCCACGCAGATTCGGTGGTTTGCCGGTGGAGAAGTTGGCGCGCCATGGGTTGATGTCGAGGCCGCCGCGCCGGGTGTAACGGGCATACACGGCCAGTTTGGTTGGCTGGCACTGGCGCAGCACGTCCATGAAGATACGCTCGACACACTGCTCATGAAACTCATTGTGCTCGCGGAAACCGATCAGGTATTTCAGTAAACCTTCCTGGTCGATTTGCGGGCCGACATAGCGAATCTGCACCGTACCCCAGTCGGGCTGGCCGGTGACCAGGCAGTTCGACTTGAGCAGGTGCGACACCAGGGTTTCTTCGACTTGCCCGTTCTCGTGGTTCGCGCTGAGCAGTTGCGGGGCCGGCGAATAGTCGTCGATCTCGACGTCGAGGCGGTCCAGCAGCACACCGTCGAGCTCGCCCATCCTGATGCCGCCGAACGCTTCCGGGCTGGTCAGCGTGACATGGACCGGCGCACCGAAGCCATCCGACAGATCGTCGCGCAGCAGGGCGAGCAGGGCGTCCGGCCCGGCCAGACGGGTCTGGTTGAACGAGTTCAGGTACAGCTTGAACGATTTCGATTCGACGATGTTCGGCGAATCGGCCGGGGCCGTAATCGTCGCAATCGCCACCTGTGGCTTGCCGCGCATGTTCAGCCACGACAGTTCGTAGGCGTTCCAGATATCGACGCCAAAGAAAGGCAGCGTGCCGGACAGGCCGAGTTCATCGCGCTTTTGCTGGCGCGCGATCGGGAACAGCAGTTCGGGTGCGTACTGGCTTTGGTAGGCGGAGGATTTGCCGAGGGGCGATTGGTCAGGGGTATTCATATGAAAAGGGTAAAAGCGTCCACGCCGATAGCGTATGGAGCACACGCAGCGTTTGAACGTCGTTCCCGCGAAGGCGGGAACCTAAGTTCGTAATGCCGCCACTTTCATCAAGCGTAGCCTGGGTGCCGGCACACTTGGGTTCCCGCCTTCGCGGGAACGACGGTCTTGGCGTTAGCGGAAGATTGACGCTAGCTTCAATGCAATATATAGGGCCTACGCCCCCAAAAACAATTTATAGACGGGGTTGCTGCTTTCGTCCCAGTAACGGTAACCGAGCGACGCCAGAAACTGCCTGAACTCACCCATCTCGGTCGGCGGCACTTGCAGCCCCACCAGGATGCGGCCCACGTCGCCACCTTGATTGCGGTAGTGAAACAGCGAGATATTCCAGTTCGGCGCCATGCTGTCCAGGAAGCGCATCAGCGCGCCCGGCCGTTCGGGGAACTCGAAACGATACAGCAATTCATCATGGGCGAGCGAACTTTTGCCGCCGACCAGATGGCGGATATGCAGCTTGGCCAGCTCGTCGCCGGTCAGGTCGAGCGTCTTGTAGCCGTGCTCTTCGAACGTACGCGCGAGCAGGCCGGATTCGCTGCGGCTACCCACCTGCACGCCGACGAACACATGCGCTTCGCTGGCATCGCTGATGCGGTAATTGAATTCAGTGACATTGCGCGGGCCGACCAGGCCGCAGAACCGGCGGAAGCTGCCGCGCTGTTCGGGCACGGTCACGGCGAACACGGCTTCGCGCGATTCGCCCAGTTCGGCGCGCTCGGCGACAAACCGCAGGCGGTCGAAGTTCATGTTGGCGCCACAGGCAACGGCCACCAGCGTCTCGCCCTTGACCGGCTCGCGGTCCATTTGCGAGCGCTCGATATACGCTTTGGCGCCGGCCACGGCCAGTGCGCCAGCCGGCTCGAGAATACTGCGCGTGTCCTGGAACACGTCCTGGATCGCGGCGCAGATGGCGTCGGTATCGACCAGGATGATCTCGTCGACCACCAGTTGCGCGACGCGGAAGGTTTCTTCGCCCACCAGGCGCACGGCGGTGCCGTCCGAGAACAGGCCGACGTCGTTGAGCGTCACGCGGTGGCCGGCCTTCAGGCTGCGCGCCATCGCGTCCGAATCGAGCGTCTGCACGCCGATGATCTTGATGTCCGGGCGAATCTGCTTGACGTAGGCGCCGATGCCCGCGATCAGGCCGCCGCCGCCGATGGCGACAAAAATCGCGTGGATCGGACCGGAATGCTGACGCAGGATTTCCATGCCGATCGTGCCCTGGCCGGCGATCACGTCCGGATCGTCGAACGGGTGCACGAAGGTCATGCGCTGTTCTTTTTCCAGCAGCAGGGCGTGGTTGTAGGCGTCGGTGTACGAATCGCCGTGCAGCACGATCTCGACGCTGGCGCCGCCGCGCGCTTTCACCGCGTCGATTTTCACGCCCGGCGTGGTGGTGGGCATCACGATTAGCGCGCGGCAACCGAGGCGGCAGGCCGACAGCGCCACGCCCTGGGCGTGGTTGCCGGCCGAGGCGCAAATCACGCCGCGGGCGCGCTGCTCGGGCGTCAGGTTGGCCATCTTGTTGTAAGCGCCGCGCAATTTAAAGCTGAACACGCTCTGCATGTCCTCGCGCTTGAAGTAGATGCGGTTGCCCATGCGCGCCGACAGCGTGGGCGCCAGGTCGAGCGGGGTTTGTTCGGCGACGTCGTAGACGCGGGCGGTCAGGATTTTCTTGAGATAGTCGGTAGTCATGGTCGAAACACAAAAGTCAGGCCGATGCGGCTGGCGGGACGGACGACGCGAACTGTTCCGCTAGGGTGGGTGACCGTGGCGCGCAGTACGATACGCGGCGCTGGGTGGCAGGCTGATCGTATCGTGTCGTGACGAAAGTACCGGACCATTATAATGGACGTCTATTTCACTCGCCTAAGCTCGCATGATCGAAACCGCTGTTCAATGGCTGCTTGACTTCGTTGCGGCGCCGACCGTTGGGCTGACCTCGGTCTTCATCATCAGTTTTATTTCCGCCACGCTGCTGCCGCTCGGCTCCGAGCCGGCCGTGTTCGCGGTGATCAAGGCCAATCCGGCCATGTTCTGGCCGGCGATCCTGGTGGCCACCTTGGGTAACACGCTGGGCGGCGCGGTCGATTACTTCCTCGGCTACCGCGCCAAGGTGGCGTTCGCCAAAGAGCGCCAGAGCCGCTGGTTCGGCTGGCTCAAGCGCTATGGCGCCAAGACCATGCTGCTGTCGTGGCTGCCGGGCGTGGGCGATCCGCTGTGCACGCTGGCCGGCTGGCTGCACCTGCCGTTCTGGCCGAGCCTGATGTACATGGCGATCGGTAAATTTGCCCGCTACCTGACCATGACGCTGGCGCTGCTGTATGTGCCTGACAGTTTCTGGAAGTCAATTGCCGATCTGCTGTCGCGGGTTTTTGGCTAAATTCCGGGATAGACTGGCGCTGCCAGCCATCCGCCGTGCCACCGAGGAGTGTTTCCATGCTTGAACTGCGTCCCACCTGCGAACACTGCAACGTCGGGCTGCCGCCGGCGTCCGAACAGGCGCGCATCTGCTCGTACGAATGTACCTTCTGCGCCGCCTGCGTCGATACCGTGTTACTCGACGTGTGCCCTAATTGCGGCGGCGGCTTCGCGCCGCGACCGGTTCGGCCGGCGCATGATCGCAAGGATGGCAACTACCTTGGTAACGACCCGGCTGGTACGACACCGAAGCATCGCCCGGTAGATCCGGCCGAGCACGCCGCTTTCGCCGCATCCCTCAAAGAGATTCCGCCGGCGCAGCGCTGAGATCGTCTTAGATGCCTGAAAACGGTGCAAACCTGGCCGGATGACGTATGCCATTCACGCTGCACATCTTAATAAATGATGCAACCCAGCGCTTGCAGGCAAACAATGTTTGCATTTTCAAAACGGGATGAATATTTTGTTGCGTCGGGCTCATCCGGCGGACGGGCCCGCCCAAGCGTGGTGCAACGCAATACGATAGAATGAACGTCCTTCGGGCCTGTCCGAGAGTCGACGAATATTCATGAACGCCCCCGCACACATCCATACCCTGCTAGCCGATAACGCCCCCGCGCGCCTGCGCGAGATTCCGTACAACTACACCTCGTTTTCGGACCGCGAAATCGTGATCCGGCTGCTCGGTGAGTCGTCGTGGGCGTTGCTCGATAGCCTGCGCGGAGCCCGCCAGACCGGCCGCTCGGCGCGCATGCTGTATGAGGTGCTGGGCGACATCTGGGTCGTGCGCCGCAACCCGTACCTGCAAGACGACATGCTCGACAACCCGAAACGCCGGGCCGAGCTGATCGAAGCGCTGCACCACCGCCTGGCCGAAGTCGACAAGCGCCGCACCACGGTCGACGCGCAAGATGACGGCGATCCGGCCGTGGCCGCAGCGCGCAGCAGCGCCGTCGAGCAACTGCTGGCCAGCGCGCGCCGCGCCGTTGACGATTTCGGCCGCGAGTTCGCCGACACCTATGATCTGCGCAAGCGCGCCCTGAAGGTGCTGGGCGCGTACACCGACAAGCGCAATATCCGCTTCGACGGCATGCACCGCATCTCGCACGTGACCGATGCCACCGACTGGCGCGTCGAGTACCCGTTCCTGGTGCTGGTGCCAGACACCGAAGACGAGATGGCCGGCCTGGTCAAGGGCTGCATCGAACTGGGGCTGACCATCATCCCGCGCGGCGGCGGCACTGGCTACACGGGCGGCGCGATTCCACTCACGCCCATGTCGGCCGTGATCAACACTGAAAAACTGATCGGCATCGGCGAGGTTGAAATGACCGCCATGCCGGGCCTGGATCGCGACTACGCGACCATCCACACCTATGCGGGCGTGGTCACGCAGCGCGTTTCGCAGGCGGCCGAGAAGGCCGGCTTCGTGTTCGCGGTCGACCCGACCTCGGCGCACGCGTCCTGCGTGGGTGGCAATATCGCGATGAACGCGGGCGGCAAGAAGGCCGTGTTGTGGGGCACCGCGCTCGACAACCTGGCGTCGTGGCGCATGGTCGACCCCAACGGCGACTGGCTCGATGTCACGCGCATTGGCCACAACCTGGGCAAGATCCACGATGCGCCGACGGCCGAATTCTTGCTCGAGTGGACGCATCCGTCGACGAAGGGCGCCCCGAAAGGCGCGCCGTTCCGTACCGAGACCTTGATCATCGACGGCAAGCGCTTTCGCAAGGAAGGCCTGGGCAAGGACGTCACCGACAAATTCCTCTCCGGCCTGCCGGGCATCCAGAAAGAGGGCACCGATGGCTTGATTACGTCGGGCCGCTGGATCCTGCACAAGATGCCGAAGTTCACGCGCACCGTGGCCCTCGAATTCTTCGGCCAGGCGCGCGATGCGATTCCGTCGATCGTCGAGATCACCAATTACCTCAATAGCCTGCCGAAGAACGGCGATCCGGCGTTTGCCACGCTGCGCCTGGCGGGCCTGGAACACCTCGACGAGCGCTATCTGCGCGCAGTCGGTTACGCCACCAAATCCAAGCGCGGCGTGCTGCCGAAAATGGCGCTGTTCGGCGACATCGTCGGCGACGACGAGAACGCGGTGGCGATCGCCGCATCGGAAGTGGTGCGCATCGCGAACACCCGCGTGGGCGAAGGCTTCGTGGCCGTGAGCCCTGAAGCGCGCAAGAAGTTCTGGCTCGACCGCGCCCGCACGGCGGCGATCGCGCGTCACACCAACGCCTTCAAGATCAACGAAGACGTGGTGATCCCCTTGCCGCGCATGGGCGAGTACACCGACGGCATCGAGCGCATCAACGTCGAGCTGTCGATCAAGAACAAGCTGCAGCTGGCCGACGCCCTGCGCACCTATCTGGCGAGCGACCATCTGCCGCTGGCCAAGAGCGACGACGCCAGCGGCGGCGAAGGCGTCGACCGCGACGAGATCATGGGCGACCGTCCACTGCAGGCGCGCGCGCTGGTCGACCTGGTGACCACGCGCTGGACCTTCATCCTGGCCAATCTGGACCAGCCGCTGGCCGACGTGCGCGAGCAGCTCGAGTCGCTGGGGCTCGACCATCTGTCGGGCGCGATCGCTGCGCGCCTGGCGATCCAGCCGGCCGCGCTTTTGTTCGACGCGGTGCAGGACCACACGGTGCGCGTCTCCTGGAAAGCAGAACTTCGCGCGCCGCTGCGCCAGATCTTCAACGGCAGCGCCTACACCTGCATCCTCGACGAGAGCACGGCGATCCACAAGCGCATCCTGCGCTCGCGCGTGTTCGTCGCGCTGCACATGCACGCCGGCGACGGCAACGTGCACACCAATCTGCCGGTGAACTCGGACGACTACGACATGCTGCAAGACGCGCACAAGGCTGTCGAGCGCATCATGAAGCTGGCGCGCTCGCTCGACGGCGTGATCTCGGGCGAGCACGGTATCGGCATCACCAAGCTCGAGTTCCTGAAAGATGAAGAGATCCAGGAATTTCGCGATTATAAAATCCGCGTCGATCCGGAAGGGCGCTTCAACAAGGGCAAGCTGCTCAACCTGGAAGGCGCCCACGCCGACCTGCGCAACGCGTACACGCCGTCGTTCGGCCTGATGGGGCATGAGTCCCTGATCATGCAGCAGAGCGATATCGGCGAGATCGCCCACAGCATCAAGGACTGCCTGCGCTGCGGTAAATGCAAACCCGTGTGCACGACCCACGTGCCGCAGGCGAACCTGCTGTATTCGCCGCGCGACAAGATCCTGGCCACGTCGGCGCTGATCGAAGCATTCCTGTACGAAGAACAGACCCGCCGCGGCGTCTCGATCCGCCACTGGGAAGAATTCGAAGACGTGTCGGACCACTGCACCGTGTGCCACAAATGCGTCACGCCCTGCCCGGTGAACATCGACTTCGGCGACGTGTCGATGAATATGCGTAATCTGCTGCGCAAGATGGACAAGCGCAGCTTCAAGCCGGCCAACCGCGCGGCGATGTTCTTCCTCAACGCCACCGATCCGACCACCATCAACGCCACGCGCAAGGTGATGGTCGATTTCGGCTTCAAGGCGCAGCGCTTCGGCAACCGCATGCTCAAGGGCTTCGCCAAGCCGCAGCTGGCCGCGCCCGCGCCGACGGTCGGCAAGGCGCCCGTGCGCGAGCAGGTCATCCACTTCATCAACAAGAAGATGCCGGGGAACCTGCCGAAGAAAACGGCGCGCGCGCTGCTCGACATCGAAGACGACAAGATCGTCCCGATCATCCGCAATCCGAAGAAGACCAATGCCGACACCGAGGCCGTGTTCTACTTCCCGGGCTGCGGTTCGGAGCGGCTGTTCTCGCAAGTGGGCCTGGCCACGCAGGCGATGCTGTGGGAAGTGGGCGTGCAGACCGTGCTGCCGCCGGGTTACCTGTGCTGCGGTTATCCGCAGCGTGGCGCCGGCCAGTTCGACAAGGCCGAGAAGATGGTGACGGATAACCGCGTGCTGTTCCACCGCATGGCCAACACGCTCAACTACCTCGACATCAAGACGGTGCTGGTCTCGTGCGGCACCTGCTACGACCAGCTGGCGACGTACCAGTTCGAGAAGATCTTCCCGGGCTGCCGCATCATGGACATCCATGAATACCTGCTCGAGAAGGGCGTCAAGCTCGAAGGCGTGAACGGCACCCGCTACATGTACCACGAGCCGTGCCACACGCCGATGAAGCTGCAGGATTCGATCAAGACGGTCAATGCGCTGGTGGCCACGCATGACAATGTAAAAATCGAGAAGAACGACCGCTGCTGCGGCGAGTCCGGCACCTTCGCCGTCTCGCGCCCGGACATCGCCACCCAGGTCCGCTCGCGCAAGGAAGGCGAGATGGTCAAGGGCGCCGACAAACTGCGCGAAGACGGCTTCAAGGGCGACGTCAAGATTCTCACGAGCTGCCCATCGTGCCTGCAGGGCCTGAGCCGCTACAACGACGACTCGGGCACCACGGCCGACTACATCGTCGTCGAAATCGCCAAGCACCTGCTGGGCGAGAACTGGCTGCCAGAGTACGTCGCGCGCGCCAACGCCGGCGGCATCGAGCGGGTGCTGGTATGACGCTGCGCGAACCCGGCTGCGAACTGTGCAACCTCGCGGCGCCCGCCGTCTGGGCCGGCGAGAAGTTCAGCGTCATCGTCGTCGACGACGCGAACTATCCCGGCTTTTGCCGCGTGATCTGGCACGACCATGTACGCGAGATGAGCGACCTGTCCCTCGATGACCGCCTGCTCGTCAACGAGGCCGTGTTCCGGGTGGAGCAGGCCGTGCGCGAAGTGATGCAGCCGCTGAAAATCAACGTGGCCAGTCTGGGCAACGTGGTGCCGCACCTGCATTGGCATATCATCCCGCGCTACGCCGACGATGCGCATTTCCCGGCCCCCGTGTGGGCGCAGGCGGTGCGTGCGACGGAACCTGCTATCCTCGCGGCGCGTCGCGCGCTGTGCGACCAATTGGGCGCTGCCATCGCGCGCCGTTTTTCCTGATATAGAGAGTGCCATGCCACATCCAACCGAACTGACCGTCCACCAGAAATCACGCGTGCTCGACGTCGCCTACGACGACGGCAGCGCTTTTTCGCTGCCCTTCGAATATCTGCGCGTGTACTCGCCATCGGCCGAAGTGAAGGGCCACGGCCCGGGCCAGGAAGTGCTGCAACTTGGCAAACGCGAAGTCGGCATCGCCGACGTCGAGCAGGTCGGCAACTACGCGATCAAGCCAACCTTCTCGGACGGCCACGATACCGGCATCTTCAGCTGGGATTATCTGTATGAGCTGGGCCGCAGCCAGGAATCGCTGTGGAAGCAGTACGTGGCGCGCCTGCAGGCGGCCGGCTACGACGAAGAAAGCGGCCGCGCGCCGGTGACGCAGTTCGCCCAAGTGGCGGCGGCGAAGTCGGGCGGCGGCGGTTGCGGCTCGGGTAGTTGCGGCTGCAAGTAAGGTAGATAACGCGTGGCGTCAGTCGCGGCCACTGTCGGTGGCCGTCGATATCAGGCGGGCGCCGCAACTGGTGGCATGGCCGTCGAACGCCACCGGGATGCCATCGATCGTCATGTCCGGGTCGCCTTCTGCAATCACGCAGGCCTGGTGCATCCTGATGGCGGTCGACCCTGGGGAGAGCTCGAGCGGGTTGTCGTTAACTTGATGAAACGGTCAAGTGCGACGGCAAAGCATCAGGGTCATGCGCTGGCGCAATGCGGGGTTCTCAATGTGTTGTGCCCGCCACAGACAATCACACAGCAAAAAATTTGACCCCATAACGACAAAGAGCACATCCGGAGATGTGCTCTTTTGCTTTGCTTGCCCGCCGTAGCGGACAAGGTATCGACTACAGCGGAACTTAAGCTTGCGGCTGGATGTTCGAAGCCTGCTTGCCTTTAGGACCGGTGGTGACGTCGAACGTCACGCGCTGGTTTTCTTGCAGCGACTTGAAGCCGTTGGCGTTGATCGCCGAGAAGTGCGCGAACAGGTCTTCGCCACCGCCGTCAGGCGTGATGAAACCGAAACCTTTTGCGTCGTTGAACCATTTAACAATGCCAGTCGCCATTTTTATTCCCTCAAAAATTAATTTTACGTTGATGCCCTGTTTGCGTACCTAGGACAAGAACCAGGGTGACGCCTTACATTGCGAATCTGATTATAGGGCAAACTCTTAAATTGGAAGCAAGATTTTTCAATCGTCTTCGTATTTACCACAAGTCATCCCCGCAGCATGACTGATTTCAATATTAAATTTCCGATCAGAAAGTCATCGGTAAGCGGAGCGTCAATGTGACGTCCGGCGTGTCGCGGGTCACGCCTGCGCCCACCGCGATATTGAGCGTACGTTTCGGGCTCAAGCGGTACGAATACCCCAGCAGCAGCGTGCCCAGCTGCGTGCGCACGGAGCCGATCGAGGTGGCGCCGTTCTGGCGCATGCGCCCGATGGTGCTGTGGTCGTAGCCGAGGCTGAGCGAGGCCTTGTCGTTGAGCGCCAGCCCCATGCCGAAGTTAAAGCCGAGCACGGCGCCCGGCTGCAGCGAGCCAAGCGGTTCGCGTTCGCCGTTGCGTACCAGGCGTGTCACGTCGTCGCGCTTGAAGTTGTGCACGTAGCTCAGGTTGCCGAAGAACACGGCCGGATCGGACGGATACAGCCAGGTCAGAGTGCCTTGCAGCGAGTGGAAGCCCGAGCCGGTGGGCAAGTCCAGCGGCAGGCCGGTACCGGTGACGTTCTCGCCGACGCAGCGGCGGTCGCAATCGGTGACGACCTCGAACGGATCGCGCCCCGTGCGGCTCTTGTAGCGCAAGCCGGCGATGTAATAGCCCTTGTCGGCGCCGCCGGTATTGAGCTGGTAGCGCCCGGCGACTTCGACGTCGCCCATGCCCTTGCCGGTGGTGTCGAACACACGTTCGACCGCAGTACCGGTGAACAGTTCGCGGCTGACGGTGGCGTCCGAGCGGTACACATACGGCACCTTGACCTCGACTTCCATCCGGTTGTTGATGCCGGTGCGGCCGGTGATCGCCGTGGTGAAGGTGTTGCGCTTGATTTCTCGGACGTCCACCAGGCCGATCAGCAATGCGGGGATGACGGTGTAGCCGACCAGCGCCACGCGGTTGCTCGACGAGTAGCCGTATTGCATCGATGGCTCGAGCACATAGGTGCCGGGCGCGGTAAGCACGCCGGGCTGGTCGCCGATCGGTGCGACTTCGGGCGGCCGGTTCGGTTGCTGGCGGCTGTCGTTCTGCGCCTGCGCCGGCGCGGCGGGCTGGGCCTGTGCCGGGGCTGGTACCCCGGGCTGGTTCGGCCGCGGTTGCGGCGGCAGCGGCGACGGCACCCCGGTCACCGCCGGCGGCAACACGGGCGGCTCGGCCACCGGCGCCTGGCCGCTCATCGAGCCGCCGGCGCCGCGTTGCTGCGACAGCAGCACGCCATCGGCCGGCGTGCCCATGCGCTGCAACTGCTCGCGCTGCGCCTGGACTTCCTGCAGCAGGCGATTGACGAGCGCGCGCTGTTCGGCCAGTTCATCCTTCAATTGCGATAATTCGCTGTGCGATGGCTTCGCGCCAGCATCCGGCAGGGTAGTACCTTGTTGGGCAAGCACGGGCGGCGCCAGGAGGGCGGCCGCCAGGCCCGCAGCGCCGAGCCGCGCGACGTGTGAATACATCCAGATTCTCCAGAATAATTGTTAGTGGTTTAATAAATTCATAGCCCGCCAGCGGAGCGCACGACGGCATCGCGGATCGTCGACTGGAAATTGATGTCCTTGATGAGCGACATGCTGTTGACGGTCGACGAAATGGTGGTCGCGGTGCGGATATCCTGGCCGCTGAGCGTGTTCTGGAGCAGCGTCGCGCCATTCGGCAGGTTCAGATCGGCGGCGGCATAGTTGTTGCCGCCGATCTGGATCATCCGCGCTGCGCCCAGCGCATCCTGGGTCAGCCGCGCCTGCTCGGCCGTCATGGCCGCCAGGTCGGGAATGGCGATATTCGTGCGCGCCAGGATTTCGCCATTGACCGAGACCACGCGCTCGATGCCGAGCGAGAGCGACAGGCCGCCGGCGACCTCGAAGCCGCCACGGGCGGCGTCCAGGCTGGCGGCTGCGACCGGCTTGCCGAGCACGGGCACGGTTGGCTCGGTGGCATTGGCAAGCGGCAGGGCGCCCGCGAGCACACCCAGCAGGGCAGCGTACAAAAGGTAAGGTGGAAGGCGCATCGTGGGTCCCCGTTAAAAATCGCCCGGCCCGAACTTCGGCAGGGTCGCGCTGAGCTGGTCCTGGTGCATGCCGGCGCCCAGCGGCGCACGCGGCGCGCCGCGCCAGTCTTCCGGCGTATTGAAAGCGACTTGCTCCTTGTGGCTGTGGATCACGAACAGGATCTTGTTGCGCCAGATTTCCTGGAACCGTTCCATGCTCACGACGCGGTTGCCGGTCGACGGATCGCCGATCAGGATGCGGCCGTCTTCGGCGCCCTTGACGACGACAAAATGGTTGAAGCCGCGGTCGGTGATCAGGACAATGGCCGGCAGTTTTTCAGCGATCAGTTTTTCGATGGGCAGCTTGAAGCCGTCGGCGCGAAAACCGCGCGTGGCCAAAAAGCGCTGCATGTCGAGCAGCGAAAAACCTTCTTTATGGATCTTGGTCTTGTCGCCTGTGGCGTACATCTGCTGGAACACGTCCTGTTCGGGCGTCGGCGTGTGATAGTGGTGCGACAGCAGCGTGGCCAGCGCGGCGGCGCCGCAGCTGTAGTCATATTGCTGGCGCAGGGTGCGCTGGAACTTGATGTCCTTGAGACTGGTGACCGGTACATTGACGCGCCCGACCCCGGCCAGATCAAGCGCAGTCGCACCCTGCGGCGCCAGCAGGGCGCCGCACAGTGCGATCAGAAAAAAGCCTCGTGTCATGCTCATTGCAATTGCAGGTTGATGACGGTCGCGTTCTGGATCAGGACGTTCGCGCCGGAGTTCTGGATCACGACCGGCAAGCCCGACGAATTGGCGAACGAGCCGCCGCTGATCACGTTCATCCCGGTAGTGACGTTGGTGGCCGTGTTGTTGCCGACCGTGCCGCCCAGCGTCGCCTCGGTGGTGATGATGTCGGCGCCGCCGCGCAGGTCGCCGAGGATGGCGGCGTCGGTGGTCTTGCCCCAGGCGCTCGCGAGATCGTCGCCGGCTGCCGGCGCCACGTTCACGCTCGACAGAAAGCTCACCACCACCGGCAGCTTGGCCGGTTCGGTGGCCTGGGCGGCCGGTGGCAGGACAGCGCCTGCCGCCAGCAAGATACATCCAATCTGGTGGAATCGTTTCATGGTGCCTCGCTCGATAGAACCGCCATGCGGGCAAAGCGCCGCATGGCGGGAGTCAGGCGCAGGCAAGCCGGTGGCTGCCTGCGCCTGACCCGTTGCCTGATTACTGGACGCCGCCGCTTGGCGCGGTGCCGCCGACGTTCATGTTCGACTGAACATTGACGCTTTGCTGGATCAGCGAGGAGAAGCCATTGTTCTGGCTGATGATCGAGATACCGGCTGCCGACTGGGCAATGTTGTTCATCGAGTTCGACATGTCGAACGAGCCTGCGGTGACGTTGTTGGTGCCGCCATCGCCGCCGGCGCCCGCGCCGCCGAAGCCGCCGGTTCCTGCACCGGCAACCATTTCGCCACCCGAGCCGCCTGCGCCCGAGGTGGTCGCACCACCGGCGCCGCCGCTGCCGCCGGCGCCCGATGTTGCATCACCCGAGGTGGCCGAGCCGCCCGTGGCCGAACCGCCGGTGGACGCGCCGCCCGCGCCGCCGGTGCCGGTCGATGCGGTCGCTTCGGCGCCCGAACCGCCCATGCCGCCGTCGCCGGCCGTACCACCCTGGCCCGCACCGCCTGCGCCGCCGGTGCCGGTTGCACCGTTGCCGCCCATGCCGGCCGTGCCTGCTGCGCCCGAACCACCGGTGCCTGCCGTGCCGGTGGCGCCTGCGCCACCCGTGCCGGCCAGTGCCGCGCCAGCGCCGCCGGTGCCGCCGGTCGAGGCGCCGCCTGCTGCGCCGCTACCCGACGTGTTCGATGCCGCTTCGCCCGAGCCGCCGGCGCCGCCAGCTGCACCCGCGCCGCCCATGCCTGCCATCGAGTCGCCAGCGCCGTTGGTGCTCGCGCCGCTCGTCGGGCTACCAGCCGTGCTGGTGCCGCCGGTATTGGTCGGTGCGCCGCTGGCGCCGCCGGTGCCGGCCGTTTCGGTGCCCGGCATGCCGCCTGCGCCCGAGGTCGCCGTGGCATCGCCGATGCTGGCCGCGCCGCCGCCAGCGCCGTTCGAAGCGGTCAGGCTCGAGCCCGATGAGGTGCCGCCCATGCCACCCGCGCCGCCCAGGCCGCCTGCTGCGCCTGCGCCGCCCGTTGCCGAACCGGTGCCGCCGCCGGCGCCGCCCGCGCCGCCTGCTGCGACGCCGCTGGCGCCGCCATTGCCGCCAGCCAGCGAACCGGTCGCGCCACCGGCGCCACCGATGGCCGCGCCGCCTGCCGCGCCCGAGCCGCCATTGGCCGCGCCGCCTGCTGCACCTGCGCCGCCCGTGCCCATGCCGCCTGCGGCGCCATTGCCGCCGGCAGCGTAGCCGCCCATGGCCCCGGCAGCGCCTGCGCCGCCAGTGGCGCCCGCAGCACCGGTTGCGCCACCGGCGCCGCCAGCTGCGTTACCGACGGTCGAGGCGCCGGTCGATGCCGTGCCTGCTGCTGCATAGCCACCCGCGCCGCCTGCCGCGCCTGCCGCACCCGAGGCTGCACCGCCGGCTGCGCCAGTACCGCTGGCCGCGCCGCCATTGCCGACGCCGCCTGCCGCACCGACACCGGCTGCGCCATTCGCGCCGCCGGTGTTTTGCGCGGTGTTGCCGATGTTGCTGATGGTGTTGCCACTGACGTTGCCGGTCAGGGCGCTGGTCGATGTTGCCGACGACGTGTTGAACGAATTCGCCACCGACGAGCTTGCGCTGCCGCCGTTGTTGGCTGCTGCTGCGCCGGCCACTTCGGCATTGGCGTCACCCGAGCTGTTGTTCTGGCCCGAGCTGTCCTGGCTGCTGTCGCTGCTGTTGGTGGTCGTGGTGGTGGTCGCGATGTCGGTCGTGTCGTTGCTGTCGATCGTCGTCGTGTTGGTGCGGGTGTCGGACTGGTTGCTGGTCTGGCTGTTGCTGTTGGTCGTCGTGTTGTTCGTGACGCGGTTGTCGGAGTTGTCCACCTGGTTGTTGGCGGTGTTCGTGGTGGTGCTGGTGTTCGTGTTGGTATTGGTGGCCGTGTTGTTACTGTCGTTCTGGCTGTTGTTGGTATTCGTGCTGGTGTTGGTGGCCGTGTTGTTGCTGTCGTTCTGGCTATTGTTGGTGTTCGTGTTCGTGCTCGTGCTCGTGTTGGTGTTGGTGTTGGTCGCCGTGTTGTTGCTGTCGGTCTGGCTATTGTTGGTGTTGGTCGACGTGTTGGTATTGGTTGCCGTGTTGTTGCTGTCGGCCTGGCTGTTGTTGGTGTTGGTCGCGATGTTGTTGCTGTTGGCCTGGCTGTTGTCGGTGCTGGTATTGGTGGTCGTCGCAGTGTTATTGCTGTTGCGGGAGTCGGTGAGCGAGCTGTTGTCGGTGTTGGTATTGGTCGTGTTGAGCATCGTCGACGTTTGGGTGTTGCCGCCACGGACGTCGTTTACGGTGTTCTCTTGTGCGTGAGCCATGCTGAATGCCAGGGCGATCGCGGTTGCCAGGATAGTGCGCTTCATTGTTGCTCCCCTAATATCACTGTTTAAGTTTCCCGAGGTCCCGTGACGCTCGGTCCACTTCCGTAATAGCAGGTCTCGTGCCAGCGAAGCTCGCCTGTTCAAGTCATTGATTTTGTAGGAGTTGTTTGATGAGTTTGCCTTGCGATCGGTAGAACAATGAAGCATGCCAATAGCTGTATCGACAACTGTCTCGGGCGTGTTACAGAGTTGTCGAACAGGTCATCAAACTGTATCAAACTGTAACCAGCAGGCTTGGTGCCCAGAGTGAGCAACGCCACTTGGCGTGCTGCCCGATGGCAAGCACGCTGCATGAAATCACTGTGAATTCAAGGGGGAACGCGGTAGGACGTGGCTGACGCCATGTGAAGAATGACGCTTACACCGAAATCTCGTGCTTGGCCATCAGGCGATACAGCGTCATGCGCGATACACCCAGCTCGCGCGCGGCGCGGCTGATGTTGTTGCCAGTGCGCGCCAGGCTTTCGCCGATGGCCACGCGCTCGGCGCTCAGACGCGAGGACCCCAGGCCCACGCCTTCACCCAGCGGGCAGATCTGGCCGACGCCCGGCAGATCCAGGTCTTCCGGCATGATCAGGCGATGTTCAGCCAGCACCATGGCGCGGCGCACCCGGTTGATCAGCTCGCGCACATTGCCGGGCCAGTCGTAGCGCGCCATGGCGAGCAAGGCTTCGCGACTGACGCCCTTGAGTTGCGGGCTGCGTTCGCTGGCGAATTTGTTGAAGATGAGATCGGTCAGCAGCGGCAAGTCTTCCTTGCGTTCACGTAGCGCCGGGACGCGAATCGGGAACACGCTCAGGCGGTAGTACAAGTCTTCGCGGAAGCGTCCTTCTGCCACGGCCTGAGGCAGGTTCACGTGCGTGGCGGTGATCACGCGCGCGTCGACGGCGATGGTGCGGGTGCCGCCGACCCGGTAGATCACGCGCTCTTGCAAGAAGCGCAGCAAGCTCGCCTGCAGGTCGAGCGGCAGGTCGCCGATCTCGTCAAGGAAAATGCTGCCGCCGGACGCCGCTTCGAGCAAGCCCTGCTTGTCGCGCGTGGCGCCGGTGAATGCGCCGCGTTCGTGGCCGAACAATTCTGAATGGATCAGCGCCGGCGCCATTGCCGCGCAATTGATGGCGATGAACGGGCCCGAGGCGCGCTGCGACTGCAGATGAATCTCCTGCGCCGCCAATTCCTTGCCACTGCCGCTTTCTCCGCAAATCAAGACCGGCGCGTCGACCGCGGCGATCTTGTCGATGTGCGAGCGCAGGCGGGCGATGGCGCCTGACATTCCGTCGATATGGCTGTGGCGCGTGGCGCCCCCGTGCGGGGCCACGCGCGCGGCCATCGTCGCCATGCCGTGGGCGTGGCCCAGCGAGTGCTGCAGCCGCAGCGTGTCGACCGGCTGGGTATGAAAGTCGAACAGGTGGGCCGCGATCAGTTCGCGCAGCGCCGGCTGGTCGAGGCGGTGCGCGTCGAATACGCCAACCCAGCGCATGTGGTGGTGCTGGTGCAGGAAGCGTTCGATCCCGGCGTCGTCCGCGCCATCGCTGCTGTCGAGCAGGAGGCCCACGCCATAATGCTGCTGGGACAATACCTTGCGCGCGGCAGCCAGGTGCTCGACGACGCACACATCCCAACCAGGCATGGCGCCGTGGCAGGCGTGGGCATGCGCGCTGCCCTTGCTCGTAATGCAGATAAGACGTTTAACCGGCACTGTTGTCCTCATCATGACGCGTTGACACCCGCTACGCTGCCATGCATCCCGGCACACCACGGGGACCATTCAACGGCGATGGGAGCAACAACCGGCACAGCGCCGGCCGAAAAATAATGTTAATTAAACCAAAAATGCAGAAAGCATGGCGCACAACCATTGATAAAAATCTAATGACAAGTGCAAAATCGAACTAAACGTTTGATATTTCGCATTGTGAAGTGAAAATAGAGTGTGTCTCTTGGTATTGATCTTAGTCCTGGCCGCTGTATGCGGATAGGGGTGCGCAACGTGATTTTCGCCGAAATAACCCAGCGTGCGTAGATGCGTTGCGGGTATCCCACAAGACAAAGAAGTTGAATCCAAACAGCTACGTCGTACGTAATCGCCCGTCACCGAACGCCATCTCGTACCGCCTTGCAGGCGGCGCGGCCCCTTGTTCGCGTCCTTGTATAATGTGGCAACCCCTAACCTGCCTGCATATATGACGAACACCACCCACTTCGGCTACAAAACCGTCGCCGAGGACCAGAAGGTCCAGGAAGTCGCCAAGGTCTTCCACTCGGTCGCCGCGAAGTACGATGTCATGAACGATCTGATGTCGGCCGGCCTGCACCGCGCCTGGAAGCTGTTTACGATCGCGCAGGCGGGCGTGCGGCCCGGCTTCAAGGTGCTCGACATCGCCGGTGGCACGGGCGACCTGGCCAAGGCCTTTGCCAGGCAGGCGGGCAAGTCGGGCGAAGTCTGGCTCACCGATATCAACGAGTCGATGCTGCGCGTTGGCCGCGATCGTCTCTTGAACAAGGGGCTTGTCACCCCAACCATGTTGTGTAACGCCGAAAAATTGCCGTTCCCTGACAATTACTTCGACCGCGTCAGCGTGGCCTTTGGCCTGCGCAATATGACGCACAAGGATCAGGCCCTGGCCGAGATGCACCGCGTGCTCAAGCCTGGCGGCAAATTGCTGGTACTTGAATTTTCTAAAGTGATCGCGCCGCTGCAAAAGCCCTACGACGTGTATTCGTTCTCGGTGCTGCCGTGGCTGGGCCAGAAGATCGCGGGCGACGCCGAAAGCTATCGCTACCTGGCCGAATCGATCCGCATGCACCCCGACCAGGACACCCTGAAGGGCATGATGCAAGAGGCGGGACTGGAACGGGTCCAGTATTTCAACCTGACGGCGGGTGTGGCCGCTTTGCACACCGGTATCAAACTGTAGTTTCAACACACAAGGACGGAGACAATGAAAAAATTCCTGGTCACGACGCTCCTCGCAGTCACCGCATTCTCGATGGTGGCCGAGGCCTTCGCGCGCCCGATGGGCGGCAAGCGCTCGGTGGGCCGCCAGTCGCAGGCTGTGCGCCAGATGCCGGCCCCGGCGCCGGCACCCGCACAGAACATGCAGCGCCAGACCCCGAACCAGGCCACGCCAGCCGCCGCCGGTGCAACGGCCGGCGCGGCGGGCGCTGCGGCAGCGGCCAAAAAACCAAGCATGATGCGCAATATCCTGGGCGGCGCACTGCTGGGCCTGGGCCTGGGCATGCTGCTGTCGCACCTGGGCATTGGCGGCGCGATGGCCAGTATCATCGCCGGCATCCTGATGTTCGCGCTGTTCGGCCTCGTCATCCTGTTCCTGGTGCGCATGTTCCGCCGCAAGGACACGCCAGCCAATCCATCGGCAGCCGGTTTCGGCGGCTTCAAGCCGCAGGCAGCTGGTGGCGTTGGCACGCCTGAAATTGGCTCGGGGCTGCGTCCGCAGCCAACCGCGTACCAGGGCGGCGTCGCGCTGGACAAAGGCGGTTTGCATTCGACGGGCTTCGGCAATGCCGCCGCACCAGCCGCGCACCAGCAATGGGGCGTGCCGGCCGACTTCGACAGCGAGAGCTTCCTGCGTCACGCCAAATCGTCGTTCATCCGCATGCAGGCGGCATGGGACCGCGGCGACACGAACGACCTGCGCGAATTCACCTCGCCTGAAGTGTTTGCCGAACTGAAATTGCAGATCCAGGAGCGCGGCGCGGTCGCCGACTTCACCGACGTCGTCAATATCGATGCGCAGTTGCTCGGCATCGAGCAGACCGCCACCGATTACCTGGCCAGCGTACAGTTCAACGCCATGATCCGCAGCGCGAAAGATGCGCTGCCAGAGCCGTTCGTCGAGGTCTGGAATATGTCCAAGCCGCTCTCTGGCGCGGGTGGTTGGGTGCTGGCCGGCATCCAGCAGCCGAATTAAATGTGCCTTAAACCGACGGAATTATTTTTCCGCAAACAATCCGTGTCACCGGGTGTGCGCCCGGCGAACTGGTAAGATCAAAACCGCCCGAATCAACCCGGGCGGTTTTGTTTTTTGAGGGTTAGTCTCGCCATGTTTTCGAATCTTCCATTCCGGTCGACCCTGTCGCCCGAGCGCGCGCTGGCCGTGCCAGCCGTCGCCGCGATCAACCACTTGCTGGCCCAGGAAGCCTGGGCGCGGGCCGCGCTCGCACGTCATGTCGGCAAACAAGCTTGCATCGATGCCGGCGTGGTCGAACTGCGCGTGCTGGTCGCAAAAGACGGCCTGTTCGAGGCGAGCCAGGACGCCGGCCCGGCCAACGTCACCATCCGCATCAAGCCGGCCGACCTGCCGCTGATCGCGCAAGACCGCACGCGCGCGCTGTCGTACGTGAAGATCGAGGGCGACGCCGAATTTGCCAACGTGATCTCGCAACTGGCCAATGGCCTGCGCTGGGACGCCGAGTACGATCTTGAAAAAGTGGTGGGCCCGGTTGGCGCCTATCGCCTGCACCAGGGCGCACAGCGCGTCGTCAGCGGCCTGGGCGAAGCAGGGCGCCGCCTGGCCGAGAACGTCGCCGAATTTCTGGCCGACGAGCGGCCGGTGCTGGTGCGGCCCGCCCAGCGCGACGCTTTCGCCGCTGACGTCGTGCGCCTGCGCGACGACGTCGAGCGCAGCGCCAAGCGCATCGCGCGGCTCGAGCAAGCGCTGGCCCAACGCAGCGCCGGCCAACCTTCTTTCACTAATGCTTCAAGCGCAGACCAGAATCCGGATCGTCGATGATATTGAAATTCCTGCGCCTGCTGCGCATTCTCACCGTCTTCACCAAGTACGGCCTGGACGAAATCGCCGTCACCAGCATCAACGCACCGCGCACCGCGCGCCTGATGAACACGTTCTTCTTCTGGCGCACGATCACGTCGCCGCGCGCCGTGCGCCTGCGCCAGGCGCTGGAAGAGCTGGGCCCGATCTTCGTGAAATTCGGTCAGGTGCTCTCGACCCGGCGCGACCTGGTGCCGCCCGATATCGCCGACGAACTGGCCATGCTGCAAGACCGCGTGCCGCCGTTCGGCTCGGATCTGGCCGTGGCGCAGATCACGCGCTCGCTCGGCACCCATCCCGATCAGTTGTTCGCGCACTTCGAGCGCGAGCCGGTGGCCTCGGCCTCGATCGCCCAGGTGCACTTCGCCACCCTGAAAAATGGTAAAGAAGTCGCCGTGAAGGTACTGCGGCCCGGCATGAAGAAATTGATCGACGAAGACATGGCGCTGATGCGCATGGCCGCCAATCTGATCGAAGCGGTCTGGAGCGAAGCGCGGCGCCTGAAGCCGCGCGAGGTCGTGGCCGAATTCGACAAGTACCTGCACGACGAACTCGATCTGATGCGCGAGGCGGCCAACGCCAGCCAGCTGCGCCGCAACTTCGCCAACTCCACGCTGCTGATGGTGCCCGAGATGTATTGGGACTATTGCTCGAGCAGCGTGATCGTGATGGAGCGCATGCACGGCTTGCCGGTATCGCAGATCGACCGCCTGGCCGCGGCCGGGGTCGACCTCAAGAAGTTGTCGAGCGATGGCGTGGAGATCTTCTTCACCCAAGTGTTCCGTGACGGTTTCTTCCACGCCGATATGCACCCCGGGAATATCCTGGTGTCGACCGCGCCGGAAACGCTGGGCCGCTATATCGCGCTGGACTTCGGCATCGTCGGCACCCTGACCGACTTCGACAAGGATTACCTGTCGCAGAACTTTTTGGCGTTCTTCCAACGCGACTACAAGCGCGTGGCCGAAGCGCACATCGAATCGGGCTGGGCGCCGCCGAGCACGCGCGTCGATGAACTCGAATCGGCCGTGCGCGCCTGCTGCGAGCCGATTTTCGACCGGCCACTGAAGGACATCTCGTTCGGCCAGATTTTATTGCGCCTGTTCCAGACCTCGCGCCGCTTCAATGTCGAAGTGCAGCCGCAACTGGTGCTGCTGCAAAAGACGCTGCTCAATATTGAAGGCCTGGGCCGTCAGCTCGACCCGGATCTGGATTTGTGGAAGACCGCGAAACCGTACCTCGAACGCTGGATGGCGGAGCAGGTGGGCTGGCAAGGCCTGGTCGAGCGCCTGAAGGCCGAGGCGCCGCGCTACGCGCAGATCTTCCCGCAACTGCCGCGCCTGGTGCACCAGGCGCTCGAACGCGAGTCGAAGGGGCAGCACCCGCACATTGCCAATGCCGAGATGATGGCGATGCTGGTGGTGGAGCAGCGCCGCACCAATCGCATGCTCACGTTCCTGACCTTGTTGGCGACGGGCTTTTGCGCCGGGCTCACGGCGCTGTACTTCCTGTAACCGGGCGGCCAAGAAAAAGCCCGCTTGCGCGGGCCCGATAAGCTGTGTTCTTTTATGGGCGGCGCTGATGCAGACATCTCGCCGCCTTCTGTTTCTTCAAGGAACGCGTATTACATCACCAATGGCGATGCACGGGCAAATGAATCGGCGTTGAAGATGGTGAAAAACAACATCGGAACGCCCAGTATCGTTGACGTCGGCGCCATTGTGCCTCTGCCAAGCCGCATTCCGTAAAAGCCGCGGCAAAAGCTTTATAATTCAGGGTTTTGAAGATTTTTGCGGAGCACCAGAATGCCGATTTATGCCTATCGCTGCGAAGAATGCGGTTTTTCCAAAGATGTACTGCAAAAGATATCGGATCCGGTCCTGACCGTCTGCCCATCCTGCGCCAAGCCATCGTTCAAGAAGCAGGTGACTGCGGCCGGCTTCCAGCTCAAGGGCTCGGGCTGGTACGTGACCGATTTCCGTGGCGGCACGCCGCCGGCGACCGGCACTGCCGCCGGGGTTGCCGGCGCATCCGGCGAGCCGGGCGCACCTGCGGCGCCGGCAACGCCAGCCGCCGCCGCGCCAGCCCCGGCCGCGCCAGCCACGGGCAGCAGTGGTACCGGCAGCAGCGGCGGCGACAAGAGCAGCACCTGATCGCAGCGGCATCGCGCCGCGCCAACAAGAATAACGGGATAATCCGATGCGTAAATATTTCATCACCGGCCTGCTGGTGCTGGTGCCCTTGGCCATCACGGCCTGGGTCCTGAGCCTGATCATCAGCACACTCGACCAGTCCCTGATGTTCGTGCCGGCCGCCTGGCAGCCGCGCCAGTTCTTCGGCATGGACGTGCCGGGTATCGGCGCGGTGCTGACGCTGGCCATCGTGTTCGTCACGGGCCTGCTCACCAATAACCTGGTCGGCAAGTACGTCGTGCGCGTGGGCGAGCGCCTGCTCAAGCGCGTGCCGGTCGTCAGCTCGCTCTACGGCAGCGTCAAGCAAGTCTCGGACACGCTGTTCTCGTCCTCCGGCAATGCCTTTCGCCAGGCGGTCCTGATCCCGTATCCGCACGCCGATTCGTATACGATCGCGTTTCTCACCGGCGTGCCGGGCGGCGACGTGAGCAACCACCTGGTGGGCGACTTCGTGAGCGTGTACGTGCCCACGACGCCGAACCCGACCTCGGGCTTTTTCCTGATGATGGAACGCAGCCGTGTGAAAGAACTCGACATGACCGTCGACGCGGCGCTCAAGTACATCGTCTCGATGGGCGTGGTCGCGCCGAACCATGTGCCGCTCAGTGCTGCAAATATCGCTGCTGCCAAATAACGCACCACAGAATCTGGGCCGCCCGTGATGGCGGCGCCGACAAATCAACCAACCTGGAACGAAAACTATGTCCACCATGCGTACCAATTACTGCGGCCTCGTCACCGAGGAACTGCTGGGCCAAACCGTCAGCCTGTGCGGCTGGGTGCACCGCCGCCGTGACCACGGCGGTGTGATCTTCATCGACCTGCGCGACCGCGAAGGCCTGGTGCAGGTGGTCTGCCATCCGGACAACGCCGCCGTCTTCAAGGCTGCCGAGCACGTGCGTAACGAGTATTGCCTGCGCATCGTCGGCACCGTGACCAACCGCCTCGAAGGCACCGTCAACGCCAACCTGGCGTCGGGCAAGATCGAAGTGACCGCAACCGAAGTCGAAGTGCTCAACGCCTCGGTGCCTGTGCCGTTCCAGCTGGACGACGACAACCTGTCGGAAACCACCCGCCTGACGCACCGCGTGCTCGACCTGCGCCGCGGCCAGATGCAGCACAACCTGAAGCTGCGCTACAAGGTCTCGATGGAAGTGCGCAAGTACCTCGACAACCTGGGCTTCATCGACATCGAAACCCCGATGCTGACCAAGTCGACCCCGGAAGGCGCGCGCGACTACCTGGTGCCGTCGCGTGTCAACGCGGGCAACTTCTTCGCGCTGCCGCAGTCGCCGCAGCTGTTCAAGCAGCTGCTGATGGTCGCCAACTTCGACCGCTACTACCAGATCACCAAGTGCTTCCGCGACGAAGACCTGCGCGCCGACCGCCAGCCTGAATTCACCCAGATCGACTGCGAAACCTCGTTCCTGACCGAGCAAGAGATTCGCGACATGTTCGAAGAAATGATGCGCGTGGTGTTCAAGAACACCACCGGCATCGAACTGCCGAACCCATTCCCGGTGATGGACTTCGCCACCGCGATGGCGATGTACGGTTCCGATAAACCCGACATGCGCGTCAAGCTCGAGTTCACCGAACTGACCGAACTGATGAAGACGGTCGAGTTCAAGGTGTTCAACAGCGCCGCCAACCTGCCTAACGGCCGCGTGGTCGGCATGCGCGTGCCGCAGGGCGGTTCGATGCCGCGTTCGGAGATCGATGCCTACACCCAGTTCGTCGCGATCTACGGCGCCCGTGGCCTGGCCTACATCAAGGTCAACGAGAAGGCAAAAGGCCGTGACGGCCTGCAGTCGCCGATCGTCAAGAACCTGTCCGACGAGGTGCTCGCGCAAGTGATGGAACTGACGGGCGCGCAAGACGGCGACCTGATCTTCTTCGGCGCCGATAAAGCCAAGGTCGTCAACGATGCCCTGGGCGCGCTGCGCGTGAAGATCGGCCACTCCGAATTCGGCAAGAAGGCCGGCCTGTTCGACGACGTCTGGTCGCCGCTGTGGGTGATCGACTTCCCGATGTTCGACTACGACGAGGACGGCGACCGCTGGACCGCGACGCACCACCCGTTCACGGCCCCGAAAGACGGCCACGAAGACATGCTCGAGACCAATCCGGGCGCCTGCATCGCCAAGGCCTACGACATGGTCCTGAACGGTTGGGAACTCGGTGGCGGTTCGATCCGTATTCACCGCGAAGAAGTCCAGAGCAAGGTGTTCCGCGCGCTGAAGATCGATGCCGAAGAAGCGCAGCTCAAATTTGGTTTCTTGCTGGATGCGCTGCAATACGGCGCGCCGCCGCACGGTGGCCTGGCCTTTGGCCTGGATCGCCTGATCACGCTGATGACGGGCTCGGAGTCGATCCGCGACGTGATCGCGTTCCCGAAAACGCAGCGCGCGCAGTGCTTGCTGACCAATGCGCCGTCCGAAGTCGACGAGAAGCAATTGAAAGAGCTGCATATTCGCCTGCGTAACGAACCGAAGGTCGCGTAATGGTGTCGGGCCGGCGGCAGCCGCCGCCGGCCCGATCGCCTGGCTTCTGTTGCCATGCAAGCCTACAAGATCCCCGAATCGGTGCTGGTCGTCATCCACACGTCCGACCTGGACGTGCTGGTGATCGAACGCGCCGGTCCGCCGGGGCTCTGGCAGTCGGTCACCGGCTCGCTCGATCGGCTCGACGAGCCGCTGTCAGAGACTGCCGCGCGCGAACTGTTCGAAGAGACCGGTATCCTTGTCGACGGCGAACAAATCATCTTGCGTGACTGGCAGTTGTCGAATATCTACGAAATCTATCCCGTCTGGCGTCACCGCTACGCTCCCGGCGTGACCCGGAATACCGAGCACGTATTCTCTGTTTGCGTACCGCGCGACATCCCCATCACTCTCAGTCCACGCGAACACGTTGCCTGCGCCTGGCTGCCTTGCCTTGAAGCGGCCGACCGCTGCTTCTCGTCCTCGAATGCCGAAGCGATCCTGCAACTGTCCCACCAGCTCGCGCGTTGGTATCCTGTGAAATAAAATTTCTTTGATGTAGTATTTTTGCAATGAACGTTCAGCCGGCGCCGGCAACACACCCACGGCGCACGATTGGGTCTGTTTCACGAGAACAGCGGTCCGATCCGGGTAGAATGTTCCCATGAAAATTCGTGTGGCTACCTATAACATTCACAAGGGCGTCTCCTCCTTGCGCAGCACGCCCCGCGTGATCGCACTGAAGAAAGCGATCGCTGAATTCGACGCGAATGTCGTCTTTCTGCAAGAGGTCCAGGGCCGGCACGACCGGCACCAGGCACGCTTTGGCAAGGAAGACCGTGGCCATCGCCACTGGCCCGAAACGGCCCAGTACGATTATTTCGCCTCCGACCTGCACCACACGGCCTACGGCATGAACGCGGTCTACGACCACGGCCACCACGGCAATGCGCTGCTGAGCACCTATCCCATTGAAAACTCGCACAACCACGACGTCTCGGATCACGCCTACGAGCAGCGCGGCATCCTGCACTGCGTGCTGGGCACGCCCGAGTGTCCGGTGCACTGCTATGTGGTGCACCTGGGCCTGTTCGAAGGCGGGCGCGGGCGTCAGACGCAGTCGCTGATCGACGCCGTCAATTCATCCGCGCCGAACGGCGAGCCGGTGATCATCGCGGGCGACTTCAACGACTGGCGCAACACGCTGTCCGACAAGCTGCGCACCGGCCTGGGCGTGACCGAAGTGTTCGACGAACTGGGCCCGCGCTCGCCGATGGGCGACATGGTGCGCAGCTGGGCCGGCCGCAAGCCGCGCCTGGCGCCGGCGCGCACGTTCCCGGCGATGCTGCCGTGGTTCCGGCTCGATCGTATCTACGTGCGCGGCTTCAAGGTCAATTCCGCGCAGGTGATGCACGGCCCCCTGTGGGCCAAGCTGTCCGACCACGCACCGATCGTGGCGGAACTCGAGCTGGGCTGAGGCCACGCGGCCGCTCGCATGCGCAGCCTCACCTTCGTCGACCACAACGACATCACCCTGCTGGAGAGTGGCGTCGCGTTCTTCCCGGCGCTGATTGCCGCGCTCGACGCCGCGCAGCACGAGGTGCTGTTCGAAACCTATATCTTCGCCGAAGACGAAACGGGTGACGCCATACGTGACGCCCTGGCGCGCGCCGCCCGGCGCGGCGTGAAGGTGCGGGTGCTGGTCGACTGGTTCGGCACCGGCCACCGCGTCACCTCGCGGCTCGGCCTGGTGCTGACCGATGCCGGCGCCCAGTATCGCGTGTTCAATCCGCTGTGCAAGCGCGGCATCGCCCGCTCGCACCGCAAGATCACGGTGATCGACCGCGAGATCGCCTTTGTCGGCGGCATCAATGTCAACGATGACTGGCTGTGCGACCACGCCGACGGCCACCGGCTGCCGGCGCCGCGCTGGGATTTCACGGTGCGGCTGCGCGGCCCGCTCGTCGCGCAGATCCACCACGAAGCGCAAGGCCAATGGACGCGCACCGGCCGCCTGCGCCTGCGCAAGCGCCTGGAACTGTTTCGCGAGATGCGCAAGCAGCCGCCGCCATCGTGCGCGAGTCCCGCCCGCGCTGCATTCGTGGTGCGCGACAACCTGCGCAATCGCACGACCATCCAGCGCGCCTATCTGCAGGCGCTGGGCCACGCGCGCCACAGCGTGCTGCTGGCCACGCCATACTTTGCACCGGGCCGCAAGTTTCGCAAGGCGCTCGCCCACGCGGCCCAACGCGGCGTCGCCGTCACGCTGCTCATCGGGGTAGGGGAGTTCGCTATCCAGGACGCGGTGGCGCAATCGTTTTACCCAAAACTGCTGGCCGACGGCATCCGCGTGGTCGAGTACCGCAAGACGCAGCTGCACGCGAAGGTGGCGGTGGTGGACGACAACTGGGCCACGGTCGGCTCGAGCAATTGCGACGGCCTGTCGCTGTTCGTGAACCAGGAAGCCAATGTGGTGGTGGACGATCCGATTTTTTCGGCCTCGATGCGCGCGCATATCGAACGCGGGATCGCGGACGGGGTCGAGGTCTGTCCGCACGAATTTGCCGACATCGGCTGGCTGCGCCGCGCGGTCAACGGCTGCGCGTATTTCGGCTATAAACTCGTGATGCGGGTGTGCGCGATCGGGTACTCGTAATAAAGGATACAAGAATGGACAAAGACAAAGAAAGCGTCCGGCTGGACAAATGGTTGTGGGCAGCGCGCTTTTTCAAGACGCGCTCGCTGGCGCAAGATGCGGTGGAGCGGGGCCGGGTGCGCATCGACGGCGAAGCGGTCAAGCCCGCGCGCACGGTCAAGATCAACGACAAGATGACCATCGATAACGGCTCGGATCGCTGGGAAATCATCGTGGCCGCCATCTCGGGCGCGCGCGGCGGCGCCCCGGTGGCGCGCACGCTGTATTTCGAGACCGACGAGAGCATCGCCAAGCGCGAAAATGACAAGGTGGCGAGGCGCCTGTACCCTGAGCCGAGCCTTGACATCAAGGGGCGCCCGACCAAGCAGGATCGGCGCGCCCTGAGCCGCGCGACCGAGGAGTAAAGCACCTGAGCGGACCGATACGCCAGCGCTCATGCCTTCGTCAGCATCAATACGTCGTTCCAGCGAAGGCTGGAACCCAAGTCCGCTGCGGGCCGCTATCAGTTTTTGCGGCAACGATGCCGACATGAGGTTCCAGCCTACGCTGGAACGACGTTTTCAGGTCAACGGTACTATGCTGTGCAGCAGTGAATCATCTTGGGAACTCACTCCCCGCGCCGCGTGCAAATGCCTACCCGGTTTCGCCAAAAATGCTGTACCTTTATCGCTGAAACGACCAAGCCCTTTCTGCCACCCACGGCGGCTGGAAGGGCCAGCGCTGCGGCACGTTCTCCCTGTGCCAATCGTTGTCAAGCATCACTAGACTGCCACCTCTAAGTTCCCGTTTGACATTCCAGGCCCGATAGATAATAGTACGAGCGTTCGGATTTTTTCGAGACCAGGGGAAGCTATCAGTACTTCAGCAAAATTCATGCGCAAGGGCGAACAGACGCGGGCGGCCATTCTCGACGTCGCGCTCGAGCTCGCCAGCCGCAATGGCCTCGAAGGCTTGACGATCGGCCTCCTGGCCGACCGGATGAGCATGAGCAAATCCGGCGTGTTCGCCCATTTCGGTTCGCGCGAAGACCTGCAGCTCGAGGTGGTCAAGCTGTACCACCACCGTTTCGAGCAAGAGGTTTTCTACCCGAGCATCAAGGAAACCCGCGGCCTGCCGCGCCTGGTGGCGATGTACACGCGCTGGGTCAAGCGCGTGTCGGTCGAGATCGCATCCGGCTGCATCTATATCAGCGGGGCCGTCGAGTATGACGACCGCGAAGGCCCGATCCGCGAAGAGCTGGTGTCGATGGTGCGCGCCTGGCAGGGCGCCTTGCTGCGCAGCGTGCAGCAGGCGATCGAACTGCAGCACCTGCGCGCCGGTGTCGACGCCGAGCAGCTGGTGTTCGAGATGCATGGCCTGATCCTGGCGCTGCATCACGATGCGCGTTTCCTGCGTAATCCCGGCGCTGTCGAACGGGCGCGCGCCGGCTTCGAGCGCCTGATCGAACATTACCGCAACCACCAACAATCGCAAGACCACCAGGCGGCATAAGGCCGCCTGTCACGTCCAATAATCGTCACATTCTTCAGGAGAAAACCATGGGTCAGTACGTCGCGCCAATCCGGGATATGCAGTTCGTTCTGCACGAGTTCCTCAATGTCACCGAAGAATTCAAGGATCTGCCGAAATACCAGGAAATCGATGCCGACATCATCAACCAGGTACTCGAAGAAGGTGCAAAATTCACCCAGGAAGTGCTGTTCCCGCTGAACCACTCGGGCGACCGCGAAGGCTGCACGTTCAACGCGGCCGACAAATCCGTGACCACGCCGAAGGGTTTCAAGGGGGCTTATAAGCAGTACGTCGAAGGCGGCTGGGCGGCGCTGGCGTGCGATCCGGAATACGGCGGCCAGGGCTTGCCGATCACGCTGAACAATTCGTTCTACGAGATGCTCAATTCGTCGAACCAGGCCTGGTCGATGTACCCGGGCCTGTCGCATGGCGCCTACGAGTGCCTGCTCGAACACGGCACCGACGACCAGAAACGCCTGTACCTGCCAAAACTGGTGTCGGGCGAATGGACCGGCACCATGTGCCTGACCGAAGCGCACTGCGGCACCGACCTGGGCCTCCTGCGCTCGAAGGCCGAACCGCAAGGCGACGGCACTTACCTGATCACCGGCTCGAAGATTTTCATCTCGGCCGGCGAACACGACATCTCGGACAACATCATCCACCTGGTACTGGCACGCTTGCCCGACGCGCCGGAAGGCTCGAAAGGCATCTCGCTGTTTTTGGTGCCGAAGTTCATGCCGAACGAAGACGGTTCGCTGGGCGAGCGCAACGGCATCGCCTGCGGCGCCATCGAAGAGAAGATGGGCATCCACGGCAACTCGACCTGCCAGATGAACCTGGACAGCGCGCGCGGCACCCTGATCGGCCAGCCGCACAAGGGCCTGCAGGCGATGTTCGTGTTCATGAACGCGGCCCGCCTGGGCGTGGGCATGCAATCGCTGGGCCTGACCGAAGTGGCATACCAGAACGCGCTGGCGTATGCGAAAGACCGCATCCAGATGCGCAGCCTGTCGGGCCCGAAAGCACCGGACAAGCCAGCCGACCCGATCATCGTGCACCCGGACGTGCGCCGCATGCTGCTGACGGCGAAAGCCTACGCCGAAGGCGGCCGCGCGTTCTCGTCATACGTCGCGCTGCAGATCGACCGTGAACTGAACCATACCGACGAAGACGTGCGCAAGGAAGCGGCTGACGAAGTCGCACTGCTCACGCCGATCATCAAGGCATTCATTACCGACAACGGCTGGATCGCGACGTCCGAAGCGATGCAGGTCTACGGCGGCCACGGCTACATCGCCGAGTGGGGCATGGAGCAGTACGTGCGCGACGCGCGCATCAACATGATCTACGAAGGCACCAACACCATCCAGTCGCTCGATCTGCTGGGCCGCAAGATCCTGATGGACAACGGCGCCAAGCTGCGCAAGTTCGGCGAGAAGATCAAGTCGTTTGTCGAAGACAACGGCCTGGACGAGGCAATGTCGGAATTCGTCACGCCGCTGGGCGAGCTGGGCGACAAAGTCACCAAGCTGACGATGGAAATCGGCATGAAGGCCTTCCAGAACCCGGACGAAGTGGGCGCCGCCGCCGTGCCTTACCTGCGCGTTGCCGGCCACCTGGTCTACAGCTACCTGTTCGCGCAGCAAGCCAAGATCGCACTGGCCAAACTCGACTCGGGCGACAAGTTCTACGAAGCCAAGCTGGCAACCATCCGCTTCTACTTCGCGCGCCTGTATCCCGAGACCGCGATGCTGATCCGCCAGGCACGTTCGGGCGCCGCGAACCTGACGGCGCTGGATGCTGATCTGTTCTAACAAAACACAGAGCCGTCGCTTCGGCTGCGTTGGCAGCATGGCGACACTCAAGACCGTCATTCCCGCGTAGGCGGGAATCCAAGTTCAGCGCAGTGGTAACGCGTGCAAACTTAGGTTCCCGCCTTCGCGGGAACGACGAGCCAACCAAGGAATAAGGAATACACATGTCCAATTTCATCGTCAAGAAAGTCGCCGTCCTCGGCGCCGGCGTGATGGGTGCGCAAATCGCCGCCCACTGCGTGAACGCCAAGGTGCCAGTCGTCCTGTTCGACCTGCCTGCCAAAGAGGGTCCAAAGAACGGCATCGTCCTGCGCGCCATCGAGAACCTGAAAAAACTGTCGCCAGCTCCGCTGGGCAACAAGGATGATGCGGCCCTGATCGAAGTAGCCAACTACGAGGACAACCTCGACGTCCTGGCTGGCTGCGACCTGATCATCGAAGCCATCGCCGAGCGCATGGACTGGAAACATGACCTGTACGCCAAGGTCGCGCCGCATATCGCGCCGAACGCGATCTTCGCGTCGAACACCTCGGGCCTGTCGATCAACAAGCTGGCCGAAGGGTTTGACAGTGAGCTCAAGGCCCGTTTCTGCGGCGTGCACTTCTTCAACCCACCGCGCTACATGCACCTGGTGGAACTGATCCCGACCACGGACACGCGTCCTGAAATCCTGGACCAGCTCGAAACGTTCCTGACCTCGACCCTGGGCAAGGGCGTCGTGCGCGCGAAAGACACCCCGAACTTCATCGCCAACCGCGTCGGCATCTTCGGCATGCTGGCCACGATGGTCGAAGCCGAGAAATTCGGCCTGAGCGTGGATGTGGTCGACGACCTGACCGGCGCAAAACTGGGTCGCGCCAAGTCGGGTACCTTCCGCACGGCGGACGTGGTCGGCCTGGACACGATGGGCCATGTGATCAAGACCATGCAAGACAACCTGAAGGACGACCCGTTCTTCAACGTCTACAAGACCCCGGCCATCCTGGCCAAGCTGATCGAAAAAGGCGCGCTCGGCCAGAAATCGGGCGCGGGCTTCTACAAGAAGGTCGGCAAGGAGATCCAGCGCCTGGACTTCGCCACTGGTGACTACGTGACCGGCGGCGGCAAAGCGGCCGACATCGTCGCGCGCATCCTGAAAGAAAAAGACCCGGTCAAGAAATTCAAGGCCATGCGCGAGTCGACCAACCCGCAGGCGCAGTTCCTGTGGGCGATCTTCCGCGATGCCTTCCACTACATCGCGTTCCACCTCGAGTCGATCGCCGACAACGCGCGCGACATCGACTTCGCGATGCGCTGGGGCTTCGGCTGGAGCGTCGGCCCGTTCGAAACGTGGCAGGGCGCCGGCTGGACCCAGATCGCGCAGTGGGTGAAAGAAGACATCGAGGCCGGCAAAGCGCTGTCGGATGCACCGCTGCCAGCCTGGGTCTTCGAAGGCCAGGTTGCAGAGAAGGGCGTGCACACGCCGGAAGGTTCGTACTCGGTGGCGAGCAGTGGCTACGTGCCGCTGTCCGATCTGCCGGTGTACCAGCGCCAGCAGTTCCGCGCACCGGTCGTGGGCCTCGGCGCCGCCGATCCAAAAACCGCCGGCACCACCGTGTTCGAAGACGACTCGGTGCGCCTGTGGCACTCGGACGACGCCGTACTGGTCGTCTCGCTCAAGACCAAGATGCACGTCATCGGCGATGGCGTCATCAAGGGCCTGCAGCGCGCGCTGAAAGAAGCCGAAGCCGGCTTCAAGGGCATCGTGATCTGGAACACTGACGCGGCCGAAGGCGGCGCGTTCTCGGCCGGCGCCGACCTGCAATCGGCCCTGCCAGCCTTCATGGCCGGCGGCGCGAAGGCGATGGAGCCGATCGTGCGCGAGCTGCAAGACACCTTCATGGCGCTCAAGTACTCGAACGTGCCGGTGGTTGCGGCAGTGGCGGGCCTGGCGCTGGGCGGCGGCTGCGAGCTGGCGCTGCATGCGTCGAAACGCGTGGCGTCGATCGAGTCGTATATCGGCCTGGTCGAAGTGGGCGTGGGCCTGGTGCCGGCCGGCGGCGGCCTGAAAGAAGCGGCGCTGCGCGCGGCAACTGAAGCCAAGGGCAACGACATCCTGCAATTTTTGAAAAACGGCTTCATGAACGCGGCCACCGCGCAAGTGTCGAAATCGGCGCTCGAAGCCAAGGCCATGGGCTACCTGAAGGAAGACGACGTGATTGTCTTCAATGCGTATGAACTGCTGCACGTGGCGAAAACCACCGCGCGCGCCATGTTCGACGCCGGTTATCGGGCGCCGGTGCGCCGCACGTTCCCGGTCACCGGCCGTTACGGCTGGGGCACCATCCGCGGCCAGATGGTCAATATGCGCGACGGCGGCTTCATCTCGGCCTATGACTACCAGCTGGGCGACACCATCGCCGAGATCGTCACCGGCGGCGACATCGACCAGGGCAGTGTGGTCAGCGAGCAGTGGATCCTCGACCTGGAACGCAAGGCGTTCGTGGCACTGCTGAACAATCCGAAAACGCAGGAACGCATCATGGGCATGATGCAGACCGGCAAGCCAGTGCGCAACTAAGCGTCGACAGAACAGGACACTGACATGAGCAAACAACTTCAAGACGCATACATCGTCGCAGCGACCCGCACCCCGATCGGCAAGGCGCCGCGCGGCATGTTCAACAAGACCCGCCCGGACGACCTGCTGGTGCACGCGATCCGCGGCGCCATGGCGGCCGTGCCGAACCTGGACCCGGCGCTGATCATCGATGCGATCATCGGCTGCTCGTTCCCGGAAGCCGAGCAGGGCTTCAACATCGCCCGTAACTCGGTGGTGCTGGCCGGCCTGCCAAACACCGTGGGCGGCGTGACAGTCAACCGTTACTGCGCCTCGGGCATCACCGCGCTGGCGATGGCGGCCGACCGCATCCGCGTGGGCGAAGCCGACGTGATGATCGCCGGCGGCGTCGAATCGATGTCGATGGTGCCGATGATGGGCCACCACCCTTCGATCAATATGGACACGTTCAAGGACGAGAACGTGGGCCTGGCCTACGGCATGGGCCTGACGGCCGAGAATGTCGCCAACCAGTGGAAGATCTCGCGCGAAGACCAGGACGCCTTTGGCCTGGAATCGCACCGCCGCGCCATTGCCGCGCAGCAGGCCGGCTACTTCAAGGACGAGATCACCCCGGTCGAGGTCATCACCCGCACGCCAAACCTGGCCACTGGCCAGATCGACATCAAGAAGCGCACCGTCGATACCGACGAAGGCCCGCGCGCCGACGCCAGCATGGAAAGCATGGGCAAGCTCAAGCCGGTCTTCGCGGCCAAGGGCTCGGTGACCGCCGCGACCTCGTCGCAGATGTCGGACGGCGCCGGTGCGCTGATCGTCGTCAGCGAAAAAATCCTGCGCGAGCACAACCTGACGCCGCTGGCCAAGTTCTCGTCGTTCGCCGTGCGCGGCGTGCCGCCAGAGATCATGGGCATCGGTCCGAAGTTCGCGATCCCTGCAGCGCTGGCCGCCGCCGGCATCACGCAAGACCAGCTGGACTGGATCGAGCTGAACGAAGCGTTTGCCGCGCAGGCACTGGCCGTGATTCGCGACCTGAATCTCGACACCAGCAAGGTCAACCCGCTGGGCGGCGCGATCGCCCTGGGCCACCCATTGGGCGCCACCGGCGCGATCCGCGCCGCGACCGTCGTGCACGCGCTGCGTCGGAATAACCTGAAGTACGGCATGGTGACGATGTGCGTCGGCGCCGGCATGGGCGCGGCGGGCATCATCGAACGCGTGTAATCAAGCGCCAGCCATCACCGCGTGGGCGGGGCATGCCAGTCATGTCCCGCCCACGCGTCCATCCGACGTACAGAATAATGCGGAGACCACCACCATGACCATCCTGACCACCACCGCCGACGGCATCCTCACCATCACCTTCAACCGTCTCGAGCGCAAGAACGCCATCACCGGCGCGATGTACCAGACGATGGCCGACGCCTTGACCGCCGCCGAAGAAGACACGAACGTGCGCGCCATCCTGATCACCGGCCAGCCCGAGATTTTCACGGCCGGGAATGACCTCGATGATTTTCTGAACAACGCCGGCGAAGGCGCCATGACGGCTGACCGTCCCGTGTTCCAGTTCATGCTGGCGCTGGAAGCCTGCACCAAACCGGTGGTCGCTGCCGTGGCCGGCGCCGCCGTCGGCATCGGCACCACGCTGCTGATGCACTGCGACCTGGTCTACGCGGCCGACAACGCCAAGTTCTCGATGCCGTTCACGCAACTGGGCCTGTGCCCCGAGTTTGCGTCGTCGCTGCTGATCGCGCAGGCGGCCGGCTACACGCGCGCCGCTGAAAAGCTGATGCTGGGCGAGCCGTTTTTGGCGCAAGAGGCGTTGGAGATGGGGATCGTCGCGCGCGTGCTGCCGGCCGCTGAACTGCTGGCGTTCGCGCAGGCGCAGGCGGCGAAACTGGTCAAGCTGCCGCCCGCATCGATCCGGACGACCAAGGCGCTGATGCGCCGCTCGCGCACTGCGCAAGTGAAAGACACGATCGCGGCCGAGAACGAGCGCTTCAGCGCGATGCTCGGTGGGGCCGAAGCGAAAGAGGCGTTCACCGCGTTCTTCGAGAAGCGCAAGCCGGATTTCAGCAAGTTCGACTGAGGTATACCGCGTTCAACCTGACAGGAGGGAGTGATGAGCACACGAGGCAAAGAGAGCCAGATCGATAACATCGAGTTCAACGTTCTCGAGATCGCCAGAAGCAAGGCATTCTATGGCGCCGCATTCGGCTGGACTTTCACCGACTACGGCCCTGACTACACGGAGTTTACCGACGGCCGGCTGACCGGTGGCTTCACGGTCGGCGAGCCGGTCCGGCCGGGCGGCGCGTTGGTCATCCTGTACTCGGACGACCTGGTACGCGCGCAACGCAGCATCGAGGCCGCCGGCGGTAGCATCAGCCGCGCCGTGTTCTCGTTTCCCGGCGGGCGACGTTTCCACTTCATCGACCCGGATGGCTACGAGCTGGCGGTGTGGTCGGCCGATGCGGATAGCGGGCAGTAGGGGCGGCGAACGGTCGGCCGGCTGTGATGCAGGGCGCATGACAGCACAACATGTCGCTCAAAGCTGTCACAAGCGCGCGGGCCGGCGCGTCTGACAGGTGTAGAGAGCGCATCGTGCGCTCTCGCTGAACCGAAAAGGTCCACCATGTCTTCTGCTGCCCGCCTGCCATTTTTTTCCCTCGCCCCCAACGCACTGCATGCGCTGGTCAACTTGTCGAAGACCGTCGGCAAGAGTTCGATCGGCGAGCGCCTGTTCGAGCTGGTCAACCTGCGCGTGTCGCAGGTCAATGGCTGCGGCGTGTGTGTCGACATGCACTGGCGCTCACTGCTCAAGCAGGGCGCCGATCCGCGCCACCTCAATGCCATCGCCGGCTGGCGCGAGGCGCCGTTCTTCAGCGCGCGCGAACGGGCGGCACTGGGCTGGGCCGACGCCGTCAATGCGCTGCCGCAGCGCGACGACACCGACGCTGTTTACGGCGAACTGCGCGAGCATTTCAGCGAAACGGAAATCGTCGAGCTCAGCTACGTTATCGCCGCCATACGCGGTTGGAACGTGCTGAACCTCGCGCTGCGCAACCAGATCCCCGAGCAGCCCGCCCCGGGCTTTTAATCTTCGATCGGCTGCCAGTCATGAACGATCAACGCCAGCTACCGGCCCAGGATGTCTTCAACGAACTGCGGCCCCGGCTGTTTTCGATTGCCTATCGCATGCTCGGCATCCGCGCCGATGCCGAGGATGTCGTCCAGGATGCCTGGCTGCGCCTGCATGGCGCCGACCAGGATGCCGTGCAGTCGTTCGAGGCCTGGCTGGTGACGGTGACGACCCGGCTGGCCATCGACCGCTTGCGCTCCAGCAAGGCGGACCGCGAAGCGTACATCGGCTGGTGGCTGCCGGAACCCCTGGTCGAGCTGGATGAGAACACGCCGGAGCGCGCCGTCGAAATGGCCAGCGACGTGTCGGTGGCCTTCATGTGGGTGCTCGAGCGCCTGGCCCCGGAAGAACGCGCTGCATTCCTGATGCGCCAGGTGTTCGACACCGATTACGCCGATATTGCCTCGGCGCTGGGCAAATCGGAGGCCGCCTGCCGCCAACTGGTGCACCGCGCTATCGGCCGGGTGCAGCAGGAGCGGCCACGCTTCACGGTCCCGGTCGATGCGCATCGGGAACTGCTGGCTGCGTTCCGGGATGCGGCGGGCAAGGGGGATATGGACGCCATGCGTTCGCTAATGGCCGACGACGTCCAGCTGGTCTCGGACGGTGGCGGCAAGGTGAAGTCCTTCATGCGCATCCTGCGCGGCGCCGGGAGGGTGGCGGGCGTGTTCTGGTCCGTCGAGCATCAATACCCACGGCAGGTGGTGTACCGGTCGGCGAGCGTGAACGGCGAACCGGGGTTATTGCGCTACGTGGACGGCAAGCTCGAATCGGCGCAGGCGTTCATCGTGGATGGCGCGCACATCGTCGCGGTTTTTGTGATGCGCAACCCGGACAAACTCGCCACCCTCCCGCAGCACTTGTGAAGCGCCAGCGCGCGCACTGGTCCGGTGGCGCCGATGATCGTCAGCACGGCTGTACGTGCCGCGCCTGCACCGCAATGGGGAACACGCGGTCATAGGCAAGATTGAACAGAAAACCGTACACCAGATAAAAGGTCACGATCGCAAGATCCATGACCAGGGCCGCCCACAGGCCGATGCCCAGGTACCAGGCGATCATTGGAATGAGCATGACGACCAGGCCCGCCTCGAACAGGACGGTGTGCGCGACCCGGATCGCCATCGTCTTGTGAACGCTGCCGCGCAGGCGCAGCATGACGCGGTCGAATCCCAGGTTGAAGACGAAGTTCCACAGTGTGGCGACGGTAGCCGACACGACGCCGATCACGCCCATGTCCTGTACCGGCTGGTCGAACAGCGCTGCCGATCCGGGAATGAATATGGCCAGGGCCACGGCCTCGAACAGCAGGGCGTGGCGGACGCGGTCGCGGAATGTGCGCATATGGTTTGCTCCTTGTTATTGTCAGGGCGTGCAGACTGACCGCGGGGTCGTGCAGCGCCAAGGAAAACATCATCGCATAGTCAATAAATGTACACATAGACCAGAATTCGAGGCATAGTGCTCCGGATATGAAACACTTGAACTGGGATGATCTGCGCCTGCTGTCGCTGATTGCGCAGGAGGGCACCTTGCGGGGCGCCGCAAGGAAGGCGGGATTGAGCCCGGCCACATTGTCTCGCCGGCTCGACCAGCTCGAAGACGCGGTGGGCCAAAAACTCGTTGAACGTTTCCAGAGCGGTTGCATCCCGACCGCGTTCGGTGCGGATGTGTTCGCGCTGGCCGAGCAGATGGGCGACATCGCGCTGGAAGTCGAGCATGCGCGGGCGCAGCAGAATGCGCACGGGGCGTCCGGTGTGGTGCGGATCAACACCGACGAGTGGTTATCGTATTTCCTTACCACGCGCTTTGCGCCATTTCACGATGCCTACCCCGATGTGGAAGTGGAAATCGTCACCTCCCACCGCCCCTACAACCTGGCGCGGCGCGAGGCCGATATCGCGATCCGTCCTTATCGGCCCGAACAACTCGACCTCGTCACGCGCCAGATCGGCACCCTGTCCTTCGGCCTGTACTGCAGCCGGGATGTCGCAACGCGTCATGCGGCCGCCCTGGCCAGGCGCGACTGGACTGATGTGCCGTTCGTGGGGTTCGACGAGCCGCGCGCCGAGTTCCACTCCGATCGCTGGCTGCGGGCGCTGCCTGGCGCGCGCGCGCCGTGGATGCGCTGCAGCTACGGCCTCGGTATTCTCGATGGCGTCGCCCATGGCGCCGGCCTGGGTGTGCTGGCCACCTTTCTTGCCGTCGAGGCGCATGACCTGGTCGCCGCGCTGCCGCACATTCCCGAGCTCGACCAGGATATCTGGCTGTCGATGCACAGTGGCCTGCGCACGAGTGCACGCGTCAGGGCGGTCGTCGATTTCGTCGGGCAGCTGTTTGCGCAATACCGGGAAAACGGCGGTTGATGCCTGCGGCCAGGGGCGGGCGTTCGGTCAGCGCACGATCAGCACTGCGCGCACGCTGGCGTCGAGCGCACTGCGCTCGACATAACCGATCATCCCCGGGTTCTCTGCGATCATCTTGCGCATGGCATCGTTGCCGGCCACCTCCGCTGGTGGCTGGCCACGGCCGGTGAAGATCAATCTTGCCCAATGGGCCTTGACGAGGGCAGGGGTACGGTGCGTCACCTTGCTGTAGAACTCGTTACGCAATGGCGAACCGAGATCCTGGTCGATCGGCACGACTTCGCTGCCGTTCGGGAAGCGATTGGTCTGGGACAGGAAGATCTCGGCAACCTGGTCGGCACGCAGCGTCATCACGGGGCTGCGTGCCGAGACGATCACCGCCAGGTCTGCCGCCCGGGCGGCGTGAGGCGACAGCGCAAGTGCCGGGCACAGGCACAGGCACGTGAAAATAGGGCGCAGCAAGCGGTTCATCATGGTCAAAATACGACATCCATGCCAAGGCTGATCACGTTGAAGCTCTGGCCGGACCGGAAGCCGGGCTGGACATTGATCAGGGTGCCGATGGAGCCGCCGCGCGGCGTGACCCGGTCGAGCTGCGCCTTGAGGGCAACGTTCGGGGCGACATCCCAGCGCACGCCGACGCTGGCCGTGTCTTGCACACCGATCTGGCGCAGCTGGAAGTTCAGGGTGTCGTTCAAGAAGCCCGCCACGGCTGCCGCCTCGAGCGGCAAGCCTTCCAGCGGCAAGCCGGCCGTGTACGTGGGAAGGTTGGCAACCAGGCGCGCATACGTGGCATACGGCGCCACGTTGCCGAAGCGGCGGCCTGCCGAAAGATAAGAAGCGGTCTGGTCGCCCAGGATCGAGCCTGTGTTGATGCGGCCGCTTTCGCCGGTAACGAACCAGTCGCCCGGATCGTAGTTGAAGCCGGCGCTGAACACGCGCACATGGCGCTTGGCGGGATCGTAGCGCTGCGCCAGTGCCTCGCCTGGCGCCCCGAAGGCGCGCAAGCCATCGAACAGTGCTTCGGCGCCCGGCACCGCGAGCAGCGTCTGGGCCGCGGTAAAGCGCAGCGTCAGGGCGCCGGCGGTTGCGCTTTCGGTAAGGCCGACGATATTGCGGGCCTTGCCGGTGACATCCTTGTTCAGGCGTGCGGTGGCGCGGCCGAGCGAGAGCGTGGTCTCGTGCTTGACCTCGCCGGACTGCCAGCGGTAAGAGGCATCGACGCCATCGCTGTTGGCGATCGGTATCAGGCTGTAGAGCTCGACCGGCGCGCGCAGCCAGGGCAGGGCGTAACCCACCTTGCGGTAATCGGCCGCCAGGAACAGCGGCAGCGCAATGCGACCGGCGCGCAGCGACAACTCCGGCGTTGCCTGGAACTTCACGTTGGCCCAGGTGAGGTAAGTTTTATACGAATTCTCGACGCTTTTTTCTTGCGTTACCTGCACCACGGCCGACCAGCGCTTGTCGAACTGCACATCCAGCTGCGCACCGGCACGGCTATCCACATCGAAGGCCCATTCCCTGGAATGGCCCGCCTGGCCGGGAGAGTTGGGGTTGACCGTATAGTCTCCCTGGTCTTGCGTGGAATGGACGGCGGCAGCAGTGCCGAAGCCGGTGATGGTCGATTTCATCTGCGCTTTTGCCTGGCCGTGCGGCCAGGCCAGCAGGCACAGCAGTACGGCGGTGGAGGCAACGCTGCGCGCCGCCGGAATCTGAGACATGAATGACATTGATGGTGATGTGATGCGTATTACGGTGATAACGGCGCCCGTGGCGCCTGAGATGGCGTGAATGACCCGGCGCTTGCTGCAGCGCTTATGGCAGCGCCAGCCGCGCCGCGTCCGGCGTATCGAGCCGGAAAATGCTCACGACCTGTGCCAGGCCATGGGCGCGCTGCTGCAGCGAGTCGGCCGCCGTGGCGGTCTTTCTGACCATCTGGGCATTGTGTTGCAGGGACTTGTCCATGGCGTCGATGGCATCCGATATCGCTGTTACACGTACCGCCTGTTCTTCGCCGGCCACGCTGATCTTGCCGACCACGCCCGTCACATTGGTCACGCTCGACACGATGTCGTCCATCGTGCGCCCGGCTTCCTGGGCCAGCTTGCTGCCGGCGCTGACCTGACGCACCGATTCCTCGATCAGTCCCTTGATCTGGCGGGCGGCGTCGCCCGAACGCTGGGCCAGCTGCCGCACTTCAGCGGCGACAACGGCAAAACCGCGCCCTTGTTCGCCGGCGCGGGCTGCCTCCACTGCGGCGTTGAGCGCAAGAATATTGGTCTGGAACGCGATGCCATCGATGACGGCAGTGATCTCGGCGATCTGGCGCGACGACGTGTCGATCAACCCCATGCGCTCGACGACGACAGCCACCTGGCGTCCGCCGACGGCGGCAATGCCAGATGCCTGCGTCGCCAGTGCATTGGCCTGGTGGGCGTGATCGGCATTGGTACGGATGATGTCGCCGAGTTCGTCGATGGAGGCAGCGGCGCGGCCGAATGCCTCGGTCTGGTCCCGCGAGTGCTCGAACAGCAGTGCGCTGCCTTCGGCGATCTCGCTGGCCGCGCCGCGAGTGGTGTCGACCGTGTCGCGCACCTGACCGATCGCCGCCTGCAGCGTGTGCAGCACGTCGCGCAGGGCGCGGCCGCTACTGCTGGTGGCCGGCGCCAGCGTGCGCAGATCGATGATGCCGTGCTGCGCCTGGAGCATCGACACGCTGGCGCGCAGCTCGGCCGAACGTAGCGCTTCGCGTTGCAGCACCAGGGCGATGTAGCACAGCACCATGGTCTCGACAATGACGTATCCGGCGTGGATGAAAACGATTGCCAGGCCCGGTCTGGTCAGGCAAATGACGCCATAGCCGAGTTCTTGAAGATAGTTGAAGCTGAAATGGTGCACGGCGGTCAGGCCTGCCGCGAGCATGATCACGCGCCAGTCGCGGTAGCACAGCAAGATTGCGAGCGAAACAAAAATCCCGAAATGCAGCTCTTCCCGGCCATTGCCTTGATGGATGTGCAGGGCGCACATCGCCATCAGGGCGGCGGCATTGACCATGCGGCTCGACAGGGTGCCGCTGGCCAGGAACGTGACACCGCTCGCCAGTGCGACAATCGGCAAGCCCACCACCAGCGACCACGTCAGGGTGTCATGGATACCTGCCAGCGCCAGCGAAAACCCCAGCATGGCCCAGAGAACGACGATGAGAAGACGATCGGCTTGGCGGTGGACAGGTGTCAGGTTGGCTGCAGTGGGCATCATGGTCGTGGACAACAGTGTATGTCGACATTAGACCTGAAAAATATAGATTGGGAGCAACAACCGTTGTATTTTTGATGCCGAGCATCGTCAAATTCCTTGAATTTCCCGCGGTGATTGCTTGATTGATACTGATCAGACCGATGAAAACCGGTAAATTTGATGAAATGCTGAGTTAGTTATGGAGAGTTAAATAACGAATCAGCAACAGGATGCATCGTATTTACCTTTTTATTCGTGAAATCTTGCATATCGGCTATAAATTCTGACGATCCGTACAAAGTTCCGTATTGTGACGTTGCACTGGCATGCCATCTCCGCCGGCTGCTCCCATTTCAGCGAGCCAGCGGGCCTTGCAGTCGGCCCAAGCGCTGGCGCAAGCGCACGACCGAATAGCCGACAGTGCCCAGATACAGGCTGACGATCGTGCCCAGAATGACAAGCGACGGCACGGACAACTGGGCATAGGCGCGCTGCTTGTCGATCGTGAGAAGGATGATGAACAGCGGCAGGCCGCTGACGACGAGCACCGAGACCAGGCGCCTGAACTTTTCGGCTTTCGATGCACTGTCGGTGAAGATCTCGGGAACCCGGCCATCGACGGCCGGCGTGCGCCAATAATGCCAGCCGACCGTGGCGGCGGCGAGCGACCAGCCCGCGTCATCCATCAGTTGCGCGAATGCCGGGTCGCTACCCGTGCCAGGAAAATCAAGGCGGTAGACGATGTCGGCAGGCGCGCCGATGCGAAATGTCCAGAAGCACAGCGGATTCACGTTGATCAGATGAAAGCCCTGCTGGGCCATGGCGCGCAGCCATGCTTCCTGCTCCTCATCCTGATGAGCGAAGAAAAACCTGAATTTCGTCACTGTCTTGCTCACGCTGCGTCTCCCTGATTGGATGTTGAAACCGCAAATTGTCCATTGCGGACCATGATGCCAAGGCGTCGTACTTGTTCGGCCAGCACCAGGCGTCCCTTGCTCGTCAGCGCATAGGTCTTGCGCCGGTCGATCTCGCTCACCTTGTCGATCAGGCCCTGCTTTTCCAGCGTGGCGAACGCGCCGTACAAGGTGCCTGGACCGATCACCACATTTCCCTCGCTCATCGCTTCGACTTTTTGCATCAGCGCATAGCCGTGCAGAGGTTCGTGCAGCGCGGCCAGGACGTAATAGGTGGCTTCGGACAGGGGCAGGTATTTCGCGTAGTTGATGTCCAAGAAACCTCCCATGCATGTGTGTATCGACTAACGACATACCGACTTCCGATATAGTAGCCTGAAAACAGCTTGGTTCAGACGTAATCGGCGTCTTGTGGTGCTGAAGTCACACTCCTGTAATTTCTCGCGTTGATTTGTAAAGTTTTGCAAGCAAGGACACTGCTATTGCCGCGATGCGCGCCGTCAGTCGCCGCTGTTTGTAAAGAAGTGTTAGCGCCACCCCCTCGTCCTCGAGAGACATTTCAATAAAATCATATGGTTATGCGCCATCAGCCCCCGGCTGGTTGCCGCCTTGCGCCGCTGCTAGCATGAATCATCGATAACACGAGGACATTCATGCAACAGTTCAAGACGATCCCGCACCGCCTGCCGTGTGCACTGTTGGCAGTCATCGACATGGGCGGTGCATCATGGCTGTGACCCTCGCCAGCGCACCGCAGGCCGGCAATTCCAGACGCGACGTCGTACTCGGCATGGCGTTCGTCGGCCTGCTGTTCTTCATCCTCGGCTTTGTCACCTGGCTCAACGGGTCACTCGTGCCGTTCCTGAAGATCGTCTGCGGCCTGAACAATTTCCAGGCCCTGTGGGTGACCTTTGCGTTCTACATCGCCTACACCGCCATGGCCCTGCCATCGGCCGCCGTGCTGGTAAGGACCGGCTACAAGAAGGGCATGACGATCGGCCTGGGCATCATGTGCGTCGGGGCGCTGCTGTTCATCCCGGCGGCGCAAAGCGCACGCTACGAACTGTTCCTGGTGGCGCTGTTTACGCTGGCCAGCGGCATGACCCTGATGCAGACCGCGATCAATCCCTACATCGTCTGCCTTGGCCCGCGTGAGAGCGCCGCAATGCGCATCAGCATCATGGGCTTGTTCAACAAGGGCGCCGGGGTGGTGGTGCCGCTGGTGTTCTCCACGCTGATGCTGGCCGACATCGACAGCTTCTCGCATACCGCGCTCGAGGCGCTTGACCCGAGCGCCCGCGCCGCCGCCCGCGCCGGCCTGTCCGAGCGGCTGGTGCTGCCGTATATCTGCATGGCGGCGGTGCTGTTCGTGATCATGGTGTTCATCCATTGTTCGAATCTGCGCGATATCGAGCCCGAGACCGACAGCCCGGGCGTCGGCGTCGAGCGTACCGGCGTGCTGCAGTTCCCGCAACTGGTCTTTGGCGCGCTGGCGCTGTTCGCCTACGTCGGCGTGGAAGTCATTGCCGGCGACACCATCGGCCTGTATGGGCATGAACTGAATGTGGCCAACTTCGGCGTGTTGACGTCGTACACGATGATGTGCATGGTGCTCGGTTACCTGATCGGCGTGGTCGCGATCCCACGCTACCTCTCGCAGCAGCGCGCCTTGCTGTTCTCGGCGGTGGCAGGCCTGCTGCTGACAATCGGGGTGGCTACCGGTTCCGCTACCGACAGCGGCATCTCGCAAGCTCTCATCGGCTGGGCAGGGGTGCCGACGGTACCCGACACGGTCATGTTGCTCGCGCTGCTCGGCCTGGCCAACGCCATGGTGTGGCCGGCGATCTGGCCCCTGGCCCTGCAGGGACTGGGCCGCTACACTGCGAGCGGCTCGGCGCTGCTGGTGATGGCGATTTCCGGTGGTGCGGTCCTGCCCCTGCTGTATGGCCACCTGGCCGACCTGAACACCTCGCGCGGCGCCTACTGGATGCTGCTGCCGTGCTACGCCCTGATCCTCTGGTATGCGGCGTACGGCCACAAGATCCGTCGCTGGGGCCGCGGCAGGTCGTGACGCCATACCGCTTCCGCTACACCAATTGCACCATCAGGAACTGTCCGCACGGCGTCGCTGCGCGGTCCATCGTTTTTCATTTCATACCAGGAGCACCGGATGTCTCTACTGAAACCAAATAAAACGCTGATCAGTGTGGCTGTCGCCAGCGCCTGCATCGCCATGCCGGCCCTGGCGCAAGATACCGCAACGCCGACGACGCCCCGGCAAAGCACCGGTGAAGCGATCGCCGAAGTGAAGGTGACGGCAACGCGTCATTCGACCTCGCTGCTGCGTACCCCGGTCTCGGTCACCGCAGTCGGCCAGGATGAACTGACCCGCAAGGGCATCACCGACGTGCGCGGCCTGAGCGGCGAAGTGCCCAACCTGCAACTGGGCAGCGCGACCGATGGCAGCTCGGGCGTGAAGATTTCGGTACGCGGCGTGAGCAGCAATGACTTCACCGAGATCGGCAATCCGGCGGTGAGCCTGAACGTCGATGGCATCTACACGCCGCGCCCGCAGTCGGCGCTGGCGCTGCTGTTCGACCTGGAACAGGTCGAAGTGCTGCGCGGGCCGCAGGGCACGCTGTTCGGCCGCAATGCGACCGGCGGCAGCATCAACATCATTCCGAACAAGCCGCAATTCAATTCGACCGAAGGCAATGCCGGCCTGACGATCGGGCGCTACAACCTGCGCCAGGTGACGGCCGTGCAGAACATCCCGGTGAGCGACACCTTCGCGATGCGCGCCACGATGATGGTCATCAAGCGTGACAGCTACCTTAACCAGGAGCAGGATTTCTATGCCGCCGATTTTCCGCAGTTCGGCGTGACGCCCGCGCGCGATGCGGCCGGCAACGTCATCCCCGATGTCGACCAGCGGTTCAACCGCAAGGTCGGTTCCAGCGACGCGTACGGCAACAAGGACGAATGGGCGGCGCGCCTGCAGGGCCGCTGGAAGATCGCCAACAATCTCGAATGGCTCGGCGCCTACGAGCGCTACACCAACAAGGGCGCCGGCGACATCGCGCTCAAGGATTGCACGATGGCGGCCGGCACCGCCCACGCCTGTCCGGGCGGGCAGTGGGACGTCAAGATCAACCGGCCGGGTGAGCTCGACTGGAACATCGACACCTTCCGCAACCGCCTGACCTGGAGCCTGACGCCTACCGCCACAGTTGAATACAATGTGTCGCACTCGGTGCAGAAGCGCCGCCAGATCCGCGATGGCGATTCCGGTTACCAGCCACTGGCCGACGACATCAATATCTACGGCGGCTTCGTCAATGACTCGGCCGGATTCACCAACTCGTCGAAATTCAAGACGACCGTGCAGGAACTGCAATTGCGCGGCGAGCAGGGCAATCTGCGCTACGTCACCGGCCTGTTCTGGATGCACGAGAAGAACGCGATCGAATTCGGCGAAGACTCGATCTCGGCGATGGTCAATGCACCGGGCGCGCCGTACTACAACCTGTACAGCCAGACCGATCGCCAGGCCGAATCGATGGCCGCCTTCAGCCAGGTCGACTGGGCCTTCGCGCCAAAATGGAATTTGACGGTCGGCGGGCGCATGACGCGCGACGTGCGCGAAGACAAGGACGGCAAATTCTACGATTCGGGCACGACGGGCGACCCGTACTCGTACTTCCAGGGCCAGTACACGCCGATCCCGGGCCGCTTCTTTAACAGCAGCGACCTGAAACCGGGCATGGGTTCGTATTACGGTGTGGCCGGCATGGCCGGCATCACGCCCGACGTGAGCAGCAACCGCGACTCGTGGAACAAGTTCACCTGGCGCCTCGGCCTGAGCTACCAGGTCACGCCGGACGACTTCGTGTTCGGTTCGCTCTCGACCGGCTACAAGGCGGGCGGCTTCAGCGACAAGCAGAATATCTGCGCCCGTGGCCTGGGCGGCAACTGCGCCGACCGCGAGCCGGGCCCGCACTACACGTTCCTGCCATGGAAACCTGAAACGCTGACCAATTTCGAGGTCGGCTACAAGGGCCGCATGCTGGACAACCGCCTGTCGTTCTCGGCCACCGCCTTCCACAGCCGCTACAAGGACATGCAGATGACCGGCGCGGTCGAGATGGGCAAGATCATCCCGGCCATCCCGTGCACGGCGGCCAATCCATCGTGCGATTCCGCCGTGTTGTACGGCACCACCAATGCAGCCGAAGCGAAAATCTCGGGCCTGGAACTGGAAGGCAAATACCGGCCATGGGCTGGCGCCGAAGTGAACTTCCAGTACGCCCACCTGCGCGCCAAGGTGGTGTCGTATCCGGACTACACCCAGACCTGGCGCGATGTGCCGTGCGGCCCGTTTCGCGCCACCTACGGCGTCGAGCCATGCGTGCGCTACACCGGTCCGAACCAGGCGCTGGTCGGCCGCTTCCCGGCGAACGTGGTGGGGAATGATTTACCGAATGCACCGCGCAACTCGGCCCGGATCGAAGTCTCGCAGCGCTTCATGCTGGCCGGCGACTATGAACTCACACCGCGCCTGTCGGCCCGCTGGCAAGACAAGATGTACTTCAGCATCCAGAACCTGGACAACGCCAAGATTGGCAACCAGCAGGGCGCTTACGCCACCTACGACGCCTCGCTGCGTCTCGGTGCACCAGGCGGCAACTGGCGCGCCGAGCTGTACGTGAACAACCTGAACGATGTCTTTGCCAAGAACAACGCGCGCATCGTCGATCCGGGGTACGTCATCGGCCAGTACAACGAGCCGCGCATGTTCGGCCTGCGCGTGAGCGCCGACTGGTAACGGCGTGGTAACGGCGTGATAACAGCGTGATCGCCTGGCCGCCACTGGCGGCCAGGCGGCAACTGTCAGCAATACAGCCTTGAGGAGAACGCGATGCGTGATGCGAACAATGGTCGTGGCGGTGTGATGGCGGCGCTGGCCGGCGCCGGCATGATGGTGCTGGCTGGTTGCGGCGGCAACGGCGCCGACGGCGGCGCGCAGGCGGGCATGTCACGGCAATTGTCGACGGCGCCCGTGGCCGTCGCCGCCGCAGCGCCATGGCCGGTCTGGTCGGGCTGGGATTTTCCGTACAACGAGCCGCCCCTGGCCAGCGCGCCGGCGGTGGCGTTCGGTGTCTCGCAACTGACGCAATCGGCCACGCAGACCGTGTTTCGCGGTTCGCATGCGCTGCAGGCCGGCAGCGTGCAGGATTACCGCATCGGGGTGTTCGTGCACCATGACGTGTTCTATTACCAGGCCGATGCGACCGCCGTCATCGATGCCAACGGCACGTTCACGCTCACCCTGCCACGCGCGGTGGGCAGCGCCGACCGCGCCGTGCTGGTGCTCCACCCGGCGTCCTACAATCCGCTCTCCGGGGCCAACTGCAACGCTGCCGCCGGCTTTTGCAGCGGGCAGATCACGGGCACGACCAAGCTGTCATTGCCGGTCGATCCGGCGGCGCTCACGGCCTATACCGCCGCCTATTTTCCCGCGCCGGCGCCGTCCACCAACCCGCAGATCGCCGCGCTCCAGCGCATGATGAACACGCCGCAGGTCACTGGCGGGCCGCATGGCGCGGGGCGCCTGATCCGCAGCTTCCACGACATGGATTCGGCGTTCCTGTACGACCAGGCGCTGGCGGTGATCGCCTTCAGCCTGGCCGGCGAGCAGGCCAGCGCCGACCAGATCCTCAATGCCCTGGCCGCGTCGCAGACGGCGTCGGGCGCCTGGGTGTTTGCCTACCTGACCGATGGCGCCGACGCCAGTCCCGGGGTGGACATGCGCATCGCCGGGGCGAACGCCTGGCTCGGCATGGCGCTGAACGCCTACCAGAAAGCCTTCGGCAGCACGAAGTACCTGGCGATGTCGACCCGCCTGCACGACTATTTGCGCGCGCAAATCGTGCCCGTGACGATCAATGGCGCCAGCCGCAGCGGCTTGCGCTTCGCCCCGACCAACTACGTGCCGGGCCGCACCGGCATCTTCGCGCTGGAGCACCAGCTCGATGCCTACGCCAGCATGCACCAGTACCACGCGCTCAATGGCGGCGCGCCGTACCTCGCCGCCGCCGCGGCATTGCGCGGCATGTCCGAGGGCCTGTGGAACGGCACGCGCTTCCTGGGCGGCTATGACGCCAACACGCAAACGCTCAACACGAGCGAGCGCTATCTCGATACCTATTCGTGGTCGGTCCTCGCGCTGGGAAACACCGGCAGCGCGGGCCAGAACTTCGCCGCCGCCCTGCCGGCGATGTGCGACTATTTCAACGTGGACGGGCGGCTCGATTACCCGTCGCGCAAGGTGACCGGGATCGTCGGCTTCTACGACGTCATCTACGACAACGCGCCGTCTGCCACGCCGTTCGTGTGGAGCGAGGGCAGCCTGGGCGCGATCATGGCCATGCGCCAGGGCGCGCCCGCCATGGCGTGCGCCGGCAACGGCGCCAACCAGATGCTCGAGTCGCTCAACTACATGGTCGATAAGCTGGGCAGCATGCCGTACGCGACACGCAATGCCGATGCGAGCTTCACCAGCTCTGGCAGCGTGGCGGGCACGGCCTGGCTGTATTACGCGAACCGGAACAAGAATCCGTACGCGCATTATTGAGAAGGGCCGGTCGATGCGATTCGCTGTCTTGTTTGCCTTTGCACTGCTGATGCTGGCAGCGCCGCTCACCCGCGCCGGCACCCTGCTGATCGAGAGCTGGCGCGTGGACGACAAGGCGCTGTGGGAAAACGTGCTGATTCCGGCGTTCCAGCGAAGCCATCCCGGCATCGAGGTGAGATTCGCACCGACTGCGCCCACTGACTATGACGCACGGCTCGCGGCGCGCCTGGCCGACGGCAGCGCCGGCGACCTGGTCGCATGCCGGCCGTTCGACGCCTCGCTGGCGCTGTACGCCCAGGGCCATCTCGAGCGCCTCGATGGCAAACCGGGCATGCAGTATTTCGAGCCGGGCGCCTTGCTGGCCTGGCAGACGGCCGGCGGCAAGGACGCCTTCTGCATGCCGGTGGCCTCGGTGATCCACGGTTTCATGTACAACAAGGCCATCTTCAGGAAGTACGACCTGCAGGCGCCGCGCACCGTGGACGAGTTTTTTCGCGTGCTCGACGTGCTCAGGAAGCACGGTGTGACGCCGCTCGCGCTTGGCCTGGCCGATGGCTGGGAAGCGAGCCAGCTGGTCTTTACCAACATCGGCCCGAATTTCTGGCGCGGCCAGGCCGGCCAGAAAGCGCTGGCCGAAGGGCGCGCCCGCTTGACCGATGCGCCTTTCGTCGAGGCGCTGCGCTTCGGTGCGCGGATGGGCACGTACTTGCCCGCGGGCGCCGCCACGCAAACCTATGCCCAGAGCCAGGCCATGTTCGCCGGTGGCCGCGCGGCGATCTATCCGGCAGGGTCGTGGGATATCGCGCGCTTTGGCACCACGCCCGGCCTGGAACTGGGCGTGTTCGCCGCACCCGTCAAACGGCGGGGTGACCCCTGCTTCATCTCGGATCACATGGACCTGGGACTGGGCGTGAACCGCAAGTCGAAGAACAAGGCCGACGCCTTCAAGTTCCTGGCCTGGGTCGGCTCGCAGGAATTTGCCGATATCTACAGCAACCGGCTGACCGGCTTCTTCACGCTGTCGAATCACCTGATCGCCGTGCGCAATCCGGTGGCCAAGCAGATGGTCGAGTGGCGCAACAGCTGCGCATCGACGGTACGGCTGAATGCCCAGGTGCTGCACCGGGGGCAACCCAGCATGGAAAGCGTGCTGTGGCGCGTCAACGCCGATGTGTTGAAAGGTACGCTGGCGCCGGAGCCGGCCGCCGCCACGCTGCAACGCGATTTCGACCGGTGGTACAAGCCGCCGCAACCCTGAACGACGACCGTATTTTTTTTGGCTGGATTGGAGAAATTCTTGGACAAGACAAACATGATTCGACGCTGCGCGCTGGCGGCGCTGCTCCTGGCTGCGTTCACGTCGGCCAGCAAGGCCGCCGCGCCGGCAAACCAGGCCGCACCTGCAGTGGTGGCCAGCAGCGTCGCCAGCAGCGTCGCCAGCGCCGCCAGATTGCAGATGCGCTGGGAACTGCTGCGCAACGAGTACACGCCGCAGATGCCGCAGGGGCGGGCGCAGGCGCGCATGATCCTGGCCAATCACGACAGCGCGCCACTGCCGGTCAGTGGCTGGGCGCTGTACTTCAACAGCATGGACGGCGTCGTCACCGGCCCGGTGACAGGCGGTCTGCGCATGGAGCAGGTGTCGGGCAATCTGTTCCGGCTGCTGCCGCAACCGGGCTTTGCGGGCCTGGCGCCGGGCCAGACGATCAACATCGACTATTACCACCCGCAGCCGATCATCAAGATGGCGCGTGCGCCGATCGGACCGTACCTGGTGTATGACGCGCAGCCGGATATCGGCATGGCGATCGGCGACTTCGCGCTGTTGCCGGTGACGCGGCCCGAGCAGCTCGACAAGGGCGATATCGGCGTGAAGCCGGTGGTCACGGCAGCCGATACCTATCGCAGCAACCTGCGCGCCGACCTGCTGCCGGCGGATGCGCTGCCGCCGGTGCTGCCCACGCCCCTGCATCTGCAGCAAGGCAGCGGCGCGCTGCGCCTGGCGGGCATGCCGTCGGTGAGCGCGGCGCCGGCGCTGGCGGGCGAGGCGGCCCTGGTGCGCTCGCTGTTTCCCGCTAATCTGAAGGGCCATGGGCCGGCAGTGCGCCTGAGCGTGGGCAAGGTCGAAGGCCAGACCTCGCCCGAAGCCTACAGTCTCACGGTGCGCGCCGGCAGTGGAAACAACGGCGGCATCACGATCGTCGGCAACAGTCCGGCCGGCGTGGCCCATGGCGTGCACACCCTGCGCGACCTGCTGCCCTTGCCCGGCGCCACCGCGCAATCGCTGCCCGAGGTGACGATCGTCGACGCGCCACGGTTCGAGTACCGCGGTTTCATGCTCGACGTCTCGCGCAACTTCCATACCAAGGCGACGGTGTTCAAGTGGCTCGACCTGATGGCGCGCTTCAAGCTGAACAAATTCCACTTCCACCTGACCGAAGACGAAGGCTGGCGCCTCGAGATTGCCGGCCTGCCCGAACTGACGTCGATCGGCGCCGTGCGCGGTCACAGCGCGAAACCGGGCGTGCGCCTGCGGCCGGCCTACGGCTCCGGGCCCGACCCGCGCGATGCGAGCGGCAGCGGCTATTACACCCGCGCCGATTACATCGAGATCCTGCGCTACGCTGCTGCGCGCCACATCGAGGTGATTCCCGAGATCGAAATGCCGGGCCACGCACGCGCCGCGGTACAGGCGATGGAAGCGCGCTATCACCGCCTGAAGGCTGCCGGCGACAAGGATGCGGCCAAGTACCTGCTCAACGACTTCGACGACAAGTCGGTCTACAAATCGCCGCAGCTGTACAACGACCACGTGCTCAATCCGGGCCTGGAATCGAGCTTCACGTTCGTCCAGCACGTGGTGGACGAAGTGGTCAAGCTGCACCGCGAGGCCGGCGTGCCGCTGCACACCATCCACATGGGCGGCGACGAACTGCCCAATGGCGCCTGGGAACAGTCGCCGGCCAGCCGCGCCATGATGGCGAAGCACCAGCTGGAATCGACGGCCGACTTGTGGGATTATTTCTACGAACGGGTCGACGGCATGCTGCGCAAGCATGGCCTGTACACGTCCGGCTGGGAAGAACTCGCGGCGCGCAAGACGACCCTGCATGGCAAGAACAAGCTGATCCCCAATCCGCGCTTCACGCAAAAGGGTTTCAGCGCCTGGGTCTGGAACAACACCGAAGGCGCCGAAGACCTGGCCTACCGGCTGGCCAATGCCGGCTACGATATCGTGCTCGCGCCGGTGACCAAGCTGTATATGGACATGGCGTACAACCCGAATCCGGAAGAGCCGGGCATGAACTGGGGCGACTACGTCGAGCTGGAGACGACCTACGACTTCATCCCGTTCGATTACCTCAAGAATGCGACCGACGCCGCGCGCATCGGCAAGGACGGCCTGACCGACTACGGCAAGCGGCGCGTGCGCGGGCTGGAAGCGACGCTGTTCACGGAAACCGTGCGCGACCCCGCCGGCATCGATTACCTGGTCATGCCGCGCCTGCTGGCGGTGGCCGAACGTGCCTGGGCGCCGGATCCGGCCTGGGTCACCGAGCCTGACGCCGCCAAGGCAGCGACGCTTCATCGCGGCGCCTGGTCGGGTTTCGTCAACGCCCTGGGCCAGCGCGTGCTGCCGCGCCTCGACCTCGATGGCAGCGCCGTGGCGTACCGCATCGCGCCGCCTGGCTTGCTGCTCGACGGCGAACGGGTGCTGGTCAATCATGTGTTGCCGGGCATTGCGCTGCGCTATACCACCGACGGCAGCACGCCGGGCGCCACCAGCAAGCCGGTGACCGGACCGATCACCGAACGGGGTCTGATCCAGGTCGCGGCTTTTGATCGCAATGGCAGGGCGGGACTGGTGGCGCGCATCGATCGCCGCTGACCCCGATGGCCCGAAATGCCCGTTGGGCAGGCAGTGGCGGCGCTATAATCAGCGTTTTCTGCGGGATATCGGGTGATAGCGTCGATCGGAAAAGTGGCCTGGTTCTGGAATCGCTGGCAGCGCTGTCGCCACCGACGCGTCTGGCCCGCCGCTATGCCTGCCGCCATGCTGGCCGCCTGCATGTGCCACGGCGCCGCGCAGGCGGCGGCGCCGATGCTCGCGATCGTGCCGCCAGCGCCCGTGGCGTCAAGCGCCGCACCGGCCTCCGGCCTGCAGGTCCTGCACTGGTGGACCTCGGCCAGCGAGCGCCGCGCCGCCGACCTGCTGGCGCAGCGTCTGGGCAAGGAAGGCGTGCAGTGGCAGGACGCCGCCATTCCCGGCGGCGCCGGCATCGGCGCCGGCAAGGTCCTCAAGGGCAGGGTGCTGGCCGGCGATGCGCCGGAAGTCACGCAGATCATCGGGGTGTCGGTGGCGGAATGGGCCGAAATGGGCCTGCTGCTCGAACTCGACAACGTGGCCGTCGCCGACAACTGGAGCGGCGTGCTGTTCCCCACCATCCAGAACCTCGTCCAGTACCGCAAGCACACGATGGCCGCGCCGCTCGGCATCCATCGCGTCAATACCCTGTTCTACAACCGCGCGCTGTTCGCCCGCCTCAAACTGACGCCGCCCACCACCTGGAACGAATTCGACGCCGTCGCCGCGCGCCTGCTGGCCGCCGGGGTGCAGCCGCTGGCGCAAAGCAGCGAACCCTGGCAGGTGGCGGCACTGTTCGAGAACCTGGTGTTGGCCGAGAGCGGGCCGGCGTTCTATCGCGAGCTGTTCGTGCACCGCAGTCCCGCCGCGGCCTTCGATGCGCGTACCGCGCGCGCCCTGCAGCGCCTGCGCACCATCAAGGGCTGGGCCGGGGGCCAGCTGGCCGAGCGCCCCTGGACCGACGTCGTGCGCCGCTTCGCCGCCGGCCAGGCCGGCATGATGATCATGGGCGACTGGGCCAAGCCCGAGCTGGGCGAGAACAGGATGGTGCTCGACCAGGATTACGGCTGCGTCGGCGCACCGGGCACCGGCGGGTATCACCTGTACAGTGTCGACACGTTGTCGATGTTCGCCGGCGACTACCGGCACAGTCAGGCCCAGGAAAAGATGGCGCGCCTGCTGCTGTCGCCGTCGATCCAGGCCGACTTCAATCTTCTCAAGGGCGCGGTGCCGGTGCGGCGCGATGCCGAGCCGGCACGCATGGACAGCTGTTCGAGGGCCTCGTGGACCATCTTCGCCAGCGGCGAGGCCGTGCAGGCGCCAAGCCTCGTGCACCGGATGGCGACCGACGAAGCGAGCCGCGACGCCATCATCGCCGAAGTGCACCGCTATGTGCTCGACGACAGCGTGCCGGTGGCCGTGGCGCAGCGCCGTCTGGCGGCCTTGTTCAGACTATTCAATATAACCAGCCAGGGGACGCCGGGTGCGCAAGATACTGATCGTAGACGATGACCAAAAGACCCGCGTGCTGCTCAAGACGTATCTGGAGAAAAACCAGTACGAAGTGATCCTGTCGCACAATGGCGAGAGCTTCCTGGCCGAGTTCCATGCACACATCGAGGGCTTGTCGCTGGTGATCCTGGACGTGATGCTGCCCGACACCGATGGCTTCGCGCTGTGCAAGCAGGTGCGCCAGCGCTCGAACGTACCGATCATCATGCTCACGGCCAGCTCGGACGAAACCGACCGCATCGTCGGTCTGGAGCTCGGCGCCGACGACTATATCGCCAAGCCCTACAGCCCGCGCGAGCTGCTGGCCCGTATCAAGGCGATCCTGCGCCGCGCCGCGCCCGAAGCGCCGTCGGTGCGCTACCACCGGTTCGTCGGCTTCACGCTCGACCTGATGGAGCGCAAGGTGACCGATAGCCAAGGCAACCCGGTGGCGCTCACCGGGCTCGATTTCCAGCTGCTCAAATACTTCACCGAACACCCCGGCAAGATCCTCGATCGTGGCCTGCTGTGCGAGGAAACGCGCGGGCGCGACGCTGGCCCGCTCGATCGCTCGCTGGACGTGCAGATCAGCCGCCTGCGCCTGCGCCTGAACGACGACGGCAAGCAACCAGCCTTGATCAAGACGGTGCGCGGGGCCGGCTATGTGTTCTCGGCCGACGTCAGCGTGTCCAGTGTCTAGCCGTGCCGGCAACTGGCTGGCGCGCACGCTGCGCCAGCCGTTGCAGCGCCTGGTGCCGGCCTCGCTCCTTGGCCGCCTGACGCTCGTAATGGTGGCCGGGGTGCTGGTCACGCAACTGGCGGCCAGCGCGATCTGGGCCAGCCAGCTGCGCGCCAGGTCGCAGGTCGAGGCGCAGTCGTCGGCCCAATATGTGGCGCACAGCGCGGCCGGTGCGATCCGCTTCTTTCGCAGCCTGCCGCCGGCTTACCGGCTGTTGATCATCCAGCAGTTGCGTGAAATGGGCGGCACCCGCTTTTTCGTCAACCTCAATCATGCCTACGTGCCGATCGAGGAAATCGCGCCGCACCCGCTCGCGCACAGCGTGATCGCCACCGTCGACGCCACGCTCAGGAGCGACCTGCCGCATTCACCGGGTTTCCGGCTCGCCTTCGCCCAGCCCAACCGGCTCGTGGTGGCCGAACACGATGTGCGCCTGGACGACTTGCCCGCCGCCTGGGTCCAGCATGTGCTGCTGCTCAAGCCCGACCCGGCCCCGATCCTGGTGATCCAGACCGAGATCGAGCCGGGTAACTGGCTGTACATGGCGGCGCTGATGCCGAACCCGTATTTCCTCGACAGCAGCGACCCGTTCGCGTGGGATCGCCTGATGCCGCAAATCCTGTCGCTGGCGGTGGTCCTTCTGCTTTGTCTGCTGGTCGTGCGCTCGATCACGCGCCCGCTGGCCGCGTTGTCCGATGCCGCTTCGGCGCTGGGGCAGGGCCATGACGAAGAGGCGCGCCCGCTACCCGAAACCGGCAGCCGTGAATTCATCAACACCGCGCGCGCGTTCAGCGCGATGCGCGAGCGCATCGGACGCTACATCGACGACCGCGAGCGCTTGTTCATCTCGATTTCGCACGACCTGCGCACGCCCATCACGCGGCTCAAGCTGCGCGCCGAACTGCTGGACGATGAAGCGCTGCGCGACGAGTTCGAAGAAGATCTCGATGAACTCGATATGATGGTCAAGGGTGCGCTGCAATGCGTGAAGGACAGCGACATCCACGAAAACCCGACCGAGATCAAGCTCGACACGATGCTGGGCCGCATGGTGCGCAGCGCGGAACTGGCCGGCCATGTCGTGGCTTGGCAGCCGACCGGGATGACCGTGCGTGGCAAGCCGCTGGCGCTCAAGCGCGCGCTCGGCAACCTGCTCGACAACGCGCTGTTCTATGGCGCGCGCGCCGAGATCAGCGTGCGTCATGAACCGGGTAGTGTGCTGATCTGCCTGCGCGACCACGGACCCGGCGTACCGGATGAAGCGTTTGCCAGCCTCTTCGATCCGTATGTGCGACTGGCCCATGGCCGCGAGCAGAACGACGGCGGCATGGGGCTGGGCCTGGGCATTGCGCGCGGCGTGATCGAGGCGCATGGCGGCCGGCTGGCACTGTCGAACCATCCCGAGGGCGGACTGAACGCTGTTGTGCGCCTGCCTGCGGATTGATCCGGATTGCCTCTCTCATGCGCCAGGAGCCCTTCATGCCAATGACGTTCGACGACGCCGTGCTGGACGAAGCGAAACGCTTCAATGCCAGGCCTTCTCGCATGCCGCGCTTCGGCATGCGCCATCGTTTCATGGCGCCGCTCCTGCAGGCTTTGCTGCGCCTGTCCCAATGCGGCGCCGACCGAAAGTTGCGCCGCGCCGGCCTGCAGGTCGAGACACGCACCGTGGTGATCGAGGCAATGCAGGTGCAGATCCGCATCGTGCGCCCGCACGGACCGGCGGCCGGCCTGGTGCTCGACATCCATGGCGGCGGCTGGGTGATCGGCAATGCGCGGATGAACGACGCCTTCAATGCGGACTTTGCCAGCAAGTGTGGCCTGGCCGTGGTGTCGGTCGACTACCGCCTGGCTCCGCGCGTCTCGGTGCATCATCAGATGGAGGAATGCCTGGCCGTTGCGCGCTGGCTGCTGCACGATGGCTTGCCAGAGTACGACGGCTTGCCGGTCGTCGTGGTGGGGGAGTCGGCAGGTGCGCAGTTGGCTGCGGCCACGCTGCAGCGGCTGCGGGCCTGGCCGGCGCTGCTCGGGCGCATCGCCGGCGCGGTGTTGTACTACGGCGTCTACGACATGGCCGGCACCGACAGCGTGCGCAGTGCAGGGCCGGCCACGCTGGTGCTCGACGGGCCGCGCATGCTTGCTGGCCTGCGCATGCTCACGCCCGGCCTCGACGACGCCGCGCGCCGTCAGCCGCCGCTGTCACCGCTGTTCGGCGACCTGGCCGGCATGCCGCCGGCGTTGATGATCGTCGGCAGCCGCGATCCGCTCATCGATGACACGGTGCGGCTGGCGCAGCGCTGGCGGCAGGTGGCCGCCACCGAACTGAACGTGGTGCCCGAGGCGCCGCACGGCTTCATTCACTTTCCGACGTCGATCGCGACAGTGGCGGGCGAGTACGTGCGGGCGTGGGTCAGGCACTGCGTGGCAGCAGCGGACAGCCCCGCGGCCGTCAGCGCATCTGCGTGACGTGCGCTTCGCGCAGCGCGCGCCAGCCAAGACGCGCGGCGATGATGCGGCGGTAGGGCGTGTCGATATGGGCCGGCGTGCGGCGGATGTAATGCTCGGCGGCGGCGCGCTGCTCCCCCGTACAACTGCCCAGCCATGTCACCACTTCGTCGGCCGTCGGCACGCGGCCGTTCTCGCCATCGAACTTTGGCGGGATCGCAGTCCAGATGGCGGCGTCGATACCCTTGGTGCGCAGCCAGGCGGCCACGCGCGGATTCTCTCGCGCGCCGTCCTTGGCCCAGACACTGCCGATCCATTCGGGCCGGGTTGGTGTGATCTTTTCGCGCGCGTGCAGCATGGCGCGGGCGTTCTGTAGATCGTTGGTAGCGACATAGGCCCAGTAGGTGGGCATGAGGCGCGCGCGCTCGCACAGCACGAGCGCCAGTTCAGGACTATCGTCGCTCTGGCGCGCAAATTCGATCGGCATGGCGGGCCCGTCCGGATGCCAGCCGGACGCGAGCTTCAAGCCTTCGGGTTTCCAGAGCAGCGAGCCCCAGGCGATACAAGCGATATTCATGGACTGGACTGATAAGGGAAAAGCCCAGTCTAGCCGCTCAGCCAAAAGAGGCGAGCACGGCTATGGCGATGGCAACTGCTTCAATTGGTCAGAAACGCAACCAGCTTTGGAATCACGACATCGGGCGCTTCTTCCATCAGCCAATGGCCGGCCCCCTTGACGATCACGCCATCGACATTGGTGGCCACCAGCCGCGCCTGGGTAATCAGCACATCGCCACTGGCCTTTTCGCCGGCCAGCACCAGCATGGGCATCGGCAGCGGCGTTTTGGCCAGCTCGGCGAACTGCGCGGCATCCTGCTCGAAATTGCGGAAGTATTCCATCCCGGCTTTCATGTGCCCGGGTTTGGCATACTGTTTCGCGTAGAAGCGGCGATCGGCTTCCGGTACCGAGCGTGTCTTGTCGGCGGCGAAGTCGTTCCAGAAGTGCTCGAAGTAGATGCGCTCGCGCCCGCTCACCAGGGCCAGCGGCGTCGGCCCATAGAAATGGAAATGCCAGAGGTCGCGCAGCAGCCACACATCTCTCCAGTTGCCCACGCCGGGCAGGAAGGCGTCCATCAGCACGATCTTCTTGACCTCGCCCGGGAACTGGGCCGCGTAGGCGTATGCCACCATCAGGCCGATGTCGTGCCCCACCAGCTGGACCTGGCCGAGCTTGAGCGAGCCGGCCAGCGCGTGGATGTCACGGGCCAGGTCGACCTTGGCATAGCCGTTCTCGGGCGCATCGGACGAGCCGGCGCCGCGCAGGTCTGGCGCAATCACGAGATGGGTTTTTGCGAGCTGCCTGATCAGCGGCACCCACATATGCGAGGTCTCCGCGTAGCCGTGCAGCAGGACGATGGGCTCGCCCTTGCCGGCGACCAGGTAGTGCAACCGCACGCCATTGACCTGGGCGAACTTGCTGGCGATATCTTGCGCGCTTACCGCGCCGGTGACGCCGGCCAATGCCAGGAAGAGCAGGCAGATGGCCAGCCGAGCGCGATCCAGAAGAAGCCTGAAAGGTGTCATGACGCCGTCCCGGGAAAGAGTGATCCGAAAAATCGTACCCACTGCATTTCTACGTGTCGCATGCCGATCAGACCAGCATAGACCTGAGCCTTGCGGGACGCAACCTGAACCTGATGCGAAAATTCCTACTCCTCTTTCGCTTCCTTGGCTTCCTTCGCGCCGAACAGGCGATCCTTGGCCGACAGCAGCTTCTGCACCTTCGAGCCCATCTTCATCAGCTGCGCCATGGATTCCGGCGACAGGCGTTGCAGGTCGTCAAACCAGTTATTGGCCAGGTCGACCAGCTCATGCATCTCGCGCATGCGTTCTTGCGCGAACTTGTCTTCGGGATTCTTGGCATTGGCCAGCAGGGATTCGCGCAGCACCGACAGGGTGGGGGCGACTTCGCGCCGGCGCCGTTCGGCGGCCACCACGCGGAAGATTTCCCACACATCGCCCAGCGACGTGAAGTATTCGCGGCGGTCGCCCGGAATGCGCGACAGGCGCACCAGGCCCCACGACTGCAATTCTTTCAGGCCGATGCTCACGTTCGAGCGCGAGATGCCGAGTTTCTCGCCGATGTCGTCGGCATGCAGCTGTTCTTCGGAGACGAAGAGCAGGGCATAGATCTGCCCCACCGTGCGGTTGATGCCCCAGCGGCTGCCCATCTCGCCGAAGTGACTGACAAACGTTTGGACAAGTGGCGTCATGGTTGCGAACTTTTCGATGCTTGTGAAAGCAGGATTATCCCACGTCACCCGGACACGCACCACGCGCGCCCGCGTTTTGGGCCACGTTGTTAATACATTCGTAATTCCCGACTAACCTGGTCACCCATTGCAGACAAACCAAAAGTTCACGCGCATAATCCGTCTAACTTTTGAAATTCCTGAAGTTTTAGAAAATTCAGAAAGCTTGTTGCAGGACGTCTGCCGCTTTTTCACCAACAGGTTCGGAGAATAATCATGCCATGCAGCAAACCCCGTGGCGCGGCGGCATCAGCCGGTCCCGCCCGCAGCGCCACCCTGGTGCTGAGCGGCGCGGCGCTGCTGTGGATCCCGCAGGCGGCGCTGCTGGCCCATGCTGTAGCGCGTCTGGCGCAGGGCGCCGGCCTGGCCGACATGCTGCTGCCGGCGCTGGCGTTCCTGCTGCTTGGCATGCTGCGCGCCAGCAGCGAAGCGTGGGGCGCGCGCTGCCTGTTCGCGACGTCGCGCAGCCAGCTCGCCGCCATGCGCCAGGCCGCCGTGCACGCCCTGGCGGCGCGCTCGCCGCTGGACCGGGCGCGCCTGGCGTCCGGCCAGGCCGCGAGCATCGTTGCCGAGCAGGCCGAAGCCGTGCTGCCATGGCTGCTGCGCTACGGGCCGGCGCGCCTGCGTGTGGCGCTGGCGCCGCCCGCCATCGCGCTCGTGGTGGCGTATTTCTCGTGGGTCGCCGCGCTGATCCTGGTGCTGGCCGCCCCGCTGACTCCCCTGTTCATGGCCGTCATCGGCTGGCGCGCCAAGGCCGCCAGCGAAGCGCAGCTGCAACTGGTCGGCGGCATGAGCGGTTTTTTGCTCGACCGCTTGCGCGGCCTGTCGACGCTGCGCGCGCTGGGCGCCGTCGACGCCACCGCCGGCCGGGTGCGGGCAACGAGCGAGGCCGTGCGCGCCAGCACCATGCGCGTGCTGCGCATCGCTTTCCTGTCGTCGACCGCGCTCGAATTGTTCTCGGCGCTGGGCGTGGCGCTGGTGGCGGTGTACGTGGGCTTTCATCTGCTTGGCGAAATCGGGCCCGGCAGCTGGGGCAACCAGCTGACCTTGTTCGAAGGGTTATTTGTGCTGCTGCTGGCGCCGGCGTTTTTCGAGCCGCTGCGCGAACTGGCGGCGGTGTGGCACGACAGGGCGGCCGGCGAGGCGGCGCTCGAGGCGTTGGACAAGCTGCAGTCGGCCGGCTTGCCGCTGCCGGGCGCGCTGGCAGCGCTGGACGCGCCGGGTGGGGCGCTGCGCATCGGCCGCGCGCCATCGGTCGATATCGACGGCCTGCGCTTTGCCCACCCGGGCGAGGCGCCGCTGTTCGACGGCCAGGACCTGTATGTGCGCGTGGGTGAACACGTGGCGCTGGTCGGCCCCAGCGGCAGCGGCAAGACCACGCTGCTGTCGATCGTCGCCGGTCTTGCGCCGGCAGGTGGCGGCGCCGTGCGCATCGGCGGCGTGCCGCTGGACGACGCATCGGCCGCCGGCCTGCGCGCACGGATGGCCTGGATCGGGCAGAAGCCGCACGTGTTTGCCGGCTCGGTGCGTGCCAATGTGGCGCTCGAGCGCGCTGGCGTCACGGTCGATGCCGTCAGCAACGCGGTAGGACGAGCGGGCCTTGGCCACATTCAGCATGCCAACCCGGGCGAGAGCCTGGGCGAGGGCGGCCTTGGCCTGTCGGGCGGCGAGCTGGTGCGCCTGGCGCTGGCGCGCGCGGTCTGCGCGCCGCACGCCGGGCTGCTGCTGGTCGACGAACCCACGGCCCACCTCGACCGCGACACCGCCGCCGGCGTGACCGACGCCCTGCTGCGCCTGGCGCAGGGCCGCACCATGATCGTCGCCACCCACGACCTGGCCCTGGCCGCGCGCCTGGGCCGCGTCGTGCGCATCGGCGAACCACTGATCCAGCGGAGCGCAGCATGAGATTCGATGACGACATGAAACCGGTGCTGTCCCTGTTTTTGCAGAGCGGCGGGCGGCGCCTGGCGCTCGGCGCCTTTCTGGCGACGCTGGTGGTGCTGGCCGGGATGGCGCTGCTGGGCACGTCGGGCTGGTTCATCACGTCCGCTGCGCTGGCCGGGCTGGCCGGGGGCACCGTCATGTTCAATGTATTCGTGCCGAGCGCCGCGATCCGGCTGCTGGCCCTGGGCCGCACGTTCGGCCGCTATGCCGAGCGCACCGTCACGCACGACGCCACGTTCGGCGTGCTGGCCGCATTGCGCGAGCGGCTCTTTCGCGGCTGGGCCACGCCGCAGGCGGCGCGCGCCTTGCTGCGCCGCCCCTCGCGCCTGCTGTTTCGCCTGACGGGCGACATCGACGTCCTCGAATCGATCTACCTGCGCCTGGTCGTGCCGGCGTGTGCCGCCTGCGGCGCGGCGCTGCTGGCCGGTGTGGTGCTCGCGAACCTCGACTGGCGCCTCGGCATGGCGATGTTCGGCTGGCTGCTGGTGTTCGGCTGGGGCGTGACCTTTACCGTGGCGCGCCTGGCGCGGCCGACCGCCCTGCGCCGCGCCCGTGCGCTGGAACGCTTGCGCGCCCAGGCCATTGACCTGGTCGCCGGGCAGACCGACCTGGCGATGGCCGGCCGCCTCCCGGCGCAATGCGCGCAGGTCGCGCGCCTGGACGCCAATCTGGCGCGCCACGACGATGCGCTGCACCGTCTGGAGACCGGCGCCGGCTGGGTCTATGCGGTTGGCGGCCACCTCACAGTCGCTGGCGTGCTGCTGGCGGTGGGCACGCTGGCACAGCACAAGGCGCTCGGCGCACCCGCCGCCGCGCTGGCGCTGCTGATCGCGCTGGGCGCGCTGGAACCGTTTTCCGCGCTGCGGCGCGGCGCGATCGACGCCGGGCGCAGCTGGCTGGCGGCGCGCCGCGTGGCGCCGCGCCTGCGCCGGCAAGACAAGGTCGCCACGCCGACGCCGACGCCAACGCCGCTCGAGGCCAGCGACGCGCTGCAGCTGTGCGCCGCCAGCGTGGTCCATCCCGGTCGCGCGGGCGCGGCGCTGCACGCCATCGACCTGCGCATCGGCGTCGGTGAGCGGGTCGCCGTGGTGGGCAGCAGCGGCGTGGGCAAGTCGACGCTGCTGGCGCTGGCCGCTGGCGAACTGGCCGCGCATGAAGGCCAGGTGTGGGCACGGCCTTGCACCTGGCTCACCCAGCGCACCGAGCTGTTCTGCGACAGCCTGCGCGATAACCTGCGCCTGGCCGATCCCGCTGCCACGGATGACCAATTGTGGGCCGCGCTCCATGCGGCCGGCCTGGACCAGGACGTGCAGGGCTTCGCGCGCGGACTCGACACGCCGCTGGGCGAGGGTGGCCTTGGCCTGTCGGGCGGCCAGTCGCGCCGCCTGGCGCTGGCGCGATTGCTGCTGCGCCGGGCCGACTTTTGGCTGCTCGACGAACCGACCGAGGCGCTCGACGGCGCCACCGCGCTGGACGTGCTGGCACGCCTGGCCTTGAACGCCCGAGGGCGCACGCTGCTGGTGGCTACCCACCTGCGGCGCGAGGCGGCGCTGGCCGACCGCCTGCTCGTGATGAACGACGGCCGCATCGATGCCGACCTGCGGCGCGGCACCCAGGCATTCGATGCGGCGCTGGACGCACTGCGCAATCAATAACAACAACCAACCAACGATGTACCTGAAAAGAAAGGATTCACCATGGATCTCGACGTTGTCGGGCTCTCCCGACTGCAGTTTGCCTTGACGGCGCTGTACCACTTTTTGTTCATTCCCCTTACGCTGGGGCTGGCCATGCTGCTGGCCATCATGGACACCGTGTATGTGATGACGGGCCGGCCGATCTGGCGCCAGATGACCAAGTTCTGGGGCGTGCTGTTCGGGATTAACTTCGCCATCGGCGTCTCGACGGGCCTCGTGATGGAGTTCCAGTTCGGGATGAACTGGAGCTACTACAGCCACTACGTCGGCGACGTGTTCGGCGCGCCATTGGCAATCGAAGGCTTGATGGCGTTCTTTTTGGAAGCGACCTTCGTCGGCCTGTTCTTCTTTGGCTGGGATCGCCTGTCGAAAGTGCAGCACATGGTCGTGACCTGGCTGGTGGCAATCGGCACCAACCTGTCGGCGCTGTGGATCCTGATCGCCAACGGCTGGATGCAGAACCCGATCGGCGCCGCCCTGAATCCGCAGACCATGCGCATGGAAGTGACCGACTTCGGCGCGGTGCTGGCCAATCCGGTGGCGCAGGCCAAGTTCGTGCACACGGTGTCGGCCGGCTACGTGGTTGCGGCGATGTTCGTGCTCGGTGTGTCGGCCTGGTATCTGCTCAAGGGCCGCCACGTCGAACTGGCCAAGCGCTCGATGACGGTGGCGGCCGCGTTCGGCCTGGCCGCGTCGCTGTCGGTGGTGGTGCTGGGCGATGAAAGCGGCTATATGGCCACCGAGCACCAGAAGATGAAGCTCGCTGCCGTTGAAGCCATGTGGGAAACGCAGCCGGCGCCGGCCGCCTTTACCGCCATCGGCTTTCCTGACCAGGACGCGCGCGAGACGCACTATGCGATTCACATTCCCTGGGTGATGGGCCTGATCGGCACGCGCTCGCTGGGCAACGAGATCCCCGGCATCAACGACCTGGTGAAGCTGGCCGAAGTGCGCATTCGCCAGGGCATCGAGTCGTACGACGCGCTCGAGCAGATCCGCGCACTGGGTGGGCGCGCTGCCGTGCCGCCGGCCCTGCAGGCGCGCTTCGAGGAGCACAGCGCCGTGCTTGGGTATGCGCTGCTGCTCAAGCGCTACGTCGACGATCCGCGCCAGGCCACCGACGCGCAGATCAAACAGGCTGCCCTCGATACTGTGCCGCAGGTCGCGCCGCTGTTCTGGTCGTTCCGTGTGATGGTGGGCCTGGGCATGTATTTCATCGTGCTTACGGCCGTATTCTTCTGGCTGTCGGCGCGCCGCCATCTGGACGCCCATCCGTGGTTGTTGAAGGTGGCCGTGTGGTCGATCCCGTTGCCTTGGATTGCCGCCGAAGCCGGCTGGATCGTGGCCGAGCTGGGCCGCCAGCCATGGGCCATCGAGGGTGTGCTGCCCACGGCCGTGGCGGTGTCGAACCTCGGCATCCAGACCGTGTTGACGACCCTGATCGGTTTCGTCGTGCTGTATTCGGTCTTGATCGTGGTGGAGATGAAGCTGATGCTGGGGGCCATTCGCAAGGGGCCGGAAGACGAACCCGAACACGCCCCGGGCGCCCACAGCCCACTGGTCGGCACCACGCCGGCAATGCGCACTGCGCCCATGATCACTGCGGAGTAACACACCATGATTCTTCATATGCTTCTCGACTACGACACGCTGCGCATCATCTGGTGGCTGCTGCTGGGCGTTCTGCTGGTGGGCTTTGCCGTCACCGATGGCTTCGACCTGGGCACCGGCACCTTGCTGCCATTCGTCGCCAATACCGACCTGGAACGCCGGGTCGTCATCAACGCCGTCGGCCCCGTGTGGGAAGGCAACCAGGTCTGGCTCGTGCTGGGCGGCGGCGCGATCTTTGCCGCCTGGCCGCAGCTGTATGCGGTCTCGTTCTCGGGCTTTTACCTGGCGATGGCGGCGGTTCTGCTGGCGCTGATCCTGCGCCCGGTCGCCTTTAAATATCGCAGCAAGCGTGACAGCATCGCCTGGCGCACGACCTGGGATTGGGCGCTGTTTGTTGGCGGCTTCGTGCCGGCGCTGATTTTTGGCGTCGCGATGGGCAATGTGCTGCAAGGCGTGCCGTTCAGGCTCGCACCCGATATGCAGATTTTTTACGAGGGCGACTTCTTCGCCTTGCTCAATCCGTTCGCCGTGCTGTGCGGCCTGGTGTCGGTGGCCATGCTCGTGATGCATGGCGCGGCCTGGCTGGTGCTCAAGACCGATGGCCTGGTGGCCAGCCGTTCGCGCGCCTGGGGTATCCGCGCCGCGATTGCCACCGTGCTGCTGTACGCCGTGGCCGGCGTGCTGCTGTGGAGCCTCGTCGATGGCTACCGCATCACGAGCGAGGTGGTGATGACCGGGCCATCCAATCCGCTGTACAAGACCGTCGACGCGGGTGTATCGGGCATCTGGTTCGCCAACTATGCCGCGCAGCCGTGGACCCAGCTCGCGCCGGCGGCCGGTATCGTCGGCGCGCTGCTGACCTTGCTCGCGCTGGTGCGGCGCTGGGAAGGCGTGGCCATGCTCACGTCGAGCCTGTCGATCGCCGGCATCGTGCTCAGTGTGGGCGCGTCGATGTTCCCGTTTATTTTGCCATCGTCGGTCCAGCCACAGGCCAGCCTGACGGTGTGGGATTCGTCGTCGAGCCACCTGACGCTGTTCATCATGCTGGTGGCGACCTGCATGTTTTTGCCCCTGATCCTGGCCTATACCAGCTGGGTCTACAAGGTCATGTGGGGCAAGGTGGTACCGAGCGACATCAGCGGCGGCAAACACCACGCTTATTAATTCAGCGAACAATACAATCAGAAAGGACTTCACCATGTGGTATTTCGCCTGGCTACTCGGCTTGCCGCTTGCGGCTGCTTTTGCCGTCCTCAACGCGATGTGGTACGAGCTGATGGAAGATGCGTAGCGCCAGAAAATGTGACGACAGGCTTGCCGGAGCAACGCAATTGCGCTGGCAAGCGCCAATGTCATCACCCTGTCAAAGTCATTCGACAGTATTCGAACCGTGGCCCGGCGGTGTAAGCGACCGGGACCGTTGAATCGAACCATGACTGTCAGTATGCAAACCAATCTCGCCATCGTCGCACTCTCCGCTCTTGCCCAGGAATCCCGTTTCGCCGCGTTTCGGCTTCTGGTGCAGGCCGGCCCTCAGGGCCAGTCCGCAAGCCATATTGCAGCAACCCTCGATATGCCGGCATCGTCCCTGTCATTCCATCTGAAGGAACTCACGCACGCGGGCCTGGTCGCGCCGCGTCAGCAAGGCCGCTTCATCTTTTATCGCGCGCGCGTGGAGACCTTGCAGGGCCTGATGGAGTTCCTGTCCGCCACCTGCGGCAACGCAGGCGCGCAGTCGATGCAGGAGCGTCTGGCGACGGTATGATAGTTGGGGCCGGAATCGCCGGCGCAGCCATCGACGAGGATCGCCGTGACGTCAACAACTACGCCGCAACGTGTGCAACGTGTGCAACTGAGCCGCAAGAAGGGTTGGCGCATGCCGCCCAACACCATCTCGGTGGCGCGGCCCGGCAAGTGGGGTAATCCGTTTTCGGTGCTGCCCGAACTGGCGCCGGGCACACCGGCAGGGCGCTATATCGCGATGCCGACGGTAGAAGAAGCGGTGGCGGCGTATCGCCTGTGGCTGCAGATCGATCCGGCGGGGCGGCAGGTGGCGCAAGCAGCGCACGCCACGTTGCGGGGGCATGACCTTGCCTGCTGGTGCCGGCCGGGTACGCCGTGTCATGCGCAGGTGCTGATCGATCTCGTGAATGCGTGATGCTTATTTGCCTGCGGTGACGTTGCCGATGCCCGACACCGACTTGCTCACCGACTTCGGTTTGCCGTAATACGTCAGGTTGCCCAGGCCCTGCACGCTGGCGTTAAGCTTGTTGGTGGCATGCACGCTCACGTCGCCGATGCCGCGGAAGGTGACGTCGGCATCCTGTGCGATCAGGTCCTTGGCTTCGACTTCGCCCACGCCTTCGGCGTTCAGGCGCAGCTGGCCGACCTTGCCGTTCATTTGCAGGCTGCCGGCGCCGCGGTAGTTCACGTCGAAGCGCTCGGTGCGCACATTATTCAGGATCATCAGGCCGGCGCCTTCGCCGCGGAAGCTGGTCAGCTCGGGCATGGTGACGATCACCCGTTCGCCATCGTCGATATTGACGTTCTTGCTGTTCTTGTCCGCGAAGGACAGGCGCAGTTCGTTGCCAACGACCTCGGTCTTGACGCGGTCGATGAATTTCTGGTTGCCCTCGACCCGCACCGAATGCGCTTTGCCCACTTCGACCACCAGGCTCACCGGGCCTTGCGAATCGATGGTCTTGAACGGCGTCACGCTGCGCATCTGTTCGGCGGCCTGGACCGAGAGGGATGCGAGCGACAGAAGGGCGACGATGACTGCACGTTTCATGATGTTCTCCAGTGAGTTGATGGAGTCCATTCTAGGCATGCCGTAGCTCGCAAGCCCCGCCCTTGCGATGGATTGCAAGAAACGGGGGCTGAACTGCACAGGCGCCGTACATGGACACAGTGCTCAGTGCTTGGTAGCGAGAAATTCGCCTTTGCCGACGGGGACCAGGCTGGTGCTCCAGCCGGGCGCGCAGCGCAACGCCTGCATGAAGGGCGCCAGTTCTTGCGCGTGCGAGGTGGCGTTGTCCACCACGATCAGCCCGCCCGGGCGCAGCACGCGCCCGATCTGCGGCAGCCAGGCGAGGTAGGCAGTGCGCTCCGAGTCCAGGAACACGATGTCGAACGCTGCATCGTCGCCGGCGGCCAGCAGGTCGCCAGCGTCGCCTTCTACCTGCCGCACGCGCTCCTGCAGGCCGGCCCGGCCGACGTTATCGCGCGCCATTGCAACTTTCTTTGGCGACAACTCGATCGTCGTGACGAGGCCATCGTGCGCTGCGGCCGCTTCAGCCAGCCACAACGTGGAGTAACCGTTCGACGTGCCGATCTCGAGAATACGGCGTGCGCGCATGGCGCGCACCAGCACGGCCAGGAACTCGCCGGTATCGTGGGTGATATTGAGCATGCGGCTGGCACGGTTCTCGTGGGCCGCATCGTGACTCGCGCCGAAGGTTTCCAGCTCTTTCAGCAAGGCTTTAAGTGAAGTAGTCAACGGTTGTCTCCTTTTTGTCAGGGAAATCGAGGCGCACGATTGCGACGTTGCTAATATTGACGAAGCGATAAGCCTATAATCTTTTCGTCTCTTTAGAAGTCCACATCATGCACATCTCGACCATCACACTACCTGAAATGAAGCTTGCAGGGCTACCGGTAGTTTCGGCAACGTCGGCGCCAACCTCCGCGTCAGCTTCGGTGGCAACCTCGATGCCGGAAGCGGATTTGCCCGAGACCTGGAGGGCATTTCTCGCCCGTGAAGGTGAGCTGGGCGAGCACAATGGCGTGCGCTACGGTGTGTCCGTGACGCAGCCCGATGGTGTCAAGGTCGAGTGCGTGGCGGTCGAAGTCGCTGACTTGGGCCAGCTTCCGCCCGGCATGATCGGTATTGCCGTGCCGGCGCGCCGTTATGCCCTGATGACCCATCGTGGCCCGATGGTCCATGCACAAGCCTCGCGCGTGACCGGCACGGCGGCGATGGAACAATTGGGCATGGAAGCCGATGAAGAGGGTATCCGCCTGGAGCGCTATGATCGCCGTTACACGCCAACGGTCGACGACGGCGCCCGCCCGGACAATGCTTACGACATCCTGGTGCCGCTGTACGGCTGAGCTGCTGTCGATCGGTGGTGTCACGACCCGCGTCTGGGCCGTGCCAAGCTTGCTATCTGAATGAATTGGTGCCGGTATATTTCCCGACCGCCGGCGCCGGTAGGGCAGCTTGCGCTGCCGTGTTCCCTTCCCAAGGAGCACTTGCATTGTGCTGCTTAAATGTGACAACCGTTTGACGGTCTGGACGCTTTCACTCTTTCCTGCTTGTTTCCTCTCGTAAAGTGCACCGATAATGTCCGCTTTGCGGTCGCCAAGGCCGCCAGCGACAGGAGCAATACGTGAACGAGCAAGATTCCGGACCGGACGCGTCCACCCAGCCAGGCAACCCCGCGCGCCGGCGCATCTTCCAGGCAGCCGCCGCTGCCGGCATGGTGGCCGGCGCCGGCACGCTGCCGGGCGTTGCCGGTGCGGCGCCAGCCGCCAAGGCGCCAACGAAGCGTTCGCTGGACGCCAAGCTGCGTGCCCACGTCAAGAACGTGGTCGTGATTTACCTGGAAAACCGCAGCTTCAACAATCTGTTCGCCGATTTCCCGGGCCTGGCCGTGCCCCTGGCGAGCGTGCCGGCGGCCAGCCTGCAGCAGCGCGACCGCGACGGCTCGATCCTGTCGACCTTGCCCAAGACCTGGGGCGGCATGGTGCCGGGCCGCCAGAATATCGGCGGCAAGGATTACCTGATCGACGAAAAGCAATTTGCCAAATTGCCGAACGCACCATTCAAGCTGATGGACAGCGAGGGCAAGCCGCTGCCGGAAGCGATCGTCACGCGCGACCTGGTGCACCAGTTCTATCACAACCAGATGCAGATCAACGGTGGCCGCAACGACGGCTTTGCCGCCTGGTCGGATGCCGGTGGCATGGTGATGGGCTATTACGGCGAAACGTCGAAAAACCTCGGCCTGTGGCAGATCGCGCGCGAATTCACGCTGTGCGACAACTTCTTCATGGCAGCATTTGGCGGCTCGTACCTGAACCACCAGTTCCTGATCAGCGGCCGCGTGCCGGAATACTTCAACGCCGCGCAGACGGCGGCCAAGTCGAAGATCGCGGTGCTGGCCGACGGCCCGCAGGGCGTGCGCCTGGCGCTCGAGCCCGATTCGCCGAAGTCGGCGCTCGAGGGCAAGCCGAAGTTCGTGCGTAATGGCGCCATGACGCCGGATGGCTACGCCGTGAACACGATGGCGCCCCCATACCAGCCAAGCTGGGTGCGCCCGGCGGTCGATGGCGACCCGCAGCACGCCGACCCGCAAGACGCCGGCGTGCTGCCGCCGCAAACCTACAACACAATTGGCGACCTGCTGTCCACGCGTGGCGTGAGCTGGGCCTGGTATGGCGGCGGCCAACAAGCGGCGCTCGACGGCCGTGGCGCCGGCCAGAAGCCGAACTTCCAGTACCACCACCAGCCATTCAATTACTTCAAGCAATTCGCGCCAGGCACGAAGGCGCGCGCCAAACACCTGCGCGACGGCGGTCTGGGCGACAGCCCGATATCGAACCGTTTTATTGCCGACGTCGTCGCCGGCAAGTTGCCGGCCGTGGCGTTCTACAAGCCGCAGGGCAACCTGAACCTGCATGCCGGGTATTCCGACATCGAGTCTGGTGACGCCCACGTCGCCAACATCATCGAGCACCTGAAAAAGTCGCCCCAGTGGAAAGACATGGTGGTGGTAATCACGTTTGATGAGAACGGCGGCTGGTGGGACCACGTGGCGCCGCCCAAGGGCGACCGCTGGGGCCCCGGTTCGCGCATTCCCGCGATTGTCGTGTCGCCACACGCCAAGCGCGGCGCGGTCGACCATAACTTTTATGACACCACGTCGGTGCTGCGATTCATCACGCGCCTGCACGGCTTGCCGCTGCTCGAAGGCCTGGCTTCGCGCAATGCCGCGTTCGAAGCGCGCGGCGCCCGTCCGCCAGGCGATCTGACGGCCACATTGCAGTTCCGCTGACACGGCGCCAGCCGTTGCATGCGTACGAGCCAGCCCGCCGAGGCTGGCTTTTTTTCGTCGAAAATTTCCTGTTGGCTAACGCGCGCTGGTTTCGATGACACAGGTATACAGTCGGCGCACTCGATGTTGTTTCGTTGATAACCGTCGTCAAGGCGGGTCAGTCAAGCAGTATCGAATCGACTAAAAACACCAGGCAAGGGTTCCGGCAATGACGCCGGTTCTGATCCCAATACTGTCTAGAAAACGGAGATACACCATGCAAAATACCAAAATCATCAAGCGCCTGTTGGCCGTGTCGGTTGCAGCAGCCATGTTCGGTTCGGTTGGCGCGCAGGCGCAAACCGCCGCGTCCACGCAAATGGGCGCCAGCACCACTGCCGCCACCGCCAGCGGCACGGCCAAGCTGACTGCCGCCGACCGTAAAGCCATCATGGACATGGCGATGTCGAACATGGCCGAAGTTGAAATGGGCAAGATGGCGCAGAGCAAGGGCCAGAACGCCGACGTGAAAGCATTCGCGCAGAAAATGGTCGATGACCACGGCAAGGCGCTGACCGAAGTGCAGACCCTGGCGCAATCCAAGGGCGTGACCCTGCCGACCGAACTGGACGCCAAGCACAAGGCCATGGGCGCCAAGCTCGAGAAAATGAGTGGCGACGCGTTCGACAAGGCCTATACCAAGCAGGGCGGGGTCGGCGCGCACAAAGAAACCCTGGCCAAGTTGCAAAAAGCGTCGAAAGCGGCCAAGGATACTGACGTGAAAGGTCAGGTCGACAAAATGATCCCCGTCGTGCAAGAGCACTTGAAGCATGCTGAACAGTTGGCCAGCGGCAAGGCCGGCAGCACCGGCAGCTCGGGCGCGGCAGGGCACACCGGCTCAAGCCACTAAGCGTTTATCGCGAGTCGGCATTGACCGGGCCGGCGTCAGGGTGCGCTCGCACCCGTGGCGGCGGTTCGGTTTTCCATTTGCCTTCGATCCGCTCGATCACGATCTCGATGCCGACGATGGCCTTCAACATCGCATCGATATACTCGGGCGGGGCGTCGCTCACCGCCCACGGATCGGGTTGCGTGCCCTCCATGCGGTCGGTCAGGTGCGTCACCTGCGCCAGCAGCCAGGCCGGCTCGTCGATCGTGCGCAGCCGGCCGTGCACATGCACCACGTTGTAGGTCCAGGTTGGCACTACCCGACCACCGGTCTCTTCTTTTTCCACGCGGTCCGGCGTGGCATAGCCCGCCGGCCCCCGAAACACCACCAGTACCTGCTGCCCGTCGCGCCGCCAGACCGGATTGCCGCGCGCGACGTGGGCCCGCAACACGGCGCCGCCGGCCGCCAGTTCAAAAGGCAGGTGGTCGGCATCCGGCGCGCCGTCATCGTGCGTGACGAGTATCGCCAGCGGATGCTCGGCGATCAGGGCGTGCAGACAGGCTTGGTCCTTCTGCGCGAAACGGGCGGGGCAATACATTCAGCGGGTCTCCACAATGACGATCGTCAGGCCGCCGTCGAACTGATTCATGGCAATCTTTCCAGATTCGATGACGCTTATTCTAAATGGCGAATTGGCTTTTCAAAATAGCCAATTCCAGCCAAGATGAGTGTAGCAATTCAACGTCAGTCTTCATGCATGTCCACGACCTGATCGCCGCCACCCCGCTGCACCGCAGCGGCGACATCCCGCTGTTTCGCCAGTTGTATTGCTGGCGCCGGGCGACGGCATCTTGCTCGAGTCGCCCGGCTACCAGGGCGCAGCGCGCCGCTGCGCGTGGCCGGCGCGCGCATGTTCACGCTGCCGGTCACCGACGAAGGGATGGGCGTGGCCTACGGCGCGCTGCATCATCCGGACGCGCGCATGGTGTTCGCCACCACATCGCACCAGCTGCCGCTGGACGTGACGATGAGCCTCGCGCGCCGGTTCGAGCTGCTGCGCTGGGCCACGGCCAACCGCGCCTGGGTGATCGAGGACGATTACGACAGCGAGTACCGCTACACCGGCCCGCCGCTGGCGTCGCTGCAAAGCCTAGATCGTGCCGGCTGCGTCATCTACGTCGGCACGTTTTCAAAGGTGCTGTTCCCGGCGCTGCGGCTCGGCTACGTGGTCGCGCCACTCGCGCTGGCCGAACTACTGGCGCGCGCATATCGTGCGGATCGTAGGTGAGAACTACCGCTGAAGCACCATCGACAGGCCGGGATAATGAAAGGCGAGATGTTGCAGGAATGGGCTGGACACGGACGATGCTCAGTGACAGAGGTGTATCGGCCTAAATCGCTGGGACGACAAAATCTATATCAGTTTTCAGTCGCCGTTGACACATATGCCGCGATCGATTCGGAGCGGCCTCTTTTTGAACTACTGGCGGACGCGGCTGACATCGAGTGGCAAGAGCTCCCCGCGACTGAGTGCCGGCGCGTAGCCAGTGAATATTGGCGAGATTTCGGCGCTGGTAGCTCAACTATACTCACGTGAGCGAAACGGCACGCTTAGATGCCGAAGAACACAAGATCATGAAAAAACTGGGCTTTGTCCTGACTGCGGCAGTGATGCTGTCCGCATGTTCACCGGACTCATCGCTGTCCGAAACGAAGATAAGACTTGCCGACGCGAATTTGAAAATTACCGCGCTCGAGAAAGAGCTCGCTGAAGCGAAGGCAACTACTAAGAGCACCCGATCAGCCGGTACGCCATCTGTCAAAGGCGAAAGTGCTCCAACAACGCCAGTCAAACCTAGCGCCGAATCCATTGGCCAACAATGGCAGTATGACATCAGCGAAGACGCCATGTCGGGCAAGAAAAGGTACACGGCCACCGTGCGAAGTTCCAATACTGCATCTTTTGGCTTTCCATATTCTGGCGCGCAGCATGGAACCTTAACGCTTCGTGCTCAAGGTAAGGGGAAAGACGTCCTGTTTTATATTGAGCGCGGTCAAATCCTGTGCCCCTCATACCAAGGTTGTCGCGCACTTGTGCGATTTGATGATGAGAAGCCAATTCGATTCGCTGCAAACGGTCCAGCAGACCATAGCTCCGAAACTATATTTCTTTCCGATGAAAGCAGCTTTTTAAACAAGTTAAAGAAAGCGAAGCGCATACGTCTGGCTGTTGATATATACCAAAACGGCGCACCAGCTTTTGAGTTCGACGTCAGTGGGTTTGACCAGGACAAATTCCAACCGAAGCTATAGCTACTATGAACCAAGCCAAAACTATTCTCCTCGGCGTTGCCATCCTAGGGGCCCTCGCTGTAGCTTTGTTCCTCTGGAAGTACGGCGAGTGGGTGGCGATCCCGAATGCCCGGGCGCCAATGGTGGCCTTGCTGAAAGATCCTGCGAGCGCAAAGACCCGCAACGAGCGCATCACAAAAGCTGGAGCACTGTGCGGGGAGGTCAACGCAAAGAACGGGATGGGCGGATACGCCGGCTTTAAGCGCTACATTTCTCTAGGCCCTGAAAGCAATTACATCGAAGGAACTGGAAGTCTTAGCAAGGCCACCACGGAAGAGCTCGTCGAGCGGTTTGAGCAGAAAAATGCAATGTTGAAGACGTATCTCAGCCTGCAAAGGGATGGTGTTGATGTAGCTCCGCCCTCTGAAAGTCGCATGGACGAACTGATTGAGGAAGAAATCTTCCGCGAGCGTTGGCAACAGCTTTGCGAGGCGAAGTCAGCTTGATGGCACGCACACAACCAGTAGGGCTTGAGGGAGGCTACATCGTTCTCATCAAGAATCGCCTACAAGCAAACGAAGAGACCGATCCCGCCAAGTGGGCGCTCTGGAAGATCATTTGGGGCTGCTCCTCTTTCGAAGAACTGGCAGGGAAGGCGCCGGATCCGGTGAACACCACTAGAACAGGCCGGCGCATCACCTGGCGCACTGAAGTGCGGTGGGCTTTAAAGCAGGGGTGGGTAAAAAAGGTCGGAAGTGGCGATCAGGACGAGAGTGACGAAGTGGGCGCCTCATAGCAGGCTAAGCGTATGGTTAAAGCCGTGATACCAGCGGAGCGATGCAATTAGATCGGAAGGAACAAGAGCAGCCGATCATTTTGATAAAGCAAGACAGGTTTCGTCCAGCGGGATAACCAAGCGAACTATTTAATTGGGCATTTGAATAGCACAAGGCATATTGAATATCGCGATGCCTAAAAAGAAAGCGGTCTCGCGGCAGGCTAAGCACTTGATCAGATTGAAGATTGTGGCCCGCCCTAAGGAAATCAAATCCCCGACCCACAGCTTAGAAGGCTGTTGCTCGCGCCGCCGCAAGGTATGATGCCCCGAACGCCACCGAGACCACCACCATGACCGATCCCGACCGCCTTTCCCCGGACAGCATCAACGCCTTGCAAGCCCGCTTCCAGGACCATTCGCGCAAGGCCCAGACACATTACGCCGTCATGCACGAGGCACGCCAGCTGCTCGGCAGCGACGATGCAGCCGATCGCTGGATGACCACGATCCAGCCCGGGCTGGGCGAGACCACGCCGGCCGAGCTGGTTGCCGCCGGCCGCGTCGATGAGGTGCTGGCCTGCCTGCGCAAGACGCCGCCGCGCGGTGCCAAGCGATGACCATCACCCGCTGCGCCTGGGCCAATATGGCCAACCCGCGCTACATCGCCTATCACGACCACGAATGGGGCGTGCCATGCCACGATGAAAACACGCTGTTCGAGATGCTCAATCTCGAAGGCGCGCAAGCCGGCCTGTCGTGGGAGACCATCCTAAACAAGCGCGACACCTACCGCGCCGCGTTCGATGGCTGGGATGCGCACAAGATCGCGGCCTACGACGACGACAAGAAGGCCGAGCTGCTGGCCAATCCCGGCATCGTGCGCAACCGCCTGAAGGTGGCGGCGGCCATCACCAATGCGCGCGCCTACCTGGCCATGCGCGAGCAGGGCCTGACGCTCGATGCCTACCTGTGGAGCTTCGTCGACGGCACGCCGATCGTGAACGACTGGCCCGACCGCGGCCGCCCGGCGCGCACCGAGCTGTCCGACCGCCTGTCCAAAGACCTGGCCAAACGCGGCTTCAAATTCGTCGGCTCGACCATCGTCTACGCGTATATGCAGGGCATCGGCATGGTCGACGACCATGACCGCGACTGCGTCTGTCGCACGCGGCGCTGACATGCAGGTGCAGGACCACTGGCAGGGCCGTACGCGCTACACCGTCTTCGACAGCGACTATGGCGACGGCGCGCACGTCGCCGCCCTGATCGCGGCCTGGGGCGCCGACCCGCAACGCCCGCAGTACCTGCACGTGGTGGCGCTGGCCACAGATCTGCAGCCGGGTTTTCACCGTATCCCGCAACCCGATGCCGGCGTTACGCTCGACCTGCTCGCGGCGCCGCTGGACACCGCGCTGGCCGAACTCAACGCGCATCTCGATCTCATCCGGCTGCACGATGCAACCGGCAGCGCGTTCGCACGCCCACTGGCGCGCTTGACGACGCTTGGCGCGCGCCTGGCCGCGCCCGGACTCGATGATGATCAGCGCGCCGCCCTGACAGCGCAGGGCTTCGTGTTCGAGAATCCCGGCCACGCGGTCTTCGCCAGCCGCAAACCGCGCCTGCCCGTCACGCCCCAGCCAGTCCGCCATGCGCTGGTGCTCGGCGCCGGCCTGGCCGGCTGCGCACTGGCCGCGCGTCTGTGCGCGCGCGGCTGGCACGTCACCTTGATCGAGCGGCATCCAGACGTGGCGATGGAAGCCTCGGGCAATCTGGCCGGCATCTTCATGCCGCTGCTCTCGCGCGACGACAACGTCCCGACCCGCCTGACGCGCGCCGCCTACCTGTACGCGCTGCGCTTGTGGGCGCAATTGGGCGGCGTCGGCCAGGCCTTCGACGGCGCTGCCTGCGGCGTGCTGCAACTGGCGCGCGACGCCGATCACGCGGCGGTCTCCCGCGTCATCGCGGACGAACACACCGTGCCGCCGGACTTCGCGCGCTGGCTCGAATCCGCCGATGCCGAAGCATTGCTTGGCCTGCCGGCGCCAGACGGCGGCTGGCTGTTCCCGCAAGGCGGCTGGGCGCGCCCGGGCAGCGTGTGCGAGGCGCTGCTGGCCTCGTGCGGCGCGCGCCTGACGCGACTTTTCGGCGCGGGCGACGTGACGCTGGAGTACGAAGAAGAGACCTGGCTGGCGCGCGCCGCCGATGGCGCGGTGCTGGCCGAGGCGCCGACGGCGGTGCTGGCCAGCGGCGCCGGCGCGCGCCGCATGGCGCTTGCCGCCGATCTGCCGCTGCAGGCGCTGCGCGGCCAGGTCACGCACCTGGCGCCGGGCGCCGCGCCGCAGCTGCCGCTGGTGCTGTGCCGCGAAGCCTACCTGACGCCGTCCGCGCAGGGCGTGCTGTGCGCCGGCGCGACCTATGACCTCGACGCCGATCCCGCGCTGCGTACCAGCAGCCAGCGTGAAAACGTCACGCGCCTGCGCGCGCTGGTATCCGATCCGCATGCGGCCGAGGCGGCGCCGCTCGCGGGCCGCGTGGGCTTTCGCTGCGTGGCGCCGGACCGTCTGCCGCTGGTCGGCCGTCTGCCCGACTTCGCTGCCGCAGGCAGCACCGAGCGCCTGCGCGACGTGCCGCGCCATCCGGGCCTCTACGGTCTGCTGGGCTATGCCTCGCGCGGCCTGATCTGGGCGCCGCTGGCGGCCGAGCTGCTGGCGGCCCAACTGGAAGGCGAACCGCTGCCGCTGGAGATGGCGCTGGTCGACGCACTCGATCCGGCCCGGTTCGTGCTGCGCGCACGCCGTGGCGGTCGCCAGCCCGTCAACACCGCTTTTGACGTTTAGTTGTTGCGTTGCCGCAAATGTGCGCTCAAGCCGGGCAAACGCGTCCAAACTGTGCCGGTCGAGCCGGTATAATTTATCGCTAGCAACTCTTAACCGCCGAAGGAGACACGTTCGCGATGGAAGATGCACCACATTCGCCCGAGCTGTTCCTGTTTCTCGCGGTGACGGCGCACGACATGAAGAACTCGATCAGCGTGCTGTCCGGCACGCTCGAGCGGTTGCTCGACGGCGCCACGCCCGAGACCGAGAAGGCATATGGCCAGATGGGCCAGATGCTGTACCAGACGCGCCGCCTGAACGACAACCTGATGCAGCTTCTTGCGCTGTACAAGCAGGTCGGCAAGCCCGGCTACCCGTTCGATGCGCAGCCGCTCGAAGTGGGGCAAGTGGTCGAGCAGGTGGTGGCGCTGTCGCGCGTGCTGCTTGAATCGCGCGGCATCCGGCTCGAACTCCAGATTGACGCCGACGTCATCGCGCATGTCGACGAAGACCTGGTCGTCGGCGTCGTCTCGCATGCGGTCAATAACGCGCTTCACTACACGCGCGACCGTATTTTGCTGGCCGCGCGCGAGGTCGATGGCGAGCTTGAAATCCGTGTCGAAGACAATGGTGCCGGTTTTCCGCCGTCTCTGCTGGCGGCCGGCACGCCCGAAAGCGGCGACATCGGCGTTAATTTCGCCACCAACAGCGCGGGCCTGGGCCTGTATTTTTCGAGCGAGGTGGCGCGCATGCACCACCATCGCGGGCGCCATGGCGCCGTGCGGCTCGAGAACGGTGGCGCGCTTGGCGGCGGCTGCTTCATCCTGACCCTGCCATGACCACGTCCGCAGCGCCTGGCGCGCCTGGCGCGCCGATGATTACGCCGGCCACTGCGCCTGCTGCACCCGCCGCGCCCGAGTCTGCGCTGCCCAAGGTGCTCGAGCAGATCGACTGGGCCACTAAGCAGTACCTGATCGTCGACGATTTCGCCGGCATCCGCCAGCTGCTGCGCGAAAGCCTGCGCAGCCTTGGGGCGCGCAATATCGACCAGGCATCGAGCGGCGGCGAGGCCATGAACCTCTTGAACCGGACCCGCTACGACGTCGTGCTGTGCGATTACAACCTGGGCGAAGGCAAGAACGGCCAGCAGGTGCTCGAAGAAGCGCGCATCCGCCAGTTGCTGCTGCCATCGAGCGTGTTCGTGATGGTGTCGGCCGAAAAGAGCGTCGAATCGGTGATGGGCGCGGCCGAGCACCAGCCCGATGCCTACCTGGTCAAGCCGATCACCGAGGGCGTGCTGCTCTCGCGCCTGAACCGCGTGTGGCGCCGCAAGCAGATCTTCCGCCTGATCGACCAGGCCTTCGTGGAAAAGGATTACCTGCGCGCGGCGCACCTGTGCGACGAGCAGATCGCCGCCAATCGGGCGCACGTGATCGAGCTGCTGCGCATGAAGGCGCGCATGCTCGAGCGCAGCGGCCAGCCGGCGCGGGCGCGCGCGGTGTACGAGCAGGTGCTGGGCCAGCGCGAATACCACTGGGCGCGCGCGGGCCTGGGCAAGATCCGCCTGGCCGATGGCGACTTCGAGCAGGCGCGCCAGATGTTCCAGACCGTGATCGCCGAGAACCAGCACTACATCGACGCCTACGACCAGCTGGCGCTGGCCTACCAGGGCCTGGGCCGGCACGACGAAGCTGCCGCGATCCTCGAGCGCGCGGCCAAGCTCTCGCCCAACTCGGTGCCGCGCCAGCGCAACCTGGGCCAGGCCGCGCTCAAGCTGGGCAATGTCGCGCTGGCCGAAAAGGCGTTTCGCAAATGCCTGGTGATCGGCGAGTACTCGATCCGCAAGACGCCCGACGCCTACCTTGGCCTGGCGCGCGTGTGCGGCCTGAAAAACAATACCAAGGATGCGTTGCAACTGCTGCTGCTGGCCCAGCGTGATTTCGGCAGCGAATACGACGACATGGCGCTGCGCGCCAAGATCACCGAAGGCCTGATCCATCATGAGAGCGGCGACTACCGCAACGCGCGCCGCGCCGGGGATGAACTCGAAACGATGCTGGGCGCCGACCCGAAGCGCCCCGGCACGGCGATCTGCATCGAGCTGGCGATTCTGCTGTTCGCGGTGGGCGTGAAAGAGACGCCGGGCGAGGTGCTGGCCCACGTGGTACGCAATAACCACGACAACAGCCTGCTGCAGGATGAGGTGCAGGCCATCTTCGACAAGGCGCGCCTGGGCGAAGAGGGCGCGGCCATCATCCGCGCCGCGCGCAAGGAAGCGGTGGACCTGATGAACCAGGGCGTCGTGCTGTGGAAGAGCGGCAAATTGCCCGACGCGGTCAAGTGGATGCGCATGGCGCGCGAGCGGCTGCCGGACAATGTGCGGGTGCTGTTCAACGCCGTGCAGATCTCGATCTCGCACATGCAGCAGAGCGGCTACGACGAGGAACTCGACGTCGAGGCGCGCACGGTGCTCGAGCATGTCGACAAGCTGCAGCCGGGCCAGCAGCGCTTCGCCCAGTTGATGGAGCAACTACGCGGCTTGCGCCCGAAAGCCGATCCTGCTGCGCCCACGCCGGCCGATGCGCCAGACGAGAAAGAAGTGGCCGCCGAAGCGCCGCCCGAGCCAGCGCCGGTTCCTAAACCAACGCACAGCAACCGCTTCGGGTAGGCCGCTCACGCGCCGCCCGGGCGCTCCGGCCCGTGCTTGCGCAGCAGCTGCGCGCACAGGACGCCAATATCGCAATCGCCACCGGCGGGCGTCGCCGCCTGCGCCGCCTCGGCCAGCGCGCACCCGACCACGTGTTCGCCGAGCGCCCGATAGCTTTCAAACCGGGCTTCATCGAACCAGCCGTCGGCCAGGCTTTCATGCGGGTAGTCGGGATGCAGCTTGCGGTAATTGAGCAGGTCGGCATTCTCGTTGCCGACGATCGCCGGCTTGATGTACAGGATGACGCCATCGTCGGCGTCGCGGTCGGCCTGGCTGTAGCGGATGCTGCCGGCGGCGCAGCTGGCGCGGCACAAGCCGTCGTCCGGCTTGATGCCAAGGCGCGACACGTCCAGGTCGATCCGCACGTGCAGGTCGGTGGTGCAGCGCCGGATCGCGTTGCCCAGGTCTTCGAACGCGTGCTCGCGATCGCTTCCGACGTCGACCGCGATCACCAGCCGGCAGCGGCGCCGCACCAGTTCATAGATACCCAGGTTGTCGAAGTGGCCGCCATCGCTCAGGTGCACGTAGCCGGCATCGGCACCCTGCTGGCCGAACAGCTCGGACAAGAGGCTGAACAAGCCAATGGGCGGCGATGAACTGGTCCAGGTCGGGCGCGCGGGGTTGGGACACCAGCGCCCCAGGCGCACATTGAACATCGTCATCAGGAAGTTCAGCGGCGCCGACGAATGCGCGCCCATGTTCGGGCTGGCCGCGGCGCCCGACAGCGCCACCGCCATCCCGAGCCGCACGCCGGCGTCGTCATCCAGGCCCACGCCGGCGCGCGCGGCATAGGCGGCGGTGGGGCGATAACACCCCGTGCCCCCGGGACCTGACAGCTCATAGCCGCACCAGCGCGGTGTGAATGCGAACGAGGCGGTGCGGCGCGTCTGCCATGCCAGTTCTTCGCCACCCACCAGGTTCAGCGCCGTGTTCACGATCGGGTACGGGCGTGCGTGCTTTGACTCGGCCAGCAGCATGTCGTCGTCGGGATCGAAGCCGGTGAACGGATGCGGGCGGCGCGCGCGGTTGGCGGCGCCGAACCAGGCGCGCACGACGCGGTTCCGGTACAGCATGTAGAGCGAAAACTTGTTGATGTCGACGCGCCAGCCAAGCACCAGCGCGGCGCCGAGAAAGCAGGCGAAGGCCACGAGCAGCGTGCTGCCGTCGGTGGCCAGCGTGGCATCGGCGTGGGCCTCGAACACGCAGGCCAGCGTGGCGCCGGGGCAGTCCAGGCGCGGGGGCGCCACCGTCAGCTGCACCAGGCTGCTGAGCAGGGCGAAGATCCCGATCGTGAACACGTACGGCGCCAGGCGCGCCATCAGTTCGAGCTTCGGATCGCGCGCGGCGCGCGCGCCGGTGGCGCCGCCGCTGCCGGCTTTCAGGCCGAAGGCGGTCATTGCCAGCCAGCCGAGCAGCGTGCCCAGGTTGGACCACGGCTCGTAGGTGAGCCAGGCCCAGTGCAGCAGCGGTGAGAAAAAGAAGCAGATGCCGTACGCGGCCAGCCAGCCGAGCGCGAAGATCGCGCTCCAGGCGCCCTGGCGGCTCCACCATTCGCGGCTCGCGTCGCTGTACTGGCGGCCGATCAGGCCGATCATGAGGTTCATGGTGACGGCGAACAGCGCCATCATCAACGGCATGCCGAAGGTGGCCAGGGCGATCGCGTTATTGAGCAGCGGATGCGCGCTGGGCGACGGCAGCAGCGCCAGCCCCACCAGCAGCAGCATGGTGCCCAGCGTGAGCGCGCCCATCGCGCAGGCGAAGTGCGACAGGCCTTCGCCCAGATCGGCGCGCGTCAGGTCGCGCAGCGGCGGATCGGCGCGCAGGTGCATGTACATGACCAGCCAGGCGGCAAGCACCAGCAGCACGCCGGCGCCGCCGCACAACCACCATGACAGCTGCGCGCCGCCGTCCGGCAGCCACGCCAGCACTGCGGGGGCAAAGGCGCGCGCGGCTTCGAGCAGCACCAGCAGCACCGCCAGGCCGCCGGCGCTGCACACGGTGTAGCCGGCGCGCCGGAAGGGACTGGCCCGGTCGTGCGCCAGATACCAGCCGCAGGCCCAGACGATGAAGTAGACCACGCCCGGCGCGAGCAGCCAGTAGGGCCGGGCCGCCAGTTGCGGCGATAGCAGCGTCGCCGGCGCCGCGCCGCCGTGGCGCCACAGCGCGAGACTGCCGAGAAAGCCCGCCAGCAGCAGCGGCAGATTAATGCACCACAGGACCGCGCCCTGCGACAGCGGAAAGCGGCGCACGCCGCGCGAGCTTTCGGGTTTGCTGGAGATCGACAGCGCGATGCAGAACACGGCGCACAAGAACAGCAGCACGCCCGCGATCCAGGCCACATCGCCCAGGCGCGCCCACGGTCCGTCCGGCGCCACCACCCGGTGCATGCCCCAGACGGCAAAGCGCGGCAACAGCAGCAGGGCGCACAGCCACGCCACCAGCATCGTCAGGTTCAGCCCTGTGTTGCGCACATAGGTGCCAAGCAGGGTCCAGGTATCGGCGCTGAACATGCCGCCCTGCGGAGACAGGTAATTGCTGTACTGACGCAGAAAGCGCAGTTCGGGCGCCTCGCTGCTGCCGGCCGGCGGTGCAAGGAGCGCTTCGACCTTGTGGATGTCACCGCCATGCGCGTGCAGGCAGCGCGCCAGCCAGCCGCCGACGAAGCCGCCGCCCGAGACGGTGGACAGGTAATCGATCCGGCCCAGCAAGCGGTGGCGCGCCAATGCCTGCAGGGCGCCCAGCCCGAACGTGGCGCTGCGCACGCCGCCGCCGGACAAGGCCAGGCCGGCGAGCATGCCGCCGTGGGCGCGTGCATGCAGGCGTGCGCGGTCAGGCGGCACGCCGGCGTCGAGCGGTTCGCTGCTGGCGGGGCGCAGCAGATCGAGTTCATCGCGCAGCACCTCGCCGAACAGCAGGCCGGCGCCGAGGTCCAGGCAGCGCAGGGTGTCGGCATCGATGCTGTTCGATGACGCCAGGTTATGACGGCGGCGCAGCAGCGCGAAGGCGTCGTGCAGTTCACTGATCGTGTGCGCGTTGGGTGGTGGCTGGCAGCCGGCGGCGGCGAGTTTGCGGCGCAGGTCGTCGACCTGCGATGGCGTCAGGTGGGACAGGTCACTGGGTAGCATGGGGCGCTCCGGCTGAACGGGAATGCGGCCGGGGAAGGGCGGGCCGCCCGATCAGTTCAGCACGGTTTATGCGCGTGTACTACCCGCTCGATCAAGAAGCGGCGTCAGAAGCAGCCCTGGAAGCGGCTTTGCAGCGGCGTTGCGTCAGGGCTTGTCGGCCTTGCTGCGCCCATTGCGCCGGGCACGCGTGGCCGGTTCCGCGGCTGGCGCGTCGGGCGCGCTGGACGGCGCAGCGGCGCCGTCCGTACCCTCGGCCGGCATGGTGCTGGTCACCGCCTGGCGGAACTGGTCTTGCAACAGGTTCCACCAGGCCACGGCGGCCGGCATGGCGGCGCCCGTGGCGTCGGGCACAGCCTGCGCTGCTTCCGGCGCCGGCGCAGGTGGCGGCGGGGTCGGCGTTGGCGGCGTCGGCGTCGTTTGCGTGCTGGCAGCCGGCGTGGCGGCCTGCGCCATCTGCGCGAAGAATTGCGCGAACGGCGCGACTGACGATTCGCCGACGTTGCTCTGGCCCATAGCCTGGGCCATGCTGTCGCCCATTGCCTTGAGCGTGGCCAGCGTGCCGCGCTGGATTTCAAGGGCCTGGATCGAGCCGTGCAGCATGTTCTGGTTGAGCGTGAGCCAGGATTCGACGGCCTTCAGGTCGGCGATCTTCTTGTCCAGGTCTTCCACCGACATGCCGGCGCCGGGCAGCGGCGGCATGCCCGGTACGCCGGTCATGCCCGGCATGGCGCCGGGAATATGCATGCCGCCCCACAGGTTCTTGACGAATTCGAGGGTGTCGGTCATTCCGGGCATGGGCGGCTTGAGCATAGCGGTCTCCGTGGTGTTGTCGTACTAGCGTAGCAGATTATGGGCTGGCAAACTACGCACCGGCACGCCACCCGGACAACGGCCCAGGCAGGCCCGCGCTACACTAACGGGATGCATCCAGCACCGTTCATCCTCCACCGCCGCCGCAGTTCCTTCGTCATGGCTGCGCTGGTCGTCGTGCTGCACTGGCTGGTGCTCGATCTGCTGGACGTCAATCTCGGCCTGCCGCGCCAGGTTGGTGTCGACAGCGGCCCGACGACGATGATGGCGCAGTTGCTGCCCGAGACCGCGCCGCCGGTCACGCCGGCGCCCGTGCCGTTGCCGGTGGCCGAATCCGGCCCGCCGCCGCTGCTTGAAATCGCACCGGTGGCCCTGGACGTCGCCTTGCCGGGCAACCCGGCCGGCATCACGCAAGCCGCCGCGCCGGCGCCGGTGTCGGCCGAACCGGCAGGCGAGGCCGTTGCGCCGGTCGCACCAACGCCAGCCGCGCCAACGCCGCCGGCGCCCGAAGCCCCGCCAGCCATGCCGGCACCAGGGCCGCCGCCGCCGCCCGAAACGCGCCGCTACACCATCGACATGCCCCCGCCCGCGAAGATCACGCTCGACGTGGCGCGCACCGACGCCGACGGCACCGAGTGGTCGGGCGAGGCCGTGCTGGCCTGGCAACTGAACGAGGACAGCTACCGGATCCAGGTCGAAGCCGGCATCCGCGTCGTGTTCGCGCGGGTCAACCTGGTGGTCTTGAAAAGCGAGGGCGCGGTGGCCGAAACGGGTTTCGCACCGATCACCATGACCGAAAAACGGCGCGGGCGCGCCATGACGGCCACCCATTTCAACTGGGGCTCGGCCCGGGTGACGTTCTCGGCCTCGCAAGCGACGCATCCCTTGCCGCCGGGCGCCCAGGACAAAGCCAGCATCCCGCTGCAACTGACGGCGATCGCGCGCGGGGATCCGAAGCAGCTCAGCGGCGACATCGATATTTTCGTGGCCGAAGACAAGGATGCGGCGATCTACCGCTTCAAGGTAGTGGGGCAGGAAGAGATCGATACCAGGCTCGGCAAACTGCAAACCTGGCACCTGACGCGCCCGCCGCAACCGGGTTCCTACAAGTCGCGCCTGGACATCTGGCTGGCCCCCGCACACGGCTGGTACCCGGTGCGGATTCGCAATAGCGAACCCAATGGAGCAGTAACCACGCAAACAGTGAATAATATCGCCTTGGACCATTCAGGATCTTGATATGACTATGAGCAAAATTCGACACATCGGCGCGGCCCTGGCGCTGACTTTCGCACTGGGTGGCGCGTCCGCCCAGTCCGCCCATCCGGCCGTCAAGCGTGCGTTCGAGTTGCCGCCGTCGGCCGACCTGGCCTACGACCTGGCTGCGCGCCAGAAGGGCCTCGCGCTGAAAGGCGACGCCACCGTCACCTGGCGCGCCGGCGACGGCAAGTATGACGTGCGGATCGAGTCGCGCGTGGCGATTCTGGGCACGCTGCTCGACAACCGCAGCCAGGGCGTCATCGACGCCTACGGCCTGGCCCCGACCGAATTTTCCGAAAAGCGCATGCGCAAGGACCCCACCTCGATCACCTTCGACCGTTCGGCCAAGGCCATGAGCTTCTCGGAAGGCGACAAGACCTACCCGCTCAAGGGCGGCGAGCAGGACCGCGTCTCGATCACCTGGCAACTGGCCGCCGTGGCGCGCGCCGCCGGCGACAAGTTCAAGCCGGGCTCGGAGTGGCCGTTCTTCGTGGCCGGGCGCAGCAGCGCTGAAGCCTGGACCTTCAAGGTCGTGCGCAGCGAGAAGGTCAAGACGGGCCTGGGCGAGGTCGATGCGATCCTCGTCACGCGCGCAGCGCTCAAGGGCAGCCGCGACCAGAGCGTCGACGTCTGGCTGGCGCCGGCGCACGAGTGGTATCCCGTCAAGATCCGCTTCACGGAAGGCGGCGACGAAACCATCGAGCAGACGCTCAAGAGCGTGACCAAGTTGTAATGCTGGCGTAACTGATAGCACAAACCCGTCGTTCCAGCGGAGGCTGGAACCCAAGTTCCTTGCCGCAAGCCACAGGAATGTTAGCTATTCGCAACAGAATTAGGTTCCAGCCTTCGCTGGAACGACGTATCGGATGCCACCTTTCCGGGCAGCCATTCCCGGATTGCCCAGTCTGAACTGTTATACTGACGCCCCCGCGAAGCCGGCCGGGTCTGTGGTAATAAATGCACTACAGACCCGTCTCGACCGCGCACGAGACTGGTTATAGAGTGGCAACTACACAATGATCGACCCCCAAGCCGGCGCGGCCCACGCTGCCGACGCCCTGACGACAGCGCAGGAACTTGATCCGCTGCAGGTGCACTTCCAGGAAGGCGTTGCTCCCGACGAAATCGAGCAAGTCTTCCACCTCAAGCGCGCCCAGCCGATGCTGTCGGCCTTCACCGCCTTGTTCCACGGTACGCAAGATGGCGTGCTGGTGCGTCTGCTCGTCCTGCGCGAACTGGCCGGCGATGCCTCCACCTCGGCCTTCTCGCGCGCCGACATTAACCAGAAGCTGGCCTACCTGGTCCCGGAAAGCCTGGAAACGGTGCTCAACCGCCTGCGCGGCCACGGCCTGCTGGCCTGGGACGCCCCGGCCGCCGTGTACCGCATCACGCCGCTGGCGCGCAATGTGCTGTCGGCCCTCGAAACGCTGCTGGCGCTGGGCAAACCCGAAGGCGACGAAGCCGAGATGGGCTTCCTGCTGTCGCAAGTGGCCGGCGCCCAGGCCGTGGGCGGTGTCACGGTCGACCAGTTGAAACACCTGCTCGGCCGCCTGGTCGAACTTACCGAGGAGTTCCGCGATGCGATCGCATCCGGCTCCGAATTTCGCCTGCGCACCTCGCAGGCCAAGTGGCATATGGCCTGCGACTGGGTCGAGAAGGGTTCGGTCATCCTGCGCGCGATTACCTCGGACGAACGGGCCGACGCCGCCACCCACCGCGCGGCGCAGGCGATCGGCCGCGCGCAGAGTGCACTGCTGAATATGCAGGGCATGTTCTCGCGCGCGCTGAACCAGATCGAGCGCCAGCGCGTGCATCTGGGCCAATCGGGCCTGTCGACCACCGATGTGAAACGCTGGCTGCTGGCGCACGACGACCTGGCCAGCCTGGCCGCCGGCGCCATCGACCGCCCGGTCACGCCGCTGTTCGGCACGCCGGCCGAGATGATCGACGTGGCCGAAACCGAACTGCTGGCCGAGCGCATCATCTCGACCGGCCCGAAAGGCCTGCCGAGCGGCCAGGATGCGCCGCTGACGGTCAACGACAATCCGGCGATGCAGCTCGAGCTGAACGACTGGATCAACAAGCTGGCCGATTTCGCCAACCTGGGCAACTTCCCCGAATTTTCGAGCGTCGGCCCGCGCCGGGTGCAACTGCATGAGTCGCTGCTGCCGGCCACGTTCGCGCTGGCCTCGTACCGCGCGTCGCTGCTGCCGCTGCTGGGCGACGCGTCCGAAGCGAGCCTGCAGGGTGCGACCGCCGAACTCGCGCGCCTGCCGCTCACGTTTGTTTCGCTCGACGAGATGGTCCAGCTGAACGACCCGGAAGTGGCGGCCATGTCGGTCGCGACCCTTTCACTGAATGCCGAATCCACTCCTGATGGACAGTCCGCCCCATGAATGACGATGCACAAATCCTGATCGCGCGCCTGCTGACGCACCAGACCCTGCGCCGCGACGACAAGATGGTCAAGCGCGCGCTGTCGGACGACCAGTTCCGCGCCGAAGTCGACAAACGCCTGCTCGAATCGGGCCTCAAATTGCTCGATAACGTCTACGCCGACCACGTCACCGTGGCCCTGCACCGCAACGTCGAGCCGAAGATCTTCGGGGCCAAGGACATCTGGCAGAACAATAACTTCGGCCTGACGCGCGACGGCGTGGCGCTGCTGGTCGTGCTGTGGGCGCAGATCATCCTGCCCAAGCGCGAGCGCCAGGAAACCCACACCATGATCGACGACGACCAGAACGACATGTTCGAGAAGGAGTTGTCGATTCCGCGCGCCGAAGACACGTCGATCGGCATTTCGTACACGGCGCTGCTGTCGGACTTCGGCGACAAGCTGGGCAAGAAGACACGCATGGACATGAACCTGGGCGTGCTGTCGAAACTGGGCTTCATCGAGCGCCGCGGCGACGTGATCCTGGAAGGCCCGCTGCTCGACCTGATGATGGACACCGACGTGCTCAAGGAGCGCATCATCAACGGCGCACTGTCCGAGGTGTTCAAGCGCGCCCCGCTGGCGGCGGCCCCGCGCCGCGTGGCCCCAGTAGATGCGGTCGATCTTGACGCCGCCAACGATCCCGTCCCGCCCGATGACGTCCCCGACGTCACAGATGCTCCTGACACCCCGACCCCGAATTGAGATAGCCGATGTTCCACATTAAATCACTCGAACTGGTCCACTGGGATTACTGGCAGCGGATCAAGAACATCCCGCTCGACGCCAAGATCATCACGATCGCTGGCCAGAACGGCTCGGGCAAGACCACGCTGCTCGACGCGATGCGCACCCTGTTCGGGCTCGATTGTTCGATGGGCCGCACCTATAAACATTATGCGCGCCACTCGGGCCAGCAAAGCGCCTGGCTGCGCGCGGTCGTCGACAACAAGCCGATCGGCCGCCAGTTGTCGAACCGGCCGTTTCGCCACTCGGGCTTTTTCGCCGACGATGAAGTGACGCTGTTCTGCCAGGTGCAGAAGAACGGCGGCGACTGGAAGCGCCAGTACCTGATGCGCCCGGGGAACGTCGAGATCGAGGAAGTGACCGAAGCGACCGACTGGCTCGGCGTGGAAAACTATCGCAAGCGCCTGGCGTCGGCCGGCCTGTCGCCGGCGATGTCGAAAGTGCTGGCGCTCGAGCAGGGCGAGACCGACAAGCTGTGCGAATACGCGCCGCGCCAGTTGCTCGATCTGGTGTTCCAGGTCTTCGGCGACAAGGAAGTGCTGGACGCCTACGACGAAGCCAAGCGCCACCAGCGCGACACTGAAACTGAGCTGAAGCGCTTCGAGGCCGAACTGGAAGCCTCGCGCACCAACCTCGAAGGCTTGCGCCTGCGCGTGGCGAACCACCATCAGTGGTCGGATCTGCACAAAGAGAAGCGCGAGCTGCACGAAGAAGTACTGCCGGCGCTGCAATACCACGAGGCGCGCGAGAAAGCCCTGCTTGTCTCGCGCACGCTGCGCGAAGCGAAAAAGCCGCTGGTGCAGGCCGATGGCCAACTGGCCGAGAAACGCAGCCAGCTGGCCAGCCAGCAGCGCGCGCTGACCGAAGCGCAGAAACAGGAAACGCAACTGGAGCAAGAGGGCGGTGAGCTGGCCAAGCGGCTCACCGAAGTCAACACGCGCCTCAAACCCCTGGAAAGCCTGCTCGAGCAGCGCGACCGCCTGCAAAAGCTGTCGGCTGACGCTGGCGCCGACATCGCCGAAGTGGGCAAGCAGCTCGGTGAAAAAGAAGCCGAACTGGCGCGCCAGAAGAGCGCGCGCGACGCCGTGTCGACGAAAATCGCGGGCGAGATGGCGACCATCTCCCAGCTGCAGGGCAAGAGCGCGATGCCCGAGCCTGAAGCGCAGCGCCTGATGCGGCGCGCGCTGCGCGACGAGGGCATCGCCCACGCCATGCTGTCGGACATCGTCGAGGTGACCGACCCGAAATGGCAGGGCGCGGTCGAGGGTGTGCTCGGTGGTTACGCGTCGGTCGTGCTGCTCGAAAAAGCATCGGATGCAGCCAATGCCTACCGCCTGGCCGAGAAGGAGCGTTATCGCCACTTCATCGTGCCCGACTGCGTGAACGCCCCGGTCGTCAAAGACGACAGCCTGCTGTCGGTGGTGAGTTTTTCTGGCAAGGCCCCGGGCTGGCTGATCGATCAGCTGGAGCGCATCGTGCGCGTGGACTCGGTCGATGACGGCTTCAAGAGCCGCTCGGACGAATGGATCACGCCGGACGCCTACCACCGCGAACGTCGCGGCGGGCGCTCGCTGTTCGTGGAAGCGTCGCGCTACCGTTTCGGCGCGGCGGGTAAAACGCAGCGCCTGGAAGCGATCCAGAAGTCGCTGCCGGCACTGGAACAGAAAGAAGACGCGCTGACGCTGGCGATTTCGAAGCTGGCCGCCGAAGTGGGCGGCCTGAAAGCGCGCATCGCGGGCGTGGACGCGGCCAAGGAACTGTCTGCCCGTCAGGAAGAATTCGAGGAAGCCGCGCGCGCACTGGCGCCGTTGAAAGCCGAGCGGATGGACGTGGGCGCGCGCCTGGGCGAGCTGCAAACCCTGAGCAAGAACGCCACCGTCGCGCGCACCCGCGCCGACACCGTGTGGCAGAACGCGCGCATGGCATTGTCGGAAGCCGAGGCGGGCATGCGCCTGAACCATCGCCGCCAGATCGACCAGCGCACCGAACACGCGAAAGCGCTGCTGGAACTGCGCCGCAGCTGGCGCGCGGTGCCCGGCGCGTGGAAGAACCCGAACTGGCGCGGCGACCTGGTGGCCAAGCACCAGAACGCGCACCAGGTCAACCTGCGCCTGGGGTCGCTCGAAGGCTCGCTGGCGCGCGAAGACTGGGAGCTCGACGCCACCGTCATCGACCAGTATGCGCGCCTGCACGACCAGCTCGACAGCCGCCAGACGGAAACCGAAGAGCGTCGCTACCAGAACAACCGCGCGATCGAAGCGACCGGCAATGCACGCGGCGCCTACATCGAGCGCCTGCGCTACACGATCAAGACCTACACCAAGAACATCCGCGAACTGGGTGGCCTGGCCGGCATCGACGTGCAGGCCGACCCGGTGCGGCTGGAGAACGACGACGTGCAACTGGCGCAGGCCGGCCTGCACGTTCGCTTCAAGTTCGACGGCAAGGACCAGATCGGGATGAACGACGGCGAAGCGTCGGGCGGCCAGCAGGTCATGAAGTCGCTGGTGCTGCTGATTGGCTTGTTGAAATCCGAGGAAGGCTCGGGCGGCTTCGTGTTCATCGATGAACCGTTCGCTCACCTTGATATCCGTAACATCCAGCTGGTCGGCGAGTTCCTGAAGAACACCGACGCCCAGTACCTGATGACGACGCCGTTGACGCACAACACGGACGTCTACGATCCGTCGGAACTGACGCTCATCACGAGCAAGAAGAAGAAGGACCAGCAGTGGGCGCAGCCGATTTTCGTGCTGCAGCGAAGGAAAGAGGCGGCGAAAGCGGCTTGATTTTCGGGTTTCGGGTTTGCTGCGAACTTGGGTTCCCGCCGAGGCGGGAACGACGTTCTTGGGTACGTGTCCGAAGCTCGCAAGGTAGCGTGCCTCCAGCATAAAACAACGTCGTTCCCGCGCAGGCGGGAACCCAAGTACTACCCCAACTTCACCCCTGCAAACTCGCCCGCTTCATCTTTCGCCGCCAGCGCAGCAACCCGGCCGAATAACACGCAAAATACCCGCTCGTGAGCCCCACGCACAGCATGGTCAGCGGGCTGTCGCTCAATTGCGGCGTGGGCAAGTCCTTGCCCTGGTTGGCGTAGATCTCGACGCCGATGTACAGGATGCGCGCCACCAGGATCATCGCCATCACCAGGCCCAGGCGGGCATTCGGCGTGAAATAATAACCCTCGGGCGTGTCGTCGAAGCGCGTCAGCTTCAAGCCCCATACGCCGTAGCCGATGCCGCCAATGGCGCCCACCAGCAGCGCCGCCAGGTTGTAGGGATTGGTGAACAGCTGCGCCGCCGGCACCACGATCATCGCACTGAACACCAGGATGCCCGTGTAGTGGCGCTGGTAGATCGAGCGCTGGCGCAGCATCTGCTTCTTGATGCGCGCGTAGATGCGCCAGACCAGCAGCGGGGGCAGGACGAGCAGGGCCAGGGTCGTGATCGAAAATTCCATGGGGCGGCAATCAGCGGTGTTCGGAAAGACCGCATTGTAGCCGACTGCCGGCGCGCGCCGCGCCGCGGGCGGGCATGCTAAGGTAGGTTTGACCAGCAGCCACCTGGAGGACCGCATCATGCAAGCAGGCTACCCCGCGCCATCAGCGCCGCAATGTCGCGCACCGTTTTCGATCCACGCCCATCGCGCGCCCGACCCGGCGCCCGTCGACGATCCGATGCCCGAGCCGTTCGAGACGCCGCATCCACACCACCAGCCGGGCCATCTGCCGCACGATGAAGAGCCGGTGCCCGATCCAAACCCCAGCTGACGCAGGTTGGCGGCGAGTGCTACCATGGAGCATTGCCGCTCTTCTGTTGGACGCAATGAAACACCGCCTTTTCCTGTTTGACCTCGACGACACTCTGCTCGATTTCCGGGCTTCCGAACAAGCCTCATTCCAGCGCACGATGGCGCACCTCGACCTGCGCGATGGCCTCGACGCCTTGTTTGCGCAGTATCAGGCGATCAATGTCGCGCTGTGGCGCCTCTTCGAACAGGGCGCCGTCACCAAGGACTTCCTGCGCATCGAACGTTTTCGCAAAACCTTCGCCGATAATCGCATCGACCTCGATCCGCATGTGGCCAGCGATGTCTTCAGCGAAGCGCTGGCCGATACCGTGGTGCTGATCGACGGCGCCGTGCAGCTGTGCGAGCGGCTCGCCGGTATCGGCGAAGTGGGCATCATCACCAACGGCGCGCATTCGGTCCAGCACCGGCGCATCGCCAGTTCGGGCCTGGCGCCGTCGCTGTCGTTCGTCGCGACATCCGAGGCCTGCGGCTTTGCCAAGCCGGATAGCCGCTTCTTTGACTACACCAGCAAGATGGCGCGCAGCTTCGCCAAGCTCGATACCGTGATCGTGGGCGACCGCCTGGACGCCGACATCCTGGGCGCGAACCGCTTCGGCATCGACAGCTGCTGGTTCAATCCGGGCCGCCTGGCCAACGAATCGCAAGCGATCCCCACCTGCGAAGTCGACAGCCTGCACGGCGTGGACGCCTCACTGCGACGCCTGGCGCTCGCCTGAATTGACCCCGGCGCCGACGCCGGCGGCGCTGAACGCTTCGCCGCACGCCCGGTTGCGCCCCGCAGCCTTGGCCTGATACAGCTGCGTGTCCGCGCGCACGACCAGGTCGGCGGTGGTCAGCGAATCCTTGCCATCGGGTTCGAAGGACGCCACGCCGAAGCTGGCCGTGACGATCTCGAATGGCGACTGCACATGCGCGATGCGCAAGCCCAGGATTTCCTGGCGAATGCGCTCGGCCACCGCCATTGCGCCCTGCAGGTCGGTCGCCGGCAGGATGACGGCGAATTCTTCCCCGCCGTAGCGCGCGGGCAGGTCGCCGGTGCGATTGAGCCTGTCCGTCAGGACGCCCGCCACGCTGTGCAGGCATGCGTCGCCGGCAGGATGGCCGTAATGGTCGTTGTACTTCTTGAAGTAATCGACGTCGATCAGGATCAGCGCCAGCGGCGCCTTGCTGCGCAGCGCACGCCGCCATTCGTGGTCGAGCATTTCATCGAAGCGGCGCCGGTTGGCCAGTTGCGTGAGCTTGTCGGTGTGCGCCAGTTCGTGCAGGCCCAGGTTGTCGCGCTGCAGGTCTTCGGAATAGGCGCGCAAGGTCTGGTCGAGCCGGTCGCGGATGGTGATCTGGCGTACCAGCTTGCGCGCGAACAGGGTGAACAGCGCCGCGATCAGCAGCGTGACGGCGCCAATGAGCAGACTCGAACGCTTCCAGTCGCCGAGCAATTCATCCTTGGTCTGGCCGACAGCGATGACGAAGGCGAAGCGGTCCACCCGGCGGTAGCTGTACAGCCGCTCGATCTTGTCGACCGTGGCGGTCAGGAAGTCGGCGCCGGCCGTCTTGTTGCGAATCGCCTGGAACACCACGCCGTGCGACAGGTTGGTGCCAATGACTTTTTCGTCGAACGGGCGGCGGTAGACCACCGTGCCATCGTCCAGCGCCAGCAGCACCGTGCCGGTGCGGCCGACATCGAGTTCGTCGTAGATCTTTTCAAAGAAGTTGACCTTCAGCGTCACCAGCACGACGCCGGCAAAGCTGCCATCGGCATGGTCGATGCGGCGCGACACCGGTAATACCCAGATGCCGGTCGAGCGGCTGCGCACGGGATGGGCCACGTGGATCTCGCGCCCCGGACGCTCGCGGTGGTACTGGAAATAGGCGCGGTCGGCATTGTTGCCAACGATAGTCTGGTGCAGCGACGTGGCCAGCCAGGCGCCATCTTCGCCGTACACGAAGATGCCATGCAGCTCGGGTGTGGTGTGGGTCAGCTCGACCAGGTGCGCTTGCAGCCGCGCCAGGGCCGCAGGACTGGTGCCGTCGTGCTCGACCCGCTCGGCGACGTTGGCCAGCGCCATATTCGTCGTCTTCATGGCCGATTCGACCTGGGCCCCGACCATGCGCGCGACGTTGCTGGTGGCGATCGCGGTCTGCGCGATCTGCGCCTGGCGCGTGGTCCAGATGAACCACGCGGCGAACGCCACCAGCAGGATGCAGGCCAGTACGGTCGCGGCAACCACGAAGCGCGCCACGGGCCGCCGCTTGCTGGACAAGCGCAGGAAATCGAGCGCCGAATTGTCGGTGGATGGTGTCAATGCGCCTCAGCTGTGTGGAATGCGGCATTGTCTGCAACGCCGCCCCTGCATGAATCGAATCTGTCCTCTGCGCGTATTGTGCCACCAGACGTCGTGCCATGGCGCGACGCCACGTGCGCACCCTGGCTGCGGATTCATGTTCTGGCGTCATATGCCCAATGTATCAAATAGCCTTACTCGCGCGCGCGTTCGGTTATATATTGGTCGATTGTTCAGCCGATCGCTGCGCCCGCGCCGCGATCGCACCATCACAAGGAACCCCATGACCGTCAAAGCCTACGGCGCCTACGCTGCCGACAAACCTCTCGAATCAATGGACATCACGCGCCGCGCGCCGGGCGCGCATGACGTGCAGATCGCCATCGACTTCTGCGGCGTGTGTCACTCCGACCTGCACACCGTGCGCGGCGAATGGGCCGGCTCGCAGTTCCCGTGCGTGCCGGGCCACGAGATCGTCGGGCGCGTGTCGGCCGTCGGCGCGCACGTCACGCAGCACAAGGTCGGTGACCTGGTCGGCGTCGGCTGCATGGTCGACTCGTGCAAGGCCTGCGCCGATTGCGGCGAAGGGCTGGAAAACTATTGCGACAATATGGTCGGCACCTACAACGCGCCGACCGCCGACGCACCGGGCCACACGCTGGGCGGCTATTCCGAGCAGATCGTCGTGCACGAGCGCTTCGTGCTGCGCGTGACCCACCCGCAAGAGCAGCTGGCCGCCGTGGCGCCGCTGCTGTGCGCCGGCATCACCGTCTGGTCGCCACTGCGCCACTGGAACGCCGGTCCCGGCAAGAAGGTCGGCATCGTCGGCATTGGTGGCCTGGGCCATATGGGCATCAAGCTGGCCCACGCGATGGGCGCGCACGTGGTGGCGTTCACCACGTCCGAATCGAAGCGCCAGGACGCGCTGGCGCTGGGTGCCGATGAAGTCGTGATCTCGAAGGATGCCGCCGCCATGGCCGCGCAGGCCAGGACGCTCGACCTGATCATCAACACGGTCGCCGCGCCGCACGACCTCGATGCGTTCTTGCAGATCCTCAAGCGCGACGGCACCATGGTGCTGGTCGGCGCGCCGGATTCGCCGCACCCGTCGCCACAGGTGTTCAGCCTGATCATGAAGCGCCGCGCCATTGCCGGTTCGATGATCGGCGGGATACCGGAAACGCAAGAGATGCTGGATTTCTGCGCCGAACATGGCATCGTGTCGGACATCGAGATGATCCGCGCCGACGAGATCAATGGCGCCTACGAGCGCATGCTCAAGGGCGACGTGAAGTATCGCTTCGTGATCGACAGCGCCTCGCTGGCGGCGTAGGCCAACTTCGGTCAAGTTCGCCCAACTTCGGCCCGTAGCGGGCCTTTTTCTGCGCACCTCCCGTGCCTCCGGCGCGGGAGGTGCGTTTTTTTCTACTCTTGCATAACCAATGAATCCAACTGTTACCGTCGCTTGCGACAGCAAGCCCGCCGAACCTGCGGCATGGGGCGCCGTGATGGCGATGTCGCTCGCCGCCTTTGCCCTGGTCGCGTCCGAATTCATGCCGGTCAGCCTGCTCACGCCACTGGCGGCCGACCTGCGCATCACCGAAGGCCAGGCCGGGCAGTCGATCGCCATTTCCGGTGCTTTCGCGCTGGTGACCAGCCTGTGCCTGACGTCGGTCGTGGGCCGGCTTGACCGCAAGACGCTGCTGCTGGCGCTGACTTGCCTGATGATCGCCTCCGGCACCGTCGCGGCGTTCGCGCCGAACTATCCGCTGTTCATGGTCGGCCGGGCGCTGATCGGCGTTGCCATCGGCGGCTTCTGGTCGATGTCGGCAGCCACCACGATGCGCCTCGTGCCGTCGGCCGACGTGCCGCGCGCCCTGGCCATTCTCAATGGCGGCAATGCGCTGGCCACCGTGATTGCGGCGCCGGCGGGCAGTTATCTGGGCGGGGTGATTGGCTGGCGTGGCGCCTTCTTTTGCCTGGTGCCGGTGGCGACGGTGGCCCTGGCCTGGCTCTGGTTCAGCCTGCCGGCGCTGCGTCCCGAAAACCGGCATGCATCCGGCGGCATGTTCGGGTTGTTGAAGCGTCCCGAGGTCTGTCTCGGCATGGCGGCAGCGAGCCTGTTCTTCATGGGGCAGTTCGCGCTGTTCACCTATCTGCGGCCGTTCCTTGAAACGGTCACCGGCGTCGACGTGCCGACGCTGTCGCTGATGCTGCTTGCACTGGGCGTGGCCGGGTTTATCGGCACCACGCTGATCGGCGCCGTGCTCAAGGCGCGCATGTATACGGTCCTGATCGCGATCCCGCTGATCATGGCGGTTATCGCCGTGGCGCTGCTTGTCGTCGGCAAGTCGGCGGCGGCGACGCTGCTGCTGCTGGCGGTCTGGGGCCTGGTGGCGACAGCGGCGCCGGTCGGGTGGTGGACCTGGCTGGCGCGCACGCTGCCGCGCGATGCCGAAGCCGGCGGCGGCCTGATGGTGGCGGTGGTGCAGTTGGCGATCATGCTCGGCGCCACCTGCGGCGGCCTGCTGTTCGACGCCAGCGGCCATGTCGCAACCTTCGGCTTCAGCGCCGCCGTGCTGGTGGCCGGCGCTGTCCTGGCGCTGCTGGCGGGGCGCGCCGGCCGCGCCGCTCAACCCTTGTAGTTCAGCCGGTGTAATTCAACCGGTATAGCGCAGCGCGTCGATCACCAGGCCGAGCGCGCGCGACGAATGGCGGCGGCTCGGATAGTAGGCGTGCAGGCCGGGGAAGCTCGGACACCAGTCTTCCATCACGCTGATCAGGCGACCGGCCTGCACATGCGGCGCGATCAGGCTCTCGGGCAGGAAGGTCACGCCAACGCCGGAGAGCGCTGCGGCCAGCATGTGGTGCACGTTGGTAAACACTGCCTGGCCGCGCACGCGCGCCTCGAATGCTTGGCCCTCGTGTTCCAGCTCCCACGCATACAGCCCGCCGCTGCTGGCCAGCCGCAGGTTGATGCAGTTGTGCTGCATGAGGTCCTGCAGCGACGCCGGCCTGGCGCGCTGCGCAAAGTAGGCCGGCGCGGCGACGATCCGCATCGGCACGTCGGCCGACAGGCGCACCGCGATCATGTCCTTTTCTACCTGGTCGCCATGGCGCACGCCGATGTCGAAGCGTTCTGCCGCAATGTCCACCAGGCGGTAATCCGAACTGATTTCGACGTGCAGGTCGGGATACTGCGGCAGCAGCGGCGCGATGCGCGGCCACAGCACGGTGTCGATCACATGGTCGATCGCGGTGATGCGCACGGTGCCGGCCGGCTTGTCGCCCATATCGCTGATGGCGATGATCTCGGCATCGATTTCTTCCAGGCGCGGCCCCACGTTCTGCAGCAGGCGCTCGCCTGCTTCGGTGGGCGAGACGCTGCGCGTCGTGCGCGTGAGCAGGCGCACGCCAAGGCGTTCTTCGAGCGCACGCACGATGTGGCTGAGCGCCGACTGGCTCATCCCCAGCCTGGCGGCGGCGCGGGTGAAGCTGCGCTCGCGCGCAACGGCGATGAAGACGAGGATATCGTTGATGTTGTCACGGGCCATCTATTGATGATACAGGATCATCAAATGATGCGTGCATCCATGCATGCAAATCATGAGCTGCTGCTCGTGCTGCGCAGCCAGTCGCTGCCCTTGCCGGCCAGCGCCGTATCGATCACGCCTTGGGGCAGGCTGTACACCGTGGCCCAGGTAGCGCGGCCATCGATATCGTTGGACGGGAAGCTGGTGGTCTCGATCGGCCAGTTGTATTTGCGTTTCAGCGCGCGCACGATCGCGGCCAGCGTGACGCGCCCGCGCAGCGGCTCGCTGCCTGCCTGGTCGGCATTGGACAACAGCACGGCGAGCACCGCGCCGCGTGCGGTGCGAGGGCCGGGATAGATGGGGTGTTTGCTTGCCATGGCAGGATTCTACCCGGCCAGGGCGAAGTTCGCGCCGCGTGGCGCGCAGTTCGCGCCAAGGCAGGGCCGGTTCGTCGCATGCGCTCCCGCAGCGCCTGGCCCGCTCGCATACTGGCCACACCTTTCACCTGCCACGGAGCGCACCATGCTGATCCAGATCCTGACCCATACGCCCCTTTACGTCTGGGCGATTCTCGCGTTCTTGCTGTGGCGTGGCGCGGTCGAGATGCGCGATCGCGATGTCGCACCACGCAGGCTGTTCGTGCTGCCGGCAGTGATGCTCGCGCTGTCGCTGCACGACATGACGCGCAAGTTCGACCTCGGCTTGACGCTTGCTGGAATGTGGACGGCCGGTTGCATGCTGGCGGGATGGCTGGCCTGGCGCTTCGGCGCAATTCGCGTCGTCGCCGGGACGACCGCCGGGCACGTGCACGTGAAAGGCAGTGCCAGTGCGCTGGCGATCATGCTGGCGATCTTCGTGACCAAGTATGCGACGTCGGTGCTGCTGGTCGTGCAACCGGCGCTGGCGCTGCGGTGTGCGCCGGCCATCTGCTTCGTCTATGGCCTGTTCAACGGCTTCTTCCTGGGGCGCCTGGCGCGCGACGCGGCCGTCTGCTTCAGTCGTAACCCGGCAGCTTGCCCACGCACTGACCCAGTTCTTCCTGCGTGAGAAACACGCTGGGCGCGCCCTGGGCGTAGTTGCCCACTTCGTACGGATCCCATTGAAACGCAATGCCGGTCGAGGTAGGCAAGAACTTCGGCTCTTGCAGGTCGGCGAGCGCGCCTTGCTCCGGCCACGACAGGCGTTGCGCGCGCAGCTTCGTCACCAGGGCAGTGGACACCTTGTCGCGGCACGCGGTGCTCGCGGCGACAAAGTTGGTGAAGCGGGTGTGGACCGGTGCGCCGCTGCCAAGCGCGTAGTGGCGCAGCGCGCTGCGATACTGGCCATGCGCCGCGCCATATGAGTAGGTCCAGGTGCTCGCCTCAAGCGACATCAGCGTGGGCGAGTGCGAGCGCACCAGCACCTTGTTGCTGCATTCGAGGTCGGCGCTGCAATCGGCGACGGTCGTGCGCACCCAGTCGTCGACGCTGCCGTCGGGCAGCACGGGGAACAGGGCGGTAAACGAAAATTGCCGGTCGCTGCCTTCGGCGAAGGCTTCGGGCGAAGGGCGAGAAAGCGCCACCGCCCGGTACAGCACGAGGCGCTTCAGAGAAAACGTGAGCTGGCGGCCAAGCGTGGCCGAGGTCCAGCTACCGGTGCCACCAACCTTGCCGCCGTCGAGCGTGAGCGCGAACCGTTCGCCGCTTTGTGCGCCGGTGTCGTGCGATGGCGCCAGTTCGATGATGTCGCCCACCCCTGGTTGCACCGTTAGCGCCAGCACTGAACCGGTGAAATGGCGCGGGTACCAGTAAGCGCCCTGCATGACGTTCTTGCCGTCGGCATGCAGTCCGGCGGGCGCCGGGTAGGGCACGTCGATCTGGAACAGCGTGCCGTCGGCGAAGCGGCCTTCGTACAGGCCACCGGCGTCCCATTCGACGCGGTCGCGCGCCTGCAGCAGGTTATCGCGATCCTGCGCCGGCGCAGTCAGCGCCAACGTCGCACACCATGCACCGACCACCCAGCGAATCGTCTGCATGGCGCTCTCCCGTTAGCCCATCAATCGAAGGCCCAGGAATACAGCACATCGAGCGCGCTGTTGGTCCCGGTCTGGAACTGCAGCGAAATACGCGGCGTCAGCTTGTAGCGCAGGCGCACCAGGCTCGAAGCGGTGCTGGTGCCTTGCTCGAAGCTCAGGTAGGCGCGCTGCGAGATGCGCTTGCCGACCGTGACCACGGTGCTTTCCAGCCCGGAACCGTCGCCGCCGCCGGCGCCCTGTTTCAGGCCCAGTTCATCCACGCCCAGCGAATTGGCGATCTTCGACTGGATGCCGCCCGTGCCGCCGCTGCCGCCCAGCAGGGCGCCGGCCGCAGCGGCCAGTACGCCTTTCTGGTCGCCGCTGGCCGCTTCCATGCCCTGGCCGAGCACGAGCCACGACAGCTTGTCGCTGTCGGACACGTTCGGCGTGGACACCAGGCGCGCGGTCGGCGACTGCGCCGTGCCGCGCACCTGCACGCCGGCTTCGACGTTGGTCTCGGACAGCTGCTCGCCTTCGGGACGCTTGCGCACCGCGAGGATGTCGAGCGACGGGTTGTCGTACGGCCCGCTGAAGGTCATCACGGCGCGCTCGATCGACAGGTTCTGGCCATACGCGGCGTACGTGCCATTGAGCGCGCGGATCGTGCCGTTGATGCGCGGCTGGCCGCTGCCGGTCATGCGCACGCGCGCCGTGCCGGCGAGGTAGGCGTCGATGCCCATCGCGCGGATGTGGAAGTCGTCGCCCAGGTCGGCCGCCAGGTCCACCGTGAGCGGCACTTCCTTCTCGCTCGTCTTCGGCGTCGGCTTGGCCGTGCCGCGGCCCAGCACGATCACGTCGTCCGAGATCGTCGGCGTGCCTTGCGGCGCGAATTCGATCAGGGCGCGGTCGGCGCGGAATTTGCCTTCGAGGGCAAAGCGGCTGGCGTCGCGCACGAGCGATGCCTGGCCGCTGAGGATCACGGTGCGGTCCGGGCGCGCAAGTACTTCGAGCTTGTCCATGTTCAGGCGAATGTCCATCGTCGGCGCGCCATCGGCAAAGCGCACGTAGCCGCTGGCGGCGGCGCCGCCCTGGCGGCCCTGGAACGCCAGCTTCTCCAGACGCAGCTGGTCGCCTGCAAGCTGCGCCCGCAGTTCGCCATTGCGCAGATTGACGCCCTGATCGGCCCAGCGCACGCCCAGCTTGTCGCCGTCGAGATTGCCGTTCAGGCTCGGCTTGCCAATCGTGCCGCCGCCCGTCATGGCCAGGCGCAGCGCGCCATCGAGTTCCAGGCCCGGCTGGCCGGCCAGCGCCGCGAGCCAGGCGATCGACGGGAGGTTGGCGTCGGCCGTCATGCGCAGCGGGCTGGCGCTCTCGAGGCGGCCGTTGATCATCTGCGCGTTCGCTTCGATCTTGGCCACGCCGGTGCGGGCGCCGTCCAGGTCGAGGTTCACGCGCAGGCTGCTGCCGACCACTTCGGCGCGCGCTTCCAGCTGGCGCAGGCCAAGGGCCACGGGTGTGTCGCCACCGACGATGGCGTCGCCCTTTTCGCGGAACACGCGCACATTGCCGGCCAGCGAAGGCGCGGCGCCTTGCGCCTGCGGCGCGCGCATGTCGACCGACCAGGCGGCGCCCAGCGTCAGGTCGCCGCGCGCGTTGTCGGCCAGCGCCGGTGAAAATTGGGCCAGGTACGTCAGCGGCACGTTGTCGGCGTGGCCGCGGCTGGCCCAGCGCGCGCCGTCCTTGCTCAAGGTGTCGACCGTGATGCTGCCGTTGGCCAGCGCGATGACGGCGCCGTTGAAGGCGATGCGTTCGGGGCTGGCCAAGCCTGCCAGGCCGCCGCCCGGCGCGGCGCTGACGCTCAGGGGCACCGGCTTTTGCAGGTTCATGGCGTAGCGGCCGCGATTTTGCAGCGCCGCCAGCGTGCCGCTCCAGGTGTCTTTCGTGAAGCCGCCACGCAGTTCGGTATTGGCGTCAAACGCATCGCCCATCGCCGCCAGGCGCAGCGTGTGCGCGCCGCGCGTGCCGTCGGTTGTCAAGCGCACGGACGCCACGCGCGTATCGCCATTGGCGTAATCGAGCACCTCGACGTTGGTGACGAGCGGATCGCTCGCGCCACGGCCGGAGCCCAGGTTGGCGCTGGCTTTGAGCGAGCGCACCGTGTGCGTGCCCATCGCGCGCAGGTTCTGGCCGGCGATGGTGGCAGTGAGCGACGGCGTATCGGCGGTGCCCGACAACACGCCCGAGCCGCGCAGCACGCCGCCGTACTCAGGGCCGAATGCCGCCAGTTGGGGCGCGTCGATACGCCAGTTGAGCGCATCGCGCGCGGCGCCGAAACTGCCATTGGCGGCGATGACGTTCGGGCCGACGTGCAGGTCGACATTGGCGTCGGACACGTGGCGGCGGTCGGCCGCCAGGCGCGCATGGCCCCAGAACGGCGAATTGGCCAGCGTCGAGTCGACCACCTTGAGGTCGAGCGCGCCGCGCCAGTCGGCGCCGGCGCGGCCGTTGCCGCTGAAGGTCGAGTTGATATTGCCGGCCAATGGCGAGCCAAAGGCGGCCGGGTTGAAGCGTTCGGTCGCGCCAGTGGCCTTGACTTCGACCACGCGTGCGTCTTCCGGGCCGCCGAGCCAGGCTTCGCCCTTGGCGCGCACGACGCCGCTATTGTTCTTGCGCTGGGCATCGACCCAGCCCAGGTTGCGCGCGTTGACGTCGAAGGTCGTGCGCGGCGCGGCCATGGTGCCGGTGACGACGCCATTGGCCACCACGGCGCCATACAGGTCGGCGCGCACGGCGGCGAGCTGGCGGCCATCGAGGCGCCATTGCAGGCGGTCGCCGGCGCCGCCAAAGGCGCCTTTCAGATCCACCGTGTTCTGGCCCAGGGCCAGGCTGGCGTCGATGCCGGCAAAGCGCTTGGCGTCGGCCGTCAGTTTGCCCTTGCCGCTGAGCGGTTGATTCATGAAGCGGCTCTGGCGCACGGCGAAGTCGGCATCGACCTTCCACGCGGGGCTCAAGATGCCGGCGGCGTTGACCGTGGCGTTGATGTCGGCCGCCGGCAGGTCGCCGAATTCTGATGGGTCAAACCGATTTGCGCTGGCCGTGGCCTTGAACGCCTGGTCGCCTTCGAGGTTCATCGTGCCGCTGGCGGTCACGCTGCCACGCCTGGCGCGCAGCGTCGCTTCGCGCAGCGTGGCCACGTTGTTTTCGAGCGTGGCCAGGGCGCTCAGGCGCAGGCCGGCGTCGATCAGGTTGGCCTCCAATGTCTGGCGCGTGGCTTCGTTGGTGACCGCGATATCGCCCTTGATCGCGGTTGGCTTCATGGCCGAATGCACCTCGCGCAGGTTGAAGCGGTCGGTGTGCAGCGCGAAGCGCGCGGTGCCGATGCCTTCTTCGTCCTTGGCCCGCTGCACGCCGCCGGTACCGGTGAATTTGCCGGCCGCGCCGAAGTCGAGCAGCACATTCGAGACGTTCAGCGCCGACAAATTGCCGCCCAGCTGGCCGCGCGCCGCGCGCAGCGGCAGGCGTTGCTGGTCGATCGTGCCTTCCGGGCCGGTGTTGGTGATGTCGACACTGCCGCTGATATTGCGTTGTTCATCGAGCTTGCCGGTCACCGCGAAGGTCAGGTCGGCCGTCGGCAGGGCGGGGTTGAAGAAGCCCGGGTCGACGTTGCGGCCATTGATGCGCAGCGCGCGCAGCGGAATCTCGGCGTACGGCGCGATCGTGAAGTGGGCGTCGCCGATGGCGCGGCCGGCCGTGCCGGTGGCGTCGATCAGCGTGGCGTTTTCGATGTCGCCGCCGACTTTCAATTGCAGTTGCGCGGCGCGGGCGCCAGCGCTGGCCTGTGATTGGGTCAGGCTGGCCGAGGCGTCGATTTTAAAAGGCCGCGCCGCGCCGACGGTGGCGTTGGCCGCCACCTGGCCCCACGGCGTGGTGGCCGCCGCATTCTGCACGACCCAGCTGCGCTTGTCGCCCTTGGCGCGCACGCGGATATTGTCGATGCGCGTCTCGGCGCCGGCCATGTTCACCATCGTCATGTTGCTCAAGCGGCCATCGTCGACCTCGACCCGGAACGGCGGGGCCAGGCTCGCTGGCAGCACGGACGGCTCGTCGGTTTCTTTCAGCGTCTGCATGCGCACGCTGGCGGCCCACAGCTGGTCGATCAGGATGCCGCCCGACAGCACCTGGCTCGGTGACCAGTCGATGGCGATCTTGTTGGCGGTAACGACCTGTTCGTCGGTGCGCCAGACCAGCCGCTCGATGTACATCTTGCCGTACAGCGAACCGGTAATGCCGGTGAGCGTGAGCTTGCCACCGGTGGCGCTGGCGACGCGCTGGGCGATCATCTGCAGCGTGGTTTCACGGCCCAGGTACCACAGCGTGCCGCCGACGATGACGCCGGTGGCGACCAGGCCAATGGCCACGCGGCGCGGCCAGCGGCGCGGCTTGCCCGGCTGCGGTTGATCGGGCGTCGAATTGGTGTCAGGTGTATCCATCAGAACGTGAATCCGAGTGAGAAGTGCAGGCGCGCCTTGCGCACTGCATGGCCATAGGCCAGGTCGACATTGATCGGACCGACCGGGCTGCGCCAGCGCGCGCCCACGCCGTAGCCCGACTTGGGATTGAGGTCGCCGAACTTGTCGGCGGCATTGCCGACGTCATAGAACACGGCCACGCCCCAGGGCGGCTTGAACCAGTACTGGTATTCGGCGCTGGCGGTGGCCAGGTAACGCCCGCCAACGGTGGCGCCGTTTTCTTGCACGCCCAGTTCTTGATAGCCGTAGCCACGCACCGACTGGTCGCCACCGGCGCGGAACAGGAAGGTGCTCGGCACGCCGAGCTTTTCCTTCGAGGCCACGGCGCCCGTTTCGCCGCGCAGGATCAGCGTGCCGGCGGTGCCGACCGGCTTGTAGTAAATGCCGCGCAGGTACATGCGCAGGAATTTTTCATCCGTCAGGATCGGCAGCACGGCGCCCCCCAGCTGTGCGTTGACCACGTAGCCGTTGTTTGGCAGGATCAGGCTGTCGAGCTTGCGCTTCGTGATGCTGTACGTGAGCGGCAGGCTCTTGGTGCGGGTGGGCTCGAGGCCTTGCACTTCGCGCTCTTCGGTCAGCGCTTCGAGCGTCACGCTTTGTTCGAGCAGCGGCGTGCCCCAGGCGCGGCGCGCCGCGACGCTGGCCAGCGTGGTCAGTTCGCCGCGCAGGTCTTCGCGTTCGACGCCGGCGCTGATGCTGTCGTTGTAGCCCTTGGCCGTGGTCGGCCAGAAGAATTCGCCCTTGGCGGTCTGGCGTTTCTGTTCGTAGATCAGGTCGCTCTTGAAGCGCTTGCCGAACACGTTCAGGTCGTCGTAGCTCAGCTGCGCCCGCCCGCCCGTGTCGGTCGAGAAGCCCACGCCGACCTCGACATTCTTTTGCTTGTTCTCGGTCACGCGCACGACCACCGGCAGCGTGGTCGGGCCGGTTGCCGGTTCCGGCGTGGCAGGGTTGGCGTCGCTGTCGGCGTCGTCCTTGATGTCGGCGATTTCGGCATTGAGCACGGCGCGCATGTCGGTGCTGACTTCGACACTGGCGAAGTAGCCGGTGTCCTGCACGCGCGATTGCAGCGCCTGCAGCGCCGCTTCGCTGTACTGGTCGCCCGGATTGATCTTGTTGAGATTGGTGATGACCTGGGCCGGATAGCGTTTCAGGCCGCGGATGCGCAAGTCGCCGAAGCGCATCTCGGGGCCCGAATCGATCACCACGCGCAGCAGCGCGCGGCGCGAGTCCGGGTCGACGGTCGCGCTGGTTTCGACCAGGCGCGCGCGCGGGAAGCGGCTCTGTGCGATATCGCGCACCAGGCCCTTCTTGGCGCCTTCCCAGTCGGCCTGGCGGAACTGGCTGCCCACCGGCAGCGTCCAGCGGTTGCGCAGGGCGCCGGCGTCGAACGGTGCGCCGCCTTCTTCAAAGGCAGCAAAACCCTGCAGCACCAGGTCGACGTCGCCGACCAGCACCGGCTGGCCCGGATCGACGATCACGCGCGCGACCGGACGGGCGCCGCTGGTATCGAGGCCGACCGACACTTTGGGTGAGTAGTAGCCTTCGGTGGCGATCAGGCTGGTGGCCTGGGCCGGCGCCTCTTTGACGAGGCGCTGCAGCTGGTCGAGGTCGACGCGCGCATTGCCGCGCCAGCGCATCAGGTCGAGGTTTTCTTCAAGCAGCGTCTCCAGCGCGCGCGGTGCATCGATGCGCACCGTGTAGTCGACAGCGGTCGTACTCTGGGCATACACGGCAGTGGCAAACACGAATGCGCCGACACCCAGCAGGGAACGTTGCAGCAGCGGAGGAAGGGTGCGCTGGCGGGGACCCTTGCGCTGGTGGGGATTCGATCGTGACAACGTGACGCTCCATTGGGATACTCATTGGCATCTTAACTGATTGGCAAAGTCGATGTCGGACGTGAAACGTTGCGCGTGCGCGTCTGGACAAGCGCAGGTTCCCGGCCACGGCGGCGGCGATCTGTGCCAGAATTCGCGGTTGACTGCCGTTTTTTATTTCTATACGACCATGACCATTCTCTCCACCGATACCGCACTCGTCCTGTTCAGCGGCGGCCAAGATTCCACGACCTGCCTCGCATGGGCTTTGCAACGGTATGCGCGGGTGGAGACGATCGGCTTCGATTACGGCCAGCGCCATGCGATCGAGCTGGCGGTGCGCCCCGGCGTGCTGGCCAAGCTGCGCGCGCTGAACCCTGACTGGGATACGCGCCTGGGCGACGATCACATGATCGACCTGTCCCTGATCGGCAAGATCTCTGACACGGCTTTGACCAGCAATGTTGCGATCGAGATGCAAGAAAATGGCTTGCCGAACACATTCGTGCCTGGACGTAACCTGATGTTCATGACGGTGGCGGCGACGGTGGCGTACCGGCGCGGGCTGAACGTGCTGGTGGGCGGGATGTGCGAAACGGATTTCTCCGGCTACCCGGATTGCCGCGACGACACGATGAAGGCGCTGCAGGTGGCGCTGAACCTGGGCATGGCGACCAGGCTCAAGGTCGAGACACCACTGATGTGGATCGACAAGGCCCAGACCTGGGAACTGGCGCAGCAGGAGGGTGGCGAAGCGCTGGTCGATCTGATCCGCTTCGACACGCACACCTGCTACCTCGGTGAACGGGGCGAGGCGCATGCCTGGGGGCACGGGTGCGGTACGTGTCCGGCGTGCGCCTTGCGTGCCAGGGGTTACGAGCAGTACGTGGCGCGCAAGCTTGGGCAAACTGCACAATTGCGCTAGCCTCAAAACCGTCGTTCCCGCGCAGGCGGGAACCCAAGTCCGATGCGCTGCCGAGAAGGTTGATTTGGTGGCACATCAAGCATAACTTGGGTTCCCGCCTCCGCGGGAACGACGTGCTGGGGTTGATGGGGAACGCGATCTGATCAGGCCGCAGCGGCCTTGTTCAAATCAACCCGACGCGAGCGGCGCATCACGTACCACACGATTGCCACAGGCACCACCAGCGGCAGCAGCAGCGGCGAAATCACCAGCGCCAGCACGACGGCGCCGATCGCCAGCGAGCCGATCAGGATAGCGCCGACCCCGGCGAACACCACCGCCAGCACCACTGCCACGATCATCGAGATGAACGCCGCCAGCAGCGTGCCGCCGCCCGCGAACAGCGTGGCGAGCAGGAAGCCCAGCGGGCCGTCGATGTGTTCGCCATCGAGATTGACCGCCATATCGCCACTCCAGGCGAACATATTCCACAGCATGGCGGCAAACAGGAACAGGATGACGTAGGGGGCGTATTTTTTCATGGCAGTCCTCGCGGGTGGTTGGGTTGAGCGTCTTGGTCTTGCATGTTTGAACTGTATGCGCGGCGGGCATCCATCGCGAGCGGCGTGCGACAGGCTGCGCAATCCGCGGGACGAAATGTACATAGGCCGGACCAGCCAGAATGAAGGGAATCGGTCCTTGCAATCACGGCAGCGTTTCCTATACTGACAGCCTGCTCTGTTCCAGGGGGACCCCATGTACGCTGTGCTTTACGCCATTCGGGACCTGGCTCTCGCGTCGTTCGATCCCAAGGATCCGCCGTCGGCGCCGCCCGCCATTCCGCCGATTATCATCACGCCGTTCAACCGGCACACGCCATCGCCCAACGGCGATCCGCGCCCGATTCCGGTCGGTCCACCGGTCATGCCGCCGCCCGGTCCATCGTGGCGCTGTCCACGCATCGTCGACGATTGCCCGGCCTAGTCGACGACTAATTTCACCAATCGCCCGCACCGTCGCCGTGCGGGCTTTTTCATGGGGCCGGTTTCCTCTATGATCGTGGTTTTGGGCGCGCGAGCGCCGAGGACATCGACACATGAACGACCAGATGCTGGACACCGACGACAGCGAAGAAGACAGCGGCCCCGTGCAGCAACCCCGGCTGTGGCAGGGCAATGGCTGGACCGCGCGCGTCATCAAGAACGATGACGACGAGGGCTGGGCCGTGGCGATGTACAAGGATGGCGAGCCCGAACCGGCGCTGGTCGGTCCCTGGACCATGGGCCGCGACAAGAAGAACCCGAAGCCGCTCGACGTCAACGCCTTCAATACGCTGATCAAGACGGCGTCCGAAGTCATCCGCCGCCATGAGCAGCACATGCACGCGATCCTGCACAAGAACCTGTACATCTTCACCGAGCAGGGCGAGCTGAAAGTGACGCTCGACATCGTGCCGGACGACGACGACCCGTATGCGATGCTGGCCGCCACCGACGAAATGGGCGAGCAGGTCGCACGCGTGCGCGTGGCGACCACCTTCAAGCTCACCCCAAGCTCGGCCCAGGCCTGGGTCGAAGCCGATTTCCGCGCACCGCGCTAAAAAACGACATCCAGGCAGTGGCAGGCTGCTGCCCTCTGTCCTTAGCTGCTACTATTTCCTCTGCGCATTTTTAAATGCATTTCACGAACACGTGGGGGGAGTATGGAACGTCTGGACCGACTGGATCGGCTGGAAGCGGTGCAGTCGATGCTGCTTGAAATCGGGCAGCTCTCGACCAGCTGCAGCGACATCACCGCATTCATCCGGGCCGTGCACGGCGCCCTGGGCCGCATCATGTATGCGGCCAATTTCTACGTGGCGCTGGCCGACCGTGAAGACGGCACCGTACGCTTTCCCTATTTTGTCGACGAAGCCGATGGCACGCGCGATCCGCTCGAGCGCATCCAGCTCGCCTCACCCGAACAGTCACCCACGGCCTGGGTGCTGCTCAACCGCCAGACGCTGGTGTTGACGGCCGCCGATTTCATCGAGCGCCACCGCAAGGCGGCCGGGCGCTGGGGCAGCGGCAGCACGCCCGAGCATTTCGTCGCCTGCCCGCTGCTCGACCAGAATCACCAGGCGCTGGGCGCCATCGTCATCCAGAGTTACTCGAGCGACCATACCTATAGCGAGGAAGACCTGGCGCTGTTCGCGCTGATCGCCAACCACGTCTCGAACGCGCTGCAAGGCCTGCAAAGCATGGATCGGCTGGAACGCGCCGTCTCGGAACGCACCGCAGCCCTGGCGCACGAGGTGGCCGAGCGCGGCCGCGCCGAGAAGGTACAGCACGCGCTGTACCAGATCGCCGACCTGTCAGCCCAGGCGCTCGACGCCGACCAGCTCAGCGCCAGCCTGCACCGCATCATCGGCGAACTGATGGTGGCCGATAACTTCCTGATCGGGCTCTACCACCCGCGCACGCAGGAAATCAGCATCCCTTACTTTGTCGACCAGAAGGACAGCGCGCCGCCGTTGCAGCGCTTCCCGTTCGGCAAGGCGATGTGCTCGCACATCCTGTCGACCAAGCAGGCGCAGTTGCACGATGTGGCCAGCTTCAAGGCGCTGGTGGCTGCCGGCGCCGTCACCGAGCCGCTGGGCAGCAATGACATCGCCAGCTGGATGGGCGCGCCGATGCTGGTCAATGACCAGCCGTACGGCGTGCTCGTGGTGCAGAGCTACGACGCGGCCATTGTCTACACCAAGGCCGACCTCGACCTGCTGGCGTTCATGGCCAGCCATGTGGCCGTGGCGATTGCGCGCATGCAGGCCGACCGCAAGATCCGCAAGACCAAGGAGGCCCTCGAGCAGCAGAATGCGGCGCTGAACGACGCGCTGCACGCGCTGCAAGAGGCGCAATCGGAACTGGTGCGGCAGGAAAAGCTCGCGTCGCTGGGCCGCCTGGTGGCCGGCGTGGCGCACGAAATCAACACGCCGCTGGGCATTTGCGTGACGGCCACGAGCCACCTGGTGGAGGAACTGAAACTCACGCGCGAGGAACTGGCGGCCGGCGAGATGACCGAAGACAGCCTGGCGAGCTTCTTCGACATCGTCGACCAGTCGCTGCGCATCATGACCACCAATACACAGCGCGCCGCGAACCTGGTGCGCAGCTTCAAGCAGGTGGCGGTGGACCAGTCGTCGGACGATATCCGCAGTTTCAATCTGGGGCAGTACCTGAACGAGGTGTTGATGTCGCTGCACCCGAAACTCAAGGGGCGGCCGGTGAAGGTGGCGGTGGATTGCCCGCCCGACCTGATGCTCGACAGCTTCCCTGGTGCGGTGTCGCAGATCCTCACCAATATGGTCATGAACTCGCTCGTGCACGGCTTCGAGCGCGAACAGGCCGGGAACATCACCTTGCGCGCGGCGTTGGACAGCGACGGCTGGGTGGCGATGGATTACGCCGACGATGGCGCGGGGATGGACGCGGACACGCTGGACAAATTGTTCGATCCGTTCTTCACCACGCGGCGGGGAACCGGCGGTAGCGGGCTGGGGGCGCATATCCTGTACAACCTGGTGACCGGGGCGCTCGGCGGGACGGTGCGGGTGGAGAGTGCGCCGGGGCAGGGACTGACGTATCACTTGCGGTTTCCGCGGTCGTTGCGGAAGTAGATACCGTCTCCCCTGTCAAGCCCTAAGGCGCAAATTTTGGGTCATAGGGCTTGCCAGAATGGATCACGCCGAA
>NZ_JBFMMP010000011.1:0-165923 GCF_040790145.1 Massilia aurea
GATCAAAAATCAGGGATGTCTATTCTGATGCGACAGTCAACAAGATTATTCCGGACAGCAGTGCGCCTGCGCGGGAATGACGGTTTTGAGGGTGGTGGCTAGCGTCGATTTTGCGGCTTACGCCGACTCTTTCAATTGCTCCAGAATCGCTGGATTTTCCAGCGTCGACACATCCTGCGTAATGTTCTCGCCCTTGGCCAGCACACGCAGCAAACGGCGCATGATCTTGCCCGAGCGGGTTTTCGGCAGGTTGTCGCCGAAGCGGATTTCTTTCGGCTTGGCGATCGGACCGATTTCCTTGCCCACCCACGCACGCAGCTCGTTCGCGATCTTTTTGGCTTCTTCACCCGTTGGCCGCGCGCCCTTGAGCACGACGAAGGCGCAGATCGATTCACCCGTGGTGTCATCCGGCCGCCCTACCACCGCCGCTTCGGCCACCAGCGAATTGGCCACCAGCGCCGATTCGATTTCCATCGTGCCCATGCGGTGGCCCGACACGTTCAGCACGTCGTCGATGCGGCCCGTGATCGTGAAGTTGCCGGTGTCCTTGTTGCGGATCGCGCCATCGCCCGCCAGGTAATATTTGCCGCCCAGCTCATCCGGGAAGTAACTGGTGCGGAAACGGTCCGGGTTGTTCCAGATGGTGCGGATCATCGACGGCCATGGGCGCTTGACGACCAGGATGCCGCCCTGCCCGTTCGGCACATCCGCGCCGGCTTCATCGACAATGGCAGCCATGATGCCCGGCAGCGGCAGCGTGCACGAACCCGGCACCATGGGCGTGGCGCCCGGCAGCGGCGTGATCATGTGGCCGCCCGTTTCGGTCTGCCAGAAGGTGTCGACGATCGGGCAGCGTTCGCCGCCCACGTTCTTGTAGTACCACATCCAGGCTTCCGGATTGATCGGCTCGCCGACTGAACCCAGCAGGCGCAGGCTCGACAGATCCGAATTTTTCGGATGGACTTTCTCGTCCACGTCCGACGCCTTGATCAGCGAGCGGATCGCTGTCGGTGCGGTATAGAAAATGCTGACCTTGTGCTTCTCGATCGTCTTCCAGAAACGGCCAGCGTTCGGGAAGGTGGGCACGCCCTCGAACACGATCTGCGTGCCGCCGACGGCCAGCGGGCCATAAGCGATATACGTGTGGCCGGTGATCCAGCCGATATCGGCGGTGCACCAGAAGACGTCGTCCGGCTTCAGGTCGAACGTCCACTTCATGGTCAGCGCGGCCCACAGCAAATAGCCGCCGGTGGAATGCTGCACGCCTTTCGGGGTGCCGGTCGAGCCGGACGTGTAGAGGATGAACAGCGGGTGCTCGGCGTCCACCCATTCCGGTTCGCATTCGGCCGACTGGCCTTCGACCAGCTCGTGCAGCCACAGGTCGCGGCCCTCTTTGAAGGCGACGTCGCCGCCGGTGCGCTTGTAGACGATGACGTCCTTCACGGTATCGCAGCCGCCCAGGCCAAGCGCTTCGTCGACGATGGCTTTCAGGGGCAGCGATTTGCCGCCGCGCTGCTGCTCGTCGGCCGTGATGACCGCGACCGCGCCGGCGTCTATGATGCGCTCTTGCAGCGACTTGGCCGAAAAGCCGCCGAACACCACCGAGTGGGTGGCGCCGATGCGCGCGCAGGCCTGCATGGCGCTCACGCCTTCGACCGACATCGACATGTAGATGATGACGCGGTCGCCCTTCTTGATGCCACGCGATTTGAGCGCGTTGGCGAATTTGCAGACGCGCTCGTGCAGCTCGCGGTAGGTCACCCGGTTGACGGCGCCGTCGTCGGCTTCGAAGATGATCGCGGTCTTGTCGGCGTTGCCGTTGGTCAGATTGCGGTCAAGGCAGTTGTACGATGCATTGAGCTGGCCGTCGCCGAACCATTTGTAGAATGGCGCGTCGGACTCGTCGAGCGTGCTGGTAAATGGCTTGTGCCAGTCGAGGTTCTCGCGCGCCAGGCGCGCCCAGAAACCTTCGTAGTCGCTGGCGGCTTCGGCGCACAGCTTGTCGTAGGCGGCCATGCCGCTGATCGCCGCTTTGTCGGTGAATTCGCGCGGCGGCTGGAATACGCGGTGTTCTTGCCGGCCTTGGGATTGATCTTGCGTCGTCTCGTTTTCGGACATGCTGGTCTCCATTTTAGTTAGGTTATGCCGATACCATAGGGGCGCACGCTTACGACGCCCTTACATGGCAACCCTGCGGCATGGCATCGCCGCCCGACTCATTCTAACGCCGTCCGTTGTAAAGCGTGCAAGTGCGCGCCGTACGACACCGCAACGCTGGCGCCGGTGTAAAATGCCGTGCTGAATTTTCTCGCACCTCCTGGAGTTGTATCCCGATGTCGTCTCTGCCCCCGAACCAGCCGTTTCGCAAGCTGTCGCCCCTCAATTCCCTGATTTTCTCGAGCCGCTGGCTGCAACTGCCGCTGTACCTTGGCCTGATTCTGGCCCAGTGCGTCTACGTCTTCCACTTCTGGGTCGAACTCGTCGACCTGATCGGCGCCGCCATGGGCAATGCCGACTCGCTCAAACACATCATCGATGCCGTCAGCGTCCCGGGCGCCGTACGCCCGACGCGGCTCAATGAAACCATCATCATGCTGGTCGTGCTCGGCCTGATCGATGTGGTGATGATCTCGAACCTGCTGATCATGGTGATCATCGGGGGTTATGAGACGTTCGTGTCGCGCATGCACCTGGATGGTCACCCGGACCAGCCAGAGTGGCTGTCGCACGTGAACGCGTCGGTCCTCAAGACCAAGCTGGCAATGGCGATTATCGGCATTTCGTCGATTCATCTGCTCAAGACCTTCATCAACGCGTCGTCGTACGACGTGAAGACGCTGTTCTTCCAAACCCTGATCCACTTCGCGTTCCTGCTTTCGGCCATGGCGATCGCCTATACCGACCGCATCGTGATGAGCACGCACAACGACAAGCACGCCTAAAACCAAAACATTCCTGGTACTCCTGAAAGAGCGAACATGGCAACCGTGATTACCCAAGACGACCTGATCGAATCGGTCGCGGCAGCACTGCAGTACATCAGCTACTACCACCCTGCGGATTACATCCAGCACCTGGCGCGCGCCTACGAGGCCGAGCAGAGCCCGGCCGCCAAGGATGCGATCGCCCAGATCCTGACGAACTCGCGCATGTGCGCCGAGGGCAAGCGCCCGATCTGCCAGGACACCGGCATCGTCAACGTGTTCCTGAAAATCGGCATGGGCGTGCGCTTCGAGGGCATCACGGGCACCGTCACCGATGCCGTCAACGAAGGCGTGCGCCGCGCCTACAACTTCGCCGACAACAAGCTGCGCGCCTCGATCGTGGCCGACCCGCACTTCGAGCGCAAGAACACCAAGGACAACACCCCGGCCGTGGTCCATATGGAACTGGTGGAGGGCGAGACCGTCGACGTGAAAGTGGCGGCCAAGGGCGGCGGCTCCGAGAACAAGACCAAGTTCGTCATGCTCAACCCGTCCGACTCGCTGGTCGACTGGGTGCTGAAAACCGTGCCGCTGATGGGCGCGGGCTGGTGCCCGCCGGGCATGCTCGGCATCGGCATCGGCGGCACCGCTGAAAAGGCGATGCTGATGGCCAAAGAGTCGCTGATGGAAGACATCGACATGTACGAGCTGCGCCAGCGCGGCCCGAACAACAAGCTCGAAGAGCTGCGCATCGAACTGTGCGACAAGATCAATGCGCTGGGCATCGGCGCGCAGGGCCTGGGCGGCCTGACCACGGTGCTGGACGTGAAGATCAATATGTACCCGACCCACGCGGCCTCGAAGCCGGTGGCGATGATCCCGAACTGCGCCGCCACGCGCCACGCGCACTTCGTGCTCGATGGCTCGGGCCCGGTGTACATCGAACCGCCTGCGCTGTCGAGCTGGCCTGATGTGAACTGGACGCCGGACACCCAGAAATCGAAACGCGTCGACCTGAACACGCTGACGAAAGAAGAAGTCGCTTCGTGGCAGCCGGGCCAGACCCTGCTGCTCAACGGCAAGATGCTCACCGGCCGCGACGCCGCGCACAAGCGCATCCAGGACATGCTGGCCAAGGGCGAATCGCTGCCGGTGGACTTCACCAACCGCGTGATCTATTACGTCGGCCCGGTCGATCCGGTGGGCAGCGAAGTGGTCGGCCCGGCTGGCCCGACGACCGCGACGCGCATGGACAAGTTTACCGACATGATGCTCGAGCAGACCGGCCTGATCTCGATGATCGGCAAGGCCGAGCGCGGCCCGGTGGCGATCGAATCGATCAAGAAGCACCAGTCGGCGTACCTGATGGCGGTGGGCGGCTCGGCGTATCTGGTCTCGAAGGCGATCAAGTCGGCCACCGTCGTCGGCTTTGCCGATCTGGGCATGGAAGCGATCTACGAGTTCGACGTGACCGACATGCCGGTGACCGTCGCCGTCGATTCGACCGGCACCTCGGTCCACAACACCGGGCCGAAGGAATGGTCGGCCAAGATTGAATCGCTGCGCGGTGTGCCGATCAACGTCGCATAAACACACTCCTTACTTGCATGGTTCCTGCCACGCTTCCCCACGACGCCCCGGTCGGCATCTTTGATTCGGGCGTCGGCGGTCTTTCGGTGCTGCGCCACATCCAGGCGCAGCTGCCGCATGAACACCTGCTGTATGTTGCCGACACCGGCTATGCCCCATATGGCGACAAGCCGGAAGCGCTGGTCATCGCGCGCGTGCTGGCGATTGCCGATTTTTTGATTGCACAAGGCGCGAAGGCGATCGTGGTGGCGTGCAATACGGCCACCGTGGCGGCCGTGCGCGTGCTGCGCGAGGCACATCCGGGCATGCCGATTGTCGGGGTGGAGCCAGGACTGAAACCCGCTGCTGCCCTCACGCGCAGCAAAAAGGTCGGCGTGCTGGCGACCGAGCGCACGCTGCGCGGGGCCAAGTTCCTGCAACTGCGCGACCAGATCCATCGCGATACCGGCGTCGAATTTCTACTGCAGCCGTGCGTGGGGCTGGTCGATCAGATCGAGTTCGGTGAACTGGCGTCGCATGCCACGACATCGATGCTGGAGCGCTTCATCGCCCCGCTGCTGGCCCAGGATGCCGATACGCTGGTGCTGGGCTGCACGCACTATCCGCTGGTGCGTGGCGCGATCGAGCGCCTGCTGCTGGACGCCGGGCGTGGCGACGTGGCGCTGGTCGATACCGGTGACGCGGTGGCGCGGCAGTTGGCGCGCTTGCTTGCCGCGAGTGGGCTTCTTCGCGTTACCGATGCGGGTTCGATTCCTGCCGCGCTGACTGGCTATACAACGGCCAGTGCGACGGTGTTCGGGGCCGCTTTTCGCAGCTTGCTGGGGATCGATCCTCCCGTCTGCGCGGTGGATATTGCTGAGCCACAACCGTTGCCAGACGCGCCATACAATTAAATTTGCAAGCATGGCCTAAAGTTTATATAATCTTGTTCTGTCGCGGAAACAACGAGACAGATGTAGTTCAGTGGTGGCTGTAGCTCAGTTGGTAGAGTCCAGGATTGTGATTCCTGTTGTCGTGGGTTCGAGCCCCATCAGCCACCCCACAGAATTCGTAGGAAAAAAAGGGTTACATGCTTCGGCGTGTGACCCTTTTTTCATTACAACCTTCCGTCAATTTTGCAGCTGGCGCTTGTAGCGCTACTTGTAATTCCTAACTGATCGGCACTTCGCCACTAGACTAGCCCCTGCATTCGCGAAACTGTAGAAATATAGCGAAGAAAAAAGTGCGCCCCCTAAACCGCCATCGCAAACATAAGGCGTCACCCATCAGCAGACGCTAACTTAAGGCTAAAAGATTACGGCATTGCCTCCACTCTCAGGCCTAGGCTTCCTTATAAATGGCGCACCCAGATGTGTGCGCCGTTGCATAATAGCAACTTAGCTCGCTGACCAGCAAACATACCGCGTAGAGCAACCAGTCGCCCTCCCCCCAGGAAGCTGAGATTGCCGCCTCCTGTTAAGGCGAATTCAAACACGACTAATTAAACCCTCCACAGCATCACGGCCTGCTTGGCAAAAGCCTTGGAACGATCCTCTACCTGTCTGAATTTAAAATGGGGAAGGCTAACAAGATCCTTGGTGAGCTGAATGTTGGACTGAGCGTACTCCTTGCGCTTAGCCAAAAACGGGTTGTTCGATGCCACCACGTTCAGTTCATCGGCCAGCAAGGTCATGTTGCCGATGCGATGCAACATCTTGGTATGCTTGGCCTTCCAGCCTTCGCCCAAGTAACTTGGCCAGTCGCCGAATTCCTTCTTGGTGGTGGCCTTGTCAGCGGCCTTCGGGATAATGTGCTCAAGCTCCAGCTCGTCAGGTTCGGCAAGGTAGTATTCGTTCTTGTGCCCGATGGCTTGGTACTCGAACATTTCCAGCGCATAGCGGGCACGGTTGATCACTGCAGGGACGAACGGGAACGAAGCGAAGGCGGACTCGAACTCGTCATCGTCTGGCGTATGATCCCTCAGTATCTCTAGGACTGCTTTCTCGTAGCCCTCTTCGGCAATGCCCGTCAGACCTGCGAAGATGGTCTCTAACTCGTTGGAGCGCTTCTCGCAGATATGCCGACGCATCATGAAGGCCTCTAATGCCCGCAGCAATCGAACCTGGGCCTTCTCGTCCAGGCTCTGACGTCCGAACATGTCTAGCAGCCAAGTGAATGCCTGAAACGCCTTGATACGCCACAGGTTTGCGATATGCCGGTTCACCTTGGCAGATGTGGTCTGGTGCCATAGCAATTCAGCGTACAGTTCGGCCGAACGCCGCAGCGCCTTGGCAAACATCGTGAGCTTGATCTTCTTGATCTTGACGGGTGTTTCGGTGGTTTCGTCCGGCTCATAGGTGATAGCCACATCCTCGGACTCGTCCTCGTCCTCGTCGTCCTTGATGGTGGACGATATGAACTCGGCCATGCTCTCGGCTTCCTGCACATGGCGCAGGTAGTATGCTTTGAAGTCGGCCACGAGTTTGGTCTTGGTGACCTTTCGGTGTAATTTACCCCCCAGCCATTGGCGAAAGAAGTCATCACTGTCCAGCCCATCCAGCAAGACAGTCAACTTGCGCCAGTCGTCTTTCACCTTGTCCAATGTGCCGGCAGGCAGCGACGATGCGTGCCCGAGCAGGAAGTTCTTGATAATGTCCGTTGGCTTCAGTCGTAACCCACGATTGTTGATCGTCTCGAACAGCTTGTATGCATCCTTGGCTGCCCCTACATCCAACCGAATGATCGACGCACTGTTCATGAGCTTGTGGAAGAATGCATTAAGGTCATCCACGGACAACTGTCCCACCCAAAGGGTAAAGTTCTGGTAAGCACCAGACAGGTAACCGTTTTGAGTCTCCGAGATATCGCCGCCGTCCATGATACGCACATAGTCACTATGGTCGAGGTCGCCGAGCTGAAGCTTCGGCATCACTTGCTCATCCACGCCCTCACACTGCAGCAGCTCCGCGATCTTCTGCGCGGTCTTTTCCTTCTTCTCATGCTCAAATCGACGCGCCAGTACGCGCATCAGGATCGTGATGGTTGTGACACGTTGCTGGCCATCCACTAGTTCAAGTTGGTTAATTCCAGGCCTGTGGGTTTCCGAGAGGAAGAGCACCGTGCCCAATAGGTGGGTGTCGCCTGACGCAAGCAGGCGAAGGTCGTCGAACAATTCACGCTGCTGGCGTTGACCCCATGCATAGCGGCGTTGGTATGGCGGAATCAGGAACTGCTCGTTGCCGACTGAGAAGAACTGTTGGAGTGTGAGCGTCGTTGGAGTTATCTTCATAAAGGTCGTGGCTAATTAAATATGCGTTCTAGGTTTGTTTAATGCCTTCAATAATAGCGAGGCCTCGGGTACACGTTAGGTTCAAATTCGAATCTTGGAGGGTCTGAACTGGACAATCATGAGCTACGGGCTTTGGCACCTTGCTGATGGTTAACGCATTTTATCTCCATGCGCTCTCAGAAAAATAGCCTACTGGGGGCTGGGCAGATCTAATCGATTAACTCTATGCTCTCGCCTGCCCGCTGTACGCAAGATGGAGAGCACGTTCACAATGCGCGCGAAGCTCCTCTGCTATTACAGGTACGCCGTCTGCATTTCCTTGGTTCGTGTCGTGGTGGAATTGGCTGGCATAAGCATTTAACTCGCTCAACTCGTCAACCAGAGCGTGCGCGAATGCTAACGGGCTTGGTGATTGGGCCGCCTTAATGATTCCAATTGCGCTGCCAAACATAACCTCTTCCGGAACCAATAACGGGAAGCGTCGATGGATATACCCTTCCAAGAATGGCCGCAACGCCATGGCCACATTTCGTTCCTCCTGGCGGGTGCCAGAACAAAATTCTTTAAGCATACGGTGGTTTCGATAATATTTTGATTCACATGCTTGACTCACATCGAATTTACTTATTTTGGTATAACCGTTTTCGGCGTGACATAATTGCAGAATCTGTACCTGAGATTGCCCATCTTTCGACAACAACTCGTCACGCAGGTCTCGAATAAAGAATGGGTCATGAGCTAGAAGAATAAGCTGGTCAGCTTTGGCATGCAGCGAACGCAGGACGGTCTTAGTATGATGCTTTCGATTTGCGTCAAGACTGCACATAGGGTCGTCGATGACGATAATCCTACTTTGAATCTTCGGGTCTGCTGCGCTTGATGCAACAAAAAAAGCAAATGCCAAGGTCCGTTTATCACCATCACTAAGAGCGGTCGCAAATCGTGGTACACCGCCGTCTAAAACCACTGACTTCCCACGCATCTTGATTCCATAATCTGTGCGCGGCGCGCCACCCCTAAAGTTAGCGTCCATCTTCTCAATCCGAAACGTAGCGCCAAACTTCTGCAACAGGACGTTTATCGATTTTTCGTATACGCCTAACGTAGTTGACATAATCGCATCAAGTTCTTCACGTGCTTTTTTCTTCGCTGCTTGACATGTCGCCTCTGTGACCTTGCTTGCCTTTAAGCTCGTGAGTAATGCAACAACTACCGGCTCAGCCCGGCGCTTGGCTGCGATCAGCGTATTTATTTTCACCTGAACGCTAGCTGGCTGTTCCTGTGCAAGGCCCTTTTTGAACAGTTCAATAGCTGATCCACACCGCCGTATCTGTTCATTTGTGCTCTCCATCAAGCACACGAGTGCCGCCCAAAGCTGCTCCGTTTGAAAGATATCACCTGCTTCGCCGACCTTGGATGTCGGATCAACTTCTTTAGCCTGTATAAGTTTGGTTAGTAGATGATTAAGCGCAGTTAAAAGATCCTCGGCAGTAGCCTTATCAAATTCAGGTAGAACCAAATCAATATCCTGCACCCAGGTTTCCCGCTGTGCGACCACGGTATCAAGGCGATCAATAAAGGTTGCTATGATTTGCGGGCCTAAACGCACCTCAAGCCCGCGATTCAGTTGAGCAACCTTAGACTTCAAGCTGGAATATGCCGTATTGAAATGTGTTTTATATGCGTGCAGGAGTCCTAAGCCCGTTGTGTTCTGTGCGCAGTAGGGACAATTTCTACCGTCATCGAAAATCTGGCCGGAACTGATCCATCCTTCGATACCTAGAATTGGAACGGATGCAATATGATTCCGAACAAGCAGCTCGGCATCGTTCTGGATGTCCTCAAGCGTCGTCTGGAGAATGCCAAACAATGCGTTGGAATCAAATCGTGGCAATTCGATTTCTCGTGGGATCGGGCGTTTCAATACCTCAGCGGCCCCGGTTGCCACGGCTAAGCGTTTTTGAAGTGCTGCGATTTGCGCATCCGCATCTGCAGGTAAAACCAGCTTTTCAAAGGCCGAAAGCGCCAATGAACCATGGTATCCCGCAAGCTGAGCTGTGACCTGCCTACACGCCTCGGTCGCTTTCACAGTTTCGGCAGTGGCATGCTCTTCTTTTTTTCTCGCATCAACCGCTGCCGCTCCAAGTGCGAACTGCAGAAGGTTCTTTCTGTGGCCAGGGCCAACCGCCCCGCCAGAGCAAACATTTTCTTCAATGAATCCGCCATCGAAGATGAGCACCTCGGGGCACGCTTTGGTCCACTTCTTGGTCGCATACTCTGCTTTAACGCCGTTGGAAAAGTCCAATAACACGCTTGGTGGCAACGTCCCATCGACTGTCCGTCGCTCCTCGATTGGCTCTGGCAAGCCCGTTGAGGCTGACCTCAATATTGCCGCTAACGTTGACTTCCCGCGGCCATTGTCTGCATAGATGAGAGTAGCTTTTTGAAGCTGATGTGGCTTCGCATTTACATCATGCAACAATCCGATTCCTTGGACTCGCTGGATTCGTTCTAGCATTAATTTTCCTCGCACATTTTTGTAGCTACCACGAAAAATCGCTATCGCTTTTTGTGCTTAATTTTCTGCTAATTCATGCGTAATAGCAATGGTCAAAAGGCACTCAGAGAATTGCTGTTTTGGAGATGTAATGCATACATAAGAAAAGCCACCGTTTCGCTGCGGGCGATACACAAAAACTCGCTGTAGCAGGTACGGACTACACAAGCCTTTTAGCTACAGGGATCCGGGCGGTAGCTCATTTTTTAGGAGGTACAAGATCATCATCGTGGCTGGCTCATCTTTGAACCACCTGACGAGTCAAGTCAGTCCGGTCCCACACGCTCACAAGACGTACGCTGACCCTGACGCTGAACCATGACAGGCTAACATCAGCTCCTTTTGCCTCAAGCGTCCTGTCCAATGAAAGTACTGATCTTCGATAGTGATATGCTCGCCCGGCACGACCTGAAACAAGTCTTCTACCTTCACGCCATACCCGCCGTGTGCACTGGCGACCAGCGTCGCGCCCTGTCGATGATCAGTAGCGGCGACTACAGTCTTGTCGTTGCTGGCGTCAGCCAGTACGCGGAAGACATCTCATCGTTTGTGGAGGCACTACGAACTGCACCGCAGCGCCCTCCAGTGATCGTCGGGGTGGCCTATCAAGCCGAAACGATGCACCTTAGAACAGTGTCCGCCTACGTCGACTTTCCGATCTCACCGCGCGACCTCAACCGGATCGTCGAGGCGGCGATCACCAACGACTCGACGCGCGCCGTCATGCTTGCTGCGCCACCTCCGGGCCTGGTTGACCGTCGACGGGCCTGACGTTCATGCGGGGCCGCTCGGGCGCCCGTCGACACGTCAGCCGCCACTGGAGTCATGCAGTGACCCGTCAACCGATCAGCGGCTCGCCACCAGCACCAGCACGGGCGCCACGCCATTCCACACCAACTGCGTATTCAAATCCCGCGAGGCCGACAGCTTCCCATTGACGTACAAATTAGTCTGCATTGCATACCTGCCCTGCGACGCATCCTTCGGCAATGTGATTTCAAACGAATTCTCGAAGCGACCGCCTGAGCTGTTCACCAGTGGCTTGGACCCCGATTTAAACCGCTTGCCATCCTGATCGAACACCACCAGTTCTTCACGCACTTCCCGCACAGGCGTCGCTGCGCCATTCACCAGTTCGACGGTCGACGTCACCACCACCGGCTTGCCGCGCTGTACCGTGCTGTTGGTCAGGCGTGGCTGATACGACACCACTTGCGGCTCTGCCGGCAGGCGGCCGCGCGTGCGGATGAAATCGCCGTCGACCTGGGCCGCGCTGCGCGTCTGGCGCGATTGCGAGTTGATCGCCACGCAGCCGAGTGCCGCCACGATGCCACCGGCGGCAGCGCCGCGCGCCGCGCCGCGTTTGCCATCGATCAGCGCGCCGAGCAGTGCGCCGGCGGCGGCGCCCATCAGTGCCGACGAACCGACTGCGCAAGGATCTTGCTCGGCGGCGACGCCGCCCTGCGGGTACTGCGTTTGCGTCATGCCGCTCTGGCCCGTGGTGGCGCAGCCTGCAACCAGGCTGGTCAGCAAGGTCAGCGCAACGATCTTGTTCATTGGCGTTTTCATGTTATTTCCCGATAAGACGGACATTATCTGATGGTCGTTTCTTCTTGCAGCATCTGGCGCTCACGGTCGCGGATCTGCTGCATCAAGCTGTCAAGGCGCGGGTTGTCGGGGTCGACCCGGCGCGCGCTTTCCACGTAGGTTTTGGCGGCATCGAACTTGCGCTGCGACAGCGCCTGCTCGGCATCGCGCAGGAACGTCGATGCCATCGCAGTGCGCTGGGCTGCGCCAGTATCCGGCGCACGCGTTGCAGCACGCTCCACATCCCGCGCTAACGGGCGCTGGACCGGCGCGGCGCCGGGCATGAAGACCTCGGCGGGCTGCACCGGTTGTGCTGCTGGAGCAATGGCAGCCGCCAGTGCATCGATCTCGCCCTTGAGCTGCCCCAGGTTCGGCTCATCGCGGTTCAGGCCGGAGAGCTTGGCCAGCGCGGCCCTGGCTTGCGCCGGGTCGCGCGCACCGAGCGCAGTGCGCACCTCGGCCAGCGCCGCCTGCACGGCTTCTTGCGTCGCTTCCAATCGATTGCGCAGTGCTTCGGCTTCCGGCTTGTTTGAACATGCTGCCGTCAATTCGTTCAGGCCCGCGCGCGCACGACCGGGGCGGCTGTCCTGCATCAAGCCGTCGATCGTGCGGAAATTGCGCAGGCACGCGTTGTCGGTCTTTTCTGCCGCCGCAATCGCACGTTGCAAGGTGTCGGTCTTGGCGCGGCCACTGTCGCCGCATTCGGCGCTGGCCCGCAGAGCGTGCGTGCGCGCGGCTGTCAGGTCGCCGGCCGTGACGGCTTTCGTTCCCAAATCAAACGCTGTTTCGCACGCGTTTTCCTCGACCAGCGGTTTATCTCCGGAGCTCATGTTATAGAACACGACTAACAGCAGCACGAGCCCGCCGGCAATCCACTTGCCCTTCCCGCCCTTTTTGTTCGCGGGCGGTGGCGGTGCGCGGTCGGCGACGGGAACAGGCCGCGCGGGCGTTGGGGGCGTGGCCGGCCGTGGCGCCGCTGGCGGGATAATGGCCGCCGGCGCCGAAGCGGGCGGCGGTGTCACGATCGTCGCGGCAGGTGCAGGTACGCTTGGCGGCGCCTGAAGCGGCACTGCCGGCGCAGTCATGGCAGCAGCCCTGCCCTGCTTCGCCGTGCGCGCCGCTGCGTCGGTCCCTTCGCCACAGAAGGGGCAGTAAGCGACCTCACCCTGCAGCGTTGCGCTGCAGACAGAACACTGTTTCAAAGTTTCATCCTTAGAGCAACGGTGGTGGCGCTGGCGGCGCGGCCGGTGGTGCGAACAACATCGTCAATTCCGGCAACTGCGCCAGCTCGCCCCAGGCGGCAAGGCCAGCGCGCCACACCTTCGTGCCGGCGACCACGACCTGCCCCGCCTGCACCATCTGCACGATCTGCTGCGCGGTGTACGGCCCGAACTGCTGCCCGCCAATGCCCAGGTGATATTGATGCTCGACGAGCGGTGGCGGCATGCCGCCCAATGGCGGTGGCGTCGCGCCCAGTGGCGGCGGCATGCCCGGCGCGCCGGCCGGGAACGTGGCAATGGGCGCAGTTGCCTGCGGCGCCAGCAAGCCATCGAGCTTGCCGGCATTGAAGGCATCCGGCTTGACGACGTACTTCAGACGCAGATGTCCATCCTCGCCCGGCTCGCGCACCTCCCAGTCGTAGGCGTCCTCATCCGAATCCGGCACGACACTCGCCCACTCGCTCAGTACCTCAAGCAATTGCTCGTCGGCGCGGTCGATGTCGCGCTGGCTCATGCCCTTGCGGCGGGCCTTCTCGGCCAGCTCGCGCCTGGCCTCGCCGGCAATTGCGCTGGCAAAGCCCTTGCGGTCGTCCTGCGCGCCGGTTGCGTCTTCCACCAGTTTCGGCGTGTACACGGCCGTCTCGTAATAGCTGGCCAGCGCAGCCAGCGCGACGGTCTGGCTCGCATCGAGCTCGGCCAGGCGCTCCTGCACGCGTTCGACAATGGCGTCGCGGTAGGTGGCCGGCAGACCGTTCTGGCGGATGGCGCGTTCGTTGCCGATGCGACGCACATCGCCACGCGCGACGGCGAACTGATACTGGCCGCGCGGAATCACGCGCTGGGTCGAGCGGGTGAGCAGGCCCAGCATCACGGCCAGCAGGTACTGCTTGAAGTCCTCCGCCAGCCGGTTGATCTCATCGGTCGTCGGCGCCATCGGGTGGCTGAACTGGGTCGAGTCGATGTGCGTGTGGGTCGGGTTCTTTTCCGCTTCCTTGCGGTAGCTGGTGCGCCATCCTTCCATGCCGCGCAGCACCGTCATCGGAATGCCGGACAGTTCGCAGTAGCACACCGCGCGGCCCGGCACGCCGGTCTCGACAATGGACAACTGGGCCGCCGTGATGTTGGCGTGCGTCGGGATGCAGGTGTTGAGCTCGGCGCCGAACAGGCGCTTGAAGCGGTCAGCGTTGGCCACGCCCACGAAGCACTTGAACTGGTCGGCCTTGACCGTGAAGTCGCCCGACAGGTTCGCGTCGATCCATGGCATGGCGCACGCCAGCAGCTTGCGGAAACGGTCCATGCGTTCAGCCGGATTCATCTGCTCGAGCGCTTCGATCAAGGGATCGTTGTCGACGCTTTCTGCATCGCCCGCCCCCGCCAGCGACAACTGCCGCTCGGCCATGCGTTTGACTTTGTTGAGGATGTCGCTGCGCTGGGCGCTGTCGCCCAGCATCGGGAACAGCACCTTCGAGCCGCCCAGGTCCTTGAACGCTTCGTCGGCCCATTCCCGCAACTGCAGCGCGCTTGGCATCGGCACATTGCGCTCGGCCACTGGCACCGTGATCAATGTGGCGTGGTCTTTATTCAGGTCTTGCTGGATGATGGCGTTGGCGTGCTGCAGCTGGCCGAGCATGGCCAGCACGGATTCGCGGCCGGCCTGGAATTCGCCGACCAGGCCGTTCCAGATGGCGCGGCCCTGGGCATCGACGCCATTCTTCTTGCCGAGCCACGCGGACAGGTCGGCCATCAGGATCGCGGCCTCGTCGGCGGCCTTGGCGCGCAGGTGGAACTTGAGCGCGTTGGCAATTTCGATGCGCAGGTGGTCCAGCACCGTGACGGCCTGCTTCTCGTTGTTGCCGATGCCCAGGAAGCCGCCCCTGGTCTGTTCAAGATTGGCCAGCAGGCGCTCGTATTCGCGCGTACGCACCGCTTCCTTGATTTCGCGGTAACGCTCGCTGTTGAGTTTCAGCGCGCTAATCAGGCCGGTGCCCGGCGCCTCCAGCCGGTCCTTGATCTGCTCGACCAGCGACAGCACGTATTCGAGGCCGCCGAAATCCTTGTTGTCGAGGTAGGCGTAGAGCTGGTCGCGAATCGCGAGCTTGATGCGTTCGAGCACTTCGCGGCGGCGTTTCACCACGCGGTCTTCGGTGGTGTCGGCGGTGGAATCCTGGTCGCGCACCGAGTCGCGTTCGAGCTGCTGGACCGTCTCGCGCACCTGCGTCGGCCACTCGGCGCGGTCAAAGCCGGTACGGATGCTGTCGATGCGCCCATTGACGCGCTGCTCGACGCCGGCCAGCAGCAGGCCGTGCTTGTCTTGCAGCAGGTCGTCGACGAGGGCGTAATCGAGGAACTCGCCGCTCGATCGCTTCAGCTCGACGTTGCGGTCGGAGAAGGTCGGGAAGTCGCTGAACGGCGCGGCGCGCAGCGCCATCTGGGCCGCCATGAATTCGTCGCGCTGCTTGTCGGTGGCGCGGTTGGCGCCCGTGTCGACACCGCCCACGCCGAAGAAGGCCTTGAGCATGGCGCCGGCCCAGCGGTGCGCGCGCTCGTCGCGGCGCGCCTCTTGCCGCGAGTCGAGCACGGCCTGGCCGAACGAAGAAAAACGCTTCGAGTACGACAGGCGCATGTCGGCGAAACGGTTCTTAGGCACCAGCGCATCGTGCAGGAAGTTCTTGTGCTGCGCCTGGTTCACGGCCACCGAGCGCTTGCGGCGCGCGAAGTCGCCCGACGCGAAGTCTTCGAACAGCGTGTCGGCCACCATGTGGTAGACATCCTTGACGTCATTCGTATGCTGCTGGGCCAGGTTGCCGGAGTCGATCAGATAGACTTCGCTGTACGGCTCGCGCGGCAGTTCGGGCTGGTCGTAGGCATCCCAGCGGCCCACGTAGCCCTTGTTGCCGAGCATGGCCGATTCGAGTTCCATCAGCGCGGCGTAGCCGTTCGCTTCGGTGCGCTCCTTGTTGGCGCCGGCATAACCGGTGGGCAGGAAGAGCATCAGTTCGACGTCGGCATTGCCCACCTCGGACTTGGCCAGCCAGCGCGCCAGCAAGCCCATGTCGAGGAACGCGCCCGAGCCCGTGCCGCCCGCCACCGAGCCCACGATGACGATGCGGAACTTCTCGGTTTCCATGCGCAGGCCCAGGCGCGCCAGTTGCTGCTCGTGCGACAGGCCGGCCTTGAGCGTCTTGAGCTTCAGGCGAATCTTGTCGCGGATCTTGGTGTACTTGTCGAACAGGTACAGGCGCGAGACGGCGCGGATCTGGCCCGCACCCTTCGATGGATCGATGCCCAGTTCGCGGATTTTCTTCGGCGTCAGCGACAGCCATTCCTTGATGTGCGGATATTTCTCAAGCGCATCGTCGTCACGGCTGTACTTGTCCATGTCGAAGGCCTCGACGATCTTTTCCTCGTCGGTGAACTTGACCTGGTCAAATTGCAGGTCTTCGGCCTGTGCCCGGCCGCTGTCGATGACGGCGCCGGTATCCAGGTCGAACTGGATGAACTGCGCGACCGGGAACTCGGCCAGGCTCTCCACGCGGGTGCGCGCGCCGTTGCCACCCCACAGCGTATTGAGGATGCGGCGGCGTACGCGCATCAGCACTTCCATACCGGTGCCGCCAATGCCGATGAACAGCGTCGGCCGCAGGTCGATGCTCTGCTCCTGCTTGCGCTCGCCAATGCCGATACCGAAATCGGCGCCGATCGTTTGGTTCAGATTATCTGCCATGTCGCGTGGTTCCTGGTCTAGGGCTTGTTATTTGCGGGAGGACAGCAGCATCAGCACCAGCGCAATCAGGCCGATCAGCGTCAGCGGCCCGATGATCAACGGCGCCATGAACTTTGGCGCATTGATCGCGGCCAGCACCACGCCGGTCGACAGGCTGGCCAGGAAAATGAACAGCCACCAGCCCGACGCGTTAGCCTTGCCCGGCGGCACGCGCTTGCTAACCAACATGTTCGCGTACGCATTTTTGGCAAAGAAGAACGCAATGAACAGCACCAGCAGCACGCCCCCGCCGATCAGCGCATCGCGCGACGACGTATCGACCTCGGCGCCCGTCGTCGCCGGCAGCGATTCGACGGTCTCGGCCGTGCCCATGGCCGGGGTTGCCGGCGCGGCTGGCGCCTGCTCGCCTTCGACCGGGGCCGGCAGGGTAAAGCCTGCGTTATCTTTTGCTTGCTGCGTCATGCCACGTTCTCCTGATTGATGTAGGGACTACTTGAATTGATTACGATGCGATCGTCAATGTCTGGCCCGACTCGACCTTGACCACCGCGGGCCGGCCGAGACCGCGCCGGATTTCGCCGACCGCCACGCCGTCGTCGGACTGGATCGCCAGCGACTTGAACGGCTTGAGCACCACGTTGCGGCGCACGCCATTGACGACGATCGGATAGCGCGTGCTCTTCATGGCGAGCAGGCCGAATGCCGCCAGCGCCAGCAGCAAGGCCAGCACACCGCCTACCATCACCAGCACGGGCGTCAATGGATATTGCACGCGCACGATCAGCGGCACCTGCGCCGTGGACGAGCGCACACTGTCCGGCGGCACGAAGACGTCCGACAGCGGGTCGCCCGGAAACAGATCCTGCATCTCGGTCTTGAACGATGCCGGCAAGGCCAGCCGTTGATTGCTCAGGCCAAGGCCCACCGACATCGGCATGATGACTTGCTTGCCCATCGCCGCGATCGCCTGGCGCGACCAGGCCGAAGGCACTTCTTCGAGCGGCAGCTTGAAGCTGACGTCGATCGACTGGCTGGCGCCCGGCGCCAGATTGGTCACCGCCGTCGGCGCCACGGTCAGCGGCGTCGTGCCGGCGCGCGTGCGCAATTGCCCATCGACGCTGGCCCCGGCGATCAGGTAGGGATAGAACAGGTTCTGCAAGGAAGCCTTCAAACGGATGTGCGGCACCAGCTTGTCGGCGTCCACGTCGAGCACGACGGTGCGCTTGTCGGCGCCCATCGAAGCGGTGACATTCGGCGTATTCAGCACGGCCTCGGGCACGATGCGCACGCCATCCTGGTCGACCGGTTTCAGGCGCGCCGGGGGCTTGGTGAGAATCTTCGCCAGCCGGCCTTCGGCCACCATGCGGCCCAGTTCGTCGCCAGCTTCCTTGCCATAGGCCAGCCCGTAGACCATCAAACCCTTGGCGGCAAAGAACTTGCCTTGCACTGGCATGCGCAGCGGGAACACCACGGTGCGCGTGATCGACGGCTCCAGGTGCAGCAAGCGGTAGAATTCCAGGTTGCGCGTTGCCGTGGCGGGATCGTTGCCGGGGCTATTCTTGTTGTTGGTAAAAATCCAGATGATGCCAGGGCGCGACTTGAAGGTTTCGCCGATGGTCCTGGTCACCGCTTCGCGGAAATCGGTGTCGGCCAGTGCGGTGCCGCTCTTGCGCGCAGGCTCGAGCGGCGCCAGCCAGCCGGCGACCGCGGCGGCGCCATTGCCTTCGCCCAGCAGGCGTGGCGAGACATTGCTGCCGCTGGACTGGCTGAACGCAAGCACCATGACCTTGTCGCCCGGGCGCGCCGCGGCATTGGCCACGGCGGCGATCAAGGGTTTGAACTGCGATTGCGGATCGGCATAGAACGGCTCCATCCAGCCGGAATTCTGCACCAGGAACGCCTGCTGGACAGCCGCGGCGGGCCCGGCAAACAGATACAGCACGACGCCAGCGAGCGCCGCAAACCAGGCAGTCGGCATCATTGCTGGACATCCCAGCCGAGGATGCGCTGCATGCCGGGGTGGTATGCCCACAGATAATGGTTGTGCAAGAACAGCCGGAGTTCCCACGGCTTGCTGACGGCGATGGTGTGGAACACGATGTCGTTGTTTTCGTCATCGTAGACCAGTTGGGCGCGCATGCGCTCGGTCGAATTGAGCAACGTGCCCAGGCCGGCCTTGCTGTCGATGCGCAGGGCCAGGACGGCGCTGCGTTCGCCCAGTTCGAGCAGCGGCACGACCACCGTATTGACCGCGCCGTCGTCGCCGTGTTCAGGCTCGATCCACGGATCGGTTTTCAGCTTGGTGGCAAAGCGGTAATTGATGGTGCCCGAGCAGATGCGCGGATTGAGCGCGGCGATTTGTTCGTGCTCGTTCACGCCGAGGCGCACGTACACGTAGCTGTCGAGCTTGCTGTCGAAGCACAACTGCCACAGCGAACCCGAGCGCGCCATATGCACGCTGCCGAACTCGAAATGCGGCTTGACGCCTTCTGGCCAGGCCAGGTAGGTGGCCGCAACACTGCCATCGGTCATTTTCTGCAAGCGCAACTGCCCCGTCTCGCACGGCCACACCGCGAGCCGGCCATAGGCGCATGGCGCGCCCATGGTGCCCAGCGCCCAGCGGCCGTCCACGCGCAGCGGCGGGCCGGCTACGCCGTTGGCGTCGGCAAAGACGAACTGCACCACGCCATCGTCATGCTGGATCGGCGCCCATACCTGGTGATCGAACGCCACCGGGGCGCCCACGACCGGCGCGTTGCCCACGTAATCGATCTTGAACTGGAGGGCCGCGAAATCGGGCACCAGCATGGCCAGGCCGTGTTCGGTGGGGATGTAGATGCGGCTATTGAACGTTGCGGCCATCTCGGCGCGCCAGGCATGCACGGGCAAGGTCGATTCGGACAGCAGGCGCGCGCCGACGCCGACGAGCGGCTGCCACTTTTTCGACGCCGGCAACCAGCCGAACAGCGTGCCCTTGCCGGTATCGAGGGCCAGCAGAACGGCATCGACCGTGCCGAACGTGCTCGAGAAAAATTCGTACTCGCCTGGGGGCGGCAGCGGCAGCTCCATGTCGGCCAGGCTGTCGGCGTCATGCCGGCGCAGGCGATCGACCGGCACGCTGTGGCGCGTACGCTTGAGTCCGACGGCTTCGGGTATCCCGGCATCGACGATGGACGACGCCCCGCTCGGGGCGACCCAGCTGGCGCCGCTCGCGCTGCTTGCACTGTTCGGCGCCAGTTGGGCGCCGTCGCTCGGCGAAAAATTGAATTCGGGAGGGTACAGCGTCGATGCACCGTTGGCACGGCGCATGTTCATGATCGCGGCAATGTCGGCGGAACTCAATGAGGCGGCGACGGCATTGCCCATCACCGTGCGATTGAGGCGAATCTCGCCATCGTTGGCCGCAACCGTCCAGCTACCGGAAGCGAGTTCCCAGTCAGCCGTTTTTTTATGATCCATCTTGTGATTCCGAATTTCTCAAACACGATTACCCTTCAACTATTTTCAATAAGCATAACCAACAATAAGCGCTTATCAAAAACATAAAGGGAGCCGCCCTATCTTACCTTTTTTTTGTTCAACTTGAAACTCAGCATTTGCGCTGCCATCATGTGTGCAACAGCCTGCGCCGCCTGTGACAGACGATACTATTCGCGCTGCAATGGGGCCAGCAAAATGGGGCACTGGCGATTTCAAGTAGACTATGTTTCGCCCTATAAGAACTTAAATAGCGGCACCAGCTTTGACAAGAGATTTCCGGAACAATTAGATGCATACATTTAATCACTCACCAAGCCGCGATGAAATCGAAGCGGCACTGGCCAATGGCAGCGTGACCTTTCAGGAATGCATGCTCGATGATGCCGACCTGGCGCGGCTCGATCTGCGCGGCAGCCATTTCATCAACTGCAGCATCGCCGAGACCTCGTTCTACGCGGCCAAGCTGGCCCAGACCACCTGGCAGCGGTGCCGCGGCCGGCAAGCCGATTTTGAAGCGGCCGACCTCACCGATGCGCAGTTCCAGAGCTGCGACCTGAACAACAGCAGCTGGCGCCGCGCCCGGCTGGCGTCCCTGACCTTCCGGGGGTGCAAGCTGACCGGCGCCAATTTCGAGGAAGCGGCGCACCTTGGTCTCACCTTTGAAGAATGCCTCTTGATCGGCGCCGACCTGCGCCGCATGTCGTTTCGCAAATCGACCTTGAAAGGGCTCGATTTTGCCGACGCAGACCTGGCCGCCTGCGACTTTCGCGATACCGTGTTCGAAGGCGGCAGCCTGCGCAACGCCAGCCTGAAGCAGGCGCGCTTCGACAATGCCGATCTGCGCGAAGCCGATCTGTCGGGCCTCACGCTGGCCGACGTCAAGCTGTTCCAGGGCGCCTGGATCACACCGCGCCAGGCGGCTGAACTGGTCAGTGAGTTGGGCCTGCGGGTGGCCTGAGCCACGCCGCTTTGTAAAAAGGGGATGACAATTCCGGCAAATCGGCAATGCTGTGCGACAATTCCTTGGTTTTCTACAAGTAATTAGAGTCCCTGCTTCGGACCGCCCTGGGCGTTTGCAACAGTGACGGCTCTCCGTCCACCGCCATGCCAGACAAAATCGCCACCCCCGAAATCACCCGCCTGACCGCTGAAAAACGCCCCGCCGTGCGCAATGCCGTGCTGTTCGTTGTGTCGCTGTGCGTGCTGCTGCTGGCGATCCAGACTTCGGACAGCTGGCGTGCGCGCAAGGAACGCCTGGCCGAGGTGGCGGTGGCGACTGCCAATATGTCGCACGCCCTCGCGGCGCAAGGCGAGAGCGCCGTGCGCGTGGTCGATACCGTGCTCGCCGGCGTTGTCGAGCGCGTGGAAACCGATGGCGTCGATGGCGGCGCGGCGCGCGCCCGGCTGCAGCTGCACTTGAGAAATATGGTGTCGCAGGTCGAGGAACTGCACGGCTTGTTCGTGTTCGGCGCCGATGGACGCTGGCTGATGACGTCGCAGGACCGCACGCCGCTCTACAACAACGCGGATCGCGACTATTTCCAGTATCACCGCAAGAACGCGGATCGCGGCGTGCATGTCGGCAAGCCAGTGCGCAGCCGATCGACTGGCGACTGGATCTTGCCGATCTCGCGCCGGCTCGATCGTTCCGACGGCACATTTGCCGGCGTTGCCCTGGGCACTATCCGCATCGAATATTTCTCGAAGCTGTACGAAAGCTTCGACGTCGGCAGCGCCGGGGTGATCATGCTCACCATCGACGACGGCACGATGATCTACCGTCTGCCACACACCGAATCGCTGATCGGCGCCGACGTGAGCAACGGGCCGGTGCACCAGATGTTCATGCGCCAGGGACCGAAGGGCAGCGCCATGCTGCGCTCGAAAATCGACGGCATCGAGCGGCTCTACAGCTATCGCCACCTCGACACCTATCCGCTGATCGTCGCCACCGCGCAATCGAAACAGGAAATCCTCGAGAAGTGGTTGCAATCGATGCTGACCCAGGCGGCGATCACGTTTGTCGCCATCTTGCTGCTGCTGGGCTTTGGCTGGCGCCTGGTCCGCCAGATCATCATTCGCGACCACCTGCAGCACGAGCTGGTACAGGCGCGCGAGCAACTGCAGGAACATAACCGTGCGCTCACCGTGCTGGCCGACCATGACAGCCTGACCGGCATCGCCAACCGGCGCCGCTTCGAGGAGGCGATGGGGCTGGAAAACGCGCGCGCGGCCCGCAGCGGCGCGCCGCTGTCGGTCGTGATGATCGACGTCGATTATTTCAAGCGCTACAACGATACATACGGCCACGTGGCGGGCGACGCCTGCCTGCGCCAGGTGGCGCTGGCGCTCGAGGGCAGCCTGGTGCGGCCTGCCGACCTGGCGGCGCGCTATGGTGGGGAAGAATTCGTGGCACTGCTGCCGGACACCGATCCGGCCGGGGCCAGGATGGTTGCCGAGCGCATCCGCAGCGCCGTGATGGCCCTGCAGATCCCGCATGCGGGCAATGGCGCCGGGATCGTGACGATCAGCGCCGGCGTGTACACGTCGAACGCGGCCAGCACGACCGAAGAAGGCGTGGCGCTTGCCGCCACCGCGCTGGTCGAACGGGCCGACGCCCTGCTCTATCAAGCCAAGCAATCGGGCCGCAACCAGGTCTGCGGCGGCGACTTCACGGCGCCGTGAAAGCTGCCGTATAGTCGCCGCCGCATCACGCATCAATAACGGTTCGGGTTGTTCGGGCGATCGTCATGGCGGTTCGGGACGCCATCGCGATCGCGGTCGCCGCGCGGACCGTTGTCACGGCCACCGCGCACATCCTGGCGCCAGCCGCCACGATCGAGGTGCCAGCCATTACGGTCCTGGCGCCACTGTGCGCGCTGATAGGCATAACCCGGACGCACTTTCTCCCAGTGACCGGCAACCCATTCATGGCGGTCGCGGCGGCCGTTCCAGTTCCAGTAGCCCGGCACCCAGTCGAAACCACGGCGTGCGTTAGGCACCGCCTCGCGACGCAGCGCTGGCGGCGCTTTCTTGATGATGATGACGTCGGCGCGTTCATGACGCGGCTGGGCTTGCACAGGTGCGAAGGCCGAGGTACCGATCAGGAGCGCGGCGGCAGCAGCGGTGGCGGTGGAGAGGAAGGTTTTCATGGTGTGCTCCGTTTCTGTTTCTGTTTGTATGACCCCAATATAGCGGGCGCATGCGTCAAAAAACGGGATTGAACCAAGTCTTTACAGTAGTAACATATGGCAACAATCTTGTAACAAGCATGATTGTTTTTTTGATGGGATGAGGCGCGCAAGGCATGTACTGCGGGGGGGTGCTGCGGAGGTGCTGCAAAAACGCAGCCGGCACGTGGTGCCGGCTGCGCAAATTGGGGGCGTGGATCAGTCCAGCTTGAAGGCGTAGTCGACCTTGGTCCAGGTCTGCGCTGGTGCGCCATCCTTGGTGCCCGGCTTGAACTTGCACGAGGTCAAGCCCTTGACCAGTGCGCGGTCCAGGTTCTTGAAGCCGCTCGACTTGTCGATCTTCGACTCCGTCACGGTACCGTCCGCGGTCACCAGGAACGACGCGGTGGTCGTGCCCTGCTCTTCATTCATCAGCGACGCCTTCGGGTATTCGATGCTGCATTTCTTTGGATCGAACTGGGCAGCGGTTTCAGCGGCGAAGCTCGCGCCGGCAGCGGCGGTCAGGGTCAGTGCAACGAACAGCTTGGCGGACAGAGTTTTCATGGTTTCCCCAAATAAGGTTTTTGAATTGAACGGCAATGGTCTTGGTACGCGCCGCACGGCTGGCCGGCGCTGGTCGACTACTTAAAAAATCAGAATTCTTCCCACTCGTCGGCGCCGGCAGTGGCGGCGGCGACCTTCTTCGGCTTCGGCGCTGCAACTGCCTCTTCCGATTTCTTCGCCGGGGCGCGGGCGGCGACCGGCTTTTTCAATGCCGGCGGCGCCGGGCGCTTGACGACCGGACGGGCCACCACCGCAGTGGTGGTCACGACCGGCGCCGGCGGCGCGATGTGCTCTTCGCCCTCTTCCAGCTTGAAGATGCTGACCACGCGGGCCAGTTCACCTGCCTGGTCCTGCAGGCTCTGGGCGGCGGCGGCGGCTTCTTCCACCAGCGCAGCGTTCTGTTGCGTCATGCTGTCCATCTCGATGATCGAGGTGTTGACTTGGGCGATGCCGGCGCTCTGCTCGGCGCTGGCGTTGGCGATCTCGCTCATGATGTCGGTCACGCGCTTGACGCTCGAGACCACTTCATCCATCGTCACGCCGGCCTGGCCGACCAGCTTGCTGCCGCGCTCGACCTTCTCGACCGAATCGCCGATCAGGGTCTTGATTTCTTTCGCTGCCGCTGCCGAACGCTGGGCCAGGTTGCGCACTTCGGATGCCACGACCGCGAAACCACGGCCCTGTTCGCCGGCACGGGCCGCTTCGACTGCCGCGTTCAGCGCCAGGATATTGGTCTGGAAAGCGATGCCGTCGATGACGCTGATGATGTCGGCGATCTTATTGGCCGAGCTATTGATCTCACCCATCGTGCCAACCACCTGCGATACCACATCGCCACCCTTGCGGGCCACGTCCGATGCAGTCGCCGCCAGCGCATTGGCTTCACGGGCATTGTCGGCGTTCTGTTTCACGGTCGAGGTCAGCTGTTCCATCGCCGACGCGGTTTTTTCCAGCGAGCTTGCTTGCAGTTCGGTACGCGACGACAGGTCGATATTGCCGGCGGCGATTTCACGCGAGGCGGTGCCGATGGTTTCCGTACCACGACGCACTTGCTCGACGATACCGACCAGGCTGTTGCGCATTTCCTTCATCTCGACCAGCAGGCTGCCGCGGTCCGACGCCTTCGTGTCGATGGCAATCGACAGGTCGCCATTGGCAATGCTGCCAGCGATTTTCGCGGTGTAGGCTGGCTCGCCGCCGAGCTGCTTGAGCAGGCTGCGGGTAATGGCAACAGCAGCGACGACACCCATCACGACGGCCAGTGCCAGCAGCACCAGCATGAAGTTACGTGCATTGGCGAACGCCGCTTCGGCGTCGGCCTTGCTTTGTGCATTCTGTTTGTCTTCCAGTGCCGACAGCGCGTTCAGGGCGTCGGTCCACTTGCGCTGCACCGGACGCACTTCGCGGATCATCACGCGGGTGGCGTCCATCGCATTCGCAGCCAGGTACAGTTCGGTTGCACGGGCGATGGCGGGCATCGCGGCGGCTTCGTGTTCCTTGATCTGGTTCAGCAGGGTTTTTTCCTGGGCGTTGGCGTGCGCCGTGAACAACGTGGCCAGCTTGGCTTGCGCTGCGTCGTACTTGGCGGTTTGTTCCTTGAACTTGACGATTTCCGGTTCCATGTCGGCCGGGTCGGTCATCAGGGTCAGCACGCGCAGGGAAGCGAGACGGTCGCTGACGTTGTTGCGCATTTCGATCACGAGACCGGTCGACACATTACTGACACTGACCACGTGGTCGAGGCGATCCTGGATCTGCGCCATGCGCAAGATGCCGACCACGGCGACTGCGACCAGCAGTACCAGAACCAGTGCAAAACCGAGGGCCAGACGGGTGCCGACCTTCATGCTGTTCAAATTCATTCGTGTTTTCCCTGTAACTTATTGATCGAAACTCGCCCGGTTGAGATCGCGTCCCGCGATACCCCGTACGATGCGCAAGTGCTATTTTTGTTGCTTATAGCTTTCAGCTATTTCCTACAGGATAAATCAAGATTTCACCAACGAGCGAGAAAATCTCTTGCCCAATTGAATTGTTTCAGCGCAACAACAGCGTTGATATAACTCAAGACAGGGACAGCTGGGCATTATGGAACTGAGGTTGCTACTCGGCAAGAAAATTTGGGCAGGCGTGATAGTTTCGGCAAGGAAATGTCTCGATTTGTCGACAGACGAAAAAAAAGCGTGCCCGGGCACGCTTTTTTGGTATGTAAATTGTGCCTATCCAATACTTGGCATCTTCGCCGCGGCGGCCAGCAGCAACTGTGCATCGCCCAACGCCAGCTGCTTGGAGTCCGACAGCGTCTGGCGGAATGCGCGCGCGCCAGGCAACCCCTGCATCAGACCCAGCATGTGACGCGTGATGCTGTTCAGTTTCAAGCCCAGCGGGCCGTACTGGCGTAGCTGCCCCTCGATGTACGGAATCATTGCCGCGAGCACATCGACCCGCGTCCGCGGCGCGCCGGGCGCATCGTAGAAACGGGCGTCCCATTCGGCCATGGTCCACGGGTTGTGATAGGCCTCGCGGCCCAGCATCACGCCGTCGACATGTTGCAGGTGCAGCGCGATCTCGTCGTCAGTCTTGATGCCGCCGTTGATGATGATCTCGAGGTCCGGAAACTCGCGCTTGAGTTCATACGCCACAGCGTAGCGCAGCGGCGGGATCTCGCGGTTTTCTTTCGGCGACAGGCCTTTCAGGATCGCGTTGCGGGCGTGCACGATGAACGTGGTGCAGCCGGCGTCGGCGACGGTCCCGATGAAGTCGCGCACGAAGCCGTATTCTTCATTGTGATCGATGCCGATGCGGTGCTTGACGGTGACGTCGATCGACACCGCATCGCGCATCGCCTTGACGCAATCGGCCACCAGTTGCGGCTCGTTCATCAAACAGGCGCCAAAGGAACCTTTCTGCACGCGCTCGGACGGGCAGCCGCAGTTCAGGTTGACCTCGTCATAGCCCCACTGCTCGCCCAGTTTGGCGCTCTTGGCCAGGTCAAGCGGGTCGCTGCCACCCAGTTGCAGGGCGATCGGGTGCTCGATGTCGTCGAAACGCAGGTGACGCTCGGCATCGCCGTAGACCAGCGCGCCGGTATTGACCATCTCGGTGTAGAGCCACGTGTGGCGCGTGATCTGCCGGTGGAAGACGCGGCAGTGGCGGTCGGTCCAGTCCATCATGGGGGCGACCGAGAGACGGCGCGATGGGAGGATGGGCGCGGCGGCGGCCGAAATCGTTGGAGTTGAGCTCATGCAGAAGGGCTGGTCGCCAAGGATAGAGGCGATACATGCTTTAGGGAACCCGCCATCATAAACCAAACCTGCCTGTGCTGCATTGTTGCTGCCGGCCTTAACTCGCGTGGGCTGCTGGCTGACCTCTCTTGTAAACAGGGAAAAACAATGCCCGGGTTATCTTGAACCGCTTGCAAACCTGCCAAATTACCAGTGGGACCACCACTGCGCAGAGCAAGGCAGTCGCTTCGACAGCGGATTTCAAAGGAGGAATCCGAGCCAGAATCGCTGGGAAGTTATACAAAATTGGCATGTGAAACAGCAGGATAAAAAGCGAGCCACGGCCGATAAAGATCAAACCTCTCTCAGCCCACGCCATTTTTCCCAGCAAGCCACTCAAGCCCAACATCAAATAAATTCCAGAAAAGGCCAAGGCCGTGGTACCCAACAAATCGTCATATCGGCGGTGATTCAAGTTCATCGAATCATTAAAAGAAAACCAGACGACAATGACAGCACCCAGAGCCACTCCCAGGTGCAATAAGCTGAACTTGAAGCTCTTGACTGTTGCTGACATGAATACACCTAGGATGAAAAATACTGACGTAATCAGCAAAAAATCTGCGCTCATCGGCAGACCGCAATTAAACAGTGCGGTGCTGAATTCTGTCATTTTAAAACAGGCAGTGTCTTCATAAGGATTGTTGAATACACCGAGAAAGGCGTATCCCAGCACCAACAACAAGACTAGTGACGCCACGCGCCGGATGCCTGTGGAAAATAGATAATTGCCGTACATAAACAGCGCACTACAGGACACGTATAATAGCCACAAATGCGGCAGAAACCACACTGCTCGCGGTGACAATGTGAAGCCAGTACCGTAGGCTAGTGCCAGCAACAATCCTTCGAGCGTTCCCGTCCCACGCAAAATATTCAAACATCCAAACAGTGTGACCACGACCACGAAAGGCTTCAGCCACGCATCTGCCCGCATGATTGCGATGTCAGTGAGGCTGCGCCGCCCCAGCGAAAAAGTCACACCTGAGATAAAGAAAAAGAACGGCATTCGAATGCCACCCAGGAAGTCGGAAAACTGCGGGAAATTTCGATCAAATCCCGCATCATGCCCCAAGACAATCAACAGGATGCCGATTCCCTTGGCAATATCAATCGTCGTTAATCGGGCTTTGACTGGTGAGGTGTCTGGCGGCGTTACGTGAGTCGCAACTTCTTGGTGTGACGAATTGCTCAACTCGCGTGCAGATTTATCGTTCATTTTACCTCGCGCAAAATTGAACATTCAGTCGTAGACAGATTGGCTGCGTGCATACCACTACGCTGTGCACGCACAACTGATCCCGTAAGCCTGTCTGTGGGTCAATCTGACGTGTGTGATGTTGCGCAGCGATAGCAAGTCTAGCTGATGTCAGACGCTGGGCGCGCCGGCTTCACCATGGCTGACCGCTCTGTCACGGCCCATAGGACCATCTCTCCGGGACGAGCTCGGCTTTCAGGCGCTGGCTAGCTTGAAGCCTTGAACACCGCAATATATTGTTATAGCAGATGAACAATTGTTTATAAAATTAATGACGCACAGCAGCCATGACGGCATGCGGCAGATGATACGTTGGCTGACTTGCCGCTTGCTTCAGATTTAAGGAACGCTTCGTCAGCGAATAGGCATACCATCCGAATATACTGACTGCAAGCATCTCTCCGCCGTCCTCGATCAGGCCAAACATTTGGCTGATGATTTGATTTTCCCTGAACACCGTATGCATCATGTCGACGCCGACGCCAAAGAAAATCAACAAACTCAGGATCAGGGCCAGATGATGAAAAATCTTTCTGAGCGCAGGGCCTGCGAAGTAGTAAGCCATCAGCAATGAAGGCAGAATAATCAATCCGGCACCGGCTACCACGATCAGTTCGCCGACATCCTGCATGCGCAGGCCGAAGGGCGCCGTCATCGTGCTTCGCTCTGCTATGACGAAGCCCAGGCGTTCATGCAAGCGCAAGGCATCGTCCGCCAGAAAATACGTGAACAACAGCGCCCATGGAAGAAGGGTCCAGATGGCGTTTTTAATGCAGAGATAACAGAGCACCAGGACAATAGCGGCGAACTTGAGGTGCTGATAGTTTTCGGCATACCCATTATCCGTTTCGATATTAAACAACGGATTGGAAAAGTACATTGTTACTTGATGGAGCGATTCAATATCGACGTATTGAAAAATACCCGCGAAACCGCCAGCCATGTCTACCGTGCGAAGATATTCCACAACGCGTCGCATCAGTTTGGGGAACAGGTGAAGGATCACAAAAAACAAATCGCCCAAAACCAATACAGCAAGCGAAAGCGGAAGCATCAATAGACGCCGGCTTTGACCTTCCATTGCACTGTTTTCCATGTCACCGTCCGTCATGAGATAACTATATATGATGGTTTGTATCCTATCTTTTCCCGTGTCATAAATGCAATGATTTTTGATGAAATTTGCATAAGTACAGACTGGGCGTGGCAAAAGAATCACACTGTGGGCTCGTGTCACAATCCGACGATTCGAACGGTGCGAAGTGGTAGCGCGCCGGGATCAAAGCACGTCGCGCCAAAATAATTTCTAAAAAGAATTTAATGCCTAGCGGAAATTTGTCGCCCTGTACTCATGAGAGCGAATGACGCACTCGATCTACCGAATTCTCCCCTACCCTACTTCAGGAGTTCAACATGCTGAGCCTTCACACCAACAACGCTGCCCTGTCCGCACAAAACGCGATCTCCCGTAACCAGAGTTCGTTGTCGACCTCGATGACCCGCCTGTCGACCGGCTATCGCATCAATTCGGCCATGGACGACGCTGCCGGCTTGCAGATCGCGACCCGCCTGAAAGCACAGACCAGTGGTATGGCGATGGCCATGCGTAACACCCAGAACGGCATCTCGATGATGCAAACCGCCGAAGGCGCGCTGGGCGAGTCCAGCAACATCCTGGTGCGCATGAAGGATCTGGCAACCCAGGCTGCCGATGCCGCCTCGACCGCCAAGGACAAGAGCGCCATGCAGTCGGAATACGACGCACTGGCCAAGGAACTGAGCAATATCGTCGGCAACACCAGCTTCGGTGGCACCAAGCTGCTGAACAAGAAAGCCGATGCGGCCGAAATGGGCACCGCAGTCCTGGGCGCAGCAACTGCCGCCAGCACGCTGGCAACTGCCCAGGAAACCCATGATGACGGCGCCGAAGCCGACTACACCACCGCACTGGCCACTCTCGATGCGGACGACCCGGCCACCGTGGTCGCACTGGAAACCGCCACGCAAGCCCGCAACGCCTCGCTGAAAAACCTGGCGGCCCTGACCTCGGCCAGCACCGCAGCGGCCGCCTACAGCGCCGCCGCAACGGCGTCGTCGGCAGGCACCGACGGCACGATGGTCGGTTCGCTCGACTTCCAGATCGGCGCCTCGACCGCCGAGAAAATGAACCTGGACATGACGGCCACCGTGACCGCCCTGCACTCCGCCCTGCGCGGCACCAGCACCAACTACAACTCGTTCGGCGCATCGCTGGCCAACGTCGGCACCGAGCTGACCGACAATGCATCGGCCACCATCGACAAGCTGCAGAGCGCCATCGACGCCGTCGGCGAAGTGCGCTCGACCCTGGGCGCCGCATCGAACCGCCTGGAACACGTCTCGACCAACCTGGCCAACGTCAGCGCCAACACCCAGTCGGCCAGCGGCCGCATCATGGACGTCGACTTCGCCACCGAAAGCGCCAACATGACGTCGAACCAGATGCTGCTGCAAGCCGGCACCGCCATGCTCAAGCAGTCGAACAGCCTGTCGTCGATGGTCATGTCGCTGCTGCAATAATGACCCCAACCCGGGCCTCACCCCGGGTATAGTCATCAAGGCCAGCCTCACGGCTGGCTTTTTTTTTGTTCATGACAGGCGAATCCGATGGCCAATATGTTCCCCGTTGCCGCACTGCCCCTTCCCACCCCGGTCCCGTTGCAGGTCGGCGCCGTGGTGGCCCCTGCCGCCGTGCTGGCCGGCGCCGCCGATGCGCCGCCATTGCCTTTTTCGACGCCGCTGCCGGTCGACACCGCCGCACCCGGCGTGGCCAACGCCGGCGCCGACGGCGCGGCCATGCGGCCCGACCAGGTGCTGATGGCGCGCCAGCTGGCCTACCAGCAGCAGGATGGCGCGGGACTGGCACGGGCCTGGCGCAGCCAGGTGCGCAATCACGGCAGCGCCTTGAGCAGCCGCGCGCTGGCCGACAGCAGCGGCCAGTTGTCGCCGGCCTTGATGGTGGCGGCGCAGCAAGGCCAGGTCGTGCGCCAGACGGACGGATTCGCCGCCCACCATGACGCCTGGCGCTTCACGGTGCGCGGCGGCGGCGATACGCCGCAGCACCTGTCGGTGCTGGCCGACGATGCCGACCGGCCGCCCGGCCGCCGGCGCCGCTCGCGCGCCGCATTGCGCCTCGAGCTCGAACTGGCCGACGGCAGCGCGGTCGTGATCCAGGTCACGCCCACGCCGCAGGGCCTCGCCATCGAACTGTGCGCGCCGGATGCGCGCGCGCTCACGCGCCTGCGCTGGCTGCAGCCCGAACTGGACGCGGCGCTGGCGCGGGCCGGACTGACCGTGCTGCGCTGGCGTTTTTCCGACACGCTGCCGCCGGGACGCAGCCACGCGATGGTTGCCAATGCCGAAGAAGCGGCGCAAGCCCTGACGCCGGCCGTGTTTCGCGCGGTGGCCGAACTGGCGCTGCTGCTGCCGGCCCAGCCGCCCCAGGGCTGACCGGCGCGCCGCGCCCGGCCCGGTGCCGACTACAATGGCGCTTGTTTCCACGCATTCGCCTCTCCAATGACACGCTGCACACGTACCTGCGCAACCGCGCTGTTTCCGCTGGCCCCTGCTGCATGACGATGTCCAGGCCGCCTGCAGCTGCTACCTCCCCCGCGCCATCGGCGAACGACGCCGCCCCGCCGCCGTCGGCGTTCGGGCCGATGCGCGAGCCGGTGTTCCGCATGCTGTGGCTGACCTGGCTCATCGCCAATACCTGCATGTGGATGAACGACGTCGCCGCCGCGTGGATGATGACGTCCCTGACCACGGCCCCGATCTGGGTCGCGCTGGTGCAGACGGCGTCGATGCTGCCGGTGTTTTTGCTGGGCCTGCCCAGCGGCGCGCTGGCCGACATCCTCGACCGGCGCCGCTACTTCATCGTCACGCAGTTCTGGGTCGCGGCCGTCGCCACATTGCTGTGCGCGGTGATTCTCGCCGACGCCATCACGCCGCCGGTGCTGCTGGCGCTCACCTTCGCCAATGGCATCGGCCTGGCCATGCGCTGGCCCGTGTTCTCGGCGATCGTGCCCGAACTGGTCTCGCGCGCGCAGCTGCCGGCAGCGCTGGCCCTGAACGGCGTGGCGATGAACGCGTCGCGCATCGCCGGGCCCCTGGCGGCCGGGGCCATCATCGCCAGCCTGGGCAGCGCGTACGTGTTCGTGCTCAATGCGGTGCTGTCGGTGATTTCGGGCTTCGTGATCATGCGCTGGCGCCGCACGCACGTGCCAAGTCCGTTGGGGCGCGAGCGGATCGGCGGCGCGATGCGCGTCGGCCTGCAGTTTGCCCGACACTCCAATCGCGTGAAGGCCGTGCTGGCGCGGGTGTCGGTGTCGTTCTTCCACTCCACCGCCCTGATGGCGCTGCTGCCGCTGGTGGCGCGCGCACAAGGCGGTGGCGGCGCCGCTGTCTTTACCTTGCTGTTGGCCTGCATGGGCGGCGGCGCGATCAGCGCCGTGTTCTTCCTGCCACGCATGCGCCAGGCGTTCAGCCGCGATACGCTCGTCATGGGCAGCACCGTGCTGTCGGCGTCGACGATCGTGGTGGCGGCCATCAGCACCAACGTGATCCTGACCTCGTGCGCGATGTGGTTGTCGGGGATGGCCTTCATCGTGTCGGCCAATTCGCTGAGCGTGTCGATGCAGATGGCCCTGCCCGACTGGGTGCGGGCGCGTGGCATGTCGATCTACCAGATGGCGCTGATGGGCGCGAGCGCCACCGGCGCCGCGGTCTGGGGCCAGGTGGCGACGCTCGACTCGGTGCAACACAGCCTGTTGTATGCGGCGGGCAGCAGCGTCGTGGTCATGGCGCTCGTGCTGCGCCTTATCCAGGACCGCGAACTGCTCGAAGACATGACGCCGTCGTCGGCGTTGAAAGCGCTGGCGCCGTCCGTCTCGCCGTTGCAGGACGGCGGGCGCGTCGTGCTGACGGTCGAATACCGGATCGATCCGGCCCGCACCGAAGCCTTCATGGCCTTGATGGAACTGAGCCGGCGCGCGCGCCTGCGCCAGGGCGCGCTAAGCTGGACCTTGCTGCGCGACGTCAGCGATCCCGGGCTGTTCACCGAGCAGATCATCGACCCGTCATGGACCGAGCACCTGCGCCGCTTCGACCGCGCCACGGCCGGTGATGCAGCGCTGCGCGAGCGCAAGCTGGCGTTTCACCTGGGGCCGGATGGGCCGATCATCACGCGGCGACTGGTGGCGCGGTCTTGAAGGCGCGAGTGCAGCGCCGGAGCGGAAAGTACCGTTTGCCGATGAGCCGTCGTTCCCGCGCTCGCCGGGCGCCTTCGCGGGAACGACGAGGTGCGGGCTGCGAGCCAGGCGGTGGCGGTGCTGCGTAGCCCCGCCACCTCACCCCACCGTGCCCACGATCGACACATCCCGGTTCTCGGGAATCTCGTTATACGACAGCACATGCAGCCCCGGTGCGAACAGCCGCGCGTAGCGCGCCAGCAGCGGGCGCACCTGCGGCAGCACCAGCAGCAGCGGCGGCGTGTGCTGGCCCTTCATCTGCTCGCGCGCCACCGGCATGTTGATCTGGAGTTGCGACAGCAGTTGCGGGTCGATCGGGTAGTTGTCCAGCGCGACCTTGCCGCCGCCGTTCTGGCGCGCCTGGTTGAGGGACCCGAGCAGCATGTTTTCCAGTTCGGCCGACAGGTTAAAGGCCGGCATCTCCTTTTTCTTGCCGAACAGCGTCGAGACGATCTGGCGCCGCAGCGCGCAGCGCACCTCGGCCGCCAGCAGGATCGGGTCCTTGGTCGTCTCCGAACTATCCAGCAGCGTGGTGGCGATCACCACGATGTCCTTCAGCGATACGCCCTCGGTCAGCAGCACGCGGAACACGCGCAGCAGCTGGGTGTGGGTCAGCGCCTTGTCCAGCGCCGCGGACAGCCTGGGCGACAGCGCCGTCAGGCGCTCCAGGATCGCCGGCACGTCTTCGTGGCGAAACAGCTCGTGCAGGTAGTCGCGCACCACCTTCGACACGTGCGTGGCGATCGCGCTCGGCACCTCGATCACCTGGTAGCCCAGGCCCAGCGCATGCGCTTTCTGTTCGGGCAGGATCCACGTGATCGCCATCCCGTACGCCGGCTCGATGCCGGGAATGCCATCGAGCTCGCCGTACACGTTCGGCGACGGAATCGCCAGCAGATGATCGGGCATCACTTCGGCCTCGGCCACGACGGTGCCCGACAGGCTGATCGCGTACTGCGCCGGGCGCAGCGCCAGGTCGTCGCGTACCGCGATTGCCGGTAGCAGCATCCCCATCTGCTCCGACAGGCTCTGGCGCACGCCCTTGATGCGCCTGGCCAGCGGCTCGGCCTGGGCGCGGTCGATCATGCCCACCAGCTTGTAGCCCACCGCCACCGTGACCGCCTGCACAACCGGCAGCGCCTGCCAGTCGAGCTCGGGCACGCGGTCGTCGCGCAGCGCGGCCTCGATCTTCGCCATTTTCTCCAGCCCCGCGACATCGGGCGCGGCGATGCGCTTGGCCATCGTCCAGCCGACCCAGGCCAGCACGCCGGAAGCCACCGTGAAGAACCACCACGGCATGCCCGGCACGACGGCCATGATCAGCATCACGCCGGCGGCCGAGTACAGCACGCCCGGTTGTGCCAGCAATTGCTGGCCGACCTGCTGTTCGAGGTCGCCCGACTCGCCGATACGCGTGACCAGGATGGCCGCGGCGGCCGATAGCAGCAGCGCCGGAATCTGGGCCACCAGGCCGTCGCCGATCGTGAGCAGCGCGTACACGCGGAACGCATCGGCCAGCGCCAGGTCGTGCATCAGGGCGCCGATCGCGATACCGCCGATCAAATTGATGATCAGGATGAGGATCGAGGCGATGGCGTCGCCGCGCACGAATTTCGAGGCGCCGTCCATCGCGCCGTAGAAGTCCGCCTCGGCCGCGACGTCCTTGCGCCGCGTGGTCGCCTGTTCCTGGTTGACCAGGCCGGCATTGAGGTCGGCGTCGATTGCCATCTGCTTGCCCGGCAGCGCATCGAGCGTGAAGCGCGCCGAGACTTCCGAGATGCGCTCGGCGCCCTTGGTCACGACGATGAAGTTGATGATCATCAGGATCACGAACACCACCAGGCCGACGACGAAATTGCCGCCGATGACGACATTGCCGAACGATTCGATGACCTGGCCGGCCGCGTGCGTGCCTTCGTGGCCGTGCAGCAGGACCACGCGCGTGGACGCCACGTTCAGTGCCAGGCGCATCAGGGTGGTGCCCAGGATGACCGTCGGGAACACCGAGAAATCGAGCGGCCGCCTGGCCGTCACCGCCACCAGGATCACGATCAGCGCCAGCACGATATTGAACGTGAACAGCACGTCGAGCAGGATCGGCGGCAGTGGCAGGATGATCATGCCGAGCAGCGCGATCAGGAACACGGGCGCGGCGAACTTGTGGCGGCGCAGCTCCTTCACGAAGCCGTTAAAGGTAGTCATCAGATTCATGCTCGAGCCTCACTCAGGTGCGGTGGTACGACCACCTCGTTGGGGAACCGCGGCGGCGCCTGGCGCCTGCCTGCACGGAACGCATTCAGTTGCAGTACGTAGTTCAGTACCTGGGACACCGCCTGGTACAACGGCGCGGGAATCTGCTGCTGCACCTGGCTGGTGTGATAGATCGCGCGCGCCAGCGGCGGCAGTTCCAGTGTTTCGATCCTGTTTTCCATGGCCACGCGGCGGATGAACAAGGCCATCTCGTCGACGCCCTTGGCCACCACGAACGGCGCCTCGGCGCGGTCGATGTCGTACTTGAGCGCCACCGCGTAGTGCTCGGGATTGACGATCACGACATCGGCGGTCGGCACCGACTTGCGCACGCTGCGCTGGGCCAGCTGGTTCTGCAGCTGGCGGATGCGCTGCTTGATCTCGGGCCGGCCTTCGCTGCTCTTGTGTTCTTCCTTGATGTCCTGCTTGCTCATGCGCTGGTTGCGCATGAACAGGAAACTCTGCACCGGCACGTCGATCAGCGCGAACGCCACGAACACCGCCACCAGGGCCATCAGCGCGTCGAACACCAGCGCGCCGCCGTGCACCAGCGCATCGTTGAGCGGCATGCGCTGCAGCTCGAGATAGCCCTTCATGCCGGCGCGCGAGACATGCCACAGCACGATGCCCAGCACAATGGCTTTCGCGCTCGATGTCAGGAACCCCACCCAGTGCTTTTGCTTGAACAGGTTGCCGAGGTTGGTCAGCGGATTGAGACGGTCCATCTTCGGCGCCAGGTTCTTGCCGCTGGCGATCAGGCCGCCCGGCACGGCGCCGGCGATGACGATCGCCAGCGGCACGAACAGCAGCGGCAGCACCATGTGCACCAGCAGCAGCAGCGCGGCCGAGAACACGGTGGACATCGCGTTTTCGAGGTCGCCCGCCTCGCCGAGCGGCACGAACACGAGCCGGAACAGGTGGCGCATGTCTTCCAGGTAGCCCGGCATCATCAGCATGAAGACCTTCAGGCTGACCAGGATGCCCACCGCCGTGCCCAGGTCGCGCGAGCGCACCACCTGGCCTTCGTCGCGCGCCTTCTTCAGCTTCTGGGCCGAGGGCTTTTCGGTCTTGTCGCCAGTGCTGCTATCGGCCATGGGCCAGCCTCATTTGTCCGGTCAGCATTTCCAGCACCTGGTTGGTCATCGCGATGTAGTGCTCCGGGATGAAGCGCACCAGTTGGATCAGCATCATCAGGCCGAAGATCGTCACCAGCGTGAAGCCCAGCGAAAACAGGTTCAGGCTGGGTGCGACGCGATTCAGAAAACCAAAGCCGATCTGCACCACGACAGTGGAAAACACGATCGGCAGCGCCAGCAGGATCGCGGCCGAGAACACCCAGCCAAGGTTCAGCGCCACCGCTTCGAGCAGCATCGGCTGCAAGCCGCCGCCCACCGGCCACGCAAGAAAACTCTGGCCCAGCACCGCCACCAGCACCAGGTGTGCGTCGATGGCGAAGAAGACCAGCATGGCCACCAGCGCCATCAGGCTTGAAATCACATCCGATGCCTGGCCGTTGATGGGATCGTTCATCGTCGCCATCGAAAAGCCGATCTGGCTCGACGCCAGGAAGCCCAGCATGCTGATCGCGGCCATCGCGAACTGCAGCGCCAGGCCGATGACGGCGCCGATCACGCCCTGCTCCAGCATCGCCAGCACGCCAGCGAGCGAAAACGGATCGGGCATCGCGCCCTTGGTGGTCAAGGGCAGCATCAGAAACGACAACACCACCGCCAGCAGCGCGCGCACGGCCACCGGCACCGAGCCGTCACCCAGCACCGGCGCCGTGGCCATCATCGCCATGATGCGGCAGAACGGCCACCACAAGGCGCCGATCAGGGGTAGCAGGAAGCCGAACAGCTCCATCGACGCGCGCCCCTAGCCGACGAGCGTCGCCGCTCGCTGGAACACCGAGACGCAGTAGTCCATCAGCGTGGTCGTCATCCAGTGACCGGCCAGGATCACCGCCAGCAGCGTCACCAGAAGGCGCGGCAGGAAGCTCAGGGTTTGCTCGTTGATCTGCGTGGCCGCCTGCACCAGCGCGACCAGCAGGCCCACCAGCAGGCCCGGAATGACCAGCACCATCACCAGCAGCATGACGATCTGCAGGGCCTCGACCACGAGGTCGACGGCGATATCGGGACTCATCGCAATCCTCCTGCGCTAGTAGGCATGGATGCTGCCGACCAGCGTGCTCACCGTGAGCGTCCAGCCGTCGACCAGCACGAACAGCAGCAGCTTGAAGGGCAACGAGATGACCAGCGGCGAGAGCATCATCATGCCCATCGCCATCAGCACCGACGAGACCACCAGGTCGATGATCAGAAACGGAATGAACAGCATGGCGCCGATCTGGAACGCGGTCTTCAGTTCGGACAGCACGAACGCGGCCAGCTTGACGGGAAAGCTGTGCTGCTGCGGCGGCTGGGCCGTCGATTCGCCGGCCAGGCGCGCGACCTGCTCGAGCGAAGCCTTGCTGGTCTGAGCCAGCATGAAACGCGAGACCGGCACTTCGGCCGTGCGCAACGCCTGTTCGAGCCCGATCTTGTCCTGGTCGTACGGCAGGAACGCCTGGGTCCAGACCTGCTCGCCCACGGGCCGCATGACGAGGATGGTGAGGATCAGGGCGATGCCGGTGATGATGCGGGTGGGCAGGCCCTGCTGCAGGCCGAGCGCCTGGCGCAGCAGCGACAGCACGATCACGAAGCGGGTGAAGCAGGTCATCATCATGACCATCACGGGCAGCAGCCCGAGCAGCGTCATGAGCACCAGGATCTGCGACTTGACGCTCATCCCGGCGCTGGTGGACGTGGCGCCGGGCAGCACGCCGGCCAGCAGGTCCTGGTTCTGGGCCGCGGCCGGATGGGCATACAGCAGGCCGGCCAGCAGACAGGCCGGCGCCAGCGCAGGCAGCAGCGCAGACAGCGCGGGGGCACGGGCTCGCCCGCCCCCGGAACACCACGTCATGGCGCGAGGATATCCAGGTTCAGGCCATCGAGGTCGATCACTTTGAGGCCGTACTGCTCGCCCGCGACAACCACTTCGGCGCGGCCGATCGGGGTGCCATTGACCTTGATGACGAGCGGCTCGCCAGCCAGCGAATCGAGCGGCAGCACCGACGCCGGCCCGATGTCCATCAGGTCTTGCAGCGAAATGCGCACCGAGCCGACTTCGAGGGTCAGCGTGACGGGAATGCGACGCATCATCTGCGGCAGCTGACGTGCCACGCCGCGTCCGGCAGATGCGCGCGGCGCTTCCTGATCGTCCGGATCATCGATGATCACGTCGCCACCCAGTTGCTCGTTGAGGTTCATGTCCATTATTCGGCGTCTTCAAATGAGGTTAAACACAGCTTGCCCTTGTGTTCGGCCACCGAGGCCGTAAACAGTCGGGAATCGTCCAGCAGCACGTCGGCGCGTCCGACCGCCACCGGGATCACGTCGCCAACCTGCAGGCCGAACAGCGCGGCGAGCGTGACTTCCTTGCTCACCAGGCGCCCTTCGAGCTTGACTTCCAGGCGCGACGCCAGCGGTTCGCGCGTCATGCGCGCCCCGCCCGCCGCCCGTACCGCGCCGCGTTCGGCCTTCAGGCCCTGCAATATGCAAGCCATCAAGGCGTGATCGAGGCTGATCCAGATCTGCCCTTCCAGCGCGGCGCCGGCCGGCTCGCCGATCTCGTCATCGGCGCGACGCCCGTACTGGGCGCGCAGCACGGCGCGGATCACCCAGCCGGTCTTGCCCGGCGCGCTCGCCGGCACGATCGCCGGCGTGGCCACGGCGCCGGCCTTGGCCAGCACCGGCCGCTGCGCTGCACCGTCGAGCCGGGCCAGGCCCTCGGCCACGCGACCGTCGAGCAGGCTCGCCAGTTGCTGGGCCAGCGCGGCGGCCAGGCGCTCTTCGGTGGCCGTCACGCGTTCGAGTATCGGGCTTTGCTGCACCGCAGCAGGAACGCCCGGCTGGCGGCGCGCGTAGCGTCCTTCGAGCAGCCCTAACAGCAGCGTACGCTCGAAAGCCACGGCCGCCACGCCAAAGGGGCCGGCCACCCCAAGCCAGCGCAACGCCGGCGCCTCGGGCGCACGTTCGAATGCCAGCTGTTCCAGGCGATACGCGCCCCAGTAGCGGCGCCCTGCCGGCGATGCCATTTCGCCACCGATCGCCTCGGCCAGACGGGCGGCAAAGCCCGGCAACAAGTGCACCGGGCGCCCCAGCAGGCAGGGATCGAGCACCGAATGGCCGCGCGGTCGATCGGATTGATTTATCGGCATCTGTATTTACTGGAAGTTAAAGGCAATCGGGTTTGATTCCATAAAGCAATAATTATACAGCCAGTTTAATCGCAGCAACTTTGACATTTCGCTTTGATTTAGCACTTGCCCTACGGTAATATTCGTCCGTTGCATCGCAGCATCACCACTCTGGCAGCCACTGCCGATGAACAGGGCGCCAGCCTGGTGATGACGATGAGACATCCGGTCTGCGACCGTGACTGTCGCAATGCGTTTAACAAATTCTGCCAACAGACCCGAGAGATTGTGATTCTTTGTCGCTGGTGAACAACAATACATTTCTAAGGAACCACGATGGCAACTGAACTTGCCGGTTTGATCCGGGCTGACCTGGCGCAACTGACCAACGATGCAAACCGACTGGCAGTCGCCCCCGCAACCGCCTCGTTCGCCGAGCTTGGCGGCGCCAGTGGCGATGGTGCGTTTTCGTTCACCCAGGCCATGAAAAGCGCCATCGCCGGTGTCGACGCCCAGGACCAGGCCGCCGGTGCCCGGGTGGCGGCTGTCGAAGCCGGCAAGAGCGACGACCTGGTCGGCGCGATGCTGGCCAGCCAGGAAGCCAGCCTGTCGTTCTCGATGCTGATGCAGGTCCGTAACAAGGTCATGGGCGCAGTCGACGAACTGCTCAAGCTTCCGGTCTGAATCTTTCGATAAGCGACACTCACGTGCTCTCCTCCCTCAAGTCCGCCTTCGGTGGCAAGCTGACGCCGCCAGCGCTGCCGCCGCTGCTGCGCAACAATCTGCCGCTGATGATCGGCCTGGCCGTGGCGGTCACGGCCGCCGTCATGATGTTCATGTGGCAAGACCAAGCGAGCTACAAGCCGGTCTACGGCGCGCGCGAAAAAGTCGTCGCCGCCGACATGATGACGGTGCTCGACGCCGAGCAGATTCCCTACCGTGTCCATCCCGACAGCGGCCAGGTGCTGGTGCCGTCGGCGCAGCTGGGCAAGGTGCGCATGCTGCTGGCGGCCAAGGGCGTGACCGCCCAGCTGCCGGCGGGCCTCGAACTGATGGACCGCAACGACCCGCTCGGCGTGTCGCAATTCGTGCAGGACGTGCGCTTCCGGCGCGGCCTGGAAGGCGAACTGGCGCAGAGCATCCTGACGATGGATTCGATCGCCAGCGCGCGCGTGCACCTGGCGATCGCCAAGACCAGCTCGTTCGTGACGGGCAATGCCGACGGCAACTCGGCGTCGGTCGTGGTCGCCGTCAAGCCGGGTCGCAGCCTGGGCAACGAGCAGATTGCCGCCATCGTCAACCTGGTCTCCGGCAGCGTGGCAGGCTTGAAGCCGCAGCGCGTGTCGCTGGTGGACCAGGCCGGCAACTACCTGTCGTCGCGGGTCGACCTGGCCGAAGGGTTCGACGGCGCGGCGCAGGGCGACACCGCCGCCAAGCGCCATGCCGACCTGGTGCGCGCGAACGTCAACGACCTGCTGGCGCCGATCCTGGGCGTGGCCAACTACAAGGTCAGCGTCACCGCCGCGGTGGACAACGACCGCATCGAAGAGACGCAGGAAAAATACGGCGAAGCGCCGAAGGTCACCAGCGAGGCGATGCGCGAAGAGATGGAAAAGAGCCGCATGGCGATGGGCGTGCCGGGCACGCTGTCGAACCGGCCGCCGGCGCTGGCCACGGCCCCGCCCGCGGAAGGCGGCGCCGCGCCGGAGAATGCCGACGACGGCAGCGCGCGCAAGAATGCCACCACGCGCCAGTACGCCTACGACCGCGCCATCACGCAGATCAAGCGCGAACGTGGCCGCCTGAAGAAACTGTCGGTGGCGGTGGTGCTGAGCAACGCCAGCGCCGCCAACGGCCAGGCCTGGGCCCCGGCCGAGCTGGCGAATATCGAAAAAATCCTGGCCGGCGGCCTGGGCATCGACGCCACGCGCGGCGACGTGCTGGCCGTGTCCGCCATGAAATTCCCGGCCCCGCCCGTGGAACAGGCCTGGTGGCAAGAACGCGACAACGTCGTCGACATGACGAGCTGGGCCCTGTGGGCGGTGGGGGCGCTGCTCGCCTACTTCTTGCTGGCCCGTCCATTGCTGCGCGCGGCGACGACGCGCCTGGCGCCGCCGCCGCTCCTGCCGGCCACGCCTGCCTTGGCGGGCGCCGCCATGGCGCCGGCCAGCGCCCTGCCCGCCGGCGTGCCGGCGCTGGACGCACCGGCTGCCCCTGGCGCAGGCGGGCCGGGCACCGTGATTCCGCTGCTCGAGAACTACGACTTGCCACCGTCCGGCTCGCCGGTCGATGTCATGGTCGATCACCTCAAGGTGCTTGCCGCCAAAGAGCCCGAGCGCGTCGCCGAAGTCGTCAAACAATGGGTACAGAAAAAACATGGCCGAGCTGAATAACATCGATGACAGCGACGGCGACGTCGCCCTCACCCCGGTCGAACAGGCCGCCATCGTGCTGCTGTCGATCGGCGAAGAGCAGGCCGCGGCCGTGCTGCGCTGCCTCGAGCGCGACGAATTGATGGCGCTGACCCAGGTCATGTCGCGCATGAGCGGCATCAAGGTCGACACCGTCAAATCGGCGCTGCAGACTTTCTTCGACGACTACCGCCAGCAAAGCGGCCTGCACGGCGCCTCGCGCAGCTACCTCAAGCGCTCGCTTGACCTGGCGCTGGGCAGCGACATCGCCAACAGCGTGCTCAACTCGATCTATGGCGATGCGATCCGCCCGAAGATGGCGCGCCTGCAGTACGCGTCGCCCAAGTGGCTGGCCGAATTCGTCTCGAGCGAGCACGTGCAGATGCAGGCCGTGTTCCTCGCCTTTTTACCGCCGGCGCTGGCGTCGCAGATCCTGGAAGCGCTGCCGCTGGAAGGTCGGGAACTGGTGTTGCTGAACATGGCGCGCCTGGACGAGATCGACCGCGACGTGCTGCATGAGCTCGAAGAGCTGGTGAGCCGCTGCCTGGCCGCGCTCGACACGCAGAGCGCCAGCGTCGAAGGCGTGCGCCAGGTCGCCGACATCCTCAACCGCCTGCAGGACAACCGCGCCGGCATGGTCGAGCTGCTGCGGGCCCACGATCCCGACGTCGTCTCGCAGATCGAGATGTCGATGTACGACTTCTTCATCCTGTCGCGCCAGACCGAACAGGTCATCTCGCGCCTGCTCGACGACGTGCCGCTGGAGCAGTGGGCGATCGCGCTCAAGGGCGCCGAGCCGCCGCTGCGCGACGCCATCCTGGCCGCCATGCCGCGCCGCCAGGCGCAGAGCTTCGAGGACCTGATGCGCCGTTCCGGTCCGGTGCCGATGTCGCGCATCGAGCAGACCCGCCGCGAGATCATGGCCACCGTCAAGGAACTGGCCGACGCCGGCGAGATCGACATCCAGCTGTTTGCCGAGGCGACCGCCGAATGACGGCCATGAAACCATTTCGCGCCTATCACTTCCCGCCGCTGCACCAGTTCAGCGCGGCGCGTCCGTCCGGCGCGGCCGGTGCGCAGGCGGGCGGCAACGGTGCCGAAGAGTGGCAAAGCGCGCTGGCCGACGGCTACCGCCAGGGCCAGCGCGAAGGCTATGAGGTGGGCCTGGAACAGGGGCGCGCCGACGGCATCGCGCAAGGGCAGGCCGAGGGCCTGCAGCGCGGCGTCGATGAAGGCCGCGCCATGGCGCTCGAGAGCTTCGAGCAGCTGTCCAAGCCGGTCGATGCAATGCTCAAGAGCCTGAAAAAACTCAAGACCGACCTGCGCGCCGCGCAGCGCACCGAGGTGGTCGACCTGGTGGGCAAGATCGCGCGCCAGGTGATCCGCGCCGAACTGGCGCTGCAGCCGGTGCAGCTGCTCTCGCTGGTCGAAGAGGCGCTGGCCGTGATGCCGCCATCGCGCGATCAGGTCGAGGTATTCATGAATCCGGAAGAACTGCGCCGGGTGCTGGAACTCGATCCGAAGCGCGCCAAAAAGTGGACGATCCTGCCGGATCCGGCCCTTGACGCGGGCGAATGCCGGGTGCGTTCGGGCGACCATGAAGTCGATGCCGGTTGCCAGGGCCGCCTGGCGGCGGTGATGGAGCAGGTCCACGACCAGTTGCAGAGCGAAGGCGTCCAGCGATGACCGGCTCGATCCACTCCCTGGCCGACTCGCTGCGCGCCGTCGACATCGGCGCCGTGCCGGTCGCCACGCCCACCGGCCGCCTCGTCGGCGCCCAGGGCCTGCTGCTCGAAGCGAGCGGCTGCCGCCTGCACACGGGCCAGCGCTGCCGCATCGAGACGGTCGACGGCGAGTGGCTCGATGCGCAGGTGGTCGGCTTTCGCGACAAGGTCTCTTACCTGATGCCGTTCAAGAAGGCGAGCGGCCTGGCCACCGGCGCGCGCGTGCTGCCGGGCGCCGACAAGGCCGACCTGATGATCGGCCCCAGCTGGATGGGCCGCATGGTCAACGGCCTGGGCGAACCGATCGACGGACTGGGACGCCTGGGCGGCGACCAGCCACTGGCGGCGATGCCACCGCGCGTCAATCCGCTCAGGAAGACGCCGGTCGACGAACCGCTCGACGTCGGCGTGCGCGCCATCAACGCGATGCTCACCATCGGCAAGGGCCAGCGCGTGGGCCTGATGGCCGGTTCGGGCGTGGGCAAGTCGGTGCTGCTCGGCCTGATCACACGCCAGACCGTGGCCGACGTGATCGTGGTCGGCCTGATCGGCGAGCGCAATCGCGAAGTGCGCGAATTCGCCGAACGCTCGCTCGGGCCCGAAGGCCTCAAGCGTGCTGTGCTGGTCGTGGCGCCGGCCGACGACAGCCCGTTGATGCGCGTGATGGCCACCGAACTGTGCCATTCGGTGGCGGCGCATTTCCGCGACCGTGGCCAGAACGTGCTGCTGCTGTGCGATTCGCTGACCCGCTACGCGATGGCGCTGCGCGAAGTGGCGCTGTCGCTGGGCGAGCCGCCGGCCACGCGCGGCTATCCGCCGTCGGTGTTCTCGAACATGCCGCAGCTGGTCGAGTCGGCCGGCAACGGTGAAAACCCGCAGGGCAGCATGAGCGCGATCTATACGGTGCTGGCCGAAGGCGACGACCAGCAGGATCCGGTGGTCGATGCCGCGCGCGCGATCCTGGATGGCCACATCGTGCTCACGCGCGAACTGGCCGAGCGGGGTCACTACCCGGCCATCGACGTGGCCCAGTCGATCTCGCGCTGCATGGCGCAGGTGGTCGGGCCCGAACACGCACTGGCGGCGCGGCGCATGAAAGCGACCCTGGCGCGCCATGCGCGCGTGCGCGACCTGATCCCGCTGGGCGCGTACGTGGCGGGCGCCGATCCCGAAACCGACCGCGCCGTGCAGCTGCAACCGCACATCGAGGCCTTCCTGTGCCAGGGCACGCGCGAAGGCGCGCCCCTGGCCGGCTGCATCGACGCCTTGAAAACGATCATGGCATGACGCGCGCAACGACGATCCGCAGCCTGGGCACCCTGGTGCAGGTACGTTCGAGCCAGGTCGAACGCCTCGAGGCCGAGCTGGCCGGCCAGGAAGCCACGCGCGTGCGCTACCGGAACAACCTGGAGCGCCTGACGGCGCTGGCGCACGGCAGCGGCGCCTCCGGTGCGGCGCTGGTGCGCAACCCTGCCCTGGCGCTCAATTGCGGCGCCTACAAGCAGAACGTGATGGCGCTGGCCGACAGCCACCGGGTGGACCTGTCGCTGCACGAGGCGAATATGGCGGTCTCCCAGGAGCGCCTGAAGGATGCGTGGGTCGGCCGCGAGCTGCTGGGCAAGGTGCTGGCGCGCGAACAGGGCGCGCAGGCGGCCGATACCGAACGCGCCATCAAGAAACGCGAAGACGAGATTGCCACCCAATCGTGGATGGCAGGACGGGCGGCATGAGCTGCAACGAGCACATCAGGAGAACAGCATGGCATCAGTGATTACCGCACCGACCTACGATCCCGTCACCACGGCCACTGCGCTGGCCGAGAAGTACGTCGCCGCGCGCCGCGACCAGCTATCGTCGCAGACGCTGCAGGCCAACGCCACGGCACGCGCCCTGACCGAACTGGGCTCGACCATCTCGGCATTCCAGGCCAGCCTGGCCGCGCTCACGGGCACCGGCAAGACGCTGTACGCGCAGTCAGCGAAGTTCAGCGACACCGCCATCGGCACCGGCAGCGCCAGCGCCGATGCGCCGGCTGGCGCCTATGCGTTCTTTGTCAAGCAGCTGGCCACGGCCAGCCAGGTCTCGTTCGCCGGCCTGACGGGCGATACCGGCGTCGGCGGCGAACTCGCCGTGCGCATGGGCGGCGCCGAAGCATTCAAGATCGACCTGGCCAAGGCCGACAGCGATGGCGACGGCACCCTGTCCACGCGCGAGCTGGCGGCGGCCATCAATGCCGCCCCCGCCAACAAGGGCAAGCTCACCGCGTCGGTGATCATCACCGGCACCACGTCGGAACTGGTCCTGAGCAGCAAGGAAACCGGCGCCAATACCGCCATCACGCTCGACACCACGGGCGTTACCGGCCCGTCCAGCCTGACCACGGCCAATGCGCCCGGGGCCATGCGCACCTTGACGCTGGCGCAAAATGCGATTGTCCATGTCGGCGCCGAAAGCGGCACGCCGATCGAGCAGGCCAGCAACACGTTCACGAATATCGACGGCGTGACGATGACCTTCGTGAAGGCGCAGGCCGCCGGCGCGGCGCCGGTGACGCTCACCGTCGGCGCCGACCTGGCGACGGCCACGGGCAATGTCCAGGCCTTCGTCACCGCCTACAACGCACTCAAGACGAGCCTGGCCAAGCTGGTCAGCCCCGGCGACCCGAACACCGGCGTCGCGGCCGGCACGTTTTCCAGCGACGGCGGCGTGCGCGCGCTGCATGACCGCCTGGTGAGCATCCTGCGCCCGGCCGGCAGCGCCAGCCTGGCCTCGTTCGGCATCATCGCGACCAGGGACGGCACGCTCGAGCTGCGCGCCGACCGCCTGACCGCCCAGCTGGCGCTCACCCCCAACGCGCTCGACGCGCTGGTGGGCAGCACGTCCACCGCCGACCCGAGCGGCATCGCCAATGAACTCGACAAATACCTGCAGAGCTGGAACGACGCGTCGTCGGGCCAGATCGGCAAGCGCAAGTCGGCGACCCAGGAACTGCAATCGACGCTGACCGAACGCGAGGCGCTGATCGACGAGCAGTACAACAACGCCTACCAGCGCTACCTGGCGCAATTCACGCAGCTGCAGACCATGCAGGCCGTGATGAACAATAACGTGTCCCTGTTCGATGCCCTGTTCGGCAACGACAGCGACTGATCCCTACCAGCCAATCAAGATCGCCATGTCCTATCAAGAAGCCTACGGCGGCTACCACGCCGTCAACCTGGACACGCAGACTTCGCGTGCCTCGCCGGTCGAACTGGTGCTGCTGCTCACCGACGGCCTGCTCGACGAGCTGGCGCGCGCCCGCGCCCACATCGTGGCCCGCCGCTATGAGCAGAAAGCAGCCAGCATCGACAAGTGCATCGAGATCATCAACGGCCTGTCGAGCTCGCTCGACTTCGAGGGCGGCGGCGAGACCGTGACCAACCTGGCGCGCATCTATGACTTTTGCGCGGCCCACCTGCACGGCGCCGGCATCAAGCTCGATCCCGACATGGTCGATGAAGTCACGCGCGTCCTGACCACCATCCGCTCGGGCTGGAAAGGCATCCAGGACCGCAATGGATAGGATCCGCGCCATCGAGCGCCTCACGGCGCGCCTGCACGGCGCCAGCGTTGCCGCCGACTGGGACGCGCTCGGGCGCGCCGCGGGCGAGCTCGCGCCGGGGTTGACGGCCCTGGCGGCGAGGGGCGCCTGGACTGCACCGGAGCGAACCGCGCTGGCGCGGCTGCGCGCGGCCCACGACGGCGCGGCGCAGGCCTGTGCCCGCGCCATCGGCGACGTGCGGACGCGGCTCGACGAGATGAGCAACAACAAGGAAGGCTGGATGGCCTATGCCCTCACGGGCGAACCCGAACCAGGCGAGGTGATGCGATGAACCCGGCGATGAGCAGCACCATGAATAACGCCAACTACGGCGCCGGCAACACGCTCGGCAAACCGGCGGGCGTGACCGGCAATCCCGGCGCGCCTGCGCCGGATGCGCCGGTATCCGCAGCGGGATCCGCAGCGAAAACAGCAGCGAAAACTGTAGCGAGCCCCGGGGCGACATCCGGGCCGACACCCGGGGCGAGTTCCACAGCGGCCGATGGCGCAGCGCCGGTCGAGGCCCTGCCCTTCGGTTACTGGATCGCGCTCGACGGCGCACTGCCGCAAGCGCCGCTGCCCGGCAGTGCGGCGGCCGCGCCGCAGGACGACACCGCCGTGGCGCCCGGCGCCACGCCGGGCGAGGCCGCCGAAGTCCTGGACGACACCACCGCCACCGCCACCGACATCGTGCTGGCCGCGATGGCGCCGCCGGTGGCGCCCGTGACCATGCCGGCCATGATGCTGGCGATGCCGGGCTTCAGGCCGGATCCGGCGGCCGATGCCGCCGAAGCGCCGGCGGCGGGCGATGCGCCGGCCGCCCTCGCCCAGGTCGCCGCTACGCGGGGCCCGCCGCCGCTGGCGGCTGCCGTGCCGGCCACGGCGCCGGTCGCAGCGCCGGTCGCAGCGCCTGCTGCGCCGTCGGCCCAGGCCACCGGACAGGTCATCGCCAACGCTGCAGCGCCTGTCGCGGCCACCGCAGCGAACAGCGAACACACCGCGCCGGATGCCGGCGCCGGCGCCGACGCCGTTACGGCGGGCGCCGGCGTGAGCGCCGCCGTCAGTCCGGGCGCCAGCGCGCGCGGCGCCGACAGCATCGTGCTGGCCGGCCCGCCTGCCGCCTGGCGCCAGAACCTGCACGAAGCGCTGGGCGAACGCCTGCAATTGCAGCTTGGCCGCAACATCGAGCAGGCGACGATCCGGCTCGAGCCGCCGATGCTGGGCCGGATCGAGATCGCGATCCGCCACAACGGCGGCAACCTCGAGGTGCATATCGCTGCCTCGAACACCGAGGTGCTGCGCCAGTTGAACACCGTCAGCGACACCCTGCGCAACGACCTCGCGGGCCGCCAGTACAGCAGCGTCTCGGTCAACGTGACCGAGGTGCCACGCGCCCAGGCCGGCAGCCAGGCATTCAGCCATGGCGGCGCCGATGGCCAGGGCCGGCCGCGCCAGGAGCAGAGCCAGGACCGGACGCCGGGCCAGGCGCTGCGCGATGCCGACGACGCCGGCTCACCCTTTTTCTCGATGACTTGACGCGAACACCATGAAAGCCAAACTGATCATTGCATTTGCCGGCGTCGCCATCGCGGCGGCCGCCGCCGCGGGCGGCGCCATGTGGTACCTGAGTCCGGCCCCGGCGGGCGGCGTTGCGGCCCGGCCGGCGCCCGAAGTCAAGCAGACCAAGTACGTCACGCTGGACAAGGTGATCGTCATGCTGCGCCGCGCGCCGACCGAGCAGGCGGCCCATTACCTGTCGGTCGACCTGGTACTGGCGACGACGGCGGACGACGAGAAAGCGGCCAAGGAACACCTGCCGCTGCTGCGCAGCATCGCGGTATCGGCGTTGTCGGCACGCACCATGGCCGAAGCCTCCGCCATGACGGTGGACGGGTACGCGAGCGAGCTGAACAAGGTCTTCGACGCCAACTATGCCAAGGAAAACCATATCAAGCCGTTTTCCGAAGTCATGGTCGGCAAGCTGATCATCGAGTGATGCGCCTGGAGAGCCCGTGGCCTACGTGACCGATTACGCCGATGCCGCCGCCGCCGAATATGGCGACGTGGTGGCCAGTGCGGGCTTGTCGCCGCAGGACGAATCGCGCCACCTGCTCGCCTACGCACCGCTGGTCAAGCGCATCGTGCGCCAGCTGGGCAGCCAGGTATCGGGGGCCCTGGGCCGCGAGGACATGGAACAGATCGGCCTGATGGGCCTGCTCGAAGCGCTGCGCCGCTACGGCGCGCCGGACACGGGGTTTTCAAGCTACGCCGCACTGCGCGTGCGCGGCGCGATCCTCGATGAACTGCGCCGCCAGGACTGGCGCCCGCGCGCGGTGCGCCAGGACAGCCACCGCCAGCGCGACGCGCTGCGCGCGCTCACACGCAGCCTGGGGCGCGAGCCGAACGAGCAGGAAGCGGCCGCCGCGCTGGGCTTGAACGGCGACGGGTACCAGCAGTATCTGCTGGCCGAGAGCGCCGAAGAGATGCTCAGCTTCGATGAAATCCTGCAAGAAGCGGTCGGCGCCGAGCACCACACGCCCGGCCCCGAAGACGGCTACCTGGTGCGGCGCAGCCTGGAACAGGCGCTGGGCAAACTGAACGAAAAGGAGCAGCGCGTGATCCAGATGATCTACGAGTTCGAACTGAGCTACAAGGAAATCGCCGCCGTGCTCGACCTGTCCGACGCCCGCGTCTGCCAGCTCAACAAGAGCGCGCTGGCCAAGATGAAAACCGCGCTGCAGCGCGACTGAACCGACAACAGAAAACCGCCAGAAAGGCACCACGTCATGCAGCAATTACTCGGTATCGCCATCGTGCTCGGCGCCGTCTTCGGGGGCTTCACCCTGATGGGCGGCACGTTTTCCGCGATCTTCCACCCGGTGGAAATCCTGATCATCGGCGGCGCCGCCTTCGGCGCACTGGTGCTGGGCAACCCGCGCCACGTGCTGGGCGAAATGGGCCACCAGCTCAAGAAGGTCGCGGCGCGCAAGAAGCACGATTCCGAATTCCAGCGCCAGTTGCTGCTGCTCATGTACGAATTGCTGCAAACGGCCGCCGGTGGCCTGAAGGCGCTCGACGCCCACGTCGAAGCGCCCGCCGAAAGCCCGCTGTTCCAGCGCTACCCGCGCATCCTGGACGAGCCGAAGCTGCTCGCCTTTATCGTCGACAATTTCCGCCTGATGGCGATGGGCAAGATCAACGCGCACGAGCTCGAAGGCGTGCTCGAGCAAGAGCTGGGCGCCATCCACGAAGAACTGACGCAGCCGTCGAAGTCGCTGCAAAAAATCGCCGAAGCGATGCCCGGCTTCGGCATCCTGGCCGCCGTGCTGGGCATCGTGATGGCGATGTTCTCGGTCTCGGGCGGCGCCGATTCGGGCGAGATCGCCGAGAAGGTCGGCGCGGCGATGGTCGGCACCTTCATCGGCATCTTCTTTTGCTACGGCGTGCTCGAGCCGCTGGCCAACTTGATGAAGCAGACCGTCAATTCGGAAGCGTCGACCATGGAAACCGTGAAGGTCGTGCTGTGCACGCACGTGGCCGGCAAGCCGGCCCTGCTGGCGATCGATGCCGGGCGCCGCCTGATCCAGCTGAATACCAAGCCCAGCTTCGCGCAACTCGAAGGGTGGATCAACGCCATGGGCGGCGAGGACGAATCGCAGAACAAGCGGCGCCGTACCAACGACCGCATGACGGGGTAACACGTGTCAAAGCCGAACGACAAGCACGAATCGACGATCGTCAAGCGCAGCGCCGCCAAGCACCAGCACGACGAGCACGGCGGCGCCTGGAAAGTCGCGTTCGCCGACTTTTGCCTGGCGCTGATGGCGCTGTTCCTCGTGCTGTGGCTGATCGCCGCGCGCGAACAGCAGAACCTGAAGGCGATCGTGCGCGACGCCACCGACAGTGGCATGCTCGAAGGCCAGGGCAACAAGCCGGCCATCGCGACCGCGCCCAGCGGCAGCCTGATCGAACGTTTCGAGGTGCCGCGCACCGGCAACGCCGGCACCAGCAATCCGGGCAGCCCCAGCGCGCCGCGCACCGCCTACGAGTCGCCGGCCGACCTGACGGCGCTGTCGACCGCGCTGACCGAATTGTCCGCCAGCGCCGGCCTGGCCGCCAACCTGGCCACGGTGGTCACGCCGTACGGCCTGCGCGTGATGCTGCACGACACCGACAAGCAAGGCATGTTCATGCGCGGCAGCGCGCTGCCGACCGGACGCTTCGCGCGCCTGCTGCAAAAGATGGGGCCGCTGTTCGGCCAGATGCGCAACCAGATGCTGATCATCGGCCACACCGACGCCAGCCGCTATGCCGGCGCCGACCGGGGCGCGTACTCGAACTGGGCGTTGTCGACCGACCGTGCCCTGTCGGCGCGCGCCCAGTTGCTCACCGGCGGCATGCGCACCGACACCGTGCTGCAGGTGGTGGGCATGGCCGATCGCGGCCCGCTGCACCCGGAAGCGCCCCTTGACGGCATGAACCGCCGCATCGAGCTGCTGATCCTGACCAGCGCCCAGTCGCGCGCGGTGGCAGGCATGTTCGGCGCGCCGGCGGCCGGCGCCGCGGCTACTGCGGCCAGTTCGCCACTGGGCGCGGGCGCCACCGTGACCCTGCCCGACGCGGCCGCACTCGACGCCCTGCGCGGCCAGTTGCCGACATCGCCATGACGATACACACCAAATCCCGAGGACACCGCATGAAAATTACCGGCTCACCTTCCGGCGCCATTTCCACCGTGACGCCGGGCGCAGGCGCGGCGCCGGCGCCCGTCCAGGCCGACGCTGCGGGCGCCGCGCAGTCCACCGCGCTGCAGTCGGCAGTCTTGCAGCCGGCCGCCGAAGCGCTCGCGGCGCTTCCCGACTTCGATGCGGCGCGCGTGGCCGAATTACGCGATGCGCTGGCGCGCGGCGAGCTGCCGTTCGACGCGGGCCGCCTGGCCGGCCTGATCCAGAAGTTTCACGCGGGACGCTGAGCATGGCCACCCTCACCCGCAGCCAGGCCAATGCGCTGCTTGCCGACGGCGTCACGCTCGACGTGCGCGAGACCGCCACGATACTGATGCTGCTCGAACGCCAGTTCGATGCCGCCGTGCGCCACCGCAGCGCAGAGCTGACCGCGCTGGCCGACGAACTGGGACCGCTCCTCGAAGCGATGGAAGCGCGCCGGCAGCAGCGGGTGCAACTGGTGCGCGCCCTGCTCGGCGCGCAAGGCACGATGGCGCAGTACATCGCCACGCTGGCCCCGGGCCCGCGCGACGCGTTCGAGGCTGCCTGGCACGCGCTGGAACAGACCGTGCGCGCCTGCCAGGACGCTACTTTCCGCAACGGCCAGCTGCTGGCCGACCAGCACAGCGTGATGCAGCGCGTGCTGCACGGCGAGGACCAGTTGTATGCGCCACGCTGACATCGGCACCCGCGCCACGGCGCCCACCGCCGCCACGCTCGCGACAGTGCCAACCCGGCCAACCGCGGCGACCGGCGGCGGCGCCGGCTTCGGCGCTGTCTTCAACGACGGGACGAGCAGCGTGGCACATGAGGTAGCCGCCTACATCCAGCACGGCGACAGCGCCCTGCCGGCCCTGCACGGCGCGAGCACCCTCAGTGCCGAAGGCGCGCTGCTGCGCGCACGCGCCAGCGGCTCGATCATGCACGCGACCGACAGCGCGCAGCCGCCCACGCAGCAAGCCTTCCTGGACAGCATCGCCCCCTGGGCCCGCCAGGCGGCGGCGCAGCTCGGCGTGGCGCCCGAACTGGTGCAGGCCCACGCCGCGCTGGAGTCGGGCTGGGGCCAGCGTCCGCTGCGCGTCGAGAGCGGCGCGAGCAGCCACAACCTGTTCGGGATCAAGGCCGGCGCGCGCTGGGACGGCGCGACGGGCGCGTCGGCCACCACCGAATACGTGGGCGGCGCGGCAGTCTCCACGCGCGAGACATTCCGCGCCTATCCGGATGCGGCCAGCGCGTTCCAGGATTACGCCCGCGTGTTGCTGGACAACCCGCGCTACCGCGGCGCCCTGAACACGGGTAGCGACGCCAGGGCCTTCGCCCAGGGCCTGGCGCGCGGCGGCTACGCCACCGATCCCGGCTACGCTGCCAAGCTGGCGCGCATCGCCACCAAACTGCAGGGTGCGGCCGAGTGAGCGCCGGTCGTCATGCGCTGACTTATTCGTCCAGCGGCAAGTCGAGCGGCTGGACCGCGCCGGCGCCGATCACGCGCATGCGCACGACCTGGCCGCTGGCGCTGTTCCGGACCCGGACGATGGCGCCGCGCGCGCCGGCATCGAGCGCTTCGCCAGCCATGCTGACCTCGATGCCATCGCGGTTCGCCACCATCATCACGCCGTCGCCACGTTTTACCGCAATGGGCGCGGCCAGCGCGCCTGCCCGCAGCACGTCGCCCGCGCGCAGGCTGCGCCGGCTCGACTGGCCGATGACGTCCTCCAGCACGCCGACCGGATCGGCGATGGTCGTGATGTCGCGCCGCTCGAGCGCCACGTCGGCCTCGCCCAGCACCGCGTTGGCCGCAACCGGCGCGGCGGCCACCGCCACCATGGCCGACATGCGGGCCCGTACGACGAATTCATGCCGCCAGCCGCGCCCGTCAGGGCAGCGCGCCACGAAGCGCATGCGCGCCGCCTGGCGCGTGTCGAGCGCCTCGATGGCGGGGGCCACGCTGCAGGCCGGGGCTGGCCGGCTGCTGACCACGGTCACGTCGAACTCGGGCTCGCTCAGCCTGGTCGCGGCAGCGAACTTTTCCAGCTCGCCCCGTGCCGCTTTTTGTATCTCTGTGGAAAGAGTTTGCGCTGACCATGCGGCAGCGCACAAAAGAGAGGTTACAATGCTAAATGTTGCCTTAAGGAAATCCATTTTTGGACAATGTTGGTCAGGCGGAAATATCCATTCTAACCAATCCCACAGCACTTCACCGGAGAATCGCCATGCCGATTAATTTCAAGGAGGCGCTGGGCGTGCATGCCGATGCGCTCCAGCTGCGCGCCGAGCGCACCCGCGTCCTGGCCGCCAACATCGCCAACGAAAGCACGCCTGGCTACACGGCGCGCGACATCGATTTCGCCAGTGCGCTGCAAGACCAGCTCGATGCCGGCGATGGCTTGCCGACGCTGTCCGGCGATGGCCCCCTGTACCGCGTGCCCTACCACCCGAGCGCCGACGGCAACACCGTCGAGATCGGCGTCGAGCAGGCGGCCTTTTCGCAGAACGCCTCGGACTTCCAGACCAGCCTGACCTTCATCAACATGAAGCTGCGCGGTCTGAACAAAGTCATCACCGGTCAATAAGGAGCGCCGCATGGGTTTCAAGGATATTTCACAGATCGCCGGTTCGGCCATGGCGGCCCAGACCGTGCGCATGAACACGATCGCCAGCAACCTGGCCAACGCCAACGCGGTCTCGAGCACCGAAGCGGACGGCTACCGCGCGCGCAAACCCGTCTTCGCGGCGATGCTGGGCGATGCCGGCGTGGCCAAGGTGCAGGTGCTCGACGTGGTCGAGTCGAGCGCACCGCTGCGCCGCATGCACGAGCCCGACAATCCGCTGGCCGACGCCGACGGCATGGTGTTCTACGCCAACGTCAACGAAGTGGCCGAGATGGCCGACATGATGGCCGCCTCGCGCGCCTTCGAAACCAATGTCGAGGTCATGGGCCGCATCAAGTCGATGCAGCAATCGCTGATCCGCATGGGAGAGAGCTGATCATGGCGACCACCACCTCGACCGCATTCGGCTTCAACGGCAGCACGACCGGCGCCGCCACCAGCGCCGTCGCGCCTGCCGCCAGCACGGTCAGCGCCAACAAGGACATGTTCACCAAGCTGCTTGTCGCGCAGATCCGCAACCAGGATCCGCTGGCGCCGTCCGATCCGGCCACGTTCGTGAACCAGCTCTCGCAGCTGTCGCAGACCGAGGCGATGGAAAACATGACCCAGACCACCGCCGCCAGCGCCACCATGCTGCAAAGCCTGCAAGTGCTGGCGATGGGCGGCCAGGTCGGCAACCAGGTCTCGGTGGAAACGAGCCGGGTACAGCTGGACGATACCCCGTTGCAGGGCAGCGTCCAGCTGGGCGGCGCCAGCACCCTTACCCACCTGGTGCTCACGAACGTCACCGGCACGCAGACGCGGATCGAACTACCGCCGCACGCCGCCGGCGCGCAAGGCTTCACGATCGATCCGGTCAAGCTCGGCCTGCCGGCCGGCAAATACAGCATCGCCGCCGAAGCGTCCGACGGCACCATGCCGGCGGTGGAGATCGACGGGCGCCTGACCAGCGTGCGCCTGTCGGCGACCGGCGGCATCCTGATGCAGGTGGCAGGCGTCGGCGACGTCGAGCCGGGCTGGATCACGGGTTTCAACGGCAAGCCGAACGGCAATACCTCCGGCGCCGATGCGCTGGCCACGACCAACTAACAAGGATACGCCATGAGCTTCAATATCGCCCTGTCGGGCATCCAGGCCATCAACGAACAGCTCAACACGCTGTCGAACAATATCGCCAACGCGGACACCTACGGTTTCAAGAGCAGCCGCGCCAATTTCGCGTCGGTGTATGCGGGCGAGCAGGCCAATGGCGTGCAAGTGCAGTCGCTGACCCAGAACATCGGCCAGAACGGCAGCCTGGCGACCACCGGCCGCGGCATGGACGCCGCGATCCAGGGGCGCGGCTTCTTCACCAGCCGCGACGACCAGGGCATCGTGTCGTACTCGCGCGTGGGCATCTTCTCGACCAATGCCGATGGCTTGCTGGTCGACTCGACCGGCAAGAAAGTCCAGGGCTATGGCCCGACCGTCGGCGGCGTGCTCGGCACGATGGGCGACATCGAGATCCCGACCGGCCAGATCCCGGCCGTGTCCAGCACCAGGGTGGCGTATGCCGGCAATATGTCGGGCGACTGGGTGACCCCGGCGGCCGCGTTCAATCCGGCCGACGGCAATACCTACAATATGGTCAGGCAATCGGTCGTGTACGACTCGCTCGGCACCCAGCACACGGTGTCGCAGTATTTCGTGCGCACCGATGCCGACACCGTCACCGTGCATTACAGCCTGAACGGCGCGGCACCGACCGGCGCCGGCTTCGCCATGAACTTCGGCACCAATGGGCAGATCCTGCCGACCACTACCACCGGCCCGGACCTGACCATTGCCGGCGCCGCAGCCGGCGCGGAAAACCTGGTCTTCAACTTCGACTATACCGGCACCTCCAAGTTCGCCGGCGAAGCGACCAACACCACCAACCGCTCCGACGGCTATGCCTCGGGCACCTTCGTGGGCGTCGAACTGGCCGAAAACGGCTCGATCGTCGCCAAGTACAGCAATGAGCAGCAGCAGGTCGTCGGCACCGTGGCCCTCGCCACTTTCCCGGACGAAGGCAGCCTGGTGTCGGTCAGCGACACGGCCTGGATCGCCAACGCCAATTCGGGCGCGCCGCTGTACACGACGCCGGGCGTCGGCCTGGGCGGCAAGCTGTCCAAGGGCATGCTGGAAGGCTCGAACGTGGACATCACGTCGGAGCTGGTCGGCCTGATGACGTCGCAGCGCAATTATCAGGCGAACTCGAAGGTCATCACCGCCGAGAACCAGATGATGCAGTCGCTGATGCAGGCACTGTAAGCGGCGCGTCATGGATAAGCTCATCTTCACCGCCGTCAGCGGCGCCGAACGCACGCTGCGCGCGCAGCAGGTGCGTGCCAACAACCTGTCCAATGCCGACACGCCGGGCTTTCGCGCCAATATCGAGCTGGCGTCGGTGCAGGCGCTGGCCGGCTACGGCTACGACGACGTACACCTGTCGCGCTCCGAGGCCGATGCGATCTCGACGCGCGCCGGCACCGTGCGCGACACCGGGCGCCCGCTCGACGTGGCCATCGCCGGCGACGGCTACCTGGCGGTCGAATGGGATGGCGGCGAAGCCTATACCCGCAGCGGCGCCATCGACATCGACGCCAACGGCGCGCTGTCGGTGGCCGGCCGCCCCCTGCTCGGCGAAGGCGGCGCGATCGTGCTGCCGCCGCATACTGCGGTCGACATCGCCAACGACGGCACGATCTCGGTGATGCCCGAGGGCGGCACGATCAGCCAGGTGGTCGATCGCCTGCGCCTGGTGAGCGCCGGCGGCGCCGCGCTGACCAAGAACGAGGCGGGCCTGATCGTGCCGCGCGGCGGCGAGCCGCTCGCGCCCGATCCGGACATCACCGTGCGCAGCCGCGTGATCGAAGGCAGCAATGTCTCGGCGGTCGAAGAAATGGTCGCCGTCATGGCCCTGAACCGCAGCTTCGAGATGCAGATGAAGATGTTCAAGGCCAGCGACAGCATGAACGAATCGGGCAACCGACTGCTCGGCGCCTAGCGCCGGCACAACCTACAGGAGCAACCATGAACCCAGCAATGTGGATCAGCAAGACCGGCGTCCAGGCACAGGATGCCAAGCTGCAGGCGATCGCCAACAACCTGGCCAACGTCAACACCGTCGGCTTCAAACGCGACCGCGTCGTGTTCGAAGACCTGTTCTACCAGGTCGATGCGCAGCCGGGCGCCCAGAATGCCGACAACACCGTCACCAACGGCGTACAGCTTGGCAACGGCGTGCGCGTGGTCGGCACCCAGAAGGCCTTTACCAACGGCAGCCTGCAACAGACCAGCCAGCCGCTTGACGTGGCGATCTCGGGCGCCGGCTTCCTGCAGGTGCGCCGTCCGAACGGCGAACCGGCCTACACCCGCGCCGGCCAGTTGCAGGTCGACGCCAACGGCACGCTGACCAATGCCCAGGGCTTGCCGATCGTGCCGCAGATCACGATTCCGCAAAACGCGTCTGGCGTGACCATCGGCGAAAATGGCATGGTGTCGGTGACGATCGCGGGCCAGCCGGCGCCGCAGGAAGTCGGCCAGCTGAACCTGACCGCCTTCATCAATCCGACCGGCCTGCTGGCGCTGGGCGACAACCTGTTCCAGGAAACCGCCGCCAGCGGCGCAGCCAACGAAGGCAGTCCGGGCGATGCCGCGTTCGGCAAGCTCAAGCAAGGCTCGCTGGAAGGCTCGAACGTGCAGGTTGTCGAAGAAATGGTCGACATGATCGCGGCCCAGCGCACCTACGAGATGAACACCAAGGTGCTGTCGGCAGCCGACAATATGCTGCAAACCTTGGCGCAGGCGGCACGCTGATGCGCGTGCCTGCCAACCCGTTGGCCAACGCCTTCGCCGCCGCGCTGTGCGGGTTGGTCCTGGCCGGCTGCTCGTCGCCAATGCCGGTGTCGCTGGCCGACGACGACGCCGTACCGCTGCAGCGCGCCGCGCGCGGCGGCATCTCGGGCGGCGTGTTCACGGCCGACACCGTGTCGCTGACGTCCGACAGCCGCGCCTACCGCGTGGGCGACGCCGTTACCGTGATCCTGCAAGAAACCACCCAGGCCAGCAAGCGCGCCGGCACCAGCATCTCGAAAGGCTCGTCGATCGGGATCTCGCCGCTGGCGGCCCTGGGCAAGATCTACGACAAGGCCGCGATCGACATTTCGGCCGACCGCGATTTCGAGGGCGACGCCACCAGCACCCAGCAAAACGCGCTGTCGGGCGCCCTGACCGTGATCGTGCAGGAAGTGCTGCCCAACGGCCTGCTGCGCGTGGCCGGCGAAAAGAACCTGATGCTCAACCAGGGTGAAGAATTCGTGCGCCTGAAGGGTTTCGTGCGCGCCGCCGATATCGACGCCGACAACCGCATCTCGTCGCTGCGCGTGGCCAATGCCCGTATCGCCTATTCCGCCCGCGGCGCCTTGGCCGAGGCCAACACGCCGGGCTGGCTGACGCGCTTCTTCAACAGCCCCCTGATGCCGTTCTGAGGATGGATATGACTTCGCGCCGGATCGTTCCACTCTTGCTCGCCGCGCTGCTGATAGGCGCGGCCCTGCCCGCGCAAGCCGCGCAAGCGCTGCGCAACCTCGTCAGCGTCGAAGGCGTGCGCGAGAATCCGCTGGTCGGCTACGGCCTCGTGGTCGGCCTGAACGGCAGCGGCGACTCGACCCAGGTGAAATTCTCGAGCCAGTCGGTCGTCAACATGCTCAAGCAGTTCGGCGTGCGCCTGCCGGAAGGCGAAGACGCCAGGAACAAGAACGTGGCGGCCGTGATGGTCTCGGCCACCTTCCCGCCCGGCTACCGGCGCGGCCAGTCGATCGACGTGACGGTGTCGTCGCTGGGCGACTCGAAAAGCCTGCGCGGCGGCACGCTGCTGCTGACGCAGCTGCGCGCGGCCGATAACGAAGTCTATGCGCTGGCCCAGGGCAATGTGGTGGTCGGCGGCCTGAACGCCACCGGCCGCAGCGGCTCGTCGGTCACCGTGAATACCCCGACTGCCGGCCGCGTGCCCAACGGCGCCCAGATCGAGCGCGAGATCGCGACCGACTTCGCCACCCGCCCGCAAGTCACGCTGCGCCTGCGCCAGCCGCACTTCGAAACGGCGACCAATGTGGTCGATGCGATCAACAAGCGCTACGGGCCGGTGGCCACCACGCAGGATGGCACCAGCGTCGAAGTCATTGCCCCCAGCAATCCGACCGAGCGCGTCGCGTTCGTCGCGCGCCTGAGTGCGCTGACGGTGGAATCGGGCATCGACGTGCCGCGCGTCGTGTTCAATTCGCGCACCGGCACCGTCGTCATTGCCGACGGCTTGCGCGTCAAGGCGGCGGCGGTTACCCACGGCTCGCTCAAGGTGATCATTTCGGAAGGCTCGCGCGTCAGCCAGCCGGGCCCGTTCAGCCGCGGCCAGACGGCCGTAACGCCGGAATCGAAGCTGTCGGTCGACCAGGGATCGGCCCAGATGTTCCGCTGGCCGCCGGGCGCGCGCCTGCAGACGATCATCGACACCGTCAACAGCCTGGGCGCCTCGCCCGACGACATCATGGCGATCCTTCAGGCGCTCGACCAGGCCGGCGCGATCGAAGGCGAACTGGTGGTGATCTGATGCGCATCGACGAACTTCGCAGCCCTGCCCCGGCGCCGGACGCCGAGTCCCCGGTCGCCACCAACCCATCCGGACACGACCCCGCCTACGTCGCCAAAGCCACCCAGGCGGCGGTCGAGTTCGAGCGCTTCTTCATCGGCCACATGCTGCGCACGATGCGCGCCTCGACCCGCGAAATGGCGAGCGAGGACAGCGTCTTCAACAACCGCGTCAACCACGACATGCAGGACATGGCCGACGATCTGCTCGCCGGCAATATGGCTGGCCAGCGCGCCTTCGGCATTGCCGACGCCATCCTGCGCCAGCTGGTGCCGGGCGCCACGGGCGGCAAATCCTGATTCTCGCCGTCCGTACGGGCAATTTCCGCGCAAGCTTAACGAGCGGCAATAATTGGTCGCCCTATCAAGATAACCCTGTCTCGAGAAAAATCTCACCATGACGATCATCAATAATGCCCTGTCCGGCGCTCTCGCCGCCCAGATTGCGCTGTCGGCCAGCAGCCAGAACGTCGCCAATCTGCAAACCAAGGGCTATACCCGGCAATCGGCGCTGTTCACCTCCGTTGGCCCCGATGCCAGCGGGCGTTCGGCCGGCAATGGCGTCCAGGTGAGTTCGCTGCTGCGCTTTTCGGACAACTACAAGAGCCAGGCCATGTGGCGCGCCGCGTCCGAGCAAGGCATGTATGCCCAGTCGCAGCCCTACCTGACCCAGCTCGAAAGCGTCATGGGCGACGCGTCGGCCAGCCTGTCGGCCGGCATCGACGACTTTTTCAAGGCCATCAATGCCGTGGCCGGCGACCCGGGCTCGAGCCCGCTGCGTCAGCAAGTGCTTACCTCGGCCAGCCTGATGGGCGAGCGCTTCAATGGCCTGAACAACGTCTTCAACTCGCAGCTGACCTCGGTGCGCCAGCAGCGCAGCGCGCTGGTCGACTCGGCCAACAGCGACATCGCCACGATTGCCCGGCTAAACCAGCAGATCACGGAAACCCAGGCCGGCGGCGTGTCGGCCTCGAGCCTGATCGATGCGCGCGACAACGCGATCGACGCGCTGGCCGCGAAGGTGGCGCTGGAAGTGTCGACCAATGCCGACGGCACGCGCGACGTTTCGCTCAAGAGCGGCCAGGCGCTGGTGATCGGCAGCATGCACGGCACCCTCGAGGCCGCAGCCACCGCCGACGCCCCGCAGGCGTTTTCGATTACCTTCGCGAATGCCACCTTCACGCTCGACGCCACCAGGATGGGCGGCCAGCTCGGCGGCCTGAGCCTGTACGAAGCCAATACCCTGGTGCCGCTGCAAACAGACATCGACGCGCTGGCCAGCACCATCGCCGAACGCGTCAACGACCAGCTGGCGGATGGTTTCACGGCGCCGGGCGCGGCTGGCACGCCGCTGTTCGTCTACACCCCCGGCAGCGGGGCAGACATGCTCAAGATCGTCGACGGTTTCAAGGCCCAGGACCTGGCGTTTTCGAGCGACGGCCTGCCGGGCGACACCGGCAACCTGCAACTGCTGGCCGCGCTCAAGGGCCAGCCGGTCAACCTGCCAGGCATCGGTAACGTGCTGCTGAGCGACGCCGACACCCAGTTGCTGGGCAAGCTGGCGGTCGACAGCAAACTCAATAAAGCCGCCCTGAAGACGACCGACACCGTGCGCATCCAATCGGTCGACGACTGGCAGTCGACCAGCGGCGTGAACGAAGACGAGGAAGCGGTCAAGCTGGTGGAATTCCAGCGCATGTACCAGGCGAATATGCGTGTGATCTCGGTCGCCAACTCGCTGTTCGATTCGATGCTCGCGATGATGGGCTAAAGGAGCAATGATGCGTATCGCAACTTCCCAGTACCAATCGACGATGAACGCGTCGCTCCAGGTGAACCAGGAGCGGGTCAGCTACATCATGCAGCAAATCGCCAGCAACAAGCGCATTCTGCTGCCGTCGGACGACCCGGTCGACAGCGTGCGCCTGTCGCGCCTGGAACGCGAGGAATCGTCGGTCCAGCAATACCGCGACAATATCGGCTCGCTCCAGCTGCGCCTGTCCAAGTCGGAAGGCTACCTGAGCAATATGGTCGGCGAGATGATCGAGGGCCGCGACCTGCTGGTCTGGGCCTCGGACGGCAGCAACGCGCCGGCCGACCTGAAGGCGATGCTCGCGCCGCTGCAGGCGCTGCGCGACAGCCTGTTCTTCACGGCCAACACGGTCGACCAGGAAGGCAACCACCTGTTCTCGGGCACGCTGACCCGGACCGCGCCGATGGCCTTCGATCCGGACGCGCCGGCGGGCACGCGCTATACCTACGCCGGCAACAGCAATAGCCAGAACGTCACGGTGGGCAATGGCCTGACCCAGCCCGCCAACGAAGACCTGGCGGGCCTCGAATCGCTGCTGAACCAGCTCGACGAAAGCATCCGCGTACTGACGGTGCCCGGCGCAACCGCCAACGACCCGGAAGTGCGCACCGTTCTGGCCGCCAACCTGGACGGTTTCGATACGACGCAAGGCTTGATCTCGGGCAAGATCGCCACGCTGGGCGGACGCCAGAACGTCATCCAGACGCTGGACGACAACCACGCCAACATCAGCTTGTCGAACAAGATGGCCATGACCGACATCGGCCAGCTCGACGTCGGCGTCGCCGCCACGGAGCTGAGCGGGTATTCGGCGGCGCTGCAGGCGACCTACAAGGCCTACGCCAAGATCGGCAACCTGTCGCTGTTCGATGCGCTCTGATGACCATGGACGCACTGACCAGAGCAACCGGCACGCCGTCGGCCGGCGCGGGTAGCAACGCCGCCAGCGGCATCGTCAGCGCCAACACCGGCGCCGCCGGGGCGCTGGCCATCAAGCCGTCCGACACCGAAGCCGGCGCCAGCGCCCGCGCCGCCGGCACCCCGGCGGCACCCGCGCTGCGCCGCCGCACGAACCACAACGTCAATCTGCAAAGCGACGTGGCCCGGGCCCAGCAGGCGCTCGATTATCTGGCGCGCCTGGCCAGCCAGCTCGAAGCGCTCAAGACCGACTTGAGCGCGCGCCTGGCCGGCCGAGGCGCCGCCTCGCGCCAGCTCGAAGTGCGGGCGCGCCAGCTCGGCGAGACGCTGGACGCGCGCCGCAGCGAAGGCGGCGCCGGCCTCGATGCCGAGCTCGACTTCGACAGCGCCCGCAGCGCGCAGCAGCGTTTTCGCATCGACGGCCTCGACCTCGCCAGCCTGCAGGCGGGCGGGCGCCAGACCCTCGGCTTCTCGGTCGGCAGCGCCGGCGGCCCGCAACTGGCGGCCACGTTCGAACGCGGCATGACGGACGAAGAGATCGCGCGCCGCCTGGACCGCACGCTGGCCCCGGTCGGCATTCACGCCGGGCTCGATGCGGGGCGCGCGCTCGTATTTTCCACACCCGAGGCCAACTTCGACGGCATCAAAGACGCCATCGCCGTGACCGGCCGTGGCCGGGTCGACACGGTGCCGCTGCCGGCCTCGCTGGCGCCCCAGGAATGGCAGCTCGGCAATCCGGACGCCTTGCGCCAGGGCCTGCGCGACGTGGTGCAGGCCCTGACCCGCGTGCGCCGCTCGCAGGACACCGCCACGCTTGCCCTGGGCATTGCGATGGCGCGCACGGCGCAGCCCGAGCTGCCGAACGCCGAACTGGCGCAGCTGGCCGCGAATTTCTCGGGCACCGCCGCCAGCCACGATTACCAGTCGCTGCTGGCGATTACGTCGGCCCTCGCCGGCGTCAGCCGCGACCGCGTGCAGGCGTTGCTCGGCCTGCGCTGACGATTGACCGGCGGCCGGTCGGTGCCACTACTCGACTATTCATTGCCAAAAAGGTACGATTACGTACTTAAATTTGTTCTGCGTGGAAGCAATGACCATAAGCTCGAAACAAACATCGACCATCGCCGGATTGACGCGTGACTGGGACTTTCAGCCATCGCTGGTGATGCGGTGGGAGCGACGCAGGATGATTGAAACCTTCGTCCGCGCCGCGCACCGCAGACCCGCCTGGAAGAAGATCAAGGCAATCGTCCCCAAGCCTGCGTGGGTGGCTTACTTCATTTACGCGCCAGATGGCGTCCTGTCATCCGCGCACCGGTTTACGCTTGCTCGCCTGAAGGACACCGGTTTCCCGCTGCTGGTCGTTTGCGCCTGCCCGGATGCACAGCGCCTCCCGGCCGATCTCCCGGGTTATTGCGACGCCTTGCTATGGAAAGACTTGATAGGACACGATTTCTCGGCTTACACACTTGCCCTGCGCCAGATCTGCAAGTACTCCCCTGGGGCAAATGTCATCGTTCAGAATGATTCGGTCTTCGGACCGTTTACTGACTTGCGGACGATTTCTGAACATAGTCGTTGGGATCTGACAGGTTTTACCGCGTCGAGCCAGATGACGAATCATATTCAGTCATACGCGTTCTGTCTCAAGCACGTAGATCGGGTAAAAATGGCGCATCTATCGCCAATATTTTTCCCTGTATTTGCACTGAGCGATCCGCAGGCCGTGGTTTATCTTCAGGAAATCCGTATGGCGCGCGTTGCCGCTCGCAGCATGAAGGTAGGTGCACTCTGGTTCAGCGATGTTAAACAGGTTCTGGATTCCACACTGGTACGGCCAATGGAACTGCTCGATACAGGCTTTCCATATCTGAAACGCTCTCTCGTCACGAAGCACAAGTCGTATATGGAGCGCGACCGTGTGCTCGAACGACTCGAACGATTTGGCCATCCCCTGGACGTCTGACATCACTTTCGACAAGCTCGGGTTGTTCGAAATAAAAAAACCCCGCTGCAAGCAGCGGGGTTTTTTTCGTTCTCTGGAGAACCTGGAAGGAATTAACCTTCGCGGTTCGCCTTCTTGCGCTCGTGCTCTTTCAGGTAGCGCTTGCGCAGGCGGATGCTCTTCGGGGTGATCTCGACCAGTTCGTCGTCCTCGATGAATTCGACCGCGTATTCCAGCGACATCTGAATCGGCGGCACCAGGCGCACTGCTTCGTCGGTACCCGACGAACGCACGTTGGTCAGCTGCTTGCCCTTGATCGGGTTCACGACCAGGTCGTTGTCGCGCGAGTGGATGCCGATGATCATGCCTTCGTACACCGGGTCGTTGTGCGACACGAACATGCGGCCGCGGTCTTGCAGTTTCCAGATTGCGTAGGCAACGGCAGCGCCGTCATCCTGCGAGATCAGCACGCCGTTGCGACGGCCGGCCATTTCGCCCTTGCTGTTGTCGACGGCTGCGTATTCGTGGAACACGTGGCTCATCAGGCCGGTGCCGCGGGTCAGGGTCATGAATTCGCCCTGGAAGCCGATCAGGCCACGCGCCGGGATCAGGTACTCGAGACGCACGCGGCCCTTGCCATCCGATTCCATGTTCTGCAGGTCGCCACGACGACGGCCCAGTTCTTCCATCACGCCGCCCTGGTTGGCTTCTTCGACGTCGACCGACAGGCTCTCGAACGGCTCCTGGCGCACGCCATCGACCATCTTGAACACGACGCGAGGACGCGACACGGCCAGCTCGAAGCCTTCACGACGCATGTTTTCCAGCAGAATCGTCAGGTGCAGCTCGCCGCGGCCCGAGACTTCGAAGATCGTGTCGTCGTCGGTTGGGGCAACGCGCAGTGCGACGTTGGCTTTCAGTTCGCGGTCGAGGCGTTCGCGCAGCTGACGGCTGGTGACGAACTTGCCTTCGCGGCCGGCCAGTGGCGAATTGTTGACCATGAAGTTCATGGTCAGCGTTGGTTCGTCGACGGTCAGCATTTCAAGGGCGTCCGGGGTGTCCGGTGCGCACACGGTCGAACCGATGCCGATTTCTTCGATACCGTTGATCAGCACGATGTCGCCGGCGACGGCTTCATCGACCAGCACGCGCTCGAGGCCCTTGAAGTTCAGGACCTGGTTGATGCGGCCCTTGATCGGGGTCGAACCAGGACCGTTCAGGACGATGACGTCCTGGCCAGCCTTGATGCGGCCGCGCGAGATACGGCCAATGCCGATCTTGCCGACGTACGACGAGTAGTCGAGCGAGGTCACTTGCATCTGCAGCGGACCGTCAGGATTGTCGTCACGCACTGGCACGTGTTGCAGGATCGCTTCGAACAGTGGCTTCATGTCGCCTTCGCGCACATCTTCGGTCAGGCCGGCATAGCCGTTCAGGCCCGATGCGTAGACGACCGGGAAGTCCAGTTGTTCGTCGGTGGCGCCCAGCTTGTCGAACAGTTCGAAGGTCTGGTTGATGGCCCATTCGGCGCGCGCGCCTGGACGGTCGACCTTGTTGACGACGACAATTGGCTTCAAACCGAGTGCCAGTGCCTTGCGGGTCACGAAGCGGGTCTGTGGCATCGGGCCTTCTTGCGCATCGACCAGCAGCAGCACCGAGTCAACCATCGACAGCACGCGCTCGACTTCGCCGCCGAAGTCGGCGTGGCCTGGGGTGTCGACGATGTTGATGTGGGTACCTTCGTACTCGACAGCGCAGTTCTTCGACAGAATGGTGATGCCGCGTTCTTTTTCGAGGTCGTTCGAGTCCATCACGCGGGTTTCCACCTGCTGATTTTCACGGAACGTACCGGATTGACGCAGCAGCATGTCCACCAGGGTGGTTTTGCCGTGGTCAACGTGGGCGATGATTGCGATATTACGAATCGCGCGTTTGGTGTTTGACATGGTCTCTGAGAAGTTGCGTTGTACGGAAGTGTACGGTCTGCCGAGGATCTGCTGAGTTCTAGTGCCGATTTCGGAAACCGACTAGTATAGCAGGTAAAGTTCCGGTCGAACCGGGGTGGCCGTTAAAAGCCTGGTATTTCAAATGCTTGCCCCGCCATGGGGCGCTATCTTCAAGGGTAGCCGCCCAGCATGACAGGGGCGTGACATCAAGCCGCGGTCGAGATCAGGCGCTCTGGCGCCAGGATCGCATACTCCCCTAACAGGCCGGTGCCCAGCAACCCGTCGTCGAGATACACGCGCACCCTCCCCTGTGTCTCTGGAACGACGATCTCTTCCTTGCCGAGCGCCAGGCGCTGGCCCTGCAGGAAGCGGCGCGCCAGCTCAGGCGTCAGCGCGATCGACGGAAAACTCGACAGCAAGGCGTCGACCGGCTGCAGCAGCGACAAGGGGTCGGGGTGCGCCAGCAGATCGTCCAGCGTGATCATGCCGGCGATCGTCAGCGGCCCGACCTCGGTACGGCGCAGCGCGTTCAAGTGCGCGCCGCAACCGAGCGCGGCGCCGATGTCTTCGCCCAGCACGCGCACATACGTGCCCTTGCTGCACGTAACGGCGATTTTCAGGAATGGCGCGTCGTAGGCCACCAGCGACAGCGCATGGATCGTCACCGGCCGCGCTTCGCGCTCGAGCACGATGCCTTCGCGCGCGTATTCGTACAAGGCCTTGCCATCGCGCTTGAGCGCCGAATACATCGGCGGCACCTGCAGGATCGGGCCCCGATAGCGCGCCAGCGCCGCCTCGATCTGCTCGAGCGTCACGTCGACCGGCTTCGTCTCGACGGCGTCGCCTTCGGTGTCGCCGGTGGTCGTCGTGATGCCCAGGTGGACGGTCGCGAGATAAGTCTTGTCGGCTTCGAGCAAGTCCTGCGAAAACTTGGTCGCTTCGCCGAAGCACAGCGGCAGCAGGCCGGTGGCGAACGGGTCGAGCGTGCCGGTGTGACCGGCCTTCTTCGCGTTGAGCACGCGCTTGGCCTTGATCAGCGCGTCGTTGGACGAAAAGCCCACCGGCTTGTCGAGCAGCAGCACGCCATTGACGAGGTCGCGCGGCTTTTTGGCGGGACGACCGTTCACTCCTTGTCCGCCTCTTCGTTTGCATCCACGGCCGCCGGCGGATTCGATTCCGGATCGTCCTTCGAGCGCGTGGCGTTGGCCTGGTCGATCAGGGCCGACATCTGCAGGCCGCGCACGGTTGACGTGTCGTGCACGAAGTGCAGCGCCGGCAGCGTGTGGATATGCAGGCGCTTGCCCAGCATATTTCGCAGGTAGCCAGACGCCTTGTTCAGGCCTTCCTGCGTCTGGCGCACTTCTTCGGGACCATCCTTGAGCAGGGTGAAATACACCTTCGCGTGCGCGTAGTCGGGGGTCAGCTGCACTTCGCTGATCGTGACCATGCCGACACGGGGATCCTTCAGTTCGAAGGCGATGAGTTCCGACAGATCCTTCTGGATCTGGTCGGCCACGCGCAGGCCGCGCTTGGGAATGCTTTTGCTGTGTTTAGCCATGATATGTACCGCTCATTGTTCTTTTGTTTGCTTCCGTCGTTCCCGCGAAGGCGGGAACCCAAGTCTATCCGAGCAGCCACGACGTCAAACACGGTGGCAATGCCATCACACTTGGGTTCCCGCCTGCGCGGGAACGACGTGCATGGTGTGCAGGCCAATACTCACGTCAAGGCCGGCAGCGAAAAAAGGGCCAGGCCCTTCGCGACGTTGCCGCGAAGCGTCCTGGCCCCCATGTTACGCCAACGTGTCGCTTACAGCGTACGTGCCACTTCGGTGACTTCGAACACTTCCAGGACGTCGCCGACCTGGATTTCGTTCTGGCCCTTGAGCGACAGGCCGCACTCGAGACCGGCGCGCACTTCTTTGGCGTCGTCCTTGAAGCGCTTGAGCGAATCGATCTCGCCAGTCCACAGCACGATGTTGTTGCGCAGCAGACGAACCGACGACGAACGCTTGACCACACCATCGGTGACCAGGCAACCGGCAATCGCGCCGACTTTCGAGACCAGGATGACCTGGCGAATCTCGACCTGACCGGTGATGGTCTCGCGCTTTTCTGGCGCCAGCATGCCCGACAGTGCGGTACGGACTTCGTCGATCGCATCGTAAATGATGCTGTAGTAACGAATGTCCACGCCGTTCGACTCGGCCAGCTTGCGCGCCTGGGCATCGGCACGGGCGTTGAAGCCGATGATGACTGCCTTCGACGCGGTTGCCAGGTTGACGTCCGACTCGGTGATGCCGCCGACCGCTGCGTGCACGATCTGGACCCGCACTTCCGAGGTCGACAGCTTCTGCAGCGAACCGACCAGTGCCTCTTGCGAACCCTGCACATCGGTCTTGACGATGAGCGGCAGGTTCTTGACTTCGCCTTCGGCCATTTGCTCGAACATGTTCTCGAGCTTCGCGGCTTGCTGCTTGGCCAGCTTGACGTCACGGAACTTACCTTGACGGAACAGGGCGATTTCACGCGCCTTGCGCTCGTCGGCCATGACCATGACTTCTTCGCCGGCGGTTGGCACTTCGGTCAGGCCCTGGATTTCCACTGGGATCGATGGACCGGCCGAGGTGATCGTCTTGCCGTTTTCGTCCAGCATGGCACGAACACGACCGAACGAGGAACCAGCCAGCACGACGTCGCCGCGCTTCAGGGTACCCGACTGCACCAGGATCGTCGCGACCGGGCCACGGCCCTTGTCCAGACGGGCTTCGACCACCAGGCCACGGGCCGGGGCTTCGGTCGGTGCTTTCAGTTCCAGCACTTCGGCCTGCAGCAGCACTTGCTCGAGCAGATCGTCGATACCGGTACCGATCTTTGCCGACACCGGCACGAATGGCGATTCGCCACCGTATTCTTCAGGCACGACGCCTTCGGCAACCAGTTCTTGCGTGACGCGGTCGGTGTTCGAACCCGGCTTGTCGATCTTGTTGATCGCCACGACCAGCGGCACACCAGCGGCTTTTGCGTGAGCAATTGCCTCTTTGGTTTGCGGCATCACGCCATCGTCCGCCGCCACCACCAGGATGACGATGTCGGTGGCCTTGGCGCCGCGGGCACGCATGGCGGTGAACGCCTCGTGACCCGGGGTATCAAGGAAGGTGATCATGCCGCGCGGGGTATCCACGTGGTATGCACCGATGTGCTGGGTAATACCACCGGCTTCGCCAGAGGCCACTTTTGCGCGACGGATGTAATCGAGCAGCGACGTTTTACCATGGTCGACGTGACCCATGACGGTGACCACCGGTGCGCGCGCGGTCGATTCGAACTCGGCGTGCTCGCCCTGGTCGGCCAGCAGTGCCTCGGGATCGTCCTCGGCGGCAGCGAAGGCTTTATGGCCCATCTCTTCCACCAGGATCATCGCGGTCTCTTGATCAAGCACCTGGTTCATCGTGCACATCTGGCCCAGCTTCATCAGTTGCTTGATGACTTCGGATGCCTTGATGGCCATCTTGTGCGCCAGTTCGGCCACGGTGATGGTTTCTGGCACGTGCACATCGCGCACGATCGCCTCGGTCGGCGCCTGGAAATTGGTTTCGCGGTCATCATGACCACGACGACCGCCACGGCCGCCACCAGCACGCCAGCCGTCACGGCCGCCAGTGCTGCTGCCCGCGCCGCCGCGCGTTTTCACGCTCGGGCCGCCACGTTTCTTGGCATCGTCCGACCAGGTCGACGACACATTGGCCGACTTGATCGACTTCTTGTCGCCTGGCTTCTTGGCGTCGTCTTTCTTGGCTTCGCCCGGCTTCTTGTCGGCAGGCTTGTGCAGCGTGCCGGCAGGAACTGCTGGTGCGACCGGCTTCGGTGCTGGCTCAGGCGCCTTGATCACACGGCGCGGCTGGCTCATCATCAGCTTGATCTGGGCCACTTCATCGGCCACGGCCTTGCGTGCGCGCTCGGTGGCGGCAACGCGTTCGGCCGCTTCCTTGCTCGCCGCTTCATTGCGGGCCTTGACTTCTTCAGCGGCGCGCTTGGCGGACTCGTCGGCCACACCGGCGGCGGCTTCCTTGGCGCCGGCAGCGGCTTCCTTGGCAGCACCGGCGGCGACGGCAGCGGCAGCCGATTTCTCGGCGGCGTCGCGCTTGGCTTGTTCAGCCGCATCGCGCTTGGCCTGCTCTTGCGCAGCCTGGGCTTGCGCCTTTTCTTCGGCTTCGAGTTTGATCAGGCGCTCTTGTTTCTCGCGCAGATCAGCCTCTTGACGGGCGATCGCTTCGTTCTGGCGCGCTGCTTCCTCTTCGCGACGTGCTTGTTCAGCAGCGTCGACGACCGGCTCTTCAGGTGCTTTGGTCGTGACCAGGTCGTCGCGCTGCACGAAGGTGCGCTTCTTGCGGACTTCGACCTGGATGGTGCGCGATTTGCCCGACGAATCAGCTTGCTTGATTTCGCTGGTTTCCTTGCGCGTGACCGTGATCTTCTTCTTTTCACCGGTGTCGGCGGCGCCGTGGGTACGACGCAGATGGTTCAGCAGCTTGTCCTTATCATCTTTCGACAACGGATCTGACGTCGAACTTTTTTCGACGCCGGCCGAGCGCAGCTGCGTCAGCAGCAGGTCTGCAGGCATCTTCAGCTCGGTGGCAAATTGGGCTACGTTGTTACTCGCCATTCAGTCCTCTTTTCTATGTGTCGCGACAGATGATAAAGATTTGCTCAAGCTTTGGCCGTTTCAGCCAGGCTCCAGGCTTTCGCCTGCAGTGCTTTCGCCCGGTCGTCGTACTTGCCATCGACCAGCTTCATCTCGTCGTCGGTCACATCATTAAATTCACTCTTGATCAGGTCGCGGGCACGTTCCGACGGCAGCGCCAGGATGGCGCCAAACTCGTCATAGGCCAGTGCCGCGAATGCTTCGACCGTCTTGATACCAGCCAGGCCAAGCTTGCCGGCAACGGTACGGTCCATGCCTTCCAGATTGACCAGAGCTTCTTCCATGCCTTCGAGGCCTTCTTCGGAAGCGATCGCCTCGGTAACCAGCGCATCGCGTGCACGGGTACGGAGTTCGTTGACGGTGTCTTCGTCGAACGATTCAATTTCCAGCATTTCGGAAATTGGGACATACGCGATTTCTTCCAGGCTCGAGAAGCCTTCTTCCACCAGGATGTCGGCCACTTCCTGGTCGACGTCCAGTTTTTGCATGAACAGCACGCGAATCGCGGCTGACTCTTGCTCCACCTTGTTGGCCGATTCCTCGGCCGTCATGATGTTGATCTTCCAGCCGGTCAGCTCGGACGCCAGGCGCACGTTCTGGCCCGAACGGCCGATCGCGATGGCCAGGTTTTCTTCGTCCACGACGACATCCATCGCGTGCTTTTCTTCATCGACCATGATCGACGAAACATTGGCCGGGGCCAGTGCACCGATGACGAACTGCGCCGGATCATCCGACCACAGCACGATGTCGACGCGCTCGCCGCCCAGTTCGCCAGTAACGGCCTGGACGCGCGAACCGCGCATGCCGACGCAGGTGCCGATCGGGTCGATACGCTTGTCGGCGGTGAACACGGCGATCTTGGCGCGCACGCCGGCATCGCGGGCAGCCGATTTAATCTGCAGCAGGCCCTGCTCGATCTCTGGCACTTCGAGTTCGAACAATTTCATGATGAAGTCAGGCGCGGTACGCGACAGGATCACCTGCGGGCCACGCATATTGCGGTCCACACGCAGGATGAATGCACGCACGCGGTCGCCAATACGCAGGTTCTCTTTCGGGATCATCTGGTCGCGCGGGAGGCGCGCTTCGATCTTGCCCGATTCGACGATCGCGTCGCCGCGTTCCATGCGCTTGATGGTGCCGGTGACGAGCGAATCGCCACGTTCCAGGAAGTCTTGCAGGATCTGTTCGCGTTCGGCATCGCGCACGCGCTGCAGCACGACCTGCTTGGTGTCCTGGGCGAAGCGGCGACCGAAATCGACCGATTCGATCGGCTCTTCGATGTATTCGTCGACTTCGATGTCCGAGATCTGCTCTTTGGCTTCAAAGTGCAGGATCTCTTGATCAGGCAACTGCAGGCCGGCTTCGTCGGGAACGACGTGCCAGCGGCGGAAAGTCTCGAATTCGCCGGTGTCGCGATCGATTGACACGCGAATGTCGACTTCGCCCTCATAGCGCTTCTTCGTGGCCTGTGCCAGCGCGAACTCGAGCGCTCCGAAAACGACTTCCTTGTCGACGTTCTTTTCGCGCGCAAGCGCATCCACCAGTAACAAAATTTCGCGACTCATGCTTTGCGACTCCTAAAATCCACCTGCGGCACCAAACGTGCCTTATCCAATTCGGCCAGCGTAAATTCCATCAACGCCGGACCATCTTTACTGTCAAATTCCAAGCCAACCTTGTCGTTCTCGACGCCGCGCAGGATACCGGTGAATGTCTTGCGGTTATCACTGCCCGGCACCGCGACACGCAGCTTGACCGTGCACTCATGGCCGGCAAAGCGCGCGAAATCGGCGAGGGTTCGTACCGGGCGATCGAGGCCCGGCGACGAAATTTCGAGTCGTTCGTAATCGACGTTTTCCACGGTGAAGACGTGCGACAGCTGGTGACTCACCTTGGCGCAATCTTCCACCGTGATCGGGCCCTTTTCGTCCGCGTCGGCAGCCGGAAAATCGATATACACACGCAGGATCCCGCGCTCGCCTCGTTCCACATCGACGAGTTCATAGCCGAGACCACCCACGGTCGTGGCGATTAAGTCAAACTGCTGCACGGCACTTCTCCAGGGCTTCTAAAACGATTTACCAAAAAAAAAATGGGCATCTGCCCATCTTTTTGTACTTGCAACCCAACCAAATATGACGCTTACACCGGATGCACGCTGAACAACACGTTGGGAAGGTCTTCGATTAGGCTGCAAATTATACTGCTTTTCGGCGTGCCTCGCAATCGTCACGCCGAAATGAACGGCTATACAACAGTTGGCAGGCTGCCATCGACAGCCGCCAAAAGATGCAGCATCAGCCGCGGCGACCGCGACGCGGCACCGCATGCTCGGCGCCACCGCGCGGCCCCTGGCCACCGCCGCCACCGCCGCGACGTGCGCCGCCACCGGTGTTGGCAAAGCCGAACGTGGTCTGCAACGGATCGGGCTGGCGTGGACGGCTGCTGCCGCCGGCGCCAGCGCCCTTGCCGCCCTGCCCGCCACCGCCGAAGCCGGCGCCGCGCCCCTTGCCGCCGCCCTGGCCACCCGGCCGGCCACCGACTGGCTTGCCGCCAGGCACTGGACCATTCAGGATGCCCTGGCCGCGGGTGCTGCCCACGCGCGCCACTTGCGGACCGAACGGATCGACGTTGCGGTTGGCATCGGCGCGGTCGATGCGGTTGCCATCGCTGCGGTCGCTGCCACGGTCGTCGTCACGCTCGGCACTGCGCACGTTGCCGCGCTCGGGGCCACGGCCGTTGCTACGCTCATTTCCGCGCTCATTGCCACGCTCATTTCCACGCTCACCGTCACGCGCGCCGTTCGGACGCGGACCCTTGCCCGGCTTGCCGCCCGACTTGCCGTTTTTCTCCGGCGCCGCTTTTTTCTCGACACCGAAGGCCGTCATCAGCGAACGGACATCGTTTTCTTCGAACTCTTCCCAGCGCCCGCGCTTGAGGCCGCTTGGCAGGGTCATCGCGCCGTAACGGGTACGGATCAGGCGCGAGACGGTCAGGCCGACCGCCTCGAACATGCGGCGCACTTCACGGTTGCGGCCTTCTCCGATGACCACGCGGTACCAGCGGTTGATGCCTTCGCCGCCGCCGTTCTGGATCTTCGAGAATGCCGCCTTGCCGTCGTCGAGGTCGACGCCGGCCAGCAGTTTCTGGCGCATGCCTTCCTCGAGCTCGCCCAGCGTACGCACCGCGTATTCACGGTCGATATTGTAGCGCGGGTGCATCAGACGGTTGGCCAGGTCACCCGACGTGGTAAACAGCAGCAGACCTTCGGTATTGAAGTCGAGGCGCCCGACGGCCAGCCACTTGCCGGCCTTCATCGACGGCAGGCGATCGAACACCGATGGACGGCCTTCCGGATCGTCGTGGCTAACGATTTCGCCGGCCGGCTTGTGGTACACCAGCACGCGCGGCGGCTTGCTGCTCACGCGGCGCTGGATCAGCTTGCCATTGATGCGCACGGCATCGGTCGGCAGGATGCGCTGGCCGATGTGGGCCGGCTCGCCATTGACCGACACGCGGCCGGCGACGATCAGGTCTTCCATGTCGCGACGCGAACCCAGGCCCGCTTCGGCCAGCACCTTGTGCAGCTTCGGCGCGTCGTCGTCGGCGGTCAGGTCGCGGCGCACGGCCTTGACCGGCGCATTGCGGCGCGCGCCGTCGTTGGCGTCGAAATCGTCCGAGGTGACGAACGAGAACACATTGTCGGCCTCGTCCATCGGCTGTTGCCTGCCGCCCGGCTTGCCCGGCTTGCCGTTGCGGCCGATCTGCTTGACCGGCTGGCCCTGGCGACCGGCGCCCTGCACCGGACGGTTGCTCTGCTGGTTGCGCATGCCCGGCTTTTGCTGGCCACGGCCGCGGCCTTGCGGCGCGCCGTCGACGGCAGCAGCGGCGGCAGCGTTCTCGGCAGGCGCGTCGCCCGCTGGCGCGGTGGCTTCAGCGACCGCCGGGGCCGCCAATTGTTCCAGCGCTTCGCGTTCGGCGCGCTTTTCGCGCATCTGGCGCGGACCGCGTGGCTTCGGCGCCGGTGCAACGTCGGCGCCCTCGGCGGCCGGCGCTGCCGCCATTTCTTCCTTGGCAGCCTGCACTTCCTTGGCGGCCTTCATGGCGCGCGGCTTGCGCACCTTGGCGACCGGCGCCTCGGCGGCCGGCTCGGCAGCAACGGGGGCGTCGGCAGTGACCTCGGCAGCAACGGCGACCTTGCGGGTACGCTTCGGCTTGGCCGTCGCTTCGGCGGCAGGTGCGGCGGACTCGGCAGCAGCGGCTTCGGCCGCGATCACGGCCTTGGTGCGGCGCTTCGGCTTGGCAACGGCGGTATCGGCTGCGTCGACAGGCTTGTTTTCGGTAGGTTCAGTTGGGTTCATCATTCGTATCTTTATTGTGCTGACCCGCCTCGGCAATTCCGTCGTCTGTCAGGTCTTGTATCGACACTTCAATCGGTGAAGTGTTCAGTTGTGGGACGGACGCGCCGGCGTCCGCCTTCTCAAAATTGTCGTTCAGTGCCGCTTCCAATACTTCAAGGCTACGTGCATCGGGCCCATCGGCGATCGCCTGCAGCGGCGGCAGTTGCGACAGCGACGCCAGGCCCAGGTCATCGAGGAACTGGCGCGTGGTGCCCAGCAGCGCCGGGCGCCCTACTACCTCGCGGTGACCGAGAACATCGATCCAGCCGCGGTCTTCCAGCATCTTGATCGTCTGCGAATTGACCGCCACGCCACGAATTTCTTCGATGTCGCCGCGCGTAACCGGCTGGCGATAGGCAATGATGGCCAGCGTTTCCAGCGTCGCCCGCGAATACTTCGGCGGCTTCTCGGGCGAGAGCCGGTCGAGATACGGCTTCATGTCGGGCCGGCTCTGGAAGCGCCAGCCCGAGGCCAGGCTGACGATCTCGATCCCGCGCCCGTCCCAGTCGTGGCGCAGTTCTTCCAGCAAAATCTTGATCGTGTCGGCGCCAACGCCGGCGCCATGGCTGCGACCGCTTGCATCGACCTCGGCGAACAGCTTCTTCATGCCGTGGATCGACATGGGCTCGCGGGCGCACAGCAATGCGGTTTCGAGGACGCGCTTGGCCTCGTCAGTATTCATAGTGCGATGTCGTCAATCCACAAACAATAGCGGTAGCAGAAACAGAACCCGCGCAACAGGGACAGGAAACACGACCAACGTCGGGCAACCATGCAAGGCGCCATGCGGCGCGTGTGCGGCGACCCTGCTGTTCTCGCGATCTGCTACCTGACACTGGAATCCGTGGGTCCGGGGCTGAAGCGCCGGACAGTCTATTACACGACGGGCAAGGAACCCGCCGAGGGCAACCTGCCTCTGGGTGTTGATGCTCGTTGCGAAACGCGGCGCATCGACGCACTCGCCATGTTCGGGAGGCGCCGGGGAGCGGCCTGTGCGGCACGCGGGCGGACGACGACGTTTCTTGCAACTGGCGGCCATTGTAACCGATAAAACCGCGCAGCGGACAAGGGACAATCCGTGCGCGTGGGGCCGATTGGCGTCAGTCTGACAGTTTTTCCGACAAAATCGCCGACACGCCAACAAATGCCGGGTACTCGGCAGTGATGACATAGGTCGGCACGGCCGTCAGGTAATGGACAAAACGGCCTTTTTGCTCGAAGCGGCGACGGAACGACGAACGGTCGAAACGCGCGCCCAGGCGCGGCACGATGCCGCCACCTATATAAATACCGCCTTGGGCGCCAAGCGTGACGGCCAGGTTGCCGGCCACGGTGCCGAGCATGCCGCAGAATGCTTCGAGCACGGCGTCGCACAGCGGGCATTCACCCGACAGCGCGCGGCGCGAGATTTCAGCGGCGCTCAGGCGTTCATCCGGGCTGCCGGCGCGATCGGCCAGCGCGCGATAGATCAGCTCGACACCGGCGCCGGACAGGAAGCGCTCGAACGAGACATGGTCGTATTCGCGCCAGGCAAATTGCAGGATGGCGACCTCGGCGTCGTTGATTGGCGCGAAGCTGACATGCCCGCCTTCGCTGCGCAACGCCGTCCAGGAATTGGCGCACGGGATCAGGCCCGAGACGCCCAGGCCGGTGCCGGCGCCAATCAGGCCCAGCGCCGTGTCCGGTTGCGGCACGCCGCCACCGACCTGGCGCTTTTGCTCGCCCAGGTGCGGCAGCGAACGGGCCAGCGCCGAAAAGTCATTGACCACCAGCAGAATCTCGAAGCCGCATTCGACCCGCAAGGCCTCGGTGGAAAATTCCCAGTGGTGGTTGGTCATGCGCACATAGTCGCCCGTGACCGGGTTGGCAATGGCCAGCGCCGCATGGTGGATCGGGTTGCCGGTCAGCGCCTTGACCGCAGGGCTGGCAAGATAGGTGCGCATCGCATCGCCCAGCGTCGGGTAGGCGGCGCACGGCAGGATCTCGATGCCGTCGAGGCGGCCCGGACCCAGTTCCAGCGCAAAACGGCAATTGGTGCCGCCGATATCGGCCAGCAGGCGGGGGCCGGCGGCATGCAGGCGGGAGGTCTCGGTCATTGACATGGATGCGGTCATTGCAGGCACAGTGAAGGCGAAGCCGCAAGCTTACTAAATACTTTGCCTTCAAGACAAGAACTATCTGTAGTTTAGGTACAGAAACCGCACTGTGTCAGGGCTCACTCACTTTTGTTCGCCAAAAAACAAGTAGCTGTACTACTTGAGTGCCATCAACCGTTGGGGCCGATCAGCACGGCGCCGGATCGAGCGCGGGCGCCCCGCCATTGTGCGCGTTCCACGCGTCAAGCCCGCCCTTGAGCGGCCGCGCGCGGTGAAAACCGTTGACCACGAACTGGTGCGCGACCTGGGCGGCCGTGACGTCGTTGGGGCAACTGCAATATACGACAATATGGCGGTCGCGGTCGAGTGTCGCCATCAGCTGCTCGGGCTGGCAAGCGCGGAACACGAGCGCACCGGGAATGGCCGCCTCCATCGCCTGCGCACTGAGGCTGCGCGCATCGATGATCACCGGCGCGTCGCCGCTGTCGATCAGCGCCAGCAATTCGGCCATCTCGATGCGCTCCACGGCGCTGCGCGAGCGGTGCCGACGCCGCTCGGCGTACTTGAAGGCGATGAACAGGCCCAGCACGCTGGCCACGACGATCAGCGCCGTGCTGCCCATCGTCGATAGCGTATCGAGCACGTCGTCGACGCTGGCATGGAACCACGCGCCGAGCAGGATGCCGGTGCCGCTCCAGAGCGCCGCGCCCGTGACGGCGTACAGCAGGAACGGGCGTGCGGCCACGCCCATCGCCCCCGACAGCGGCGCGGCGATGGTATTGAAGCCGGGGACGAACTTGGATACCAGCAGCGACTTGACGCCGAACTTGCTGAAGCGGTCTTCGGTCTGGTTGACGCACGAATCGGGGGACAGCGAAATCTTGCACAGCAGGCGCAGGATGCGCTTGCCATAGAAGCGACCGGCACGGAACCAGAACACGTCGCAGATCAGGCAGGCGCCGATGGCGGCCAGCCATACGAGCTGCCAGCTGACGTCGGACTCGACCGACAGCGCGCCGGCCACGATCAGGATCGGGTAGGCGGGAATGGGCAGGCCAAACTGCTCGACAAGAACGATGCCGAACACGATCAGCACGCCATAGACTTGAATGAGTTCGACTAACTGGGGCATCTGCCTAGTGTACGTGAATCGGGATCAGGGCACAGGAATGTGTCCTGGTTCCGCCAGCGCATTTGGCATTTCTGCAACGGTTCTTTCGGGGGATTGACGAAAAGCGCGCTCACAGAGTGCGCGGGATCGCCGCCAGCAGCGAGCGCGTGTACGGATGCTGCGGATTGCGGTACAGCGTATCCGAATCGGCCACTTCCACCACGGCGCCGTTGTGCATCACCATCACTTGGTCGGCGATGTACTTCACCACCGACAGGTCGTGCGAGATGAAGATATAACTCAGGCCGAATTCGTCCTGCAAATCCTGCAGCAGGTTGAGCACTTGCGCCTGCACCGACACGTCCAGCGCCGAGACCGATTCGTCACAGACCAGGATCTCGGGCTTCATCGTCAGACAACGCGCAATGGCGATGCGCTGGCGCTGCCCACCAGAAAATTCATGCGGATAGCGCCCGTACGCCGCGTCCGGCAAGCCCACCCGCCCCAGCAAGGCGCGCGCCAGCGCGGCGCGCTCGGCATCGCTCGCACCGATGCCATGGATGCGCATCGGTTCCAGCAAAATCTGGCCGACCGTGAAACGCGGATTGAGCGAGGCATACGGGTTCTGGAAAATGATCTGGATGCGCCGCTTGTAGGGCTGAAACTCGCGCTCGCTCATCGCCACCAGGTCGCGTCCCTCGAACAGCGCCGAGCCGCCCGTCGCGCGGTGCAGCCGCAGCAGCGTCAGGCCCACCGTCGTCTTGCCCGAGCCCGATTCGCCGACCACGCCCAGCGTCTTGCCGCGCGCCAGCGTGAACGACACATCTTTCACCGCCTTGAATTCGCGCTTGCCGAACAGGCCATCGCGCGACCAGAAACTCTTGGCCAGGTTCTTCACCACCAGCAGCGGCGCATCGTCGACCTGTGTCCCGCGCACCCGCTGCGGCAATTGCTCGCCAGTGAGCACCCGGCCTTCGAGGACATCGTCGATCACCGGCAGGCGCAGCGGGCGCGCATCGGGCGACGGCCGGCAATGCAGCAGCGCCCGTGTGTAAGCGTCGCGCGGCGCGCCGAACACTTGCCCGGCCGCGCCCTCCTCGCGCACCTCGCCGTGACGCATCACGATCACGCGGTCGGCGATCTCGGCCACCAGGCCCAGGTCGTGCGTGATGAACAGCACCGCCATGCGGCGCTCGCGTTGCAGGCGCGCGATCAGGTCCATGATCTGCTTCTGGATCGTCACGTCCAGCGCCGTGGTCGGCTCGTCGGCGATCAACAGCCTGGGCTCGCAGGCAATCGCCATCGCGATCATCACGCGCTGCTGCTGGCCGCCGGACATCTGACCGGGATAAGCGTCGATCTTTTGCTGCGGATCGGGAATGCCCACCTCGGCCAGCAACTCGAGCGTGCGGGCCCGCGCCGCGCGCTTGCTCATGCCCATGTGCTGGCGCAGCACTTCACCGATCTGGAAACCCACCGTGAACACGGGATTGAGCGACGACATCGGCTCCTGGAAGATCATCGCGATGTCCTTGCCGCACAAGGCGCGCCGCTCGGCCAGCGGCAGACCGAGCAGCTCGCGGCCGGCAAATGCGATGCGCGAGGCAGGATCGATGAGCGTGGTTTCCGGCGGCAGCAGCCCCATCACGGCCAGTGAACTGACCGACTTGCCGCTACCCGATTCACCGACCAGCGCCACCGTGCTGTTGTCCGGCACGTCGAACGACACGCCTTTCAGGGCCTCGCTCGTGCGGTGCTTGTCGACCCGAAACGCGATGCGCAGATCGCGCACGCTGAGTAAAGGCGTCATTTGCTGGGTCATTTGATCTTGGGGTCGAGCGCGTCGCGCAAGGCGTCGGCGAACAGCGAAAAACTGGTGACGAGCACCGCCATGGCGCCGGCCGCGGCCGCCAATTGCCACCACTTGCCGAGGATGAGTTCATTCTGCGCCTCGTTGAGCATGCTGCCCCACGAGACCGTGCCCACCGGCACGCCAAAGCCCAGGAAAGACAGGATCACTTCGGCCTTGATGAAGCCGACGACCAGGATGGACATCTGCACCAGCGCCACGTGTGAGACATTCGGCAAGATATGCCCGAACATGCGCTGCCAGTTCGAGGCGCCGATGGCGTTGGCCGCCATCACGTATTCGCGCGCGCTGTGCTTGATGTATTCGGCGCGCATCAGGCGAAACGGTCCCGTCCAGCCAGTCAGGCCCAGAATGAGCACAATGGTCGCTACGCCCTTTTGCTGCAGAACGGCGGCCACGGTCAGGATCATCAAAATCGACGGAATCGACGTGAAAATGCTGTAGAACCAGTTGAAGAGATCATCGACCCAGCCGCCGAAAAACCCCGCCACCGCGCCGAACAGCGTGCCCAGCGTCACGGCCAGCAGGGCCGCTACCAGACCCACGACGATCGACGTTTCGCCGCCCTTGATCGTTTTCTTGATGATGTCGTGGCCCCATTTATCGGCGCCAAACGGCAGCGTCGTACGCTTCTCGACCGGCGGATGCGTGGCCGCCACCTGCGCCTGCAGCGCCGCCAGATCGGCCGCGAGCGGATCGAAGGCGTTCGGCGGCGTGGCGCGCGGCAGTTGCGCTTGCGCCAGTGCGCGCGCCGTCGCATCGGCGCCCACAAAGCCTGGCGGCGCGTAATTGACCGCGACCTCGTCTTCCCAATCGGCCGCCACCAGACCGGTACCGGACAGCAGTACCAGCAGCAAAAACCCTGCCACGACGGCCAGCGCCGCCATCGCCACGCGGTCGGCACGCAGGCGGCGCCAGGCCAGCGTCCAGAGACCGGCCGAATCGAAGGACGTTGGCATCGTCGTCATCAGAATTGCACGCGTGGATCAACGGCGCGGTAGAGCAGGTCGGCCAGCAGGTTGAACACCATCGTCGCCGCCGCCACGTACACGGTGATCGCCTTGATCACCGGAAAATCGCTGCGCTCGACGGCAAGAATGACTTCACGCCCGATACCGGGGATGCCGAAGAAACGCTCGAGCAGAAACGCCCCGATGAGCAGCGCCGGCAGGTTCGCCATCACGTGCGTGATGATGGGAATGGCGGCGTTGCGCAGCACGTGCACCCAGACGATGCGGGGTTCACTGAGCCCCTTGGCGCGCGCGGTGCGTACATAGTCCTGCCCCACTTCGTCGAGCACGAAGCTGCGGTACAGGCGCAGTGTGGGCGCAATCGAGACCGCCAGGCCGATGATGATCGGCAGCAGCGCAAAATGTAGCAAATTCTCCACCAGGCTGCTGCCCCAGCCCTGCACCGGAAACAGGCCAAGTTGATAGGCGAACACGTACTGGAACACCGAGATATACACCAGGATCGAGATCGACATGCCCACCGTGCACGCCACCATCACGGCGCGGTCGGTCAGCGAGCCGCGAACAAAAGCAATACCCAGCGCCAGCGCGATGCCGAACAACACTTCGAGCACTGTCAGCGGAATCAGCACCGTGAGCGACGGACCCAGGCGGCTGGCGATGATGTGCGCCACCGGCTCACCCGTGCTCCAGGCATTGCCGAAGTCGAACGTGAGGATTTGCTGCACGAAGATCCACAGCTGCACTGGATACGGCTGGTCGGTACCCAGCTGGCGCCGGATATTCTCGATGGCGTTCGCGTCGGCCATCTTGCCGGCCAACAGATAGGCCGGATCGCCGCCGACCCAGTTGAACAGCAAGAACACCAGCAGCACGACGCCGGCCATGGTGGGCAGCATCTGCCACAGGCGCCGGACGATATAAGCAACCATGAAACTCCCGAACCGGAACCAGGCACATGCGCCATTTCCCGCGAAATCCGCAGCGTCGATGAAGGCGTTGCGAACTCGACACCATAGCGCATATCGGCGCGTGCCGACAGATGCGCAATGTCATGCGGCGATAGATATGGGTTATCCGATGTACGTACGTTTGTGACGCGAGATGGCGGCTGCCCGATAATTTTTCAGTATGCACGGTACATACGCGATAACAGCACTACCTGCCAAAATAGCGTCGTTTATCCAAACGAAATGGCCTTCCAAACTATATTTCCCCCATCTTATTCCAGAATATATTTTCCATGACAGTTTAGTGACTAGCATCAAAGCATCCCGGTGTACACACGAAAATTGTCACAGTTGTATTTTTGATTCGTAAAGACTTTGTGCATTGACACCACCTTGTCGGAAATGTTTTTATTGCCAAGTAGTAAAAAAGACGCTGCTATTCGCGGTGGCAATCCAATGAAATAACTGCATGGCGACAACCGCCGGCAGGTCTTACTGGGGAAATTCGACATGATGGTTGAAACAGTTTTATCTCGATCGGTTCGACTGATCTGTGCAGGCGGCATGGTCGTCGCGTTCTCGGCGGCCCACGCCCAGGACACGGCGCCCGCCGCTGCCGAACCTCAGCGCGTGGAAGTGACCGGTTCACGCATCGCTACCGCCAACCTGGAAAGCGTCAGCCCCGTCACCGTCGTGGGCGCCAAGGACATCGCGCTCGAGGGCGTGAAGTCGGTTGAAAGCCTGCTCAACAACCTGCCACAGGTGTTCGCCGACCAGGGCGGTTCGATCTCGAACGGCTCGTCCGGCACGGCCACCGTCAACCTGCGCAACTTCGGCGCCGACCGCACCCTGGTGCTGGTCAACGGCCGCCGCCTGCCAGCCGGCAGCCCACGTAACACCGCAGCCGACTTGAACCAGATTCCAGCGGCGCTGATCAAGCGCGTTGAAGTGCTGACCGGCGGCGCCGGCGCCATCTACGGCTCGGACGCCGTGGCCGGCGTGGTCAACTTCATCATGAACGACACCTTCCAGGGCGTTCAGATCGACAGCAACTACCAGTTCTACAACCACGACCAGAATGGTGGCGCTGCCGCCCAGGCCGCGGAGCGTCGCGGCTATCCGCTGCCGGACGACGTCGGCGCCGATGCCAAGATCAAGGACATCAGCCTGCTGCTCGGCGGTAACTTCGCCGATGGCAAGGGCAATGCCGTGGTCTACATCGGCTACAAGAAGGAAGACCCGGTCCTGCAATCGCAGCGCGACTATTCGTCGTGCTCGCTCGATGGCTTCAGCACGGGCAACACCTTCAACTGCGGCGGTTCCGGCACCAGCTTCCCGGGGCGCTTCCTGACCGACAATGGCGGCTTCACGGTGGCCGATGCCGCCGGCAATGTCCGTCCTTACGTCGCCGCGACCGACCAGTACAACTTCGGCCCGCTGAACTACTACCGTCGTCCGACCGAGCGCTACACGTTCAGCTCGTTCGCGCACTACGACATCAACGACAAGGCGCGCCTATACACCGAGGCCAGCTTCCACGACGACAGCACCGTGGCGCAGATTGCGCCGTCGGGCCTGTTCGGCCAGGATGCATCGGGCACCAATGCCATTCGCTACGAAAATCCGCTGCTGTCGGATGCATGGCGTCGCACGCTGGGCCTGAACGCGCCGGGCGACACCGCCGATCTCCTGATCTTCCGCCGCAACGTCGAAGGCGGCGGTCGCCAGGATGACCAGCGCCACACCTCGTACCGCGGCGTGATCGGTGTCAAGGGCGACCTCGGCCCATGGCGCTACGACGCCTTCCTGCAGGCAGGCAAGGTGCTGTACTCGGAAACCTACCAGAACGACTTCTCCATCGCCCGCAGCTCGCGCGCCCTGGACGTCATCACCGGCGCCAACGGCCAACCGGTCTGCCGCAGCTTCGCCGATGGCACCGACCCGAACTGCGTTCCCTACAATATCTGGAGCCTGGGCGGCGTCACGCCGGAATCGCTGGCCTACCTGCAGACCCCTGGTTTCCAGAAGGGCAGCACCTCGCAGACCGTGCAGGGCATCAACCTGTCGTCCGACCTCGGCGAATACGGCCTGCAAGTGCCGGGCTCGACCGAAGGCGTCGGCATCGCGCTGGGCTGGGAACACCGCACCGAAAAACTCGACCTGGCCACCGACGCGGCATTCTCGACCGGCGACCTGGCCGGCCAGGGCGGCCCGACCCAGGGCGTGAACGGTCAGTTCAGCGTGCGCGACTACTTCGTCGAAACCCGCATCCCGCTGCTGCAGAAGCAGCCGTTCGCCGAGCAGCTGACCCTGACCGGCAGCTACCGCAAATCGGACTACTCGACCGGTCACAAGACCAACTCGTACGGCGTTGGCGCCGAATGGGCGCCGGTGAAAGAAGCGAAGTTCCGCTTCAGCTACCAGCGCGCAGCGCGCGCCGCCAACATCGTCGAGCTGTTCAGCCCAGCCGGCCTCGGCCTGTTCGGCATGTCGAACGACCCATGCGCAGGCGCGACGCCATCGGCTAGCCTGGCACAGTGCCAGCTGACCGGCGTCACCGCCGCCCAGTACGGCACGATCCAGGACAGCCCGGCCCTGCAGTACAACCAGATCGGCGGCGGCAACCCGAACCTGGAACCGGAAACGTCCGACTCGTACACCCTGGGCCTGGTCCTGACCCCGATGCGCGACCTGTCGATGACCATCGATGCGTTCGACATGAAGGTCAAGGACACCATCGGCGGCTTGCCAGCCTCGACCACGTTGACCCAGTGCCTGAACACCGGCAACCCAACCTTCTGCGACCTGATCACGCGTGACCGTCTGGGCACCCTGTGGGCGCTGCCGACCGCACAGGTCGTCGCGACCAACCAAAACCTGGGCATGATGGCGACCAAGGGTATCGACCTTGGCATCAACTACCGCTACAAGATGGGTACCTGGGGCGGCCTGGACCTGTCGCTGATGGGGACTTACCTGAAAGAGTTCAAGCAGGAAGACTTCCCGGGTTCGGGCGAGTACGATTGCGCCGGCTACCACGGTACCTCGTGCGGCACCCCGATGCCAAAATGGCGCCACAAGCTGCGCGCTGTCTGGGCAACCCCGGTGCGTGGCCTGGAAGTGGGCGCCACCTGGCGCTACGTCCGTGGCACCAAGCTCGATCAGTCCAGCGACAATCCGATCCTGGCAGGCGACTTCGAGCCGGCTGACGAGAGCCTGGCCGCACGCAGCTACCTGGATCTGGTCGGTAACTATCGCTTCAACGAGAACTTCACCTTCCGCGTCGGCATGAACAATGCACTGGACAAAGACCCTCCTGTCTCGGGCGTCGTCGCTGCCGTGTTCGGCAACGGCAACACCTACCCACAGGTGTACGATGCACTGGGTCGTCACATCTTCCTGAACCTGACCGCCAAGTTCTAATCCGGCGAGCAGACAGCAAAGCGGCGCACCTCGGTGCGCCGCTTTTTTTATTGCTGCCTGCTCAGGCTTGCTGCTTCACTCCTGCCGCAAGCGGCGCTGGCGCACTGCTTGCGCCAATCCCTCCAGCACCTGCAAGCTGCTGTCCCAATCGATGCAGCCATCGGTCACCGACTGGCCATACGTCAATTCCTTGCCCGGCACCAGATCCTGGCGCCCGGCCACCAGGTGCGACTCGATCATGACGCCCACGATGCGGTCGTCCCCGGCCGCGATCTGCGTGGCGATATCGGCGCACACCGGTATCTGGTTCTCGGGCTTTTTCGAGCTGTTGGCATGCGACGCATCGATCATCAGGCGGCTGGCCAGGCCCAGCGCGGCGATCTGGCGGCAGGCTTCGTCGACGCTGGCGGCGTCATAGTTCGGCGTCTTGCCGCCGCGCAGGATGACGTGGCAATCCTCGTTGCCCGAGGTCGACACGATGGCCGAGTGGCCGCCCTTGGTCACCGATAAAAAGTGGTGCGGCTGCGAGGCGGCCTTGATCGCCTCGGTCGCGATCTTGATATTGCCGTCGGTACCGTTCTTGAAGCCAACCGGGCACGACAGGCCGGACGCCAGCTCGCGGTGCACCTGCGATTCGGTCGTGCGCGCGCCGATCGCGCCCCAGCTGACCAGGTCGGCGATGTATTGCGGGCTGATTACGTCGAGGAACTCGGTGCCGGCCGGCAGACCCATCTCGTTGATGTCGCGCAGCAGCTCACGCGCCATGCGCAGGCCATCGTTGATGCGGAAGCTGTTGTCCATGTACGGGTCGTTGATCAGCCCCTTCCAGCCCACCGTCGTGCGCGGCTTTTCAAAGTAGACCCGCATCACGATCTCGAGTTCACCGGCGAAGCGCCGGCGCTGCTCCACCAGCCGGCGCGCATATTCCAGCGCCGCCTTCGTATCGTGGATCGAGCACGGCCCGATCACTACCATCAGGCGGTCGTCCTGGCCGTGCAGGATGCGGTGCAGGTCGACGCGCGCGCCAGCCGCCGTCTGCTCGGCCGCCGGGGTGACGGGGTACTCGCGGATCAGGTGCGACGGCGGCGTCAGTTCCTTCATTTCACGGATGCGTAGGTCGTCGGTGCGGGGCATGCTGGACTCTCTTTCGTGCTCGGTTGGTTCGGCTTTTTTGTGGCCTGAAAATAAAAAAAACCGCCATTTCTGGCGGTTTGTCTGGATGCTGCCGGGACTTTTTACTGCGCGTACCCGCTGCTGTTCCACCGCCTGAGGCTGGAATGGCTAAAGTAAAAAAAGCGGGTAAAGAAAGCGTGGCGCATGGTGTCGTCCGTATTTGGTCGATTGACTATAGCAACAACCCGCAAAGCTTGGCAAGCCCTTTGTCGGTCGGCTACAGCTTGTACAGACAACAATCGGTTGCGCCAAAAACACGGCTACTCGCGCTGTTGACAGCCACCTTGCGCCCGATCACGCCAGTGAGCCTTGCCAATGCAACAGTCACTCCATTCCAACCAAGGAGTCGATTCATGACTGAAACCCTGCTCTCCCGCTACCTGCGCCGCATCTTTGCGGGCGGCGGCGCTGCCACCGCCACCGCCACTGCCACTGCCAGCCTCATGCTGGCCTTGCCGGCGCCGGTGCTGGCCCAGCAAACTGCAACGGCGTCCATCGCGCGCGTTGAAATCACCGGCTCGAACATCCGCCGCGCCCAGGCCGAAACCGCCTCGAGCGTCCTGACCGTCAACCGCAACGACATCGAGCGCTCCGGCAAGACCACGGTGGCCGAACTGCTGCAGACGCTGGCGGTCGACAACCAGGGCTCGGTGCCGGTCAGCTTCGGCAACGGCTTCGCGGCCGGCGCCTCGGGTATCTCCTTGCGCGGCCTGGGCGCGGCCTCGACCCTGGTGCTGCTCAATGGCCGGCGCATGGCGCCGTACGGCCTGGCCGACGACGGCCAGAAAGTGTTCGCCGACCTCAACGTCATCCCCACCGACGCCGTCGAACGCATCGAGATCCTGAAAGACGGCGCCTCGGCCATTTATGGTTCGGACGCCATCGCCGGCGTGGTCAACATCATCCTGCGCCGCGATTTCAAAGGCAGCAGCGCCCGGGTGCTCGGGGGCACCGGCGTGGCCGGCGACGGCCAGCAGCACAATGTGGCGCTGGCCTGGGGCATGGGCGACCTCGACACCGACCGCTACAACTTCCTGGTCAACGTCGAGTACAAGCACACGCAAGAGATCTGGAACCGCACGCGCGGCAACCGCGACTACATCGGCAAGATCGACCTGCGGCCGTGGGGCTTCTCGGCACAGGAAGGCTTCGGCGGCACCGGCGCCATCACCGGCAACAATGCGGGCGGCAATGCCATCAACGGCAATGTGCGCAACCCCGACACGCTTGATTATTACAACCGCGGCAACCTGGCCGGGCCGGGCTTTACGCGCACCTTCCCCGGCGCGGCTTGCGGTAACTTCACGAATCATCCGCAGGGCGATCCGGGCGGCGGCTGCGTGGTCGATTCAAGCTACCTGTACAACCAGATTCAGCCCGACAGCGAATACGTCGCGCTGTTCAGCCGGGGCACGCTCAAGCTCGCGGGCGACACCGAAGCCTATACCGAACTGAATGTCTACAATAGCCTCAACCAATCGTCGTCGACGCCCAACCCCATCGCCGCCTCGGTCGGCTATCCCGGCGGGCCGGTGAGCAATGCCGGCGTGCAGTTCGGCGCCAACCACCCCGACAACCCGTATTTCGGGCGCGCCGCTCGCCTGCGCTACCTGCCGTTCGACGTCGGCCCGCGCGTCTCGAACATCGAGTCCACCTTCGTGCGCGCCCTGCTCGGCGCGCGTGGCACCAACCTCGGCTGGGATTGGGACAGCTCGCTGCTGTACTCGCGCAGCAAGGTCAACAACGAACGCGCCGGCTACCTGCAGCGCGACGCCACCTTCGCCCTGCTCGACCCGTCGCCGACCAATGTCGCCGCCGCATTTGCCGGCAGCCCGGCCTACCGCGCGCTGCCGGTCGGCACTTACTGGCGCATCGGCGAAAACGCCGGGCTCAATGCCCCGGGCGTGTACGCGGCGCTCGCGCCCACGATCGCCAACGATGCCCATACCGAAATCGCCCAGGTCGACTTCAAGGCCACGCGCGAATTCGGCAAGCTGCCCGGCGGCCCGCTGGGCGTGGCGCTCGGTTTCGAGTTCCGCCACGAATCGGCCGAACTCGAACCCACCGCCGGCACCGAGCGCGGCAACATCATCGGCCTGGGCTACTCGGCCTATGATGGCCAGCGCAACGTCACCGCGCTGTACGGCGAGGTGCTCGCGCCCGTGCTGCCGGGGCTGGAAGTCACGGGCGCGCTGCGCTTCGATGATTTCACCGATGTCGGCCGTGCCTGGACGCCAAAGGCCGGCGTGAAATGGACGCCGGTGCGCCAGTTCGCCCTGCGCGCCACCTGGGCCAAGGGCTTCCGCGCCCCAAGCCCGGCCGAAAACGGCGTGGGCGGCCTGGCTGCGTTCTCGTCGGCCGACGATCCCGCGCGCTGCGCACTGGGCGTGGCCACGGCCTGCAATCCCGGTTCGGTCTCGATCATCACCTCGCCGAACCCGGCCTTGAGCCCGGAACGGTCGCGCAGCTTCAATGTGGGCGCGATCTGGGATCCGCTGCCGCGCACCAGCATTTCGCTCGACGTCTGGCAGATCCGGCGCAAGAACGAGATCAACCAGGAACAGATCGACGCGGCGATTGCCGCCGGGCGCGTGGCGCGCGACATTTCCACCGCCGTGCCGTCGATCCCGGGCGACCCGGGCGCGATCACGGCCGTGCTGGCCAGCTACGTCAATTCGGCCAGCACCAAGGTGCGCGGGGTCGACCTCGACGCGCGCCAGGGGGTCGTGCTGCCGGGCGGCTGGGGCAACCTGACCTTCGACGCCAAGTACACCTTTCTCGACAAATGGGAACGCGAAGAGCAGGACGGCACCACGCGCGACTACGCCGGCACGCATGGCAACTGCGACGTCACCAACTGCGTCGGCACGCCGGACCACAAGGCCAATCTGCGCGCCACATGGGAGCGCAATGCCTGGCGCCTGTCGGCCAACCTGAACTACCGGGGCCGGATCGACAACACGCTGTTCAAGGATGACCCGGACGGCTGCGCGACCCACTTTGCCAACGGCGACGACGCGCCAAGTGGTTGCGAACTGGCCTCGTTCACCACGGTGGACCTGGTGTTTCGGTGGAAGCCGCAGCCGCGCTGGGAAGTGTTCGGCTCGATCCAGAACGCGTTCGACAAGCAAGCGCCGCTCGACCCGCTGACGTACGGGGCGGTGTCGTACAACCCGCTCGATTATTACGGGGCGATCGGGCGCTACTTCACGCTGGGGGCGAAGTATTCGTTCTGAGGATGTGTCGTTTGTGGGGTTGGTGCGGCCGGCGAGGCGGCCGCACCAACCCGACAAGCTCAGGCGGTGCCGCCCACCGTCACGCCATCGATACGCAAGGTCGGCTGTCCAACGCCCACCGGCACGCTCTGGCCTTCCTTGCCGCACACGCCCACGCCCGAATCGAGGCGCATGTCATTGCCAATCATCGAGATGCGGTTCATCACTTCAGGGCCATTGCCGATCAGCGTTGCACCCTTGACCGGGTAGGTCACCTTGCCGTCTTCGATCATGTAGGCCTCGCTGGCCGAAAACACGAACTTGCCGTTCGTGATATCCACCTGGCCACCGCCAAAGTTCACCGCATACAGGCCGTTCTTGACCGACGCCAGGATTTCTTGCGGGTCACGCTCGCCGGCGAGCATATAGGTATTGGTCATGCGCGGCATCGGCAGGTGCGCGAACGATTCGCGGCGCGCGTTGCCCGTCACCGGCATCTTCATCAGGCGTGCATTCATGGTGTCCTGGATATAGCCTTTCAGGATGCCGTCTTCGATCAGCGTCGTGCACTGGGTCGGATTGCCTTCGTCATCCACATTGAGCGAGCCGCGGCGATCCTGCAGCGTGCCGTCGTCGACGATGGTGACGCCCTTGGCCGCCACGCGCTGGCCAATCATGCCGGCATACGATGACGAACCCTTGCGGTTGAAGTCGCCCTCGAGGCCATGGCCGACCGCTTCGTGCAGCAGCACGCCAGGCCAGCCCGGGCCGAGCACGATGGTCATCGGGCCCGCCGGCGCCGGGCGCGCTTCCAGGTTCACGCAGGCTGCTTTCACCGCATCGGTCGCATAGCGGTCGAGCACCTCGTCGGTGAAGTAGCCGTAATCGAAGCGGCCACCGCCACCGGACGAGCCGACTTCGCGCCGGCCGTTCTGCTCGGCAATAACGGTGACCGACACGCGCACCAGCGGCCGAATGTCGGCCGCCAGCACGCCGTCGCTGCGCAGCACCAGCACCACGTCATATTCGCCGGCAAGGCCCGCCATCACCTGCACCACGCGCGGGTCTTTCGCACGCGCCATTTTCTCGACGCGCTCGAGCAGCGTTACCTTGGCCGTCGCATCGAGCGAGGCCAGCGGATCGTTGGGCAGGTACAGCGAACGCCCGCCGCTGTGCTGGGTGCTGCGCGCGATCTTGATGCGCCCGGCGCCCTGGCGCCCGATGGTGCGGGTGGCGGCAGCGGCGTCCAGCAGCGCCTGCTCTGAAATCTCGTCGGAATACGCGAACGCGGTCTTCTCACCCGACACGGCGCGCACGCCCACGCCCTGGTCGATCGAGAAACTGCCGCTCTTGACGATGCCTTCTTCCAGGCTCCAGCCTTCACTCTTGGTGAACTGGAAGTACAGGTCAGCGTAGTCGACCTTGTGCGTGAACATCGTCCCCAGCGCGCGCAGCAGCTTGTCTTCGTCCAGGCCGAACGGCGTCAACAACACGTCACGGGCAACGGCGATGGAGGAAAGGTTCGGTTCAAATGGCGTCATTTGTGGTTGGCTTCATGCGTTCGGTTGGAACGGGCATTGTGCCATATCCGCCCCGTTCGCACCGGCGCACGAGGCGCCATACCCACGGCGCCAGGCAACTCACATCTTGCGATGGCGCAGCGCCGGCAGACTGTCGCGCACGCCCGTCAGGAAGCCTGGGTCGAGCGCGCCCGTGATCACGCCCTCGCCTTCCGGCAACACCGCCTTGACCTCGCCCCACGGGTCGACCAGCATGCTGTGGCCCCAGGTGCGGCGGCCGTTGGCGTGCAGGCCGCCCTGGGCCGCGGCCAGCACATAGCACTGGTTCTCGATGGCGCGCGCCCGCAGCAGCACTTCCCAGTGCGCGCGGCCGGTGGTGTAGGTAAAGGCGGCAGGCACGATGATCAGGGCGCACTCGCCCATCGCGCGGTACAGCTCGGGGAAACGCAGGTCGTAGCACACCGACAGCCCGACGCGGCCGAACGGCGCATCGAACACGCCGACCGACTCGCCCGGCACGATCGTGCGCGCCTCGTCGTACGATTCGGCGCCCTTGTTGAAGCCGAACAGGTGGATCTTGTCATAGCGGCTCATCGACACGCCCTGCGGGTCGTACACGAGCGTGGTGTTGAGCACCTTGCCGGCGCTGGGCGAGACGATCGGCAGCGTGCCGCCCACGAGCCAGATGCCGTGCTCGCGCGCGAGCCCGGCCATGCAATCCTGGATCGGGCCGGCGCCCGGCTCTTCGGCCAGCGCCACCTTGTCGGTATCGCTCATGCCCATGATCGGCCAGTACTCGGGCAAGGCCACGAGCGTGGCGCCCTTGCCGGCAGCCTCGGCCACGAGGCGGCGCACGGTGACCAGGTTGTCTGCAAGCTGCGGGGTGGAAACCATCTGGACGGCGGCTACGGTTGTCATCTCACTCCTTCTTGGCATCAGGGCCGGCTGGGGCTGCAGGCGCGGCAGCGGTCACATCGGGCGGATTGGCGATCTTGGTAATGGTCGGCGATTTCCACGGTCCTGTCACCTGCATCTGGTACGTGAGCGCCTTCATCACCGGCGCGCGCAGGAACAGCTGGGCGAGGTAACCGCCCAGGCCCAGCACCGGATTGACCGCCAGGCCATACACCAGCGGCCCGGTGCCCAGGTTGAACTCGGGGATCACCACCACGCGCAGATTGGTCGATTCATTGGCGATGTCGGCCGTGCCGTTCATGAGGACGGTGGCCGCCACGCCATGCATCTTGAGGTTATCGGTGCGCACCACGCCGCGCGCGATCATGGCGTTGGCGGTGATGCCATCGAACGCCAGGCCTTCCGAGAACACGTCATGGAAGTCGAGCTTGAGCAGGCGCGGCAAGGCTTGCAGGCTCAGCACGCCCAGCAGCTTGGCCGCGCCCGGGTCCTGCTTGAGGAACTGGCCGGACTCCACGTTCATCTCGATCTGGCCCGACAGGCTCGGGATGTCCATCGCATACGGCAGGCCGGCCCACGAGATATCGCCGCGCAGGTAGCCATTGCCGCGACCAATGGTGTCCGGGAAACCCACGCGATCGAGCAGGCGCCCGGCATTGTCCATGTCGAGCGAAAAATTCAGGCTGGTATTGCTCTTGCCATCCTTGGTCAGCCAGCGCCCCGACGCCTTCAACTTGCCATCCGGATTACTCAGCGCGATGCGGTCGATGCGCCATTCGCTCCCGGCCAGTGCGCGCACATTGCTGGCATTCAGTTCCAGGCGGCCGAGGTTTTTATTGAACAGCTCGAACCGTTCGGCCACGATGTCGAGCGACGGGATGCTGGCCGTGGCGCCCTTGTTCGATTCGAGCAGATCCTTGACCTCGGCCTCGGCGGATTCAGGAATCACGAGCGAGGCCAGGCGCGCCGTGACCTTGCCCAGGCCGCTGGGCGTCTCGGCCCAGGTGAGGTAGCCGCTGGCCTGGCGCGAATGCAGGTTGGCGCGCCAGGTGTCGCCCACGTGGGTCGCGCCGATGACCACGTCGGCCACGCGCCGCTCGCCGACTGTCAGTTCGCTGACCCGGCCGGCCACCACCGTCGGCAGCACATATTGGGTGAAATCGGCGCCGCTCGCCGGGGCCGCATCGGCTGCAGCGGCCGGGGTATTCGCATCCATGCCAGCAATGGCGCGGCCCGCCGCCAGCCACTGGTCGACATTGAGCGCCTTCATGTCCAGGTGCGCCATCAGTCCTTCATCCGGGCGCGGCGCCGGCACGTTCACGCCGATGCCGCCGTGGGTCACGCGCCAGGCGCCCTTGCCCTGCTTTTCGCGCTCGTAGCGCGCCGCCAGGCCCTGCCCCACGCCGACGCGGATGACGTCGCGCGCCAGGCCCTCCACGGTCGGCTCGCCCTCGAGCACGAAGTGCAGCGGCAGGGTCGCGTCCTGGGCCTTGTTCAGGGGCGAAGGCAATGTCACCCCCAGGCCGCCCAGTGTCGAATCGACCGTGATCGTGCGGTGGCCGCCCTTGACCACGATGTCGCCGCGATACGGTGTGCTGCCCGACAGCCGTTCGGCCAGGCGTCCCAGCGCCGGCGCCGGCGCGGTGCGGCGCATGCCCTCGGCCGACAGCGTGCCGGCCAGCGTCACGCGCGTGCTGCCGTCGGGCGCCGTGCCACCGCCCACGGCCAGCGGCGCGCCCAAAAAGTCGGCGCCGATGCCTTCCAGGCCGAAACCGTGGTCGTGGAAGGCGATTTTTCCCTGCGCATTCTGCAGCGGCGGCAACTCGGGGAACAGCACCACCTCGTTGCCCAGCAAATGCAGATTGCCCTGCACCTTGGCCTCGTTCAGGTGCGACAGCGGCAGGCGCAGTTTGAGGTCGAGCCTGGCGTTGCCGGTGCCGCGCGTGTCTTCGGTGAAGTTGCCGATCCAGCCCAGCACCGGCGTGGCCGCCACGTAGCGCAAGAATTCCTGCAGCGGCGCGGCGCCCATGCCATCGATTTCCAGCATCATCTTCTCGTGCGCGCCCAGGTCGGGGATCACGGCCTTGACGTTCGACAGCCCCACGCCCAGCGTGCGCAATGTCTTGCCATTGATTTCCATGCGCGCGCGGTCGAACACGATGCGCCCGTCAATGGCTTCGGCCAGCGGCCACAGCGGCGTGCCGTCCGGATGGCGGTGGCCGGGCGCGTATTCGAGACGGGCGCCGGCCAGGCGCCCGGCCACGCGAAATTCGCCACGGGCGCGCTCGGCGGCATTGGTCGCATGAAACGGGAAGTGCGCCAGGTCGCCGCGCAGGCGCAGCGTGGTGTCGTGCAATTGCCCGCCCTGCAGCGCGCCGACCAGCCAGTCATGCAGGCTGTGCGGCGTCGCCAGTGGCAAAAAGCTGCCGATCCGGTCGATCGCAAAACCGTCGAGGCTGCCGGTGAAGTCGGCCTTGCCGGGCCCGTGGCCGGGCGTGAGCGGCAGGATGTGACGGCCCGAGAGCGAACCGGTGAGCGCGCCCTGGACAAAGTCCAGCGCCTCGACGTCGACCTGCAACTCGCGGCCGGGCTCGAGCTGCCAGCGCGCATCGAGCGCCAGCCGGTCGAACGGCATGCGCGGCTCGGCGAACCAGGCCGGCAGGTTCAGGGCAAATTGCTGCGAATCGAGCTTGACGCTGCCGGCGCGCTCGTTGGCATCGATGTGACCGCTCAGGTTCTCGAAACCCGGCGTGGCGGCCTGCCCCGGGCGCGCGGCCTGGGGTTTGAGCGCCAGCCCGGCCACATCGCCACGAATGCGCCAGCCGGTCACGCCCGGATAGCGGCCATCCCATTCGACACCGACATCCTGCAATTGCCCGCGCGGCGCGTAGTCGGCCAGCAAACCGCGCTGCACCGGCGAAATCGGCAGGTACTGGGCCAGCGCCGCCAGTGCGCCGATGTCGAGGCCCTGCGCGCGCAGCGTGCCACGCTCGGGCTTGCCGGCGGTGGCCGGACGCCAGGTCTGTTCGAGCGTGGCCGGCGGCAAGGCGCGGCCATCGCGCGCCACCACCGTGAAATTGTCGAGCCGCATCGAATGGCCGTTGGCGCCGAAGGTCGGCTTGCCGTCGACCTTGCCAGGCAACAGCGTTTCACGCGCGCTCAGGCGGCCCGACACGCGCGCCAGCGCCAGCGGCGCGATGTCCTTGCCGAGGCGTGCATTCACGCCCGCCAGCGCCAGGTCGGCGGTAAAGCCCGCCAGGCGCGCCTGGTCAACGTTGATCCAGGCGCGCAGCGAACCGCGGCCCCGTTCGAGCTGGATCGGATAGTCAACAAAACGCTTCCAGGCGCCCAGGTCGACGTCGCGCAGGTCGGCGTACAGTTCGCCCTTCCAGCGCGCGACGTCCGACGGTCGTTGGCCGAAGCGGTGCTTGAAACGCGCGCGGATGTCGATCGGGCTGCCCAGCCGCGCCGGTGGCGTGGCGGTCAGGGACACGTGGTGTGCATCCCAGCGATTGAGCAGCGCCAGCGTGACGCCCTGCAGCGCCAGCGGCGGCGTGCCGCGCAGCTCGTCGACCCAGTCGACGCGGCCGTCGCGGATCACGATTTCACGCTGGCGCAGCAGCCAGTCGGCGCCGGCGCCATCGCCCTGCGGCTGATCGAGCCGCACGCCGGCGACGACCAGCACGCCGTCGCGGCCGCGCCGCACGGCCAGGCGCGGGCCGATGATTTCCAGGGAAGCAAAACGCGGCTCGAGCGCGGCCACGCTCCACCAGCCAACCGTCGCGTCTACTTGCGGCAAGGCGAGCACCTGGCGCCCCTTGCGGTCGTGCAGGCGCACATCGCGCAGCGACAATACGGGCCGCATGCCGTGCCAGGACGCGGTCAGGCGCGAGATCGTGACGCGGCTGCCGATGGCTTGGCCCGCCGCGCGCTCGATGTCGTTCTTGTACAGCTCGATATTCGGAAGGATGGCGTAGCGCAGCACCAGGAACAGCACGGCCAGCGCGAAATACACGAGCAGCACCAGCTTGATGGCAAAGCCGAGCACGTGGTGCGACGCCAGGTTCGCGAAGCGATAGCACGCGCGAAACCGGCGCCAGCGCGCGGCCACCGGCCGGGACGCGGACGCCGCCTGCGGATCCGGGTTGTGCATCAAGGTGCTAATAACAAAGGCTCGCCGAAAAATGTACAGCTTAAAAAACAGGTCGCTTGCATGCGCTGCGGCGTCTACCTTACCATCGGTGCTGACCCGGGCAGCGTCGACGGCCTGTGAGCGGGCCATTCTAACGCATCGACTGCCTGCCGGCCCCGACTAACGGCCTATTGAAGCGGCCGCCCATCGCGTTTCCCAGGATCAACGATGACCGAAGTTTCCCCTGTAGCACAACCAGTCCCTGCAAGTGTCCCTGTGACTGCGTCGCGTTTCGTCGCGCGCTGGCTGAGCGCGGCGCCCGAGCGCGCCGGGCAGTTGGCAAGCTTGTCCGCATTATCGCTGGCCGACACCGATTTCCGCGCCCTGCTGGACGGCGAGCTGGCCAGGGGTTTGCCGCTCGAACGCGCCATGCGCCGGGTGCGCAACCTGTTGATCTCGACGATCGTCGCGCGTGATCTCGGCGGCCAGGCCGACCTGGACGAGGTCGTCACGGCCATGACGGCGTTTGCCGACTTCGCGATCCAGACCCACGTGGCCAGCCTGATGGCCGAGCTGGTGGCGGCCCACGGCATGCCGGTCGGCGACGAATCGGGCCGCCCGCAGCACCTGATCGTGCTGGCCATGGGCAAGCAGGGCGGCGGCGAACTCAATGTGTCGTCGGACATCGACCTGATCTTCGTGTACCCGGAGGACGGCGACACGGCCGCCGCGCCCGGCCAGCGCCAGTTGTCGAACCACGAATTCTTCATCCGCCTGGGCCGGCGCCTGAGCGCGGCGTTGTCCGAAGTGATCGAAGACGGTTTCACGTTCCGGGTCGACATGGCGCTGCGCCCCAACGGCAAGTCGGGCCCGCTGGCGGCCAGCTTCGGCATGGTCGAGGAATACCTGATCGTCCAGGGCCGCGAATGGGAACGCTATGCCTGGGTGAAGGCGCGCGCCGTCACGGGCGAGCCGGCCGACATCGCGGCGCTCGACGCCATCGTGCAGCCGTTCGTGTTCCGGCGCTATCTGGATTTTGGCGTGATCGACGCGATCCGCACGATGCACGCCCAGATCCGCGCCGAAGTGAAACGCCAGGAACGCCTGCACCCCGAGCGCAGCCACAACGTCAAGCTGGGCCGCGGCGGCATTCGCGAAATCGAATTCCTGGCCCAGGTGTTCCAGCTGATCCGTGGCGGGCGCGACCCGGCCCTGCGCGAACGCTCCACGCGCAAGACGCTGGTGTTGCTGGCCGAGCGTGAGCTATTGACAGTCGACACGGTCGAACGCTTGCTGGCCGCCTACACCTTCCTGCGCAACCTCGAACACCGGGTGCAATACCTCGAAGACGCCCAGACCCACACCCTGCCGGTGAGCGACGAAGACCGCCTGAGCGTGGCGCGGATGATGGGTTGTCCCGATGAGGCCACGCTGCTGGCGCGCCTGGAAGAACAGCGTACCTTCGTTGCGCAGCAGTTCGACGCCATCTTCGCCGACAAGGAAGCGCCCGACCAGGACCCCGACGCGCCGGCCCTGGCCGACGACCTGGACAACCTCGATGCGCTGGCAGAGCGCCTGGCGTCCCTAGGCTTCAACGACACCCGCGCCGCCGCCAGCCGCTTGACCACGACGCTGCAGGGCGCGCGCCTGGCCAGCCTGCCCGACTTCAGCCGCGTACGCCTGCTGGCCCTGGTCGAAGCCGCCCTGCCCCTGATCGCCACCGTCGTGACCGACGCCGGCATGGGCAGCCACGCCGCCACGCTGGGCCGCCTGCTCGACCTGTTTGAGGCGATCGCGCGCCGCTCGGCCTACCTGGCGCTGCTGACCGAATACCCGCACACGCTCGAGCGCGTGATCCGGATGATCAATGCCAGCGGCTGGGCCGCGACGTTCCTGACCCAGCACCCGATCCTGCTCGACGAGTTGCTGGACGACCGCAATGCCGGCGCCGAAGCCTTGCCGCAACTGGCGGCCACCCTCGACGCGCAACTGACCGATGCCGCCGGCGACACCGAGCGCCAGCTCGACATCCTGCGCGAAACCCACCATGCGCAACTGTTTCGCCTGCTGGCACTCGACCTGGCCGGCGAGCTGTCGGTGGAGCACCTGGCCGACCACCTGTCGGCGCTGGCCGACACCATCGTCGGGGCGGTAGTCACGCATGCCTGGCGCGCGGTCAACGGCCGGCACCGCGAGGTGCCGCGCTTCGCCGTCATCGCCTACGGCAAGCTGGGCGGCAAGGAACTGGGTTACGTGTCCGACCTCGACGTCATCTTCCTGTACGACGACGACGACGGCGACGCGCCGCCCCTGTACGCCAAGCTGGCCCAGCGCTTCATCACCTGGATGACGGCGCCCACGCCGGCCGGCATCCTGTTCGACATCGACATCGCCCTGCGCCCGGACGGCGCGAGCGGCATGCTGGTCTCGTCGATTGCCGCCTTCGAGCGCTACCAGAGCGACGCGGCCTGGATCTGGGAACACCAGGCGCTCACGCGCGCGCGCTTTTGCGCCGGCGACGCCGCCATCGGCGCGCGCTTCGAGGCGATCCGCGAGCAGGTGCTGCGCAAGGATCGCTCGACCCAGGCGGCGACCCTGAAAAACGAGGTGGTGCAGATGCGCGCGCGGATGCATGGCGCGAACCTGAACCGCAGCACGCAGTTCGACCTCAAGCACGACGCCGGCGGCATGATCGACATCGAGTTCATCGTGCAATACCTGGTGCTGCGCCATGCACATGCCTACCCGCAGCTTACTGCCAACGCCGGCAATATCGCCCTGCTGCACCTGTGCGGCGAGCTGGGCCTGATCGACGCGCTGCTGGCCAGCCAGGTGGCGGCCGCCTACCGCGCCATGCGCAAGCTGCAGCACAGCGTCCGCCTGCAAGGGCACGACAAGACCCGCGTCGAGCCGGCCCAGGTGGGCACCCATCCGGACAGCGTGCTGCGCCTGTGGCATGCCTGTTTTAGCGATTGATGCTATGCGCACCACCCTGGTGCGCATGGTATTCCTCCGCACTACCTCCACCCAAAAGCATGTTTTATTGCACGGTAAAAGTACGTACGTACTGCTGACTTTTTAGTCATTTAATTTCTTTTTGTTAACTGTTGTATTTGCCACAGATTCGCCCTCCTCGCTTATTGACACCCGTTAACACGGGATGGTTTGATACCTGCGGTGCATGCACTACCGACAAGCGGTATCGCCCTGGCTCGGGCATGCACTGGTTACACCGATCAATCATAAAAGTCCGCTTCACACCCGTGGGGCGCAGTATGGAGAGCACATGCAACAACGTACCAAGATCGCATTAGCCGTGGCGCTTGCGCTGCCCTCGTTGACCGCCATCGCGCAAGAAGCTCTGCAGCGCGTTGAAGTGACCGGTTCCCGCATTCGCCAGGTCGATCTGGAAACGGCGCAGCCGGTCCAGGTGATGAGCCAGGAACAGATCCAGAAGAGCGGCCTGGTCACTGTCGGCGACATCATCAACAGCATGTCGTCGGCCGGCGTGCCGGCCTTCTCGCGTGGCTCGTCGCTGGGCGCAAGCCGCGAACAGGGCGGCCAGTTCCTCGACATGCGCAACCTGGGCGCGCAGCGCCTGCTGGTGCTGGTCGATGGCAAGCGCTGGACGCAGTCGGTCAGCGGCTATACCGACATGTCGACCATCCCGTCGGCACTGATCGAACGCGTCGAGATCCTGAAGGATGGCGCCTCGTCGATCTACGGTTCGGATGCAATCTCGGGCGTGGTCAATATCATCCTGAAGAAAACCATGCAGGGCGGCCAGGTCAGCGTATACCACGGCCAGAACGAAGAAAACGACGGCAAGACCAAGGATTATTCGGTCACCTACGGCGCCGGCGACGACAAGGCTTCGCTGCTGTTCGGCCTGACCCACACAGACCAGGGCGGCGTCTGGGCGCGCACGCGCGACATCACCGCCACCACCAACGGCCCGACCCGCCCGAATTCGGCGCTGGGCAGCGGCCCGTGGGGCCGTATCCGCCAGGTCAGCCCGACCGGCGCCGTCACGGGCTTTGACCGCGTGCTGAACCATAGCGGCGGTCCGCTGGGCGACGGCACCGGCCAGGATTCGCGCAATCCGGCCAACTACCACACCTTCACCAACGCGCCGGACGACCTGTTCAACTCGACCAGCCAGATGCACTTCCTGACCCCGAGCAAGCTGACGTCGCTGTTCGTCAAGGGCGAAGTCGAGCTGCCGGCCAATATGCGCTTCAAGACCACCGCGATGTACGCCGACCGCAAATCGTCGCGCACCGTCGCCGGCTATCCGCTGAGCTCGACCTCGCAAGCCAAATATCCGGTGTATGTCGACAAGGACAGCTACTACAACCCGTACGGCAACGCGGTAGCCGGCGCCGGCAACGGCCAGGACCTGTTCTTCTACCGCCGCACGATCGAAGTGCCGCGCGTGACCGACAACAGCAACCGCAGCCTGCACATCGACGCCTCGCTGGAAGGTGAATTCACCATCCGCACCCTGCCGTGGAACTGGAGCGTCGGCTACAACCACAGCAAGGTCGACGGCCAGGTCACCGGTTATGGCGACCTGAACCTCATCAACCTCAAGCGCGCCCTCGGCCCGTCGTTCATGAATGCCTCGGGCGTCGTCCAGTGCGGCACCGCCGCCGCGCCGATCGGCCTGGGCGAATGCACCCCGTGGAATATCCTGGGCGGCCCGTCGGCCTCGACCCCGGAGGCGCTGGACTACGTGATGGCGACCGCCCAGGCCACCTACAGCTCGGTCGTCAACAGCGCCACCGCCGACCTGTCCGGCGAACTGTTCACGCTGCCGGCCGGCGCGGTTGGCATTGCCGGCGGTATCGAACACCGCGAAGTGCGCGGCGACGACGTGCCGGGCCAGTTCGAACGCTCGGGCTATTCCTCGAGCCTGGCCGGCAATCCGACCTATGGCCGCTACACCGTGCGTGAAGCCTACCTCGAAGCGAATATCCCGCTGCTCAAGGATGTGCCGTTTGCCCAGCTGCTCAGCGTCAACCTGGCGTCGCGCTATTCGGATTACTCCAACTTCGGCTCGACCACCAACAGCAAGGCCAGCTTCATGTGGAAACCGGTGCGTGACGTCCTCACGCGCGGTACCTACGCAGAAGGCTTCCGCGCGCCGACCCTTGGCGACACCTTCGGTGGCGGCTCGCAAACCTTCGCCAGCTACCTCGACGCCTGCGACAGCGTGGTCGGCGAAGCGGCCGTCAACCCGACCGTGGCCCAGCGCTGCGCCGCGCGCGGCGTGCCAGCCGGCTTCCGCCAGAAGAACCAGACGGGCGCCAACGTGCCCGCCACCGGCGGCCAGACGCCGTTCCCGTTCACCACGGGCGCCGGCAACAGCTTCCTGCTGCCCGAAACCGCCAAGACCCGCACGCTGGGCCTGGTCCTGAGCCCATCGAGCGTGCCGGGCCTGTCGGTCTCGGTCGACTGGTTCAACATCAAGATCGACAACCTGATCACGGGCGTGTCGGCCACCGACACGATCGAAGAGTGCTTCCTGTACAACGTGGAAAACTTCTGCTCGCTGATCACCCGTGACGCTAGCGGCCAGGTGGTCGATCTGCAGATCGGCAACACCAACCGCGGCAAGGTCGAGACCGAAGGCGTCGACCTGGCGATCAACTACCGCATGCCGCGCACGGCCTGGGGCCAGTTCGGCATCCGTAGCGAAACGACCTACACGGACACGTACAAGCAGCAGTCGACCCCGGATTCGGAATGGGTCGAATACGCTGGCGAATACGACACCTTCCGCGTCAAGTCGAACACCTCGCTCGACTGGAACATGGGCAACTGGAGCGCGACCTTCACGGCCCGCTTCTACAGCAGCCAGAAGAACCGCTGCTTCTCGCTGACCCTGCCAGGCGAATGCTCGGACCCGACCGCCAAGACCAGCTGGGGCACCGGCTACACCCGCGCCAAAGAGATGTGGTACGGCGACCTGTCGATTGGTTACGCCCTGCCGTGGAACGCCAAGCTGCTGCTCGGCGCGAACAATATCTTCGACAAGAAGCCGGTCATCAACTACAGCGCAGCGTCGGCCACCGGCGGCAATTCGTCGTCGTCGGCAGTGAGCCCGGAACTGCCGATCGATCGCTTCGTGTACGTTCGATACAATCAAGCGTTTTAAGCCAAGTTGATGTAGTCCGCAATTTAATTGCGCGAAAAGCCCGCCCGGCGCAAGCCGGGCGGGCTTTTTTGCGTCTGGCCAAACTTAGATCAGCAAATAACCGCACAGTCAATTACATGTGGCATCTGAAAATAGTAAATACACATTTCTGCAACAAAACTGTCACATTCTCACCCTAATGGTGCGTATGCATTGACAGCGAAGTCCTGCGAATGGTTTTATTGCTGACTTGAAAAGTCGTTTAACCAAATTAGTTGGCGTTTTTCAGCGAGTCGCCCCGCGACATTTTTCGGTGGCAGGTCCTTATCCAGGTCCCGCCGCGCATACACCCCTAGGAGTTCTGCAACATGATGGAAACACTCTTGTCCCGTTCGGTCCGCGCTATTTGCCTCGGCGGTATGACCCTTGGCATGACCGCCGCGATCGCTCAGGAAGTTGCTGCGCCACAGCGCGTCGAAGTGACCGGTTCGCGTATTCGCCAGGTTGACCTGGAAACGGCGCAGCCGATCCAGATCATGAGCCAGGAACAGATCCAGAAGACCGGTCTGGTGACCGTCGGCGATATTCTGAACAACCTGTCGTCGGCCGGCGCGCCTGACTTCTCGCGTTCGGGTTCGCTGACCTCGAACACCGAAGCTGGCGGCCAGTACGTCAGCCTGCGCAACCTGGGCGCAAACCGCCTGCTGGTGCTGGTTGACGGCAAGCGTTGGACCCAGACCGTTGCCGGCTACACCGACTTGTCGACCATCCCGTCGGCGATGATCGAACGCATGGAAATCCTGAAGGACGGCGCTTCGTCGATCTACGGTTCCGACGCGATCGCAGGCGTGATCAACATCATCCTGAAAAAGAACATGCAGGGCGGCCAGCTGTCCCTCTACACCGGCCAGAACGAAAAGAACGACGGCAAGAACAAGGACTTCTCGCTGACCTACGGTGCCGGCGATGAGAAAGCGTCGCTGATGTTCGGCCTGTCGCACACCGAGCAAGGCCGTGTGGGCACCCAGACCCGCGCCATCACCTCGACCTCTTACGGTCCAGAGCACCCATTCGACGGCCTGGGCGCTGGCCCATGGGGTCGCATCACCGCGGTCAACCCACTGACCGGCGGCTCGCTGACCAGCGCCGCAGCTGGCGGCTTCAATCGCTACCTGAACCACACCGGTTCGTATGATGGCGCAGGTGTCGGTGCGAACTCGCGCGACCCGAACAGCTACCACGCTTACACCGGCAACAACGACGACAAGTACAACTCGAGCCAGGACATGGACTTGCTGTCGCCGAACAAGCTCGACACGCTGTTCGTCAAGGGTGAAGTTGCCCTGCCGAAAGACATGCGCCTGAAGACGACCGCGATGTACTCGCAGCGTCAGTCGCTGCGCCAGATCGCCGGCTACCCACTGCAGTCGACGTCGCAGGCCAACTACCCGGTCTACATCGACAAGGACAGCTACTACAATCCGTACGGCAGCAGCGTCGTCGGCGCCGGCCTGGGCCAGGACCTGTTCTTCCAGCGTCGTACCATCGAACTGCCACGCACGACCGAAAACGAAAACCGCACCCTGCACATCGACGCCGCCCTCGAAGGCGACTTCATGGTTAAGGACCTGGCGTGGAACTGGAGCGTTGGCTACAACCACAACAAGGTCTCGGGTACCGCTACCGACGCTGGCAACATCAACCTGCTGAACCTGAAACAAGCTCTGGGCCCGTCGTTCATGAACTCGGCCGGTGTCGTCCAGTGCGGTACTGCCGCCAACCCGATCGGCCTGTCGTCGTGCACCCCATGGGACATCCTGGGTGGCCCGTCGGCATCGACCCCTGAAGCGCTGGCTTACGTCAACAGCGTCGGCACCAAGACCTACAACTCGACCATCAACAGCGCAACCGCCGACATCGCCGGCGAACTGTTCCAGCTGCCAGCTGGCGCAGTGGGCGTCGCAGTCGGTATCGAGCACCGCGAAGTCAAGGGTTCGGACGTTCCTGACCAGTTCTCGCAGTCGGGTTACTCGACCAACCTGTCGGGTCAGGCAACCTACGGCCGCTACACCGTGCGTGAAGCGTATGCCGAGCTGAACATTCCAGTGCTGAAGGCCATGCCGTTCGCAGAACTGCTGAGCTTCAACCTGGCAACCCGCCACTCGGACTACAGCAACTTCGGCGTGACCAACAACAGCAAGGCCAGCTTCATGTACAAGCCGGTCAAGGACGTGCTGATCCGTGGTACCTGGGCTGAAGGCTTCCGCGCTCCAACCCTGGACGACGTGGCAGGCGGCGGTTCGCAATCGTTCGACACCTTCACCGACCCATGCGACGCCGTGTTCGGCGAAGCATCGCGCAATCCAAGCGTGGCAGCACGTTGCACCAGCGGCTTCAATGGTATCGCTGCAACCCCGCTGAACTACCGTCAGCTGATGCAAGCTGGCACCCCGATCACGAGCTCGAACGGCACCCAGTCGCTGGTCGCCTTCAACTCGGGCGCCGGTAACGAGTTCCTGACCCCGGAAACCGCTACCACCAAGACCGCCGGCTTCGTCTATAGCCCGTCGTTCGTGCCTGGCCTGTCGGTTGGCCTGGACTGGTACAACATCTCGATCAAGAATCGCATTACCGCGATCAGCGCATCGTATGTTGCCAACGAGTGCTACATCAACGGCAGCGCCAACTTCTGTTCGGCAATCCGTCGTGACCCGGTCACCGGCCAGATCAGCCAGCTGTCGCGCGGTAACGCCAACCTGGGCGAAATGGAAACCGAAGGTCTGGACCTGGCAATCAACTACCGCCTGCCACGCACCGCCTACGGCCAGTTCAGCTTCCGTAACGAAACCTCGTACGTCGACAAGTTCCGCACCCGCAGCGGCGCTGACTCGGAGTGGAACAACTACGCCGGCGAGTATTTCTACAACCGCGTGAAGTCGAACACCTCGGTCGACTGGGCAATGGGCAACTGGAGCGCCACCTGGGGCTTCCGTTACTACAGCCCGGTGAAAGACCTGTGCTGGGACAGCGATGTCGAGTGCAACCTGCCAACCTGGGAAGGTCCTAACGGCACCGGCGCGAACAAGCTGGGTTCGAACATCTTCCACGACGTGAGCGTTGGCTACAAGACCTCGTGGGATGGCCGTTTCCTGGTCGGCGTGAACAACGTCTTCGACAAGGGCCCGCGCATCGTGTACAGCACCCAGGCATCGGCTTCGGCGGTTGACGCAGACATGTCGCTGGACCGCTTCTTCTACGTCCGCTACACCCAGAACTTCTGATAGAACGGGGCCGCAAGGCCCTGTCCTGAGAAGCTCTCCGAATGCCCGCCCGGCCTAGCCTGGCGGGCATTTTTACTTCCCCCCCCTGCCCGCCAGGCGCGGACGCTGTATCATGGCGGTTTGCCTGCGGCGCCGCCGCGTCACTCCCTCCCCGTATGACCATCAAACTCAAGAACGCAAAAGACATCGCCAAGATGCGTGTGGCCGGCCGCATGGCTGCCGAAGTGCTGGAAATGATCAAGGAATTCGTCGTCCCCGGCGTTTCCACCGAAGAGCTCGACCGCCGCTGCCACGACTACATCCGCAAGGTGCAGAAGGCCACGCCGGCCAACGTCGGCTACCACGGCTTCCCGAAAACCCTGTGCACGTCGATCAACGGCGTGGTGTGCCACGGCATTCCGAGCGAAAAAGACGTCCTCAAGGACGGCGACATCGTCAACATCGACGTCACCGTGATCAAGGATGGCTGGCACGGCGACACGAGTCGCATGTATTTCGCCGGCACGCCCTCGCCCGAGGCGAAAAAGCTGGTGGAAGTGACCTATGAAGCGATGATGGCCGGTATTCGCGCGGTCGGCCCGGGCGCGCGCCTGGGCGACGTGGGCCACGCGATCCAGAAGCTGGCCGAGGGCGCCGGCTACTCGGTCGTGCGCGATTACTGCGGCCACGGCATTGGCCGCGTGTACCACGAAGAACCGCAAGTGCTGCACTACGGCCGCCCGAACACGGGCCTGCTGCTGAAGGAAGGCATGACCTTCACGGTCGAGCCGATGATCAATATTGGCGCAGACGACGTGATCCAGCTGGACGACGGCTGGACCGTGATGACGCGCGACGGTTCGCTGTCGGCGCAGTGGGAACACATGCTGGTGGTAACGAAGAACGGCGCCGAGATCCTGACGCCGTGGCCGGACGCGCGCTGAACGTGCCAGCCTGACATCGCGAAGCAAAAAAAGGGCCGGATCCCGTCAAGGATCCGGCCCTTTCTGCATCTGCCTGCTACATTGCAATTAGAACTTGTAATTACCCGTCACGTACAGCTGACGGCCAAGCGGATCGGCGTAGCGCGGGTCGAAACCGACCTGGTGGCCCGACGACGCGCGCAGCGACAGCGGCGGCTTGCGATCGGCAATATTCTTCATGCCGGCGCGCAGCGTGAAGGCATCGGTGAACGCGTAGCGGCCTTGCCAGTCAAACGTCAGGAACGACGGCACGTCCAGGCGGAAGCCCGGCACGTTCACGCCGGTGTCCAGGTTGCGCACGGTGGCCGCCGCATCGACGTAGCCGTTGCGGTAGTTGACGATCAGCGAGTTCGACAGCTTGCCCGTATCGAGCGAACTCGACAGGCGGACGATGTGGCGGAACGTGACGGCGTTGTTGATGCCGAAGTAGTTCAGGCTGTTGGTGAACTCGTTGCTGGTACCCGGGCGCGTGTAGTCGGCCTTGAGCATGTAGGTGCCGTTCAGCGTCGTCGTCCAGGTGCCGAAACCGAAGCGCTGGCGGCCGGTCAGGTCCCAGTCGATGCCGCGGTTGTGCGCCTGGCCGATGTTCACCGACGACTGCAAGAACGCCCAGTAGGTGTTGCCGGTGGCAGGTTCCGTGTAGGTCTGGAACAGCGCGCGGAACTTGGTCGTATCCGCCCAGGCCTGCTGTTCGCTGACGGCGCTGACCGCATCCTTGATCTTCACGTCCCACAGGTCCAGGCCAGCCGAGAAGCGCGGCGACGGCTCGAAGCGCATGCCGACGGTGAACTGCTTCGAGGTTTCAGGCCGCAGGTTCTCGTTACCGGTCGAGAGCACGTTGTACTGCGTGGTGCCTGGACGGCACAGGGTCGGATCCTGGATCGGGCAACCCCACGACGATGCCGTGAAGCCGGCATTGACCGTTGGCTGGGCCAGGCTGAGCATGTCAGGCGCCTTGAAGCCGGTGCCGTACGAGCCGCGGAACAGCAGTTGCGGCATCGGCTGGTAGCGGGCCGAGACCTTGTACGTGGTCTTCGACTGGTCGGTGCCGACGGTGCGGCCGGTGACGCCATTGTCGATCGCCGAGATGCTGTCGTAACGCAGCGCCGCCGTCACTTCGATCTGCTTGGTCAGCGGCGCCAGCACTTCGGCGAAGGCGCCGACGTTGTCGCGCTTCATGTCGTACTGGGCTGGCGCGTTGAAGTTGTAGATCACGCCATTGACCGCATCGGCCGATGGATCCTGCTGATAGTGGTACTCGCGATAGTCCGCGCCGATGGCCAGCTGCGCTGCGCCGCCGCCGAGGGCGAACAGCTCGCGCGAACCGCGTACGTCGGCCGCCTTGAGGGTGGTCGAGGCTTCACGGATCGAACCGTGGAAGACCGAGTCGTCGATCAGTCGCTGGGTCTCTGCGCTTTGGGCGCCGATCGGTGCGAACGGATCGAACAGGCGGTTGGTCAGCATGTTGCGGAACTCGGCGTTCTTCATGTAGCCGCCGACGTAGCGCTCGTCGATCGAGTTTTCCGACCAGGTCAGCGCGCTGTTGATGTTCCAGCCGGCGAATTCGCCTTCGATGCCCGCCACCGCGTGCTTCGACTCGGTGATGGTCTGGCTGTCGCGGGTACCCCAGTCATAGGCGCGGTAGTTGCCCGAGACGGTGTTGACGCGGCTGAGCTGGGTCGCGTTCAGGTACGGCGCGACATACTGATTGAACTGCGGCGAGCCGGCCACGATCGTGAACGGCGCGGTGTTCGGCGCGATGCGCGCGGTCAGGTCGAAGCGCGAATAGGCGATGTCGGTGAAGACTTCCCAGTTGTCGCCCAGCTTCTTCGTGCCTTTCAGGAACAAACTGTCGCGCTTGTTTTCCGGGACCATCTCGACGGTCTGGATATAGTCGAACGTGCAGTTGCGCGCGGTGGTGCCGTTGTTGTTGATGCTCGGTACGGTCAGCGTCGGGCAATTGTTGTTCGCCAGCAGGTATGGCGAGAAGCCAACCGATGGCAGCGCGGCGACGCCGGCCGGATTGCGGAACGCCACGGTGACGTTGGCCGGCACCGATGCGGTGCTGGTGTTGTCGTAGACGTAGTTGGTGCCGTTGCGCGAGAACTTGCGGAACGCGGTGTTGGCGAAGTCGCGTTCGGTCGACAGGATCTGGTCCTGCTCGTCGCGGCGGTAGCTGGCCAGCACGTTCCAGCCGTCGGTGTCCATGTCGCCAAAGCCGTAGGTCGCGGCGATGTAGCGCGAACCGCCTGCTGCGCCGGCGGTCGGCTGGCTGTAGTTCGCCTCGATGTCGCCGCCCTGCTGGTTCTTTTTCAGGACGAAGTTGATCACGCCCGCAATGGCGTCCGAACCGTACAGGGCCGAAGCACCGTCGGTCAGGATCTCGACGCGCTCGACGGCGCTCATCGGGATGGCCTGCAGGTTGACCGTGCTGCCCGAACCCTGCGGCGCCAGGCGGCGGCCGTTGAGCAGCACCAGCGTGTACGCTTCGCCGATGTCGTGGATCGATGCCGAAACGCGGCCGCCCGAGTTGGTGCCGGCGGCGATGGCGCCGATGGTGAAGCCCTGCATCGCCGGCAGGGTCTGGATCAGTTCGGCGACGCTGGTCGCGCCGGTCTTGGCAATCGCTTCCTGGGTCAGCGTCTGGATCGGCAATGCGCCCTCGACGTTGATGCGCTTGATCGCGGAACCGGTCACTTCAACGCGCTGGATCGGGGCTTCCTGGGCCGCCGCATGGGCCACGGCGAAAGTCGATGCCAGGCCAAGGGCAAGGCGTACTGCACGTACGCTCATTTTCTCGTTCAACTTCATTGGATCATCCTTAGTGTCATTCATGAACGCGCCGGATCGGGGCATGTCTCTCACTGCCCGGCGTCCGGCGCCGATTCATTATGGCAACGACATTGCCGGATACCTAGACCGATATATCCGGCGATGAGCAGACGGAATCGGTGCGTGTGACACTCGATGTATTTACTTCACGTAAATTGCTGTAAAGATCAGTCAAGTGAGTTGATCGTACGGCGGCAGCCGTTGTCACGATGCACGCAATCGACACGAACTATTTACAAATCCGTTGTTAAGCTACAACCGTGCATATATAAAAAAACCCCGGAGGCCATTCGGCGTCCGGGGTTCGGTGATGCTGGCTAACGTTACTTGGCGTTCATCAGTGCGACGGTGGTGTCGAGCATGCGGTTCGAGAAGCCCCACTCGTTGTCGTACCACGACGTCACCTTCACCAGGCGGCCCGACACTTTGGTCAGGGTCGCGTCGAAGTTCGACGAGGCCGGATTGTGGTTGAAGTCGACCGACACCAGCGGCTCGGTCTGGTACGTCAGGATGCCGCTCAGGGCGCCATCGGCGGCCGTCTTCATGATCTGGTTGATTTCATCGACGGTGGTGTCGCGCTTGGCGATGAAGGTCAGGTCGACGATCGACACATTGATGGTCGGCACGCGAATGGCGAAGCCGTCCAGCTTGCCGTTCAGTTCCGGCAGCACCAGGCCCACTGCAGCAGCGGCGCCGGTCTTGGTCGGGATCATCGACTGCGTGGCCGAACGGGCGCGGCGCAGGTCTTCGTGCATCACGTCGGTCAGCACCTGGTCGTTGGTGTACGAGTGCACGGTGGTCATCAGGCCGGTTTCCAGGCCGATGGCGTCATGCAGTGGCTTGACCAGCGGGGCCAGGCAGTTGGTGGTGCACGATGCGTTCGAGATCACGGTATCGCTCGACTTGAGCACATCCTGGTTCACGCCGAACACGATGGTCGCGTCGACATCCTTGCCGCCCGGCGCCGAGATGATGACTTTCTTGGCGCCGCCCTTGATGTGGGCCGAGGCTTTTTCTTTGGTGGTGAAGAAACCGGTGCACTCGAGCACCACGTCCACACCCAGCTCGCCCCATGGGATCTCGGCCGGGTTGCGCTGCGCGAACACGCGGATCGGATCGCCGTTGACGATCATGTTGTCGCCTTCGACCGTGACGGTGCCAGGGAACTTGCCGTGGGCCGTGTCGTAGCGGGTCAGGTGGGCGTTCGACTCGGCATTGCCGAGGTCGTTGATTGCCACGATCTGGATGTCCTGTTTCTTGCCGCCTTCATAGAATGCGCGCAGGATATTGCGGCCGATACGGCCATAACCATTGATTGCAACTTTGATCGTCATGCTTGGCTCCTGATTAGAAAAAAACTTTTTTCGTAACGAACATAGTAAAACGGACTGTCCGGTGAGGGCAGTCCGTCTTCTGGCGAATGCTTACGCTGCGATAACTGATTTGGCCTTGGCAACCACGTTCTCGACGGTGAAGCCGAAGTGCTTGAACAGCACTGGCGCCGGCGCCGATTCGCCGAAGGTGTCGATGCCGACCACGGCGCCTTCCAGGCCCACGTACTTGTACCAGAAGGCGGTGATGCCGGCTTCGATGGCCACGCGCGGCGTGCCGCGGGTCAGGACCGATGCCTTGTAGGCAGCATCTTGACGGTCGAACACGTCGGTCGACGGCATCGAGACGACGCGGGCGGCGATGCCCTCGGCGGCCAGGGCGTCGAAGGCCTTGACGGCCAGTTCGACTTCGGAACCGGTGGCGATGAAGATCACTTTGGCATCCGGCGTATCGCGCAGCACATAGCCGCCCTTGGCCACGTCAGCCACCTGCTCGCTGTCGCGCACCATGAACGGCAGGTTCTGGCGCGAGAAGATCAGGGTCGACGGGCCATCCTTGCGCTGGATTGCCGCGCCCCATGCCACGGCCGATTCAACGGTGTCGCATGGACGCCAGTTGTCCAGGCCCGGGATCAGGCGCAGCGACGAGACGTGCTCGATCGACTGGTGGGTTGGTCCGTCTTCGCCCAGGCCGATCGAATCGTGCGTAAACACCGAGATCGAACGGATCTTCATCAGCGAGGCCATGCGCAGCGCATTGCGGCTGTAATCCGAGAAGGTCAGGAACGTTGCGCCGAACGGGATGAAGCCGCCATGCAGCGCCACGCCGTTCTGGATCGCCGCCATGCCGAACTCGCGCACGCCGTAGTTGATGTGGTTGCCGGCAATGCCCGAACGCACGGCCACCGATTCTTTCCAGTTGGTCAGGTTCGAGCCGGTCAGGTCGGCCGAGCCGCCCAAAAATTCTGGCAGGCTGGCAGCCAGCGCCTGGATCGCATTCTGCGAGGCTTTGCGGGTGGCGATGGTCTCTTGCTTCTCGATGCAGCTCGCAATCGCCGCATCCAGCGCCTTGGTGAATTCGCCGGACAGTTCGCCCTTCATGCGGCGCTCGAATTCCGATGCCAGCTCTGGGTGCGCGCCGCGGTAGGCCGCGAACAGCGTGTTCCATTCGCTTTCAGCCTGGGCGCCGCGCTCTTTCGCGTCCCATGCTTCATACAGGTCGGCAGGAATGTCGAACGGGATCGGATCCCATACCAGGTGCTGGCGCACGGCGGCAATTTCTTTGTCGCCCAGTGGCGCGCCGTGTACTTTGTCGCCGCCTTCCAGGTTCGGGGCGCCCTTGCCGATGATCGTCTTGCAGCAGATCAGCGTTGGACGGTCGGACGTCTTGGCTTGCTCGATCGCCGCATCGATGGCCGCGACGCTGTGGCCGTCGACCTTCGGGATCACGTTCCAGCCATAGGCCTCGAAACGCTGTTGCGTGTCGTCGGTGAACCAGCCTTCGACGCGGCCGTCAATCGAGATGCCGTTGTCGTCGTACAGCCAGATCAGCTTATTGAGCTTGAGGGTGCCGGCCAGCGATGCTACCTCATGCGAGATGCCTTCCATCAGGCAGCCGTCACCCAGGAACGCGTAGGTGTAGTGATCCACCACGTCGTAGCCCGGACGGTTGAATTCGTAGCCCAGCAGCCATTCGGCCAGCGCCATGCCCACCGAATTGGCGATGCCCTGGCCCAGTGGGCCGGTGGTCGTTTCCACGCCCGGGGTGATGCCCACTTCAGGGTGACCTGGCGTCTTCGAATGCATCTGGCGGAACGCGCGCAGATCGTCCATCGACAGGTCATAGCCTGCCAGGTGCAGCAGCGCGTAATGCAGCATCGAGCCGTGGCCGTTCGACAGCAAAAAACGGTCGCGGTTCATCCAGCCCGGATTGGCCGGATTGTGGCGGTAGTGCTTGTCCCACAGCGCGACGGCAATCTCGGCCATGCCCATTGGCATGCCCGGGTGGCCCGAGTTGGCTTGCTGGACGGCGTCCATCGCCAGCGCGCGGATCGCGTTGGCCATCAGGGTGGTGGTTTGCGTAGATTTCATGGAGATCGGGGATCAGGGATTGGAAAGCATGTGGCCTGCGGCTGGCCGTAGCCCGTTATTTTACCAGACCGATGTAGCAACGATTTAAAATGCGGGCCTGCCCATATCGATTTCAGGAGTGCCATGCCGCGTTTTTATTGCCCCCAGCCGCTCGTCAACGGCAGCACCGTCGAGCTCCCGGAAGCGGTCGCGCACCACCTGCACGTGGTGCGGCTCCAGCCGGGGGCCGCGCTGACGCTGTTCAATGGCGAAGGCGGTCAATACCGCGCCACGCTGGTCGAGACCGGCAAGCGCCGCGCCACCGCCATCGTCGACGGCCATGAGGCGCTCGAGGCCGAGGCGCCCTACGCCGTCACGCTGGCCCAGGGCTTGCCGGAAGGCTCTAAAATGGACTGGATCGTCGAAAAGGCGGTCGAACTGGGCGTGGCCGCGATCCAGCCGCTGGCGGCGGCGCGCAGCGTGGTGCGCCTGTCGGGCGAGCGGCTCGAGAAGCGCCAGGCTCACTGGCATGGCGTGATCGTGGCCGCGTCCGAGCAGTGCGGGCGTAATCGGCTCGCGCAGCTGTTGCCGATGGCGGACGTGCAGCCGTGGCTGGCGGCAAGCGCTGGCACGACCCGCATCCTGCTCAGCCCGCGCGCCACCGAATCGCTGGCCGGCTGGGCGCGCACCAATCCGCCGCAGGCCGTCACGCTGCTGATCGGCCCGGAGGGCGGACTCACGCCCCAAGAAGAAGACGCGGCCGTTGCCGCCGGCGCGCTGTCGCTGTCGATGGGGCCGCGCGTGCTGCGTACCGAGACGGCGGGCCTGGCGGCGCTGGCCGTGTTGGCCGGGGCGTGGGCAGGCGTGTAACGCTATATATAGATAGAGCACATATAAAAAACCCCGCCGGCATCGCTGCCGGCGGGGTTTTTATTGACAGCGACAGGCTTAGAACGTGTAGTTCGCGCCCAGGCTGAAGAAGCGGCCCACTGCGCCCGGCTGGTGCAGCGAGGCGTTGTACGACGTTTGCGCACCGGCGTTGCCGTAGGTGGCGACGTCATATGGTGCTTCCTTGTCGAACAGGTTCAGGATCGCGCCGCGAATGGTCAGGTTGTCGGTGACCTTGTAGGCCACGTTCAGGTTGGTAACCGTGAACGACGACACGTTGCAGTAACCGGAAGGCTGGACGAAGTTCTGGAAGTAGGTGCGGCCACCCACATCCAGCGCGGTCGAGGCGCAGTCGAACGCACCCAGCGCCGGGTCGGTCGTCGAGAAGCCGCTCGTGTAGTTCACGGTGGCGGTCACGTCCAGGGGGCCACGGTTGTAGCCGAGGGTGAACTGGGCGCGGTCTTTCGGGTTGCCGGTGGCGCCGCCAACCGACGATGGGCCCTGGGTGCCTGCCAGCTGATACGACTCGCCGGCCACTTCGGTCACATAACCAAACACGTGGGCTGCGCTCAGATTGGCCGTCACGGTGCCCATTTCATTGGCCAGGCGCCAGCGGTAACGGATATCCGCTTCGACGCCGTGGGTCTCGGTGCTGCCGGCGTTGATGTACGGCGAGGTTGCGTACAGGATCGGACCGACCGAAGGGATGCCGGTCACGCGGCCAGTACCCACGCCGGTGGCGATATCGATCGGACCTGCCGGGCCACGGACCCAGGTCGGCTCGAAGCTCGGATCGTTACCGGCTTGCGTGACGATCAGGTTCTTGATCTGGATCTTGTAGTAATCCAGCGTCATGTTCAGGCCACGCATCGGCTCGACGATGATACCGGCCGTGAACGACTTCGATTTCTCTGGCTGCAGGTCCGGGTTGGTGGTCTGGACGTACGGCGGCGCGAAACCGCACGCGGTCGGCACGTTGCCGGCGGTGTTCTGGCTGCCATTGGCGCACAGGATCGGATCGTTGATTGCGTTGAACGTGAAGAACGAGCCTGCGTTGCCGACTTCGGCCGGGTTCGGTGCGCGGAAGCCGCGTGCGAACGTGCCGCGCACGCCGAACTGCTGGATCGGCGTCCACTTGAAGTTGGCCGATGGCGTGAACGAATTGCCGTAGGTATCGTAATGGTCGTAACGGCCAGCCAGGCCCACTTCGACATTCTTGATCGGCGTGGCCTGCAGCTCGGCGAACACCGCGCTGTTGGTCTCGTCGCCAATGGTAAAGGCCGACGTGTTGGCAACCGAACCGTTCAACGTCAGGCTCGACGGTGGCGCATTCTGCTTGCGCTCATGCCAGTGCACACCGGCAGCGAAGGCCAGCGGGCCGGCGCCGAAGTTCGACAGCAGCTCACGCGAACCGACCAGGTCGGCGTAGTTCAGGGTCGAATCGATTTTGTTGCTGAACTGCGGCGAGACGGCATTCACGGTGGCCGGGTCGTTATTGCCCAGCACGTTGAAGGTGCCCGCGCGCAGCGCGTTGTACAGATTGGTACGGTTGACGTAGCCGCTGTAGTCCAGGTCGCTCTTGACGCGGGTGCCGCCGATCGCAGCGTTCACGTCCCAGCCGTAGGCGCTACCGACGAGGTCAGCCGAGAAGCGGGTCGCAGTCGACTTGTTGTCGGTGGTCAGGGCCGCGCCGACGTCCGGGATGTAGCCGTACAGACGGGCGGCTGCGCCGAGCTGATTGGTGATGTTGGCGCCGACTGGCGCGTTGGCGGCAAACGTGGTGTTCGGGATCGCGCCCACGCGTGGGGTCAGCACACCGTTGACCAGGGTGGTGGTGCCGTTGAAGCTGATCGGGTTGAACGCTTGCGGGGTCGCGTTGCGGTTGTTGCTGCTTTCGCGCTGGAACATCGAACCATTGAAGCGCACTTCCCAGTTCTCGCTCAGCTTTTTCGTCATGCCGATCATCAGGTTGACGTTTTCGGTCTCTGGCTGAATGTTCGACAGTTCATCGCGCACCGAGCAGCCGCCGGCGCGGTACAGCGTGAAGTTGCAGCTCGGGTCGAGGAACTGGTAGTTGGCCGCGTTGTTGACGCCGCCTGCGCCAGCCGGGTTGTACAGGAACGGGCTGCTCGATGGGGTCAGGAAGCTGTTCAGGGTGGTTGGAACGCCCAGGGTCAGGTCGTTACCGCCACGTGCGCGCCAGTCGCGGTTGGCGTAGCCAAATTGTTCGCGGTCGACGACCTTGATCGCGTTCTGCTTGCGGTATTCGGCGGTGATGAACGCGTTGTAGCCGTCGTTGTCGAGGTCACCGATGCCGGTGCTGATCGAGGCGCGCTTGGTCTTGCCACCGCCATGCTGCGTGTCGCCGACTTCGGCCGACATGCGGGTGCCGTTCAGGTTTTTCTTGAGCTTGATGTTGATGACGCCGGCGATGGCGTCCGAGCCGTACAGCGACGAGGCGCCGCTTTTCAGGACCTCGATGCTCTCGATGGCGTCGAACGGGATCGACGACACATCGACGAACGAGCGCTGGGCATCGTCCGACAGCGGGTACGGGGCCATGCGGTGGCCGTCGATCAGCACCAGGGTGGCGCCGACGGTCAGGCCGCGCAGCGAGATGCCCGATGCGCCGTTGGCGAACGCGCCGGCAAAGCCGGTGCCGAGGGTACCGGCGCCGTTGGCCGCCAGGTCAGTCAGCAGTTCGGCGACCGAGGTCTTGCCGCTCTTCTGGATGTCGGCTGCAGTCAACACCTGGACCGGGGTTGGCGTCTCGGTGTTGGTGCGGCTGATCAGCGAACCGGTCACGACCACGCGTTGCGCGGTGGGTTCGGTGCTGCCTTGCTGGGATTGGGCCAAGGCCGGTGCAGCGCCAATCAGGGCGCCGCTGGCAATTGCGCAGGCAATTGCGAATGGCATCGACTTCAGTTTCAACATCATGTGTACTTCTCCTTGTGCGTTTTTCTTGTCAGTGGTGGCTCGCCGGCGCGCATTTGTGACATGCGACGGTCTCCTCCCCTCCGGCTGCTTGCCTGCATGCGGGTCGCACGCCCGGCTTTCCTGCGCCGGCAGCGAGGGGGTTCAATCTTGTTCGTCCAAACATACGGACCGCATAAATCGCATTTCACGGCAAGATATGTCATGCATATCCCTAAGGAAGGACGAACGGCCTCAATATTCGCTGGTCGTTAAACCAAACGTTATTCAAGTAAACACATAAAAACATACGGCTCAGAAAAGTGTCAACACAGCATCAAGCGTGCGGAGTGTTAAATACAACACATTATTTTCATGCCGCTACGCGATGCTGGAAGCTGGTGCAACGCAGCACCAATTCAGAGCGCATAGTCAGATTTTCCGGAGAAATTTGAAAGAGAGGACTAACACCTTGTATTGACAAGGTTTTAAGGCGAGCCGAACAGGTGCCAAAATAGCGCTTGCCGTGCACTGAGGGTGACGGGATATGCACGCGATATGTACATCATTTAACGCGCTGCACCAAATTGATGCGGACGATATTCGGTTGGATAAAAACAACGCTTTTCGGTAGGGAGCTGCTGTGATCGCCATGTGGCAGGCCACCGGGACCAAATGTCACCCGAAAAAAAAGCCGCTCCAAAGAGCGGCCTGGATCATGCGGGGGCGGTTACGCCCCCCGGCAAATCAATTAAAACCTGCGGTCATACATCAGCGAGAAGCGGGCATAACGCGGCGTCGTGTACGACAGCGGTGTCTGATACAGGCTGCTGACGTTGGCGCCATTGTTGTAGGCCTCGGTCACGTTGGCAACCGACTGGCTGTTGAACACGTTGAACACGTCGACGCGCAGCTGCAGGCCCTTGATGAAGTTGGGCTTGTAGGCCAGGTTCACGTCCCAACGGTGGGTCCATGGCAGGCTGCCGACCGAACCGCGTGGGGTGATGACGTTTTGCGCACGGGTCGCACCGCCGCAGAAGAACGTCTGGTTCGCATAGTTCGGCGAATCGCCCGGGTTGGCCGCGCTGCCGATGCAGCTGCGTGGACGACCCGATGCGATCAGCGCATTGCCACCCACGCTCAGTTCGTCGGTGAACTGGTAAAACCCGAACGCCTTGACCTGGTGCTTGCGGTGGTTCGGCAGGTAGCCGTACGAACCTTCCATCAGCTCGGGGTAATCCCAGGTCGAGGTCACGGCGACATCAGCCTGGCCGTTATCCGAACGCACCTGGCCTTCGGTATTGCCCTTGTTGCGCGACCAGACATAGCTGAACTTGCCGTACCAGCCATTGCGGAACGGGTGCTCCAGGAACGCCTCGATCGACGAGTAGGTACGCTTCGGCTTGTCGAAGCCCTGGTCGGCTGCGCTCAGGTTCACTGCCGTCAGGTTCGATGCGTCACCCGAGAAGTCGACCAGGAACTCGTTGTCTTCGCCCGGGTTGAAGGTCTGGCAAGTATTGCCCCACAGCGGATTGGTGATCGCAATGCCATTGGCTTCGGCGAAACGCTCGAACGGACGCACGTCGCAGAAGTCATCGATGGTCGATTGCAGCTTGCGATGGATAGCCTTGGCGCCGAAGTTCAGCGTTGGCGACCAGGCTTTTTCAAAGCCGAGGGTCACTTCGTCCTGGTAGGTCGGGTCCATATTGCGCGCTGCCAGGGTCTCGACGACCTTGTCCTGGCCGAATTCGTTATTACCCGACAGTGGCTCGCTCAGCTGCACCAGGCCGGTCGGCGCGCCATTGGCGTCGGTACCGGTGTAGGTATAGTACTGCGACGTGTAGGTCGAGCGGCCGGCGCCGCGCACCGAGATGTGGGTCGGGATCGGCACCGAGTAGCGGCCCAGGGTTGCGTACACCTTGAAGGTCGAATCGCCATTCACGTCCCACACTGCGGCCAGGCGCGGCTGGATCTGGTTCTTCATTTCCAGGAACGTGGTCTTCGAGTCGTTCTGGTTCTTGAACGATTCGCTGCGCACGCCCAGGGTCAGCAGCACGTTGTCGGCGGCCTGCCAACGGTCTTCCAGATACCATGCGCTCTGTTCGCCGAACGAGTTCGTCACGGTCGAGAACAGGTCGCGGCTCACGTAGTAGCCCTGGCTGCCCAGTGCGCTGCCGGTGCTGGCTGGCGACGGCACCAGGATGCCCAGCGGGCCTTCGATCTCGGCAGTCGGATCGCTGGCGCGGCTGTAGGTCCAGGTGCCGCCACCGGCAGTCAGGTCACCTGCTGCGCCAGATTCGATCTTGGTCTGGTCGAAGCCGCCGCGCAGGGTGTGGGCGCCGAGGCGCCATTCGAGGTCGAGACGGGCCGAATCGACGATGTCTTCGGCGCCCGGGGCCACGATGGTGCCGCTGATGTTTTGCGGGTTGGTATAGTTCAAGCCAGGCGCGCGCGCATCGACTGTCGACGCAATCTGGAACAGGTCCGGGTTGTAGCCGGTGAAGTAGTTTTCATGCGGCGATTTCGAGCGGCCGTACAGGGCCGTCACGGTCAGGTCGTCGGTCAGGTTGCCGACGTAGCGCAGGGTGTTGATCTTGGCGCCGTTGCTGTCGACGTTGCTCAGGCGCGAGCCCGAGCTGACGACGCCGGTGCGGGTGCGGGTTGCGTAGTTGAAGCCACTGTTCACGTTGTTCACTTCAGGCGTGTCGCCCAGCGTGGTGAATTCGATGCGGTGATTGTCGCTGATGTTCCAGTCGATCTTGGCCATGTAGCGCTCGAGCTTGGTGTCGCGCTCGCGCCAGCCGACGGCGGCATTGTTGGTGGCAACACGGAAGCCATTGACCAGGCCTTCTTCGGTGTCGGTCTTCTCGGCCGATGCAAAGAAGAACAGCTTGTCCTTGATGATCGGGCCGCCGACATAGGCGCCATACACCTTCTGGTCGCGCGTATTTTCGGCGCGGGCCAGGCGCAGCGTGCCATCGGTGGCCGTATTGTTCGGGGTACCGGTGTTGCCGTAATAGATGTCTTTCGGCGTGGCGCGCAGCGATTTCGGTTCCCAGGTCACGAGGCCGCCCGCTTCCCAGGTGTTGGTGCCGCTCTTGGTGACGATGTTGACCACGCCGCCGATCGAACGGCCGAACTCGGCGCCGGTGCCGCCGGTCAGCACTTGCGCTTCGGCGATTGCGCCGAAAGGCAACTGGGCAGCGCCCAGGCCGGTCAGCGGATTGGTGACAGGGAAACCGTTGACGTAGTACGAGTTCTCGGATGCTGCGCCGCCACCGAACGAGGCGCCGCCAGCGAAGCGCGAGTCGGCGGTGGTGGTGTTCGGCGCCAGCTGGATGATCGCTTCGACACTGCGGCCGATCGGCAGCGCGGCCAGTTGGCGCGCGCTGAATGTCGTGTTGCTGCCAGCGCTGCTGGCGTCGATCGTGGTGCGGGTGCCAGTCACCTCGACGACCTGGGTGCTTGCGGTCGGTGCGGTGGCGAAAACGGCTTCGCCGTTGCGGCCGATGCTGGTCTCGACGTCGACCGAGCCGACGACGGCGCCATCACGAACCTGCGACACGCGGTACACGCCGCTTGGCAGCGAGCTGGCCACGAAGCGGCCCTGGGCATCCGGCGTCAGGGTGCGGCGAATACCGATGTCGGTGTTTTCAATGAGAATCTGCACATTGCTGCCCGGGGCGACGGTACCGAACACGCTGCCCGATGCATTCGACTGGGCCATGGCCGGCGACATCGCGGCCATGCCAATCACTGCGCCACCAAAAGCCAGGCCCAGTGCATGCACTAATACGGTTTTCTTCAACATTGTGGTCTTTTCCTGTCTTGTAGTTGTATTCGACGACTCTCGTGGAGTTGCCAATCGTGGTTTCAGGTGCAAATCACTGCGGCCGCAGCATTTGCAACTCTCTCTCCCTTTGCCTTTTTTACAGAGTAGTCATCTACATGACTGCCCTACCAAAAGGCGCTTTTTTATAAAACCACGCGGCAACTTCTTGTGTCAATGACACAGAATCGACGTATGCATAGAAACAACAGTCCACTGGAATTGCTTACGCAGGCTGAATAATAATCGCCTAACTGGTGCGTTAACGCACGATATTGGCGCTGCACGCCCTGCTTTGGCAAATTAATGCAATTTCGATCTATAGTGCCGTTATTGCCTGGATAGACAGTAGATATGCACTGAATTTTGCAATTGCATGCCGGGCCGCTCGCACACTTTGGCAGCGCCCATAAAAAAAGCCACTCCGAAGAGTGGCCTGGATAACGCGGGGGCTTTACGCCCCCATGCGCATCAATTAAAACTTGCGATCGTACATCAGCGAGACACGTGCGTAACGCGGCGCGGTCAGCGACAGTGGCGTCTGGTACAGGCCGCTGACGTTGGCTGCGCTGTTATAGGCCTCGGTCACGCTGGCAACCGACTGGCTGTTGAACACGTTGAACACGTCGACGCGCAGTTGCAGGCCCTTGATGAAGTTAGGCTTGTAGGCCACGTTCATGTCCCAACGGTGGGTCCATGGCAGGCTGCCGACCGAACCGCGTGGCGTGATGACGTTTTGCGAACGGACCAGGCCGCCGCAGTAGAACGTCTGGTTCGCGTAGTTCGGCGAATCGCCAGGAGCGGCGGCGCTACCGATGCAGCTGCGTGGACGACCCGATGCGATCAGGGCATTACCGCCGATGGTCAGCTCGTCGGTGAACTGGTAGAAGCCGAACGCCTTGACCGAGTGCTTGCGGTGGTTTGGCAGGTAGCCGTAGGCACCGACCATCAGCTCTGGATAATCCCAGGCCGAGGTCACAGCAACGTCAGACTGGCCATTGTCCGAACGCACCTGGCCTTCGGTATTGCCCTTGTTGCGCGACCACACGTAGCTCAGCTTGCCGTACCAGCCGCTACGCAGCGGGTGCTCGAGGAACGCTTCGATCGACGAGTAGGTACGCTTCGGCTTGTCGAAGCCCTGCTCGGCTGCGCTCAGGTTCACCTGGGTCAGGTTCGACGCGTCGCCCGAGAAGTCGACCAGGAACTCGTTGTCTTCACCCGGGTTGAAGGTCTGGCAGGTGTTGCCCCACAGCGGGTTGGTGATCGCGATGCCGTTGGCATCGGCGAAACGCTCGAACGGACGCACGTCGCAGAAGTCATCGATGGTCGATTGCAGCTTGCGATGGATGGCCTTGGCGCCGAAGTTCAGCGATGGCGACCAGGCTTTTTCAAAGCCGAAGGTCACTTCATCCTGGTAGGTCGGCTCCATATTGCGCGCTGCCAAGGTCTCGACGACCTTGTCCTGGCCGAATTCGTTGTTGCTCGACAGCGGCTCGCTCAGCTGCACCAGGCCGGTTGGCGCGCCATTGGCGTCGGTACCGGTGTAGGTGTAGTACTGCGACGTGTAGGTCGAGCGGCCGGCGCCACGCACCGAGATGTGGGTCGGGATCGGCACCGAGTAGCGGCCCAGGGTCGCGTACACCTTGAAGCTCGAATCGCCATTCACGTCCCAGACTGCGGCCAGGCGCGGCTGGTACTGGTTCTTCATTTCCAGGAATGTGGTCTTCGAATCGTTCTGGTTCTTGAACGACTCGTTACGCACGCCCAGGGTCAGCAGGACGTTGTCGCTGGCCTGCCAACGGTCTTCCAGGTACCAGGCGCTCTGTTCACCGAACGAATTGGTCACGGTCGAGAACAGGTCGCGGCTCACGTAGTAGCCCTGGTTGCCCAGTGCGCTGCCGGTGCTGGCTGGCGACGGCACCAGGATGCCCAGCGGACCTTCGATCTGTGCATTCGGATTGCTGGCGCGGATATAGGTCCAGGTGCCGCCACCGGCAGTCAGGTCACCTGCTGCAACAGACTCGACCTTGGTCTGGTCGAAGCCGCCGCGCAGGGTGTGGGCGCCGAGGCGCCATTCGACGTCGAAACGGCCCGAATCGACGATGTCTTCCGAACCCGGGGCCGCAATCGTGCCGCTGATATTTTGCGGGTTGGTGTAGTTCAAGCCAGGCGCGCGCGCGTCGACCGTCGACGCAATCTGGAACAGGTCCGGGTTGTAGCCGGTGAAGTAGTTTTCGTGCGGCGACTTCGAGCGACCGTACAGGGCCGTCACGGTCAGGTCGTCGGTCAGGTTGCCGACGTAGCGCAGGGTGTTGATCTTGGCGCCGTTGCTGTCGACGTTGATCAGGCGCGAGCTCGAGCTGACGCCGCCGACGCGGGTGCGGGTTGCGTAGTTGAAGCCGCTGTTCGAGTTGTTCACTTCAGGCGTGTCGCCCAGCGTGGTGAATTCGATGCGGTGATTGTCGGTGATGTTCCAGTCGATCTTGGCCATGTAGCGTTCGATCTTGGTGTCACGTTCGCGCCAGCCGACGGCGGCATTGTTGGTGGCAACGCGGAAACCGTTGACCAGGCCTTCTTCGGTTTCAGTTTTCTCGGCCGATGCAAAGAAGAACAGCTTGTCCTTGATGATCGGGCCGCCGACATAGGCGCCATACACTTTCTGGTCGCGCGTATTTTCGGCACGTGCCAGGCGCAGCGTGCCGTCGGTTGCCGCATTGTTCGGGGTGCCGGTGTTGCCGTAGTAGATGTCTTTTGGCGTGGCGCGCAGCGATTTTGGTTCCCAGGTCACGAGGCCGCCCGCTTCCCAGGTGTTGGTGCCGCCCTTGGTGACGATGTTGACCACGCCGCCGATCGAACGGCCGAATTCGGAGCCGAAGCCGCCGGTCAGCACTTGCGCTTCGGCGATTGCGCCGAATGGCAGCTGGGCAGCGCCCAGGCCGGTCAGCGGATTGGTGACAGGGAAACCGTTGATGTAGTACGAGTTCTCGGACGCTGCGCCGCCACCGAACGAGGCGCCGCCAGCGAAGCGCGAGTCGGCGGTGGTGGTGTTCGGCGCCAGTTGGATGATCGCTTCGACGCTGCGGCCGATCGGCAATGCAGCCAGTTGGCGCGCGTTGAAGGTGGCGCTGCTGCCGGCGCTGCTGGTGTCGATCGTGGCGCGGGTGCCGGTGACCTGGACCACCTGGGTGCCTGCGGCTGGTGCGGCGGCAGCGAAGATCGCTTCGCCGTTGCGGCCAATGCCGGTCTCGACATCGACCGAGCCGATCACGGCGCCGTCACGGACCTGCGACACGCGGTACACGCCGCTTGGCAACGAGCTGGCATTGAAGCGGCCTTGCGCATCCGGCGTCAGGGTGCGGCGGATACCGATGTCCGTATTCTCGATCTGGATCTGCACATTGCTGCCAGGGGCAACGGTACCGAACACGGAACCGGACGCGTTGGACTGCGCCATCGCCGGCGACATCGCGGCCATGCCGATGACTGCGCCACCGAAGGCCAGGGTCAGTGCGTGCACTAATACGGTTTTTTTCAACATGTGATTTAGCTTTCTCTCTTGTGTCGGGCCGCTCGTGGCAGTCCTGTTGTTGGTCGCATCGACCAGCCTGATGGCGCCGATGCTTTCCCTGTTCCACCTGCACTGCGCACAGGTACGTTCATGCCATTTTTCCCTCTCGGGGAAAATGAACGCTCATCTACGTTCGTGCATGAGTCGTTATGGCGTCAACAACTTTTTGTGCATATGTGTATGCGGAGGACATTTTTCGAACGCACAATGTTGCGCTCGCGATACACCGCGCCAGGGTGGTGCGCCCATTCACCAAAACAGCCCAAATCTCGCTCTGCTGCAGTGCGATTTACTGCGCATCTGGCGTGCTGTTTCAGCGCCATTTTTCTCGTAGATTCGTTGTTCAGCGCCCACAAAATTCTGGGTAGATTTCCAGCACAAGACTAACCACCAAGAATATTTAATTAAATACCAAGAAAGATAAATCATTCTGCGCATATCGATTTTTTAAACTATTCGTATTTACTTGATAGATACCAACTAGAAGGCTTCCGGCGCGGTAAAATAACGCCTTGCCCGTCTTCCCTTTTGTTGCCTCACCAGCAACCACTCCCATGCTGCGTATTAACGAACTCAAACTCCCCCTGAACCACCCGGATGCCGCCCTGCGCGATGCCATCGTGTCGCGCCTCGGCATCCTCGATGCCGACCTGCTCGACTTTTCCGTCTACAAGCGCAGCTACGACGCGCGCAAGAAAAGCGCGATCGTCCTGATCTATTCAATCGACGCCACGGTGGCCAACGACGACGCCGTGCTGGCGAACCTGCGCGATCCGCACGTGATGCGCGCCCCCGACGTCGGCTACAAATTCGTCGACGCCGCCAAACCGGCTCCCGGCACCCCGCGCCCGGTCGTGGTCGGCACCGGCCCGTGCGGCCTGTTCGTCGCGCTGATCCTGGCGCAGATGGGCCTGAACCCCATCGTGCTCGAGCGCGGCAAGGTCGTGCGCGAGCGCACCGTCGACACGTTCGGCTTCTGGCGCAAGCGCAAGCTCGATACCGAATCCAACGTGCAGTTCGGCGAAGGCGGCGCCGGTACCTTCTCGGACGGCAAGCTGTACAGCCAGATCAAGGACAGCAACCACCACGGCCGCAAGGTGCTGACCGAGTTCGTCAAGTTCGGGGCGCCCGAAGAAATCATGTACGTCAGCAAGCCGCACATCGGTACCTTCCGTTTGGTCAAGATGGTCGAGCAGATGCGCGCCGAGATCATCAACCTGGGCGGCGAGATCCGTTTCGAGACCCGCATGGAAGATGTGCTGATCGAAGAGACCGGCGGCGTGCGCCAGGTGGTCGGCGTGCGCCTGGCCAGTGGCGAAGAAATCCCCACGCGCCACCTGACCATTGCCATCGGCCACAGCGCGCGCGACACCTTCGAGATGCTCTACGAGCGCGGCGTGTACGTCGAAGCCAAGCCGTTCTCCATTGGCTTCCGGGTCGAGCACCCGCAGTCGCTGATCGACGTGTGCCGCTTCGGCCCCAACGCCGGCAACAAGCTGCTGGGCGCAGCCGACTACAAGATCGTGCACCACGCCTCCAACGGCCGATCGGTCTACAGCTTCTGCATGTGCCCGGGCGGCACCGTGGTGGCCGCATCGAGCGAAGAAGGCCGCGTCGTCACCAACGGCATGAGCCAGTATTCGCGCAACGAGCGCAATGCCAACAGCGCCATCGTGGTGGGCATCACGCCCGAGGATTTCCCGGGCCACCCGCTGGCCGGCATCGCCTTCCAGCGCGAACTCGAATCGCGCGCCTTTGTGCTGGGCGGCTCGACCTACGACGCGCCGGGCCAGCTGATGGGCGATTTCGTCCGCGGCGTGCCGTCGACCGCGTTCGGTTCGGTCATGCCGTCGTTCCGCCCGGCCGTGCACCTGACCGACCTGGCCACCTCCTTGCCCGACTACGCCATTTTGGCGATGCGCGAAGCGTTCGTCGCCTTCGACAAGCAGATCAAGGGCTACTACAAGGAAGACGCCGTGCTGACCGGCGTGGAAACGCGCACCTCGTCGCCGATCCGCATCCGGCGCAACAACGACGACCTGCAAAGCCTGAACACGCGCGGCCTGTTCCCTGCCGGCGAAGGCGCCGGCTACGCGGGCGGCATCATGTCGGCGGCCGTGGACGGCATCCGCGTGGCCGAAGCGGTGGCGCTGGCCATGGCCGCGCGTTGAACCCCATCGACCGGCATGCGGCATGGGGCCCGGGTCTGGCGATCCTGGCCTCGATGGTGTCGGTCAATGCGGGCGCGGCCTGGGCCAAGGGCTTGTTTCCAGCCGTGGGCAGCGAAGGCGTCACCGCCCTGCGCGTGGGCCTGGCGGCGCTGATCCTCCTGGGCATCGTGCGCCCGTGGCGCTTTGGCCGGCCGGCGCGCAGCGATGTGGGCAACTTGCTCGTGTACGGCCTGATGCTCGGCGCAATGAACCTGTGCATCTACCGCGCGTTCGAGCGCATTCCACTGGGGATCGCCGTGGCGATCGAGGTCACCGGGCCGCTGGCGGTCGTGGTGCTGTCCTCGCGCCATGCGCGCGATTTTGTCTGGGTGGTGTGCGCCGGATTCGGCCTGTGGCTGCTGCTGCCGGTGGCCGGCGCCACGCAGCTCGACCCGGCCGGCATCGCCTACGCGCTGGCGGCGGCGTTCTGCTGGGCGATGTACATCGTGTTCGGCAAGCGCGTCTCGACCCTGAACGGCGGCCAGGCCGTGGCCTGGGGCTTGCTGGCGGCGAGCGTGTTCGCGGTGCCGTTCGGCGTGGCGCATGCCGGTATGGCGCTGTTCACGCCGGCCATGCTGCTCGGCGGCGTGGCGGTGGCGCTATTGTCGTCCGCCCTGCCCTACTCGCTCGAGATGATGGCCCTGGCGCGCCTGCCGCAACGGGTGTTCGGCATCCTGGTGAGCAGCGGACCGGCCATCGCGGCGCTGGCCGGCTTCTTGTGGCTGGGCGAGCGCCTCACCAGCGTGCAGTGGCTGGCGATCGCGCTGGTGATCGTGGCGTCCGGCGGCGCGGCCGCCACCAGCCGTAGGGTTGGCGGGGGACCCGCCAACCCTACGACGCACACCAACCCTACAACCACCCCGCCCGCTTGAACTTGCGATACAGGTAGCCGCACACGCACACCATCGTGAGCATCGCGAACGGGTAGCCGTACTTCCATTTCAGCTCGGGCATGAACTCGAAGTTCATGCCCCACACGCCGGCAAACGCGGTAAACACCGCGAAGATCGCCGCGTACGACGCGAGCTTCTTGCTTACTTCATTTTCTTCGATCGCCACCATCGACAGCGTCACCTGGATGGCCGTATTGATCGTGTCGCGCACGGCGTCCAGGCGCCCGGCGATGCGGTGCAGGTGGTCGTGCACGTCGCGGAAATATTCCTGGGTCTCGTCCACCACGGCCGGCACGCGCCCGCCGTACAGGCGCCCCAGCGCGTCCATCAGCGGCACCACGGCGTGGCGCAGCGTCTGCGCCTTGCGCTTGAGGTCATACAGGCGCTCGACGTTGTCGCGCTGCTTGCCCTGCATGGAAAAGATGTGGTCCTCGATCGATTCGAGCTCGGATTCGAGCATGTCGACCACGGGGAAATAACGGTCGACGACAGCATCGACCAGCGCATACAGCACGAAGCCGGCGCCTTTTTTCAACTGGTGCGGTTCGCGCTCGGCGCGTGCCCGCACGCCCAGGAAACCCTGGTTGGCATCGCGCCGCACCGACAGCACGTAGTTAGGGCCGGCAAACACCGACAGCTGGCCGACGGACAGTTCATCGCCCGCCAGCTCGACGATCTGCACCACGACGAACAGCGAGTCGCCATACTCCTCCAGCTTGGGCCGCTGGTGGCCGCGCAGCGCATCCTCGACGGCCAGTTCGTGCAGGCCGAATTCTTCCTGCATCAGGGTGATGTCGGCCACGCCTGGGTCGCGCAGCGCGACCCAGACAAAGGTGTCGTCCAACTTGATGTATTCGCTGATATCCTCGACCGGGATATCGGACAGCTTCTTGCCTTCCTGGTAGGCGACGCAATTAATCAGCATTAGGTAGAAAGATAGAGCGGGCGCGGCGCGCCGATGCAGGAGAATACACCACCCCCGCCCTCGTTGAAACCTACTCTTCGCGCGCTCCGTCGATCCCCAGCTCCACGATCTTGCGCGTGATGGTGTTGCGCCCGATGCCGAGGCGCATCGCGGCGTCGTTCTTGCGGCCGTGCGTGTGCTTGAGTGCCGTGCGGATCAGCGCCGATTCGAACTGGCGGCCAAGGATATCCATCACGTCCATCTGCCCTGCGCTGAGCATGCCGGCCGCCTGCAGCTCGAGCAGGCCGACCCAGCCTTCGGGCGACTGGGCACCCGCCGCCTGCAGCACGACGCCGCCGCCGGCCGCTACCGGCAGCGCACCGGCGCCGACGATGCCGTCGGACAGCGGCACGACATTCGGCACGCCCGTGCCTGCCAGCGGCGCCTGGCCCTGGGTCAGGTCGCGCGGCAAATCCTTGACCTCGACGGTCTGGCCCGGGGCCATCACGGTGATCCAGTTGCACAGGTTTTCCAGCTGGCGCACATTGCCCGGCAGCTCGAGGCCGGACAGGAAGCGCATCGCCTGCTCGCTCATGCGCTTGGGCTCCACCCCCAATTGGTGCGCGCTCTGCACCAGGAAGTGGCGCGTCAGGACCGGAATGTCTTCATTGCGCTCGCGCAGCGACGGCAGGCGCAGGCGGATCACGTTCAGGCGATGGTACAAGTCTTCGCGGAACAAGCCGTCGCGCACACGCTGCTCGAGGTTCTGGTGGGTGGCGGCGATCACGCGCACGTTGGCCTTGACCGGCTGGTGTCCGCCCACGCGGTAAAAGTGGCCGTCGGACAGCACGCGCAGAAGGCGGGTCTGCAAGTCGAACGGCATATCGCCGATTTCATCGAGGAACAGCGTGCCGTCTTCGGCCTGCTCGAAGCGGCCGCGCCGCATCGCCTGCGCGCCCGTGAACGCCCCGCGCTCGTGGCCGAACAGTTCGGATTCGAGCAGGTCTTTCGGGATCGCCGCCGTGTTCAGTGCAATGAACGGCTGCTGCGCGCGCGGGCTGTGCTTGTGCAGCGCGCGCGCGACGAGTTCCTTGCCGGTGCCCGATTCACCCGTGATCAGGACCGTGACATTCGACTGCGACAGGCGGCCGATGGCACGAAACACTTCTTGCATCGCCGGCGCGTGGCCAAGGATCTCGGGCGTTTCGGCCGGCGGCGCCTCGACGCTCGCTTCGCGCAGGCTCTCTTCCAGCGCGCGCCGGATCAGCGAGACAGCCTTGTCGATGTCGAATGGCTTGGCCAGGTAATCGAAGGCGCCGCCCTGGAACGAGGACACCGCCGAATCGAGGTCCGAAAAAGCGGTGATGATGATGACCGGCAGGCCCGGGTGGCGTTCCTTCACCACGGCCAGCAGCTCGATGCCGGATTCGCCCGGCATGCGGATGTCCGACACCAGCACTTGCGGCGTGTCAGTTTCAAAAGCGATCATGGCTTCGCGCGCATTGGCGAAACTGCGGGTCTCCAGGCTTTCGCGCGCCAGGGCTTTTTCAAGTACCCAGCGAATCGATGCGTCGTCGTCGACAATCCAGATTGGTTTCATGTATTCGTGCTTCCCGCAACATGGATTCAATAAAGGACTGGTCGGGGCGGCCTGCCCGCCTCCGCTTATGGCAGGGGCAGCAGGATCCGGAAATCCGTCAGTCCAGGCCGGCTTTCGCACTCGATCACACCCAGGTGCTGCTGCACAAAGGTTTGCGCCAGCGTCAGCCCGAGGCCACTCCCGCCGTCACGCCCGGATACGAGCGGATAGAAAATGCGGTCGCGGATATCGGGCGCGATGCCCGGTCCATTGTCAATGATATGCAAGTCTAATGCCAGCCCGTAGCGCACCTTGGCCAGCGTGACCTGGCGCGCCACCCTGGTGCGTAAAACGATCTCGGCGTCGCCCTGCGCGATGCGTCCGGCGACGGCCTGCGCGGCGTTGTGGGCGATGTTCAGCACCACCTGGATCAGCTGCTCCATATCGCCGCGAAATTCTGGAATCGACGCATCGTAATCGCGCCGGATCGAGAGGCCATGCGGAAATTCGGCCAGGATCAGGCTGCGCACGCGCTCGCATACTTCGTGGATATTGACGTCGCCGACGATATGCGGCTTGCGGTGCGGCGCCAGCAGGCGGTCGACCAGCGTTTGCAGGCGGTCGGCTTCCTTGATGATCACCTGGGTATATTCTTGCAGTTCCAGCAAATGGTGCGGCGGCAGCTCGAGCTCGAGCAGCTGCGCCGCGCCGCGGATGCCGCCCAGCGGGTTCTTGATCTCGTGCGCCAGGTTGCGGATCAGCTCCTTGTTGGCCTGGCTCTGGTCCATCAGGCGCTCTTCGCGGTCGAGCTTCAGCTGCTGCACGTTCTCGCGCAGTTCGATCAGGGCCGTGCCATCGCCCAGCGCGCTGACGATGCTGTTGACATGCAGCGGTTCGCGCCCGCTGCGCTGCAGCGTCAGGTCCTGGCGCAGGTCGGCGTACTGGTGCACCAGCGCCTGGGTGATCAATACGCCGATCTCGGCGCCATTGGTAAACAGGTCGGGCAGGCGATGGCGCTGCAGCGACTTGAACGACAGCTCCATCAGGTTTTCGGCGGCGGCGTTGGCGTACACCACCTCGCCGTCCGGACCGGCCATCATCACGGCCGAGGCCAGCAAGTCCAGGCCGGCGTAGCGTGCCGGGTTGCCCGGGTCATACACGGGCGGGGCCATCGGTGGCAGGGTCATTTGATATTGCCGATCTCGCGCCGCAGCGCTTCGATATTGCGTTCGCTGCGATTGATTTCGTCGCGCATGGAGGCCACGCGCTCCTGGTATTTGGCGTAATTGCGCTCGTTACCCTGGCGTTCCGGCTCGCCATTGTTGAACACGCGCTTGAGGTCGGTGAGCTTGCGTTCTTCCATGCGCAGTTCATCGCCCAGGATCTCGCGCCGCTCGTCGTCGCGCGCGCGCTGCTGCGAGTTATCCACGCGCGGGAAGTTCGACTGCGCCGCGCTCGGGGTCGGGTTAGGGCTGGGACTGGACGACCCGCCCCCGCCCGACGAACGTGGCGCGGGGATCGGGGCCGAGGCCGCTGGCGGCGCGCTGTAGCCGGTGTCGATCAGCTGGCACTTGCCGACCTTGGTGTCGGTGTACAAGGGCCGGCCGTTGGCGTCGGTGCAACGGTAGATTTGCGCGTGCGCGGTGGCGCACAGCAGCACGGAGGCAAAAACGGCCAGGCTGGCCTGAAACATACTATTTGTCATTCCCATCCCGGTTGGTCGCAAGGCACCTGCATTGTAGATGCGCCCGACTATACCCCAAGAAATATAAACGCCAAGCAACAAAAAACGCGGGGAAAGCATGGCTTTCCCCGCGTTTGTCCTGCTCACCACACCGGCGCGACAGGTTCTCGCGCCAATCTGGTGTGGGCCGATTACGACGAATAGTACATGTCGAATTCGGCTGGGTGCGGGGTCATGCGCATGCGCTGCACTTCGTTCATCTTCAGCTCGATGTAGGCATCGATCATGCTGTCGCTGAACACGCCGCCACGGGTCAGGAACTCGCGGTCTTCGTTCAGTGCATCCAATGCTTCTTCCAGCGATGCGCACACCGTCGGGATCAGCTTGTCTTCTTCAGGCGGCAGGTGGTACAGGTCTTTGGTTGCCGCTTCGCCCGGGTGGATCTTGTTCTGGATACCATCCAGGCCGGCCATCATCAGCGCTGCGAAGCACAGGTAGACGTTGGCCAGTGGATCCGGGAAACGGGTCTCGATGCGGCGGCCTTTCGGGTTCGCCACGTGCGGGATGCGGATCGAGGCCGAACGGTTACGGGCCGAGTAAGCCAGCTTGACCGGCGCTTCGTAGCCCGGCACCAGGCGCTTGTACGAGTTGGTGCCCGGGTTGGTGATCGCGTTCAGGGCTCTAGCGTGCTTGATGATGCCGCCGATGTAGAACAGCGCCGTTTCCGACAGGCCTGCATAGCCGTCGCCTGCGAACAGGTTCTTGCCGTCTTTCCAGATCGACTGGTGCACGTGCATGCCCGAGCCGTTGTCGCCATTGATCGGTTTTGGCATGAAGGTCGCGGTCTTGCCGTAGCTGTGGGCCACGTTCCAGATCACGTACTTCATGTTCTGGGTCCAGTCGGCGCGCTCGACCAGGGTCGAGAACTTGGTGCCGATTTCATTCTGGCCGGCGCCAGCGACTTCGTGGTGGTGCACTTCGACCGGGATGCCCATCGATTCGAGGATCAGCGACATTTCGGAGCGCATGTCCTGGAACGAGTCGACCGGTGGCACCGGGAAGTAGCCGCCCTTGACGGTTGGACGATGGCCGCTGTTGCCGCCTTCGATTTCCTTGTCGGTCGACCACGATGCTTCGTCCGAGTCGATCTTGACGAAGCAACCCGACATGTCGAGCTTCCAGCGCACGGCGTCGAAGATGAAGAATTCTGGTTCCGGACCGAAGTAGGCGGTGTCGCCGATGCCCGAGGATTTCAGGTAGGCTTCAGCGCGCTTGGCGATCGAGCGCGGGTCGCGGTCGTAGCCCTTGCCGTCCGACGGTTCGATCACGTCGCACTGCATGAACAGCGTGGTCTCTTCCATGAATGGATCGAGGTTCGCGGTGTTCGCGTCAGGAATCAGGAGCATGTCCGACGCTTCAATACCTTTCCAGCCGGCGATCGACGAACCGTCGAAAGCGTGACCGGATTCGAATTTGTCCAGGTCGAAGTGCGACACCGGGACCGTGACGTGTTGTTCCTTGCCGCGGGTATCGGCGAAGCGTAAATCAACGAATTTGACTTCGTTGTCTTTGACCATTTGCATTACATCTGCGGCGGACTTTGCCATTCGGAATCTCCTAATTGAAAAAGGGAAGTCAGTCTATGCGAACCGACAACTTGCATCATGTTGAAGCACAAATTGTGCCAACAACGCTACCAACTTCAGTGCATGAGAACATGCGCAAATCGTTCTTGGGCAATGGGCTAGTTTACCCATAAAATCGACTCGATCGGGGACTGCTGGAAAGATTTACATGTTTGCCAGTCTGCACCACCAAAGGGCAATTCTACGTGTTTGCACCAAATCAGCGCACGTCACAGCGCGCCACGATGGTGCATCGGTGACGATGGACTAACAATGGACTCAACGAACATGACCAAAGAACAAATTCTCGCAGCAGCGCGCCAACGTGGCGCTGGCCAGCCCTACGCTGGTGCGGTGACGCCTCAAGAAGCGTTCGATCTGCTCCAATGCGGGCCAGACGTCAAACTGGTCGATGTGCGCACCAATGCCGAACGCGATTGGGTGGGACGTGTCGCGATCGGCGAACCCCAGCACCTGGCGGTGCAGTGGGCAACGTATCCGGGTGGCGCACCGAATCCGGATTTCGGCGCGCAGCTCGAACGCGTGGCAGGCAAGGATGACGTGTTGCTATTTTTGTGCCGCTCGGGCGTGCGCTCGCGGCACAGCGCGCGCGTGGCGACCGAACTGGGCTACGCGAGCGCCTTCGACATCCTCGAAGGCTTCGAGGGCGACCGGGATGGCGACGGGCATCGCAAGACGATTGGCGGCTGGTGCACGGCCGGCTTGCCGTGGGTGGGCGCGTAGGCGCTCAGTTCGGCAGCACCATCAGTTCCAATCCTGACGCCGTGCCCGGCGCGTGGTACACACGCTGGGTCGCCTTTTTGAAATCTTCCGGCTTGGCGTCAAGAATGCGCATGAAGGTCTGCGGATTCAGGTCGATCAGCGGGAACCACGAACTTTGCACCTGCACCATGATCCGGTGACCGCGCCGGAAGGTATGGTTCACTTGACCCAGGTCGTACTTGATCGGTTCCACCTTGCCGGGCACAAAGGCTTCGGGCTTCTCGTAGCCGTTGCGGAACTTGCCGCGCAGCGGATTGCCGCGCACCAGTTGCTGGAAGCCGCCCAGGCTCACCGTTGGCGGGCCGACGTCGCTGCCCCGCTCGGCCGCCGGCGTCGGATAGCTGCTCGGGTAGACGTCGATCAGCTTGACGACCCAGTCGGCATCGGTGCCGCTCGTCGACACGAACAGTTTCGGCGTCACTGGCCCGGCGATCGTCACGTCTTCTTCCAGCACGGCGCTCTGGTACACCAGCACGTCCGGCCGCGTGGCGGCAAAGCGCTGGTCGGACACCATGTACTCGCGCGGCACGCCCAGCGCCGGGTAGCCGATATATGGCACCGGGCGCGCCGGGTCGGCCACGTATTCGTCGAAACCGGCGCCTTTATTCTCTGTCGCGGCAGGCTGCTGCCAGCCCAGCGTGCCATCCGCGCCAAAGTACAGCGTGCGCGCCCTGGCCGGCTTCGGTGGCCAGGCGTCGTACTGGCGCCAGACATTACTGCCCGTTTCGAACACGGTCACCGGCGCCAGCGTTTTCGCGGGCTTGATGCCTTTCAGGTGCTGCTCGAAGAACGGAAACTGGACCTCGCGCCGGAACCATTCGCTCGTCTTCGCGTCGAACTTGACGTGGCCCAGCAGGGCGCCGTCGCCGCGCGCCCAGCCGCCATGCACCCAGGGTCCGATCACCAGCGAATGGTTGCCGCCCCTGTTTTGCCCTTGTAATGCGCGGTGCACGATGAACGGGCCGGCGGCATCTTCGGCATCAAACCAGCCGCCCACGGTCAGCACGGCCGCCTTCACGTTCTTCAGGTGCGGGCCGATGGCGCGCGCTTGCCAGAAGCTGTCGTAGGTGTCGTGCTCGATGTTCGGCATGAACAGCTCACGCTGCGTGGCCGTCATGGTGGCGGCAATGTTCGCCAGCGTGCGGTGCTTGAGAAAATAATCGTAGCCATCGGCCACGCCGTAGTCGAATTCGCTGCCGGTTTTTGGTAGCGGCGTCGGATTCGGCGCCGCGGTAAAAGCTGCATAAAAATCGAAATTGGCGGCCAGCTTGAAGGCCCCGCCGTGGTACGAATCGTCGCCCATGTACAGGTCGGCAATGGGCGCCTGCGGCGAGGCGGCCTTGATCGCCGGATGCGAATCGATGACGCTGGCGGCGGCGTAGAAACCGGGATAGCTGATACCCCAGATGCCCACCTTGCCATTGTTGTTCGGGATGTGTTTCAGCAGCCAGGTCACCGTGTCGTGCATGTCTTCGCTCTCGCGCCCTTCCCCTTTGTCCAGCCTGGCCTTGCCGTGCGGTGTCATCTCTTGCCACGTGCCCTCGGACATATAGCGCCCGCGCACATCCTGAACCACGAAGATGTAGCCGGCCTCCTCGAATTCACGCGACGGGCCGAGCGACTCGGGCAGCCAGTCCACGCCGTAGCGCAGTTCGCCTTCGGCGCGCACGCCGGCGCTGTACGGGGTGCGCTGCATCAGGAACGGGTAGCTGCGGGCGCTGTCCTTCGGCACGTACACGACCGTGAACAAGTGCGCGCCGTCGCGCATCGGGATCCGGTATTCGTACTTGGTATAGGCTTCGCGCGTCGGGCGCTTGCTGTCTTTGGCGCTGTCGGCAGCGCTGGCAGCGGCGCTGGCGGAAGGGATGCCCGAGCCGCCGGCAAGCAAGAGACCGAGGACAAGGGCGGGAAGCGTACGGCGGATCATGACGACCTTCGAAAAAATATCTGGGGACGCCAAGTGTAATCGGATTCCAGGCAGAAATGCTCAGGCCGCCGGCAGTTCCTCATGCACGCCGCGCACCCGCTCGCGCACCAGGTGGATGTGGCTGCGCAGGCGGTACAGCTCGTCCGCATAGGCCAGCGGCACCGATATATGATTGACGCGGTCTTCGAGCCCGTTCAGGCGGCGCAGCAATTCCTGGCGCACCGACTCGTCGGCATCCGCCCCGCTCTCTTCCAGCGATTGTTCGATCGCACGCAGTTCGCCATACCAGCGGTACACGCGCGAGCGCACGCGCCAGACATAGATCGGCGGCACGATCTTGGACAGCGGAATCAACAGCGCGGTCAGCGCCACCACCACGACCCACAAGCGCTCGGCCAGGTTGGCCAGCCAGAAGCGCATATAGCGCTGCATGAACGGCGGGCCGTCGCGGTAATAGCGCGCCGCCTCTGGTGCGACCGGGATCTCGGTGTACTTCGGCGACGGGAATTGCCCCTGCTGCTGGAACCAGCCGGCGCCGCCGTGGATCTCGGTGGCCGCCTTGACCAGCAGGCCCACCAGCGCCGGATGAATTTCCTCGCGCGCGACAAGCGTGGCGGTCGGCGCGATCAGGTGGTATTCCTGGTTCGGGATATTGCGGCCCAGGTCGACGATCCCGCGCGGCAGCACCACGTGCGTCAAAAACGGCAGGCGCCGCGTATAGGCTTCGGCCTGCGCAAAGTCGAACAGGCGGATACCCGGCGTTTGCAGCAGCATCTGGATCAGCGGCGCTTCCGGCGCCGAGCTGAACACCAGGCCATCGATGCGCCCGGCCAGCAGTTCGACCGTGGCCGGCGTGTTGGCCAGGTCGCTGATGGTCAGTTCTTTCGCTTCGATATTGTTGGCGTCGAGCACCTGGCGCAGCAGGCGCGGCACGCCGGTGCCTTCGGGCCCCAGGTTGATGCGCTTGCCGCGCAGGTCGGTCAGGCGCGTGACCTGCGCCTCTTCGCGCAAAAACAGCCACACCGGCTCGGTGAACAGGCTGCCCAGCGACACCAGGCCGCGCCGCTCGGCGCTGTCGGCGTTGCCCACCCTGTCGTCGGTCGAGCCGCTTTGCACGAACGCGACGTCGGCCTGCCCGGCCAGCAATTGCTGCAGATTGTCTTGCGAGCCGAGCGTGCCCTGCAGCGTGACGGTGATGTCGTCGCGCGCGAGCACGCTCGCGTACTGCTTGCCGAATTGCTCGTAGGCGGAATTTTCCTGGCCGGTGGCCAGCCGCAGGGTGCGCGGCGGCGCCGGGTCGACCCACCAGTAGGCAAGCAGCACGGCGGCCGTGACCATCAGGATCGTCGGGCCGGTGGCCACGACGAGGTCGCGCAGCGAGACGATGCTGAAGTTTTGCAGGCGGGCGCGCAGGCCCTTGACCGGCGCGCCCGATGGTTCATGCGTTGGCGTCAACGCACGCACGTCCGCGGCGCGGCCGCCACTGCCTGCCCCGGCACGGGAGCCGGCGCCACCGGCGGTTCGATCATCGGCATCAGGCTCGGCGCCAGCGTGACGAGCAACTGCACCGGCAGTGCGCTGGTGAAGTCATAATTTTCAGACTGCGGCCCGTGCACGTACGCCGTCATGCTGCCGTAGAAGCGTTCGCCGATGTTGAACACGAACGTCGCCGAACGGTTCACGTAGCGCGACTCGACCAGGCGGCCGCCGCGCGCATACACGTCGAAGCGCTGGTCGCCGGTACCGGTCTTGCCGCCCACGGCGATGATGCTGCCGTCGGCCTGCACGAAGGCGGTCTTGACGCGCTTGGCCGTGCCGTCCGAGACCACGCCCTGGATGGCGTCGGCCACGGCGCGCGCGACTTCCGGCGCCAGCACTTGCTCTTTGCCGCCGCCCTTGTTGCGGCGCACGAGCGTTTCATACGGCGTGGCCTTGGCGAAGTGCAGCGAATCGATGCGCTCGATCGGTTTGCGCACGCCGCCATTGACGATGATGCCCATCATCTCGGCCAGCGCGGCCGGCCGGTCGGCCGAAGCGCCCAGCGTGGTCGCATACGACGGCACCAGCGAGTCGAACGGGTAGCCCATTTTTTTCCACTGCGCGTGGATCTTCAAGAACGCTTCCACCTCGAGCAGCCCGGCGATGCGGTTGTCCTGCGCGTGCTTGCGGTGCGTCTTGAACAGCCATTGGTAGACTTCCTGGCGTTCTTTCACGCTGGCGGCCGTCACCTCGGACCAGCTCGCTTTTGGATGGGTGCGCAGATAGCTCACCAGCCACAGTTCGAGCGGGTGCACCGACGCCACGTAGCCGCGGTCGGCCAGCGACATATTGCGCGGGTCATACGTCTCGTACAGTTTCGGGATGCGATCCGGATCGATCTCGTTGGCGGCCGGCACCGACGCATCGATGAACGCGCCAAACTGCGCCAGCGTCGCGTTCGGCGCCACGGTGCGGTGGGCCGCAGCGAGCTTTGACGCCAACGGGCGCACGCTGGAGAACAGCAGCGCCTCGACTTCTTGCGGCGTCTTGCCCTTGTACTTGTTCCAGAACTTGGCCATGAAGACCTTGCCTTCGCTGTCGGCAAAGCGCGCCAGGTAGCTTGCGCGGCGCGGGTCGTCGGCATCGGCCAGCAGCTGCGCGGACGAGCCCGGCAACTGGAACATGTAGTAGCGCACGACGTCGCGCATCATGCGCACGAACACGAGGTTGGTGGAACTGCGCAGCGCCTGGTTCACGTCCATGATGCGGCTGTCGTCGAGCTTGCTGAAGTTGCCGAACGTGTGCAGGCCACCGCCAGTGAAGAAGCGCTCGCCCGGGTTGGCCGAATACTTGCGCGCCATGGCAGCGTCGAGCATGGGTTTCAGGCCCCGGTCGGCGCCATCGGGCAGCGTCTTGAAATACTCCAGGCCCCACAGCGACATGCGGTCTTTCGGATCGACCTCGGTGCCCATCAGGGCGATCTTGTCCATCACGCCAAAGCGCTTGTGCAACTGGTCGACAATATCGAGGTAGGTTACCAGCGTGCGCAGCTTGGCGGTGGAGCCCAGGTCGAGTTTGGCGCCCTCATTGATGTCGAGCGGCTGGTCATAGTTGTCGGTCTGCACGCGCAGGTAATTGACGTGCTCGCCCCGCTCCATCAGCGTGAAGCTGTACACCACTTGCGCCGGGTCGCCATTGCCGAGCATTCCCTTGCCGGTCAGGCCGGCCTCTTTGGCGTGCTCGGCGTCGGACAGCTTGCGCAGCGCGGCCGTGACGGCCTGCTGGGCATTGCCATCGAGCGTCGAGACTACCGACAGATCGAGGCGGTCGACGTTGTACAGGCGCGCGTCGCCGATCAGGAAACCAACGTGGTTGCGCACCGCATTGGCTGCCTTGCGCGAGACGAACGCGTCCGCCGGCGGCGGCGCCACCCCCGTGTGCAGCGCGGGTTTCAGGTTGGCGCTCAGGGCGGCGTCGCGCAGTTGCGGCGAAATCACGCCCTCCTGCGTCAGCACCCGCAGATGGCTGTTGGTGAGGGTTTCAAGGTCGTTCTCGCCGGCGCCCAGGTAATAGGCCGGGCGGCGCTGGGCGATCATCAGCGAGAGCGCCTCTTTGTAGGCCATCACGGCTTCCGGGCTCGTCATCGGGCCCTTGAGCATGGCGTTGACCTGGGAAAAGTCGCGGCCGTACCAGACCCACATGCCATCGCCGATGCCGTTGACTTCGCCGTAACCCGGCTTGGCCGACAGCGGCACCGTGTTCAGGTAGTCGAGCACGACCTGACGGCGCGAACCCGTCGTGTCTTCGCCATCTTGATAGGCACGCAGCGTGGCCGAGGCCATCTGGATGATCTTGTCGGTCAGCGAGCCGGTGCGGCCTTCGGCCGAGTGGCGGTATTTTTCGATCTGCGTCGCCAGCGTGCTGCCGCCGGCCACGCGGCCTTCGCCGCCCAGGCCGACACTGGCCAGGGTCTTGTCGAACACGGCCTTCGAGAAGCGGTCCCATTCGACCGCCGGGTTGCGGCGCGGGTGGCTGGCGTCGAGCAGTTCGCGGTTCTCGATGAACAGCAGGCTTTGCACCAGCAGCGACGGCGCGGCATTGAAGTTATCGTAGTAGCGCTCGGGGAAGCGCGACGTAAACAGCGGCTGGGCGCGGCAATCGAGGATCTCGAGGCCGACCTTGGTTTTCTCATGGTACGTGGCGTACAGGCCCAGGTCGGCCATCTTGACCATCTGCGGCGAAATGCGCGCCTGCGACGCGATCGCGTAATCGCGCGTCTGCAGGCGTTCGAGGTATTTCGGCAGGCCGGCATAGCCAAGCCGGGTGTCGTACGGACTGGCGGCCGGGAAGCGGATCGAATCACTCGGGCCATTGGCCATGCGGAACGTGAGTTCGCTGGCCATGTCGGCAAAGATCTTTGCCTGCAGGCGCGAGGTGCGGGTTTCCATCGCGGCCCAGGCGGCCAGGATCGCGAACAGCAGCAGGCCGATCAGGGCGAGCCAGAGCTTCCAGCGCCGCTTGCGCGGGGCCGGCGGCGGTTGATCCGGACCGCCCGCAGGGCCGCCCGGCACGCCGCCGTTGCCGGCCAGGTGCGGGAATGCTTCGTACAAGGGCACGTCGCCGGTCGCACCCGGCGCAGGCGCAGGTGCAGGTGCGGACGCAGCAGCGCCCGACGCTGCCGCAGCGCTCGCTGAGGCAACGACGGGCTCGGCAACTGCGCCGTCCATGGACGGTTCGCTCCGCGAGTTGGCGGCGCGCTTGCCGAATACATTGCTTGGTCGCACGAGGCGACGAATACTTTCCATGATGGCTTAACCGGTCCGAATCAAAACGCTTGCAACCCCCGCCAACCTGCTCGCCATCCGTATCGCTGCTGGTCCGTTCGAGTGATTGTGGTGTCTGTTAGTTCACAAATTTCAGCAGTGCAATCCCACTCCAGATCGCCCCGTCCATAGGTAATATTCCACCACATCAATACGTCACACGCGAGATACCGTTTAACAAATCGGCTTTAACTGGAATATTTTCGCAAAAAAACAACGAGTTGGCGCAATGGCATGACTACAAGGCATGCTCGGCTGTCACAACTGTTGGCGGCAACACATCACGGGCTGCAAGCACGCCCGACACCGGCAGTTAACGCATGGGCAACCCGGACGGTGCACAGCGCACGGCTGATTTACATGAACGTGTCGGATTGGGGACGGGGTATGACCTGAGGCGCGCGCCATTCCTCCAATGCCTGGAGGCAGTAGTACTGGAACCAGAGTCCGGCGAACAGGAAGATCATGATGTACAGCCATAGCGACACCAGCGCCAACACCGGGAACAGCACGACCGAGATCAGCGCGCCGCCCATCCAGGCGATGCCCGGCAGCGCGCCGGCCAGGCCCGAGGCCAGGCCGATGGCCAGCAGCGCCGGGCGGCATCGGCGCATCAACGCCTGGCGCTCGGCCGGGCTGGCATGCGCGGCCAGCGCGTCATAGCTCATCACGCGCGACGTGACCCAGGCCCACAGGCTGGCCTGCACCAGCCAGGCCAGCGGCGGCACCGCATACAGCGGCAGCGTGAACAGCCACAGCAGTGCGAACGCGGCCGAACTGCCCAGGTTGATCGCCAGGCTGCCGATGAACGAGCCGCCCTCTTTCTTCTCGAGCTTTGGAAAGTGGCGGCCGCTCACGTGGCGCTCGATCGCCGGCATCGCCACGATCCCCATGAACAGCAGGCTCGATGCAATCATCAGCGGCAGCAGCAGCGCGATCGCCAGCAGGGGCACGACCATCACCTTGAGCATGCCCAGGCCGAGCATGCCCAGCATGCTGTTGCTGGTGTCGAAACCGCCATAGTCCGCGAACAGGCCGTGCAGCCAGTCGAGCAGCGGCTGCAGGCCGGACCACATCGCCACGCCCCACAGCGTGAGCGAGAGCAGCAGCGGAACCAGCGAGAGCAGCAGCATGCGGCCGCTGAACTGCGCGCGCAGCGCGCGCCGCCAGGCGAGCAGGACACCCTTCATGGGGGCGGTCCCGGGAATAACGTTCGCGCTGTCGGCGTGCGGCATGGCGGCTCCAGATGGATGGTCGAAAAGCGCATTCTACGGGACGGCGCCGGCCGGCCACGCGGCGCACGGCTGGCTTGGCGATTGGCGGTTTCCCGACCCATGCACTACAATCGGCGTTCAATCTGAACAACAAGGAAGACCATGTCCACCATCACTACCGATTCTGGCCTGCAATACGAAGAACTCGTCACCGGCACCGGCGACGAAGCCAAGGCTGGCCAGCACGTCACCGTGCACTACACCGGCTGGCTGCGCAACGACGACGGCAGCCTCGGCAGCAAGTTCGATTCGAGCAAGGACCGCGGCGATCCGTTCGAGTTCGCACTCGGCGCCGGCCAGGTCATTCGCGGCTGGGACGAAGGCGTGCAAGGCATGAAAATCGGCGGTTCGCGTCGCCTGACCATTCCTGCAGCCCTGGGCTATGGCGCGCGCGGCGCCGGCGGCGTCATCCCGCCAAACGCCACCCTGATCTTCGACGTCGACCTGCTGGCTGTCTGAGCGTTGTCGTAAATTTTCTGCCATGCGCCCCCGTCAAGCGGCGCGTGGCAGGCTGTTCCCTGCGCTGCTCCCAGCGTTATCCTGCATTTGAAGTTCCCCTCTAAAGTACGACCGAATCCCCGGATCGGCCCTGTCTCCTGCGCTAAGATGCCTGCCGCATTGTCCAAGCGACAATACCGCAACCAACCATCACAGGAGTTTTTCATGAGCGTGCAAGAACAGTTCAACCAGGCCCAGCTCGATTCGAAGAATCTGTCGGAGCGTCCGGACAATATGACGTTGCTGAAGATTTATGCGCTGTACAAGCAGGGCTCGAGCGGCGACGCCACCGGCGAGCGTCCGGGCATGACCGATTTCGTGGCGCGCGCCAAGTTTGACGCCTGGGCCGGTCTGGCCGGCACCTCGCAAGAAGAAGCGCAGCAGCAATACATCGATCTGATCGAAGAGCTGAAAGGCTGATTGGCTGATTGGCAGGCTAGCCGATCATGCGGCGGTGAAGGTCTTGCGCATCTTCTCCGCCACCTTGGCCTCGATGGCCGGCGCGAACGCGCCCATGAAGAATCCCAGGCGAATCCGCATCGCCGCTTGCTGGTCTTCCAGCGTCAACACCCCTTCCACGCCACTGCGCTCGAAGCGCAGCACGTCGCCGTCCCACTGGCATGCCAGTCCATATTCGGCAGCAATACGCTGCGCCACTTGCTCGGCCGCCGTACGTGCCGCAGCCGGGCTCAGGCTGTGTTGCTGGACGATACTGATTTCCGCCATCGGGACTTTCCTTCCTAAATCATTGCGAACAATCCGCCATGATGCCAGTTGACGCCGTCGTATGCCAGAGCTCGCTAGAACTGATGCATTCGTGACGGCGCGGTTGATCCATGTCAAAGCGTACTCGACATAGCGGGCGACCATGAAGGCGAACGCCGTCATTACGCAAGGAGTCGTCATGGAAACTTATCCCCTGGAGCCGCACGAGGTGCAGCACGGCGCCCGGTTTCGCCAGCCGGGGCGCGTGGCCCGCCTGGTCGATGAATCCGCTGATACCGCCGAGCCCGCCGATGCCGATCCGGGGCCACTCGTCGACGCCGAGCCGCTGCCCTATGCCTTCGGCGCACGCGTGCTGATGTGGAAGCAAGACCCGTCGGTCGGCGAGATCGGCACCCGCCGCGCCTACCTGCCCGGCGTGGTGCGGGCCGGGCCGCGCGACGCCCGCATCGCGCCCGGCGTGCCCGGCATCGATCCGGTCGAACCGAATGCCTTCGGCGACTTCGTCACCGAGCCCGACACGCCCCAGTTCGACGCCGTGCATACCTTTGCCGTCGTGCGCCAGACCCTGACCATGTACCAGCGCGTGCTGGCGGCGGCCGGCGTCGCCATGCCGCTGCCGTGGCAATGGAACAGCAGCAGCGACACCAATCCACTGCGCGTCTATCCGCACGGCCTGCCCAACGTCATGAACGCGTTCTACAGCCGCACCCAGGGCTGCCTCAAGTTCGGCGACTTCATTCCCAGCGGCGCGCCCGGGCGCGTATTTACCTGCCGCTCGTTCGACATCGTCTCGCACGAGACCGCCCACGCGATCCTCGACGGCATCAAGCCGCGCTGGCTGCAGGCCGACGCCCCGCCCCAGACCGGCGGCCTGCACGAATCGTTTGGCGACCTCACCGCGGTATTCCTGGCGCTGGCGCAGCTCGACCAGTGCGAAGCGATCGTCGCCCAGACCAAGGCCAATCTGCACGACAAATCGTTCCTGACCGACGTCGCCGAGCAGTTCGGGCTGGCGCTGGGCAACAGCAATGGCTTGCGCAATGCCGACAATGACCTGCGCCTGAGCCAGGCCGGCACCCAGGTGCACGCCATTTCCCAGGTCTTCACCGGCGCCGTGTACGACGTGCTGGCCGACCTGTTCGCCCATGAGCGCAATCCCGAGCGCGAAGACGACGCCGCCGTGTTGCACCGGGTGGCTGCCTACCTGAGCGGCGTGCTGCTGCGCGCCCTGATCGGCGCCCCCGACGCGGCGGCCACCTTCGCCGACGTCGTCAACGGCATGCTGCTGGCGGTCACGAGCGATGGCAAGCCGAACGCGTACGGCGGCTTCATCCGCAACCAGTTCAGCCGGCGCGAAGTGGTCGAGGCCGGCGAATTGAAGGCCGGCGAAGCAAGAACGCTATTCCTGCCCGGCGTGCCGCTGGCCGCGTGCGTATGCGATGCCCCCGGCGCCCGGCAAGACCGGCGCGCCTGCTGCGGCACCATGCAATTGCCCGAATACGATGACGCCGACCGTGTGCTGGCCGGCGAAGCACGCCTGCTGGCCCGCTGGTGCGCCGAACAGGGCCGCCACGGCCCGGCCGGCGCCGACGCGTCGCTGCTCGCATGAAGATCAGCGCACGCGCCGACGGGGGCTTTTCCGGGCTGGCCGAATCCTACGAGCTCGACACCGCCAGACTGGCCGTGGGACCAGCGCTTGAAGCGTTGTTGCAACGCCTCGATTTTTTCGGCGCCGCCCCCGCAGCCGCATTCGGCGCCGCGCTTGGCGTCGATATCCCGCGCTGGGAAATCACGATCGACGATGGCGCGCGCCGCCACACCGTTGCCTTGCAAGAGGACGGCAGCTGTGGTGAATGGCAAGATCTGCTCGCGCAGCTGCGCCAGGCCGCCTGAGCTACCACCCGTCTGCTCTGCTCCGTCCGCGGACCGCACGCCCGTGCGGTTCAGTTCGTCATTTGCTTATGTCCATTGTGTATATGCGCGAGTTTGTGAGAAAACCGGAATTGCCCTAAAATACAGTGCTTTGTCTTGTCCGGCCGGCCCTCGTGCGCCCGGCAATGCGACACCCCACCAACTGATAGGACTGTTATGACCCACGTTGTCACCGAATCGTGCATCAGCTGTCGTTACACCGACTGCGTCGATGTATGCCCGGTAGATTGTTTCCGGGAAGGCCCGAATTTCCTCGCCATCGATCCCGACGAGTGCATCGACTGCGCCGTGTGCGTTGCCGAGTGCCCGGTCAATGCAATCTTTGCCGAAGAAGACGTGCCTGGCGATCAACAGCAGTTCATCAAGATCAATGCCGACCTGTCGCGCTTCTGGCCGTCGATTACCAAGACGAAGGCCGCCCTGCCAGACGCGGACAAGTGGAAAGACGTCACGGACAAGCTGGACCAGCTGGCCCGCTGATCTAGCGGTCAGGCAGGCGTCGCGCCGGGCGTCCGGCGTTGGTCCCGGGGTCGTACTGCATGGCGGTTCTGGCCGCCATTGCCTCACCATTCATACATCACAGGATTTAAGCGCATGACTATCAGTGCCACCCACGAAGCGGGCAGCATCGCTCCCAACAGTTCGTTCGCCGGCGCCATCGAAACCGATGCCGTCATCATCGGCGCCGGTCCGGTCGGCCTGTTCCAGGTCTTCGAACTCGGCCTTCTTGAAATCAAGGCCCACGTCATCGATTCGCTGCCAGCCGTCGGCGGCCAGTGCGTGGAGCTCTACCCTGACAAGCCGATCTATGACATCCCGGCCGTGCCGGTGTGCACCGGCCAGGAACTGACCGACAACCTGCTCAAGCAGATCGAGCCGTTCGAGCCAACCTTCCACCTGGGCCAGGAAGTCACCGGCGTGCAGCGCCGTGAAGACAACCGTTTCAACGTCGAAACCTCGACCGGCACCCAGTTCATCACCAAGACGATCTTCATCGCTGCCGGCGTCGGTTCATTCCAGGCGCGAACGATCAAGGTCGACGCGATCGACAAGTTCGAAAACGAGCAACTGTTCTACCGCGTGAAAGATCCGGCACGCTTCGATGGCAAGAACATCGTCATCTGCGGCGGCGGCGACTCGGCGCTCGACTGGGCGCTGAACTTCGTCGGCAAGGCCGAGTCCGTGGTGCTGGTGCATCGCCGTGATGACTTCCGCGCGGCCCCGGCATCGGTCGCCAAGATGAAGGCGCTGTGCGACGAATACGAAATGCAACTGATCATCGGCCAGGTCACCGGCTTCGATGAAAAAGACGGCCAGCTGACCGAAGTGAAGGTCACCGGCGCCGACGGCGTCACCCGCCGCGTGCCGCTGGACATGCTGCTGGTGTTCTTCGGCCTGTCGCCAAAGCTGGGCCCGATCGCCGAGTGGGGCCTGGACATCGAGCGCAAGCAACTGAAGGTGGTGGACACCGAGAAGTTCGAGACCAATGTCCCGGGCATCTTCGCCGTCGGCGACATCAACACGTATCCGGGCAAGAAAAAGCTGATCCTGTCGGGCTTCCACGAAGCCGCGCTGGCCGCCTTTGGCGCCGCGCCGTATATCTTCCCGGACAAAAAGATCCACATGCAGTACACGACCACGTCGCCGAAACTGCACAAGATCCTGGGCGTCGAAACGCCAGTGTTCGACTAAGTTGTCCAGAACGGTCGTTCTGTAACTTCTCGGCGACAGAGTCTTCCCGAAACGCCCCGCCTTGCGGGGCGTTTTGTTTTATGTGGGACGTCCAACCGAGCGTGCGCGGGTAAATATGCTACAACTGCACCATGCATAAGGGTGCGTCCAGGCCCTAGTTTCCACGCGCCAAGAATAATCCCCTATAATCGTTGAAGCTTCAACGCAGTCGATTGCGGCGCGCTCAGTCACCAGAAGGATCTATTTATGCTTTACCAATTGCACGAAATGCAGCGTTCCTTCCTGACCCCACTGATGCAGTGGGCCGAGGCGTCGTCGAAGATGTTTTCCAATCCCGTTTCGCCATTCGCACACACCCCGTTTTCGCAGCGTATCGCTGCCGGCTACGAGCTGATGTACCGATTGGGCAAGGAATACCAGAAGCCGGCCTTCGGCCTCAAGACCACCACGATCAAGGGCGAAGAAGTCGCCATCGTCGAGCAGATCGTGCTCGACAAACCGTTCTGCAAGCTGCTGCACTTCAAGAAGGATCTGCCGGACGCCAGGATCGCCAAGCTGGCCCAGCCAACCGTCCTGCTCGTCGCACCGCTGTCGGGCCACCACGCCACGCTGCTGCGCGACACCGTCAAGGCCCTGCTGGTCGACCATGACGTGTTCATCACCGACTGGACCGATGCGCGCATGGTGCCGCTGGCCGACGGCCCGTTCCACCTCGACAATTACATCTTCTACGTCCAGGACTTCATCCGCCATCTGGGCCCGAATGTGCACGTGATTTCCGTGTGCCAGCCAACCGTGCCGGTACTGGCCGCGATTGCGCTGATGGCGAGCGAAAAAGACGCCAAACTGCCGAAAACGATGACGATGATGGGCGGCCCGATCGACCCGCGCAAGTCGCCCACGGCCGTCAACGACCTGGCCGTCGAAAAGCCGTTTTCGTGGTTCGAGAACACCGTGATTTACGCGGTGCCGGGCAATTACCCGGGCTTTGGCCGCAAGGTCTATCCGGGCTTCCTGCAGCACGCCGGCTTCATCGCCATGAACCCGGGCCGCCACGCCCAGAGCCACCGCGAGTTCTACCAGCACCTGGTGCAGGGCGACGATGATTCGGCCGAATCGCACCGCCAGTTCTACGACGAATACAACGCCGTGCTCGACATGCCGGCCGAGTACTACCTCGACACGATCAAGACCGTGTTCCAGGACTTCAGCCTGCCGAAAGGCACCTGGAATGTCGGCGGCCAGCTGGTGCGCCCGCAGGACATCGAATCGGTGGCGCTGCTCACTGTTGAGGGCGAGCTGGACGACATCTCGGGCCTGGGCCAGACCAGCGCCGCGCACGACCTGTGCAGCGGCGTGCCGGCCGAGAAAAAACACGCGTTCGTGGTCGAGAAAGCCGGTCACTACGGTATTTTCTCGGGCCGCCGCTGGCGCGAGATCGTGTGTCCGAAGATCACCGAATTTATCCGTGAGAACCAATAAACGGACGCAGAATGAACAATGCCATGGCTGAGGTCATGGCATTTTTTTTGCGCGGGCAATGGGGTGCGACAACCCGCGCTCAGCGCCCCAGCACCACCTGCTCCACCCGCCCGGTGGCAATGGCCACCAGCGCAAAGCTGCCATCGGCCTGGACCCATTGATGTCCACGCGGCGGCTTTGACAGGCGCAGCTTGCGCCAGTCTTCGATCACATACTGATGGGTCTGATAGCGCGCTGGCAGACGCTCGCCGCGCCGCAATTCACCGCTCGATTCGACGCTGCGGTACAGCGAAGGCAGCGCAGGCGCAGCCTGAACCTGCTCGGCGTGCGGGGCAGCGTTGCCATCCCTTGGCGCACGTGTCTGTAAATTGTCGCCCGCAGAAAAGATGGCGGCGAACAGCAACGGCGCGATCAACTCATTCATGGTCAGTCCTCGTCGTTCAGCATCAGGCAATAGTACAGCACGTTGCAAACTGACCCTCTGTTCGATTGACCACGCACTGTAAGGAAGCGTTCGACGTGCAGCGCAATCGACCCTGTTTCACCGCAGCGCATCCGGATTTGGCGGATAATGTCGGCTTTACCAACTGCGCCACGCCGTGACCAAGACCCTCGCCGATCAGCTCGAAGACCTGCTGCCGCAAACCCAGTGCACCAAGTGCGGGTATCCCGCTTGCCGGCCCTATGCGGAAGCGATCGCCAGCGGCGAAGCCGACATCAACCAGTGCCCGCCGGGCGGCATGGAAGGCGTGCGCCGTTTGGCCGCCGCCACCGGCCGCGCCGTCATCCCGATCAATCCGGCCAATGGGCTCGAGCGGCCGCGCCCGGTGGCGTTCATCGACGAGGCGCTGTGTATCGGCTGTACCCTGTGCATCCAGGCCTGTCCGGTCGATGCGATCATGGGCGCAGCCAAGCAGATGCACACGATCCTGCCGAGCCTGTGCACCGGCTGCGACCTGTGCGTGGCGCCCTGCCCGGTCGACTGCATCGCAATGGTGCCGGTCACGGGGGAGCGCACCGGCTGGGATGCCTGGACGCAGGAACAAGCCGACGCGGCGCGCAGCCGCCACGACTTCCGCGAAGCGCGCCTGCGTCGCGAGCGCGACGAAAACGATGCGCGCCTGGCTGCCAAGGCCGTCCAGAAAATGCGCGAAGTGACGGCCGAAGCGACCAATACGCCAGCAGAAGTGGCCGAGAAGGAACGCAAGCGCGCGATCATCGCCGCCGCCATGGAACGTGCGCGCCTGAAGGCCGCCAGCAACACCGACCCGACCTGAGACTTGACTGTACCTCGATGAACTCCGCCAAACGTCTCGACATCTTCACGCGCTTTCGCGCCGCCAATCCCACACCGACAACCGAACTGGAATTTTCCACGCCGTTCGAACTGTTGATCGCGGTACTGCTATCGGCCCAATCGACCGACGTCGGCGTGAACAAGGCCATGCGCCGCCTGTTTCCCGTGGCGAACACGCCGCAGGCAATCCTCGACCTGGGCATTGACGAGCTCAAGACCTATATTTCGACCATCGGCCTGTACAACACCAAGGCGAAGAACGTGATCGCCACCTGCCAGATCCTGGTCGAGCAGCACGGCGGCGAAGTGCCACCCGTGCGCGAAGCGCTCGAAGCCTTGCCGGGCGTCGGGCGCAAGACGGCGAACGTGGTACTGAATACGGCGTTTGGTGAGCCGACCATGGCGGTGGACACGCATATCTTCCGCGTCTCGAACCGCACGAAGATCGCGCCGGGCAAGAACGTCGACATCGTCGAGCACAAGCTATTGAAGTTCGTGCCGAAGGAATTCCTGCACGATGCCCACCACTGGCTGATCCTGCACGGGCGCTACACCTGCGTGGCGCGCAAGCCGAAATGCTGGAACTGCCTGATCGCCGACCTGTGCGAGTTCAGGGACAAGACGCCGGCGCCAGCCGGCACGCTCGATCCGGCGGCCGTGGCGCTGGACGCCGCAGCAGCGGCTTAGATCCGGGTTACATCCGAGTCTCGCCGGTGGCGAACGAGGCGCGCACGATGCGCCCGTCGATCACTTCGTACACGCACAACATCTCGACCGTGCCCTTTCCTTCCGGGAAATTGCGGGTGACGATCTCGAGGTCGGTGACGAAGTTGCCCAGCACCGTGCGCGACAGCAGCCGGGCGTGCAGGTCGGGCTCCTGAAAACGTACCGCATAGCGTGGACGGATCTGCGCGTGGCCCTCGGCCAGCAGGGCGCCATGCAGCGCGAATTGCGCCGCATCGGGCGCATAGGTGTGCATCAGGGCGTCGAGGTCCTTGGCGTTGTAGGCGTCGAGCTGGGCCTGGACCACGGCGAGCGGCGAAGACGGCATGGCAGCTTTCAAAAAAATACCCGCATGCTGCAAGGCGTGCGGGCGTGGTGATATGGCAGGCGCGTGCCCGCCCCTTACAACAGCACCATATTGTCGCGATGGACCAGTTCCGGCCCTTCGACGAAGCCCAGGATGCGCTCGATCTCGGTCGACGAATGGCGCATGATGCGGCGCACCTCGCTGCTGGCGTAATTGGTCAGCCCGCGCGCGAGCGGCGTGCCCGCTTCGTCGACGCAGGTGATCACCTGGCCACGACCGAACTCGCCCTTGACGGCGATGACGCCGATCGGCAACAGCGACTTGCCTTCACGCGTGAGCTTGACCGCCGCGCCGGCATCGATGACCACTTCGCCGGTTGTGTGCAAATGATCGACCATCCACTGGCGCCGCGCCGTCAGGCGGCCGGTGGCGGCCAGCAACTGCGTGCCGATCGCCTCGCCATTCGCCAGGCGAGTCAGCACGTCCGGTTCGCGGCCCCACGCAATCACCGTGTGCGCGCCGGAGCGCGCGGCGCGCTTGGCGGCCAGTACCTTGGTCAGCATGCCGCCGCGACCGATGCTGCTGCCGGCGCCGCCCGCCATGGCTTCCAGCGTCACGTCGCCAGCCTGGGCTTGCTGGATCAATTTCGCATCGGGATTCTTGCGCGGGTCGCTCGAGTACAGGCCCGGCTGATCGGTCAGGATGACAAGGGCATCGGCCTCGATCAGGTTGGCGACCAGCGCGCCGAGCGTATCGTTGTCGCCGAACTTGATCTCGTCGGTGACGACGGTATCGTTCTCGTTGATGATCGGCACCACATTCAGGCGCAGCAAGGTGGTCAGCGTCGAGCGTGCGTTCAGGTAGCGTTCGCGGTCGGCCAGGTCGGCATGCGTGAGCAGCACCTGGGCCGTCTGCACGCCATGCGCGCGAAAACTGGATTCATAGATTTGCGCCAGGCCCATCTGGCCGCAGGCGGCGCATGCCTGCAGTTCGTGGATATCCGTCGGGCGCTTGGTAAAACCCAGGCGCAGCATGCCTTCGGCGATGGCGCCCGAGCTGACCAGGACGACGTCCTTGCCGAGGGCGCGCAGCGCGGCGATCTGGAATGCCCAGCGGGCAATAGCGGTATGGTCCAGGCCCCTGCCCTCGTCCGTGACGAGGGAGGAACCGACCTTGACGATGATGCGGGAAGCTTGTTGGAGGGCGGAGTTCATGGCGACAGGAATTTTCCCCGCGGTCGCAATGCGAGCAGGGAAAGTCCTGCCAGCAGTTCAACCGCGCAGACAGCTAATAATACCCCCGTGGGCAAGCCGATCGCGAAGGCCGCGACGAGGCGGCCGGCCGGCTGGGCCAGGAGGAACAGGGCAGTCAAGTCGCCCAGCAACGGCTGATCGCCGTTCCTGGCCGCCAACAGCGCCAACCCCGCGGTAGCGAGGCGCACGCCAACATAGATGGCGTAGAACTGGCTGTAGCCGTTCACGCCAACCAGAAACAGGCCCATCGCCGACGCAATACGGTCGGGATCGAGCAAGGCCGCCAGCGAGGCCAGCGAACTGACAGTCGCGACCAGCTGCAACAGCTGGCCGCGCAGCCAGGCGCGCGACCAGGCGAGGGGCTGAAGAGTGCTACCGGCCAACGGTCAGTCTTCGAGGATCTTGAAGCGTGGATCGTCCGGATCGATCGACGAAATACCGCGCGCTTCTTCGGTCATCGCGGTTTCTTCGGCGCGGTGCTCGGCGTGACGCTTTTCTTCGAGGTGCAGGTAGATCGCGTTGATCAGCTCCTGGCAACCTTCGCGTTTCAGTGCCGAAATCTCGAACACCGGGCCCTTCCAGGCCAAGCGCTTGACCATGTCCTTGACGCGCTTCTTGCGTTCGGCTTCGTCGAGCACGTCGAGCTTGTTGAGCACGAGCCAGCGCGGCTTGTTCAGCAGTTCTTCGTCGTACTTTTCGAGTTCCTTGATCAGGGCCTTGGCTTCCTTGACCGGATCGATGTTCGCCTCGAACGACGACAGGTCGACAATGTGCAGCAAGAGCCCGGTGCGCGCCAGGTGACGCAGGAACTGGTGACCCAGGCCCGCACCCTCGGCGGCGCCTTCGATCAGGCCCGGAATGTCGGCCACGACAAAGCTTTTCTCGTGCGACACGCGCACCACACCCAGGTTCGGGTGCAGGGTGGTGAACGGGTAATCGGCGATCTTCGGGCGCGCGTTCGAGACGGCGGTGATGAAGGTCGATTTACCGGCGTTGGGCATGCCCAGCAGGCCCACGTCCGCCAGCACTTTCAGCTCGAGGCGCAAGGTGCGACGCTCGCCTTCCTTGCCTTCGGTCTTTTGACGCGGAGCGCGGTTGGTCGAACTTTTAAAGTGGATATTGCCCCAGCCGCCCTCGCCGCCTTTGGCGAGCAGTTCGGTCTGGCCGTGTTCGGTCAGGTCGGCGATGATCTCGCCGTTGACGTCATCGATGATGAGCGTGCCAACTGGCATGCGCATATAAATGTCTTCGGCGCCCTTGCCATAGCAATCCGAGCCACGGCCCGGTTCGCCGTGCTTGCCGGTGTGGACTTTCGAATAGCGAAAGTCGACGAGGGTGTTGACGTTGCGGTCGGCAACCACAAAGATCGAGCTGCCCGTGCCGCCATCGCCGCCGTCGGGACCGCCAAATGGGCGGAACTTTTCGCGCCGGAACGAGGCGCATCCGTTGCCGCCGTCGCCTCCGATGACTTCAATTTTTGCTTCGTCGATAAACTTCATGATTGTGACCGCTTAAAAACTAAAAAGGCCCTACCTTGGGCAGAGCCTTTCGATGGAAGGCTCGCGCCTTGCAAAGAAGCGCCGCTCGAGAGCGGCGCGAAACGCGTAAATTACGCTGCGACTGCTTCCGCTGCTTCGTTAGCAACGACGGTCACGAACTGCTTCGAGCCGACGCCTTGCTTGACGAACTTGACGGTGCCAGTGACCAGCGCGAACAGGGTGTGATCCTTGCCCGTGCCGACGCCGGTGCCGGCGCGCACTGGGGTGCCGCGCTGACGAATGATGATGCCGCCGGCATTGACTGCCTGGCCGCCGTAGACTTTCACGCCGAGGCGCTTGCTTTCTGAGTCACGGCCGTTGCGGGTAGTACCGCCGCCTTTTTTGTGTGCCATTTATTTACTCCTGGATGACGTTGCTGGGAACCGGAACGGGGATTAGCCGTTGATCGAAACGATCTGGATTTCGGTGAAGTTTTGGCGATGGCCCATACGCTTCTGGTAGTGCTTACGACGACGCATCTTGAAGATACGCACTTTGTCGTGGCGACCCTGCGAAACCACTTTCACCAGCACCGTTGCACCTTCGACCAGCGGAGCACCAAACTTGATGCTTTCGCCTTCGCCAAGGGCGAGGACCTGATCGATCGTGAGTTCGGAACCAATGTCTGCCGGTATCTGTTCTACTTTAAGTTTTTCACCAGCGACAACTTTGTATTGCTTGCCACCGGTTTTTATGACCGCGTACATGATTTGAAACCTCATCAAATGTTAAAAGAACCCCTCGGCGCGTCGTCCTGCGCTTGTCACGCTGAACTATTCTTAAGCCGGGGAACAGAGGATTATACACAAGTAACCGCACCCCGTCAAAAGCATTCAGCGATCACTTTTCCGCGTGGCCGCACGTCAACAGCTGACCTGGCATCCTCCAGGCGAGTGCGTCCCTGTCAGCCGGACGGTTCCCCCTCCCATGACGTATAATCGCCCCACTCTTATAGTTAACCCAACGCCCACGCAGGTCAGCCTTGTCAGCCGCTACCCAACACGCCCAACAGAACACCATTGTCCAGTCGATCGCGCCCGATATGGAGGCCGTCAACACGGTGATCCGCCAGCGGCTGCATTCCGACGTCCCGCTGGTCAACCAGATCGCCGAGTACATCATCAGCGCCGGCGGCAAGCGCATCCGTCCAGTACTGGTCCTGCTGCTGGCCAACGCCTACGGCTACCGCGGCAGCGCGCACCATGAGCTGGCCGCCGTCGTCGAATTCATCCACACCGCCACGCTGCTGCACGACGACGTCGTCGACGAATCGTCGATGCGCCGCGGCCGCCAGACCGCCAACGCCCTGTTCGGCAACGCCGCCTCGGTGCTGGTCGGCGACTTTTTGTACTCGCGCGCATTCCAGATGATGGTTGGCCTGGACAGCATGCGCGTCATGCAGATCCTGTCCGACGCCACCAACGTGATCGCCGAGGGCGAAGTGCTGCAGCTGCTGAACATGCACGATCCGGACGTGACGGAAGCAAGCTACCTGCTCGTGATCCGCTCCAAGACCGCCAAGCTGTTCGAAGCCGCTGCCGAACTGGGCGCACTGATCGCCGGCGCGAATGACACGCAGATCGCGGCGGCCGGCGAGTACGGCCGTTCACTGGGCACCGCGTTCCAGCTGATCGACGACGTGCTCGACTACGCCGGCGACGCAGCCGAAATCGGCAAGAATGTCGGTGATGATCTGCGCGAAGGCAAGCCAACCCTGCCGCTGATCTGGCTGATGGAACACGGCACGCCAGAACAGCGCGCGCTGGTACGCAGCTGCATCGAGCAAGGCGACGAGGCACAGTTCGATGCAGTGCTGGCGGCGGTGACGTCGAGCGGCGCGCTCGATTACACGCGCGCGCAGGCTGAACAGGCGGCGCGCCGGGCGTCCGAAGCGATCGCCGACCTGCCGGACAGTGTGTTCAAAAGCAGCCTGCTCCAGCTGAGCAGCTTCGCGGTTGACAGGAACCACTAGGCGATTTTATATTGCGACCATCCCTGGGGTGGTTGTACGTACATCCCGAACCGTCGGGGTGTAGCTTAGCCCGGTAGAGCGCTACGTTCGGGACGTAGAGGCCGGAGGTTCGAATCCTCTCACCCCGACCAAGAGATTCCCTAAAAAACAGCGGGTTAGCATCCCGCTGTTTTCAAATAACGTGCGCTTCGCAATCATCACAGCGCAATCGTTCTATACCGTGGTCAATCAAAAATCGCTCTCCACCAAGTCTCCGTTACAAACAGGGACGACCTGACTCGATCGTTCGTGTGAATGAAGACAGGAAGCACCTGTCATGTCTTCCAGCGTTACAGGGTGCGTCTACGCTCCCTGAATCATCCGACTGCGAGCACAAAGTTTCCTTGAAACAGCGGATAATGATCGTTGTCTATATAACGATCGCCTGATCCGGTAGCCGCGTTCAAGGTAGTGCGTCGTTTGGAAGGTCGTTCTCGCGCCGGCATCCGAGCCCGTTTTGCCTCCCTTTCCGTCCTCCCCCGCCAGCACGAGGGGTAGCGCTGGCAGGCAACGGCAATGCCGTGCTTCGTGGCTTTTTTTCGAGAGTAAAGTCAGTGCTCAACATCGACGTCCCCTCCCTGTTCATCGCCATGACGCTCAATCTGTCGATCATGTCCTTGACGCTACCCTATTTCATGGGCCGGGTGAACCGCGCGGCGCGCTGCGCCCAGGCCGGGATCATCCTGCAGACCACCGGTTGGTTCAGCCTGATCGCCTCGAGCGCCTGCCCACCGGGTGGCTGGGCCGACCATTTGCTGTCGACGCTGGCAATGGCTTGCGTGTCGAGCGGCATGGTGTTCAATGCCATTGCCTTCCAGCTGTGGTGTGGGCGCGATGTCTCCGTGCGCCTGCCAGCCGCCATCGCCGTCCTGATGACAGCCGGCTACAGCATCGGCTTTTCCAACTATGCGTTCAGGGTCGGCTGGGCCAATGGCCTGCTGGCGCTGCAGATCGCCACCGTGGTGGTCACGCTGTGCCGGCCGCCACAACTGCCGGTTGGACGCTGGCGCTGGCTGCTGGTCATCTGCCTGTCGGTCCAGATGACGGTGCTGGCGTGCCGCGCCGTGCTGGGCGCCTTCTACACCAACGAATTTCCGAGCTTTTTCGGCCCCTACTTGGTGAACCAGATCTTCGCACTGTCATCGAACTCGATGCTGGTGCTGTCGATGGCCGCCATCCTGCTGGCCCACCGCGATGAAGCGGCCCGCGACCTGGAGCGGCTGGCCACGATGGACGGCTTGACCGGCGTCCTGAACCGCCGGGCCTGGCTGATACAGGCGAGCGCCGACCTCGCCAACAGCGTGCGCTACCGGAAGCCAATCGGCGTGCTTCTGCTCGACCTCGACCATTTCAAGCAGATCAACGATCAGCACGGCCATGCCGTCGGTGACCGCGCGCTGCAATTGTTCGCCGAAGGCTTGCGCGCCGTCAGCCGCAGCGGCGACGCCTGCTGCCGTTACGGCGGAGAAGAGTTCTGCGTGCTGCTCAATGACGCCGATAGCGCCGCCATCATGGCCCACGACGCACGCCTGCGCGCGTGGCTGGCGCGGCACTCGCAACAGGCGCTGGGGTTCGCGCTGTCGTACAGCGCAGGTGTCGACATGCGCGTCCGCGACAGCGATACCATCGACATCCTGCTGCAACGTGCCGACGTCGCCCTCTACGACGCCAAGTCGCAGGGGCGCGGCTGCACGCTGGTCAGCGCGGCCCTGCATGATGCGTCGCGGCCGCAGTCTACGCAGGTTGGCGACGACGCGGCGATCCGCCCCGTCCCGCTAATGCCTTGACTCAAGCCTGCCTTGAGCGGCGTTGCTCAGGGCGCGCGGTTGTGGGGTGAAGACGGTCGCCAGATTGCCGCGCAGGTTGCAAAAGACGTCGTCGGAAGCGAACTATCGGACTTGAAATCGGCAAGGCTTGCTGCCTACGCCAGCTCGGTAACGAACTGCGACATTGGCCGGCGCACTTTCTTGAGGTCGACAAGCCAGTCGCCTTCATCCGCGCGATAGCCAACCGGCAAGAGGATCACCGATCGCAATCCACGTTCACGCAATTTCAGGATCTCGTCGACCTTGGTCGGATCGAAACCTTCCATCGGCGTGGCATCCACTTTTTCGTCGGCGGCGGCAATCAGTGCGCTGCCGAGGCCGATGTAAGCCTGGCGTGCGGCGTGCTCGAAATTGGTCTGGGCGTCGCGTTGCGGGTAGGTCGACAGCAATTGCTGGCGGTAGGCTTCCCAACCTTCGTTTTTGATGCCGCGCTCGCGGTTGACCAGATCAAACATCGCATTGATGCGCTCGGCCGTATAGGTATCCCACGCGGCGAACACGAGCAGGTGCGAGCTGTCCGTTACTTGAGCCTGGTTCCAGGCAACCGCCTTGATCTGTTCACGCAGCGCATCGTTCGTCACCACAAACATCTCGTATTGTTGCAGTCCACTGGAACTGGCCGTCAGGCGGACCGCCTCGAGAATGCGGTCGATCTTTTCTTTGGCGACCTTTTTAGCAGGGTCCATTTTTTTGGTGGCATAACGCCACTGCAGGGTTTGCAGGAGATCTGACATGCGAAATTCTTTCTATGTGAGTGAATAACGCACCATGATGCCGAACTCTGCCGTTTCTTGCAGAGCAAGGCATCATTTTGCCGAACGGGCAGCGAGTCGCCCCTCAGGCGCCCGCAGCCGCCGACAAATCCACCACCGTCAACCCCGCCAGATCCTGCGTCGTATTCCCCGCAAACGCCGCACGGCTGGCGTCGCCGTTCTTCAGATAGGTCAGCACGACCGCCTTCACCTGCGCCAGCGTGCAGCCCAGCACGGCCTGGCGGAAACGCTGGCGCGTGGCCAGGTCGGTGCCGCGCCGGTGGATGCGCCAGCCCAGGCGCACCGCGTCCCACGGGGCTTCGGGTTTATCGAGCGCCTTGATGACGCCGATGATGGCTTCCTCGAGCTGCTCGTCGCTGTAGTCGGTGTCGAGCAAGGTATCGATCGCCGCGTCGAAATCGCGGTAGGTCGCCGCCAGGCGCGGATCGCGGTAGGACGACATCGAGAACACGCCCGAGTCGCCGCCGTACGAGGCATTGCCGCCGTAGGCGCCGCCCGCTTCGCGCAGCGCCGTGTGCAGCACCTGGTTCGTCAGCAGTTCGGCGGCCACGCTCAGCGCGCCGGCATCTGGATGGTGCGCCATCGGCGCCGCCCAGGCGATGCTGCAATGGTTCACTTGGCCGGCCGCGTGCAGCGCGACGTTCGCCAGCGGCAGCGCAGCGTGCGGCGCGGCTCCGGTATTGCCGGCAACAGGGTCCGGCGCTGCGCCGGCGACGGGAATGGCCGCCTCCACCAGGCGCGCCAGTGCTTGTCCATCGTCGCCGCTGCCGGCGCACAGGATGCTCGGCTGGCCGCTGAGAACGGCCGCGTGCATGCGCGCCAGTTCGGCCGCGACCTGGGCCAGGCCGTCGGGCGTGGCCGCCAGTTGTTTCAGGCGCGCGGTGAACGCCAGCGCCGTCGGGCCGGCGATGGCGTCCTGGAAGCGCCGCACCGGCGCCAGCGGCGCACTGACGGCGAGCGACGCGTAGCCGCTGCCGGCCTGCGCCAGATCGTCGAGCGTGTTCTCCACGGTGCGCTCGATCAGATAGCCGAGGCGCACGTGTTCGTCGAAACGGGGCCGCGCCAGATAGGCGCCCAATACCTCGGCGATGTTGGCATGCTCTTCGCGCAAGCCGCTGGCCGATACCGCCAGGTCAACCTGCAGCGCGCCGCTTGGCAGCTGGAACGGCTGCAGCTCGAAGCGGAACGACGGCACCATGCGCTGGCGCCAGGCGCCGGCTTCGGCGTAGTCGAGGCCCTCGAGACCCAGTTCGTCGCGCAGCTGGGCATACAGCGCCAGCCAGGACCAGTCGGCCGCCGGGATGGCCGAGACGTCGTACACGACGCTGGCCGACGAAATGCCGTTCGAGCCAATGCTGAAGACATGCGTGGCGCCGGCAGCCGGATCGATGGCCGGAAGGCTGCGCGGTTCTGCGCTTACGTCGCCCGGCCGGATGCGCGGCAGCACCTGCGTATCGAACGGCGTTTTCTGGTGCGCGTCGAGGGCGGCGCTATCGGCCGCGATGCGGGCGCGGTCGGCGTCGGTCAGCGTGGCCGACAGCTGCGCCAGGCGCGCGGTTTCGAGCGCGTCGCGGTCGGAAAAATAGCCGGCGTCCGGCACGATGGTCGAGACCAGGCGGCCAGGTGATGTCAGCAGGTTGCGCACGAGCGACTTGAAGTATGCGGGATCGGCGATATCGCGCTCCATCTCTTGCAGGATCGCGTCGCTGTCAAAGGCAGTCATGACATCCCCGTCACGCATCGCCACCGGCAGCGCGATCAGCAGGCGTTCGAGCACGTTCGGCATGCCGCCGCTGCGGGTATTGCGCTGCTGGTACTTCAGGTCGCGCAGCGCGGCCTGCAGCGTGGCGTGCGAGACACCCTGCTCGGCCACCTGATCGAGCGTCGTCCAGAGCAGCGCTTCAGCCGTGGCCACCTGCGCCTCGGTGAGCCCCTCCATGCCGACGTGGAACAGCATCTGGCGCGCGCTGTCGTCATGGCCATTGAAGCCCGACGGGCGGCCATAGCCCGCTGTTTCCATCGCCTTCATCAGCGGCGCGGCGGCGTCGCCCAGCAGGCCAGCCGACAGCAGGCTGGCTTCGAACGCCACCTTCGGGATCGCCGACTCGTTCATCAGCCAGGTGATCTGCAGGCCGAATTCATTGTCGCGGCCCTGCTGCGACGGGATGCGCACGGTATTGCGCTGTGGCGCCGCAAACGCGCTGGCCAGTTGCGGGATGCGGCGTGCCGACACGTCGGTCTGGCGCGCCAGCACGCGCTCGGCGATGCGGGCCTGCACGGCAGCGGCGGGCAGCGGCCCGGCCGTCATGAAGATCGCCTGCGACGGGTGGTAGTGGCTGGCGTGGAAGTCCTTGAGCATCTGGTGCGTGAGCTCGGGGATGGCCAGCGGGTCGCCGCCGGAATCGACCTCGTAGGTGGTGCCGGAGAGGATGGTCGAGGTCAGGCCCTTGTACAGCGCGTGGCCCGGGTCGGCGAACGCGCCCTTCATTTCATTGAAGACGACACCCTGGTAACCGAGCTTGCCGTCGTCGAGCGTGTAGCGCCAGCCTTCCTGTAAGAAGTTCAGGTAGTCGAGCTTCGGGAAGAAGGCCGCGTCGAGGTATACGTCGAGCAGGTTGAAGAAGTCGTTTTCGTCGGTACTGACGAACGGATAGACGGTGCGGTCGGCGTAGGTGAACGCATTCATGAAGGTCGCGGTCGAGCGGCGCAGCATGGCGAAGAACGGGTCGCGCACCGGATAGCGCTGCGAGCCGCACAGCGCCAGGTGTTCGAGGATGTGCGCGCGGCCGTCGCTGGCGTCGGGCACCGTGGGAAACGCCACCAGGAACGCCATCTCGGCGCCGCTGGTGCTCAGGTGGATGTGGCGCGCGCCCGAGACGGGGGCCAGGTAATCTTCCACCGACGCCTGCAGTGCAGGAATCGCGTGGCTGCGTAGATGTTCAAAATGACTCATGTGCGGTTCTTTCAAGGCGGTGACCAATGATGATGATCATACCGCCTTGAATCTATCTGCGTGCAATGGCCGCCCACAGTCTCGGGGCAACGACCGCTGTCAGAACGTGCTGCGCAGGCGCACGCCCAGCTGGCGCGGCGTACCCACCAGTGCGCGCAAGGCGCCATCGGCCGACGGGTAGTAGGCGCGATCGAACGCGTTGCGCAGCATGACATCGAGCTTGAGCGCCGTGCCGTTCCAGTTGAACTGCGTGCCCACGCCCAGGTCGGTCACCGTGTACGACGGCAGCGTCACCGAATTGGCCGAGTCGCCTTCGCGCTCGCCCGAGTAACGGATCGCGGCGTTGGCATGCAGCGGCAGGTTGGCGATGCGCCAGCCCGGCGTGTAGTGCGCGGCGATCGAGGCTGCATGACGCGGCGCGTTCGGCAGGCGGTTGCCCTGCAGGCCGCTGGCGTCTTCCAGCACTTCAGTGGCGGTAAAGGCATAGGCGCCGATGAAGCGCAGTTGCGCGTTGACCTGGCCGGTGACATCGAGCTCGGCGCCGCGCGAGCGGGCCTTGCCGATCGCCTGGGCCGTGTCGTCATCGAGGTTGACGACGATGTTCTTCTTCTCGATGTCGAACAGCGCGAACGTGCCCGAAATGCGCTCGGCGGCCTTGAACTTGGCGCCCAGTTCCAGCGAGCGGCCTTCGGTCGGATCGAACGCGCCCTGCGTCGGGCTGCTGGCCACGTTCGGCACGAACGAGGTGGCGTAGCTGGCGTACAGCGACACCTGTGGCGCGAGTTTGTAGAGCGCGCCGACGCGCGGCAGCACTTCCGAGCCCGAGATATTCTGCGTCTCGACGAAATTCAGGCCGGCGCCTTCTTCCTGGCGATAACGCTGGTAGCGCACCGAACCCGACACGATCCAGCGCTCGCCAAGCGACATGCTGTCCTGGGCAAAGACCGACGTCGTGCTCAACAGCGCACGTGCGTTGCGGCTTTCGTCGTCGTATTCGGTCGGCAGCGGGATCTGGCCATACACCGGGTTGACGGTGTCGAAGCCATTGTAGGTCAGGCGCAGCAGCTCGCCGCCGGTGCGGCCCAGCGTGCGCTCGTGGTCCACGCCTACCAGCACTTCGTGACCGATGCCACCGGTGCGGAACTTGCCCACCAGGTCGGCGACAGCGTAGTTGCTGCTGTCGTCGACGTCCTGGCGGCCGTCGACACGGCGCCGCAGCAGCCCGGTCGCATCGTCGTAGCGGTTGGCGCGCACGCGCACGTCGCTGTAGCGATTGCGGTTGAAGGCGTAGCTGGCGCGCGCCGTCCATTGGCTATTGATCGCATGCTGCAGGCGCGTGCTGATGAAATCCGTGTTGCCTTCCATGCGCGAGAACGCCTCGCTGAAGCGGCGCTCGCGCGGCACGGCGATCGGCGCGCCGTCGGCGCCGAAGATCGCGCCGTCGTCGAACGGCACATCGTAGTCGGTGTGTTCGTAGCTCACGATGAATTCGGTGCCGCTGCTCCGCCAGGCCAGCGACGGCGCCACCAGGTCGCGCCGGGTGGTGCCGAAGTTGCGCCAGTCGTCGCGGTCTTCGCTCGATGCGATGAAACGGTACGACCAGTTACTCCCCTCGATCGGGCCGGTGTGGTCGAACTGCACGCCGTAACCGCCGGCTTCTTCGGTGTCGACCTGCACATCGGTGCGCGCACGCGCCAGCGGCACCTTGCTGACCACGTTGATCACGCCGCCCGGCTCCTGGATGCCGTACAGCGTCGAGGCCGGCCCCTTGAGCACCTCGATGCGGTCGGTGGTGGCGCTGAAGTTGCGCGCCTGGATCGAGCGCACGCCGTCGCGCAGCGTGCCGCCGGACGATTCGCCGGTAAAGCCCCGGCGCACGAACGCGTCCTGCGTGCCGGCGCGGGTGGGCGCCTGGGCGATGCCGCTCACCAGCGACATCGCCTCGTCGAGATTACGCACTTGCAGGTCGTCCAGCACTGTCGGCCCGATCACCTGCACCGATTGCGCCACGTCCATCAGCGACTGGTCGGTGCGGGTGGCCGTGCTGGCCTGGCCCGATTCAGTCGCGTAATCCATGGCGCCGCGGATTTCGACGATGGCCGGGGCAGTGGTTTGCGCGATGGCGGTGACCGTGTGCGCGGCGAGCGCGAGAAAGGCGATAAGGTGTTTGGCAGCCATGAGGTCCGATTTATAAATGAGAGTGATTCGCATTTACATAGTATCGTGTTTCTTCGTAGCATGCAAACAAGGTTTTGTACTTACAGGTTTTGGCCGAAGAACGTATGCCTGCGGGTGCGATATCATATACAACGCTACGGCCGGCGCTGTCTGCCCCCGGCCGGCACCCAACCCTTCAACCAGAGGAATCCCATGTCCGAAACACTCACCGTCACTACCGCCGAACGCAGCTTCGACTGCTACGTGGCCCGCCCGAATGTCGTCGGCACCTACCCGGTCATCATCGTGCTGCAAGAGATCTTCGGCGTGAATGCCGGCATCCGCAGCATTGCCGACAATTACGCCGCCAAAGGCTATATCGCCGTTGCCCCGGATCTGTTCTGGCGCGACGAGCCGGGCGTCGACCTGTCCGAAGCGAGCGAGGCCGACGTCGCGCGCGCGTTCGCGCTGTATAAAAGCTACGATTTCGACCATGGCGTGCAGGACATCGCCGCCACCATCAGCGCGGCGCGCACGATGGAAGGCAGCACCGGCAAAGTGGGCGTTACCGGTTACTGCCTGGGCGGCCTGATGACATACCTGAGCGCAGCGCGCACCGATGGCGACGCCTTTGCGGCCTACTACGGCGGCGGCACCGACAACTACCTGGGTGAAGCCAAGAACATCGGCGCACCGATCCTGTACCACCTGGCGGGCAACGACGAATACGTCGGCCCGGACGCGCAAGAGCAGATCAAGGCGGCGTTTGCCGACAGCGCCGACGCCGAAATCCATGTGTATCCGGGGTGCGATCATGCGTTTGCCCGGCCGGGCGGCGGTCACTATGACCATGATGCGGCCATGCTGGCAAACAGCCGTACTGATGAGTTCTTTGCGCGTACGCTGCGTTGATTTTCAACACCGCTGGCGGGGTCAGCACCACCTCCGCCAGCCCGTCGTTCCCGCGCAGGCGCACTGCTGTCCGGAATAATCTTGTTGACTGTCGCATCAGAATAGACATCCCTGATTTT
>NZ_JBFMMP010000012.1:0-164647 GCF_040790145.1 Massilia aurea
AGGCCGGCTGCCGGGTGCAATGCATCGAGCACCCGCAGGCGCTGTGGCTGGTTCAACAAGCGCAGCTTGCCGAACCAGCCAGTGAAACGAGGCGCTTTCATGGACCGCTCCTGTCGATGGCAACAGGGGTTGGACTGCGTAACAGCTCAGCGGTTCGGCTCTCGTCACTATTTAACGATAACAGCGCCTTATTCAAGGCCGGTCACTTCCCGACGTCCGAAGCATATCGCGCTCACCGCCATGCCCGATCCCGGACTGCGCACCGTATCAGCCCCCCCAGCCCTGCAGAACAATGCATGCGGGCCACGGAATATCCAGCGCTGCCGGACAGCCAATGTTGGTTAGTTACATATTTCTCGATATATTCTTCAGTTATTGACCCAAGCGCTGGATTAGCGGCAAGAACCCAGCGGCCGACTCAAGGCTCGCGCAACAACTTGAACTGCCTCGCCTGCCGGTGATACCCCTCCACCGACTGCCTGATATACCTGGTCAGCGCCTCCCCCGTCAGCGCAAACGGATACAAGCCCGCCTGCTCGCGCATCTGCGCGAATTCGGGCGAATTTTCCACGCCATCGAACGCCTTTACCCAGCGCCGGTAATCGGCCTCGCGCACATCGGGCCCCATCCACACGCCGCGTATCACCGGCCAGACCACGTCGTACCCCTGTTCGCGCGCCGTGCGCACACCGGCCAGCGCGCCCGGCAGGCGCTGTTCGGACAGCACCGCCAGCACCCGCACATTGCCTGCGCCCGCAGCCAGCAGTGCTTCGGACGTGTCGCCCGACACCGCCTGCACATGCCCCGCCCCCATCGCGATGAACTGCTCGCCGCCGCCTTCGAGCGCGACGAAGCGCAGCTTGCGCGGGTCCACGCCGGCCATGCGCGCCAGCAGCGCCATCTTGATCCAGTCCTGGCTGCCGACCGTGCCGGACATGCCGATCAAGACCTGCTTCGGATCGCGCTTGATCGCGCCCAGCAGGTCGCCCAGCGTCCGGTACGGTGAGTCGGCGCGCACGGCGACCATGCCGTAGTCGGCGCCAAAGGCCGCGACCCAGCGCACGTCGTCGACGTCGGCCTTGCCGAATTTGCCCAGCGCGAGATTGAGCACCGAGCCGCCGGAAAACGTGACGAGCGTATCGGCCTCGCGCCGTCGTTGCGAGACGACGGTGTGCCAGGCCACCGCGCCGACACCGCCCGGCAGGTAGTTGAGCTCCAGTTCGGGCGCGCCCGGTTGCGCGTGCAGGGCTTTTTGCGCCAGCTTGCAGGTGAGGTCCATGCCGCCGCCGGGCTTCGACGGGATCAGGCATTCGGCGGCGCCGGCGAGCGGCAGGCCACCGAACGCCAGGATGGTCAACAGGAAGGCGTGCAGGAGCGCGTGCAGGAGATTCATGGCGCCCATGATACCCGCCGCACCAGTAATCGCGGCGACTCAGAAGCGGTGCTGCATGCCGGCAGTGATGCCGCTCTGGGTCGATCCGAAACCCGGGTCGTCGCGCGACAGGCCGATCAACTGCCCGTTGTCCGCCTTCGCGTGCGCCACCGACAGATACAGATCGGTGCGCTTGGACAGCGCCAGCATTGCGCGCGCGACGAACATCGTCGGGTCGGCGTCCTGCGCAGCCGGCAGGTTTTTGGTGTTGATGTGATAGACCGCGCCGGTCAGCGTCACCGCGTCGATCGTGCGCGTGATGCCGCCCCAATAGGTGTCGCCGCGCAGGTCGGCGATATTGGCGCGGCCCTGCGCCAGCTTGTAGCCGCGCTTGCCGGCCGTGTAGCGCCACGGGCCGCTGCGGTAATCGACTGCCACGTGGTACGCCGTCGTTTCATCGAGCGCGCCCACGCCGGCGACCGGGGCGCCGTTGATCTGCTCCCACGAGGCCATGACACCCAGGCCGTCGCCAAACCACGAGCCACCCAGGGCCAGTTTGCGGCCGTCGCGCGAACTGCCCGAGCCCTCACCCAGGCCGACGGTGGCGCCATACGTGAAGCCGCCCGTGCGGCCCGTGTACTTGACCAGGTTATCGAATTGGGTCGTCATGCCGTAGCGCGACGGCCTGGTGGCGCTGCCGCCCGTGGCCCACGAATAATTGGGCGCAAAGCCCAGCGGATCGAACTTGATCACCAGTTCATACACGGTGGTGAACGAGCGGCCGATGACCACGCGGCCAAAGTCGCCTTCCAGCCCCACATACGCCTGGCGCTTGAAGATGGCGCCGTCGCTGGCGCCCGTGTCCATCAGGATGCCGCCTTCCAGATTGAAGACGGCTTTCAGGCCGCCCCCCAGGTCTTCGCTGCCGCGAAAGCCCCAGCGCGACGTGTTTTTGCCGCCCGAGATGACCCGCACCGCGTTGCCGCCGTCTTCGCCGGCATGGTTGACGAATTCGGCGCCGGCGTCGATCAGGCCATAGACCTGGACGTTGCTCTGGGCGAGTGCTGGCGTGGAAAGGGAAAGCGCTGCCAGGACGGCAAGCGCGAGGGCCGAGTGTTTCATGTGTCTCCGAACTTTGTTATGGATGTGAACTATTTATGTGGCGACTATATGTGCCCGATCCTTTCAGTTCGCTTTCAGTGGCGCGTCAAGGGCACTATCAAAAGCGGCTGCTTTGCGCTTACACTGGCGCGATGAGAATCCTGCTCGTTGAAGACCATGTCGAACTGTCGCACTGGGTAGCCAAGGCGCTGCGCGATGCCAAACTGACCGTCGAATGCGCCGCTACCGGCGCCGACGCCGACGCCCTGCTGCATACCCAGGACTACGCCCTGGTGATCCTGGACCTGACCCTGCCCAAGATGGACGGCCTGGACGTGCTGCGCCGCCTGCGCGCACGGGGCGGCACGCGTGGCGGCACGCCGGTGCTGATCCTGACCGCGCGCGGCGGGCTGGAAGACCGCGTGCAGGGCCTGAACCTGGGCGCGGACGATTACCTGCCCAAACCGTTCGAGCTGGCCGAACTCGAGGCGCGCGTGAAGGCTTTGCTGCGCCGCCGCAGCGGCAACGAGGCACTCGTGCACCAGTGCGGCGGCCTGAGTTTCGACACCGTCTCGCGGATGTTTACGTATGGCGGCGAGCCGCTCGCGCTCACGCCACGCGAACACGCCGTGCTGGAAGCGCTCATTGCGCGCCCGGGCCGCGCACTGTCGAAAGAAAAGCTGTTCGACGAAGTGTTCGCGCTGGCCGACGACGTCAACCTCGACGCCATCGAGCTGTATATCCACCGCATCCGCAAGAAGCTCGATCGCGTCCCGGAAGGCGGCGCGATGATCGTCACGCTGCGCGGCATCGGCTACCTGATGCAGGAACGCCCGGCGTAAGCCGCCATACGCGATGACCCTGCGCGCCTCCCTGCTCCGCTTTGCGGCCGGCCAGTCGCCGGGCAGCCTGCGCGGGCAGTTGCTGCGCTGGCTGATCCTGCCTCTGGTGCTGCTCGTCGCGCTCAATGCGGTCTCGCTGTACCGCGATGCGCTGGAGGCGGCCGATGTCGCCTATGACCGTTCGCTGCTGTCGTCCACGCGCGCGCTGGCCGAGCGCGTCTCGGTCCAGGATGGCAAGGTGGTCGCCAACGTGCCCTACGTGGCGCTCGACAGTTTTGAAACCGACACGCTCGGGCGCATCTATTACAAGGTCACCGGGCTGCAGGGCGAGACGGTGTCGGGCTATGGCGACCTGCCGCCCGTGCCGAAGAACGTGCCGCGCAGCGACCTGTATCCGGCGCTGGTGCGCTTCTATCACGCCACCTATAACGGCGAGCCGGTGCGCATCGCGGCGCTGCTGCAACCGGTGTATGACGATTCGATGCGCGGCATCGCGCTGATCCAGGTGGGCGAGACGCTCGATGCGCGCCAGGCGCTGTCGCGCGATATCCTGTTTTCCACGCTGCTGCGCCAGGCCTTGCTGGTGCTGGCCGTGGCGGCGATGGTGTGGTTCGCCGTGCGCCTGGTTCTGCGGCCCCTGATGCGGCTGAAGAACGAGGTCGAGACACGTGCACCGTCCGACCTGTCGAACATCGACGCGGCGCTCGTGCACAAGGAAGTGCGCCCGCTCGTGGCGGCGATGAACGGCGCGATGGCGCGCACGCAAGACCTGATCGCCAGCCAGCGCCGCTTCATCGCCGACGCTTCGCACCAGCTGCGCACGCCGCTGGCGGTGCTCAAGACGCAGGCCGAACTGGCCCTGCGCGAAAACGATCCGGCTGCGATGCGCGCAATCGTCGGCTCGATTGCCGGCACCACCGATTCGGCGATCCACCTGGCGAACCGCCTGCTGACGCTCGCGCGCATCGAGCATGGCGGCGGCAGCGCGCTCCATGCCCCTGTATCGCTGGCGGCAGTGGCGCGCCAGGTGGGGCTCGAACTGGCGCTGCCGGCGGTACAGAAAGGGCTCGACCTGGCACTCGAAGCCGACGCCGACGCGCTCACGACGATCATGGGCCAGGAACTGTTGCTGCACGAACTGGTATCGAACCTGGTCGACAACGCGATTCGCTATACGCCGGCCGGCGGCAGCGTGCTGCTGCAGGTCGGGCGCAACAGCGCCGGCGTGCTGCTCGCCGTGAGCGACAGCGGCCCCGGGATCGGCGCAACCGACGCCGACAAGGTATTCACGCCGTTCTACCGCGCGCAGGCCACGCTCGAAGCCAATCCGGGCGGCACTGGCCTGGGCCTGGCCATCGTGCGCGATATCGCCAACCTGCACGGCGCGACGCTGGCCCTGGGCCAGGGCGCCGGCGGGCATGGCCTGAAGGTCAGCGTGCTCTTCGCCGCACCCACCGATCATTGAGATGTCAAGTGCACTGAAAGCCAATTGAAAGGCAGGCGCGCCTATAGTTGGTACAAACAGCAGAACACCAACGACAACGATCGGAGACACCATGCACATCCCACCCCCCGCGCGCGCCGTCCTGGCAGCGTACAGCACCGCAATCGCCGGCGCCTGAATTCACAGGCGTCCGCCAACGGCGCCGCACCCGTACCAACACCCCGGGCCATACCGGCCCAGAAACCGCGTGCCGCAAGCGCACCGGCAAGGAGAATGATGATGATGTTGACCATCCTGGCGTATTCCATGGTCGTCGTGTTCATGTATCTGATCATGACCAAGCGCCTGCCCGCGCTGGTGGCGCTGATCGTCGTGCCCATCGGCTTCGGCGTGATCGGCGGCTTCGGTCCGGAGCTGGGCCCGATGATGCTCGACGGGATCCGCAACCTGGCCCCGACCGGCGTCATGCTGATGTTCGCCATCCTCTATTTCGGCATCATGATCGACTCGGGCCTGTTCGATCCGGTCGTGCGCCTGATCCTGAAAATCGTCGGCGGCGACCCGCTCAAGATCGTCGTCGGCACCGCCGTGCTGGCGATGTTCATCTCGCTCGACGGCGACGGCGCCACGACTTATATGATCACCGTGGCTGCCATGCTGCCGCTGTATGTGCGCCTGGGGATGAGCCGCCTGGTGCTGGCCTGCGTCATCATGCTCGCCGGCGGCGTCTTCAACATCCTGCCGTGGGGCGGGCCGACGGCGCGCGCCGCCACGGCCCTGGGCGTGGACGTGAGCGACATCTTCGTGCCGATGATCCTGCCGATGGCCGTCACCGCGGTCTGGGTGGTGTTCGTCGCCGGCGTGCTGGGCATGAAGGAGCGCAAGCGCCTGGGCATCATGACGCTGCCGGCGCAGGCGAAACAAGAAGCCAAGGCGGCGCCGAATGTCGCCGTGCTGCAGCCAGCGGTGGCCGACGTCGCGCTGGCCGCTGAAATGACCGGTACGACCGGCCACTGGACGCCATCTGCCGCCGGTGCGGCGCGCGAAGGCAATGTGCACCATCTGGCCGCGGGCCGCATCGAATCAAACGTGACGCCGCCGGCAGATGCTGCACCGGCCGTGGCAGGCGCTAGCGGTGACGATGGCGTCTCGAACGCCGCCATCAAGCGCCCGAAACTGATCTGGGTGAACTTCACCATGACCGCGCTCCTCATGACCTTCCTGATCATGGGCGTGCTGCCGCTGCCAGTGCTGTTCATGATTTTCTTCGCCGTCGCGATCATGATCAACTACCCGGGCCTCGAAGCACAGAAAGAGCGCATCGCGCACCATGCGTCGAACGTGCTGCCGGTGGTGTCGCTGATCTTCGCGGCCGGCATCTTCGTCGGCATCCTGCAAGGCACCAAGATGGTCGACGCGATCGCGCTGTCCGTCATCGCCGCCGTGCCGGAGTGGATGGGGCCTTACCTCGCGGTCGTCACGGGTCTCTTGAGCATTCCGTTCACGTTCTTCATCTCGAACGACGCGTTCTACTTCGGCATCGTGCCGGTGCTGGCCAAGGCCGCCGAAGTGTATGGCATCACGGCCGCCGAAATCGGCCGCGCCTCGGTGATCGGCCAGCCGGTCCACCTGCTCAGCCCACTGGTGGCATCGACCTATCTGCTGGTGGGCATGTGCAAGGTGGAGTTTGGCGACCACCAGCGCTTCACGCTGATCTGGTCGATCTCGGCGGCCCTCGTCATGCTGGTGGCGGCGCTGGTGTTCGGCGTGGTGCCGCTGATGGGCAGCGCCGCGTAATCGCACAGGGGCGCGCCGGCATATACTGACGAATGCCCGCGCCCCTGGATCTTCCCGAACCGCCTGTCGCCAGCGCCCCGCTGGTGACAGACGACGGCACGCACCGCACGCTCGAATTCACGCCGGGCGACGTGCAAAGCGACATGCTGCTGGCGCGGCCCGACGCCCTGGTGCTCGACTACACCCGCGCCATGATGTGCTTCGCACTGTTCGCGCCGCGCCCGCGCCACATCGTCATGGTCGGCCTGGGCGGCGGCTCGCTCGCCAAGTTCTGCCATCGCCATTTTCCGCACGCCCGCATCACGGTGCTCGAGATCCGCGCCGACGTGATCGCCCTGCGCGATGTGTTTTGCGTGCCGCCCGACGACGCCCGCCTGCGCGTGCTGCATTGCGACGCAGCCGATTACCTGGCGCGCTGCCACGGCGACACCGACGTGCTGCTGGTCGATGGCTTCGATCGGGGCGGCCTGCCGCCGACGCTGGCGAGCAGCGCGTTCTATGCGGCGTGCCAGCGCGCGCTGCGTCCGGGCGGCGTGCTGGTGGCGAATATCTTTACGTATGATCCCGATTTTGTGTCTTGCTTACAACGCCTGCGCGACACGTTTGACGGGCGCGTTGCCTGGTTCCGGAACATCGCCGGCAATAACCGGATCCTGTTCGCCATACGACCCGCCACGCCGCCCACCCGCGGGCAACGCCTGCTGGCAAGGCTGGCGCGCCGTGGGGGCGGCGCTGGCGTCGGCATCGGCTGGAGCAACCGCTTGCTGGCGCGCGGGTGGGTCGCGTGGCTGGCGCGGTGCCGGGCATGACATGGTTTTACCCACGGCGCATGGATTGTCACGCACAATACGATAAGTTTGCGGCGCCAAGTCGTTTATGACACACTTGCGCGCACTAATGCCCGCCGGCAAGCACCGATTGTCGAACGCACCCTGACTGTTTTTGTACGGATTTTCCTGGACCATTCGACACCATGCCGCGCCGCCTGCCCCGTTCGCTGACTCTCGCGGCGGCCCTCACGCTGGGCGGCGGCCTGGCCGCCTCCTTCGGCCTGTTCCTCGGTGTCAGCCACCTCGAGTATGACAATATGGCGCTGTCCTTCGGGCAGCGCGCCGACGAGCGCGTGGCGGCGGTACGCCAGGGCATGGGCCAGGCGTTCGAAGTGCTGGCCGTCACCAACCAGCTGTTTTCCAAGGGCGAGCCGGTCAGCCGCGAACGGTTTGCCGACTTCACGCTGGCCCTGCTCGAGCGTCATCGCTTTGTCCAGGCCTTCAATTTCCACCGCGTGGTGCCGGGCGATGAGCGCGCGGCGTTCGAGGCCGAGTTGCAGCGCATCCGTCCCGGCACGATCCTGACCGAAAACACGCCCGCCGGCCTGGTGCCGGCCCCGCCCCGCAGCCGCTACCACGTCATCGAATACCTCGAGCCGATGGTTGGCAACGAGCCGGCCTTCGGCCTGAATCTGAGTCAGAATATCGCCGTGATGGGCGCGCTCGACCTGGCCCGCAGCACCGGCCAGCCGGCTGCCAGCGGCCTGTTCGCGCTGGCCCAGGCGCCCACGAGCCAGGCCAGCTTCGACCTGGTGCAGCCGGTGTTCGACAAGAATGGCGTCCTGCGCGGCAATACAGCGGTCGTCATCCGGGGCAAGGAACTGGTGCGCGAGTCGCTCGCCGCCGCCGGGCTGGAGAGTGGCGACGACATCTTCGTGTCGGTGTATGCCAGCGACCATGCCGACCCGGCCGCCCTGCTGTTCTCGAACGGCCCCACGTCGAGCGCATCGCGGCGCGAATTCGCCGGCTGGCTGCGCCCGGACCACGGCATGCACAGCACCGTGCTGCGCGCGGGCGGGCGGCCGTGGCGGGTCGAGGTCGCGGCGGCGCAGCGCCCGTTCCTGGCCGACCACCTGGCCTCGCTGTCGCTGCTGATCGGCGGCATCCTGGTCACGCTGATGGGCGCCGCCTTCGTGCAGTCGGCCGGCGAACGGGCGCGCAAGGTGCAGCAACTGGTGCGCCAGCGCACGTCGGAACTGCGTCGCAGCAACCGCCGCCTGATCGACGACGTGACCGCGCGCGAGCGCGCCGAAAAAGCGCTGCTGCACAGCGAGCAGCGGTTCCGCCAGCTGGTGTCGATGTCGTCCGACTGGTATTGGGAGCAAGACGCCGAGCTGCGCTTCACGATGATCACCGGCGGCTTCACCGAAAAATCGGGCGTTGCCGTGCAGGGCCTGATCGGCAAGACGCGCTGGGAATACGTCCCGGGCCTGCTGGACAGCGACAGCGGCCGCGCCCACCTGGCCAAGATGCAGGCGCGCGAGGCGTTCAACGATCTCGAGTACCAGGTGGTCGACGACGACGGCAACGCGCGCTGGTTCTGCGTCAACGGCGAGCCGGTGTTCGACGAGGCGGGCCTGCTTGCGGGCTACCGCGGCACCGGCAGCGACATCACCGAGCGCAAGCTGACCGAGCAGCGCGTACACCACGTGGCCCAGCACGACGTGCTCACCGGCTTGCCGAACCGTTCGCTGCTGCAGGATCGCCTGGGCCAGTCGATCGCGTTCGCCAGCCGCAGCAACCGGCCGGTGTGGGTCATGCTGATCGACCTCGACCGCTTCAAGTTCGTCAACGACAGCATGGGCCACAAGGCCGGCGACGTGCTCCTGGTGACGGTGGCGGCACGCCTGCGTGCATCGCTGCGCGATGCCGACACCGTGGCGCGCCTGTCCGGCGACGAATTCGTGGTGATCCTCAACGAGCACACCGATGAGCCATTGTCGCCAGCCATCGTACAGCGGATCATGGATGCGGTGGCACAGCCGGTCATGCTCGGCAACAAGGAATTCTTCGTCACCTGCTCGGTGGGCGTGGCCGTGTTCCCGACCGAAGGCACGTCGAGCGAGAACCTGATCGAACACGCCGACATCGCCATGTACCGCGCCAAGAAACTGGGGCGCAATAACTTCCAGTTCTTCACGCCGAGCATGAACGATGAAGCCAAGGAGCGGGTGCGCATTGAGGGCGCGCTGCGCAATGCGCTCGAGCGGAACGAATTCGTGCTGCACTACCAGCCGCAGGTGGACATGAAGACAGGCCAGATCGTCGGCATGGAAGCGCTGATCCGCTGGAACCATCCCGAGCTCGGCATGGTGCCGCCGGGGCGCTTTGTCGGCGTGGCCGAAGAGACCGGCCTGATCGTGCCCATCGGCGCCTGGGTAATGCGCACCGCCTGCGCCCAGAACAAGGCCTGGCAGCTGGCTGGCTACCAGCGCCTGCGGGTGGCAGTGAACTTATCCGCACGCCAGTTCGGCGCAGCCGACCTGATGGCCAGCCTCGAAGCGACGCTGCAAGAAACCGGGCTCGACGCCGCGTGCCTCGAGATCGAGCTGACCGAGAGCCTGTTCATGAGCGACGTCACGCCGGCAGTGGAATTGCTGCACCGGATGAAGGCGCTGGGTGTGAACCTGTCCATTGACGACTTCGGCACCGGCTACTCGAGCTTCTCGTACCTGTCACGCTTCCCGATCGACGTGCTCAAGATCGACCGCTCGTTCGTGGCCGATATCACGCACGACGCCAACGACGCGGCAATCGTCACGTCCATCATCGCGCTGGCGCACAACCTCAAGCTGGCCGTGATCGCCGAAGGGGTCGAGACACTCGAGCAGCTCGACTACCTGCGCAGCCACGGCTGTGACGAGATGCAGGGCTATTACTTCAGCAAGCCGCTACCAGCCGCCGAGTTTGAAGCATTGCTGATCGAGGGCCGCTGCCTGCCGACGCCAGCGCCGGCATCGGAAACACTGCCTGCCTAAGCACTGGTAGTTGCACAGCCGCCACGAGAGTTATCATCAAGTCATGTCATTACGCTTGTGGCGAAACATTTGTATAGCTAAATAAACATTATTGGCCGTACAATCAGCGTGCCAATGGCACAACCACGATACCTGGACAGAAAATGATAATGAACGACATGCCTGAACTGGCCATGAATACCAACGCGGTCACGCCCCGCCACCAGCGCGTCGATGGGCGCACGTCCGATCTGGTCAACCAAGCCATCGCCTCGATCCCGACGCTGGGCCTGCAGCGCGCGGCGGAGTTCTTGGCCACGATGAACGTGCCGGCCGAAGTCGCGGTGCGGGTGCTGGTGTACCCGAGCCGCCGCCGCGCCAACTAGGACGCGCACGAGGCTTCGCACAGAAAGCTGAAGCTGGTGTACAAAAGGCCGTCCGCGCGGGACGGCCGGCGCCGTCAGCGGCGCTCTTCCTGCTGGGCGATATCGGCCAGCGATTCGCGGCCCTTGTCGCTCAGACCATGGCCGCCGTCTTCGAGCGGCACGATGTGCGATTTGCGGTTCAGGAAACGCAGCACGTCTTCATCGAGCACCACCTGCGAATCTGCCGCCAGCGCACGCAAGCCGGTAACGCAGCGGCGCAAGAACAGCACTTCTTCACCCTTGTCGGTCAGCGTCAGCCGCTTGTCGCGACCGTAGGACATCAGCTTGATGCCGCACAGGCGCTTCGAATTGCGCCCGACACAGGCACTGGCCATCTCTTGTTTACCGCCGCGACGCACCATATCGAGTGCATCGTATTCGTCCGTCGTGAGCTTTTCGTTTTTCATTACCGCGTTTCGTTGACCAAAGGGCGCATGGTACGCGTCACAGCGCCCCGGGGCAACCTCAGCGCAGCGAACGCAGTGCCAGCCAACCCAGGCCGGCGCTCGCCAGCACAGCGAGCACGAGCGCGAGTTGCACGCTGCGGGAACCGAGCAGCGGGCTGCGGCCCAGGTAAATCTTGTTGTACAGCGTGGAACCCATGATCTCCTCCTGTTTTTGATGTCACAGCCATTATAGAAACCGCATTGTTGCGGTTCTGTGACAGGTAGCACATGCGCCCCGCGTGCCGACAAAAAAGCAACAGTTTTCACGGTGGCCTCGCGCGCGACAGGCGCGCCCGGGGACTGTTAGGATCGTACAACATTGATAACGCTATTGGAGCCCAGCATGACTGACACGACACCCAATGTCGACCCCAAGAACAAGGGCCGCGCCATCTTCGACGAAGCCGACATCGGCAGCGGCGAGCGCTCGCCGGGCCAGCACGACACCGAAGCATTGATCCGTGAAATTCCGACGCTGCCGCCATCGGCGGGCAAGGCTGACGAAGGTGATAAACAAGAGAAAGCAGAGAAAGCAGAAGGCAAGCGCCAGGAATCTGGCGCCTGATCGTGTAACGTCAGTGTGCCCGGATCGGTGGCTCGGGCATGCGCGGCTCTTCGACCGGTGCATTGACCGGGTCGGGAACATCGTCCGGCACCGGCGACGGCGTTTGCGGTGCCGGTGGGTCGTTCGGTGCATCCGGGTCGGGCGTGGTGTGCGCGTGGTGAGTGACCGGAGTGCGCCAGGCGTCGTGGGATTGGCCTTGGTATTGGTTCATGGTCGCCTTTCGATAAGTGATGTCGTTATGGCCAGACTAGCATGGCCGGCACGTCAGGGCCGTACGATTGCTGCGTATTAGCCCTACTGTACCGCCGCCTGGCCACTGAGCTATAGTGCTGTTTTCACCACTCTTTCCGCCCCTGCGATGCGCTTTTCCAGCCTGCTGCTTGCCCTCGTGCTTGGCGTCGCCTCAATCGCCCACGCCGCCCCGATGAAACTCGACGATTACCTGGCCCTGCGCGGCCCTGCCCCCACCGCCAGACTCGCCTACGGCCCCGCCCCTTCCCAGTACGCCGAACTGTTCGTGCCTGCCGGCGCCGGGCCGTTCCCCGTCGCGGTGCTGGTGCACGGCGGCTGCTGGAACAGCAAGTTCGGCGGCATCATCCAGTTTCGCAATATGGCCGGCGCCCTGGCCGCGCGCGGCATTGCCGTCTGGAACGTCGAATACCGGCGCGTCGATGAACCGGGCGGCGGCTACCCCGGCATGTACCTCGACATGCATGCCGCCCTCGACCTGCTGGCGCTGCATGCCCCTGCGCACAAGCTCGACCTGCAACGCATCGTGGCGGTGGGTCACTCGGCCGGGGGTCAGTTGGTGCAGTGGATTGCCGGTCGCACGCGCATCCCGGCCGGCAGCCCGCTGCACCACGCCAATCCGCTCGGGATCGAGCGCATCGTGAGCCTGGGCGGCCTGGCCGACCTGCGCCACGAGGCGGACCTGATCAAGTCAAGCTGCGACCGCGACATCGCGCAACTGGCCGGTGAGCCGAGCGCGGCGCGCCCGGACGTGCTGGTCGACACCAACGCGGGCGACCTGATGCCCAATGGCAGTCGCACCTGGCTGGTGACGGGTGCACTCGACACAATTTCGCCACCGCGCGTGGCGCACGACTACGCAGCACGGGCACGCAAGCTAGGGGATGTGGCGGAGGTGGTGATCTTGCCGGAGGCAAGCCATTACGATGAGGTGGCGACGAGTTCACCGGCGTGGCCGACGGTGCTGGGGGTGATCGAGGGAGCGCTCGGGCTACCTGCGGGCAAGCCATAAGCGGTGCGGCGCGCGTCGCCGGGAGACGACGCGGTCTGACGTCCATCTTTACTGCTGGCGCGACTTTTCTTCTTTCTTGACCTTCTTGGCTTCCTTCTTTTCTTTCATGCTCTTGGCCGGTTCTTTCTTGGTCGCCTTCTTCGCATCCTGACTTTTGCTCATGGTAGTGCTCCATTGAATGTGGTTGCTACCAATAGTATCACCATGCTATCGATGGTCGGTGCACACGCGCCGCGCCAGCGGGACGTTCAGCACCAGATCGCTGCGCGCCAGCGCCACGCAGGGCAGCACATCGCCGTCGCGCTTCTCTTCGAGCGACAATCCCGGCCATTCGACCGTGTAGGCCACCGTGCCCGATTGCAGGCGGCACAGGCAGGTGCGGCAGGTGCCATTGCGGCACGAGCTGGGCAGTTCGATGCCGGCCGCCTCGAGCGCCTGCAGCAAGGTCGTGGATGCGCCAGCGGCAACGGTTGCGCCGAGCGGCAATACGGTGACGGCATACATGGTGTGTTCCATCGTGCAATTGTAGCCTCAATGAAATAGTTGACCTGTTGTGAGTACGCTGACGCACAGACCCATCCCGTGCATACCACTAGTCTGAGGTTTTCCAGAAGCAAAACCCGGAGACCGCATGAACAAGATGACCGCCCTGACCCTGATCGCCGCCCTTGGAGGCACGCTGACCCACGCCGTGGCCCAGCAGCCAGCGCCACTGCCGCCCGCCGCCCAGCCGGCGACGACGGCCCAGAACACGACGATGTCGACGGCGGTTACCGCTGCCCCCGGCGCGGTGCAAGACCCGGCGATCGCCGAGCAGGCCGAATTCGAAAAACTGCTGCGCGCCCAGGTACTACTGGAACGCATCTACCTGTCTCCGGGTGAACTCGACGGCGCCTACGGCTCGAATATGCGCCAGGCCCTGAACACCTTCCAGGCCCAGCGCAAGCTGCCGGTCACCGGCAAGCTCGACGACGCGACTTGGAATGCGCTCGCCACCGACACCACCCCGACCCTGGCCGAATACGCGCTGATCCCGGAGGATGTCGAAGGCCCGTTCCAGCCGGTGCCAGACACGATGATGGAAAAGGCCAAGCTGGACCAGCTCGGCTATGCCAACGTGCTCGAAGGCCTGGGCGAGAAATTCCACGCCAGCCCTGCCCTGCTGCAGCGCCTCAATCCCGGCAAGACCTTCGCCCGCGCGGGCGAGCGCATCATGGTGCCGAACGTGAGCGGCAAGGAACCGCTGGCGCAGGCGACCAAGGTCATCGTGCGCGATGGCGCCAAGACGCTGCAGCTGTATGATGCGTCGGGGCGCCTGCTGGCCCAGTACCCGGCCTCGACCGGCAGCAGCCGCGACCCACTGCCGATCGGCACCTGGAAGATCGAGGGCGTGCACGCCAATCCGGTCTACAACTACAATCCGAAACTGTTCTGGGACGCCAAGCCGGGCGACAAGGCCACACCGGTCAAGCCGGGCCCGAACAATCCGGTCGGCGTGATGTGGATCGACCTGTCCAAGCCGCACTACGGCATCCATGGCACGCCGGTGCCGGGCCATGTGGGCAAGACCGAATCGCACGGCTGCATCCGCCTGACCAACTGGAGCGCCGCCGAAGTAGGCGCCGCCGTCAGCGCCGGCACTGAAGTGATCCTGGAAAAATAAGCCCACACGCGGCGCCGGTGGCGCTGCACGGAGAACAAGATGAAATGGTTGATCACGTTTATCCTCGGCGCGCTGGTCGGCGCCGCGGTGCTGTTCGTCGCGCTGCAGGACGTGCCCGAACAACCGGCGACCGAGGTGGCGGTGACGGCGCCTGGCATCCCGGCGTCGCAGATCGAGGGCCAGTTGCCGCCGGCGCCGGTCGTCGTGCCGAACCTGGAAGACGCCGACCTGCCGCTGCGGCCTGCGCCTGACGCTACGGCAGCTGCCGGTACGTCGGCTCCGATGACGGTGCCGGGCAAGCTCCTGGTGCCGGTGCAAGGCATCAAGTCAGCCCAGCTGACCGACACCTTCGACCAGCCGCGCGGCGAGCAGCGCCAGCACGAGGCGCTTGACATCATGGCCCCGACCGGCACGCCCGTCGTCGCCGTGGCCGACGGCAAGGTCGCCAAACTGTTCCACAGCAAACCGGGCGGCCTGACCGTGTACCAGTTCGATCCGAGCGAGCAGTTCGCGTACTACTACGCCCACCTCGACCGCTACGCCGACGGCATCGCCGAAGGCATGGAGGTCAAGCGCGGCACCGTGATCGGCTATGTCGGCGTGACCGGCAATTCGGATCCGAACGCGCCGCACCTGCACTTTGCCGTCGTCGCCCTGACGCCAGAGAAGCAGTGGTGGAAAGGCACGCCGCTCAATCCGTTCCCACTGATGAGCGACCAGTAACTGCTGCCGACGTTGTCGTTGTGATTGCCGCGGCCGCCCCGGGAACGGGTTCGGCCGCCGGTTCGTCGATGTCGGCCCCGACATTGATCGCTGCATAAGCACGCGTAACCGCAACCACTTCGCGGCTTGCCGCGCCATACAGCTCCTGCGCCGCTTCGATCATCTTCGCCCGCGCATCGGCGTAATTGGTGCTGGCCGTAAACTTGGTCGTGTTGGCGCGGAACCAGATCCGAAACGCCTTGTCGATGCCGATGCCCGTCATCGCGGCAGGCAGTCCCTTCAGGTAGCTGCTCCAGGCTTCGCTGGTATTGTCGGCATTCGAGCCCCGCGCCAGGAAATAAAACATCCGGTTGTTCGGGCCGCTGCTGTAATGCACGTCGAGGCGCTTCAGGCCCGTGCTCCACGCATCCTGGCTACTACCGTCCTTGCTCGGCTTGATCATCCAGCGCAGCGGTTCGGCGTTGCGGGCGATTTCGCTGCCCAGCATCCAGTCATTGCCTGTCTCGGGCACCACCTCGCCCTTGCCGCCGCCGCGCGCATACGCTTCGACCACTTCGCCGGCGATGTCCGAGCTCGATTCGTTCAGGCCGCCCGATTCGCCCGTGTAGACGAGGTTCGAGGTGGCCGCCGTGACGCCATGGCCCATTTCGTGGCCAACCACGTCGATCGCGCCCAGGTTCGTGAAGAATGTGCCGTCACCGATGAACATGCAGCGGCACGTGTCGCTGTAGTAGGCGTTGTCGTAGCCGCGGTTGACGTGCACGGCGATGTGGGTGGCCGTATCCTGGCCGTCGAGCGAGCGCCAGCCCAGCACGTTCTTGTGCAGGTCGTAGGTGTTCATCAGGCCCCACATGGCATTGACGGCCGCCGTCTGGCCGTTGGCGCCCGTCGTGCCGGCGCCTTCGACGAACTGCTGGCCGTCGCCCCAGGTATTGGTGGTATTGGCATAGACGCGCCCGCTGGTGGTGCCATGGTTGGCGTTGGTAATGGCCATCGCGCCGAACGTGCCGCCCTTGCCGCGCTCGGGGTCGAGCATCTGGTACAGATTGTCGGCAAAGGTCGTGCTCAGCGGCACGGCGCCGTTGTACTGGCTCTTGCCGATGCCCTCCACGGTCTGCAGCATGTTCCAGCGGTCGATGATCACGCCGCTGCGCGCGTCGACGATGGCGTCGTAGTAGATCGGCTGCTCGCCGCTGTGCATGCGCACGCGCACATGCCAGGCCAGCGCGTAGCGCTCGACCGTCTCGACCAGGTCGACCGCGTTCAGTTCGGCGTCAGGCTTGGCCACGGCGCTTGGCGCGCGCTCGTCGCGCATCGAAGGATAGATCACCAGCTCGGCCGTGGGCGCCTTGACGTTGACGGCGCCGGGCGGGATGCCCTTCAGCGCCACGCCGATGGCCGCCTTGCGCTTGACGACCGGTGTGGTGTCGAAGCCGGCGGTGGTCGCGCCCAGCGTATTGGCCGCGCCACGCCCCAGGTGCAGGCGGCGCGGCGAGGCGCTCTCGGACATGATCTGCTGGCGCGCGTCGATCACGATCACCGATTCCGAGCCGAAGATGCGCACGCCCTTGTACAGATGCGCCGCGCGCAACACGTGCGTACCCTGCACGCCGGGGTGCTGCGCGACGACTTTATAGCTGTGATCCAGGTCAAGGCCAACAGCCGACCGGCGCGCAGTGAGCTGGCTGAGCACTTGCGCTTGCGCCCTGGTGTCGAGCTTGAGTGGCGCGCCCATCATCGGCGCGCCGTGTACGAAAGGGGTCAGCGCGAAGGCGGCAGCCAGAACGACTGCCCTGAAAAACGGTTGAGGAATCATCTCGGCTCCATCCGGTCAGCCGGGCCAGTTGGCGCCGGTCATCGACCATGATGGACGCGCAAAACCACGAGGGTTTGCTTAAGAACAATGTCCCCTACCTGCGGCGCTTCATCAGATACACCGCTGCGCCGACGATGACTGTACCAAGCGCGATTTTTTTCGCCAGCCCGGCCTTGTTGTGCCGGAACTCGGCCTTGATGCCCATCTCGGCCAGCACGTTCGGAATGGTGCCCTTGGCCAGGTCTTCCCCAATGCCTTCGACCACGTTGACGCGGTCGGCCAGCAACAGCAGCAGCCAGTGGCGAACGTCGTTTTCGGTGAACTTGAAGGCCTGGCGCCGAACCGAGCCGGACAAGCCGGCCGGCGGTTGCACGGCGCCGAACAGCGGCGTACGGCCCGGACGCTCGGTCGAGACAAGCACCTCGACGTGCTGCGCTTGCGGCGCAGGATCGCCGGCCGGCACATTGATGAAGCGCGGCGGCGTGCGTTCCATCGGTACGCCGGGGCGGTCCTTGCGGTCGAGGTCGGCACCCCAGCCCTGGATGTGCGTCAGCTGCGCGCGGGTGGGACGGCGCGGTGCGATGGCGCCGTGGACGTGGGCGACGTGGCCGTCGCTGTCGTGTTCGCCGGGGGCGTGCTGGCCGTCGTGCTGGTCGTTGGCGGCGACGATGTCGTTACGTGTCTGCATGATGTTTCCCTCGGGGTCGATTAGGCGGCAATGCTGGCCGTGACAGCCCGGACCTCATTGGCGCGCGGCGGAATCAGGATCGTCTTGATGCAGTTGTCGAGCTTGCTCGAGAAGATGTGATACGCATCAGACACTTCCTCGAGCGGCACGCGGTGCGTGATGATCGCCTTCGGATCGATGCGCCCGGCGCGGATGTGTTCGATCAGGCGCGGCAGGTGGCGGCGCACGCTGGCCTGGTTCATGCGCAACGTGAGGCCCTTGTTCAGCGCATTGCCGATCGGGACCGCATTGAAGGTTGGACCGTACACGCCGACAATCGACACATTGCCGCCCTTGCGCACCGAGTTGATGCACCAGTGCAGCACCGTGGCGGCGCCCGCCTGCATCATCGTGTAGACACCCGTGATCGTCTGCATCGTGTTGCCCGCCGCTTCGCAGCCGACCGCGTCGATGCACACGTCGGCGCCCATCCAGTCGGTCATCTTCTTGATGTGCAGCGCCATGTCGCGCACTTCCTTGAAGTTCACGGTCTCGCACTGCGCATAGCGCTTGACGAACTCGAGCCGGTACTCGATCTCATCGACGACGATCACGCGGCCCGCGCCCATCAGCCAGGCCGACTTGGCGGCAAAGATGCCCACCGGCCCAGCGCCGAACACGACCACCGTGTCGCCCTCCTTGATGTCGCCCATTTCCGCGGCCTGGTAGCCGGTGGGCAGCGCATCGGTGAGCAGCACGGCGTCGTCGTCGTGGATATCGGCCGGGATGATCATCGGGCCGACGTCGGCCATCGGCACGCGCACGTACTCGGCCTGGCCGCCGTCGTAGCCGCCGGCCGTGTGCGAGTAGCCGTAGATGGCGCCCACGGCGGTCGCCTGCGCATTCGTGTTGTGGCAATTGCCGTACAGCTCGTGCTGGCAAAAGAAACAAGAACCACAAAAGACGTTGAACGGTACCAGCACCTTGTCGCCGACGTTCAGCTTGTGGACGTCGGCCCCGATTTCTTCGACGATGCCGATGAATTCGTGGCCGAAGGTATGGCCGACGCGCGTGTCGGGCACGAGGCCGTGGTACAGGTGCAGGTCGGAGCCGCAGATGCAAGCGCGGGTGACGCGCACGATGGCGTCGCCGGGGTGCTCGATGACGGGTTCGGGTTTTTGGTCGGCGCGGACACGGTACGGCCCGCGGTAGTTCATGGCCAGCATGAATACTCCTTCGCAAGTTCTTTGACGGGATCCCGGCGCTGCGGCCGAGCTGACATTAACTTATGTCAAAGTCTCGAGAATTGCCATATGCGCACGGAAACGAACACGCATATTGGAGCGATTGATGCAAATTAAATTTGCATATTATATCCAATTGGAAACTCTTACATGGCTTTTATAACTTGCCGGCATCGAATGTATTGCATGACGCCACTTCGCCGCTATCGAGTCCTCGCTGGAACCAGCGCACCCGCTGCGCCGACGTGCCGTGCGTGAACGAATCGGGCACCACCACGCCGCGCGACTGCTTTTGCAGCGCATCGTCGCCGATGGCGCTGGCCGCGGTGAGCGCCGACTCGACATCGCCCTGCTCCAGGATCTTCGCACGCTGATCAGTGCGCTTGGCCCAGACGCCGGCGAAACAGTCGGCCTGCAGCTCGAGCTTGACCGACAGCACATTGCCCTGCGTTTCCGACGCACTCTGCTGGGCCGCATGGACTTTGTCGGAAATGCCGAGCAGGTTCTGCACATGGTGCCCGACCTCGTGCGCGATCACATACGCCTGGGCGAATTCGCCACCGGCGTTGAAGCGTTCCTGCATCGTGCGGAAGAAGCCGAGATCGATATAGACCTTGGCATCGGCGGGGCAATAGAACGGCCCGGTAGCGCTCTGGCCCAGGCCGCAAGCCGTTGGGATACGGTCGTCGAACAGCACCAGCGTGGCCGGCTGGTACTGCGCATTCTGCTCGGTGAAGATCTGGGCCCAGGCATCTTCGGTGTACGCCAGCGTGGTGCGCACGAACTTGCTTTCGCGGTCGTCGGCCGGCGCCGTGCGCGGCTGCGACGCTTGCTGCTGTGGCGCCGCGCCGCCCGACAGCAGGCTCAGGATCGTGGCCGGCGAGACACCCAGAAAATAGGAACCGACCAGCGCAATGACGATGGTGCCGACGCCGATCGAGCGCCCGCCGATGCCGAAGCCGCCGCCTCCGCCACCGCTATCACCCCGACGGTCTTCGACATTGCTGCTTTCACGGTCGCCATCCCAACGCATAGGTTCTCCTTGTTGTCCGGTAGAGGATTAGCGGCTGTTGCGCTTGAGGTTGCAGGTATCGGCACGCTCGCGCGCATCCTTGCCGCGCAGGTCGTCGATGGGCGCCAGGCCTGCGCGCTGCTCGTCGTTCAGCGCGCGCTCGCGGCGTTCGCGGGCGATTTCGCGGTCCATGCGGCCACGCGGGACGTCGTCCATGTCAAAAGTTTTCATCGTGCAGGTTCTCTCTCTCGTTGTCGGTGTCCGACTGTATTGATGAGTATGGTTGGTCGCCGTCATCCGGTATGTTCGAGTCATCACATAATGCATCAAATTCCGACTGCATACGACACCGTTCGTGCGCGCCCGAGTCCGGTTCAATCCATGCGATGCTGATGTCATGACTCCTTCCCAAGCCGACGCCCTGCTTGCCCTTGGCGCTACCCTGCGCCAGGCCGGTTACCGCTTCATGACCGTCACGCCATCGACGCACCGGCGCATCAATGCCCGGCCCGGCAACGAGCAAGCGCGCGACCTGCGCGACGTGTTCGGCTGGAGCCGGCCGTTCGCCGCCGCCGCGCTCCCGCCCGGCATGCTCGACCTGATGGCGACCGCCGGCGTGCTGGCCGGCGCAGGCGACAACCTGCGCTCGACCGTGCGGGCCTCGACGCTCGCCGATCTGCTGCTGTTTCACTCGGCCTTCCCGACGCACGACGACGACGCCGTGTTCTTCGGGCCGGACACCTACCGCTTCATCGGCGCCATGCGGCGCGCGTTCGGGGCACTGGATGTCGTGACCACGCGCGCGATCGATATCGGCTGCGGCGGCGGGGCCGGCGCGCTGGCGATCGCGCAGGCGTTCCCCGGCGCTGATGTCATCGGGGCGGATGTCAACCGGGCCGCACTGGCGCTGGCTGAAGTGAACGCCCGTTTGAACGGCGCCGCCAGCTTTGCGGCGCACGAGAGCGACTTGTTCGACGGGGTAACGGGCGACTTCGACCTGGTGATATCGAATCCGCCGTTCGTCGTCGATCCCGATGAACGCCGCTACCGGCATGGCGGCGGCGAGCGCGGCGCCGAACTGTCACGGCGGATCGTCGAGGAAGGCCTGGCGCGGCTGCGCCCCGGCGGGCGGCTGATGCTGTACACCGGCGTGGCGCTGAGTGGTGCAGACGATCATTTCCTGGACAGCGTGCGCGCAACCCTCGATGCACAGTGCGCCGCCTGGTCGTATGAAGAACTCGATCCGGATATCTTCGGCGGGCAGCTCGGCGAGCCGGGCTATGAAGAGGTCGAGCGGATTGCGGCCGTGTGGCTGCAGGCGCGCAAGCGTTAGATCCGGTCATCCCGGATTGTTCTTGCGCCGCCGCCAGAAGCGATCGAGAAGCGGCTTGACGCTCAGCCCATGGACCAGGATCGACAGCATGATCACGGCAATCGTGATCTGACTGAGCTCGCGCGCCAGGTCGGGCGGCAACGCATGGTTGATTGCATACATCAGGTAATACAGCGAGCCGATCCCCCGCACGCCGAACCACGCGATCATCGACGTCACGCGCGGCGAACGCCCGCAGCCGAGCAGGCCCAGCACCACGCTCAGCGGCCGCGCCACCACGAACAGGAACAGCGCCGTCAAGCCGGTGTGCCAGGTCCAGCTCTGGATTGTCAGCATGCCACCGAGCAGAAGCACCAGCGTCAATTCCGACAGGCGCTCGATGTGCTCCTTGAACACCAGCGATTCCGAGCTGACCGACAGCGGCGCTTGGGCATTCGGCGCCGGGTTGGTCGGCGGCGCTTCCGGCACGAGGAGGCCCTGGCCGTCCTTGTGCGCGCCGGAAGCCGCCAGTTCGGTATGGCGCAGCGCCACGCCTGCGGCGAACACGGCCAGGAAACCCCACGCCATGCACAGCACCGTCACGGCGTACACGACGGCGATGAGCCCCAGGCCAACCAGATCGTCCAGCACTTCGTGCTTCGGTTCCCGTCCGCGCAGCAGCCAACCCACGCGCCCGACCGCATAGCCGCCCAGCGCCCCGATCAGGATCGCCCCAAACGTGGCCCAGACCACTTCCACCGCCAGCCATTGCAGGCCGAATTCGCCGAGCTCATGCACACCAAGCAGGCCAAGGCCCAGCATCACGAACGGAAACGCCGAGCCGTCGTTCATCCCGGCTTCGCAGGTCAAGGTGAAGCGCAGTTCGTCACGGTCGTCGGGATGACGCACCTGGACGTCCGTGGCCAGCACCGGATCGGTGGGCGCGAGGATGGCACCCAGCAGGATGCCGCCTCCGAGCGGCAACCCGAGCACCCACACCGAAAACGCGGCCACGAGCGCGACACTGATGGACATCGACAACCAGGCCAGCCGCAGCGCCGGCACCCAGCGTGGCCAGCGTATCGGCACCGGCATCTTGACACCGGCGGAGAACAGCGAGACCAGCACGGCGATTTCGGTCAGCGTTTCCAGCAGATGCGATTGGCCGATGGGATCGAACGAAAAGACGTGCAGGCCAGCCGGGCCGAGGAACAACCCGACACCCAGATAAATGATGGCCGACGTGACCGGCAAGCGCGCCAGCGTCGACACCGCCAGGCCGCGCGCCAGCATCAGCATGCCGATCGAGAAAAACCAGTGGATGGTCGACATTGGATGGCCAGCACATTGAATCGGGCGATTGTACGGGCAATGTCAATACAGTACCGTTGTGTAGACGGCCGGACTTATTTACGGAGACAAGCTAGTCCCATGGGACGTTCCGGAATGAAAAAAGCCACCTTGCGGCGGCTTGTTCCATGCTACTTGGCGGAGAGGGTGGGATTCGCCTACATGCTGCAGGCCGCGCCATCGCGAGTACGCGATGGCCTTCGCATCCCACACGCAGGGCGCGCAGGCGCCCTGCTCCTCTGGGACGTTCCGGAATGAAAAAAGCCACCTTGCGGTGGCTGTTTCCATGCTACTTGGCGGAGAGGGTGGGATTCGAACCCACGGTACGCTCGCGCGTACGCCTGATTTCGAGTCAGGTACATTCGACCACTCTGCCACCTCTCCAGATTCGGTCGTCTCGCATCGCTGCGAGAGGCCGCATTATACCGACACCTTGGCGAACCATGCAAGTTATGAGCTGCAACTTTTTCATGGCCGGGCCAATGCGCCATCCGCCCGCCATCTTGGCTTTGCCCTGTCCTGCAACGCCCGACAGGCCGCGTTTACATGGCATTGACGACCTCACCTCGCTATTTTGTCCTGTTTTTACGGACGCACGGCTACGCTGGTCGTATCGAATCTGCCCCGGAGACTTGCCATGATCATCGCCATCGTCAACCAGCACAGCAGCCCTGACCGCACGGTCGTGGCGCGTAACCTGGCGGTGCTGCGTGCCCGCAGCGGCCGTCGCGTGTGCCTGATGACCACGGGCGGTACCAGCGAGAGCGACTGGTGCAATGAGCGCAGCAACGCCGGCGTGCGGCCGTGGATCGACACGCGCCAGGTGGGCAGCCGCGCGGTCAGGACGCGCCTGGCCGCACTGCGGCCGCTGTTCAACGACATCCTGATCGACGCCGGCACGCGCGACACCGACGGCTGCCGCTGCGTGCTGGCGGCAAGCCGGCTGGTGGTGGTGCCGGTGCGCGGCGGTGCGCTCGACCTTGACCTGCAATACCGCTTGCTGGCCCGCCTGAACGGCGCCCGCGCGTTCAACCCGGGCATGCGGGTGCTGTTCGTCGCCGTCAGCGGCCCGGCCGGGCCCGACGCCAGCGAACGCGCCGCGGTGCTCGCGCACGTGGCGCGGGTGCGTGACGCCACGCTCGCCGAGACGGTCCTGCATGCGCCAGCCGCCTTCGACTATGGGCCGGGGCGCTGCGTGTTGGACGCCGCAACGTGCGACCCCGACGCCGCCGCCGAGATGCGTACGCTGTACGACGAGGTGTACGCGACCGTGCCGAAGATGGTGTTCGCAGTCGAGGCACAGATGGGCGCCGCGCACGCACTGTGGCGCTGACAAGGCCTTCACGCGCCGGGCGCGACTTTTTGCAGTTTATTTACACGCTGATTAGCACAGCAACCGAAGGAGAATGATGATGTGGCACGCAACTTCCGACTACCCCGCCGTGCGGCGCCAGCCGCCAGCCGATCGCACGATCCTGGTCTGGCTGCAGGTCGATACCGCATCGGCGACAAGCTTGCGCCAGGCGGTGATCCGCGCCGGCCTGGACGCGGTGCGTTTTCTACGCATCGACGCCTGCCCGAGCGGCGGCGCCGTGCGCGCGCTGCTGTGCGTCGAACGCGACGCCGCAACGGCGCTGCAGGCGCAGCTATTGCAGTGCCTGCCCGGCTGCCAGTGGCACGAGGCGGCGCGGCGCGAAGGCGTCGGACAAACCAGGGCGCTGCAGCGCGGCCTACACGTCCGCCCGGTTGCCGCCGGGTGATGCAGCGAGCAGGTCGCGCGCATGGCGCGCGATCATCAGTTCTTCGTTGGCAGGCACCACCCAGACCGCTACCCGGCTCGATGGCAGGCTGATACAGGCCGGGCCGGCCAGTGGCGCCGCGTTGCCAGCGGGATCGAGTTCGACCCCGAGCCAGGCCGCGTCGCGGCACACGGCGGCGCGCAGGCGGGCGCTGTTTTCGCCGATCCCGCCCGAGAACACCAGTGCGTCCAGACCTTGCAAGCTGGCGGCCAGCGACCCGAGTTCGCGCCCGATCCGATACACCATCAGATCGATCGCCAGTTGCGCACGCGGCGCGCTGCTCGCTTCCAGCACGCGCATGTCGGACGACACGCCCGACACGCCGAGCAGGCCCGACTCGTTGTACATCAGGCGCTGCACGTCCCCCACCGCCATGCCCATTTCGTCGATCAGGTAGATCACCACACCCGGATCGAGCGCGCCGCAGCGCGTGCCCATCGGCAGGCCGTCGACCGCCGTGAAGCCCATCGTGCTGGCCATGCTGCGCCCGCCCAGCATGGCGCACATGCTGGCGCCGTTGCCCAGGTGCGCAGCCACCACGCGCGCGCCGGCCAGCGCCGGATCGCATTGCGGCAGCGTGGCCGCGATGTATTCGTACGACAGGCCATGAAAGCCGTAGCGGCGGATGCCCAGGTCGGTGATCGCCGGCGGCAGCGCGAACGCCTGCGCCAGCGCTGGCTGCGCCGTGTGAAACGCCGTGTCGAAGCAGCCGACCTGTGGCAACCCGGGGCTCAGCGCCATCAACGCGCGCACCGGCGCCAGGTTGTGCGGCAGATGCAGCGGTGCGAGTGGAATCAGACGCGCAAGGCGCGCGAGCACCGCATCGTCCAGTCGAACCGGCCCGCTGAAGTCGACGCCGCCGTGCACGATGCGGTGGCCGACGGCGCGCACGCGATGGCCGTCCAGGTGGCTCTCGGCGAACTCGATCAGGAACGCCATGGCGGCGTGGTGGTCGAGCGACGCGGCCCAGGTCTGCTCGCCTACGGTCTGGCCGCCGGCGTCGCGCGCGATAAAGCTGGTATTGCCGCGATACAGCTGGTCGATCTTGCCCGTGAAAAGCCGTGCCAGGTCTGGCAGCGCATGCACCGAAAACTTGATGCTCGACGAGCCTGCGTTGATGACCGCGATGCAGTCCTGGTTCGCCATCTCAGCGTCCTGCGAGGCTGGCGCTGGCCAGCTGGTGCCGCGCCAGCAGCACGGCCACGGCGCACGAGGCCAGGCGCGCGGCGACCGAGTCGGCGCGGCTGGTCAGGATCAGCGGCACGCGCGCGCCCAGTACGATGCCGGCCGCCGCCGCCCCGGCCATGAAGGTCAGGCTCTTGGCCAGCATATTGCCGGCCTCCAGATCGGGCGCGACGAGCACATTGGCGCGCCCGGCCACCGGCGAGTCGAGGCCCTTGATGGCGGCGGCCTGCGGGTCGATCGCATTGTCCATCGCCAGCGGGCCATCGAGGATCGCGCCCGTGATCTGGCCGCGATCGGCCATCTTGCACAGCGCCGCCGCATCGATCGTCGACGGCATCTTGTCGCTCACCGTTTCCACCGCCGCCAGGATCGCCACGCGCACGCCCTCGAAGCGCAGCACGTGCGCCAGGTCGATCGCGTTCTGCACGATGTCCTTCTTGTCGGCCAGCGTGGGGATGATGTTGATGGCGGCGTCGGTGATGATCAGGGGTTCGTCTCGTCCCGGCACGTCCATCACGAAGCAGTGACTCAGGCGCCGCGCAGTGCGCAGGCCGGTCGTGGCGGCGACGACGGCGCCCATCAGTTCATCGGTATGCAGGCTGCCCTTCATCAGCGCGGCGGCCTGCCCTTCGCGCACCAGCTCCACCGCGCGCGCGGCCGAGGCGTGGCTGTGCGCCGTGTCGATCAGGCGCAGCGCGCCGATGTCCAGGCCGGCCGCATCGGCGGCTGCGTGGATGCGCGCCGTCGGCCCCACCAGCAGCGGCGTGATCAGGCCGATGCGCGCCGCGTCGAGCGCCGCTTCCAGCGCATAGCGGTCGCAGGGATGCGCTACCGCCACCGTTACCGGGCCATTGGCGCGGCCGGCTTCGATCAGGCGGTCGTAATACGGATGCGCTGCGGTGTCGGCTGCCATGGCGGCTCCTCGATTGGGAATATCGGTTGCGTCGCGCGCCGGGCGGCGTGCTTAACGCGCGGTACTGCAGGCAGCCCTGTCGATGCCGCACGGGGCGCCGGCGCAGCAGTTCTCGACAAGAAAGCCATGGTGGCGAATTCGGCGATATAGATCACGAAGCGGCTTTCCTGGCGCGCCATGACCAGGCCAGCCTGGCTTAAGAGCCGGAAGATGCCCAGTCGGGTTTCCTGGGCCAGGGCGGACACCGCCGCCAGTCCGTGTTTGGCATCCATGTTCGAAGCGAGCGAAAAGCCGATTGTAACCGCACTTTTCGCGCGGCCGGCCTCCCCTTGGTTGGCGATTGAACTATCCGCCCGGGCGGATTACACTGCAACGCCTCGATATCTACTGAAATCTTGAGATATCCACGATCCGCTCACTGACCCACCCGAGACCACCATGCGGAATGACAAAAGCCACCTTGCGGTGTAATGCCGTTCAGTTAGCCAAAAAGCCGTCATCCCCGCGAAAGCGGGGATCCAAGTCAGTTGCACGGCCACGGCGATATGCGTTCGTGGTATATGTGAAAAACTTGGATCCCCGCCTGCGCGCACTGCTGTCCGGAATAATTTTGAGTGCTTGAATGAGGCCGCCTCATAGGGAAAACCACGTCGTTCCCGCGCTCGCCGGGCGCCTTGGCGGGAACCTAAGTTTCGCCGGCTAGCGGCCTAAAAACCGCCCTTCAAAGAACGTACGGGCCACGCAAGAGAATGAACATTCTGTGACTTCACTTGGATTCCCGCCTACGCGGGAATGACGTGCATAGTTTGCGTATGAATATTCCTGACAGCAGTGCGCCTGCGCGGGAATGACGTGCATAGTTTGCGTATGAATATTCCGGATAGCAGTGCGCCTGTGCGGGATGACGGTCTTTAGGTTAGCGAAGAATTAGCTGCGCTTAACTGAACGGCATTACACCTTGCGGTGGCTTGTTCCATGCTACTTGGCGCAGAAGGTGGGATTCGCCTGCATGCTGCAGGCCGCGCCATCGCGAGTACGCAATGGCCTTCGCATCCCACACGCAGGGCGCGCAGGCGCCCTGCTCCTCTGGGACGTTCCGGAATGAAAAAAGCCACCTTGCGGTGGCTGTTTCCATGCTACTTGGCGCAGAAGGTGGGATTCGCCTACATGCTGCAGGCCGCGCCATCGCGAGTACGCGATGGCCTTCGCATCCCACACGCAGGGCGCGCAGGCGCCCTGCTCCTCTGGGACGTTCCGGAATGAAAAAAGCCACCTTGCGGTGGCTGTTTCCATGCTACTTGGCGGAGAGGGTGGGATTCGAACCCACGGTACGCTCGCGCGTACGCCTGATTTCGAGTCAGGTACATTCGACCACTCTGCCACCTCTCCTGATTCGGTCGATTCTTGCTATGAGCTGCAAGAGACCGCCATTATAGCGGATTGAATGAGAAATGGAAGGGAGAAAATGCGCCATGGCTGATTTCTCCTCGAACCACCCGCATCAAGCCGCTGGCGCCAGACGCTCCAGCCCACCCATGTACGGACGCAGCACCTCGGGCACGATCACGCTGCCGTCGGCCTGCTGGTAATTTTCCAGCACGGCGACCAGCGTGCGGCCCACGGCCAGGCCCGAGCCGTTGAGCGTGTGCGCCAGCTCCGGCTTGCCCTGTGCGTTGCGGAAGCGGGCCTGCATGCGGCGCGCCTGGAAGGCTTCGCAGTTCGACAGCGACGAGATCTCGCGGTAGGTGTTCTGCGCCGGCAGCCAGACTTCGATGTCGAAGGTCTTGGCGGCCGAGAAGCCCATGTCGCCCGTGCACAGCAGCATGACGCGGTACGGCAGGCCGAGCGAGGTCAGGATGAACTCGGCGTGGCCGACCATCTCATCGAGCGTCGCGTACGACTGCTCGGGATGCACCACCTGGACCAATTCGACCTTGTCGAACTGGTGTTGGCGGATCATGCCGCGCGTGTCACGGCCATAGCTGCCGGCTTCGGAGCGGAAGCATGGCGTGTGCGCCGTCATCTTGAGCGGCAGCGCATCCAGTGGCAGGATTTCGTCGCGCACGACGTTCGTCAGCGACACTTCCGACGTCGGGATCAGGTAGAAGGTTTCACCCTCGCCTTCGACGCCGCCTTTCTTCACCGAGAACAGGTCGGCTTCGAATTTCGGCAGCTGGCCGGTGCCGCGCAGCGAATCGGCGTTGACCATGTACGGGGTGTAGCACTCGGTGTAGCCGTGCTGTCCGGTGTGCGTGTCGAGCATATACTGCGCCAGCGCGCGGTGCAGGCGCGCCATGCCGCCCTTCATCATCGAAAAGCGCGAACCGGTGATCTTGGTGGCGGTCTCGAAGTCCAGGCCCAGGCGCTCGCCGATGTCGACGTGGTCACGTACTTCGAAGTCGAAGGTGGGCACCGTGCCGACCTTGCGCACTTCGATGTTGCCGCTTTCATCCAGGCCTTGCGGGGCGCTTTCGTGCGGCAGGTTCGGCACGGCCGCCATGAAATGCGCCATGCTTTCCTGGACCTTCGCCAGCGCCACTTCGTTGGCCTTGAGCTCGTCGGCCAGGCCCGCCACGTCGGCCATCACGGCTGTCGTGTCTTCGCCTTTGCCCTTGAGCATGCCGATCTGCTTGGACAGCGAATTGCGCTTGCCCTGCAGTTCTTCGGTGCGGGTCTGGATCGCCTTGCGTTCGGCCTCCAGCGCATTGAAGGCGGGCACATCGAGCTGGTACTTGCGCGTCGCCAGGCGGGCAGCAGCGGTGTCGATGTCTTTGCGGAGAAGTTGGATGTCAATCATGTCGGGTTGGACCAGGCTGTGTGTATCGAAACCACAATTGTACCAAGCCGACCAGTATTCTTTGCGAGATTCGGCAGTCGTTCTGCCGGGCCCTCGCCTGCCCGCCGCTCAGCGGCGATTTACAGGGTGGCGGTCAAGCGCGGGGCGCTCACGACGACGGTCTGGATGCTGGCCATGTCGAGCGCAGGCGCAGTCGATACAGTCGATGCGGCGATGGTGATTGGACGGTCGTTGGCGGTGGCGTAGCTGCCGACCAGGCCCAGTGCGGCGATGGCGAGGAACAGGACTTCGGCGTTTTTACGGATGTTCATGATGACTCCTTCAGGGGTGGTTTCAAGGTTCGGAAGTGCTGCGGTATGGTGGTACTGTAGCCACCGCCCCCTTGCATCGCCATCGACTTGCGACAAAGCGCACGATATGCGGCGCAGAATGCGCCGCCGTGCGACCGGCCGCAATGTCGCCCTGCCCGGCGCGGCGCGCCAGGCAGGGCATTACTTGATAGATGCCCCTGGCAAGGCTTAGAAGGCCAGATCGACCGGCTTGGAACTTGCCGTTACCTTCGGCACGTCGATCTTGGCGCCCTGCGCCAGTTTCGCCACGCCAGCGATGATGCCGCCCGAATCGCTGACCACTTTACCCAGCAGCGGCAAGGAGTCCTTGACCGGCATGATCTTCGGCAGGTTCATCGGATTGGCGCCGGCCTGGCTCACCAGCGCCTGGCCGGTCTTGCTCAACTCGACCGCTTGCAGGCCGCCGATACCGAAGTTGAGCAATGCATTACCGATCTGCTTGCGGCCGTCGGCGTCGAGCGAGGCCATGCGCGTCTTCATCTCACCCGAGTCGTACAGGCGCTTGGTGACGGCCGACTGCGACTCATACAGGTCCTTCGTGCGCACGTTCTTCTCGCCGGTATTGGTCAGCTTGTTGATGGCATCCAGTTCGGCCTTGACGACGGCGCTGTCTTCCTTGCTCAGGAAGGCAGAATTGATCGCCATCAGCGACTGGCTGGTCAGCGCGCCCAGTGTCGCGCTCTGGCTGACGAAGGTGCCAACGCTGGCGCCGATATCGCCGCCGCCGCTCTTCGCGCCGCCCAGCATGCCGCCAAGGCCACCCAACTGGGCCTGGGCTGCGCCTGTGCCCATCAGGCATGCGGCGATGACGACAGCTTGTGCAATCTTGTTCATTTTTTGGTATCCCTGTGTTGAAACGTTGATCAGTTCTCGATTTTCTTGAGCAGGTCGGGTTGCATTGACAGCCCGTTGCCCAGTCCTTTGTATCCGTAGAATGCCGCCCTGCCCTGCGGCGGCACGCCACTGAATTCGGTGCGCAGGCCGGAGGCCGCAGTGTGTTTCAGCTCGCCGCCAGCCTTGAAACGCGCTTGCAGGCCCAGCATCACCGTGGCGCCACATGCCGCGCCGGCGCACTGCGCCACTTCTTCGCGCATGACATACCCCGGCTGCACGCACAGGCCGATCGCCGGCGCCTGCAGGCGCAGGTCGAACAGACCGGCGCCCAGCAGCTTGTTGGCGGCGTCATAGAAGGCCGGATCGCCCACATGGCCGGCATACTTGCGCGACCGGTACACCGCGTGGCGCACCAGCGGCCCGGCAAATGCCGCCTCGGCCACGTTGTTCTGGCCCACGTACAGCGGCTCCTGGCAATCGGTCACGCGCGTCTCGCCCCCCAGTTGCTGGCCATAAAGACGCACGATGTCGCCGCGCTGCGGGCGCGGCAATGCCGGATTGACGGCCGAGTACGACAAGCCGACAAGGGCGCCATCGCCGACGGCATTTGCGCTGCCCGGATTGACATCCAGATCCAGCAGCGCCGGCTTGTTGCCGGCCTTCGCCGAGAGCGGATGAAGCACGCCGAAGCTGGGCAGTTCGGTCGGCACGCCGTCCATGCCCTCGACCCACAGCCGTTCTGCGTCGACTTTGGCCACGCGCAGTTCGCGCGCGGCAAAGCGCACGTTGGCAATGAAGTTGTCCGCCAGCTTGCCGGTAGCATTCTTGAGCGCGACTTCGCGCGCTTCAGGCAGGCCCAGGCCGTTGCCGCCGACGCGCTCGATCCGGTGGTCGTCGTCACCCAGTTCCGAGAACACCACCTTGCCGAAGCGGTCGACGACTTGCGCACTCACGAGCGTATGAAAGCGTTCCTCGGTCACGGCGCCGCGCGCGCCGCTCAGGACGACCGACGGCGTGCTCACCGGCGTGAAGCGCAGGAAGAAGTCGGGCGGATCGATCCGCTCACCGGAAGCCTGCGTCATGCTCGGCAGCTTGTTCCAGTCGACGCAATTGGCGGCGCGGGTAATGCGCTGTTTGGTCTGGTCGAAATGCACGTCCACCGGACTGAGCTGGAAAGATGCCTTGAAGCCGATCGCGCGCCCGAACATGTCGGCCGCCGCCGTGCCGGCAGGATCGTCGTCGGCAACCACCGGCAGCAGGCGCGGCTTGCGGCTGTCGTCGCCCGTGCTCTCGAACGTGAATTGCAGGCTGTCGCCCACGCTGGCCGTGCCCATGGCGCTGCGCAGTACGGCGTAGCCGCTGTCGGCGTAGAGCACGTCGAAGATGCTGGCCTGGCCATCGGCGCGGCGCGCCTCGACCTGCTCGCCCTTGACGAAGCCGGCCTCGACGCCACGATCGGCGACCAGGAACTTGCCGTCGCGGTCCACCAGCTTGACCGTCGTCGACTTGGGATCGAAGGCCGCGCGGGCCCCGGCGACCAGCGTACCGATCTGCTCGCCGATGCTCTTGAGGACTTCAGTGCGGATGGTCGCATCCACCGCCCCCGACGCGTACTCGGCGCGGCTGAAGCGAAACGGCGTGTACACCGTCTCGCTCATCGTGTAGACCACCTTGGCCAGGCTCGGACGCACGAACTGCAGGCTGAGCGTCACCGGCACCAGCACCTCGACGTTGTCGCCGCGCTCGACCTTGTAGAGCGACGCGCGCGTGATACCGAGCACCACGGCATAGGTATCGGCCACCTTGAACGATGGCGCCGCGCGGCACTGCAGGCTGCCGTCATTGACGAAGCGGTGACCCTGGCCGATGTTGTTGTCGGCGACCTGCCGCGCATGGATCAGCGAGGCCGGATAGGCCGCATGCAACTGATTGACGAACTGCGTGACCAACGCGGCCTGCGCTTCCTGCCCGGCCTTGTCGCCGAACAGGCGCGCCATCACGCCGGGATCGAGCATGCGGCGTGCGTTTTGCCCCTCGGCCGACATGCCCTCGATTTCCTGCACCGGAAACAGGTAGAACGACGCAGCCACGGCTGCGCCTGGCACGGCTGCTGCGAGACCGGCCGCCAGGCCCGCAGCCAGGCCCATCATGCGCAGACTGCCTCGCATCAGATACTCGCCGGGCACTTGCCCTCGATACACATCACGAGGCGGTCGCCACGGCGTTCGAAGCGGGCGTCCTTGTAGGCAGCGTCGCCTGATTCCTTGAACGCGTCGATCATGTCTTCGACACGTTCGCTGAAGTTACCTTTGGCCACGACGTTCCAGGTACGCAGCTCGTCGGTCGCATTGTCGCCGTCGCCGACTTCGACCACGCCCTCGAGCGCCTTCATGCGGCTCGAGAAGTCCCGGCGCACCTTGCCCGGCACGCGCAGCGCGCTGTAGATCGACACGAAATACGGCGTGCCCTGTACCGCACCCTGCTGCAGGACGCGCTGGGCCCTGGTGCCGATCGTGTCGGCCAGCGCGCGCGCCATCGACTCGGACAGGTTGCCACGGCAGTTCTGGTCGCTGCTGCCGACGGCGCGCTTGACGATCGTGCCGGCCACGAAGCCGGCGCCGGTGTCGACGTTCGACGAAGTCAGCTGCAACTGGCCCGAGCATTCGGTCTGGCCGCTCGGACTCGTTCCTTCGGTTTGCATCCGGGCGCGCCCGTAGACGACGAACTTGGCCCGATAGCTGCCTGCCGCTGCTTTCGCCAGATACGAATCGAACTTCTGCAGGCGCTCGATGTCGCTGACAGTCAGCCGCTGGCCGCCCTCGACGCGGAAATCGCGCTCGTCGGTATAGGCCAGGCCAAAGTCACCCGCAACCTGCTGCAGTTTCTGGGTGATCAGGGCGCTGCTGGCGTCGACCGGCCGACCATTGTCGATGCCGGCGAACTCCTGGCGCACCTTCAGGTTGACCACGTCATTCTGGCGCCGGACATCGGTATTCTGGGCCGAGTAGCTCGCGGCGCTGGCCGATTTGCTGGCGCTGGCGTTCGAGTAACTGGCACTCATGGCCGCCTGCGACGACGCGCTGCCGGCGACGGCCGATTTCTGGGCGCCGGCGAACTGGGTGTCGCGCGCGCCGGATGACGAGGCGCTGCGCGAGGCGGCGCCGGCATTGCCGTAGCCGTCGCGCACTGCGATCGCGCCGCTGGCAGAGCCGCTGTGGGCCTGGCGATCGCGCGCGGCAACCGACGACGCCGAGCTGGCGGCGAAGGCTGCCTTGTCCGACGATGCGGCGGCCATGCTGCCCTTGGCGGCGCTGGCGGCCGAGCTCGAGGCGCTGCGCGAGGAGGCGACCGAGGTGCTCTGATCCGACATCGCGCTCTTGTCGTGCGAATAATCGATTTCGGTGACCAGCGGCAGCGACGGGTCAAGGCGGGTGCCGACCCCATAGTATTCGTCGATCAGGAACAGCACCCTCGCGTTGGCGACGGCCGTGCCCGAACCGATGCCCAGCGAGCGCGCCAGATCCAGGAACTCGCTCGATTCCACCTGCAGCACGCTGCGCGCGGTGAGCATGTCGCCTTCGGCGCTGAACGAGGTGCGCAGTTTGTCGGCCAGCTGCTTGTGCAGGTCAGGCAGCGCATTGCGCACTTTGAGGTCGTTCATGTCGGCGCTGAGCTTGATCTTGAGGACGCTGGCCACGGCATCCTTCTCGGCCTGCTCGCGCGCGATACGACGAGCGTTGATCAAGTCGCCATGCGCCTTGATACTCAGTTCCTTGGTGCCATTGGCCTGAAAGGTTTCGGCCGCGACCGGTGCGGCGATGCCCAGCGCAAGCAGCGCCGGCAGCAGAAGTTTCTTGATCATGAGAAATGTATTGGGAGAAAAAGATTAGTCGGGAAGCTGAACCGAGACATCGCCAGCGCTGGCCTTGATACCGTCGGCGCCGATGGACGCCGCTGCAGCATTGGATGGGGCCGGCGCGAGGGCCGGGGTGACGGCAGGCGCCAGGCTACCGGCCCGGCCATCGGGCGCTGGGCCGCCGCCGGCAGCCAGCGCGACCAGGCGCGCGTCGAGGCGCACGGGCTCGAGCATCGGCTCGGTCATCAGCCGCACGGTGTCCACCGCCCCGCCCTGCACCGCCATTCCGGCAAAGCGGATCGCTGCATCGGCCTTGCCTGCCTGGGCGCTCGCCTTGGCAGTCTCCCACGCGACGACGCCGCTCGGATCGGCCTGATTCGCCAGCCATGCGGCGCCATCGGCGCTGGCGCGGCTGAAGTCGCCCTTGGCGATCTGCTCACGCAGCGTCCCCGCGACTTCGGCCGCACTGGCGGGACGAATCGCTTCGGCCACACTCTGCCGCGCGCCATCGCAGCCAGCCAGCAACGTAGCCGTTACCGCCAGCGCCAGCACGCCGGCCGACAACAGGCTTGATCTTGTTCGCATGCTCGACCCAATCGCTATAAAAAGTAGAACGTTATAATAATGGGATCGTATGCTACACAAGTATTTTTTTTCTGTAAAGAAATTATTACCGGCGCGAAACGCCGGCTGGCCAGAGTATATTCAAGGCAGACCTGGCGCCGTACAACACGATCAGCGTGCCGGCCAGATCGCCGATGGCCATGACCAGAAAGCCATGCCACAAATCCTCGTGGCCCATCAGCGCAAACCAGATGTGGTGCATGGCTGGGCTCATGATGGAAAACAGCAGCGCGAAGCAGAACAGCCGCTGGCCGCTCATGCCGCGCAGCGAAGCGCCGACACCCGACAGCAACAGCACGCGGTAGGCAAGATAGGGTGCCAGCGACGCCAGAATGCCGCCGATAAAGGAGCGCAGCGGGTCATTCGGGAAAAAGTAGAAGAAGCAGATGAGCCAGGACGCCAGCAGCAGGCCGACTGCACCCGCCTCGGCAAACAGCAGGACACTCAGCAGGCGCACGCCGGCGGGCAGGTAGACCGGGTTGATGCCGGGTGCGAATTCGAGGCGGGTGAACAGCATTTCGTTGAGGAAGATGGCGGCCAGGAACAGGGTCGCCGTACCCGCCACCATGGCGAGTTTAAGCTTAAAATGTGGCATGAAACGAAAGGCTTTGTTTACAATGTCCAGACCACGGACGGACGCCGGATTATAAACAAGCCGATGTTATCTGATGCGCAACGAATTGTTGCACGTGGCACTTATGCAACAGACATTGTCCCGAATGGAAAATGGTACATAGGATGGGACATGGGACATGGGACATGGGAGTTTAATGAGTCAAGAAAATCCGCCAACGCGGCCGGCCGACATTTACCTGCGCTTTCTGAATCTGGTCGACGCGCTGCGCACATTGCCCACGCTGGGCCCACTCGACGCGCGCGAAGAGCGCGTCCTGGCTGTCGTCGCGCGCGCGCTGCAGGCACACGAACGCCTGAGCGTGCGCGACCTGATGGCGCAAGAACAATTAGGCGCGCCCGCTACCATCCATGCGCGGGTCACTGCCATGCGCAAAAAGGGTTGGCTGATACTGTCCGACACCGAAGATACGCGGCGCAAGCAGGTCGACCTCACGCCGGCGGCGCTGGCTTATTTCGATGAATTGTCGGGCTTGCTGGTGAAGGCGGCCGAGGGCCGCTAGTGTCCTGAATTGGAAGTTCGTTGAATAATAAATGTGGCGAAGTCGGCCTGAAACAAGGAGCAAAGCACAGCAAGGCCGGGGCCTTGCGCGCATTTGCGACGCAGTATCAGGGCGACGCTCGCCGTATTTATTCAACGAATCTCTGATTCAGGACACTAGCGGCGTGCTTCGTCGTCAAGGCCGCGCAGCCACGCCATCTTTTCGGCGATCTTGGCTTCGATCCCGCGCGGCACCGGCTGGTACCAGCCGGGTTCGGGCATGTCGTACGGCAGATAGGTTTCACCGGCCGCATACGCATGCGGTTCGTCGTGCGCATAGCGATAATCGTGGCCGTAGCCCAGTTCTTTCATGAGCTTGGTCGGCGCATTGCGCAAATGCACGGGCACTTCGCGCGACTTGTCCTTGCGCACGAACGCCATGGCCGCATTGAAGGCGTTGTAGCCGGCATTGCTCTTGGCGGCAATCGCCAGATAAATCACCGCCTGCCCCAGCGCCAGTTCGCCTTCCGGCGAGCCGAGCCGTTCATACGTCGCGGCGGCGTCGTTGGCGAGCTGGATGGCACGCGGGTCGGCGATGCCGATGTCTTCCCAGGCCATGCGCACGATGCGGCGCGACAGGTACTTGGCGTCGGCGCCGCCGTCGAGCATGCGGCACAACCAGTACAGCGCGGCGTCGGGATGCGAGCCGCGCACCGACTTGTGCAGCGCCGAGATCTGGTCATAGAAATTGTCGCCGCCCTTGTCGAAACGGCGCACGTTCAGCGTCAGTGCGTTCTCGACGAAGTCGGCCGTGATATGCGTGATGCCGGCCGTGTCGCTCGACGTCTTCGTTTGCTCGAGCAGGTTCAAAAAGCGGCGCGCGTCGCCGTCGGCATAGCCGATCAGCGTATCGATGGCGACCTCGTCGAATTCGAGGTGAGACAGCACCGACTCCTTGGCGCGCGCGAGCAGTTGGCGCAACTCGTCATCGGTGAGCGCCTTGAGCGTGTATACCTGCGAGCGCGACAGCAGTGCCGAGTTGACCTCGAAGGACGGGTTTTCGGTGGTCGCGCCGATCAGTGTCACCAGCCCGCTTTCGACAAACGGCAGCAAGGCATCCTGCTGCGATTTATTGAAACGGTGGATCTCGTCGATGAACAGGATCGTGTGCTTGCCGCGCGCCAGATACTGCTCGGCCTGCTCGATCGACGCACGGATATCCTTTACGCCCGACAGCACGGCCGACAGGGCGATGAACTCGCAGTCGAAGGCATACGCGGTCAGGCGCGCCAGCGTGGTCTTGCCCACGCCGGGCGGACCCCACAGGATCATCGAGTGCGGCTTGCCCGACTTGAAGACCAGGTTGAGCGGCTTGCCGGGCCCGAGCAGGTGGCTCTGCCCCACGACCTCGGCGATGGTGCGCGGGCGCAGCGCCTCGGCCAGCGGCGCCGCTGGCGCAGTCTTGAACAGGTCATCCACGGCAAGCTCCCGTACGGCTTACTGGTTGACGACGTCGGCGCCCTTGGGCGTCTCGAACTTGAACTGCTGCGCGCCCAGGGCCGGGTTGCGCTGGAAGTTCGTGAAGGTCAGGCGCGAAGTCTGGCCGAACGTGTCCTTGAGTTCCATCGCCAGCGGCACGCCGCCCTTCAGGCCGATGCTGATCTGCTCGAACGACGTGTCCTTGGCTTTCGGCGTGGCGTTGAGCCATTCCATGCCATCGCGTTCGCCTGCTTCGCTCAGCGTGAAGTTCTCTTCGAGCTTGTTGCTGCCGAACAGGATCGCGGCCGGGGACGAACCCAGCGCGTTGCCGAGCTTGCGCACGGTGACCTGGTTCAGGTCCTTGTCATAGATGTAGAGCTGGTCGCCATCGGCTTGCAGCACTTGTTCGTATGGCTTCTGGTAGGTCCAGATGAACTTGCCCGGGCGGGCGAAGACGAAGCTGCCGCTCGATGCGGGGGACGCCTTGCCGCTCTTGGATTTGCCCAGTTGTTGCTGGGTGAATTCGCCCTTGGCCGACTTGGTGCTGGCCACGAAGGATTTGAACTGGTCGAGGGCGGCGGCGCTGGCCACGTTCGAGAACATGATCGCGCTCGTGGCAAACAGAGCGGCGATGGTGAGTTTGGTTGATTGCATGTGAAGATCCTGTTCTTGTTTTTGGGGTCTGCAATGGCAGGTTGAACTGGCTGTTAGCCCACGCACGTCGTTCCCGCGTCCGCGGGAACGACGTTTCAAGGCTAACGTTCCTGCTTATTCGGCGCTCGTCGCCGGCACCAGGATATCGCGGTTGCCGTTCGACTGCATTGGCGAGACGACGCCGCTGTTTTCCATCTGTTCCAGCAGCCGTGCGGCGCGGTTGTAGCCGATGCGCAGGTGGCGCTGCACCAGCGAGATCGACGCGCGGCGGTTCTTGAGCACCACTTGCACCGCCTGGTCGTACAGCGCGTCGGCCTCGCCGCCACCCTCGCCTGCTGCGGCCCCGTCGGCAGCGCCGCCTTCTTCCAGCGTGCCGCCTTCGAGGATGCCTTCAATATAGTTCGGCTCACCGAGCGATTGCAGATGTTTTACAACTCGATGCACTTCGTCGTCCGATACGAACGCGCCGTGCACGCGCACTGGCAGGCCGGTACCGGGCGGCATGTACAGCATATCGCCCATGCCCAGCAGCGCCTCGGCGCCCATCTGGTCGAGAATCGTGCGCGAGTCGATCTTGGACGACACCTGGAACGCGATCCGGGTCGGGATGTTCGCCTTGATCAGGCCCGTGATGACGTCGACCGACGGCCGCTGCGTCGCCAGAATCAGGTGGATGCCGGCCGCGCGCGCCTTTTGCGCGATACGGGCGATCAGCTCTTCGACCTTTTTACCGACGACCATCATCAGGTCGGCCAGTTCGTCGATGATGATGACGATGGTCGGCAGCTTCTCGAGCGGCTCGGGATTATCGGGCATGATCGAGAACGGATTCGGGATGTGCTCTTCGCGCTTGGCGGCGTCCAGGATCTTGTTGTTGTAGCCGGCCAGGTTACGCACACCAAGCTTGCTCATGAGCTTGTAGCGGCGCTCCATCTCGTTCACGGCCCAATTCAGCGCGTGGCCGGCCTGGCGCATGTCGGTCACGACCGGCGCGAGCAGGTGCGGAATGCCTTCGTAGACCGACATTTCCAGCATCTTCGGGTCGATCAGGATCAGGCGCACATCGGCCGGATCGGACTTGTAGAGCAGCGACAGGATGGTGGCGTTGATGCCGACCGATTTACCCGAGCCCGTGGTGCCGGCGACCAGCAAGTGCGGCATCTTGGCCAGGTCGGCCACCACCGGCTTGCCGGCGATGTCCTTGCCCAGCGCCACGGTCAGGCTCGAGGCGCTGTCGCCATACACCTTGGAGCCGACGATCTCGCTCAAACGCACGATCTGGCGTTTCGGGTTCGGCAATTCGAGCGCCATGTAATTCTTGCCGGGGATGGTTTCCACGACGCGGATCGAGGTCAGCGACAGCGAACGCGCCAGGTCGCGCGCCAGGTTGACGATCTGGCTGCCCTTCACGCCGGTGGCCGGTTCGATCTCGTAGCGCGTGACGACCGGGCCCGGGTACGCGGCCACGACCTTGGCGTCGACGCCGAAGTCGGACAATTTCTTTTCAATGAGGCGACTGGTGAATTCCAGCGTCTCGACGCTGACCGTCTCGGTCACGGGCGGGGCTTCATCAAGCAGCGCCAGCGGCGGCAGGTCGGTGTCGCCGCGGTGATCGGCAAACAGCGGCGTCTGGCGCTCTTTCTCGGCGCGCTCGGACTTGGGCACGCTGACCATTTGCGGCTCGATCTTGATCGTCGAGGCCGCCGCCTGCCCGGTCGGCAAGACGGCTGGCGCCAGCGATGCGGTCGATTTGACGACGGGCGCCGGCGCCATGTCCAGCGACGGCTCGGCTTTCACGACCGGGATCGGCTCGTTCGAATGCTTCTCGGTAAATTTCGCGCGGCCATGATCCACGGCTTCGTCGCGCTTGACGGCCGCGACTTCGCCCTGCTTGCGATCTTCGATGTCTTCCATGCGCAGGCGGAACCAGTCGAACGCGTCATCGAACACGCCGCCGATGCGTTCGGCCACGGCCAGCCACGACACCTGGAAGAACAGCGAAAAGCCCAGCCCGAACAGCAGCAACAGCAGCAACGTGGCGCCGGTGGCGCCAAACGTGACCTGGCTCGCGTGCCCGATCAGTTGTCCCAGCACGCCACCGGGCGCGCGCGGCAGTTCGACATCCCACGACCACATGCGCAGGTATTCCAGGCCGACGCTGCCGGCGAACATCAGCGCAAAGCCGATCCAGCGCACATAGATTTCGCCATGGTGCACTGGTTCTGCCGCAGCGGTGCCCAGCTTGTCGGTGAGGCGCTGCCAGCCGCGCCAGACCTGGCGCAGGAAGATGACGCTCCACCACCAGGCCGAAAAGCCGAAGATGAACAGCAGCAGGTCGGACAGCCAGGCGCCAGCGCGACCACCCAGGTTGTCGATGCGCGGCACCGAATTGGCGTGCGACCAGCCGGGATCGCCCTTGCTGTAGCTGAGCAGAATAAGAACAAAATACAATAGAGCGACGGCGCCGGCAATCCAGCGCGCTTCGGAAAGCAGGCGCGACAGGCGGCCTGGCAGCGGCGCGCGGGCCGTTTGCTTGGTGCGGGTATATCCGGAGGTGGCGGCTGGACTATTCTTGCTCATTGCAGGCACAACTAGGTAACTACGTGGTAAGTACGGATCGGCGATCCGGACATTCTAAGCGATATATGGTCGCGCTGCCCCCACGATTCATGCCGGTGCGCCGCATCGTCTATAATCTGCCCTCTTTCGCACACCCTGATCGGCCTGTGTGTGGACCTTGATTCTTCTCAAGCCGCCCCCAATTGCCGTGTGTCTATTAACAATCATTGAAGCGCCGCCATGACTACAACTAAACACGCCAAAGTCCTCATCCTCGGTTCCGGTCCTGCCGGCTACAGCGCCGCCGTGTACGCCGCGCGCGCCAACCTCAAGCCGATGCTGGTGACGGGCGTGGAGCAAGGCGGCCAGCTGATGACCACCACCGATGTCGAGAACTGGCCGGGCGACCCGCTGGGCGTGCAAGGTCCAGAGCTGATGCAGCGCCTGCTGCAGCACGCCGAGCGCTTCAATACCGAGATCGTGTTCGACCAGATCCACACGACGTACCTGAACGAGAAACCGATCCGCCTGGTGGGCGACAGCTTCACCTTCACTTGCGACGCCCTGATCATCGCCACCGGCGCCTCGGCCCAGTACCTGGGACTGCCGTCGGAGCAGGCGTTCATGGGCAAGGGCGTGTCGGCCTGCGCCACCTGCGACGGCTTCTTCTATCGCAACCAGGAAGTCGCTGTCATCGGCGGTGGCAATACCGCCGTCGAAGAAGCGCTGTACCTGGCCGGCATCGCCTCGAAGGTCACGCTGATCCACCGCCGCGACAAGTTCCGCGCCGAGCCGATCCTGGTCGACCGCCTGATGCACAAGGTTTCCGAAGGCAAGATTGTGCTGGAATACAACCAGACGCTCGACGAAGTCCTGGGCGACAACAGCGGCGTGACCGGCCTGCGCCTGAAATCGACCCAGACGGGCGAATTCAAGGACCTGACCGTGCACGGCCTGTTCGTGGCGATCGGCCACAAGCCGAACACCGGCATCTTCGACGGCCAGCTCGACATGCATAGCGGCGGCTACCTGGTGACCAAGTCGGGCCTGGAAGGCATGGCCACCGCCACCAGCGTGCCGGGCGTGTTCGCCGCCGGCGACGTGCAGGATCACATCTATCGCCAGGCGATCACCAGCTCGGGCACCGGTTGCATGGCCGCGCTCGACGCGCAGCGCTACCTCGAAGCGCTGGAAGACGATCCAAAGTAAATTCGCAAGAGGACCGTATTCGATGGCAGGCATGAAAGACTTCGCCGAGCTGAAAGGCTTGCGCGACCAGCTCAAGGAAGACGAGCGCGTGCGCGCCATCGAACAGGCCGAGCGTGAAAAACGCGAACGCCTGGCGCGCGAACGGGCGGTGGAATTTCGCAGCTCGATGCAGGGCGTGCGCAAGCTGCCCGAATCCGACCGCTACGTGCACCGCCCGGTGTACGTCGCCCCGAACCGGCCCATCCAGAAGGGTCCGGTGCTGTCGGCCGAGGAAGAAACCGAAGCCGTCCTGCGCGAGTCGCTGTCCGATCAGTTCGACGTCGAAGGCATGCTGGACGAAGACCCGGCCCTGAGCTACACGCGCGACGGCGTCGGATCCGACGTCGTACGCAAATTGCGCAAACGCCACTGGCCGATCCAGGACGAACTCGACCTGCACGGCCTGAACCGTGACGCCGCGCGCGACGCCCTCACCGATTTCTTGCACCGCGCCAACCGGCGCGGTGTGCGCTGCGTGCGCATCATCCATGGCGTCGGCTATGGTTCGCCGGGCGGCGAGCCGGTGCTGCGCGGGATCGTGCACAGCTGGCTGGTGCAGAAAAACGAAGTCATCGCGTTCTGCGCGGCCGGCCGTTCCGATGGTGGCCATGGGGCGCTCATTGCGTTGCTGCGTGCGGCACTGCTCGAGTAATCGTCGTTTTGTGTGGGCGATGCGACATGGCGATATAACAATTGCAATGTTCGTCCTTACGGTGCCCGCACCATTTGTCGGTTGATTGTAGAATCCCTCTCGACCGGTCATTTGCCGGTCATTCGACTATGGGTGGTGTGATTTGAAGGCAATGCAAGCGGTTACCATGGAGCATGGGCAGCAGGTCGACTTGTCGTCCTGTGCTGACGAGCCGATTCATATTCCCGGCTCGATCCAGCCGCATGGGGCACTGCTGTTCTTTACCGAAGACGCACGCCTGGCCGGCTGGAGCGAAAACGCGCCCGCCATGCTGGGCGTCTCGCTGCAACTGGGCCTGAGCCTCGATGCACTTGCCCTGCCGGTGGTCGCCTTCGACGCCATCACCGACTGCATCGACACCCTGCACGACGACGACGCCGGCCCCATCGTGGCCGGCTTGTCGGTCGGCGATGCCGAATACGATTGCGTCGTGCACGCCGCCGCCGGACGCATCACCGTCGAATTCGAGCAGCGCGAAACGTCAAGCGAAGAAGTGTCGCAGTTCGCCGTCAAGGCGCACGGCTCGATCGACCGCCTGCGCCGCCAGAAAACCATCGAAGGTTTGCTGAACGCCGCCGTGACCCAGGTGCGCGAGTTCACGGGTTTCGACCGCGTGATGGCCTACCGCTTCCGCGCCGACGACAGCGGCGACGTGGTGGCCGAAAGCCGGCGCGACGACCTGGTGCCCTACCTCGGCCAGCGCTACCCGGCCGGCGACATCCCGGCCCAGGCGCGCCGCCTGTACACGCTCAACACGCTGCGCATGATCGGCGACATGGATTACACCGCCGTGCCGCTGTACGGCGCGCCGGGCGCCGCGCCGCTGGACATGAGCTTCGCCGTGTTGCGCAGCGTCTCGCCGGTGCATATCGAATACCTGAAAAACATGCACGTGATGGCGTCGATGAGCGTCTCGATCGTCATCAACGGGCGCCTGTGGGGGCTGATCGCCTGCCATCACCTGTCCAAGAAGATCGTGCCGTATGCGGTGCGCCTGGCGGCTGACGTGCTGGCGCAGGTAATGGCCTCGACCATCCACAGCATCGAAGCGCGCGCCGACGCCACGCTGGCCGAACAATCGGCCCAGGTACGCACGGGACTGGTCGAGTCGCTGCTGCTCGACGACGATCCACTCGACGCGCTTGGCGAGCACGGCAAGTCGCTGATGGCCGCGTGTGGCGCCCAGGCGATGATCGTGGCGCAGCACGGCAAAGTGGTCGCGCACGGCGATCTGGCGCCGGATCTGGCCAAGGCCATCATTGCCTCGCTGCCGGAGCACCAGCACGACCTCTTGATCCGCGAAGGCAAGCACGACTGGCCCGAGGCGCTGCAAGATCAGCTGGGGAAATGGGTCGGCCTGCTGGCCCTGCCCTTCGACCCGATGGCCCAGGGCTGGTGCGTGCTGCTGCGCGTGGAGCAGATCGAAACCGTGGCCTGGGGCGGCCGCCCCGACAAGATCTCGACCTTCGGCCCGCTGGGCGAACGCCTGACGCCGCGCGGCTCGTTCGACGCCTGGCATGAAACGGTGCGCGGCTGTGCGCATCCGTGGGAGGCGACCGTGATGGGCAACGTGCGCCTGACGCTGGCCGAACTGGTGCGCGCCGTGAATTCGCACCGCTCGCAGACCGAAGCCACGCGCGCCCAATTGCTGGCGATGCTCGGCCACGACCTGCGCGACCCGCTACACTCGATCAATATGGCCGGCATGGTGCTGGAGCGCACCGGCAACGGCGGCGGCAATGGCCAGCCGACGCTGGGCAAGCGCATCCAGTCGTCGACCAACCGCATGCAGCGCATGATCAGCCAGGTGCTGGACATGAGCCGCATCGACAGCGGCATGGGCCTGGGTGTCTCGCTCGTGCCGGTCGACCTCAAGGAGCTGCTGATCGACCTGATGGACGAGGCGCGCATGGCGTACCCGTCGATTCCGCTCGACCTGATCTGCGACGACGCGGCCACCGTGAAAGCCGACAGCGGCCGCCTGGGCCAGGTGCTGTCGAACCTGATGAGCAATGCCCGCCACCACGGCGAGCCGGGAACGGCCGTGACCGTGTGCCTGCGCGCGGGAGGCGATTACGCCTCGGTCGAAGTCGCCAACGCCGGCCAGGCGATCGCGCCCGAGACGGTGGCCACGCTGTTCAATCCGTTCAAGCGCGCGTCGATGAACAATCCGCGCAACCGCACCGGCATGGGCCTCGGCCTGTACATCGCGCAGCAGATCGTGCGCGAGCATCAGGGCGAGCTGGCATACCGCTATGCGGATGGGCGGGTGATCTTTGCGCTGCGTTTGCCGTTGCTGGACCGCTGACCAGGCATGCCGCGTACGGCGCCTACTCGAGCTTTTGCACTTCGCATTCGGCCGAGATCGCAGGCATGAAGGCATTCCAGCGCGACAGCGCACGTTTGACGGCGTCGGCGTTGTCCTTCGTACTGCTGCGCTTGTGCTCTCCAATAGCGCGTTGCAGCGTGGCGGCGCGGTCGTGATAGGCAGCGGTCACGAAGTCGAAGCCGGTCCTGGCCATCTCGGCTGACTGGATTGCCCGCTTGACGTCAAGCTGCAGCTGGTCTTCGCCGGGATTGGTGGCCAGCGCCAGCTTGGCCGTCAGCAAATCCAGGTTTGCAGCACGCTTCTGGACAATGCCCTCGCAGCCGTCGGTCACCACCTTCTCGACCCCTTGCCCAACCTTGCCGGCTGTCTCGATATCGGCCGCCGGTACGAAGTCCGCAGAAAGATCCTTGAGCGCCGTGCCTACGCCAGTCGCATGCCGGCGAATGCTGGCGAGCGTGTGCACGAAGCTGTCGATCAGCTTCGCGCCGGCCAGCTTGTGGCCACCAAGCGTCGTGCCCAGCGGATTGCCGGCCAGATAGCGCTCGGCGGGAATCACTTCATTCCAGTGCTTGATGCGTTCAAGGACCTGGTCTGCCGACGCGCCCTGGATATCCGTCATCATCTTCGAGCGCGCCAGCGTGCGCGTGGCTGCGGTAATGCCCGGTTCATTGTAGTAACGCACGGCCTCGCCGGCCTCTTGCAGTCCGCTCACGGTCGAGCACAACCCATGGTAGCGGATGGCATCCTTGACAGCGGCTTCCAGCGGATATGCGGCAAGCGACTCGTTGCGCGCCAGGAGTATTTGCTCGTAAGCGGTCCGCCGCCGGGAATCGATGCCGGCCACGACGACCTGGACGGCGGCATTGGCAAAGTATGCCTGGTTGTATTCGGCCCGATACGCGCTCGAAATACCTGCAACGCCAGCCAGCGCTTTCGACGTGTCGACACTGGACACGACCGTGGCCGCCACCGCCGTGATCGAGGACAGAAGGCCAGTCTTGAAGCTCACGTTGGAAAACTTCTTTTGCAGCAGCGTCTTGAAGTCATTGCAGCGCTGGTCCGATGCCGCAAGAATGCGCTCCTGGATCGCGCTGCGGCGGGCACGCCCGGATTCGCCGCCGTCCCGGTATTTGTCGGCGAAGGCGGCAAATTCCTTGTCGATGAGAGCGCCCTGCTTGCGGTTCTCCGCAGCAGCGATGCTGCCAACGGCGCCGAACGTCATGGTCGACGGATCGTTGCCTGAAATCAGGCTGGCCAGGTCGATGGGTTCGAACTGCTCGCGCGGCAGCAGCTGGTAGGCCGAATGCTTGTCGGCGAATTCGTCATATTCGTCGCGGGATTTGTCGAACATGCTGCAGCCGGAGAGCAGCAGCGTGGCGCCCAGTGCCGCCCGCATCACAATGCACATGCCTACCCCGTTCCGGACGCGGCACTGGTAGCCTCGCACTACGCCCGACGGGGCCGCACGCCCGGGGCATTGAGGTCAGTATTGCCGTGGGCAGAATGGCAAGGAAAGCCCGCCTGCGCTCCCACGCCCCCACGACACATCGACACATCGACACATCGACACATCGACTCAATCTACCTTATCGTTGTGGCAAAGTCTTAACATTGATGGGCGATTGTCTGTAAAACAACACGGTTGGCAAATCGCGCCATTGGCCACCCACCACGGCGCCGGAAATACCCTTATGCAAGTGCCGGGCCGCGTGGTAGTCTAACAACACTATCTGCTCCCCCCTGCTGCATGACGCTCATCAAGTTCATCGAAATCATGGCGATCCTGGTCGGTGCGTTTTCCGGCTTCATCGAAGCGCGACGCAAGCGCATGGACCTGGTCGGGGTATTCACCGTGGCGTTCATCACGGCATTCGGCGGCGGCACGCTGCGCGACATCCTGCTCGATAAGCGGCCGCTGTTCTGGGTCACCCACCAGGAATATGCCATCGCGATTTTCGTTCTCGCCCTGGTCGCCTCCCCACTGATCCGCACGCTGCGCCAGATCGTCTCGGAACGCCTGATCGTCATCGCCGATGCAGTGGGGCTGGGCCTGTTTTCAATTGCCGGGGTGTCGGCCGCGCTGGCGGCGGACATGCCGATCTTCATCGCGTCGATGATGGGGGTGATCACGGGGATTTTCGGGGGCGTGCTGCGCGACATCGTCTGCAACGAAGTGCCGATGGTGTTCCGGGACGGCAAACCGTATGCGATCTGCGCGTTCATCGGCAACTGGTTGTTCCTGCTCATGGGCAAGTACGGCGTGCCAGCGGACTTTGCGCTGTGGTCGAGCTGCCTGTTCATCAGCGGCCTGCGGCTGCTGACATGGAAGTTCGATATGCGGATGGGGCGGTAACGTCGCACCGCCCCGGCGGGGTTTGTACTTCGTTACACCGCGTCGGCGCCGGTCTCGCCGGTACGGATGCGGATGACCTGCTCGATGTTCTGCACGAAGATCTTGCCGTCGCCGATCTTGCCGGTGCGCGCCGCCTTGATGATGGCGTCGACGACGCTGTCGGCCATCGGATCGTCCACCACCACTTCGATCTTCACCTTCGGCAAAAAGTCCACGACGTATTCGGCGCCGCGATACAGTTCGGTGTGCCCCTTCTGGCGGCCGAAGCCTTTCACTTCAGTGACGGTCAGGCCGGTGACGTTCACTTCGGCCAGTGCTTCGCGCACTTCGTCGAGCTTGAACGGTTTGATCACGCAGGTAATCTGTTTCATGGTGGTGGTCCTTTCGTTAGTCGGGGATGGTCGCCAGATCGTCGAGCCAGACGGTGACCTCGGAGTCGGACGGTGCGCGCCAGTCGCCGCGGGGCGAGAGCGAGCCGCCGTTGCCGACCTTCGGGCCGTTCGGCACGCATGAACGCTTGAACTGGCTGGTCTTGAAGAAACGGTACAAAAAGATCGACAGGTTGCGCTTGATTGCTTTCATGTCATATTGGTTGCGCGCGCCGGTGTCGTCCGGCCAGCGGCCTGCCGCGCTGTCGTGCCACGCCGAATACGACATGAACGCGACCTTGCTCGGCTTGAAGCCGTAGCGCAGCGTGTAGAACAAATTGAAGTCTTGCAGCTCGTAGGGGCCGATGCGCTCCTGCGTGCTTTGCGCCGGCTTTGCATCGCTGCCTGCATCGGCGCCGCCGCCCGGCACCAGCTCCGGGCTGATCTCGGTGTCGAGGATATCGATCAGCACCTGCGACTGGCCTTCGGCAACCACCGTGCCGGTTTCGGCAACCCAGCGCACGAGATACGAGATCAGCGTCTTGGGCACGCTGGCGTTGACGTTGTAGTGCGACATATGGTCGCCCACGCCATACGTGCACCAGCCCAGCGCCAGCTCGGACAAATCGCCCGTGCCGATCACGATCCCGTTGTGGAAGTTCGCCAGGCGGAACAGGTGGTTGGTGCGCTCGCCGGCCTGCACGTTTTCGAACGTGATGTCGTAATCGAGCTTGCCCGCGCTGTACGGGTGGCCCAGGTCCTTGAGCATCTGGATGCAGCTCGGCCGGATATCGATCTCCTGCGCGCTGCAGCCCACCGCCGCCATCAGGTCGCGCGCCTGTTTCAACGTGCGCTCGCTGGTGGCGAAGCCCGGCATCGTGTAGGCCAGGATGTTCGTGCGCGGCAGCCCCAGGCGGTCCATCACCTTCGCGCACACGAGCAGCGCGTGGGTGGAATCCAGGCCACCGGACACGCCGATGACCACCTTCTGGATGCCGCTCGAGGCCAGGCGCTGGATCAGGGCCTGCACCTGGATGTTGTAGACCTCGGTGCAACGCTCGTCGCGCCGCGTGCGGTCGGCCGGCACGTACGGGAAGCGCTCGACCACGCGCGCCAGCGGCAGGGTGCGCTCGAGCGGCAGCGCGAGCTCGAAGCGCACGACCCGAAACGCCGCTACCTCGGCCGCATGGCGCTGCGCCGTTTGCGCGAACGTGGTCGCCTTCATGCGCTCGGTAGACAGGCGATCGAGGTCGACGTCGGCGAAGATGATGTGCGACTCGTCACTGAAGCGCTCGGATTCGGCCAGCAGCTCGCCTTTTTCGTAGATGAGCGATTGACCGTCCCAGGCCATGTCAGTCGTCGATTCGCCCCGCCCGGCCGACGTGTACAGGTACGCCGCCATGCAGCGCGCCGATTGCTGCGCGACCAGCTGGTGGCGGTAGCCGCTCTTGCCGACGACGACGTTCGATGCCGACAGGTTGACCAGTACCGTGGCGCCCGCCAGGGCCGCGAACGACGACGGCGGCACCGGCACCCAGACGTCTTCACAGATCTCGAGGTGAAAGCGCAGCAGCGGCAGGTTGGCGACCTCGAACAGCAGGTTCACGCCGAACGGCACGGTCTCGCCGAACAGGTCGATCTGGTCGACTGGCGCGCAATCGGCGGGCGTGAACTGCCGGGATTCGTAAAACTCGCCATAATTAGGCAAATAGCTCTTAGGCACCACGCCCAGCACGCGGCCATTGGCGATGGCGACGGCGCAGTTGAAGAGCATGTGATTCACGCGCAGCGGCATGCCGATCACGATGGCCAGCGGCAGGCTGCGCGAAGCGTCGATGATGTTCTGCAAGCCGGCCAGGCACGCATCGAGCAGGGCGCGCTGGTGGAACAGGTCGTCGCAGGTATAGGCCGACAAGCCCAGCTCGGGAAACGCGACCAGCGCCGCGCCTTCGTCGGCCGCTTGCCGGGCCAGCAGGATCGTCTGCTCGACGTTGTAGGCCGGGTCGGCCACGCGGATGCGCGGAATGGCGACCGCGACGCGGGCAAAATGGTGCGAATAGAGATTGAAGAATCGGCTGTTCATGAATGGGTCTCTCGCAGTGCCGACGCGGCGAATCGCTGCCTGTCGCCACTTACTTCGTAGAATTGGAAGCAATGTTGAAAGCAATGTCAGATTATCGCACGCATATCGTCTCGAGCCTGTCCGAAGTCGGGCAAGGCCCATGGGACGCATTGGTGGCGGCCCAGGCCGCGCCGACGCCGTTTCTCTCGTACGCCTTCCTGCACGCGCTGCACGCCTCGGGCAGCGCCTCGCCCGAGAGCGGCTGGCAGCCGCAGTTCTTGCTGCTGTACGACGCGGCCGATGCGCTGGTGGCTGCCCTGCCCCTGTACGTCAAGGGGCACTCGTATGGCGAATACGTGTTCGACTGGGCCTGGGCCGACGCCTATGCGCGCAATGGGCTCGAGTATTACCCGAAGCTCTTGTCGGCGATTCCATTCACGCCGGTGGCCGGTTCGCGCCTGCTGGCGGTCGATGCCGCCGCGCGCGCCGCACTGATCGCCGTGCTGACGGCCACGCAGTCGGCCACCGAAGTGTCGTCGACCCACATCCTGTTCCCGCCAGAGGATGAGGCCCAAGCGCTGAAGGATGCCGGCTTCCTGCTGCGCAGCGGCGTGCAATTTCACTGGCTGAACCGGGGCTATGCGAGCTTCGATGAGTTTCTGGCCACGCTCGAGCCGAAAAAGCGCAAGAATATCCGCGCCGAGCGGCGCAAGGTGGTCGATGCCGGCGTGACCATGCGCCGCGTGCGCGGCAATGAGGCCACGCGCGACGACTGGGTGCTGTTCAACCGCTGCTACCGCAATACGTATCAGGAGCACCATTCGACGCCGTACCTGAACCTGGATTTTTTCCTGCGCATCGGCGCGACGATGCCCGAGAATATCCTGCTCGTGATCGCCGAGGCCGGGGGCCGGGCAATTGCCGCCTCGCTCGTCATCCACGACGCCGACACGTTGTACGGGCGCTACTGGGGCGCGCTCGAACACGTGCCGTGCCTGCACTTCGAGGCAGCCTATTACCAGCCGCTGGAATTTTGCATCGAACAGGGCATCGCCACGTTCGAAGGCGGCGCGCAGGGCGAGCACAAGATGGCGCGCGGCTTCCTGCCCACCAAGACCTGGTCGGCGCACTGGCTGGCGCATCCGTCGTTTGCGAACGCGGTGGAGAATTTCCTGCAGCGCGAGGCGGGCGGGATCGATGACTATCTCGACGAGTTGAACGAACGTAGTCCGTTCCGGCAGCGGGCCGGGTAGCTTCGCATGCCGGCGCCGAGTTGCCTTATAATCAACTTCAGTTAATCCTGCATAGGGAAGCCACCATGTCCAGCTACACGACGCCCACCGATGCACGCACTGCCACCTCCGTCACGACCACCATCATCGATGGCGTCGTGGTGCGCACCGCATCGTTCGTCGATAGCGACGGCGCGATGCGCACCGTGACGATCCCCGTGGTGGACCCCGGCCGCGAGGACCAGAACGGCAACGACCTGGCCGATATCCCGCTCTTGCTGGCCGCCACTGGCGCCAACGCCCTGTCGGCACATCTGCCGACGGGCTACGGGCTCGACGTGACCGGATCCACCGAGGCGCTGTCGGCCTCCGTCGGCCTGCTCAGGATGATCCAGGCGATCCAGGCGCATAGTTCGCCTGCTGACCATGCCGCGCTGATCGCGGGCGCCACGACCCTCTTCCAGAACGCGCCGCTGGCGCGTTACGTGCAGGCGATCGTCCCGTTGCTGGCCGCCGATCCCGCACTGGCGCCGGCCGCGCCGCTGGTCCTGGACGGCATCGGTAACGCCAATACCGCGCGCAGCGTTGTGATGATCGACACCCGCGCCCAGGGCGACACCGTGCACATCGACCTGCGCGGCATCCCCGCTGCCGTGATTGCCGGCGGCGGGCGCTTCGAGCACCTGGAAGGCCGGGTGCAGATCCTGGCCGACAGCACCGCGCAGACCATCGTGCTCGCGGGAGGGGGCGACGTGGTCGATGCCGGCGGCGGCGACGACCGGATCATCCTCGGTACGGCCGCTACATTCATTCCACCGGCCAGCATCAGCCTGATCGATGGCGGCGACGGGCTGGACGTCGCCGAATTTTCCGGCGCACGCGCAAGCTATTCGCTGCGCGTCGAGCGTGACGCGCTGATGCCGGGTACATACCTCGCGGCCTACCCGACCCGCAACATCGACGCCAGCACGTTCATGTCCAGTATCGAGACCCTGCAGTTCGCCGATACGACGGCCGACACCTCGACCCAGGGCAGCGTGCTGCGCCTGATGGAAGGCTTGCTTGACCGGACACCGGACGCGGCGGGTGTGGATTTCTGGGTGCGCCAGACCAGCAAAGGCGCCACGCTCGAACAGGTCGCGCAGGCGATCATGACATCCGCTGAACTGGCCGGCGAGGTGCCGGAGGGCGACGCCGCGTTCGTGGCGTGGGCCTATGCACGCGTACTGGGCCGCGAGGCCGATGGCAGCGGGCTGGCTTACTGGACCAGTGTCGTGGCCGATGGCAGCGTGACGCGCGCCAGCGTTGCGCTGGCTTTGGCCGAGTCGGGCGAAAAGCTGGCGCAGGAAGCCGCCGCCGGCGTCGATGTCGCTGCCAGCGAGATCGGCGTGATCGCGCGCATGTACGCGGCCTTGTACCACCGCAGTCCCGACCTTGGCGGTTTGAACTACTGGATCGGGCAGGCGAAAAGCGGCGCCGCGCTGGCCGACATCGCGGACGCCTTCATCGGCGCGGGCGAAAGCCCGGCAGGCCAGGATGACGCGACATTCATTGCCCATTTGTATCAGACGGCACTGGCGCGTCAGGCCAGCCCGGACGAACTGGCCGATTGGCGCGATATGCTCGCCAGCGGCCAGGCCGACCGGGGCGACATGCTGCTGGCATTGGCCGATTCGGCCGAGATGGCCGCGCTCGTGGGCGTGGGGTTCTAGGCGCCGGCATGCGTGGTGAATAGTTTTTCCAGCAATAACGTGTGCGCACTGCAACCCGCATATAGTTGATACTTCAACATTACTCACCTGCGAGGACCGCCCATGGCATCCCAGTCATCCACCGTCATCATCGATGGCGCCGAGGTACAGATCACCATCGAGACGGCGCCGCTGGGCGACGTGACGCGCACGGTGGTCGTCCCGATCATCCAGCCAGGGCGCCAGGACCAGAACGGCAACGATGTCGCCGATATTCCGCTGTTGAACCTGACCAGCGGCGCTGCGGCGCTCACGGCCCACCTGCCCACCGGGTACGGCGTGCGCATGGAAGGGCCGCAGGCGCCACAGACGGCCTTGCGCACGCTCGACATGCTGAGCGCGCAGATCACCGCGCACGCCCCCGCAGCGGGCCAGGCCGCGATGATCGACGCCCTCTCTGCGCTGTCTTACTGGGATTTCAATTCGGTGTTCCTGCTGTCGGCGGTGTCTCCGACGACCGCCACGAGCATCGCACCGGACGCGGTCATGGGGCTCACGAGCCGCCCCGGCACGTCATTGAGCGCGGTCCTGATCGATACCAACGGCCAGGGCGACGCGGCGCACCTGGCACTGAGTGGCTTCAATATTACCCTCGTCACGGGGGCCGGAACGTTCGAGCAGGTGCCGGGGCAGGCCAATATCATCGCCGACGGCGCCAGCCAGACCTTTATTCTCGACGGAGGACAAGACCGGGTCAGCGCCGGCGGCGGCAATGACCGGATCATCGTAGGTGAAAGCATCCAGGACACGATCGGGCACATCTCGTTCAACATCATGGACGGCGGCGAGGGCTACGACACCCTGCAGCTCAAACGCGCTAGCCGTGACGACTACGCGTTCTTTGCCTATGACACACTGGACGGCAATGCCAGCTTCGGCATGCGCCCGGGAAACCTTCTCAATATGAGTTACGAGGCGCACAATATCGAAGCCTTCCACTTTGCCGAGGCAGTCGCCGACACGGGCGGGCGCGGCAGCGTGACGCGGCTCTATGAAACCCTGCTGGAACGCTCGCCCGACGCCGGCAGCCTGGATTACTGGATGCGCACGCTGGCCGGCGCCGCCTCGCTTGAAGACGTGACGCAATCGATACTGGCGTCATCCGAACTGGCCGCCGACGTACCGCAGGCAAACGGCGCATATGTCACGTGGCTGTACGGCCAGGTGCTGGGCCGCGCCGCCGACGCCGGCGGCCTGGCCTACTGGATGGCGACGCTGGCCAGCGGCGACATCAGCCGCGCCGGCCTGGCGCTGGCACTGGTCGATTCGGACGAAAAGCTGGCGATGGACGCGTCGAACGAGATCGCGTTCGGCGCCACCGACGTGGGCGTGATCATGCGCATGTACAACGCGCTGTATGACCGCAGTCCGGATCTGGATGGCCTGAATTACTGGATCGGTGTCTCGGAAGCGGGCACGTCGCTGGCGGACATCGCCGACAGCTTTGTCGACGCCACCGAATCGACTGACCGGCTCGATGATCCGACGTTCGTCGCGCAGCTGTACCGGACAGCGCTCGAACGCGAAGCGACGGCGACCGAACTGGCAGACTGGACGGGGCTGCTCGCGCAAGGGTATGTCGATCGCGGCGACGTTTTGCTGGCGCTGGCCGAATCGGCCGAGATGGTGGAACTGGTTGGGGTGATGAGCACGACGTTTGAAACGGCTTGAGGCTCACGGTGGCGCGGCAACGAAAAGCCGGTGTCCGAAAAGCCGGTGTTAGGTCTGACATTCGGACACGGCCTCAGCCATAGGCATGCATTTGGCGCTGAGCCGGTAAATTTGGAATGACATGCTTCGGGACGGATGGGCACAACGCAGAGGTCGTGTCCGAATGTCAGACCTGACACCCGCTGTGTGTTGAACCGCCATCAAGCAGCGGTCAGTGCTCCTTAGTTCCAGCCGCCGGCGTTCAGACGGTAGTCGACTTTCAATGGCTTGCAGGCTTCGGCCTGCTTGCGCAGGACATACTTGGCGCGGCTGCCGGCAGCGGCGACCAGTGCGTGGACAATTTTCTTCACGTGAGGCTCCTTCGATTGCATCGCCCGCGTGGGCAACGCCTGATTATTCGGTTGCAATACAACCGTTATATAGGCGCCTCAGTGTGTTTTCCAATTCTGAGTAGCAATATCAGACATCAGCCTCGTGAATGTTAGTCGAGCTGCCTCTCTAGCCAGGCCCGTATTCCATCGAGCGAGCGGAACTCGGACACCGAGCGGCAGGCGATACCCGGGTTGCGTGACTGCAACATGCGCGACAATGCGGCGCCCGGCCCCAGTTCCAGTGCCACCGTCACGCCGGCCTCGGTCAAGGCGTCCATGCACTCGCGCCAGCGGATCGGTTCGGCGATCTGGCGCGGCAGTTCGGCCACTGCCTTGTACGCATCGAAGACCGGTTCGGCCGAGATGCCGGACAACAACGGGAATGCCGGGGTAAGCCAATGCGCATCAGCCAGGCGCGCTGCGAATGGCGCAACCGCACCTGCCAGCATGGGCGTGTGCGACGCGACGGCGACTGGCAGCACGGTAGCGTGGCCACCGGCGGCAATGGCAGCCTGCGCCAACTCGGCGCGTCGTTCGGCGGGGCCGCCCGCCACCAGCGCGTCGTCGCCCGTCACGATCGCGGGATAAAAACCGCAGCGGGCCAGCAAGTCGTCGATGCTCCCGGATGGCATGCCGGACAGCGCCACCATGCCCTGCCCTGCGCCATCGACCACGCAGGCGTCCATCAGGCGCGCCCGTTCGATGGCCAGTTTGATGACGTCGACGGGTTCCAGCGCCCCGGCCACGCCGTAGGCCGACAATTCGCCGATGCTGTAACCGGCCACCAGTGCCGGTCGTGCAATCGTGGCTTGCAACGCGCCCCACATCGCCAGCGTCGCGGCCACGATTGCCGGTTGCGCGATGCGGTTCGTGAAACGTTCTTCGCCCAGTCCCCCGCGCAGGGTCGCCCCCAGCGCCGGGTCGGCGAACCAGGCGTCGAGCAGGCGGTTCGCCGTCGAGTCCATGCGCGCCATGTCGAACATGGCCGGATGTTGCGCGCCCTGCCCCGGGCACAGGATGGCGAGTCGACCGGCCATCTCAGCCCGACGTCACGGCATGGACCAGGCACACGGCGCCCAGCAGGTCGGCCGCGCCGCCTGGCGACAGGCGCGCCGCCACGAAGGTGTGGTGGCAGGCCAGCGCCCGCGCTTCCCAGTCCGGCGCCCCAGTGCCACCGCGTGCGACGAATGCGCGCGCCTGGCGCCGTACCGTCAAGGCGCCTTCGACACCGCCGCGATGGTAGACGTTGGTGTCGCTGATGTGGGCCATCAGCGCGAACAGCGCGTCGATGCGCGCCTCGCGCATGCCACGGCCCGCAGTCAGCGCGCGGCGCAGCGCCAGCAGGCCGACGTCGAACACCGAGGGAAAGCCGTGCGCGCCCTCTTCACGCGCGCCGCTGGCGGCGTAGCGCCGCGCCGCATCGACGCCGTGCGAGCCGGCGCCCGCATCAATGCTGTGCGCGCCCAGCGCCTGGCCCCAGCAGGCGCGCAGCAGATCGCCGATGCGCTGCGCGGTCAGGGGTTCGTTACGCGCTTGGCAGCGCCCAATGGCCGCGCACAGCATGCCGAGGCAAAAGATCGCGCCGCGATGGGTGTTGATGCCGTACGTCGCGCGCAACATGCGCGCTTCGGCGTCGATCCCCAGTTGCTTCAGTACGTGGAATGGCGCGTCGTCCATGCCGGCCTGCGCGATGGCGCCAAAGTAGCGGCGCAACGCGAACAGGCTGCGCATGAAGGTGGCGGCGGTCATGTCGGCATGGCTGCCGTTGTCGATCTTCGAGACCAGGCCCGGTTTCGGATACAGCACCAGTTCCGCATACAGGCTGCGTACGGCCAGGCGCGCGATGCGCTGGCAAAAGGCGCGTTCGCTTGCCCCACCTCGATCGAACCGGCGTATCGGTAGCGCTCGCGCGACGTTCAGGTTATCCACGTGTCTTCCTCCAGCGTCGCCATCAATTCTTCGGGCAGCACCAGCGCGATGCGGTCGAGCCCCTTGCACAAGACCCGCGTGCCCGGTGCGCTGGCGAAGGCTGCACGCAGTTCTTTCCACGCGACCGCCCGCCCATCGGGGAACACCACTTCACCATCGAGCGGCAGGATGCCCGCATGCCACGACAGCAGATCGAGCCCGATCATCAACTGGCGCCGCGTGTGCGGCTGCAGCAGCACGTCGATATCGGACAGTGGCGTCAGATAATACTGGCCCGTGAGCGCAGCCAGCGCCACCGAGCCATACACGCCGAGGCCCACACCGGCATCGGCCGCCTGGCGCTCGAGCGCCTCCAGCCCTTCACGCCACTGAGCCGGCACGGCGTCGAGCGCGCCGACCAGCGGCAAGGCGCGCGTGCGCCGGCCGATATCCGACATCTCCACCGCGCAGCCAAATTTGAGCTTGCCGCCATCTTCGGGACGCGGTGGCAGCGGGAACCCGATCGCCACTTCGCCCGGCAGCATGGCCGCCTCGGCGCGCCGCACGACAGCTGGCCAGCCGCCGTCGCGCCAGCGATCCAGGGCAGTCAAGGCCGCCTGCGGCGCACCGGCGCGCACGCGCTGCCAGCCGCGGCTCGTCAGCCACACCAGGTCATGCCGCGCGAACATCGCTGCCCACCCGAACCGCCTGCGCCACGGGATGCGCCAGCAAGCGCCCGCCACGCGCCAGGCCCAGCGCCATGCGCCCGTCCTCAATCTTGCTCTCGGCCAGCGCGCGAACCAGTTCGCCCGCCAGGTCGCTCTCCCAGATGCCGTGCAATCCCCCCATGCGCAGGTAGTTTTCAGGGCCCGGCGCGAACACCGGATTGTCCTTGGCCAGTTCAGTCAGGCGTTCTTCGGGCACCTTCGTGATGCGCGCCATCGCTGGCAGGCCCATCACGCGGATGGTGGCTTCGGGCAGCGCGTAACAGGCGCTGGCGATCAGTCCACTGGTGATGAAACCGCCCGACAGCGCCTGGTCGTACACCAGGCCGATGACCGTATGGCCTTCGCGCCGCGCGAGGTCCACGCATTTGCCCAGATGCGCCATATAGCTGTTGATGCCCAACATCTCGTCGCGATGGCGCAGGCGCTGGCCTTGCGTGTCGACCAGGATCAGGATCGGGCGCCCCGGATGCTCGCGCACGGTGCGCAGGATCGCCTGGGCCTGGGCCAGCGCGATCTCGATGCCGATCGGCGTGTGGCCGGTGGTGCCGATGACCGCCACCGGCTTGCCGTCGACCTGCGCGCTGCCGCTCAAAAAGTTGTCGCGTTCGGCGATGTCATGCCCGCCGGGGAAAAGTTGTGCTGCCACTGTCTGCCAATCCATCATCGTTCTCCCAGCGTGGGCGTGGCGCGGTGCTGCGCCGCCAGTTCGAGGAAGGCGTCGGGCTCCAGCATCGGCACCCGTGCCGGCTCAGGAATGCCGAGCCCCTTCCACACGTCCATCGGTTCGCTCAAGCCTTGCGTGTCGAGCAGGCGCCGTTCCAGCATCGCTTGCTCGGCCAGCAGACCATCGAGGCTCAAGGGCGCTCCGCCCAGCGGTATGTCGGCGATGGCTTCGAGCGCCGCGGCGCGCAGGGCGCCCGTGTCGTCTTCCACCAGCACCTGGCAGTCGCCCAGCAGGTAGCGGTGCTTGCCGCCCGTGGTGCGCCAGACCAGCGCGCGGTCGCGCGAATCGAATTCTTCGACGCCGTTGGCGGTCTCGATGACTTCGGGGCCCGACATCGCCAGGCGCCCTTCTTCGGACATGATCACGGTATTCGCGCAGCGCGCCGCGATGCCCATGCCGCCGAAGCAGCCATTGGCGCCGCCGACGACCGCAATTACCGGGATCCCGGCCGCGCGCACGTCGAGCATCGCGCGCATGACTTCCGACACGGCGATCAGGCCCGCGTTGGCTTCGTGCAGGCGCACGCCACCCGATTCGAGCAGCAGCACGACGGCATGCGCCCGTTCGTCGATCGCGCGCTGCAGCATGCCCACCAGCTTGGCGCCGTGGACTTCGCCGACTGCGCCGCCCATGAAGCCGCCCTCCTGCGCCGCGCCAAAGACCACCTGGCCACCGAGCTTGCCGCGCCCGACCACGACGCCATCGTCGAATGACACCGCAGCATCGAGCTGCGCCAGGTGCGGACTGACGATGCGCATCGACGGCGGAAGGAATTCTTCAAAACTGCCGGCGTCGAACATCGCCGGAATGCGCTGGCGCGCCGTGAGTTCCTGATAGCTGCTCATGGCGTGCCTCCTGGTGGCAGATTGGTGAGGGACTCCACCGCCTGGTCCAGGCGCAGGCTCACGACGGCGGGCGTGGCGCCCATGTCGTTGACGCTCACGCGCGCATCGGCCAGGCTCCAGCGCTCGTGGAAATCGGCCATCACGGCCTGCCAGGTGGCGCCAAAACCGACGGCGGCGGTGCGCACCTCGATCTCGCACGCGCCCTTGAGGTGCGCGGGCTCGATCAGGATCTCGAGATTGCCCGAGCCGACCACGCCCACCAGTTGCGGCATGCCGGTCAACAAGCGCCGCCCCCCTTCGAAACGATAGTTCAGCGTTTCCATGATGTGTTCCTTACCAGTTCCTGAAGCGCTTGGGCGGGTCGTACAGCCCGCCGGATGCGCGCACCAGGCCCTTCATGTTCTTGGCGGCCAGCAGGTCGCGGGTCGCCATCCGTTTGTCGATGCCAAGGTCTTCCGGGCGGCGGATGATCCCCCGGTCGCGCAGGTTTTCCACCATGCGCTTGTCGCGCGCCATCCCCACCGGCGTGTAGCCGGCCACGCCACGAATCGCCTGTTCGCGTTCTTCGTCGGTGCGGCACAGCAGCAGGTTGGCGATGCCTTCCTCGGTCAGGATGTGGCTCACGTCGTCGCCGTAGATCATCACCGGCGGGATCGCCATGCCGGCCTGCTCGGCCAGCTGCCAGGCGTCGAGTTTGTCGACGAACGCCGGCGCCATGTGCTCGCGGAAGGTTTCGACCATCTGCACCACCAGCTTTTGCCCGCGCGGGATCGTGTTGCGGCCCGCGCGCGCCTGCTCGCCGGCCTTCAGCCATGCCTTGCTTGGATGGCGCCGGCCGCGCGCATCGGCGCCCATGTTCGGCGCGCCGCCAAAGCCCGAGATGCGCCCCAGTGTGGCGGTCGACGAATTGCCCTGCAAATCGATCTGCAGCGTCGAGCCGATGAACAGGTCGCAGGCATAGTGCCCGGCCGCCTGCGAAAAGGCGCGGTTGCTGCGCATCGAGCCGTCCGGTCCCACGAAAAACACATCGGGCCGCGCGCGGATATAGTTTTCCATGCCGAGTTCGGAGCCGAACGAATGCACCGATTCGACAAAACCCGCTTCAATCGCGGGGATCAAGGCGGGATGGGGATTGAGGGCCCAGTGACGGGCGATCTTGCCTTTCAGGCCCAGGCTCGCGGCGTAGGTCGGCAACAGCAGTTCGATGGCGGCGGTGTCGAAGCCGATACCGTGGTTCAGTCGCTCGATCTCGTACTCGGCGTAGATGCCCTTGATGGCCATCATCGCCATCAAGACCTGGATCTCGGAGATCAGGGCCGGATCGCGCGTAAACAGCGGCTCGATGTAGTACGGCGTGGGCGACTGCACGACGTAGCCGACCCAGTCGCCGGGGATGTCGATGCGCGGCAGCTTGTCGACGATCTGGTTCACCTGCGCGATCACGATGCCGCTCTTGAAGGCCGTGGCTTCGGCAATCGCCGGCGTGTCCTCGGTGTTCGGGCCGGTGTACAGATTGCCTTCGCGGTCGGCCATCTCGGCCGCCACCAGCGCCACGCGCGGCGTGAGGTCGATGAAGTAGCGGGCGAACAGCTCCAGGTAGGTGTGGATCGCGCCGATATTGAGTTTGCCCGATTGCGCCAGCTTGGCCAGGCGCCCCGCCTGCGGGCCCGAAAATGAAAAGTCGAGTTTCGAGGCGATGCCCTTCTCGAACACGTCCAGGTGTTCCGGGAGCGAGAGCACCGACAACAGCATGTGCAGGTCATGCACGCGCGCCGTATCGACGCGCGTGAGGGCCTTGCCAAGAAAATCGGCCTGCTTCTGGTTATTGCCTTCGAGGCACACGCGATCGCCCGGTTCGAGCACGGCATGCAGCAGCTCGACGATGTGCGAGGCCTGGACGACTTTGCCGTCGAGCGCGCCGCCAAGGGCAGCGCCGGCGCGCGCCAGGCGCTCGCTGCGGTTACGTTGCTGGCCGGTCCAGCGGCCATCAAGATGATTCATGAAAAACTCCAAAAATTGGGTGCGGTTACAGCACCACGAACAGCAGCCACACGACGACCGGCGCGACCAGTGTAATGATGCCGCCGTAGATCATCAGCTGGCGCAGGAACACGTCGCGGTCGATGCCCTGGGCACTGGCCAGTACCAGTGCGCCGTTGGTCGAGAACGGGCTGACGTCGACGATGGTCGAGGCGACAGCCATGGCGGCGATGAAGCCGATGGCGTCGACCCCGGTGCCCGACGCCAGGAACGGCACGGCCAGCGGAATCAGCGAACCCAGCACCGCGGTCGACGAGGCGAAGGCCGAGACGATGGCGCCGACGAACAGCAGCAACAAGGCCACCGTCAGGGGCGAGGTCAGGCTGGCGACGCTCTCGCCGACCCAGGTGATGGTGCCCATCTTCTGCATCACGCCGACATAGGTGCTGACACCGACGATCAGCATGATTTCGGGCCACGAGACCTGGCCGATCGCGCGCTTTTGCACTTGCGGCGACAGGATCGAAATCACCAGACCAATGCTCAGGGCGACGAAGCCGATGTCGAGCTTGAAGAACAGCACGAGAACCGCCAGTGCGGCCAGGCCGAACACCGTGACCAACTGGTGGAAGGTGGGGCCGGCGTCCAGCGCGACCTCCCCTGCGCCCAGGCCGGAACCCGGGCCGCCAACGCCGACCGCACCGACTGCCGCAGTCGAGCGCTGTGCCGTAAGGCGTTCTTCGGTACCGGTTTCATTTTCGGCGTCGCCGTAGATCTGCGGGCCCTGCGCTGCGACCGCCACTGGCGGGGTGAACGGCGTCATGGGCATGCCCTTGCCGCTCGACTTCGGCATTTCCTGGCGCATCAGTTTGGCGCCGCCGAACACGAAGAACAGGATGACCGACACGGCCAGGTTCACGCCCAGGCTGGTGAAGGCAGTGGTCAACGGGGAGATCGGCAGCCCGGCTTCCATCACGACCTTGTTGGTGATACCGCCGTAGATGCTGATTGGCGAAAAGCCGCCGCCCTGCGCGCCGTGGATCACGAGCAGGCCCATCATCAATGGATTGATCTTGTACTTGGCGGCGAAGCTCAGGGCGATCGGCGCGATGATCGCCACGGCCGCCGGGCTCACTGCGCCGACAGATGTCAGCAGCGCCGTCACGAAGAACATGACCCAGGGGATGGCAGCGATGCGCCCGCCGACGGCGCGCACGGCCTGCCGCACCAGCCAGTCGATGGTGCCATTGTTCTGGGCCTGCGCGAACAGGAACGTGATGCCGACCAGGGTCAGGAACAGTTCGGCCGGGTAGCCGGACATGATGGCCTTGGTCTCCATGCTGAAGACGATGGTGCCCACCAAAAAGGCGCCGACAAACGCGATGACGCCCATATTGATGGGCATGGCGGTGGCGACGATGAACATCAGTGCCAGGACGCAGATTGCTATGACATGAGAGGACACAGGGTGGCTCCTACGTGATGCGGCGCCGGCTCCACCCGGCTATCCGCTGGTGATACGTCTCCAATGCAGGGCCTGTCGCCATCGTCTCCTCGGTTGGGATACGGGCCGGCCCATGCTCTTTTGTTATGCAGGTTGTGACGCAAAGGTAATCCCGATCGCCGCCCAGATCAATTACGCTGAGCTGGCGACGTTTACTGTCAGCGGAAGTGTTGCCCGTCCGCAGCGGGTAAAATCGGTGCTGCAATACGGGCCACGCCCCCAAAGACCACAACCGGAGAACAAGATGGACACCCACGCGACACCGCCCCCTGTATTCGACACGACACCGCGCTGCGTCCTGGTCACCGGCGCCACCGGATTCGTCGGCCAGAACCTGGTGCGCGCGCTGCTGAAAGACGGGCACACCGTGATCGCCCTGACGCGCGACACCGACCGCGCCGCACAGATGTTCGATGGCCAGGTGCGCGCCATCGCGTCGATGGACGACCTGCCGCCCGACACCAGGGTCGACATCGTCATCAACCTGGCCGGCGCCCGCATTCTGGGCCAGCGCTGGACCGAGGCACGCAAGCGCGCCCTGCGCCAGAGCCGCGTCGCGCTGACCGACAAGGTGGTCGACTGGATCGGGCGCGCCAGCCACAAGCCGATGCTGCTGCTGTCGGCATCCGCCATTGGCTACTACGGCATCCAGGCGATCGGCGACGATACCAAGCTCGACGAATCGGCGCCGCCGCAGCCGATGTTCATGTCGGACCTGTGCCGCGAGTGGGAAGCCGCCGCCGCCGGCGCCGTGCGCCATGGCGTGCCGGTGGAGTGCATGCGCTTCGGGCTGGTGCTGGGCCACGAAGGCGCGTTGCCGATGATGCTGCTGCCGATCCGGCTGGGCATTGGCGGCAGGCTGGGCAGCGGCCGCCAGTGGCTGTCGTGGATCCACATCGACGATCTCGTGTCCGGCATCGCGCACCGCTGGCGGCTTGCGCTGAGCGACCGGTCGGCGCCAAAGGTCGGCGTGACCAACTTCACAGCGCCGATCGCGCTGTCGCAGCTGGAGTTCAGCCAGGCGGCCGCGCGCGTCTGGAAACGGCCATGCGTAATCCCGACGCCGGGCTGGCCGATGCGCCTGGCGCTGGGCGAGCAGGCCGACTTGCTGCTTGAGGGCCAGCGGGTGGTGCCGCTGCGGTTTGCACGCGAGGGGTTTGTGTTTACGTATCCGGCGATCGAGGCGGCGTTGCGCAGCCTGAAGTAAAGGCGTGCGCGCGGACATCTCTCGCGTTAGTGCCCAAGCGCGGTCGGGACACGCTCGAGTAGCTCGGCCAATGCCGCCAGCTCGCTACTGTCACTGTCATTGACCGAGATTGGCACGCCGCCAATCGTCCTCATACGTCTCGGGTCGATGAAAATCTTGCCGGCTTGTTCGATTGCCGGGGACCAGGAGACTGTCCCCGCCGCTTCGCTCACCACGATCCGTTTCTCCTTCACCGGAAAGGTCGGGCCCCACTCACCGATGCGCGACTTGAATCGCCGCGTCTCGCCGTTGGCGACGCCACGATAGACATGCTCGATTTTCACATCCATCGTCTGGCACCCACCGCCATTCGATATGCAGATCCTTTTTGATCCGTCCGGATTGAGCGTAACAGGCGGGCATGGCGGCGGGCAGTCCGGGGTGCCGGACCGCTGCACGATGACTTGCTGGACTTCGCCGATCAGGATCACGTCCTGGGCTGAAACGGAAGAGCTGATGCTGAATGCGGCGGCTGCAAGCAGTGAGAAACGATGCATTTTCATTCCTTCCGGACGGCGATGAGCATTGCGCATCTTAAGCCGAAAAACGGCGTCAGTCCGCGATCCGGCGCGTGAATTCGGCGACCGTCTCACCGGCAGGACCTGTCAGTCCGGTCCTGGTTCCGGTATCATTCGGCATGCTCAGTATTCCTTTCCAACCGTTTATTATTGGCGTCGCAGGCGGTAGCGGCAGTGGCAAGTCCACGGTGTCCAGGCAAGTGTTATCCATGTTCGGCGCCGAGATGGTGTCGGTCGTGATGCAAGATGATTACTACTGCGACCAGACCCACCTCAGTCCTGAAGTTCGCACCCAGCAAAACTACGACCATCCCCAGGCCTTTGAATGGTCACTGCTGGTGCAGCATGTGCAAGCCCTGCGCAGGGGCGAATCGATCGAGATGCCCGAGTACGACTTCACGCTCCATAACCGCTCCGATCGCACGATCCCGGTCAAGCCGGCCCCCGTCATCGTGATCGAAGGCCTGTTCGCCCTGTATGACCCGGCCTTGTGCGACATGATGTCGCTGAAGATCTTCGTCGATACGGCGTCCGACATCCGCTTCATTCGCCGCATGCAGCGCGACATCACCGAACGCGGCCGCTCGGTGGAAAGCGTCATCAGCCAGTATCTGGACACCGTGCGGCCGATGCACAAGCAATTCATCGAACCGACCAAACGCAACGCCGATATCATCATCCCGCACGGGGCGAACAATCCGGCGGTCGATATGATCACGACCAAGGTTGCCAGCGTGATCAGCCAGTTGAAGCGGGCTTGAGTATCGTGTTTAATGACCTGACTCGCCACTGTCAGACCTGACCCCAGTATCACTGTCCTCAGCGCAAAGATCGCATTGCTCATGCATGACGGCCCGATAGCCGTCGCGTCGCATGCGCGATGCCTGGATCGCGCCTGGCCGCTACAAATCGGCTCTGGCGCGCCTGGCCCTGGGAAGCCGCCAGCGCGCACCAACTGGCAAATGTACGTGTTACATGCCGAACCGCCGGTGCCTGGACGCTGCCTTCGACGGAGCCCAAAGGCGTCAGAGATGGCGAGCGCAAGAATGTCGCTCCGCCACTCACAGCGGAGCAAGTCATGGCGAGCGATGTTTATTTGCAAATCGATGGTATCAAAGGGGAATCAGACGACAGCTCGCATAAAGGCCGGATCGAATGTTCTACCGTCCATTGGGGAATCATGCAGCCGCGGTCAGCATGCGCGTCATCGAATGGCGGGCACACCGCAGAGCGCTGCGAGCTGGACGACATCATGTTCGACAAGATTGCGGATCTGTCCTCACCGATCCTGATGCAAACATGCGCGACGGGAAAAACCATCCCCAAGGCCAAGTTTGAATTCATGCGGGCAGACGGCGACGGGAGGCCGATCAAATATGTCGAGATCGAGCTTGAAAACGTGCTGATCGGGCAGATTATTCCGGGCATTGTGGCGGGTTCACTGCTTTCTGAGAGCGTCTGCTTGAAGTTCGCCAAAGTCAAATGGAAGTACAGTCAGAGCCGCTTCCGAAAGATATCGCGGTGGGATGTCATGTCCTGAACGACAGCGAAGAGGTCAAGGGCGTGTGGTTTGTCTTTGCCAAAGCGAGCGATGCATCCGGTCGGACATACTACGTCCTGAACGGTTACGAGGTCGACAGCAAACCAACGCGTGACGACCCCCAATACACCGCGGGCGGCTTCGGCTTCATTCTCAATGTCGATCGTGAAAAGTGCGAAGTGCTTGAAGCGGACGCTCGACAAGTTTTCAGAGCCAGAATCTTTGACGACGATTTCCCGTTCGACATGATGCAAAAGCTTGCGACGAACTATGCTGCTCGGCTCGTGGCGGCCTACGGAAGCGCCCAGGCCCTTCGGCGGGAGGCGGCAAGGCAGCGAATCAGTTTGGAGAACCAGTCGGAGGCGCTGAGACATGCGCTTGGCTCACAGCGAGCCACCAAGCCGTGAGCAAGATTCAAAGGTTCTCGATTGAGAGCCTTTTGATTTCAGTGCAGGCAGTAGCACAGTGCGCCATCAGAACGAAATGGCGCGACACCTGATTCAATCTTGTCGCTCGCGCGGCCGGTGCTTCAACATCCTGCACACCGCCGCCAGCGCCAGCAAATTCGGATCCCGCTCGCGCACCCGCAAAAAACTCAACCCGATCGTCTGCCGCATCAGGTACTCGTTCTTCAACGGTATCAACTGCACCTTGTCGCCGAACGCATGCCGCACCCGCCCCGGCAGCAGCGTGTAGCCAATCCCCGCCCCGACCAGATTCATCAACGAGAAAATATCGCCGACGCGGGTGACGATACTCGGCGCATACCCCGCGATTCGAAACGCTTCCTGAAAACCGCTGAAGGTCACGAACCCATCCTTCAGGCACACGAATTTCTCGTCGGCGCAGGCGCGCAGATCCACCTCGGCCATGCCCGCATAGGGCGACCCGGCCGGCGCGGCAAAGAAAATCTCATCCTCGAACAGCACGATCGACTCGATATCCGGATCCGGCTCGGGCACCGCCATCAGCGCCGCATCGATCGCATTCTGCTTGAGCTTGTGCAGCAGATCCGCATTCGATCCCAGCACCAGTTCGGTTTCGAGTTCCTGCTTGCGCAGTTTGATGCCGATGATGACATCCGGGATGGTCCCGGTCGTGAGCGAATACAGCGAGCCGATCTTCAGATGATCGGCCGAATACCCCGCCGCCGAGCGCGTCGCCGCGATCCCGTCCGCCATCAGCCGCACCACTTCGCGGCTCACATCGGCCAGCACCTGCGCCGCTTCATTAGGAATCAGGTTGCGACCTTGCAGGCTGAACAGCTGACAGCTCATGCCGTCCTCGAGCGAATGCAGCGCGCGGTGCACGCTCACGGCGCTGATGTCGAGCATGCGCGCGGCGGCGTTCAGGTTGCCGCCCTCCATGTACGCCAGCAGGATCTCGAGTTTGCGGAAGGTGATGTCGTCGCTGATCTGGCTGCGCATGGTGGCCCTGGGAAAATAAATACCGTGCGAGGATACTATGAACGGGCGCGCGGCTCTGCAATTGGCGCTGGAAACTACTGCATCCCATCCTTGACGAACAGCCCCGGCGAGCTGTCGGCATACTCGCGCAGCACGTCCCACACCACCTTCACGCGCCGCAGCCGGTACAGGTCGGCCGGCGCGGCGAGCCAGAATGAGCGCTCGGCCGAAAACGCCGGTAGCACCGGCACCAGGCGGCCGTCCCCCGGCACTGCATATGGCGGCGCCATCATCAGGCCCATGCCCAGCGACGCCGCCTCGATCTGCGCTGTCATGCCCGAGCAGCACATGCGCCGGCGCGGCGTGAAGCCCAATTCATTCAGGTACGACAGCTCGCGGCTGGCCAGCCGGTCCTGCACGTAGTCGACGAAGTCATGGCGCGCCAGGTCGGCTTGCTCGCGGATCACCGGATGCCTGGCCAGGTACGCGGGCGAAGCATACAAATAGAAACGGAACGATGCGAGGCGGGTGACGACATAGCGGCCCGTCGTGGGCGGGTCGAGCATCACGCCCAGGTCGGCCTCGCGGTTGGCCAGGTTGGCAAAGCGCGGCAGCGCCAGCAAGTCGATCTGCAGATCGGGATGCTGCGCCAGCAAATCGACCAGCAGCGGCGCGACCACCTTCACGCCAAACACCTCGGGCACGCCCAGGCGCACGACGCCGTGAGCCGCCACTTCGGCGCCGCCGATCTGCTCGGCCGCCGCCAGCGCAGCACCTTCCATCGCCTCGGCATGCGGTAGCAGCGCGGTGCCGACCTCGGTCAACTCATACCCTTCGCGCGAACGGTCGAACAGCGTGGCGCCCAGCTGGTGCTCGAGCCGGTCGATGCGGCGCGCTACGGTGGTGTGCTCGACGTTCAGTCGGCGCGAGGCGCCCGACAAGGTGCCGGCGCGCGCCAGTTCGAGGAAGAATCGCAGGTCTGTCCACTCAGGAAGCGTATTCATGAGAGCGCTTGTTCATGATCAAGGTGACAGATTGTGCGCTCGTGCACATTCCCCCTGCAAGCAAAACGTCCACCGTCGCTGTCCGAGCACACGAATTGGTGCGGTGCACTAGAGCGCCAGCAACTGAGCCGCGTCAAATTTCGCACAGGTCCGGTGCGGTGAGCTGTGCATTAATGCACAACGGGGTGGGCAAACGTTGACTTTTAAACCAAAACCAGCAGGTGCACACTCAGCGGCATACGCGAGTGCGCACTGCGGGCCGCGACAAAAAAACGAGGAGACAAGAATGCGTCCGACCAGGAAACTGAAGCTGCTGAACCAGTCCGCTTGCGCCCTGCTGGCCCTTTCCGGCGGCGCCATCGGCGCCGTCCACGCGCAGGAGGCCACGAGCGAGGTTGCGTCCAGCGCGGCGGCAGAGAACACCGGGGGAAACATGTCCAAGGTGGTGGTCACCGCCCGCCGGCGCGAAGAGTCGCTGCAGGACGTGCCGGTGTCGGTCACCGCGTTCTCGGCCGACCAGCTGTCCAAGCAGGCGATTCCCGACGTGACCGCCCTCGCCCTGTCGCTGCCCAACACCACGCTCAAGGCCTCGCGCGCCACCAACAGCACGCTCACCGCGTTCATCCGCGGCGTCGGCCAGGCCGACCCGCTGGCCGGGTTCGAATCTGGCGTGGGCATCTACATCGACGACATCTACCTGGCCCGCCCGCAGGCCGCCGTGGCCGACATCTACGACGTCGAGCGCATCGAAGTGTTGCGTGGCCCGCAGGGTACGCTGTATGGCCGCAACACGATCGGCGGCGCGGTCAAGTACGTCACGCGCAAGCTCGCGCCGCAGCGCGACGTGCGCGTGCGCGCCACGGTCGGCGAATACGGCCAGAAGGAAGCCGTGGTCACGGCCAGCACGCCGGTCTCCGATACCGTACGTGTCGGCGGCACCTTCGCGCGCTTCAAGCGCGACGGCTTCGGCGACAATCTCACTACCGGCAAGGGCAACTACGACAAGGACGTCACGGCCGGCCGTCTCTCGACCGAGTTCACGCCCACGCAAGACTTGTTCGTCCGCTTCGCCGGCGACTTCACACAAGACGATTCCAACCCCAAGAACGGGCACCGCCTGATCGTCGGGCGCACCGGCGGCGCGCCGATTCTGGACGATGTGTTCGACACGCGCGGCAACCTGACCCGCGCGCTGGGCCGCGAGCAAGAAGTGCGCTCGTACGGCGGCTCGGCCACGATCGACTACCACGTCAACAGCGAGTGGAGCCTGAAATCGATCACCGCCGCACGCCGCGACAAATCGTGGGCGCCGATCGACTTCGATGCCCTGCCCGTGGTCGACATGGAAGTGCCGGCGCTGTACACCAACCGCCAGTTCAGCCAGGAGCTGCAGGTGACCTACACCGGCGCGCGACTGCAGGGCGTGGCCGGCGTGTACTACATGGACGCCAACGCCTACAACAAGTTCGACACCATCCTGGCCGGCGCCTTTCCCAGTTCGACCTTCACGATGGGCGACATCGACACAGAGGCATGGGCCGCCTACTTCGACGGCAGCTATACCATCGTCGATGGCCTGAACCTGTCGCTGGGCGGGCGTTACACGGTCGACAAGCGCGAAGCCGACGTGCTGCGCCAGATTTATTTCGGCCTGGCCGGCTCGCCCGAGATGGGCAATCCGAACGCGATCCTGTTCCGCACCGACACCGACCTGCGCGGCGGCCTGCTCGAGCGCGAAGACAAGAAATTCACGCCGCGCGTGGCCCTGAGCTGGAAGATGAACGACGCCCACAACCTGTACGCGTCGTACTCCGAAGGCTTCAAGGGCGGCGGGTTCGATCCGCGCCTGAACGTGGTGGGCACGCGGATCCCGCTCGATACCGCGCGCGCCGGCTATGCGCCCGAGACGATCGAAACATCGGAGCTGGGCCTCAAATCGGCCTTCAACGGCGGGCGCATCACGACCAACCTGGCCGTGTTCTACAGCGATTACCAGGACGTGCAGATTCCCGGCTCGGTGGCCATCGATACCAATGGCGATGGGCGCGACGACAGCTTCGCCGGCGTGACGACCAACGCCGGCAAGGCCGAAATCAAGGGCGTCGAACTCGAGGCGGTCGCCAACATCACGCCCAACTTCATGGTGGCCGGGATGTACAGCTACATCGACGCCAAGTACAAGGAATACATCGTGGCGAACGTCGACGTGGCCGGCCAGCGCACATTCCAGAACACGCCGAAGAACTCGGCCAACCTGCGCGCCAACTACGACATCCCGCTGCCGATCATGGGCCACAACGGGCGCGTATCGCTGATCGGCAGCTACTCGTTCAAGGGCGCCACCAGCCAGTTCGAAACCGCGTCGATCCTCGACCAGGACTCGTACAAGATTTGGGACGCGAGCGTCGTCTGGACCCGCGCCGACGGCAAGGTGCGCGCCGGCCTGCACGGCAAGAACCTCAACGACGAGCACTACAAAACCGCCGGCTACCTGTTTCCGACCTTGGGCAACGAAGGCACGCTCACCGCGTTCTACGGCAACCCCCGCACAGTCTCGGCAACCCTCGAGCTGCGCTTTTAACTGTCGGCAGACATTCGTCATCGCCGCCACTGGCGGCAATGACTCCCCGCGAAGGCGGGGACCCAATTTCTCCACCGAAGTCACTAACGCAAAGCCGCCGTCACATCAACAGGAACCCCCGAGTGCTCTCCACCCCCATCACCTACATCAGCAGCGACGGCCTCACGCTCTACGCCCGCGACTACCCCGCCGCCGCCGGCCCGGCACGCCTGCCGGTCATCTGCCTGCACGGCCTCACGCGCAACTCGCTCGACTTCGACGAACTCGCGCCGCAGCTGGCGGGCCTGGGCCGGCGCGTGCTGGCGCTCGACGTGCGCGGGCGCGGGCATTCCGCGCGCGACCCGAATCCGGCCAACTACACGCCGTCGGTCTACGCCGCCGACGTGCTGGCCCTCACCCACGCGCTGGGCATCGCGCGCGCGGTCTTCATCGGCACCTCGATGGGCGGCCTGATCACGATGACGCTGGCCGCCATGCGCCTGGACCTGGTTGCCGGCGCGGTCCTCAACGACGTCGGCCCGGTGCTGTCGCCGCGCGGCCTGGCGCGCATCGCCGGTTACGCCGGCAAGCCGGCGCTGTTCTCGACCTGGGACGAGGCGGCCTGCCATGTCCGCGACATCAACGCCTGCGCCTTCCCCGACAACCCGGCCGCCGAGTGGAACAAGTGGGCCCGGCGCGCCTTCGAGCAGCGCGACGACGGCCTGCTGTGCCCCCGCTATGATCCGGGCATTGCCACCAGCCTGCTGACGGGCCGCATGCCCGCCACGTCGCTGGCGCTGCGCCTGGCGTTCCGGCGCCTGACGCGGCATCGCCCGACGCTGTTGATCCGCGGTGCGCTGTCCGACCTGGTCGAACCGGCGCAGGCGGCCTGGATGCGCAAGACGGCGCCCAGCATGGCGTACGCCGAGGTGCCGAACGTCGGCCACGCGCCGATGCTGACCGAAGCACCCGCGTTCGATGCGATCCGCGCCTTCCTGGTGCGGACGCCATAACCTACAAAAATACCCAAGGAGACGGCATGCCCCATTCGATCAAACCATTCGCCCTGTCACTGCTGGCCGCGTTCGCGCTTGGCACCGCGTCCGAAGCTTCAGCCCAGGGCAAGGACTTCAAGGTCGCGCTCATCGCAGGCAAGACCGGCGCGCTCGAGACCTATGCGCGCGAGACCGAGAACGGCTTCATGCTGGGCCTCGAATACCTCACCAAGGGCACAATGGCCATCAACGGCCGCAAGATCCGCGTCATCGTCAAGGACGACCAGAGCAAGCCCGACCTGGGCCGCACGCTCTTGGCCGAAGCGTATGGCGACGACCGCGTCGACATCGCCGTGGGCACCACGTCGTCCGGCTCGGCGCTGGCCATGCTGCCGGTGGCGAAGGAATACAAGAAGGTCTTGATCGTCGAGCCGGCCGTGGCCGATGCGATCACGGGCGACAAGTGGAACAAGTACATTTTTCGCACCGCCCGTAGTTCGATGCAGGATGCGCTGGCGGCCGCCAGCACGCTCAAAGGCGGCAGCGTGGGATTTTTGACACAGGATTACGCGTTCGGGCGCGATGCGATCAAGGCCGGCAAGGAAGCCCTGGCGGCCACCGGCAGCAAGGCCAGGGTCATCCACGAAGAATACGCGCCGCTGGCCACCACCGACTTCACGGCATCGTCGCAGCGCCTGTTCGATGCGCTGAAAGACAAGCCGCAGCCGCGCGTGCTCGCGATTGTCTGGGCCGGCCCGAACCCGATGAACAAGATCGCCGACATGAGGCCCGAGCGCTACGGCATCGCGCTGGCCCCGGGCGGCAATATCCTGCCCGTGATGAAGACCTGGAAGGCCTACGCCGGCACCGAAGGCACTATCTATTACTACTACGACTTTCCGAAGAACCCGATGAACGACTGGCTCGTGGCGCAGCACACCAAGCGCTTCAAGACCCCGCCCGACATGTTCACCGCCGGCGGCATGGCCGCTGCCAGCGCGGTCGTTGCAGCCTTGGGCAAGACCCCCGACGGCAATGGCGACAAGATGGCCGCCGCGATGGAAGGCATGACCTTCGAGACGCCGAAAGGCACCATGACCTTCCGCCGCGAAGACCACCAGGCGATCCAGCCGATGTACCACTTCCGCATCAAGAAGGACCAGAAGAGCGAGTGGGACTTGCTGGAACTGGTGCGCGAAATCCCGGCCGCCGAGATGCCGCTGCCGGTGCGGAACAAGCGCTGACATGGATGCCGCTATCAGCCCTGCTGCGCCGTCCCTGTCCACGCGCGGCCTGACGATCCGCTTCGGCGGCCACGTCGCCGTCAACGCCGTCACGGCCGACTTTTATCCCGGCACGCTTACCGTGATCGTCGGGCCCAATGGCGCCGGCAAGACCACGTGGTTCAACCTGATATCGGGCCAGTTGCGCGCGAGCGCCGGCAGCGTGCACCTGCACGGGCGCGATATCACGCGCCTGGGCGCGGCGCGCCGCACGGGTCTTGGCATCGGCCGCGCGTTTCAGCTGACGAATCTGTTTCCGCTGCTCTCGGTGATCGAGAACGTGCGCCTGGCGGTGCAAAGCCGCGCCGGCATGGGCCTGAATTTTTTCTCGGTCTGGTCGAGCCACAAGACCCTGATCGAGCGCGCCGAGTATTACCTCGAGCGCGTGGCGCTGGGTGCGCGGCGCGACATGCTGGTGGGCACGCTGTCGCACGGCGACCAGCGCAAGCTCGAGGTGGCGATCCTGCTGGCGCTGCAGCCGTCCGTGATGATGTTCGACGAGCCCACCGCCGGCATGAGCGTGGACGAAGTGCCGGTGGTGCTCGACCTGATCCGCGAAGTCAAGGGCGACGCCGCCAAGACCGTGCTGCTGGTCGAGCACAAGATGGACGTCGTGCGCCAGCTGGCCGACCGCATCGTCGTGCTGCACAACGGCGCGCTGGTGGCCGATGGGCCGCCGCGCGAGGTCATGGCATCAACCATCGTACAGGAAGCCTATCTTGGAACGTCCGACACCGAATATGCTCGCGCCTGACCCCGCGACCAACCAACCCTTGCTGCGCCTGGCCGGCGTGCACACGCACATCGGCCAGTACCACATCCTGCACGGCGTCGATCTGCAGGTGGCGCGCGGCGAGCTGGCCGTCCTGCTGGGGCGCAACGGCGCCGGCAAGACCACGACGCTGCGCACGATCATGGGTCTGTGGCGCGCCAGCAGCGGCAGCATCCACTTCGACGGGCGCGACATCACGGTACTCGGCACGCCGGACATCGCGCGCGCCGGCATCGCCTACGTGCCCGAGAACATGGCCGTGTTTTCCGAACTGACGGTGCGCGAAAACCTGCTGCTGGCCGCGCGCGACGGCCCGCTCGACGCCGCGCGCGTCGACTGGATCTGCGGCTTTTTCCCGGCGCTGCGCAAGTTCTGGCACTACCCGGCCGGCAACCTGTCGGGCGGCCAGAAGCAGATGGTGGCGATCGCGCGCGCCATCGTCGAACCGAGAAAACTGCTGCTGGTCGACGAGCCGACCAAGGGCCTGGCGCCGGGCATCGTGCAGAGCCTGATGGCCGCATTTCGCGAACTCAGGGCGCAGGGCACGACCATCCTGCTGGTCGAGCAGAACTTTCATTTCGTGCGTGCGCTGGGCGATGCCGCCAGCGTGATGGACGACGGTCGCGTGGTCCATGCCGGCCCGATGGCCATGCTGGCCGGCGACGCCGCGCTGCAACAGCGCCTGCTCGGGCTGTCGCTCGGGTCGTCGCCCGACACACATCTACAGGAGTGACCATGTCCGCAATCCTTCCCGTACCGCCGGCCGACGTCCAGCTGCCGGCCACCCGCCGCGACATCGCGCCGCTGCTGCTCGTGCCGGCGCTGATGCTCGTCATGCTGCCACTGGTGGGGAGTTTCCCCACCTGGCTCACGCTCACCGTCGCGGGCCTGGCGATGGGCATGATGATTTTTATAATGGCCAGCGGCCTGACGCTCGTGTTCGGGCTGATGAGCGTACTCAATTTCGGCCATGGCGCCTTTGTCGCCGTCGGCGCGTTTTCGGCCACGCTCGTGCTGCTGCCGATGCGCGGCTGGCTCGAGATGGATTCGCTGCCGATCAACCTGGGCGTGCTGGCGCTGGCGATCGCAGTGGCCATGATCGTCACGGCGCTGCTGGGCTGGGCCTTCGAGCGCCTGATCATCAAGCCGGTCTACGGCCAGCATCTGAAACAGATCCTGATCACGATGGGCGGCATGATCGTGGCCGAGCAGCTGATCCACGTGCTGTGGGGCGCCGAGACGATCGCCGTGCCGCTGCCCACGGCCCTGCGCGGCGCGATCCTGCTGGGCGACGCGGCGATCGACAGGTACCGGCTGGTGGCGGTGGTGGTCGGGCTGGTGGTGTTCGCAGCGATGTTCCTGATCCTCAATCGCACCAAGATCGGCTTGCTCGTGCGCGCCGGCGTGGAAAACGGCGAGATGGTCGAAGCGCTCGGCTATCGCATCCGGCGCCTGTTCGTGATGGTGTTCGCGGCCGGCTCGAGCCTGGCCGGCCTGGGCGGCGTGATGTGGGGCCTGTACAAGGAAACGCTGACCGCCGCGATGGGCGGCGAGATCATGGTGATGCTGTTCATCGTGATCATCATCGGCGGCCTGGGGTCGGTGGGCGGCTGCTTCATCGGTGCGCTGCTCATGGCGCTGGTGGCCAATTACGCCGGCTTCCTGGCGCCCAAGATTGCGCTCGTCTCGAGCATCATCCTGATGATCTCGGTGCTGCTGTGGCGGCCCGCCGGGCTGTACGCGACGGGAAGGCGCTGAGCATGCTGATCCGACTTTTATCCGGCGACCTGCCGCGCAGCCGCATCCTCAGCGTGGTGCTGGTGACCATCCTGCTGGGACTCGCGCTGGCGCCGTTCCTGACCTCGGGCGCGCGCCCGCTCAATACGGCCGCCACCATCTGCGTCTACATCGTGCTGGTCGCGTCCTACGACCTGCTGCTGGGCTACACCGGCATCGTCTCGTTCGCCCACACCATGTTCTACGGGATCGGTGCGTATGGCATCGGGCTGGCGCTGGCGCGCATCGACGAGCCCACCTGGGCCGTCGCCATGACGGGCCTGGGCCTGGCGCTGCTGCTCTCGCTCGCGCTGGCGCTGGTGGTCGGCCTGTTCGCACTGCGCGTGCAAGCCATCTTCTACGCCATGATCACGCTGGCCGTGGCCTCATCGTTCGCGGTGCTGGCCTCGCAGCTGTCGGATTTCACCGGCGGCGAGGATGGCGTGACCTTCAGCGTGCCGGACGTGCTTTCCCCGAGCTTTTTGCTGTTCGAAGATCAGGTGCTCGGGCGCTACGTCGATGGCAAGGTGCTGACCTATTACGTCGTGTTCTTCGGCTGCCTGCTGCTGTTCCTGTTCCTGCTGCGACTGGTCAACTCGCCGTTCGGCCGGGTGCTGCTGGCCATCCGCGAAAACGCGTTTCGCGCCGAAGCACTGGGCTATCGCACGATGGTGTACCGGATCTGGGCCAATCTGCTGGCGGCGCTGACGGCCAGCCTGGCCGGCGCGCTGATGGCGCTGTGGCTGCGCTATGTGGGGCCGAAGACGTCGCTCGGCTTCGAGGTCATGACCGACATCCTGCTGATCGTGGTGATCGGCGGCATGGGCACGATGTATGGCGCGGTGGTGGGCGCCACGCTGTTCATCCTGGCCCAGAACTACCTGAAAGAACTGATGGCGCATGGATCGGCCGCGCTCGAGGGCGTGCCGGTGCTGGCCGCCGCCCTGCACCCGGACCGCTGGATGCTGTGGCTGGGCGTGCTGTTCATCCTGTCGATTTACTTCTTCCCGATCGGCATCGTGGGCAAGCTGCGCCTGCGCGCGTGGCTGGCGCGACGACAGGCGAACTCGTGAGAATTCCCGGACCTCTGCGGAGGTCTTTTTTATTGTTGGCGTTCTACACGCCGCGCACCGACCCGTTCGGCCTCCAATGGTTCCCTCCCCCGCGTTGAGTCAGGCCTGGCACGCCGCCCGGCCGCTCCAACGCATCTCAATACCGCAGTGCCTGCGGTTTCTATGATGGAGCTGGCAATGGCCCCGACGTCGCCAGCGAGGGGAACCCCATTCACCTGGCCCAACAACGGTATCAATCAATGAAACGACTCAATTACTTGCTCGCGACAGCGGTGGTTTCTGCCGCCACGGCCTCGCCCCTGGCCGCGCACGCCGCCGGGATCGAAGTGCTCAGCGAAGGCTTCGGCGACGTGGCCGATCTGTCGGGCTGGGCCAGCATCAACCGCAGCTTCCCGCCTGGCAATGCCTGGTTCCAGGGTAATCCCGACGTGTTTTCGGCCCAGGCCGGGGCGCCTGGCGCCTACGCCGCCGCGAGCTTTCTCAGCGCCGCCAACGGCTTCGGCGTCGTCGACAACTGGCTGATCACGCCCACGCTCACCCTCAGCGGCCTGACCACGCTGTCGTTCTTCACCAACCGCGAGCTCGTCGACGGCTTCGACGACCTGCTCGAGGTGCGCTTCGGCAGCGGCAGCGGCACCGACGCGGCATCCTTCGATATGCTCTTGACCACCATCGGCGGCGCGGGCGAGTTCCCCGCCGAATGGCAGCAGTGGAGCGCTGACCTGACGGTCGACGGCGAAGGCCGCTTTGCGTTTCGCTACCTGGGCGATCCGGCGACGCTGAGCTATGTCGGGCTCGACACGGTGCGCGTTGTCACCTCGGTACCCGAGCCGACCAGCCTGCTGCTAGTGGCCAGCGGCCTGGGCGTGCTGGGCCTGCTGCGCCGCCGCGAGCGCCATTGATCCGGAGCCACCATGCGAGCCACTGCCCCACTATCCTTCCTTGCGCTGGCGCTGCTGTTCGGCGCCGCCGGCGCCACCCCGCCAACCCCTGCCGCGCAGGGCCTCACCGTCGTGCGCGATGCCGAGACGGGCCAGTTGCGCGCGCCCACGCCGGGCGAACTGCAAAACCTGCGGCGCCAGTCGAGCTCCACGCCGCGGCCTGCGCCGATCACCGAAGTCGTCGGCCCGGGCGGCGAACGTACCGTGGAACTGGGCGAGCGCGGCCTGGTGTATGCGGTGGTCCGGCGCAGCGCGGACGGCACGGCGACGCAGCACTGCGTCGACAGCGCCCATGCCGCCACGCAGGCAATCGAACAAGCCGTAGCGCGCGCAGGAGCGTCCCATGATGACCACCGTTAAGCGCATGCACAACCTGGGCGCCGGCGCCCTGGCGCGCCTGCTTGCGTGCGTGCTGCTGGCGTTTGTCGGCCTTGGCGCCGGTCTCGGTGCCGGTCTCGGTACGGCGCACGCCGCCACCATCGTCATCGTCAACCAGAATGCCGCCGGCGTCGGCTTCAACGATCCCACGCCAGCCGAACCGGTCGGCGGCAATCCGGGCGTCACGCTCGGCGAGCAGCGCCTGTACGCCTTCCAGTATGCGGCCGACATCTGGGCTTCGCACCTGGTCAGCGACGTGCCGATCCGTATCGGTGCGGCCTTCCTGCCGCTCGACTGCAACGCTACCGGCGCCGTGCTGGGCGCGGCCGGCGCGAACCAGGTCGTGGCCGAGTTCGCCGGCGCACCGATTCGCGGTCCGTGGTATCCAAGCGCCCTGGCCAGCAAGCTGGCCGGCGTCGATTTCGCCGGGCCAACCGCGCCGCACATCATCGCCCGCTTTAATTCGCGCCTCGGCCTGTTCCCCGACTGCGTGCCGGGCCTGACCTTCTACCTGGGACTGGACCGCAACGCGGGCGACGGCATCGACCTCGTCACCACGCTGCTGCACGAAATCGCCCACGGACTCGGCTTCCAGACATTCACCGATGATGCAACCGGCGAGCAGCTACAAGGCAGGCCATCGGTGTGGGATTTCTACCTGCTCGATAACGTGCGCGAGCGCGTGTGGGCGCAGATGAGCGATGCCGAACGTGCCGCCAGCGCCACCGCCTGGCGCCGCCTTTCGTGGAACGGCGCGTCGGTCACCGCTGCGGCGCCCGCGGTGCTCGACCCGGCGTCGCGGCTGACCATCAGCGGCGTCGCCGGCGGCAACGCCGCGCGCAACTACTTCGTGGGCGAGGCGAACTTCGGCCCGTCGATTGATTCGGCGCCCGTCAGCGGGCAACTGATGCCGGTGATGGACCAGACGAACGGCGCCGGCCTGGCGTGCACGCCTTTGAGTCCGACCAATGCGCTGGCGGTGCGCGGCAATGTGGCGCTGGTCGATCGGGGCAGTTGCGACTTCACGGTCAAGGCGCGCAATGTGCAGACGGCCGGCGCCATCGGCATGATCCTGGCCGACAACGTGGCCGGTGAAGTGGCCGACCTGCCCGGCGACGCACCGGACATCGCGATACCCTCCGCGCGCATCACCCGGGCCGACGGGGTGGCACTGAAAGCCGTACTGCAGAACCGCTCGCGTACCCGCTCCGGCGTGGTAGCGCGCCTGGCCAGCGACCCGGATCGGCTGGCCGGGACGGATGCCAGGGGTCGCATGCTGCTCTACACGCCGGGCGTTCTTGCGCCCGGCTCGTCGGTGTCGCATTTCACCACCGAGGCCAGGCCGAACCTGCTGATGGAACCGGCGATCAATGACGACCTGCCCCACGTTGTCAGTCCGCCGCGCGACCTGACCTTGACGCTGCTGCGCGACATAGGGTGGTGACATGAGCCGGCGTGGATGAAAGCAAAAAGCCGGCAACCCTCGCAGGTTGCCGGCTTTCGGGCACTGCTTGCGCGCTGGCTTACGCCTCGGCGCCCTTGTTGAATGCTGCCACGCCGGCGACGATCTCGGCCTTGGCTTCATCGATGCCAGCCCAGCCTTCGATCTTGACCCATTTACCGGCTTCGAGATCCTTGTAGTGCTCGAAGAAGTGCTGGATCTGCTTCAAGCGCAGCTCTTCCACGTCGTCGAGCGACTGGATTTTTTTGTACATCGGCAGCACTTTTTCAATCGGCACTGCGATGACCTTGGCGTCGCCGCCGCCGTCGTCGGTCATCTTCAGCACGCCCAGGGCGCGGCAACGGACCACGACGCCTGGCGGCAGCGGGAACGGGGTGATGACCAGCACGTCGCACGGGTCGCCGTCGTCGGCGATGGTTTGCGGCACGTAGCCGTAGTTGCACGGGTAGTGCATGGCCGTACCCATGAAACGATCGACGAAAATCGCGCCGGTATCCTTGTCGACTTCGTACTTGACCGGATCGGAATTCATCGGGATTTCGATGATGACGTTGAAGTCGTTCGGCACGTCTTTGCCGGCTGGGACGTTATTCAAGCTCATGAGAGGATCCTTGGTTGCAAAAGAGTCAAAATTAGTCCGTCATTATAGCGAAAGGCACGCGTTACAACACGGTCGCCAGAGCGCACTGCCGGTAATGCTTTGCCGCCGGCTCGTCCTGCCCCAGCGCCTCGTGCATCTGGGCCAGTTTCAGGTGCGCCTCGCGCACCATCGCCGCTTCCGTCGCGTCCGACAAGGCTTGCTCCAGATAACGCTGGGCTTTGCCCCACAGCTTTTGCTTCAGGCACAGTGTGCCGAGCGTGAGCGCCAGCTCGGCGTCGAGCGGCCGTTCGCGGCGCCAGGTTTCGCAAGCCTCGATCTGGGCCAGCAGCGACGGCGAACCGGCCGGGCTGGCCGCATCGCGGTAGGCGCGCACGACGCGCTCGTCCCAGTTGGCGCGCAGCGACTCTTCGGCAATCGCGCGTGCTTCATCGTGCAGGCCGCGCGCATTGAAGGCGCCGGCGGCGCGCGCCGCCACGTACGGCACGGTGCGGTCTTGCAGCGGCACCGTGGCCCAGGTCCAGCGGATCGATTCGGCGTCGTGGCCTTCTTCGCCCAGCAACGCTTCGTAGGCCATTTCGCGCAGGCGGCGGGCCAGCGCCGGATGCAGTGCATTGCGCTTGTCGAGGATGCGCACCAGACGCAGCACCTCGGGCCAGTTGCGCGCCTGCTGGTTGGCCTTCATCGCCCATTGCAGCGCGTGGATGTGACGCTGGCCGCTGGCATTGAGTTCGGCCACCGCTTCCAGCGCCGCTTCGGGGCGGTGGTCGTCGACCAGCAGTTCGGTGAGCGTCATCAGGCGCGCCGTCTTGAGCGTGGTGTCGTGCGCGATGCCGGCCAGCCAGGCGTCGCGCCGCGCCGGCTCGCGCATGCGGTGCGCCGCGCGCGCGCCGATCAGGGCCGCCATGCCAGTGTTTTCGGGCAGGTCGGCGGCGCGCATGGCGGCTTTTTCGGCGTGGCCGAAGCGGCCCTCGAACAGGGCTTTCAACGCATCGCGCAAGCCCTTGTTGCCATCGCGCTCGCGGCGGCGCTGGCGGTACGCCGCCACCCGCTGCGGCATGCGCGCCGTGGCGTAGAAGGTGCGCACCAACACGTACAGCGTGGCGAACAGCAGCATCAGCACCACGACGAACAGATTGAGCGACATGTCGATCCGGTGCGGCGGATAGAACAGCACCACATTGCCCGGATTGAAGCGCGCCGTCACTGCGATACCGATGGCCGCGGCCATCAGGGCGACTAACCAGAGAAGTACACGCATGCTTATCGCTTCACTTTCATTGCTTCGCTTTGTAGTTGCGCACCGCGCCCAGGCTGTCGGCCAGGGTCGGCAGCTCGATGGTGAGGTCGTTGGCCTGCACTTGGCGCAATGCCGCCTGGGCCGATTGCGTGGTGCGGGCGCGCGTGTCGAAATACTTGGCCAGCATGGTCTGGGCCGTGGCCAGATCGTCGCGGAAGGTGGTTTCGTTACGCGACAACAGGGCCAGGCGTGCATTGAGCAGGCGCAGTTTCAGGTTCTCGCGCACGAAGAACGATTCGCTCGGCGAGAGCATCAGGGCTTCGGGCTCCTCGACGCGGCGCACGCGGATCAACTGGCGCACGTCGTCCCACATCTCCTGGCTCCAGAGACTCCAGGTTTGCAGCAGCCGCTGACCGACGCCAAGCGATTCGGGCGGGGCCGCCGGCGCATTCCCCTTTGCCGGCGCGGCTGCGGGATCGAGCCGGCGCGTCGTGCGCACCGGCGCCACCGGCAGCAGCGGCCTCTCGTCGGACAGCATCGGCAGTGTCTCGACCTGGACGATCACGTTGTCCAGCCGCAGCGCGACGCCGGGCAGATCCACCGCCGGCAAAGCCTTGAGCTTGTCGATATCGGACGCGATCGCGCGGCGGATGGTGAGAAATTGCGGCGCATTCGAGCTCGAGACGGCGCGGTCGGCGTTCTGCAGCGCGATCAGCGCACCCTGCACATTGCCGGCCAGCTGCAACTGCTGGCTCGCGGTGGCGAGCACCTGCTCGATTTCGGACAGCGCCCATTCATCGCGGTTCTGCGACAAATCTTTATACAGTTGCTCGAGCGCGACCTGCTGGCTCTGCGCTTCGCTCTGGCGGCTTTCCAGCACGCCGACCTTGATCTGCAGCTCTTTCGACTGGTCGGCCACGTCGCGGGCCAGCGCCGCCGTCTCGGCATTGACCGCATTGCCCTTCTGCAGACTGCGCGCCATGTCCTGGCGCAGCGAGTTGATGCGGGTGTGCGACGAAAAGGTTTGCAGCGCCAGCAGCAGCGCCAGCGCGATCACGGCCAGCGGCCATGGACGCGCCACGCGCTCGAGCAGGCCGCGCGTGGCCGGGCCGCTCGGGCGCGGCGGCGCGGCCGGCGGCGCGGGGGCATCGTCCGGCTTGTGAAGGCTGGGAGCGGGCACGTTGGCCTGGGGTTGGTCTGGATTGTTCGGCAATTCGTTCATTATTGTGATTGTAACGCTGCTAGTAGGCGTGCATCGCCGGATCCGGTGAGGAGCACGTGCTCCAGGCCCAGCGCACGGGCCGTTTCGGCGATCCGCGCATGGGGCACGATCAGGCGCTGCTGCAAGAACCGGGGCATCAGCGCACCCGCGCCGTCCCCTGCGCCATCGGCGTCGAGAGATCGTACCAGCCCGGCCAGTCCGCGCAGGGCCTCCGAGCTCGTGATTATCCAGTCGTTTGGCTGCGCCAGCAAGGCGCGCAATCGTGCGGCCAGTTCAGGTGTCAATACCGGCGTGGCGCGGCGGTAGGCCGCCACCGCTTCGACCCGGGCGCCGGCCGCGCGCAACGCATCGGCCAGCAGTTCGCGGCCACCGTCGCCGCGCACGATCAGCACGCGTTTGCCCGCAAACGCCGCCAGGTCAAGACTCTGCAGCAGATGCTCGGAATCGCTGTGCGCGGTGTCGGCCGGGCTGAAGATGGTGAACGCGTCACCGCGCACGCCATGCCGCGCCAGTGCGGCGCGGCTGCCGTCGCCGACGATCGCGAGCGGCACGCTTGGCGGCCAGGCGTCGACGTACGCGAACGCCGCATCGATCGCATTGGGCGACACGAACGCCACCAGCGCAAACCGGTCGAGCTCGGCCAGCGCCGCGCGCAACGGCGCCGCATCGGCGACCGGGCTGATCTCGAGCAGCGGCAGGATCACGGCCGCGCGGCCGCTGCCATCGACCGCCTGCGCCAGCGCAGCGGCCTGTGCGCGCGGACGCGTGATCACGACAACGCGATCGGATTGAAGCATCCGCTCAGTTTTCCTGACTGGCGGCGGCATCGATGCGGCACGCCGCCAGGATGGCATTCGCATCCTGCTGGGCCAGCAGTTCGGACACTTGCTCGCCCAGGTACTCGGGCTGCCCGACCGGGCCGGTGACTTCGGCATGCGCACTGCGCTTGCCATCGGGCGTGGCGACCATCGCGCGCAGGCGCAGCTGGCCACCGTCCACGGTGGCGAACGCCGCCAGCGGAATCTGGCAGCTGCCGCCAAAGATGCGCGACACCTTGCGCTCGGCCAGCACTGCGCTGGCAGTATCGCCATGGTTCAGCGGCGCGAGCACGGCGCGCAGGTCGACGCCGTCGCTGCGCGGGCTGCTGAGAATCTCGATCGCCATCGCGCCCTGCCCGGCGGCCGGCAAGCTCGTTTCGGGTTCGAGCACCGTGCGGATGCGCTGCGGCAGGCCCAGGCGCTTGAGGCCCGCAGCGGCCAGGATGATGGCGGCATACTCGCCGCGATCGAGCTTACCGAGGCGCGTATCGAGATTGCCGCGCAGCGGCAGGATCACCAGGTGCGGATAGCGCGCCGCGATCAGCGACTGGCGCCGCAAGCTGCTGGTGCCGACGATGGCGCCGGGAGGCAGCGCAGCCAGGCTGTCGTAGTCGTTCGAGACAAAGGCGTCGCGCGGGTCTTCGCGTTCGAGCACGGCCGTGAGCTCGAAGCCTTCGGGCAGTTCCATCGGCACGTCCTTGAGCGAGTGCACGGCCAGGTCGGCGCGGCCTTCGGCCATGGCGACTTCGAGTTCCTTGACGAACAGGCCCTTGCCGCCCACGGCCGACAGCGTTCGGTCGAGAATCTGGTCGCCCCGGGTTGTCATTCCGAGAATTTCAACACTACACTGTGGATATAATGCTACGAGCCGGTCGCGCACGTGCTCTGCCTGCCACATGGCCAGGCGGCTCTCGCGGGATGCGATAATCAGTTTCTTGGGCGCCGCCGGTGCGGCCGACGTACCCTGCTGTATAGCTGCTAACACTCGAATTCTTTCACTGTCATTGGGCCGATCCGGACGATGCCGGTAGCCGCTCCCTGCATAAGATCACAAATTTTATCATGGGGGCCTCTTGCAGATCGTGGCCAACCGCCCTCGCACAACGCTTACTTGTGGTCGATATGAACAACACTGCCCTCCCCGACGTATCCGCTGGCGCCGACAAGGACGCGCCGCTCAAAGAAGACATCCGCCTGCTCGGCCGCCTGCTCGGCGACGTGCTGCGCGACCAGGAAGGCGTCGCCGTCTTCGACCTGGTCGAAACCATCCGCCAGACCGCCGTGCGGTTCCGGCGCGACGACGCCCCCGACGCCAGCGAAGAACTCACGACGATGCTGCACGGGCTCACGCGCGACCAGACCATCTCGGTCGTGCGCGCATTCTCTTACTTTTCGCACCTGGCCAATATCGCCGAAGACCAGCACCACAACCGCCGCCGCCGCGCGCACCTGCTGAAGGGCTCGGCCCCGCGCGCCGGCAGCATCGGCTATGCGCTGGACAAGCTGGCCGGCGCCGGGATCGGGCGCGAGCAGGTGCAGACCTTCTTCAAGGATGCCCTGATCTCGCCCGTGCTCACGGCCCACCCGACCGAGGTGCAGCGCAAGAGCATCCTGGACGCCGAACACGATATCGCGCGCCTGCTGGCCGAACGCGACACGCCGCTCACGCCGCGCGAACGCCAGCGCAACGAGCAGATGCTGCACGCCCGCATCGCCACGCTGTGGCAGACGCGCATGCTGCGCTACTCCAAGCTGACGGTGGCCGACGAAATCGACAACGCGCTCTCTTACTACCGCATCACCTTCCTGCGCGAGCTGCCGGCGCTGTATGACGACATCGAATTCGAGATCGCCGAACAATACGGCGCTGAGGGCAGCGCTGAAAATTCCGCCCCCCAGCCGCACGCATCGTACCTGCAGATGGGCAGCTGGATCGGCGGCGACCGTGACGGCAACCCGAACGTCAACGCCGACACGATGCGCCACGCACTGACGCGCCAGTCGACGACCATCCTCGATTTCTACCTCGACGAAGTCCACACGCTGGGCGCCGAATTGTCGGCATCGACGCTGCTGGTGAGCGTCACGCCAGCGCTGGAGCTACTGGCGCAGAACTCGCCCGACGCCTCGCCGCACCGCAGCGACGAGCCATACCGGCGCGCGCTGATCGGCATCTATGCGCGCCTGGCCGCCACCGCGCGCGAGCTCGGCGTGGGCCACATCCTGCGCAAGGAAGTCGGCCACGCGGCGCCGTATCTCGACCCCGAGCTGTTCGCGGCCGACCTGGAAACGCTGGCCGACTCGCTACGCCAGAACCACGGCGCCGTGCTCACCACGCCGCGCCTGGCGGGCTTGCTGCGCGCGGCGCGCATCTTCGGCTTCCACCTGGCCTCGCTCGACATGCGCCAGAGTTCGGACATCCATGAGCGCGTGCTGGCCGAACTGCTGGCCCGCGCCGACGTAGAGCCGGACTACGCCGCGCTCGACGAAGACGCCAAGATCGCGCTGCTGCTGCGCGAACTCGATGGCGCCCGGCCGTTGATCTCGCCGTGGGAAACCTATGGCGAAGAGACCACGTCCGAGCTGGCGATCTTGCGCTGCGCGCGCGACATCCGCCTGCGCTACGGCCCGCGCGCGATCCGCAACTACATCATCTCGCACACCGAAACCGTGTCCGACCTGCTCGAAGTGCTGTTGCTGCAAAAGGAAACAGGGCTGCTGCGTGCCAGCGCGGCGACGGGCGAAGTGATGGTGATCCCGCTGTTCGAAACCATCCCCGACCTGCAGCGCGCGGCCGGCATCATGGACGCCTGGATGGCGCTGCCGTTCGTGGCGAACGTGATCGAGAAACAGGGCCGTCTGCAAGAGGTGATGCTGGGTTACTCCGACTCCAACAAGGACGGGGGCTTCCTGACATCGAACTGGGAGCTGTACCAAGCCGAGCTGAAACTGGTCGAGGTCTTCGCGCAGCAGAAGGTCAAGCTGCGCCTGTTCCATGGCCGCGGCGGCACGGTCGGCCGTGGCGGTGGCCCGAGCTACGACGCCATCCGCGCCCAGCCGCCGGGCACCGTCAATGGCCAGATCCGCCTGACCGAACAGGGCGAGATCATCGCGTCCAAATTCTCGAACGCCGAGATCGGCCGACGTAACCTGGAGCTGCTGGTATCGGCGACACTGGAAGCGAGCCTGACGCCCAATACCGCGAGCCTGGACCAGACCGAGCGCCTGCACCGCTTCGAATCCGTGATGGCCGAGCTGTCGAACCGCGCCTATAAAGCGTACCGCGACCTGGTGTACGACACGCCCGGCTTTACCGATTACTTCTTTGCCGCCACGCCGATCGCCGAAATCGCGGAGCTCAATATCGGTTCGCGCCCGGCGTCGCGCAAGTCGACACGCCGCATCGAAGACCTGCGCGCGATTCCGTGGGGCTTCTCGTGGGGCCAGTGCCGCCTGCTGCTGCCGGGCTGGTTCGGGTTCGCGTCCAGCGTCAAGGGCTGGCTCGAAGAGGGTGATCGCGACGCCAGACTGGAAGAACTGCGTACGATGTACGCCGAGTGGCCGTTCTTCGCCACCCTGCTGTCGAATATGGACATGGTGCTGGCCAAGACCGACCTGGCAATCGCCTCGCGCTACGCTGGCCTAGTGCCGGATGTGGGCCTGCGCGAACGGATCTTCCGCCGCATCGCCGCCGAACATGGCGAGACACTGCGCTGCCTGGAGTCGATCACCGGCGCCAGCGAACGGCTCGCGGGCAATCCGCTGCTGGCGCGCTCGATCCAGAATCGCTTTGCGTATCTCGATCCGCTCAATCACTTGCAGGTCGAGCTGATTCACCGGCGCCGGGCCTTGAGCGGCGACCCAGAGAAAGCCGATCCGCGCGTGCATCGGGGGATTCACCTGTCGATCAACGGCGTGGCTGCAGGCCTGCGCAATACCGGCTAAGCGCCGGGCTTTTGCTCAGAGTTTGAAGGACAGGCCGACGGTCAGCGCCGCATCCGGCGAACGCCGGTTCAGGCCAAGTGCAAGCATGGTGTCGAGCTGGCAGCGGTTCGACACCAGCCAGGTCGCACCGGCGTCGAACGTGGCAACCGTGCCACCGTCGGCGGCGCGTGCAATCTGCGGCGCCGCCAGTTCGACAAATACGCCCCAGGCGGGCGTGATCGCCTTGCCAAGCACCAAGCCGGCCAAGCCATACCCATAGCGTTTGTCAGCGTCGTTGCGCTCCTGCCCGGCGCCGGTGGTCACGCCCAGCGACATGTCGGCTGGCAGATCCCATTCGCCGGTCAGGCGCAGCGACGGGCGCACGCGCTGGCCGCGCCATGCCAGCGAGCCAGTAGGCAAGTCCGCCTGCAGCACCAGCCCCACCGATGGTCGGCCCTGTGCGGCGTCCTGCACATGCCACCGCATGCCGACAGCCGCGTCCGCATAGCCGGCAAGGCTGTCGGCGCCGCGTGTGTGCTCGACCGTGCGCCCGTCCGTCTCGACCCGCAATTCAAGCACATCGCCCACGCCGTAGCGCAGCAGCGTCGGCATCGTGTAGGTTCGCGTGCGCACGCCATCGGCCTTGTCCCGCTCGGCCTGCACGCTGGTTTCGACCTGCCATTGGCCACGGCCGACGACGTCCGTGGAATCGACGAAATTGGGGCGATCGGGAACGATCGCGTCCTGGGCGGTGGCCGGCAGCAACGTCAGGGTGGCAAGACAGGCGAAGGCGATTTGCAGGGGTAACGTCGGATGCATAGTGTCTTATCAGGAAGGGAGGTGAAAACCTGCGCCAGGAAAAAGGCTCGGCACGAACCGGGAATACCGTTCAGTCAGCTCAAAAACGTCATCCCCGCGAAGGCGGGGATCCAAGTTTGCACGCACACCACGAATGCTTGGTGCAATCACTGTGCAACTGCCTTGGATCCCCGCCTGCGCGGGGATGACGGTCTTGAGGCTGACTGAACAACACCAGGCACGAACCGGGCGATTTTCCCGCGCCGAACCAGTCGGCGCGCAGCTTATTGATGACTGATTACTGATTGTGCAGGAACGTCTTGAGCTTGTCCGAGCGCGACGGCTGGCGCAATTTGCTCATCGCCTTCGCTTCGATCTGGCGAATCCGCTCACGCGTGACGTCGAACTGCTTGCCCACTTCTTCCAGCGTGTGGTCGTTCGACATCTCGACGCCGTAACGCATGCGCAGCACCTTCGCTTCGCGTGGCGTCAGCGAATCGAGCACTTCCTTGATCACATTGCGCATCGATGCGTGCAGCGCGGCGTCCAGAGGGGCCAGCGTGGCGTTGTCTTCGATGAAGTCGCCCAACTGCGAATCGCCGTCCTCGCCCATCGGCGTTTCCATCGAAATCGGCTCTTTCGCGATCTTCATGATCTCGCGAACCTTGTTCTCTGGCATTTCCATCTTGAGGGCCAGGGTCGGCAGATCCGGCTCGCTGCCGGTCTCCTGCATAATCTGGCGCGAGATGCGGTTCATCTTGTTGATCGTTTCGATCATGTGCACCGGCACGCGGATCGTGCGGGCCATGTCGGCGATCGAACGCGTGATCGCCTGGCGGATCCACCACGTCGCATACGTCGAGAACTTGTAGCCGCGACGGTATTCGAACTTGTCGACCGCCTTCAGCAGGCCGATATTGCCTTCCTGGATCAGATCCAGGAACTGCAGGCCGCGGTTGATGTATTTCTTCGCGATCGAGATCACCAGGCGCAGGTTGGCCACGGTCATTTCGCGCTTGGCCTGGCGTGCGCGCTTCTCGCCCGCCGCCATCTGCTTGTTGATCTTGCGCAGATCGGCCAGCGGCAGCGCCACGCGCGCCTGCAGGTCGATCATGCGCTGTTGCAGTTCCTTGATCGCCGGCAGGTTACGGCTCAGCACCGCGCTGTACGGATACGCGCAGTCGACTTCGCGGTCGCCCCATTGCAGATCGGTTTCGTTGCCCGGGAAGACCTTGATGAAGTGGGCGCGCGGCATGCCGCAGCGGTTCACGCAGATGTCCAGCACGGCGCGCTCGATCGAACGCACTTCGTCCATCTGGCCGCGCAGCGTGTCGCACAGCTTTTCGACCACTTTCGCGGTGAAGCGAATGCCCAGCAGCTCGTACGAGATCACGGCTTGCGCATCTTCGTAAGCGGCCGAACCGTAGCCCTTGTTCTTGAACGCGTGGCCCATCAGGTCGAACTGCTGTTCGATCAGCGAGAATTTCTCGAGCGCGCTCTTCTTCAGTTGCGCGAGCTGCTCGGGCGAGTAGCCGGCGGCGGCGCCGCTATTGACGTCGCCCTCTTCTTCCTCGACTTCTTCCTCTTCTTCTTCGTCGTCCTCTTCGCTGACGGCAGCGGCGTGGGCGACCGAGGCGGCCGGGGCCGGGGTGTCGTTCATGTCGACGAAGCCATCGACCACGTCGTCGATTTTCAGTTCGTCATTCGCGATCCTGTGCGACAGCGCGATGATTTCCGAGATCGTCGTCGGGCAGGCCGAGATCGCCTGGACCATGTCTTTCAGGCCCTGCTCGATGCGCTTGGCGATTTCGATTTCGCCTTCGCGCGTCAGCAGCGACACGGCGCCCATTTCACGCATGTACATCCGGACCGGGTCGGTCGTGCGGCCAAAGTCCGAGTCGGCGGTCGACAGCGCGGTGGCGGCAGCCGCTTCCACTTCGTCTTCGCTCGTCGGCGTGACGGCCTGGTCCGACAACAGCATCATTTCGGCTTCCGGCGCGCGCTCGTAGACGGCAATGCCCATGTCGTTGAAGGTCGCGATGATGCCTTCGATTGCTTCCGGATCGATGATGTTTTCCGGCAGGTGATCGTTGATCTCGGCGTGGGTCAGGAAGCCACGTTCCTTGCCCATATTGATCAGGTTCTTCAGCTGCTGGCGGCGGCGCTCGAGCTCGGTCTCGGAGAAACCTTCTTCTTTCAGCAGGGCGATGCCCTTGGCCTTGCGCTCGCGCACTTTCGACGCGGCCTTCATTTCGGCGCGCTCGACGGCATTCAGCGCCGCGACTTCGTCGTTCTCCGGCACGAATTCGCTCGGCTTGCGGCCGCGACGACCAGGCACCTTCACTTGCGGCAGCAGGTAGCCCGAGGTATCGATGGCGGCCAGCGCAGCGGCGTCGGTGGTCTTGCTGACGGTGCCGACGGCATTGGTCTGGGCCACGGCGACCGACGCCGGGCTGGCGTCGACGCGGCGCGCGGTGCGGGTGCGCACGACTTTCGGCGCTTCATCGGCGACTGGCGCAGTCTCGACAACCGCGGCTGCGGCTGGCGCGGCTTCTTCGGCGACGTCGCTTTCCGGCTCGGCGTTTTTCAGGGCAGCCAGGCGACCGCGCTTGCGCACGATGACGGGCGGCGCGGCCGGCTTGGCTTGCGCTGGCATATAGTCTTCTGCAGGATCCTGCCCGGCGAGCGCGTCGGCTTCGACAGCAACTGGCTCGCTGACTTCAACCGGCGCGGCAGCTTGCACCGGCGCGATGGCGACTGGTTCCACAACTGCAGCAACCGGTGCGGTAGCCGACGCGGTAGCCGGTGCGTCTGCCACAGGCTCGGCGGCCGGGCCACCAGCGGCCAGGATCGCGTCGGCCTGGGCTTTGAGCGTCGCCAGGCGCGAACGGGTCTTGACCACCGTGACCTTGGCCGCCGCTTCCGTCTCCAGGAAGTAGGAAGTGGCGGTTTTAGGCACTGCCAGCGGGGCCGATGCCTTGGCCGGGGCTTTTTTCGCTGTCAGTGTCAATGTCTTGGCGGTGTTTTTCATAACTTAAAACTCTCCAGTCGAGGCGAGTAGCGCGCCTGCGAAGTCAATAATCCAGCGGGCCCCGCGTGCGGGACCTGGGAAAGGGGGAACGGAAGTGGCCCTACCTTGGGGCGGACATGCCAGACTTCAAGCTCGACCTGCCCTTCGGTGCGCGCGCCGGCTCAATATCGGGGGCTGCGGGCAGAGGGACTTGGTCGCTGTTCAAAATCGTGCTGTGCATGTCGAAACGAAAAAAAGCCCGCTAACACGGGCTTGCATCTATTTTTCTAGAAGAATAGGAGATGAGGCTATTATGCCCCAATGCAAGTTTTGGTGACAATTGATAGATCCGATAAGGGATATACACAAGTCACATAGTGCGATGCCCCGACATGTCGACCTTCTTGCTGGTCTGCGCCGGCGCAAGCCGGACTCAAGGCAAGAGGCGGATCATACACGATTTCGCCTTGTCATGCTCCATCGCAGTGCGGGTTTCTCAACATTTATTAGTGGAACTAGTACAATGCGCCTTTTAGCGCCGTGCTATCCTTCGCAATCCTGTTCTTACCATGAAGTCAATGAATACCAATACCCCTGCAGAGTCCGTCGACACCAACGCCACGCCGGACACCCCGGACGCGCAGCAGCCTTCGCAATCGCCAGAGCAGTTGTCGTCCGCACCGGCGGCGCCAGCAGCCCCGGCCCCGGCGCAAGGCCAGTCGGCGCGCTCGCTGCTCAAGCAACTCCAGCAGGAGTATCCCGCCTTCCGTGACTGCCTGCCGCTGTCGATCGGTATCGACAAACAGCTGCAGGCACGCATGCCGGGCCTGGACAAAAAAACGATGCGCGCCGCCCTGGGCATCCACACCGGTTCGATGCGCTACCTGCGCGCGATGGAAAAAGCCAAGGTCCGCTACGACCTCGACGGTACTGCCGGCGCCGAAGTGCCTGAAGCGCACCGCCTGCACGCCAAAGAGCAATTGCAGCAGCGCTTCAAGAAGGAAGCCGACCGCAAGAAGGCCGAGCGCGACGCCGCCCTCGAAGAAGAAAACAACCGCAAGCGCCAGGAAAAACTGCAGGCGCTGGCGTCCAAGTTCTCCAAGAATTGAATTCGGGCGACGTGTTGAAAGGCACGGCAACGCAAGCGTTGCCGTCCGAGCTGCCGCCCGAGTTGCCGCCATACCTTGGCATCGACCTGGCCCAGGTGCGGCTGGTGCGCTCCGACGCGGACGCGCAGGAAGCCCTGGCGGCGCTGCTTGCTGCCGACGTCATCGGCTTCGACACCGAATCCAAGCCCACCTTCGCCAAGGGTGAAGTCTCGACCGGCCCGCACCTGGTGCAACTGGCCACCGACCAGCTCGCCTTTCTGTTCCAGACCGCCACGCCGGCCGGCATCGCGCTGGCCCTCACCGTGCTGCAGCCCGTGCTCGCCTCAAGCAGCATCCTCAAGGTGGGCTTTGGCCTGGGCGACGACGTGCGGCGGCTGAAGTCGAAATTCGGAATCGAATTGCGCAACGTGCTCGACCTGTCGACGGCGCTGCGCCGGCGCGGCGAAAAGAATCCGCTCGGCGCAAGGAGCGCAGTGGAACGTTTCTTTGGCCAGCGCCTGCAAAAATCCAAGCGCATCACGACCACCAACTGGTCGCTGCCGCGCCTGTCCGAAAAGCAGTTGCAGTATGCGGCGGACGATGCCCATGCGGCGCTGAAGATCTACCGGCGCTGGAAGGCCGACACGCCGGCGGTGTAATTCCCGCGCGGCGTTCAAGATTCGCGCTATCATCGTCGGCGTCCATACTGCCGGTGAGTCCATGAGACCTGCACGCTTTCGTTGGCCCGCTGCCGCCCTTCTTTGCGCGGTGACGTTTGTGGCCCATGGCGCGCCGCAACCCGTTCCAGACGCCCTCACCCAGCGCCTGCTCGCCTGCGCCACCTGCCACGCGCGCGTCGACGCGCGCGGCAATCCCGTCAACGACAGCTTCTACCCGCGCATCGGCGGCAAGCCCGCCGGCTACCTGTATCACCAGCTGCGCAACTTCCAGGACGGCCGGCGCCACTATCCCGTGATGACCTATCTGGTCGAGCATCTGCCCGACGCTTACCTGCGCGAGATCGCCGACCACTTCGCGGCGCAGGCGCCGACCGTGCTGCCGCCCTCGGCCACCGACCTGTCACCCGCACTGCGTGAACGCGGTCGACAGCTCGTACACGACGGCGACAAGGTGCGCGGCATCCCCGCCTGCATCGCCTGCCACGGCGCGCGCCTGACCGGCGTGCAGCCTGCCATTCCGGGCCTGCTTGGCCTGCCGCGCGATTACGTGAACGCGCAGTTTGGCGCCTGGCGCAACGGCGTGCGGCGCGCGCATGCGCCGGACTGCATGGGGCAAGTGGCTGCACGATTGTCACCCGAGGATGTCGCTGCCATATCAGGGTGGCTGGCGGCGCAGCCGATGCCGCCCGATGCGCGGCCGGCCGACAGCATCGCCCGGCCGCTGCCGCTTCTGTGTGGCAGCGCGCCGTGATGAAGACCATGCGGATCGTCTTGCTGGTGGTAGTGGGCGCTGTCATCCTCGCGGTCGCTCTGGCCTGGCCACGCGCCGAATTCGTGCCGGCGAGTTCGCCCGATGCCTGGGCCACGACACCCGCCAACATCGCGCGCGGCGCGTACCTGGCGCGGGCCGGCGACTGCATCGCCTGTCACACGGCGCGTGGCGGCGTGGCCTATGCCGGCGGGCGCGCGCTCGATACGCCGTTCGGGCGCTTCTACGGCCCGAACCTCACGCCCGATCGCGCCACCGGCATCGGCGCCTGGAGCGCGGACGACTTCTGGAACGCGCTGCACAATGGCGTGGCGCCCAACGGCCGCCTGCTGTATCCGGCCTTCCCGTACACGAACTACACCAAGGTCACGCGCTCGGATGCCGATGCGCTGTTCGCGTACTTTCGCAGCCTGCCGCCGCAGCGCCAGGCGAACCGGCCGCACGAGATTCGCTTCCCGTACGACCAGCAAGCGTTACTCGCCGGCTGGCGCCTGCTGTACTTCCGGCCCGCCCAATTCAAGGCGCTAGCTGCGCGGAGCGCCAGCTGGAATCGTGGCGCGTACCTGGTCGAAGGCCTGGGTCATTGCAGCGCGTGCCACAGCACGCGCAACGGCCTGGGCGCGACGGATGGCGCGCTGGGCGGCGGCATGATACCTACCCTCGGCTGGTACGCGCCCTCGCTGACGGCCAATGCCGAGGCGGGCCTGGGCGACTGGAGCGAGGCGCACATCGTCGCGCTGCTGGGCACCGGCATCTCGCCGCGCGGCTCGGCGACGGGGCCGATGGCCGAGGTGGTGGCGCGCAGCCTGCAGCACTTGAGCCCGGGGGATCTGAGCGCGATGGCGGGTTATCTGAAATCGCTGGCCGCCGCGCCTTCAGTCTCGCAGCCTGCGCCAGCGCCGGCCGGCGAACAGGTATTGGCCGAAGGTGGCCGCATCTACGCGGCGCAGTGCGCGGCGTGTCACGGCGACGATGGCAAAGGAAGGCTGCCGGCCTATCCGCCACTGGCCGGCAATCGCGCGGTGACAATCACGCCGGCCGTGAACGCGATCCGGATGACGGTCAACGGCGGCTTCCCGCCCGGCACGCGCGGCAATCCGCGGCCGTACGGCATGCCGCCGTTCGGGCATGAACTGAACGATGCGCAGGTGGCGGCGGTATTAACGTGGGTGCGCACCAGCTGGGGCAATGCCGGTGCGCCGGTGACGGCGGCCGAAGTCAATCGCTACCGAGCGGTGTCTCTCGACTGACGCATCACACCATGTCGGCAAACGCCACGCGATCGGTGGTCGCATTGCGCGCATCCTCGACCCGCACCTTGTGCGACGCCAGCAAGCCTTCCAGCGACGCATTCATCGTGTGGCACCCTGCGTCGATCCCGCGATTCATGTGCGCGCGAATGCTGCCCAGGTCACCGGCTTCGAGCATGCGCACCACGGCCGGACTCGGCGTCAGGCATTCGGTGGCCAGGTGATAGCGATTGCCCTCGACCGACGGCAGCAGTGCCTGGCACAGCACCCCGCGCAGTGCGTGCGCGAGGGCTTGCGCCTGGGCGTCCGTGTTACCGAGCAGCCGCAGCATCTTCTGCAGGCCCAGCTCGGTCGAACGCGCATGCAGTGACGCCAGCACCAGCGGGCCCGATTCGGCCAGCGCCAGTGCTTCCTGCGCCGTCTGGGCGTCGCGGATCTCGCCGATGACGATCACGTCCGGGCGCTCGCGCAGCGCGTCGAGTGCGCCCAGGTAGTAGCTGTCGACGTCGCCGTCTTCGCCCACTTCGCGCTGCGTGATGATGCATTTGCGTTGCGGGATCAGCGTTTCGACCGGATCTTCGATGGTGATGATATGGCCCGAGCGGTGGCGGTTGATCTCGTCGAGGATCGACGCGATCGTCGTCGACTTGCCCTGACAGGTGTCGCCAATGATCAGCACCAGGCCGCTGGTCAGCCGCGCGAACTCGCGCTCATCGGCCCACAGGCCCAGGTCATCGAGCGGAATCGGCTCTTTCGGGAAACGCCGGATCACGCAGCCGATGCGCTTGCCGCCCTGGAAGCGGAAGCAGTTGGCGCGGATGCGCGCCGTGTGCAGGTCGATCGAGCGGTCGAACGCACGCGACATGATGCGCTGCGGCCAGTTCGGCTCGATCACGTCGAAGAATTCTTCCAGCTCTTCCTTCGTGATCGGCGAATCGGTCACCGCCACCAGCCCTTTCGGCTGGCGCAGCATCAACGGGCTGTTCTGGTGAATGATGATGTCCGAGAACACCAGCTTCGAGTTCAGCAGATGCAGGATTTGCTGGACCAATGTTTCGAATACCGGATGGTCTTCGTTCTCGATGTACGACAGGGTGGGAATCTGCGAGGACTGGTGATGTTCCATCTGGCCGATGCTGGTAAAAGATCAAGTGTCGACCATTATAGAACCGGAGTATTGCATTAAAGAAAAAAATCTTCAGCGTGACATGCTCGCAACAATGCGCTCGCCAAACACCGTGATCGTCACCCCGATCACCACCACCAGCGCACCAACGATGCGCACACCGGATACCTTGCGCATCGCCATATTGATCAGCCCGAAATGATCGATCGCCATCGAGCTGATCAGCTGACCGGCGATCACCAGCACGATTAGGCTCAACAGTCCGATACGCGGCGCCAGGAATACCGTCCCGAACACGAACGCGGCACCCAGGAAACCGCCAAGGAACTTCCAGGCCGGTTGCGACGGTAGCGCCGTCAGCGTCGCGCCCAGGCCACCCACGCCGCCCTTGGCCAGCGCCACCGTCAGCAACACGACGGTGCCGCAACTGAACGACACCAGGGCCGCCATCACCGAATTGGCCCCGATCGAATGGGCCAGTTGGCTGTTCACAGCCGCCTGCACCGACATGGCAATGCCGACACAGAATGCGAGCGCCAACAAAATCAGGTTCATCGCACTACTCCGTTGCAAAAAGCGCACTATTTTAGTGCATCTCGGCCGTTTGCGTGGGAATCAGCGAATCCTGCGCTTCAACCTGCCGTCTTGCATTTCACACCGCGCCGCGCGCAGTCTGTCGCAAACGACTCGGCAATGCCATGGTGTCCTGCCAATATGCCAACCATTCCCACAGACTTTCAAGGAGCCCTTCATGTCGCAAGCCTATCGTTCCACCCCTGCCCTGCGCGCGCTGATGCTTGCCGCCGCCCTCGCCTGCGCTGCCGCGCCGCCCACGGCGATGGCCTGGCCGTTCGGCAGCGAACAGGTCGAAGGCAACGGCAGCGTCACGCGCCAGGCCCGCAAGGTCGAGTCGTTCAAGGGCATCGCGATGGGGCTGCCGGGCCGGCTGGAACTGCGCAGCGGCAGCGTCGACAGCGTCACGGTCGAGACCGATGACAATCTGCAGGCCTTGATCGAAACGCAGGTGGAAGACGGCATGCTGCGCATTCGTCCCGCCAAGCGCAACCTGAACCTGCGCACGCGCAACCTCAAGATCGTCGTGACGGCGCGCCAGATCGAGCGCCTGTCGCTGGGCGGCTCGGGCACCATCGATGCGGATGTCCTGCGCGGCAAACGGGTGGACCTGGACCTGGGCGGATCGGGCAAGATCCAGATCGCACGCCTGGACGCCGAGACGGTGTCGGCCAGTGTGGCCGGCAGCGGCGACCTGCGCGCCGATGGCGGCGCGGTGCGCGACCTGGCGGTATCGATCAGCGGATCGGGCGATGTCGACCTGGGCCGGATCGCTTCAGACACCGCCCGCATCAGCGTGGCCGGTTCGGGCGACGCCACGGTGTGGGCGAAGAACGAAATCCGCGCGAGCATCGCCGGGTCGGGCGACGTCGGGTATTACGGCGACCCGAAGGTGAGCCGCAGTGTGGCCGGCTCGGGCGAAGTGCGGCGCATCGGGAGCGCGCCGCAGTGATGCACTGAAAAAGCCTGCCTTGATTAGTGGCCGGCGTGACCCGCGTGGCCACTGTGCGCATCGTGCGCTGCCGGCTTGCCGCTGTGCGTCAGCGGCATGACTGGCAGCGTCACCTTCACTTCCGAGCGTTTGGCGGCGGCGTCCTGCACCACCAGCGTCAGTTCGACGTTTTCACCTTCTTTCAGCTGGCGCTTCAGGTCCAGCAACATCACGTGATAGCCGCCCGACGCCAGCACGACCGGCTTGCCGGTGGGCAGATCGAGGCCCTTCACCTGGCGCATGCGCATCACTTGCCCTTCCATCGCCATCTCGTGGATCTCGGCGCGGCCGGCCACGGGCGTGCGCACTTCGAGCAGGCGCGCCGGCGTGGCCGATTGCAGCTGCATGAAGGCGCCGGTGCTTTTCTGGGCCGGCACGGTGGCGCGCACCCACGGTTCGGTGACGGTGACCTGGGCCAGCGCGGAGATGGAAAACAGGCCGGCGGCAAGCGCGGCGATCAGGTGACGGGTCATGGCAATCCTTGGCAAATGAAAGTCAGTGAAAAATACAGTCTTACGCCGCGCCGCGCAAGACTTCACGCTCGACCAGCACGGTGTCGACACCATTGGTCAGCCACACCTGGCCATCCTGGATCGTGCATTGCAGCGCCATCGAGCGCGCCGCCATTTTTTCGAGCTGGGCGCTGATCTCGGACGGAATATTGATCACGCTGACGTTTTTCGCGCGCTCGATCTTGTTGGCGATGCCCTTGAACCAGATATTGCTCGTCGCGCTGTAGCTGTAGACGATCACTTTCTCGGAGCGGCCGGCAGCTTTCAGCAAGCGCTTCTCGTCGGGCTGGCCTACTTCGATCCACAGGTCAATGGCGCCGGTCAGGTCTTTCAGCCACAGGGCCGGCTCCTCGACGTCGAACAGGTCTTTGGTGAACGCCAGTGCCGGGTCGGCGTGCAGCGCGAAGGCCAGCACGCGGATCATCACGCGCTCGTCGGTCTCGGACGGATGCCGGGCGATCGTCAGGCTGTGTTCCTGGTAATAGTTGCGGTCCATGTCTGCAATCGACAGGTCGGCCTTGTAGATGGTCGCTTTGATAGCCATTGATGCGGTGCTTTGAACGGATTGATCGGTGGTAGCGCTGGTAAGCTCGCTCGTGAACCCGCTATTGTCGCATGCGCGGCGCGCGCGGTGCGGCGGTGCGGTATAGACTTCCCGGCAGAGATCATTCATCCATGACCAGGAGACCCGCATGACCAATGCTTTCCCGCCGAACCAGCAATTCTTGCTCGCCGCGCGCCCGGTCGGCCTGCCGCGGCCGCACGACTGGCAATTCCATGAAGTCGCGGTGCCCGAACCAGGCAACGGCGAGGTCGTGGTCAAGGTGCTGTACCTGTCGCTCGATCCGGCCATGCGCGGCTGGATGAACGAGGGCAAATCGTATATCCGCCCGGTCGCCATCGGTGAAGTCATGCGCGCCGGCGGGCTTGGTGTGGTGATGGCCTCGCGCTCGCCCCGCTTTGCTGTCGGCGACCATGTGGCCGGCGGCACCGGCGTGCAACGCTACTGGTCCGGGCCGGCCGATGACAAGGGCGCCAACCTCGTCAAGATCGACCCGCGCGTGGGCCAGCTCACCGCGTGGCTGAACCTGCTCGGCATGCCGGGCATGACGGCCTACTTTGGCCTGCGCGACGTGGGCCAGGCCAGGGCCGGCGACACGGTCGTGGTCTCGGGCGCGGCCGGCGCCGTTGGCATGACCGTGGGCCAGGTCGCCAGGCGCATGGGCTGCCGCGTGGTGGGCATCGCCGGCGGCGCCGACAAATGCCGGTTCGTCGTCGAGCGATTGGGCTTTGACGCCTGCATCGACTACAAGGCGGGCGACCTGCCCACCGCGCTCAAGCAATCTTGCCCGCAAGGCGTGGACGTCTATTTCGACAATGTCGGCGGCGACATCCTCGACGCCGTGCTCACCCGCATCAACATGAAGGCGCGCATCGTGATCTGCGGCGCCATCTCGCAGTACAACGTCACGGCGCCGGTCAAGGGGCCGTCGAACTACCTGGCGCTGTTGGTGAACCGCGCGCGCATGGAGGGCATGGTGGTGTTCGACTACGCGGCGCGCTACCCGGAAGCGGTGGCCGAACTGGGGGCGTGGCTGGCGGCCGGCGAGATCGCCAGCCATGAACACGTGGTGGACGGCTTCGAGCAATTCCCGCAGGCGCTGCTGATGCTGTTCGAGGGCCGCAACCTGGGCAAGCTGGTGCTCAAGGTGGCCGACGCCTGACGCGCCAGAACTTCCGGCCCGCTCCATGGTCGTACAAGGTCAGGGCGCACCGCCCTTCCCTCCATGGAGCGTGCCATGCCTTCCTTTTCCGAGAGTGTCCCGCCCAATCCGGCGCTGCAGGCCCAGCTCGATGCCCAGGCCGGCATGATCGCCACGCTGTCGCAGCGCAATGTCGATTTGCTGGCGCGCGTGAGTGAACTGAATATGCAGATGGCGCGCCAGGCGCTCGAGACCGCGCTCGACACCGGCCGCCAGCTCGCGGCCTGCACCGATCCCCTGCAACTGAGCGCCGTCGCCATGCGCGGCTGGCAGCCGCTCGGGGAGCATGTGCGCAACTACCAGCAAAACATGATGGGCATGCTGGCCGAGGCGCAGGCCGGCCTGGCCAATGCGCCCATGTTCGCGGCAGACATGGCGCAACCGACAGCGCGCAAGCCGCAATGAAGCGCGTCGATCTGCACCGACAACAAGCCACAAATACGGCGGAACTAACGCTCACCACGTTTCTCTAAACGCAAGAGCGCAACCTTTGTGCGCTCATGGCATTCGGGTACGAGCTCTACCACTGACAGCCCACGGGCACAGGAGATCGACATGGCGACCAGCAAAGAGAACGGCAATAAAGGTACGAGCACCGGCAGCGCCCAGAAAAGCGGGCACCCGGCCAAGCGCGGTTTTGCGGCGATGGACCAGAACCAGCAACGTGAAATCGCCAGCAAGGGCGGCCAGGCGGCGCACCAGAAAGGCACGGCGCACGAATTCGATTCCGAAGAAGCGCGCCGCGCCGGCCAGAAAGGCGGCGAAGCCGTGAGCCGCAACCGCGCGCACATGGCCGATATCGGCCGCAAGGGTGGCGAGAGCCGGCAGTCGGCGCAGCGGGCCGCGGCCACTGCGGTGGCCGAAAAGGGCAATCGGCAGGGCAGCAAAGAGAGCTAGGCAGTTGTTGGTTGTTCGCTTGGAGACCGTCATTCGCCCGTCGCGGGAATGACGTTTACAGGTTAACGAGTCTGTGTCGCGCGGCACACCCACCCTGTGGTACATTGCCCGCCCTATGCACACCCTGAAATACCTCACTGCCTACCCCGAGCAACTGCGCACCCAGGTCAGCGGCCTGATCGCGCAAGACCGGCTTGGCGACACGCTGCGCCAGCGCTATCCGGCGCCGCACGGCATTCGCACCGACCGCGCCCTGTACGACTACGTGCAAGACCTCAAGGACGACTACCTGCGCCAGGCCGCGCCAGTTTCGAAGGTGGTTTTCGACAGCAAGATCCAGGTAGTCCAGCACGCGCTCGGCCTGCACACGGCGATCTCGCGGGTGCAGGGTGGGCGCCTGAAAGCCAAGCACGAAATCCGCATCGCCAGCCTGTTTCGCGATGCGCCGCTGCCGTTCTTGCGCATGATCGCCGTGCACGAACTGGCACACCTGAAAGAGAAAGAACACGACAAGGCGTTCTACAAGCTGTGCTGCTGGATGGAGCCGGCCTATCATCAGCTCGAATTCGACGTGCGCCTGTACCTGACCTGGCTCGACCTGGCTGGCGCACGCTTGTGGAGCGCCGAGGCGACGCCACTTTCGTGAAGATGTTACTATATGCAACTATCGTTGCAGCACCACAACATCAACATCACCAATCGTCCAAACTATTCAGCACCACTCGACTTTGACGGTACGCTTCGTTAGAGTCTTCAGGTTCTGGTCCGGCGTCAATCCGACACCGCACAGGCCCACTGCGCCAACATCACACCACATGCTTTTGCACTATTTCACTGGCACGCTATTGCCTGCCGCGTTCGCTACCTGCGTGCTCGCTTGCTCGCCGCTGTACGCACTGGCGTCCGACGTCGCACCCGAGACGGCAGAGCCCACCTGGAAACTGTCCGGCTTCGGCACGCTCGGCGTCGTCCATTCGAACAGCAAGAATGCCGACTTCAGCTCGTCCATTCTGCGCGCCAGCGGCGCCGGCGCATCGGGCGCATGGAGCCCGAATGTCGACAGTCGCCTCGGCGCCCAGCTCGACGTCAGCCAGGGCGCCTGGTCGGGCGTGCTGCAGGTGATCAGCGAACAGCGCCTCGACGGCAGCTACCAGCCGCTGGTCGAATGGGCCAACATCAAGTACCAGCTCACGCCCGATCTCGCCGTGCGGGCCGGACGCATCGCGTTGCCGGTGTTCCTTGGCGCAGAGTCGCGCAAGGTCGGCTACACCATTCCATGGGTGCGCACGCCGGTCGAAGTCTATGGCGCGCTGCCGATTTCGAGCAGCGACGGCGTCGATGCCACCTGGCGCTGGAGCACCGGCGCCGTGCGCCATGCCACCCAGGTCTTTTCGGGCAGCACCGACCAGGACCTCGGCAACGGTTTGCAGATCGACGCCGAAAATATCCTCGGACTGTCGCACAGCATCGATTACGGTCCGCTGACTGTCCGCCTGTCGGCGGCCCGCGCGCGCCTGAACACCGCCATCGCAGCCGATCTGTTCGCCGGCCTGCGCATGTTCGGTCCCCAGGGCCAGATGCTGGCCGAGCGCTACGCCATCGTCGACAAGCGCGTGACGATGATCAGCGCCGGCGCCAGCTACGATCCGGGCGCGTGGTTCGTCACCGCCGAAACGGGCCGCACCCGTACCGACTCCCTGCTAGGCAGCGGGACCTCGGTGTATGTCGGGGCCGGCTGGCGCCAGGGTGCGTTCACGCCGTACCTGGGCTATGCGCAGATTCGCTCCGACGTGAGCACGACCGACCCAGGTCTGTCGCTGCAAGGCCTGCCCCCGCCATTGGCCGCCGGCGCCGCCCAGCTCAATGGCGCGCTCAACGCCGTCCTGGCGACGATACCCGTGCAGACGACCTGGAGCACCGGCGTGCGCTGGGATGTCGCATCCGACCTGGCCCTCAAGTTGCAGTTCGAGCAAGTACGCCCGCGTGGCGGCTCGCGCGGCACCCTGATCAACCCGACGCCTCTGTTTCGTTCCGATCGCACGATCAACGTGACCAGCGTCGCGCTGGACTTTGTATTTTGACGCCGATGAAAACTCTCCTCGGTACCTACTCCCGCCAGTTGCTGGCCCTGTGCACGCTGTGCATCGCTGCCTCGAGTGCGTCGGCCGAACTGGTCGTCATTGTCTCGAGCCGCAATCCGAACCCGGTGCTCAACGCCGAACAGGTCAGCGCCATCTTCCTCGGCCAGACCGGCCGCTTCCCGGATGGCGCCGCCGCCATCGCCATCGACCAGGGCCTGGGCGCAGCGCAGCGCGACCTGTTCTATCGCCAGCTCACCGGCAAGACCCCCGCGCTGCTCAAGGCGCACTGGTCGAAGATGGTGTTCACCGGCCGCGGCCAGCCGCCGCGCGAGGCCGCGAACGATGCCGCCGTGCGCCGCCTGGTGGCAGACAACCCGTCGATGATCGGCTACATCGAGCGCGCCGCGCTCGATGCGTCGGTGCGCCCGGTGATGGTGCTGCAGTGAGCGCCCAATTAGTGAGCGCGCCATGAACACGCTCGTGCGTCCGACCGGCCCGGCGCTGGCCGCTGCCGGCGCGCCGCGCACGCGCAGTCCGCTCGCGCGCTGGCTTGGCCTGGCGCTCGAGACGCACATCTCGCTGCCGCTGTTCGCGCTGGTCCTGCTCGGCGCCATGTGGTTCGGCACCCTGCACGTGATCGAGGCGGAGCGGCGCGCCGCCATCGCGGCCACGCGCGAAGCCACCAAGGAACTGCTCGACACCTATGAAGCGCAGCTGGCGCGCAGCCTGAGCGCGATCGACCAGACCCTGCGCGTGCTGAAGTATGCGGTCGAACAGAACGGCCCGACCGGCGCACTGCCCGCGCTCGAAGCCAAAGGCCTCTTGCCGCCCGGCCTAGTGTTCCAGGTCGAGATCAGCGATGCCAGCGGCCGCATCGTCGCCAGCAACCCCGCATCGACGGTGCGCGACATGGGTGGCGCCGCGTGGTTCGAATTTCATCGCCAGACCCGCGACGACGTACCGTTCGTCAGCCTCACGAGCCTGAGCAAGGATTCGCAGGAGCCGGTGGTCCACTTCTCGCGCCGCATCGACGACGCCGCCGGGCGCTTTGCCGGCGTGGCGGTCGTGGCGCTCGACCCGGCCTATTTCACCAGCGGCTACGAACGTTCGCGCCAGGGCGACCGCGGCATGCTCGGCATGGCCGGCACCGACGGCGTGCTGCGCGCACTGCGCATTGGCGAGACGGTATCGTGGGGCCAGCGCTTTGCGCTCAGCGTGCACGGCGGTGTGGCGGCCGGCACGGGCGCGCGCGGCGCGCCGGCAATCGCTGCCGAGGCGCGCACCGTTGCCAGCCAGCCGATGAACAGCTTCCCGCTGGTGGCTGTGGCGGGCCTGTCAGAGGCCGAACAGATGGCCGCGTTCAACCAGCAACGGCGCGCCTGGCTGCTTGGGGCGGGGGCGGCAAGCGCGCTGCTGATCGCCGTCGTGATCCTGGTCAGTGCGTGGTCGTGGCAGCTGGCCAAGGCGCGCCGGCGCGAACGGCTGGCGCAGGAAACCTACGCCGCCGCGTCGGAAGCCAGTCCCGACGCGTTTTTCGTGCTGCGCACGATGTTCGGCCCACGCGGCGAGGTGCGCGATTTCGCCATCGCCACCACCAACAGCCGCGCCGAGCATTTCTCGGGCCTGAGCAAGGGCCAGATGGCAGGCAAACCGATGTCGAGCCTGCTGCCGCCGGCGATCGGCGTGTCCATCTTCGACGACCTGGCGGCGGTGGCGCGCGACGGCGTCGCGCGCGAGACCGAATGGCTGGCGCAGACGCTGCCCCAGCCGGGCGTCTGGCTGCACCGCCAGGTGGTGGCGGTCGAGGGCGGCGTGGTGGTGATCGTGCGCGACATCACCGAGCGCAAGCTCGCCGAGCAGCGCATCCGCCACCTGGCGCACCACGACGACCTGACCGGCCTGCCCAACCGCAGCCTGCTGCGCGAGCGCCTGGGCCAGGCGATCGTCGCCGCAGGTGACGCCGGGCACGCGGTCGGCCTGGCCTTCATCGACCTCGATGGCTTCAAGCTGGTCAACGACACGCTGGGCCACAACGCCGGCGACGAACTGCTCAAGGTGGTCGGCGCGCGCATGGGGCGCTGCCTGCGCCGTGAAGACACGCTGGCGCGTTTCGGCGGCGACGAATTCGTGATCCTGCTGCCGGCACTGGCGGGCGACCCGGCGGCGATCGCACCGCTGCTCGAACAGGTGCGCGAAGCCGTCACCGAGCCGGTGCTGGTCGAGGGCCAGGAAGTGCAGGTCAGCTGCAGCATCGGCGTGACGTTCTACCCGCGCGACGGCGCCAGCGCCAACGCCCTCATGATGCACGCCGACGTGGCCATGTACCGCGCCAAGGAAGCGGGCAGCAACAACGTGCAGTACTACGTCAGCGAAATGAACGAGAGCGTCGACGAGAAACTGGTGATGCTGGAAGGCCTGCGCGCGGCGATCGACACCTGCGCCGAAGACTATCCGGGCCCCTGCCAGTTCGAACTGCTGTACCAGCCCAAGCTCGACCTGCGCACGAATTGCCTGTTCGGCGTCGAAGCGCTGATCCGCTGGCGCCACCCTGAGCAAGGCCTGATCTCGCCGCTGCGTTTCATCGGCCTGGCCGAAGAAAGCGGCCTGATCGTGCCGATCGGCGACTGGGTGCTGCGCACCGCCTGCGCCCAGGCCCAGGCCTGGCGCACCGATGGACTGACCCCGGTCAGCGTGTCGGTCAACGTCTCGGCGCGCCAGTTCGAGGACAAGCGCCTGGTCGAGCGCGTCACCGACGCCCTGCGCGCCAGCGGCCTGCCGGCCAGTGGCCTTGAGGTCGAGGTGACGGAAAGCCTGATCATGCGCGACCTCGGGCGCTCGGTCGACAAGATGCGCGAACTCGAAGCGATGGGCGTGGCGCTGTCGATCGACGACTTCGGCACCGGCTACTCGAGCCTGTCGGCGCTCAAGTCGTTCCCGATCAGTCGCCTCAAGATTGACAAATCGTTTGTCGCCGACCTGGCCGACTCGCCCGACGACCAGGCCATCGCGATGGCCGTGATCTCGCTGGGCCACAAGCTCGATCTGCGCGTGATCGCCGAAGGCGTCGAGACCGAACAGCAGCGCGATTTCCTGCGCGCCAACGACTGCGACGAGATGCAAGGTTACCTGTTCAGCCGTCCGCTCCCGGCCGGTGACATCGCGCGCCTGCTCGCGGGTGGCGCAGGAGACGCGCATGCCCCCTGTACCGAGTAGCGCCAGCAATACCCCGCCACTATCGCGCGAGGCGCTCACACTGCGGCGCATGCGCAACTACTGGATCGCCACCGCGATGCTCTACGTGGCCACCATGAGCCTGCTGGCGGCGCAAGTAAAATTTGGCTACACGCCGGGACGCCCGGCGCTGGTGCTGGGCATCGTCGCCGCGAGCGGTACGCTGGGCTTTTATGCGCTGATCCGCTTCAGCATCCGCTTGAAGATCGCGCCCGACGTGCTGGCAGCCATGCAGTCGCTGTTCGCGATCGGCTGCACGATGGCGGGCTACGCGATCGCCGGCCCGCTGCGCGCCTCTCTCCTGAGCATGCTGGTGGTGGCGATCGCCTTCTGCACCTTCGCGATGCACCGGCGCCATGCGCTGCTGCTGGCCGGGGCCGCACTGGCCGGCATGGCCGGCACCATGTGGTGGTTGCAGGCGAGCGATCCGCTGGGACATCCACCCGCCGTCGAGGCGATGAGCTTCGGCTACCTGGCGGCGGCGCTGCTGTCGACCGCCCTGCTGGCCAGCGAGATGACCAAGCTGCGCCGTCGTATGAAAGCCAGCAAGCAGGATCTGCTGGCCGCCGTCGAGACCATCCGCGTGCTGGCTACGGTCGACGAACTGACATCGCTGGCCAACCGCCGCCACATGAACGAATTGCTGGGCGCCGAAGAACGACGCTCGGCGCCGGCGACCAGTTGCGTGGCGCTGCTCGACCTCGACCTGTTCAAGCAGGTCAACGACCAGTATGGCCATGCCATGGGCGACGCCGTGCTGCGCGGATTCGCCGGCGCCGCCCACGGCGCGCTGCGCGAACACGACACGCTGGCACGCTGGGGTGGCGAAGAATTCTTGCTGCTGCTACCAAACGCCTCGCCACAGGCCGCGCGCCAGGTACTCGAACGCATCGTCACGCGCGTGCACGCGCTGCAGATCGACGGCATGCCGCCGGAGCGGCGGATCAGCTTTTCGGCCGGCCTGACCGAGCGGCGCGCTGGCGAGCCGTTCACCGAAGCGATCAGCCGCGCAGACAAGGCCTTGTACCGGGCCAAGGCGGCGGGCCGCGACCGGATCGAAGTGGCCTAGTGTCCTGAATTGGAAGTTCGTTGAATAATAAATGTGGCGAAGTCGACCTGAAACAAGGAGCAAAGCACAGCAAGGCCGGGGCCTTGCGCGCATTTGCGACGCAGTGTCAGGGCGACGCTCGCCGTATTTATTCAACGAATCTCTGATTCAGGACACTAGACGTTCAATCCTACCCTTTTAGTTCGTCTGCTGCGGCTGACGGCAGGCTCGAGGCCAGCAGCACCGGCGCCGCAGCGCGCAGGCGGTGAATGAGCGAGTCCGGATCGCTGTCTGCGATCATGAGCTCTTGATGCTCGGGCCGCACGAAGCCTTCTGTTACCTGGTGCCCCACGAAGGCGCGCAAGCCATCGTAGAACCCGTTCACGTTCAACAGGCCGATCGGCTTGGCGTGGATACCCAGCTGGGCCCAGGTCACCATCTCGAACAACTCTTCCAGCGTGCCCATCCCGCCCGGCATGGCGATGAAGCCTTCGGACAGATCGGCCATCATCGCTTTGCGCTCGTGCATGTCCTTGACGACGAACAGGCGCGTCAGGCCCGCGTGGCCCACTTCGCGCTCGACCAGCGCACGCGGAATGACGCCGGTGGCTTCGCCGCCGAGCCGCAGCACTTCATCGGCGATCACGCCCATCAGGCCGACCTTGCCGCCGCCGTAGACGAGGTTGATGTTGTGCTCGACCATGGCGCGCGCCAGCAGGCGCGCGGCATCGGCGTGGGCAGGGTTGACGCCATGCGCGGCGCCGCAATAGACAGCAAGGGTTTTCATCGTGTGCATTTTTAAAGGAAGTCGGCGCCGGGGCGGGCGTCGGCCGACAGTTTTTTCAGGTAGTCGTCAGAGAGCTTTTCGAACAGCACGCGCGTTTCGCCATTCAGGTACGGGCCGACCATCGACAGCACCTGGTAGCAGCCGCGCGCGAGCGCATCGGCGATGGCCTGCTGCTCGCTGTACTTGCGCGGATTACGCACGTATTCGAATGAGAGCCAGTAGGTGGCCACGACCACCATATTGGTCGCCATGGCGCCGATCTGCTGGTCGGACGCGTCGAGCGAGCCTTCGGAGCGCAAGTCTTCGCACAACTGGCGCGCGACCTTGATCTTGTGCGCGTGGATTGCCTTGAAGTGCAGTTCGAGCTTGCGGTTGCGCGACAGCAGGTCGTTCAGGTCGCGGTAGAAGAAGCGGTAGCGCCAGATCAGCTTGAACATATGGTGCAGGTACAGCCACACGTCTTCCATGTTCGAGCGGCGCCCGGCCGGCACCGTCAGGATGCGCTCGATCTCCGCCTCGAACTGCACGAAGATCGAATTGACGATGTCGTCCTTGTTGCGGAAATGGTAGTACAGATTGCCGGGCGAGATATTCATCTCTTCGGCAATGACGGTAGTGGTGATGTTGGGCTCGCCGAACTCGTTGAACAGCCTGAGCGAGAGCTCGAGGATGCGTTCACGGGTCCGGCGCGGTGCTTTTTGTTGCATGTAGGCCGCTGTTCGTGTGTGTTCCCGCAAGGATATCATCGAACGGTCGTTCTATCGAGCCTCGCGGCTCGCCAGCCTCAGGCGGCGGCGCGCGCGCTCTGCAGGCGAAACGCTTCGTCGAGCTGCTCGCGCAGCGCGCGGGCGCCCAGAGGCTTGATGTAGTGGCCATCGGCCACGCCGCTTTCGATGGCTGCTTCGATTTCGGTCAGGTCGGGCTGGCCAGAGAGCATCAGGCGCACCGTGTTCGGGTAGCGCGCGGCCGCCTCGGCCAGCACTTCGGTGCCGCGCATGCCCGGCATGGCCTGGTCGCACAGGATGACTTCGACCGGTTCGTGCGACAGCACCTCGAGCGCTTCTTCACCCGAGCAGGCGCTGAGCACGCGGTACGGCTGGCCGATCAGCATATCGTTGAGTACGCCGAGCATGAAGCGGTCGTCGTCGACCAGCAGCAGCGTGCGTTCGCCTGCGGCCGCCGCTGCCGTGGACGCAGAAACCGGCGTAGTCCGGACTGGCGGCGCGGCCTGGGCCTGAGGCAGAGCCGGGGCGGAAGGCGGCGCAGTGGTGAGGAAGGCTTCGAGCTCGGCCACGAAACTTTCGGGTTCGATCGGCTTGCTGATATAGCCGTCGAAGCCGGCGGCCAGCACTTTTTCACGGTCGCCCGTCATGGCCAGCGCGGTCACGGCCAGGATGGGCACGCCGGCCAGCGCCGGGTCGCCTTTCAGTTCGGCCAGGACGGCAAAGCCGTCCATGCCTGGCAGGTTGACATCGCAGGCGATCAGGTCGGGGCGCTCGCTGCGCGCAGCGGCCACGCCGCGGGGGCCATCGGCCGCGCTCAATGGTGAGTGGCCATAAGCACTGAGCAGGAACGACATCAGTTCGATGTTCGCAGGGTTGTCTTCGATGATCAGGATACGCGCCACTGAATGCTCCGGGGAATGCGTTATTGACATCACTGTACCACGCTCGGGCGCAGGGTGGATTCAATGAATGGCGTGCGAAACGGGGCGTGCCCGACCGGCCGTTTGTACGCCCATGATCTCGTCCATCACGGCGGCCAGAACGCGCGGATTGCGGCCCAGTGCGACGTGGCCGACGCCGCCCATGGCGAGGTTGCGCGCGCCGCCCAGATGGCCTGACGATTGGGGCGCGACGATGTTGTCGTGATGCGTGTAGATCGACGTGATGCGCGAACGCGTGGCCGCGTCTTCATGCGCGGCGAGTTCGTTCAGCCAGGCGCAGGCAGGCCCGTCGACGCCGGCGCGCCGCATCTGCGTGGCGTTGACGCCGATCCCGAGCGCGGCCAGGCAGGTGCCGTGGTGCGGCGTGCCGAGCGTGATGACGCGCGCCGCCTGCGCGCTGCCGTGGCGGCGCAGCCAGGCGCGCGCGGCCAGGCCGCCCATGCTGTGGCCGACGACGATCACCTGCGACGCGCCGGTCTGTTTCCGTAGCCGTCCTGCGCCCTCTTCGATCGCATCGGCGAAGCCGTCGATGTCGCCGGTGAGCGGTTCCAGGTCAATGGTGGCGTGGCTGATGCCGGCCGCGTCGAGCCGTGGCGCCAGGTGCGCCCAGTAGCCGCTGTTGCAGCCGTAACCATGCAGCAGCAGGACGGGGGGCGTAGCGCAGTCGGGGTAAATGCGCGTGTGGGGCCGCGCGCGCGGCATGTGCCAGGAGCTGACCAGCATGCTGGCGCCGAACTCTTCGCCGAACATGCGCAAGGCCCCGGCCACGCCGAGCTGGTGCTCGGGCGGCGTGGGGCTGGCGACGCGCCGGCTCATCACAAAATTGTTCGCGTTGATTGCCAGGCGCACCAGGACCACGCTGGCCACGCCGAGGGCGGCGGCTTGCCACGGCCCGGCGCCGAACCAGGCGGCTGCCGCGCCAATGGCGCAGGCGATCAGCACCTGGACCAGCAGGATGAGGCGCAGCAGCAGGCGCGAGCTCATGCCGGCTCCGTCAATTGACGGCCGGGCAGGCGCGGGGCGATGCGGGAGGTGTCCATGATACGAGTATAGGCCTGCCGCTCGGCATGCATCAACGCGGCGATTCGTCCTTGAGAATCGCGCGGGCGATACCGCGCAGGATGTTGACTTCTTCGAGTTCAAGGCCGCCGCGCGCGAACATGCGTTTAATGCGCGGCATGAGCTTTTTCGGGTTGTCGGCGTTGAGAAAACCGATGGCAACCAGCGCTTGCTCGAGGTGCGCGTACATGCCGTCGATCTGGGTCACGCTGGCGGCGTCACCCTGGAACCCGACGCCACGCGTGTTGACGGCGCCGTCGACGGACGCCATGCGCGCCTCGTAGGCGAGCACCTGGGCCGCCTGCGACAGGTTCAGCGACGAGTAGTCCGGATTGGCCGGGATATTGATCAACACGTTGCAGCGTTCGACGATGTCGTTCGGCAGGCCGACGCGTTCATTGCCGAACACGATGGCGGCGTGCAGTTCGGGGGCGGCGCCGGCGTGTTCGGCGAACGCGCGCGGGGTCCAGACGGGGGGCGAAAACTCGCGCAGGCGGGCCGAAACGGCGGCGGCGAAATTGCAGCCATCGAGCGCTGCACCGATATCGGCCACCACGCGTGCGTTCGTCAACACGTCGCCGGCGCCGCTGGCAAAGGCGACGGCTTCCGGGTCGTGCATGAAATCGGCGCACTTCGGCGCGACCAGCACCAAGTCGGTGAAACCCATCGTCTTCATTGCACGCGCGACCGAGCCGATATTGCCGGCGCGGCTCGTTTCGACGAGGACAAAGCGCAGGCGAGTAAAGAGTGGACGAATGCTCGGGCTGAAAGAAGAAGTGTCGGTTTGGGTCGGGTTCATTTACAATAGCGACCATCGCGTGGTGCGGACGGTTTTACGGTAGCGGGGCAAGCCCCGGATTGTAACGGGTTCCAGCGCCGCCCTGCTCTTTAATCACTCTTCAATAGCTGATCGTTCACGACGCCCCCTGGTGCGTGAGTGGGCGTTCGCGTTCTTACGGAAAAAGCCTCCATGCACCCAATGCTCAACACGGCCATCAAGGCCGCCCGCCGCGCCGCCACCGTCATCAACCGTGCGTCCTTCGACATCGACCGCATTGTCGTTTCGGAAAAGCAACATAACGATTTCGTCACCGACGTCGACCAGGCGGCGGAGCACGAGATCGTCGAAACGCTGCTCAAGGCATATCCGGGCCATGCCATCCTGGCCGAGGAAAGCGGTGCATCAGCTAACTTGAACGACGAGAGTGAAAACGTGTGGATCATCGACCCGATCGATGGCACCACCAACTTCCTGCACGGTTACCCCAACTACTGCATCTCGATCGCGCTCAAGCAGCGCGGCGTGATCACCAACGGCTTGGTCTATGACCCGGTTCGCAACGACCTGTTTACCGCCACCAAGGGTGGCGGCGCCTACCTGAACGACAAACGCATCCGCGTGCGCAGCACCGAGCGCATCGGCCGCGCCCTGCTGTCGTCGGGCCACGGTCCGGATCCACGCGCGCTGGCCGAATACCTGCGCATGTACGAAGTCGTCGCCTCGCGCAGCCATGGCGTGCGCAGCGGCGGTTCGGCGGCGCTGGAACTGGCCAACGTGGCCGCCGGCCGCATCGACGGTTTCTTTGAAAAGAACCTGAAAATCTGGGATATCGCTGCCGGCGCCCTCCTGGTGACGGAAGCGGGCGGCATCGTCGGCGAGTTCAACGGCGAGTCTGATTACCTGAACAAGGGCGACGTGATTGCCGCCGGCCCGAAGGTTTTTGGCGCGCTGGTCCCGCTCCTCTCACCTTTCGCGTAAAATACGGGTAGTAGCTTCAGGCCACTGGCAGGCGGTGCTTTCCAGTGGCCTGTGCTTTTATACAAAACGTTACATAGTTCTGTATCAAATACTTTCTACAGTGAAATACACTTCACTATAATCCCTGCTAGCCGCCTTTGCGGCAGCGTCCGGGCGCCCGCTAGCTTGCGCGCCTGCATCGATCAATCCGATTCCAGGACTGCCGCCATGCATGGCGACGGGCCGCTTTTTTACTGAAAAAATCTATGTCATTTTCTTCACTTGGTCTTTCTGACGCGATCGTGCGCGCGGTAACCGAACAAGGCTATACCGCCCCGACCCCGATCCAGAGCCAGGCCATTCCAACCGTGCTGAACGGCGGCGACCTGCTCGCCGGCGCCCAGACCGGCACCGGCAAGACCGCCGGCTTCACGCTGCCGATCCTGCATCGCCTGTCGACCGACGCCATTGGCGCGGCCCAGCGCAACAAGACATCGCCACGCGTGATCCGCGCGCTGGTCCTGACCCCGACCCGCGAACTCGCGGCGCAGGTCGAGGAAAGCGTGCGGCTGTACGGCGCCTACACCAACCTGAACTCGGCCGTCATCTTCGGCGGCGTCGGCATCAATCCACAGATCAAGCTGCTCAAGCACGGCGTCGACATCCTCGTCGCCACGCCGGGCCGCCTGCTGGACCATGCCGGTCAGGGCACGGTCGACCTGTCGAAGATCGAAATCCTGATCCTGGACGAAGCCGACCGCATGCTGGACATGGGCTTCATCCACGACATCCGCAAAGTGCTGGCGCTGCTGCCGGCCAAGCGCCAGAACCTGCTGTTCTCGGCGACGTTCTCGGAAGAGATCAAGACGCTGGCCGATCGCCTGCTGGACAACCCGCAAATGATCGAAGTGGCGCGCCGCAACTCGACCGTCGAAGTCATCGCGCAAAAGATCCACCCGGTCGACCGCGACAAGAAGCACCCGCTGCTGTCGCACCTGATCAAGGCGAATAACTGGACGCAAGTGCTGGTGTTTACGCGCACCAAGCACGGCGCCAACAAGCTGGTCGAGCAGCTGGGCAAGGACAGCATCGGCGCAATGGCGATCCACGGCAACAAGAGCCAGTCGGCACGCACCAAGGCGCTGGCCGAGTTCAAGGATGGCAGCCTGCAAGTGCTGGTGGCCACCGACATCGCCGCACGCGGTATCGACATCGACCAGTTGCCGCACGTGGTGAACTACGACCTGCCGAACATCCCGGAAGATTACGTCCACCGTATCGGCCGTACCGGCCGCGCCGGCGCGACGGGCGAAGCGGTGTCGCTGGTATGTGTCGACGAGCACCAGATGCTGAAAGACATCGAAAAGCTGATCAAGCAAACGCTGCCGCGCGAAGTGATCGTCGGCTTCGAACCTGACATGAACGCCAAGCCACAACCGATCCAGCTGCGCAGCGGCGCGCCCGGCCACACCGGCCGCGGCGGTCGTCCAGGCGGCGGCAATGGTGGTGGCCGCAGCAACGGCGGTGGCGGTGGCAACGGCGGCGGCGGCGGCAACAAACCCCGCGCCCCCGGCGGCGCCCCCGCAGCCGCGAAACGCAGCGGCCCCCGCCCCGCCTCCGCAATCCGCCGCGACCGCTAACCCAATCAGGGTCAGAGTCGAATTATTGGGAAAGATTGTCACCAAGCCCGCCAATTCGATTTAACCCGGGGGTTAATGTCACCAAAGCTCTTACCCAATAATCAGGGTCAGAGTCGAATTCTTTGATAACTTTTAAAGTTGTCATTTAATTCGACTCTGACCCTGATTTTTTTATTGGCGCTTTCCTCGGAAATTCGTAAATATTTTCCCCAATATTTTTTTGTAGAGCATTACTTATCACGGTAGCCATGACTTATTTCCAAAAAACTTTTTTATGCCTCGTTTTTAATTAGGGTCAGAGTCGATTTATCGACACATATCTTAGCACCAGCTTTACTGAGGAATCTTTACTCTCTAGCTTGCCAAGAAATATTTGCTCAAAAATTGGGGTCAGAGTCGAATTGTTTGCTAACTTCTAAAGTTGTCAGCTAATTCAACTCTGACCCTATTTTTTATTTGGCTTAAATAGGGTTGAGTGGGTCGGCATTGATAAATAACAATGTCGAGTGGCAGGAGGTGGCAAGAATGGGATTCTTGAGGGCATGGTTAGCGGGGGTGGTATGGGGCGCAGGATGGTGTTGCCGGTTGGTGTTCTCCTAGGGCTATTGCTGGGCGGATGTGCTTCGCAGGGGCAGGTCAGCTTGATTGAGGTGCGGGAATTTGCAGATGCATCTGCCAAGCTCGGCGGGTATGCGGAGTTGTCGCGGCGGTATCGTGACACGTATGAGCGGGAGTTGCCGTATCTGTCGCCGCAGGCAGAGCGTGTTGCGCGCGATACCGATGTGCGGCGGCGGGCGGTGTTTGATGACTTTGTGGCGATTCAGAAAACACTCGTGCTGTATATGCAGACATTGACTTTGCTCGCCGGCGATGCGCGGTACGATTTGTCGGGGCGGATCGATGACTTAGGAATTGGCCTCAAGGCGGCAGCGGAATCGGGCTTGAAGCAGCGGCATATAGCAGCGTACACAGGAATGACCAGACTGCTCACGCGCGTGATTGCGTCCGGTTACCAGAACCGTAGCGTGGATTCCATGGTGCGCGATGGAGATGCCGATGTACAGGCGCTGCTCGATGCCATGATTGTGCTTACCCGCATTTACGAAAAAACCAATGAAAACGAACAGAAGACGGTACTGGGCATCTTTAATGCGGAAATACCGATGTCGAATCGACACGCGGATCGCATGCTGGTGACATTGGCCAAGGTGCACTTGCAGAACAAGACGGCTGAGTACAAGCTGATCGATCGCCGTTACAAACTGGCCCAGCAGGGACTAACCAAGGTGGCGCTCGGTCACCAGGAAATGCGCGAAAACATGGATCGGCTCAGGAGCGAAGAAACGCGACGCATGCTGGCAGGCTATGTTCGCGACTTGAAGCTGATCCGCGATGATCTCAGCGGCGATTAACGGGGAGCCTCATGGCGACATCTTCACACAGCAATCCCGGGTCGGCGCCCGATGAAGCGAGTTCGACGCCGCAGGCGATCACGCCACTTGCGCCTGACGCATCGGCGCCGCCGACCGGGCCAGCCCGGTCCGGACCATCTGCCACAGCGATGGCGGCGAGCTCGCCGTCTACTGCGCCACAACCTGCCGTTGTCGGGCGCGACCGTAATGGCGCAACTGGCGCAACCCGCGCCAAAGCGCTGTCGAGCACAGAACACGTGGTCGAGTTGGCCGATAGTGTAGTCCGGATCGCCGATCAACTGCATGAGCGCGTTTTGCAAGAGATCCTGAGCTACGAAGGCCGCATCATGCCCGATGCGCAACAGGCCACCATGCGCACATTGATGGACGATGAACTCTTGCTGCGCCAGCGCGCCCAGGCGCTGTACGCCGATGCGGCCAGATTGGTCATTCTGGGCCTCGCCCAGCCGCAGCGCCGCCTGATGGCGCTCACCGCGGTAGCCGCCGAAAAAATCCGGCATATCGGTGTCATCGGCGAAGCCACCGGCCTTGTCGGCGCGATCCTGTCACTGGTCGGCGGCATCGCGACTGGCCAGTTATCGCAGGTGGAAACCGCGTTCGAGAAGATTCAACTCCACAACACAGCGCTCAAGTCACTCAAGCCAACGCCCCCCGTCAAGACCTGAGCGCCGCTTGCGGATACCAGCCAGGCAGCGCGCCGCGTGTTCGATGGCGCTCAGGTCGCCGCCATCGGAAACCCTTGCGCCTGCAGCGCCGGCACAGCGGGAAGACGAAGCCGAAGCCGAAGCCGCGCCGACGATGGCGCCGACGATGGCTCAGGCAATGACGTCAGGCCGGCTCGATGGATCGAAATCGGCCCAGTCCCCGGCGACGATATTGCCGTGCGCGCGTTCGATGTGATGCGCGCCGAGTTGGCGCAGCAGGCCGACGGCGCGCGTTTCCAGCGCCGGATCGCTGAACGCCACCGCCACCAGCATGCCGGCCGCGCGCGGCGGTACCGAGTTTTCACCGCCCTCTTCGGGCTCGCCCCGGTCTTTCATTTTCGAGAAGCTGAACAGCGAGCCGATATGCCCGCCCACCAGCCCGCCGACGATGGGACCAAGCGGCCCCGTGACAGGCGACGTTGCCGCGCCAACAGCGACGCCAACCGCCCCGCCCGTGGCCACGCCCTTGACGACGCCTTCGGGCGTGTCTTTTGCCCCGGGCGACTGCAAGTGGTCGCCGCCAATGGGCGTCACATCGTGCTGCCCCGGCTGGCTCAGGTAGAAGCCGCTGATGCGATCGGCATCGAAGCCGGCCTCGACCAGGGCGCTGCGCGCGCGATCGACATCGTCCTGAAGCTGGAAACGTCCTGCGATGATGATAGACATGGGCGAGTTCTCCTGAGTAGAGACGCCAGCATGCGCCCGCTACCTGCGCCCATCTGTACGGCGCCGCACGCACAACGTCGCAGCGGATCGATGGCCCTGGCAGCCAGCGAAATCACTGCCACTGTCCATAGACCACGCCATACTGAGGCGGTTCCTCGACTGGGACGGGCGGTGCACTCTGCCACTGACGTGGATCAAGCCGGTAATACCTCAGGAATTCGTCGTACAAGGCAGGATGGCGCGCAGCGAGTTGATGCGGCTGCTCGAAAAAGCTTTCGGTGGCAACAGCGAAAAATTCGGCCGGATTCGTGGCGCCATAATGGTCGAGCAAGCTCTGCGCGCCCCACATCGCGTCGTGCCGCAAGTTGGCGTAATCGCGCGAAAGCACCTCGGACCAGCTGCGGTAGCGCTCGCTGCTACCCAGATACGGGGCGCCATTGGTATCGCCCGATTCACTGTCGAGTTGGTGCGCGAACTCGTGCAACACCACATTGTGCCCGGGCGCATCGACGGTGTCGCCGCGCCGCACATGATCCCACGACAGGATCACACGCCCGTCGCCCCACGATTCACCCAGCAGATCCTGGCGCTCTTCGGTCACCACGCCAGAGGCGTCGATTTGCTTGCGTGGCGCCAGGAATGCACCCGGATAGACCAGGACCATCTCGAGCGTGGGATAGCTGACCGGCCTGGCGTTGTCGCCAACCCGGCCCAGCAGCAACAGACACGCCTGGCCGGCGATGGTCACGCGCATGTCGTCGGTGATCTCGAGCCCGGCGCAGCCGACAAATTTCTTTTGATGGAGGAAATGCTGGACCATCCGCCCCAGCCGCCCCCTCTGCAGCTCGTCCATGCCGCTGTATTGCACGACATTGCGCGCCAGGATGGCAATATGTTCCGGCGGCAGTGGCCGCGAAACCGCGCGGCGCAGGCGCCACTTCGGCAGCAGCCAGGCGGCCAGGATGACGACGCCCAGCAAGCCGACAAATAAGCCTTCCATCATCAGGTCCGGTTGGCGAGCCAGGTTTGCACGTCGTCGGCGCCGCCGATCAATTCACCACCAATAAACACTTGAGGCCAGGTCATCCGCCCGGTAATGCCGCGCAACACGATCGAATTGATCTTCTGGTCTTCTGAAATTTCGGTGAAATGGATATCCTGGTCGCGCAGCGCCTGCTTGGCACGGGCGCAATGGGGGCAGCCGGGCCGCGAGAACATGACCACCGGCTCCGGTACCTGTGCCTTTGGCGCTAGGTAGCCGAGCATCGTGTCGGCATCGGACACCTCGAACGGATCGCCCTCCTTATCCGCCTCGATGAAGATTTTTTCGATCACGCCGTCGCGCACCAGCATGGAATAGCGCCACGAGCGGCTGCCGAAACCCAGGTCGCGCTTGTCGACCAGCATGCCCATCCCGGTAGTAAAGTCGCCATTGCCATCCGGGATGACCGTGATGTTGCCGGCATCCTGCCCCGCCTTCCATTGGTTCATGACGAAAGCGTCATTGACCGAAATACATAGCACCTCGTCCACGCCGTGCGCACGCAGCACGGGCGCCAGTTCGTTGTAGCGCGGCAGATGGGTCGAGGAACAAGTTGGCGTGAAGGCGCCTGGGAGCGAAAAGACCACTACCGTACGCGCCTTGAACAATTCGTCGGACGTCAGGTCCCGCCAGCGGTCGTCCGGGCGTGCCTTGAAAGTAACGGTGGGCACTGGCTTGCCTTCCAGCGATTCGGCACTCGGTAACATCGATACTCCTCCATAGTGGATGTTGCACCGCGCAATCACGGCGACATGGCAGGCAGGTGAGGACTATTGACTTGTTTTCAACACATGCCCGGCACAAAAACGTCGCCCAAAAAACAAAACCGCGCAATATGCGCGGCGAAGGACGACAGCGATCGTCAGGACCGTGGCCGATGTGGGTCTCGACCGCACCAGCCCCGGGGGCGCAACTGCGGCGCCTTACTTGATTGCAGGTTGGCCTGGTGGCGGGCCGAACAGTGCTGCCACGAGCGGATCGCGTGCCACAGGGCTGCGATTGACGCGGATGGCGTAGTGGGTGTCATCGGCCAGGATGTGGAAATGACGGCCGCTGCCGGCCATGTTCTGCTCGCGCAGGCCAGGGCGCTCCTTGCGTGGCGCCACGCCTTCGCGCTTTGGTTGGCAGATCGCCGCCAGGAACGCCTTGACGCGGTCTGGGTCTGGCGAAATCTGGTACACGGCCTTGCCCAGGTAGGTAGCGGTGCCTTCGATGTAGCGCGCCAGTTCGATCACGCCGGCTTCACGCAGGTCGCGGATGTACTTGCGGGCGCCGGACGGCGAAAACTTGAGGAACCAGGCGATCTCATCGGCCAGCATCTCGTGGCTCGAGAGTTCGTTGATCAGCTTTTGCATGTTTTCAATGCGGCGCTGGGTGGCGGACGTCGAACGCACGCGCTCGATCGGTGCCAGAGAAATTGGTGCGCGCTCAGTTGGCTGTGGTGGGACGCGTTCGATCAGCGCCGAATTGCCGGAGGTGTGCACTGCGCCGGTTTCGCTATGTACCGCGTTGTGCTGTGTCGTTGCATGCATATTGATTAGCTCCAATAGAGAGTGAGACTGTGTGGTCCGGGTCGCTGTGTGTCGTCTGACACCCTGACAACATCTCGGTTCCGCTTAACTAGCCTCAAGATTGCCTGCATCAGACATCATGGTCTGTGCGCCATCCAACATTCGACAAGATTCCTGAAAGCACCATGGTGCACAGCACCAAACGCAAACGTTGGTGCCGCCGATGGAACTCTTCGCAATCTTGTAAACTCTCTAAGACAAGACAGGATTGCCCCGTCGTGTCATCTGCACTGACAACAATATACCTGCATGACGGCAAGATGACATTCAGCCGTGCGCGCCAACCCATATGGGATATGACAGCGCCGTTACAGTTCGTTTCACCTTAGAAATGTGCGATTTTGACCACTGTTGTAAAATCGCACAGCCTTTCCGGATTAGGTGCGGTAGCGCACCGAGCATTCGGAACTTGCACTGTTAAGCTTTATCCAACTTAGCTGCTGACGCATGCTTTGTCATCAATATTAACCAACGGGAGTTACCTGTGAACAACACCAAGAAAATCGCCCTGGCTGCTGCACTGCTGTGCGCATCCGGCGCCACCCTCGCTCAAGAGATCAACCCATCGTGGTACATCCAGCCTAGCGTGAACCACGTCAAGCCAGATGCAGACTTCGGCGTTGACGACCGCGACACGGGTGGCGGCCTGAAGTTCGGTAAGGCGGTCCATCAGAACTGGGACATCCAGGTCGGCGCCAGCCAGACCCGTTTCGAACAAGGCCGTAGCGAATACCGCCAGACCCTGCTGGGCGCCGATGCCCTGCTGATGCTGAGCCGTGAGCGTTTCCGTCCATTCGTCCTGTTCGGCCTGGGCGTCGAGCGTGACAAGGTCAACAATGCACTGCGCAACGTCGAGAAAAACTCGCCGTACGCAACCGTTGGTATTGGTTTCCAGGCAAGCCTGACCCCGCAATGGTCGCTGCAAGCTGACCTGCGCACCGTGCGTGGCTTCCTGCGTGATGACGAGCTGTTTGGCTTCAAGCGTAGCAACAACAAGATGCTGACCGTCGGCCTGAACTATGCGTTCAACCCGCCACCAGCAGCACCAATGCCAGCACCGGCACCTGTGGTCGAAGCACCGGCGCCAGCACCAGAGCCAGTCGCTCCACCGCCGCCACCAGCACCACGCTTCCAGAAAGTCACCCTCGAAGCGACCAAGATGTTCGCATTCGACAAGGCTGTCGTGATCACCCCAGCACCTAAGCTGGATGAAATCGCCGCTGCCCTGCAAGCTGACACCAGCGTCACCAACGTCGAAATCACCGGCTACACCGACCGTCTGGGTTCCGAGTCGTACAACCAGAAACTGTCGGAGCGCCGTGCCATGGCCGTGCGTGAATACCTGATCGGCAAGGGTATCGACGGCAACCGTCTGCGCGCTATCGGCAAGGGCGAAGCCAACCCGGTCGTCGAATGCAACCAGAAAGGTCGCGCTCAGCTGATCGCTTGCCTGGAACCTAACCGTCGCGTCGAAGTCGACCAGATCACGGTTGAAGTCCCAGTCCAGCAATAATACCTGACGCTGTTGCTGCCGAACTTCGGTGGTGACAATGCTAGATCGAGGGGGCTTCGGCCCCCTTTTCTTTTGGAGAATCTGTTATGGCAGTGAATAAATGGTTCCCGTACACGCACCAGATTCTCAAGGTGCTGCGCTGCGCGGTAACGGAATGGCTGGATCACCGGGCATCCAGCAAAGGGGCCGCACTGGCCTTCTATACCCTCTTTTCGATGGCCCCGATCCTGGTGCTCGTGATCGCGGTCGCCGGTTTCTTCTACGGTGCGGAAGCGGCCCAGGGCCAGTTGCTCACGGAATTGCGCGGCCTCGTTGGCGCCCAGGGCGCCGATACCATCCAGGCGATCCTGGCCGGCGCGCAAAACAAGGAATCCGGCATGTTTGCCACAATCGTGGCCACATTGCTGCTGATCGTCGGTGCAACGACGGTGTTTTCAGAGCTCAAGGACAGCCTGGATGAAATCTGGAACGTGCCGGCGCCACCGAATGGCGGCGTGTGGAATATGGTGCGCACCCGCCTGCTGTCGTTTGGCGTGATTCTGGTGCTGGGATTTTTGCTGATGGTGTCGCTGGTGATTAGCGCCGCGACCAGTATTGCCGAGAAATATATCAGCGGTATGTGGCAGGAAGCCGCGATCGTCATGGGCTGGATTGCCTCGGGCCTGGGCTTCCTGGTCATCGCCACCCTGTTCGGCGTGATCTACAAGCTGTTGCCGCGCGTTAAACTGTCGTGGAAAGACGTCGCCATCGGCGCGCTGGGCACGGCTGGGATGTTCACCCTGGGTAAGTTCGGGATTGGCCTGTACATCGGCAACAGCGGCACCACCGACAGTTTCGGTGCGGCCGGTTCGCTGATTGCCCTGCTGCTGTGGGTATATTACTCTGCGCAGATCTTTTTCCTGGGCGCCGAGTTTGCGCGCCAGTATGCATTGCAGATGGGTAGTTTGCGCAACAAGCCGAAGTCGGTGACGGGTGTAGACCCGAAACCTGCGGCGGCATAACGATGTAAAAAAGGGCGGCAGTATCGCTGCCGCCCCGCTTCAAGTGGCAATACCGGGCTCTACTCGCCCAGCAGCTCCGACACCACTTCCATCCCCTCGACGCGCTCGGCCACGACCTTGAGCACCATCACCAGCGGCACCCCAAGCAGCAATCCCCACACGCCCCAGAGCCAGCCCCAGAACAGCAGACTGACGAATACGGCGGCCGGATTCATGCGCGCGATCTTGCCGGTCATCCAGGTTGCCACGACCATGCCGACCAGTGTCGCAATGCCCAGCGAGGCGCCCGCCACGAGCATGACCATGCTCACCGTCTCGAACTGCAGGAAGGCGGCCATGCCAGTGGTCACGGTGATCACGAGCGGACCGAAATATGGCATCAGGTGCGCCACGCCGGCAAAGGCGGCCCAGGCGCCGGCGTTCTCGAGGCCGATCGCACGCAGCGTGCCCCACATCAGCAGCGCCAGCAGGATATTGGTCACCAGAAGCATGAACATATAGCTCTGGATCGAGGTATTGATGTCGTCCAGGATATGGACCGTGACTTTCTTGCGGGTGAGCGATGGCCCGGTGAGCTTGACGAGCTTGCGCTTGAATGTGTCACCCGCCAGGAGCAGGAAGAACACGAGGAAGATCACCATCGTGGCCTGTGACATGAATGCAGCCAGGCTCATCGAGCCGGCCAGCACCCAGTCCATCACGCGGATCGGCGAACTCGACGACGCGTCATTGGCATTCTGGCGCCGTTGCTGGGTGACGCGCCGGACGTCGGCGCCAACATTGCTGGCGGCGCGTTCGATTTCGGCCGCCGCCGCCTGCATCTGCTGCAGCGTCGAGCGCTGGCCCGTGGTATTGGACAAGATGCGCGTGACCTTCGAGGTCAGGGTGGGCAACTCGTCGATGATATTGAAGAACTCGCCCTGCAAGCGGTACAGGGTGCCGGCCATCGCGCCCACGATCACGACCGTGACCAGTGTGGCGCCGACGATGCGGCGGATATGCCAGCGCTCGAGCCAGCGGACAACAGGATTCAGGGTATACGCGATCAGGATGCCGAGCAGGAGCGGCACGAAGAACTTTTGCGCCCATTGAAGCGCGAACACGAAGGCGATGGTGGCGAGGACGCCGAGCGCAAGGCCGCGGGCGTTGACGTGCAGCGGTACGCGCAGCCCACCGAGGTGGAGCGCGAGATCGTCGCCGGTGGAACGCACCTCGGGACGAAGGGCGTCACCGTTGCTGCTTGGGGGCAAAGCCCCCGGGGCGGCAGTGTCAGGCGGGGTTGCCGGCGAGGCCGGATCAGATTGAGCTAGCTGCATATAGTTGCCTGAACAAGTGACCGGGCCGCCCCGGCGATCCGACTATTATTTCACGCGGATGTCGTTCTTGACCGAAGTGACGCCTTTGACGCCACGGGTGATCTCGACAGCGCGCTGTGCATCGCGTGGGTCAGCAACAAAGCCCGACAGCTGGACGTCGCCCTTGAAGGTTTCGACGTTGACTTCGCGTGCTTTCACGTTCGGGTCGTTGATCAGGGCAGCCTTGACCTTGGTGGTGATCACTGCGTCGTCGACGTATTCGCCGGTGCTGGCTTGCTTGTTAGTCGACGAGCAACCGACAGCGGTGATGGCAACGGTAGCGAAGATGGCAGCGGAGATGATGCTTTTAGCGATTTTCATGATGGCTCCTAGTAATGATCATGTTGAAACTTACCCTTGCGGGCGGATTGCGCGGCGCCGGCAAGCCGGCCCGCAGGTTTATTTGCCGTATGCCGTCCGGGCGGTGCTCACGCACCCGTCCTTGACGGCGCCGGCGAAGGCGTCGCATTTTTGCATTGAGACGCGATATTCGGCTTCGATCTTGGCGTCATTGGCATCCAGTCGGGCCTCGATCGCCTTGCGGTCGGCCCGGGCATCGGCCTGAATCGCAACCAGTGTCGCCTTGGCCTGGGCCAGGCAGACGTCGCGGTCATTGCCGACCAGGGCGCTGCAGCGCGTCTTGTCACGCTCGTGGAACGCGGTGGCGATGCGCATGCGGGCCTGGGTATAAGCGGCCAGCGTGTTCTTGTGGGCCGCAGTGGCTTCTTCCTCGACCCGGACCCGCGCCGCGCGGGCGTCGGCGACGCAGATTTCGTGCGGCACACCAGCCAGGGCGTCACAGCGGATTTTCGTGGCCTCATAGCCGGCCTCCGCAGTATCCATGGCGTATTGATAAGCGGTCTTCGCATCCGGCGCCGGTTGTTGCGCCATGACTGGAGCGGTCCAGGCCATGGCAACAGCGATCAGGAACGTCACATGCGGATTCTTCATTATTTTTGTTCACCATTTGTCAACACTGACGTCATCTTTACATGTGCTGGACCGTCGTTCTGTTCGCTGCCGAACACAAGACGCAGAGTATTGGTCGATGTCACTCACGCAATGCAGATTGTCTGACATATGCACCGCCGACCGACGTAAATGCCGGTCCAGTCCGTAAAACAAGGTGGGTGCGGCAACGCACAGACCCCGGCTGGGGGCGTGACTATTCTGAATCAATACATTTGTCAGGAGAACAACATGAATGCAAACCGTAAATTTATCGCCGTTGTGCTTGCCACTGGCGCCCTGCTCACCGGCTGCGCCAGCAATAGCTCGCAACCATTCGGCGGTGGTTACAACAATGCCAGCAGCAGCGCCTCGGCCGGCTATGGCGTAATCGACTCGATCCAGGTCGCACAGGGCGAAAACCGCACCAGCGGCGCCGGCGCCATCCTTGGCGGCGTGGTCGGTGCACTGGCCGGCAACCAGGTCGGTAGCGGCGGCGGTCGTACCGCGGCCACCGTGGCCGGCGGCGTGGCTGGCGCGGCATTGGGCAACAATGTTGAAAAGAACCGCAATGCGCCAGGTCCTGAGCAATACCAGATCAATGTGCGCATGGACAACGGCGAATACCGCGCCGTGAACCAGGACAGCGTCTACGACCTGCGCGTGGGCAACCGCGTACGCATCGTCGACGGCCGCGTCTACCGTTATTGATTTGCCATACTGACTGGTTCTGACTTGATGGATGAATGGGCCATTGCCCGTTTATCCGTCAGGCTTGCCAGTACTGACACCGGCCGCACAACCTCTGGAGACCGCCATGGGAACTGTCACCCGCACAACCGGCATCTGCCTGCTTGCCCTCACCGCCTCGCTCACCTGCCTGAGTGCAGCCGCGCAAGAAACCAACACCAGTACCGACGCCAATGTCAGCCCGGTTGCCGCGCGCCAGCAAGCCCAGGAAATCGCCAAGGGCGATCCGGCACGCTGGTACCGCAACGACTCGGAACAACAACTGCTGCGCAAGGAACTTGGCGCGGCGCTGCAAGAGGCGCAGAACGCTTGCCGCCAGAAGCCCGCTGCCGAACGCAAGGCCTGCGTCGCTGAAGCCCGCGCGACGTTCCAGCGCGACTCGGCCCAGGTGGCCAAGGCGCCGTCGGCGTAAGGTCCGCAACAACCCCGGCAACCACGGGGCAACTTCGGCTGCCGTCAGCGCTTCTTCTTGCGCGACGGCAGCGGGAACACATCCGCCACCAGCGTACTCTCGCCAATTTGCCGGCTCGGCGACGCCGAGTCGTGCACCACCAGTAAGCCTTCGTCGGCGCCATCACGGCTGGCGAACAGCGTGATGCCTTCCGGATGATCGACGCCCTGCCCGAACGGCAGGTTCAGCACGTGTTCCAGCATGGCGGACGGCACCACGACTTCGCCATCGGGCTCGGCGCCGCCGACCCAGCGAAACAATGTCACCGGCCCATCAAGATCCATCGTCGGCCCGGCCAGGATCAATAAGTCCCTGCCCTGCTTGCACAGGTCGCGAATGCCCAGGCCGCCCAGGTCGAGAAAATGTTTGCGGTACAAGCTGCCTTCGGCATCGAGCGGCGCCAGCCGGAGTACGCCCTCTTTCTCGTCGTCGACGGGCGCCACTTCGATGATGGTCGCCCAACCGCGCAGCACCGGCCCACGCAGCCCGAGCAGCACATGCTTGCCGGCCAGGGCGATGCCTTCGATATCGAACCCGTTGTCCTTGCCCGGTATGGCCAGGAATGGACCGATGTGCTCGTCTTGCCTGAGCTGGACCGTGAGTTCGTTGCCGTGCTGGTCGCCGCGCAACAAGGCGGCGGAGCGGCGCTTGCCTTTGTGTTCGACTTGCTTGAGCAAGGTGGGCACGCCATCTTGTTCGCCCATCGGGATGCGCCCCAGCAGATAACGGTTGCCGTCGGCGCTGACCGTGGCCAGGCGCTTGTGCGTGCGCTTGTTGCCGTCGCCCGCATCGGGCTGCTTGCGGCGCAGGCTGTGCGAACCCGTGACCCACATATATTTGCCATCGCAAGCCAGCCCTTCGACATCGGCTTCATTAATCCGTTCCTTCTCGGCGTCGAATGGCGGCAGCGGCAGATCGAAGAAATCGTGCAGCGCGAACTGGCGATGCTCACGCGCAAAGCTGCTCTGGCCGCGACTGTCTTCTTCCACCAGGGTCAGGCGCTCGATGCTGACCGACTCATCGTTGGCCAGCCAAAGCGTCCTGCCCATGCGTAGCGCCACCGACAAGCCATTGCGCAGCTCCTTGTCGGGCGTGAGGTCATCGCGTTCCGGGTGGAATTCGAGCAGGACAATATTGGAAGGATGCATGCGTGTCTCTTGGCGGATGGGGTTGGTCCAGCTTGAAGAATCTGGTGCGTACGACGATGGCTGGGGCCAAAAAAAGACGGCGTCCAACTTGCGATTGGAACGCCGCTCAAGCCCCACCATATTCGGTATAGCGCGATCTGCCTGGTGTCGATACTTGTTGGCGAGATCGGACTGCCACCAGCTTACGCTTCTTTTACTGCTTGCCGCGCTCGCTTGCGGTTCATGTACCAGCCCAGTGCGCCCACTGCCACCGCAGCGCCGGCCGCCTGCTTGCCCAGACGACGCTGGCGCACGAAATTCCATGCGCTCAGCGCATATGGCAGCAACACCGACACATTGGTGCCGGTTGGCTTGAGCAGCGCGTCGGCCCGGGTGCGCAGTGCCCAGGTGGTGTGATCGACGGCCGAGCGCAGCATGACTTCGGGCTTGATGCCATGCTGGATGCTGGCCTTGGCATGGGCCACGCCGGCGCGGAAGAACTCGCCTTCACGCAGCAGTTCTTCTTTGCGCGTGGCCGGGTCCAGGCTGTGTTTGTGACCGGCCAGGCCGGTCGTCTTGTCGTGTTTGTGCATTGAAGCTCCCTTGGGCGTGCCGCTCACAGCAGCATTTCGCGGTCGTTTTTCAGTTCTTTCATGGTCGCCGGGAACGCCAGCTTGTTCTGCTTGATCAGCGCCAGGCCCTTGGTCACCAGGATGGCCGTGACCAGTGCGAACACCGCGAACATGATCAACAGGATGGTCCAGCCCATCGATTCCCACGCCAGCGCCACGATCGTCATCGCACCGAATGCGATGGCGAACCAGACAGCCAGCACAGCGGCAGCGAAAATGGCCAGCAGCTCGATGACGTGGTTGCGGATCTCGGCCAGCTCGAGCGCGGCGAGTTCGACGCGCGAGACGGCCAGGCCGAACAGGCTCTTCAACAGGCTGGAGATGCCGGCGAACACGCCGGGGTTATGCACGATTGCTTCTTGTTTATCCACGTAGCCCCCGGCCTTATTGTTTGCGGCTCAGCAGCAGGCCGATGAGCACGCCGACGCCCGCCGCCACGGCCACGGTGCGCCATGGGTTATCCCTGACATAGACATCGGCCGTATGGACGAGTTCTTTGCCCTTTACCACTGCCTGGGTCGGCATCAGGCTGGCGCCACCCAGGACCGTGTCGAGCAGCGCCATGCCACGCGCACGCAGCTCTTCGGCTTTCTCGCCGGTGAGCGATGCGGCAGCGGTCAGCATCGATTGCGCGTCGCGCACCAGGGCCTTCATGTCGGACTGGGTGGCATAGGTGCTGCCGCTGATCGGGTGCATGCTGCCGTTGCTGTTGCGGGATGTTTCTAGCATGTTCTACTCCTGTCACTATCAATCGTTAAAACTGACCCGCACGGGCGGGTCACCATCAGGGTTCAAGCCATCAGGTCGCGCATGTCGTCGGCGTGTTCTTCTTCAACCGCCATGATTTCGATCAGCATATTGCGCGTGGTCGGGTCCTTGTCGCCGATCGCCACGATCATCTGGCGGTACGACTCGATCGCCACGCGTTCGGCGATCAGGTCGGCGCGAACCATCGCTTGCGCATCGAGCGACTCGTCGTATTCGGCGTGGCTGCGTGCGGCGAAGGTGGCCGGGTTGAAGTTTGGCGAACCGTTCAGTTGCACGATGCGCTCGGCGATACGGTCGGCGTGGTCTTGCTCTTGCGTCGCATGCTCGAGGAACTCGGCCTTGATCTGGCCGGTTCCCGGGCCGCTGACCGTGTAGTAATGGCGCTTGTAGCGCATCACGCACAGCAGTTCGGTAGCCAGTGCGTCGTTGAGCATGGCGATGACCGCTTCGCGGTCGGCCTGGTAGCCCTCGGTGACGGCGCCGTCATCGAGGTTGGCTGCGGCGGCACGGATGGCCGAGATGTCAAAGCCGTGTGCCAGGTTGGTGGTCTGTTCCATGGTAATTCCTTAATTCAAAGTCAGTTCAAAAACGTGTTCAACGCATTGCTGCGCGTGGCGGGATGGCCGCGCCTTCGTTCGACAGAACGATCTCGACGCGGCGGTTCTGTTGACGGCTGGCGGCGCTGTCATTCGATGCAACCGGGAACGCTTCGCCATAAGCACGCATGGCGATACGCTCGCGCGGCACGCCCTGGCCGGCCAGGGCGGTCGCGACGGCGCTGGCGCGACGCTCGGACAGTTGCTGGTTATGGCTCTCGCTGCCGGTACTGTCTGTAAACCCTTCGACCAGCACGGTGCGGTTCGGGTTCTGCGCCATCACGTCGGCCAGTTTGCGCAGGGTCGACACACCGCTCGCATTCAGCACGGCCTGGTCGGTGGCGAACAGCACGTCGCCGATGGTGACCACGAAGCCACGTTCGGTTTTCACGGCCTGCAGGTCGACCAGCAGCGCTTCGAGCTTGGCGGCGCGTTCAGCCATGGCAGCGGTTTCGGCCTGGGCAGCCTGGGCCTGGGCCTGGGCCTGCTGGGCCTGGCCTTGCGCCTGCTGGGCGGCGGCCTGGGCGGCTTCGGCATCGCGCTTGGCGCGATCGGCTTCGGCGGTGCGCGCATCGAGGCGGACCATGTCGCGCTGACGCGTCGCATCGGCGATATTCGCTTCGGCGGCCTTGCCCTTGGCAACTTCTTGTGCGGTGGCGATGCGCTGCTTGGCAATATAGGCCAGGCGGTCGATGTCACTCAGGCTTTCGCGGCGTGCCGCGGCCTGGTTGGCCTGGTCGAGCGCTTCGCTGGCCTGCTTGAATTCGAGTGGTGCGTAGGTCGACACTTGCGAATTGTTATTGGCGCTGACAAAGTCGGCGCGCGCCTGGTCGAGCGTTGGCGTGGTCATTGGTGCGCTGGCGCAGGCTGCAGCCAGCACGGCGGCGGCGAGGATCGATACGGCGGATTTGCGGTTTTTCATGTTGTTATTCCTTTTATTTTCCAGAAGCGCCGGATCGTCGGCGCGAACCCCTGCTCTCGTGACGGACAGGGTATGCAATCAATTACTTGGTGTTGGCGCGGTCGACTTCTTCACGCAGCACGCGCAGGTCGTCGTTCAGCTGGGTCGAGGCAGCCGTGGCCTTGGCCGTCGTCGATTTGCTCTGCGCCAACTTGGCGTCGGCCTGGGCCTGCACCGCCAGTTCGCGCGCCAGCTTGTAGTCGCGCGCTGCCAGTGCCTGGTTAGCTTGGCCCATTTTCTCGCGTGCAGCCGTGATCTCAGCCGGCGCCAGGTCGGCTGCACCGGCCGAGACCGCGTTTTCGATGGCGTTGCGCGACACTGCCACGTCCGCCGTTGCAGGCGCCTTGTCAGGACTTGCGCAGGCCGTCAGTGCCAGCAGAGCGGCAACGCAGCCAAGGCGGGTAAACCCGGTCATCGATTGATGTTTATTCATCACATTTTCTCCTGGGAAGTGGTGTAGATAACGTTATAAACCTGTTATCGGATGCGCTCAGTTCGGTGACGCACATTGTCTGGCGCCCTGCACACCCCTGCGCTGCGATCGGTGATTGCCAGCCTGATACAACCTGTAACAACCTGGCAGGTGAACTGTGTGTTGCCGAACAGATCAATTTGGCAACCTGCCGCATGATCGCTCCCAGGTCATCGAGAAAAGAACTACCCGCATGAACGGATCGAGCATCAAGCGTTTTGGCAACATCCCGGTTTTATTGGTCGCACTGGCTGGTGGAACACTTACAGGATGTGCGTCGGGAATACCCGGCTTCGGCAAAGTCGAAGCTGTCCAGGACGATGTCATCACGGCCGGGGTGCACAGCGCCATCCGGCGCGATCCGGAACTGAAGGTCTCCGATCTGGATGTCAATACGTATCAAGGCATTGTCCGGCTGCGTGGATTTGTATCCTCTGCCGACAGCGTCGCCGCAGCGGCCTCGGTCGCGCGAACCGTCAACGGCGTGAAATCGGTCAGAAATGACCTGCGTCTGAAATAACCCCATCAAAGGAGAACTTCATGAAACTCATTAAAAACCTGGTAGTGACGGCAACCCTGGCGACCGCCGCTTTCGGCATGGTCGGCTGCTCGAATATGTCGAAGCAAGACCGTAACACCGCAGTTGGCGCTGGCGCCGGCGCCGTGATCGGTGGCGTTCTGACCGGCGGCAGCGCAGTCGGCACCGTGGGCGGCGCAGCCGTCGGCGGCGTGGTCGGCAACCAAGTCAAGACCACCAACTGATCAACGCTCGCTGACCACCGCGTCAGCGAGCCAGACGGTGAATGCAAAACGCCCGGCTCGCCGGGCGTTTTGCATTGGGGTTATGCATTGGGGTATCACTCTGGGTGTCGCTCCGGGTATCGCTCTGTGCGTCAGACGGTATCGGTGGCCGGCGCAGCGCCCGCTTCACGCACGATCTCGTAGCAGGTGCAAGACGCCGCCGCGAGCCGCTCGGGATCGAGGATCTCGATATTGCCCCGGCTATAGTTGATGAGACCCTGCTGTTGCAATGCGCTGGCCGCCTTGGTGACACCGACCCGGCGCACGCCCAGTGCATGCGCGAGAAATTCATGCGTAAGGTGGAATTTGTCCGACTGCAGGCGGTCGCGCGTGACGAGCAGCGAACGCGCCAGGCGCGCTTCGAGTACGTGAAAACGGCTGCACACGGCGATCTGGATCGCCTGGGCCAGCAGCGAATCGGTGTAGCGGTACAGCACACGTTGCAGGGCCGGATTGCGCGAGACTTCGATGCGAAAGCGCCCGCCTTCCATACGGCTCGCGCTGCCGGCACGCTGCACGACGGCGCGCACTTGCGTCGTGTCGTGGCCCAGCGCCGTGGTGGCGCCCAGCATCCCTTCGCGTCCGACCTGGCCCACCTCGAGTGTCATGCGTCCTTCGGCCACGCCGAGCAGCGATACCAGGCAATCGTGGGGAAAATAAATGTGAAGAATAGGATCGCCCGCCTCACACAAGACCTGGCCCGCCTCGACCCTGACCTCGTCGAGCTGCGGGAGCATCTGTGCAAGGTCTTGCGGGGGAAGCGCTGCGAGCAACAGATTACTGTTGGGCTCGGAGACAGGCGGGTGTACGGCAGAATTCATCATTTCCTCACAGGTTGGTGCGTGGCGCCAGCCGGGACCGCCGCGACCAGATACATTTACAAACAATTTCATGTAGCGTAACGGCACCGGGTGCGCGGGTATGTACGGTGACGCACGGAAGCTTTAGTTGTTCCTGAGGACAATCATCAGACATCCGGCTTATTGCCTATACGAAAGGAACAAAAGATGACAACCCCTCCAAACATGCCCGTCAAGAATCGCACGCACCCGCTGCTGCTGCTGGCCGCCGCCGCTGTCGTGCTGTTCTCGCTGGTCGGTACCGCCGCCATCATGGGCTGGCTGCCGTCGTCGGTCGGCGGCACGGCCAACCGCCAATTGACCGAGGCCGATCGTCTGGCACTCGCATCGACCCTGCCACAAGGCGGCCTACAGGGCGCCTACCCGGCCGACGCACAGGCGCCCGCACAGGCATATGTACCTGCACCGGCACCGGCACCGGTCCAGCAAGCTGCACCTGTGACGCAGATCAAGGAAAGCCAGCCAACCCAGGTCGCTGCCAAGAGCAACTGGTGTGAGAACTGCGGCAACGTGGAATCGGTGCGCACGATCAAGCAGCGCGCCGAAGGCAGCGGCATTGGCGCAGCGGGCGGCGCGGTGCTGGGCGGCTTGCTGGGCAACCAGATCGGTGGCGGCAATGGCAAGACGCTGGCCACCGCGGCCGGCGCCATTGGCGGCGCTGTCGTCGGTAACCAGGTCGAAGGCAATGTGAAGGCGACGACCAGTTATGAAATCCGGGTGCGCCTCGATGACGGCACACTGCGCACGTTCCGCCAGACCAGCCAGCCGCAATGGGGTACGGGCGACCGTGTGCGCATCGTCAAGGGCCGTCTGCGCTCGGTGGCATAAGGCCGCATCGCCGGGCATCCAGCACTGGCACATGGCCGGGAATGCGCAAGCATCCCGGCCAGTTTTTTTCCTTAGTGCAATGTGCGCCATCGCACGGATTTATTGATGAGCACGACCGACAATCGGAACATGCTGAATCGATTGGCGAAACAGCATCAATCGGGGAGAAGCGCATGAACACCGTGACCTGGATCGGCATCATTGTTTGGGGAATCGTACTGACTCTGTTCGGCCTGCTGTCAGCCGGACCGGCGCCCGATGCGCAGGGCACAGTTCAGGCGCACGACGTCGTCTTCCTGATCGCCGGCGGACTGCTCACCTGCCTGATCGGCTGTACCGGGCTGATGGGCATGATGGGCTGGATCCCCGGCGTACAAAAGCAAAAAAGTTGCGTTTAATGTACGCCATCGAACGGTAGTCAACTGCAGGAAACGACATACTGGAATCACAGCGCAACCCGCGCACCCCCTCTAGGAGATACATCATGCTGTACACAATTGCTGTCGTTCTCGTTATTCTCTGGCTGCTGGGCTTGGTGACTTCGTACACCATCGGCGGTTTCATCCACATCCTGCTCGTCGTCGCCGTCATCATGATCCTGGTGCGCCTGATCAGCGGTCGCGGCATATAGGACGCTTATGACAAGTTCGCACTTGTCGTAAAATCCAATCCGTTTCGCGGTCGCGCCCATTGCTGGCGTGACGGCGAAACGGATTTCTTACTTTAAGGAGTTCCACCATGAACAAAAACTTCATCAAAACCACTGCCGCAGTCGCCATCGTCGTCATGACGGCAACCGGTTGCGCGGACATGTCCGGCACCCAGCGCGGTACCGCAACCGGCGCCGGCATTGGCGCGGGTCTGGGCGGCCTGATCGGCGGTACGACCAGCGGTGGTGGCGGCGGTCGTGTCGCTGGCGGCGCAGCCATTGGCGCAGCAGCCGGCGCCGTGATCGGCAATATCTGGTCCAAGCGCATGGAACAGCAAAAACAAGCCATGGAGCAAGCGACCCAGGGCACCGGCGTGCAAGTCACGCAAACCTCGGACAACCGCCTGAAGCTGGAAATCCCGAGCGATATCTCGTTCGACACCGGCCGCTCGGACATCAAGGGTAACTTCCAGCCAGTACTGCAACGCTTTGCCACCACGCTGCAAGAAAACCCGAACACCAATGTCGTGATCATCGGCCATACCGACAGCACCGGCAGCGACAGCATCAACCAGCCATTGTCGGTCGACCGCGCATCGCGCACCCGCGACTACCTGGCGGGCCGCGGCGTGAACCCGAACCGCATCACCATCGAAGGCCGCGGTTCGCGCGAGCCGATCGCCTCGAACACGGATAACGCAGGCAAGGCGCGCAACCGCCGCGTCGAGATCTATGTTGCGGAGCCAGCACGCGGCTAAGCGCCACGTTTGCCAGCAAAGCAAAGGCCGGCAATTGCCGGCCTTTGCTTTGGTAGTTCAGAATCTTGTCAGTCCAGAATCGACTACGCTGAGTGCGTGAACGCCAGGTACAGTTCGCGCGCCTGACGCGCCACCGGCCCCGCCTCGAGCACATGGTCTTCGTAGCGCGTGCACGGCGTGACCTTGCCGTAGTTCCCTGTGCTGAAGATCTCGCGCGCCGTGCGCAATTCTGCTTCCTCCACCGTACGCTCTTCGACCTGGATGCCGACACCGGCCAGCAGCGCCATCACGCGCGCACGGGTAATGCCTGCCAGGAAGGTGCCGTTGAGCCGGGGCGTGACAACCTTGCCGTCGGCGGTAACGAGGAACAGGTTCGAGGCCGCAAACTCGGCGACATTGCCTTCACCGTCGAGCATGATCGCCTGCTCGAAGCCGCGCGCCTTCACCTCGCGCATGGCGCGGGTGGAGTTGGCGTACAGGGCCGAGGCCTTGGCGTCGGTCGGCGCCATATTGGGCTGTGGACGGCGCAACACCGACAGGCCGGCCGAAAAACCGGTGAACGGCGGCAGTGGCGCATCGAACAGCGTCAGCGCGAACTGGCTTTTTTCAGCCACCGGAATCAGGAAACCTTCGGTACCGAACACGAGCGGGCGCACGTACAGCTCGGCGTCGGGCGCGAATTTCGCCACGCCTTCGCGCACCAGCGCTTCCATCTCGTCCACGCTCAGGGGGCAGGCCAGGCCAAGCTTCTCGCTGGATGCGATCACGCGCTCGAGGTGCGGGCGCAGGTCGGGCAGCTTGCCGGCGAGCGAACGCGCGCCATCGAAGACCGACGAACCGAGCCACAGGCTGTGGTCCATCGCGCCGTACAAGGGGACATTTCCTTCGGCCCACTGGCCATTGAAATAAGTGAGGTACATGGTTTCCTTCATCACTGCAACATTGCAAATCCAGTCCAGTGTAGCGGGATAGCCCTGCCCTCGTCCAGTGACCGGCGCCGGGAAACCGGGCGTCAAAAAGTGCCAACTGGATACTTCCACGAGGTTACTGTTCGTTGCCACACCATATTGACCGGGCTCCTCGCGTACACTGAGGCTTTCCAGTACAGATTTTTTTCATGCTTGCAACACTTGAACGGATTGATCCCCACAGCGACAATATCGACGTCCTGGTCGAGTTGGTGTGCCATTTGCGCCCGCGCCAGCGTTGGGTGTGGCAAACGGTGGATGACCCGGCCCAAGCGGTTCGTACACTGACCCAGCTGCTCAAGGGAAATCCTGAACAGGCATGGGCGCTGCGCCGCTACATCACCACCCTGCTTGAAAAACGCCGGCATACCAGCCTGTACAGCGACATCGGCATCCTGTCGAACGACGGTTTCGTCACCGAGCTGAAAAGCCGTATCACGTACCGCTTCCTGCCGCCGGCGCTGGAAGACCTGTACCTGTCCGATGCGCTCGACCAGCTGCTGTACCGGCAGGACGACTACGAATGGATCCGCGCGGTACCCGACGCTGACTGGATGACGCTGTTTCACACGATTGCCAATGCCCCGGCGCCACTTGACGGTAACCCGGGCCGTGCGCGCATCGTCACGCTCAAGGGTTTGCTCGACGCGATCCGCACGCTGTCGTGCCGCGTCTGCGCGCTGGGCCTCGAGCCGCGCCTGGTGCACAGCTACAGCCAGATCGAGAATTTCGATTCGCCGTTCCTGATGCAAAATATCGAGGTCAACCGCTACCTCGATGAATACGCACGCTACCTGAACGGCGAGATCCCGCGCCCGGACGACGCGCGCCATCTGCTGGTGATGCTCGACCAGTGCGAAGACGTGGTGCTCAAGATCCGGCGCCTGGCCCTGAGCAGCGGCACCAGCATCGCCCTGACCTACCTGCTCGTCGCCGTCCAGCAAAGCATCGACCGCCTGCAGAAGCTGCTGTTCCTGGTGGACGTGCCCGAGGAAGAATTGCCGAACGCCACCCGGGATGTGCTGAGCGAGATGGCGGCCACGACACCGCAACTTGCACCGCAACTCGCCGAGCAGGCACCCGTCGTGCTCACGCCGCAGGGCGTGGTGGCCGAGGTCGCACCAGCGCCGGCGCCGGCATTGACCCCGCGCGAACGCGCCGTGATCGCGCTGGCCGAAGAACTGATCGAAGCGCACAACACCAAGTACCAGGTGACGAACCTGGTGCGCGACAACGTCGACTTGTTGGCGCGTAACGTGACCGAGAACGCCAGCCGCACCGGCGAGCATTACATCGCCGAAGACCGCAAGGGCCTGCGCAAGATGCTGTGGTCGTCGTCCGGCGCCGGCTTCATTGTCGGTTTCATGGCCCTGCTCAAGATCCTGCTGGGCTATCTGCACTCGCCGCCGCTGGTCCAGGCGTTCTTGTTCAGCATGAATTACTCGTTCGGCTTCGTGCTGATCCACATGCTGCACTTCACGGTCGCGACCAAGCAGCCGGCCATGACGGCCCAGCGCATCGCGGCGTCGCTGCACCGCTCGGCGACGGGACGCGGCATCGACGTCGACAAGCTTGCCGAGCTGGTCAACAAAGTGTTCCGCACCCAGATGGTGGCCGTGCTCGGCAACGTGCTGGTGGCCTTCCCTGTTGCCTGGGCGATTGCCGAAAGCGTGCACTGGTACCGGGGCGAGCACCTGGTCGACCCGATCAAGGCGCTGCACCTGCTCAACGAGATCGACCCGGTGAACAGCCCGGCCCTGTTCTATGCGGCCGTGGCCGGCGTCTGGTTGTTTGTGGCGGGCCTGATTTCGGGCTATTACGACAACAAGGCGCTGTACACCCGCATGGGTCAGCGCGTGCAGCAACTGCGCAGCCTGCGCCGCCTGCTGGGTGCCGAGCGCCTGGCGCGCCTGGGAACCTATGTCGAGAACAATCTCGGCGGCCTGATGGGTAACTTCTTCTTCGGCATCCTGCTCGGCACCACCGGCACGGTCGGCTTCTTGCTGGGCCTGCCGATCGACATCCGTCACATCACCTTCTCGGCCGCCAACTTCGCGACCGCGCTGGTGGCGCTCGATTACCAGATGACCGTGCCGCAACTCGTCAACGCCGCCGCCGGCGTGCTGTTGATCGGCACGGTCAACCTGCTGGTGAGCTTCGGCCTGGCGCTGTGGGTCGCCCTGCGCGCGCGCAAGATCCGCTTCAAGCGCGGCATCCTGCTGGTGCAGGCGCTGGGCCGCCGCTTTGCGTATTCGCCGATCGAGTTCTTCCTCGGCCCCAAGCACCGCCAACTGCCGCCACCCGAAACCGACTCTGCAAGAGGACAAAAATGATCAAGAAGCGCTTAGCCGCCTGGTGTGCCATCGCCGCTCTCGCCTGCACCGTTACCGCATGCAAGACGCTGCCCGATGCCAGCACCATGACCGGAGCGCTTCCCCACGCCACGCCGACAGTCGCGACGCATAAGGGCGAGCTCAAGCAGAAACAGGCGGCGGCGCTGCTCAAGCGCCGCTGGGCGCGCGCCTCGACCGATCTCAAGGGCCTGGCGCTGCTGGAAGAACAGGCGACCGGCGTGCCGATGATTGCCGGTAATGCGGTCACGCTGCTGTTCGACGGCCCGGCCACCATGCGCGCGATGATGGAAGCGGCGCGCGGTGCAAAAAAATCGATCAACCTCGAAACCTATATCTTCGACCACGACGCGATCGGCGCCCAGTTCGCCGATATCCTGATAGAGAAACGTCGCCAGGGCGTGGTGGTCAATATCATCGTCGACGGAGTCGGCACGCTGGCCACGCCCCGCGAATTTTTCGACCGGCTGCGCCAGGCCGGCGTGAACGTGCTGGTGTTCAATCCCGTGGACCCGACCAAACGGCCTGGCAAATGGGCGCTGAACAACCGCGATCACCGCAAGATCATGATCGTCGACGGCTCGATTGCCTTTACGGGCGGCATCAATATCAGCAGCACGTATGCCAACAGCTCGCTGTTTCGCTCGAAAAAACGGCCCGACAACGTGAGCCAGGACGACGTCGGCTGGCGCGATACCCACATCAAGATCGAAGGGCCCGCCGTCGGCGCGCTGCAATGGGCGTTCATCGATAACTGGGTGCACCAGGACGCGGGAGAATTGCCCGAGATCGATTATTTCCTGCAACTGGCGCCGGCCGGCGACAAGGTCGTGCGGGTGCTGGCCACGTCGCCGGACCGCGATTCGGAAATCTACAAGTCGCTCGTCATCGCCATTGGCGAATCGAAAAAATCGATCCACCTGACGGCGGCCTACTTCGTGCCGGACCGCCAGATCGTCGACAGCCTGATTGCCGCCGCCAGGCGCGGCGTGGACGTGCAGCTCGTGCTGCCGGGCGTGTCGGACCACGGCTTCATCAAGTATGCGGGCGAATCGTTCTATCAAGAGCTGCTCGAGGGCGGCGTGCGCATCTACCAGTTGCAGGTGGCGGTGCTGCACGCCAAGACCACGGTGATCGACGGCATGTGGTCATCGATCGGCTCGGCCAATATCGACCGCCGCAGCTTCATCCACAACTACGAAGTCAACGTGGTCGTGCTGGACCCGGCGTTCGCGCGCGATATGGAAGCGGCGTTCAGGGAAGACCTGCGCCACTCGAACGAAATCAAGCTCGACGCGTGGAAGCGGCGGCCGTGGGCCGACCGCCTGCGCGAGGTGATGGCGCGCATGACCGAATACTGGATCTGACGGGCTGTCAGATGCCGGCCGCCAGCATGCCGTCGGTGTGCGGCGACCAGACGCTGCCGGCCTGCACGAATTGTTCGGTATTGACCAGTTCAAACTTGCCGCCCACCACATCCCAGCCGTAGCGGTCGATCTCGACCCGATGCGATTCCACCCGCACCACATTGAACGAGTTGACCTCACCGCGGCCACGCGTCGAGGTCGCCGTGCCGGCCTGGATCACGAGCGCCGCATATTCGTCGATCTGGTAGCGCGCCGCCGTGCTGCCGGCGTGGCTCGCGTGCATGTGGCCGGCCATCAGGATATCGACACCGGTTTCGGCAAACACTTCCATCGCCAGCGGCGCGCGCACGACCAGGTCGCGCTTTTCGAAGTGATCGGGCAGGTCGAACGGGTGGTGCGTGACGACGATGCGCGTGACGTCGGGGCCCAGGCCCGTCAGGCGCTCGCGCAGCGCGGCGATCTGGTCGTGGCTGACGCGCCCGTCCTTGATCGTCAGCGAACGCGCCGTGTTCAGGCCCACGACCGCAATCTCGTCATCGAAGAACACCGGCTCGAGGTCATCCGTGATGTAGCGCCGGTAGCGCGACAGTGGTCTGGCGAAGCGGCGCAGCACGTTGTACAGCGAGATGTCGTGGTTGCCCGGCACGACGATCTGCGGCCCCGGCAGCGAGTCGAGAAACGCGCGCGCTTCTTCGAATTCTTCCACCTTGGCGCGCTGCGTCAGGTCGCCCGAAATAACGACCACGTCGGCGGCGATGCGGTGCACGAGGTCGCGCAGCGGATCGAGCAAGGCCTGGTCGACGCGGCCGAAATGCAGGTCGGACAGGTGAACGAGAGTGCGCATGGAAAAACTCCTTAGATGTCTTGGGGTGCGGCGGCGCCGGTCTGGCGCCGCTCGCGCGCCCTGCGGCGGCGATTGAGGGTGGCGGTGCCGCTGACGCAGATCGCCAGCCAGCCACAGCCTTCCACCAGCGCGGCCAGGATGTCGGTGAGATAGTGCGCGCCCAGGTACATGCGCGAAAAGGCGATGGCGCCGATCATCAGCGCCGCCAGCACGAACGGCAGCACCCTGCCCGGCCAGGTCGTTGCGCGCCGCGCGAAATAGCAGGCCAGCACCCCATACAGCACGGTGGCGGCCATCGTGTGCCCGCTGGGGAAACTGTAGGTGGTCAAGGTGACGATCGGCTCGTCGAAGTGCGGGCGGGCGCGCTCGAACACGTGCTTGAGCGCGACATTGAGCAGCATCCCACCCGGCACGCTGGCCACCAGCGCGGCGGTCCAGTAACGATGGCCGCTGCGATACAGCCACAGCGCCGCGCAGAAGGCGATGGCGAGCACGCCGGGCGTGCTGTGGATGTGCGTCAGGATGAGCAAGCCATCGCGCAGGAGACCGCCCTGGCGCGCGTGCAGGTGCAGCCAGTTGGCGATGTCGGCGTCGAACTGCGTGATCGGGGCGCCGGCCACCACGGCCCCCGCCAGATGGGCGAACACGGCCATGGCAGCGAGCAGCAGCGCCAGGCCGATGGTCAGGTGCAAGCCGTATTCGCCTTCGGGCGAGAAGCGGTTGACAGCGAAGCGCTGAAGGCGAGGCAGTGTTTTACGCATGATGCGTCGATTATGACTGACTTGGCGAAAATACCACACACAGCAAAAAGTACTGTATGCCCGAACAGTAACTGTTGATTCATACAGTGGTTGTGGTATTCTTACTTCACTGCACAACCACTCGATACGAGGAAACGAACATGACCACGCTCAACAGCTCTTTTGGTATGGAACACGCCCCGACCCCTTTCATGGTCCGCATCGGCCGTCGCGAAATTCTGGTCACCCGTGATTTCCGCAAGCGCTTCTATGCCGTGAACCCGGTCATCGAGTGCGACACCGGCGTCGAAGCAGGTCACATCGAAATCCTGCTGCTGCGCCGTTGGCTGGTCATCCTGTCGAAGGCGCATTGAGCCCGGCGGTACCACAACCGGGGCGTGCGCATAAACCGCATAAGGTTGCTTGAATTTATTCGTTTTGTTTCTATGGGTCGAGACCGTACGCTACAGTCTCTAACCTTGAGAAAGATAATAAATGCTTCGCAAAACCTTCATCAGCTCGCTGGCGGCCCTGACCCTGCTGGCGCAAGCCCCTGCTTTCGCTGCCGACATCAGCCTGCTTAACGTGTCGTATGATCCGACGCGCGAGCTGTACCACGAATTCGACGCGGCATTTGCCAAGCACTGGAAAGCCAAAACCGGCGACAACGTCACGGTCAAGCAATCGCACGGCGGCTCGGGCAAGCAGGCGCGTTCGGTGATCGACGGCCTGCAGGCCGACGTCGTCACCCTGGCGCTGGCGTACGACATCGACGCCATCCGCGACAAGGGCCTGATCAATCCGGGCTGGGAACAAAAACTGAAATACCGCAGCGCTCCATACACGTCGACCATCGTGTTCCTGGTGCGCAAGGGCAATCCGAAACAGATCCGCGACTGGGGCGACCTCGTCAAGCCAGGCGTGTCGGTGATCACCCCGAATCCAAAAACCTCGGGCGGCGCACGCTGGAATCACCTGGCCGCCTACGGCTACGCACTGCGCCTGCCGGGCGGCACCGATGCCAGCGCGCGCGACTACCTTTCGCGCCTGTACAAGAACGTGCCGGTGCTCGACTCGGGCGCGCGCGGTTCGACCACCACCTTCGTCGAACGCGGCATCGGCGACGTGTTGCTGGCCTGGGAAAACGAAGCGCTGCTCGCGCTGCGCGAACTCGGCCCGGACAAGTTCGACATCGTCGCACCGTCGGTCAGCATCCTGGCCGAGCCGCCGGTGGCCGTGGTCGACAAGACCGTCGACAAGCGCGGCACCCGTCCGGTGGCGCAGGCTTACCTCGAGTTTTTGTACGGCGACGAAGGCCAGGACATCATCGCCAAGAACTACTACCGTCCTTCGGTCGACAAATTCGCCAAGAAATACGCGTCGCAGTTCCCGCAGATCAAGCTGTTCCAGATCAGCGATTTCGGCGGCTGGACCGTGGCGCAGAAAACGCACTTCGCCGATGGCGGTGTGTTCGACCAGATCTATTCAAAAAAGTAATCGGTTCGTCGCGCCTGTTACCGCGCAGCGTCTTTGAAACGCCGTCCCCGCTTCGTGTGGGGGCGGCGTTTTTGTTATATGCCGTCCGCTTTTCCACAGGTTCACCCGTGCGCCACGATGTCTCTTGAAATATCAAGATCGAACACGAAGTGATCATTTCACTAACGCGCGGCCTGCCCTCGGCGCACGACGCGCCCGGATGGACAGCCTTTCCCGACAAAATCAAAGCAAAAAAAGGATTACCCATGTCAGTCAAGCTGAAGAAAATCAACGAGCAAGTCATCGTCATCACCGGCGCCACCAGCGGTATCGGCCTGTCCACGGCGCGCATGGCGGCCGAGCGCGGCGCCAGTCTGGTGCTGGCCGCACGCGCCGACGATGCCCTGGCCGACCTGGCCGGCGAACTCGGGGCGCTGGGCGCCGAGGTTGTCACCGTCACGGCCGACGTCGGCAATATCGACGATGTGGCGCGCATCGGCGATGCCGCGATCGAACGCTTCGGCCGCATCGACACCTGGATCAACAATGCCGGCATCTCGATCTTTGGGCGCCTGGAAGATGTGTCGCCGGAAGACCATCACCGCCTGTTCCAGACCAATTTCTGGGGCGTGGTCAATGGTTCGATGGAAGCCGTTAAACGCATGAAGCTACGCGGCGGCGGCGCGCTGATCAACCTGGGCAGCGAGCTGGCGGATCACGCGATTCCGCTGCAAGGCATGTACGCGGCGTCCAAGCACGCGGTCAAGGGCTTCACGGATTCGTTGCGGATCGAACTGGACAAGGAAGGTGCGCCGATGTCTGTCACGCTGATCAAGCCAACGGGAATCGACACGATGTTCGCCGTGCATGCGAAAAACTATATGGACAAGGAACCGAAATTGCCGGCGCCCGTGTATGCGCCGGAGATTGTCGCCGATGCGATCTTGTATGCGGCCCAGCATCCGAAGCGCGACGTGTTCGTCGGCGGTGCGGCCAAGTTCAATTCGACGGGCGCGCGCATGTTGCCACGCGTGTTCGACAAATATTTGCAGGCGACGATGTTCAAGAATCAGAAGCTCGACATCGATACCGATCCGAGCCGGCGCGATGCGCTGCACAAGCCCGACTACACCCGTGAATTGCGTGAGCGCCAGGGCTCGCCGCACCACGTGATCGAGCACAGCGAATACACGGCGGCAGCGCTGCGCTCGAAGTACATCGCCACCGCCCTGCTGGGCGGCGGCGCCCTGTTAGCGGCTTTCGCCCTGACCCGGCGGACGGCTCGCTAAGAAGTCGGTGTCATCCTCGGTGAGTGACAGATCGGGGATGGATTCGATGTGGTCGGTATCGATGTCGGCGCCGTCCCTGACAACAGCATCGCGCCCGGCCGCGGCGCGCTCGCCGGTGCCGCTGCGATCGCTGTCACCCGAGAAATCGGCGTCGCCAACATCCGGGCCCGCGGTCTCACCGGCGTGACCGGCTTCGAGGTCGGACGTGGTGCCGCGGTCGAAGTCGAGCGTTTGTTCGGGATCGGTGTTGGTGGCGAAACCAGGGCCGCCGACGACGTCGCTGCCGGTGTCCGACAAGTCGCTCGGGCCAAGCGCGTCAACGCCATGGCCCTTGCCCAGGCTGCGGTCTGGGGCTTCTGGGAAATTATCCGGATCAAGTGTGCTGGTACCAGTCATAAGGTCTCCTCAATAGTTAATGAACCATGGAGACACATTACTGAATTTCGCCACTTCATGTCGCAACGCAGGCACAGCGCGCGCTCAGTCAGGCCAACGTCAGGCCAACGTCAGGCCAGCGTCATGCCAGTGTCAAAAAGCGCGCCGCATGCCGACGTTGAGCGACGAGCCGCTGCCCGGCTTGATACCGAGATGCACGCCGGCCAGATGCTGGATACGCGAATAGGCCGCGTAGAAATCCATGCTGCGCGAGACGGTATAGCTGGCGCCGACGGCAAGCTGACGCGCATCGCGGTTGGACAGGTCGCGGTCGTTGCGGCGGATGTACGACGCCAGCAGCGTGGTCGAATGGCTCATTGGCACGGCCACGCCGGCCAGCACGTCGCGGCTATTGGTCGAGCGCGTGGCGGCCACACCGGCGCTGTAGGGATTATCGGGATTGAACAGCGGCGAGCTGCCCCAGCCGCGACTGGCGCTGTAGGCGGCGTAGGCCGTGCCCCAGTCAAATCGCATATTGGCCGCGACGATGGAATTCTTGGCGGCCATCGTGATGTCGACCTGGTCGTAGCGCGTGACCTTGGCCACGTTGCGGTTCTGGTGGGCAGCGCGAATATTCAATGGGCCCAGATTGACGCCGACCGACATGCCCCAGGCGCGGCCCGACGGCGAACCGTCAACATCGCCCTTGCCCCACTTGGCGCCGGTGGAGAGCCCGGCGAACGTCCCTTCGTAGGCGACGCTGTCGTCGGCGCGTGCGCCACGCGGCGCGGCCTGGGCGGTCAGGCCGCCGTGGAACGGGTCGCCCACGTCGTTGAGCGTCGTGTAATCGATATTGAATTGCCGGCCGACGGTGAGCGTGCCGGCGCCAATGCGCTCGGCAGTCTGCTCGACTTCGGGAACGGTTTCAAGAGTGAAGATGGTGTTGCCGGCAGGGACGCTGACGCCATCGGCACGTGCGGCCAGTTGCAGTTCGGCCAGGCAATCTTGCGCGCAGACGGTCTCAGGGATAGCGGCAGCGCCGGCGCTCCTTGCGGTGGCCGACGAATCCTGCGCCGAAGCACATACCGCACTCGATCCAAGCACGGCCACTGCGATGAAAGACATTTTCATGGCGTCACACTCTCCCTGACACCTACTATCCGCCAAAAGTGACGAGCCCTTCTGTCTAATACCTCACATAACCGACCGTTTCCAGCCTGCCATGACGTAGCGCGTGCAAGTCATCATACGCTAGCGGCGCAGGCCCGCAAAGGCCGCCGGTTCCCATTCACGCAGCGCCAGCAGCAGGCCGGTGCCACGGCGCTGCGCCAGCGGCGCGGCCAGGCTTTCGTCGTGCAATTGTGCGAAGCGGCCCCGCAATTGGCGCAATTCCTCCTGCAGCTTGGCGCGCGCGCTTTCAGTGAGCATGCCGTGCGCAAAATCGAGCGATTCACCCACGCCGGTAAAGTCACCGGCCACGAATTCCGGCAAGCCATGCTCGCGGAAATACGCCCGGATCGGCCCATCGGGCAACCAGTCGAAGTCGCGCGCCACGTTCACGCGGATGCGGTTGCCGGGCAGCAGTGAAATCAGTTGCATGCGGTCGAGATGGAGCAAGTGCTGGATGCATTGCGCCTCGCTGAGCGCGTAGGCGCTGAGGATGTCGAGCATGCGCCAGTGATTCAGCGCGCACACGGCAACGAGCAACAGCTTCGGATCCGACACCAGTTCGGCTTCCTGTTCGGCGCTCAGCGTGCGCAGGCGGCGCTGGCCGTTCTGCGCTTCCTGCGTGATCTCGGCGAGGGTGAAGCCGAGCAGGCTGCAGATTTCCACGATCCGGTCGAGGGTAAATTGTTCGCTGGCGAACAGGCGTTTGACACTCGGCTCGGACAAGCCGAGCGCAGCGGCGACGTCGCGGTAGGTCAGCCCCTGCAGTTTCAGCTGACGCTTGATGGTGGCGATGATCTGGCTGATTTGGGTCATGACTGGGAGGCGCGATGGCGCCGGAAAACGTGAAGTGTGAAGGCCAGTATGAACCTCACAATGGCACGGCGGCCAGTGCCACCGCATTCTTGCCGCCGCGCTTGGCGGCGTACATGGCATGGTCGGCGCGCGCCAGCCAGGCATCGAGATCGGGCTTGTCGCCCGGCGCGAAGACCGCAACGCCAATACTGGCGCCCACGGTTGCCTCGGTTGTATTGAGCACATACGGTTCACGCAGGCGTTCGAGGAGCTTCCAGGCAGTATCTTCGGCATCGCTCGGCGCGGCCAGCATTTCCAGCACGACGACAAATTCGTCGCCCGCCAGGCGCGCCACCATATCGGTCATGCGGATCGCCCCGGCCAGGCGCGCGCCGAACTGGCGCAGCAGCTCGTCGCCCTCTTCATGGCCGTGGTTGTCGTTGACCGCCTTGAAGCCGTCCATGTCGATGAACAGCAGCGCTGCCGGGCGTCCGCCCCGGCTCGCGCGCCCCATTGCTTCGGGCAAGGTTTCGAGCAGCGCGCGCCGATTCGGCAAGCCCGTGAGCACATCGCGCAGCAGCAGCGCATGCAGCTCGGCCGTGCGCTGCGCGACCTTCGATTCCAGTTCTTCGTTCATCTGCTGCAAAGCGCGGCGGTAGTCTGCCTCGCTCGTGACCAGGTTGCGCATCGTGCGCGACAACATATTCGCTTCGTAGAATCCCTGGATGTGCGGGATCGGCGGCAACTCCCGGCCACTGGCTGTTGCTTCCGTGACGCGCTCGATGGCTTCGCCCAATTGCGCCATCGGCCGCGCCAGACGCTGCGCCAGCAGGGCGGCGACCACCGCCAGCACCACACCGAGCAAGGCACTCCACATCAGCATCCGGTGCTGCAGCAGCTTGGCGCTCTGCAATGCCTTGTCTTCGACCTGGCGCACCAGCACCGTCCAGCGCAGCGAGGCCTCGTTGCCGACCTGCCCCGTCTGGCTATAGCCGGTGAGATAGGTGCGGCCATCGGGCCATGCTTCGCGCAGGGCGCCGGTGTCGCCCAGCGTGGCGCGGCGCAGGCTCTCCGTCGCAATCTTTTTCTCGACCAGTTCTGGCGGGCCGAGCATGACCGTACCATCGGCGCGCACGACCAGAATCTCGGCGCCATATTCGCGCAGCGCCGGCGTCAGGAGCTTGCGCGCCTGGCGCCGCGCCCAATCCCAGCTCAGGTGCAGGCCAAGCACGGCAAACATTTCGCCATCCTGGCTGAACACGGGCGTGGAGACATCGACGAAGCGCCATGGATCGGTACCGTGAGGCATGAGCTTTTCGAGCAGCAGGGCAGGATGATAATCCGTGGCGCGCACGCCGACCTGCCCGGCCTTGAACCATGGCCGTGCGCTGACATCGGCGCCTTCGAGCTGCCCCTTGGTCGAGGCGGTTACCTTGCCACCGATATCGGCCAGGCCGATCCAGGCGTAATCCGGAAAGGTTTGCTGCAGGCTTTCCAGCGCGACCCGCGCGGCGGCAGGGCTGCGGGCCTGGCGCACTTGCGGCAAGGCAGCGAGCAGGCGGGCGTCTCCCGTGGCCTGCTCGACCACGCGGTTGAGCGAATCGCGCATCTGCCACGACAGCTGTTGGAGCCGCAACTGCGCTTCGGCATTGGCCTGACGCACAGCGAAATGGTTCACCACCGCCAGCAGCAGAGCGACCGTCAGCGCGACCGTGGCGCAAACCGCCAGCGTCATCAGGGTGGACAGCCGAAATCTACAGAGTAAGCCTTGCATGAGCGGTATTAGCAAACGGGTAATAGCCAATCATGATAACGCCGAAACCGACAGTAATTTTCGATCGCATCCGATGCGCTACGGAAATACTATTTCCAGTTAGCTATTTTGGACAGAATGCAACACTTTAACGGAGATTGCGGGACCTGACCACTCTGACAGGTTGACAACACGAAGAAAACGATAAATCCGGCAAGCCCTATCCGTTACCAGTGCAACGAGCGGGCTCGATAGACAAGCTCGATTATCATAGATGCAATTGCCGTCCAACCATCAGATTGAAAGGTGCATCGATGTCCCATCTCCCATTTCTACCTTTGCTCGCGGCATCCCTTGCCATTGTTGCGCCTGGCGCTGTCGCGGCTGGCGCACCCGTGGTGGCGATCGACAGTGGCAAGGTGGAAGGCAGGACGGACGCCGGCGTGACAAGCTGGAAAGGCATCCCGTTCGCCGCACCGCCGCTCGGCGACCTGCGCTGGCGCGCACCGGCACCGGCCAAGCCATGGACCGGCGTGCGTCAGGCCAGCGCCTACGCTGCCGATTGCATGCAACTGCCGTTCCCCAGCGACGCCGCGCCACTGGGCACGACGCCGGGCGAAGACTGCCTGTACCTGAACCTCTGGAAACCGGCCGACGCCAAGGGCAAACTGCCTGTGATCGTGTGGATCTATGGCGGCGGCTTCGTCAACGGCGGCGCGTCGCCACCAACATATTCCGGCGCCGAACTGGCGAAACAGGGCGCGCTCGTCGTCAGCTTCAATTACCGCATCGGGCGCTTTGGCTTCTTCGCCCACCCACAGCTCACGCGCGAGGCCGGCGGCACAGGGCCGGTCGGCAACTACGGCTTCATGGACCAGATCGCCGCGCTGGAATGGGTCAAGCGCAATGTGGCGGCATTTGGCGGCGATCCGTCGAATGTCACTATCGCTGGCGAGTCGGCGGGCGGGATGTCGGTCAATGCGCTATTGACCTCGCCCATGAGCGCCGGCTTGTTCGCCAAGGCCGTCGTGATGTCGGGCGGCGATGGCGGCACGGCGCCAACCCCGCTGGCGGCGGTCGAACAGATCGGCGTGAATTTTGCGGCCGGCAAAGGTATCGCGGCGGACGATCCGCAAGCGCTGGAAAAGCTGCGGGCGCTGCCAGCGGACAAAGTCGTCGATGGCTTGAACCTGGCGAACTTCAGGCAAAGCGGCACGCCGACGTATCACGGACCGTTTGTCGACGGCAAGCTGGCGATCGATTCAGGCGCCGCGTTTGCTGCCGGGCGCATGCACAGGGTGCCCGTGATGATCGGGGCAACCAGCGCAGACATCGGTGGCAAGACCGGGTTCATGGTGGCCGGTGCGCGCAGCCTGGCGGGAACGCTGGCCGATCACGGGGTGCCGGTGTATGCGTACCGATTCTCGTATGTGGCGCAGGCGAATGAAAAGCCGGGCGCTGGGGCCGATCACGCGACGGATATTCCGTTTTTCTTTGACACGGTGGCGGTCAAGTATGGGGCGCAGGCGACTGCCCGCGATCTGGCTGTGGGCAAGGCGATGAGTGCTTATCTGGTGAATTTCGCCAGGCGCGGGGATCCGAATGGGGCCGGGTTGCCGATGTGGTCGGCGTATGCGCGAGCGGCGGATCAGATCATGGACTTTGCCGGGAATGGGAAAGCGGTGATGGGCAAGGATGGCTGGGGTCGTGAGATCGATGCGGCGCGGAAGCTGCCCGCCATGCCTGGCGGGCAACCTTGAAACGCCCTTGGCGATTGTCGATCGGGATCAGGCCAGCTGCGCTTGGTAAGCAATGGCCTTTGCGCCACGCGATGTGGCGGTCCGTGCCGGCGCTGACACGACGGCGGGGGCAATCTTGAACACGCTGACGCGGTCGGCCAGGCCCGCAGCGCTGTCCTGCAGCGATGCTGCTGCGCTCGCGGCCTCTTCGACCAGCGCGGCATTTTGCTGCGTCGCCTGATCCATCTGGCTGATCGCCTGGTGAATCTGCTCAATGCCCGAGCTCTGCTCCGCGCTGGCGACACTGATCTCGCCCATGATGCCCGCCACACGGCGCACACTTTGTACGATCTCTTCCATGGTCGCGCCGGCCTGATCGACAAGACGCGTGCCAGCGTCCACTTTGCTGACCGAGTCGCCGATCAGCTCCTTGATTTCCTTGGCCGCACCGGCCGAGCGCTGCGCCAGATTACGCACCTCGGTCGCAACGACGGCAAAGCCCCTGCCCTGCTCACCGGCGCGCGCCGCCTCAACCGCGGCATTGAGCGCCAGGATATTCGTCTGGAACGCAATGCCGTCGATGACGCCGATAATGTCGACGATCTTGCGGGCCGATGCGTTGATTTCGCCCATCGTGCCGACGACTTCGGTCACCACTGTCCCACCACGGGTAGCAATCTGGGTAGCGGACGCTGCCAGTTCGTTTGCTTGACGCGCATTGTCCGCGTTCTGGCGCACCGTGCTAGTCAGTTCCTCGACGGATGCTGCTGTTTCCTCGATCGCGCTGGCCTGTTGTTCGGTGCGCGACGACAGATCCATATTGCCGGCAGCGATCTGGGTCGATGCCGCTGCGATCACTTCACTGCCGTTGCGAACGTCTTTCACGATCCCCGCCAGGCTTGACGTCATATCGCGCAGTGCAACGAGAAGCTGCCCGAATTCATTGGTCGATTCGACCGGCGCCTGGACACTGAGGTCGCCATCGGCAACACGCCGTGCGACGGCCACCGCCTGCATCAGCGGTCTGTTGATCGCGCGGACCAGGTACAGGCCAGCACCGATGCTGAGCAGGATTGCCACCACGATGGCGGCGATCACGACCGCGTTGAGCATGGCGAGCTCCTGGTGCAGTTCTTTGCCCTGGCGGACGTTACGCTCACTCATCAGGGTCTGCATTGCATTGAACGCCGCCGTCGACTTGTTGTAAGTCGGATTAATTTGCTTGCCGAGCATCTCATTGGCCTCATCCCACCGGCCCGCCTCGATGGCGCGCATGGCGTTGCCGACCAGATCGACGGCCAGGTTGTCGCTGGCATCCATCCACGCATCGAAACGTTCGCGCGTTTCGGCAAACCGCAGGCTCGCCTGCAAGGTCTGATGCTCCTTGCGCAGCTCTTCGCTGTTCTTGGCAATGAACTCGGTGTGGAACGACAGCGGGTGATTATGCAGCGCCGCATGCTTGTTCTCAGGATTATGCTGCAAGGCCTGCAGGATATGGCTGCGGTTGGTTTCCATGCGCATTTTCAGGTCAGACATGCCGATCTGCTGGTTGGCGGTGTTGAGCGCAAGGTTTTCCAGAAGATCGACCGAGCGTTGGGTGGCGCGGTAACCGAGGGCACCAACGGTGATGATGGACAGGATGAGCAAGCCTATGACGCCCGCTATCAAGTACTTGATGCTGAAGTTTTTCATGTTGTGTGAGCATTTGGGCGCGATCGATGTCGCGAAGGGAACGGATTATCCGCCTAGTTCGCGAAAGATACTCAATACAAACATTGCTTTACGTCTAGTAATATTTACAGTTGTCTTTCACACATTGGGTGCGTCGAAAGAGGTGCGTGATCGACATGGACACTAACCCCGCGCTATTGGGCAGCTCGTGAAGATGCTATGGCGTCTTAGCAAAAAGCCCGGGGCAAAAGCCGGGGTCAGGTGAGAGGGTGCGGGGCCATGCGCTTGCTTGTCGAGAGGGAGGCTTGCCACTGTTGCTGCCTGATTGGCGTCGCTGCGAACGCATCAGAAAGTCCAAGGGACGCAGCCTTCGCAACGTCAGTTTTTCGGCGGGCGAACGTGGCGTGGATTGCCTGAGGGAGAAACGCCTCGCCGATCTCAGCATAAGTCGCAAGGAACCACAGGTCGAAGTACTCCTGCAAGCGTGTGTTCGCCATACCCAGGCTGACGATCGCTTGATACTTCTCAGCGATCACGATACACACAGATCAGAGTTAATTCCCTGCAATCTTCCATTGCTTGAGGAGACGAAAAAAAGCCCCAACTCGTGGGGCTATTCTTCAGTATGCTTGGCGGAAGCGGTGAGATTCGAACTCACGAACGGCTCACACCGTCGGCAGTTTTCAAGACTGCTGCCTTCAACCACTCGGCCACGCTTCCTGATGTAGCGGCATTATACATAAATCATCGGCAGCAGGGCGAGTTCTGACGGCCGGGCAATGCGAGCGTACTTGGGTTCCAGCCTCCGCTGGAACGACGTGCGGAGGTTGCGCGCCACGGGCGCTCAACGCATGCGCGCCCACCCTCACCCCACCAACAACCAATTCTCCCTCAACGCCTTCTCGAACTCATACGCCGGCAACGGCGCCGCATACAAATACCCCTGCACCTCATCGCACCCGGCCTCGCGCAAAAACGCGAGCTGATCCAGCGTCTCCACCCCTTCCGCAATCACCCGCAAACACAACTGCCGCGCCATGCTGACGATCGTCCCCGCAATCGCGCAGTCGCTGGCATCGGAAGGAATTCCCATCGTGAACGACCGGTCGATCTTGAGCGTATGAATCGGGAACCGCTTCAGATACGACAAGCTCGAAAACCCCGTCCCGAAATCGTCGAGCGACAGCGACACCCCCAGCGCCGTGATCCGGTCCATGATCGCCGTCACCCGGTCCACGTCATGCATCAGGGTGCTCTCGGTGATCTCCAGCTCCAGCCACGACGGGTCGAGCCCGTAGCGTCGCAGCGTGTCGGCCACCCGCTCGGGCAGCGATGGCGTGAACTCGCGCGCCGACACGTTCACTGCGACCCGGAAAGGCGCAATGCCCGAGCGCTGCCAGATCGACGCCTGCGCGCACGCCTCTTCCAGCACCCACTCGCCGACCTGCACGATCAGGCCCGTGGTCTCGGCCAGCGGAATGAATTCGCTTGGTGGCACGATGCCCCGCACCGGATGCATCCAGCGCACCAGCGCCTCCGCGCCAACCAGTCGCCCGCTTGCGATCTCGAACTTCGGCTGGTAGTACAGCGTCAGCTCACCGTTGCCCAGCGCGTGGCGCAGGCCGGATTCGATGCGCATGCGCTCCTGCATGCCCTTGTTCATGTCCTGGCTGTAGAACGCGACGCTGCGGTCCGGGTTGGCGTCGTCGCCCTTGGCGCGCTCCATCGCGATGTCGGCCAGCGCCAGCAGCGTCTCGGCGTCGTTGCCGTCTTGCGGATAGACGCTGATGCCGATGCTGGCGCCCACGCGCAGGTCATGCCCGCCAATCATGAAGGGCGCGTCGAGCGCGGCCTGCAACTTTTGCGCCACCGTGGTGGCCTCGAAATGCTGGCGCACGTCGGCGAGGCCCACCGCGTATTCGTCGCCCGACAGGCGCGCCACCAGGTCTTCGTCGCGCAGCGTGGCCTTGAAGCGCTGGCCCACCTGCTGCAGCAGCTCGTCGCCGATGCGCCGGCCCAGCGTGTCGTTGATGCGCTTGAAGCGATTCAGGTCGATGAACAGGATGCAGCCGGCCGTCTCGTTGCGCTGCGCGACCATCAGGGCCTGGTCGACCAGGCGCGCGAACAGCGTGCGGTTCGGCAGGCCGGTCAGCTCGTCGTAATAGGCCAGGTGGTGCAGCTGTTCCTCGGCCTGTTTGCGCTCGGTGATGTCGGTCAGGTAGGCGATCAAGCCGCTCGGGCGTTCGGCCAGGTCGCGCAGGGGCGACAGCGACAGGCTGGCCCAGAATACTTCGCCCGACTTCTTGCGGCGCTTGACTTCCATCATGCGCCCGCCGTGCTCGGCGAACTGGTCGGGCAGCACGGCGCCGGCCTCGTCGCCCAGGTCTTCGTCGGCGTACAAGAACAGGATGTTGCGGCCCACCGCTTCGAGCGACGTGTAGCCGAAGAGCTGTTCGGCGCCGCGGTTCCAGCTGGTGATGTAGCCCATCTGGTCCATCGTCAGCACCGATTCGTGGATCTGGTCGAGGATCTGCGACTGGTGCGCCAGTTGCGCTTCCATCTGCGCATAGGCGTGGGTCGAGCGCTGCGCCAGCGAATGCATCTGCATCAGGCTCGCCGTCAGGTGCGCGAGCGCGGCCAGCGTGTGCGCGCTGGCGTCGGCTTGTTCGCCGCCGCTCACTTCGTACCAGCCGAATTGTTCGATGCCCACGGCCACCGCATGGCGCTGCACGCGCGCGCCTGGCAGGCCAGGATCGACGAGGCCCGGGCCGGGGACGAAGCGCCCGTGGCGGCTGGCGGTCAGTCCACGCGCCAGCCGACCCAGCTCCTGGACCAGGGCGTCGCCGCGCAGGCGCAGGATGGCGTCGCACACGGCGCTCGTGCCGGTGACAAAGTCGGTCGGGACCAGTTCGCGCACGTCAGACATTGCGGCCTACCTGGATCGCCCAGTGGTAGGCGTGCAGCTGGCTGCGCCACCAGTGCTCGAGGCTCACGCCGGCGCCGGACAGCGCCGCTTCGGTGGGACTGGCGTCGATCAAGTGCAGCCAGGCGCCCAGCTGGCCGCTGCGGTGGACGAGCGCGGCGGCGACGTCGTCGGGCAGGTACAGGTCGGCCGCGATGTCGGCCATCGGCATGTGCAGCAGCCGGTCGAGCAGCGAAAACACGCCGGCCATGAAGGCCAGGTCTTGCGCATCGCGGTCGTCACCCTGCAGGCGCGCGAGCGCTTCGAGCTGCGCGGCGCGGCGCGCGGCCAGCGGCAGCAGCAGGTTCGGCAAGCCGTCCGGCGTCTGGCGCGCGTACAGCAGCAGTTGCAGCCAGCGCTGCAGCTGGCGCCGGCCGAGCACCGTGATCGCCTGGCTGAAGCTGGTCACTTGCGTGCTGACGGTGAACGCGGCCGAGTTGACCAGCTTGAGCAACTGGTACGCCAGCGCCGGATCCTGCTTGATCTGCGCTTCGAGCTCGCGCGAATCGGCGTCGCGCGCCAGCAAACCCAGCAGCGTGAGGATGCGGCGGCGCGAAGTGCCGTCGTCGTCCGGCGATGGCGCGACATCCGGATCGTATGCGTAGTCGCCGATGAACCAGTCGAAGCCCGCATTCTCGCAACCGAAGAAGCAGCGCGCACTGTCGACGCCATGGGCGATGTGCGGCGCGAACAGGGCCACCAGGCGGCCTGGCGGCAATGGCGCCACGCGGCAGTCGCGCGCGACCGAGCGCAGCGCGGGCGGGGGGGTGGCGCCATCGGGGATGTCGCCATCGAGCCAGATGCGGTAGCCGCAGGCGTGCAATTCGGCCAGCTTGCGCGCCACGCCATCGACCGCCAGCGCGTTCGCGTCGATCATCAGGCCGACGCGACTGGCCGGCAGCAGCGCCAGCACCGGCGGGGTCAGGGCGGCCGGACTGTCCAGCGTCAGCAGGCAGTCGAGCGGCGTGAACGCGGTCAACAGGTCGGGCGTGCCGAACACCGCTTGCAGGCGCTGCGGCAAGTCTGGGCCTGGCGCGAGACAGAGCCTGAGCGCTACCCATTCATTTTGCGCATTGGCAACCGGTTCGATTGCAACCAGCGGACAAGTTTCCTGCTCTGCCATGGAAAGTTTCTAAGCTAAGTAGTATTCAGGCAATCTTATTGCACCGGATACTATAAAGCAAATCGATGTTTCCCAGTGGACAGCAACTTGCGACCGTCAGTTGCTGCCGGCGCGCTGCACCGCGAACCGGATCAGCTCGGCCTGGCCTTCGATGCCCAGCTTGCGCTTGATGTTCAGGCGGTGCGTTTCGACCGTGCGCACCGACAGGTCGAGGTCGCGGGCGATCTGCTTGTTCGACTGGCCGGCGGCGATATGCCCCAGTACTTCGTGCTCGCGCGCGGTGAGCTGGTCGCTCGGCACGGCCGGATTGGCGAGCTGGCGCGCCAGCGCGGCGCTGTAATAGATGCCGCCGCCCATGACGGTTTCGATGGCCAGAACAATGTCTTTGCCCGGCGCGTCCTTGAGCACGTAACCACGGGCGCCGGCGCCCATCGCCTGGCTCACGTATTCGGGTTTGTCGTGCATTGACAACATCAATACAGCGATGCCGGGGAAACGCGCGGTGAGCTGGAAGGTGGCTTCGATGCCGCTCCCGCCGCGCATGTTCACGTCCATCAGCACCAGGTCGGGGTGGAATTCACCGGCGCGTTCAAGGGCTTCAACGCTCGAACCGGCTTCGGCCACCACGTTCAGGTGCGGCGACGACTCGAGCCGCGCGCGCAGGCCGTCGCGCACCAGCGGGTGGTCGTCCACCAGCAAAATCTTCACTTCTTTCATCTCACCGTTCACTGCCCTACTCCTTCAAATCGATGCTGGCCACCACGCTGGTGCCGCTGGACGTCGAGCTGATCGACAGGCGTCCGCCGATCGCTTCCATCCGCTCCATCATATTCCTCAAGCCGATGCCGCGCTTGGGGTGCACGGCCACGTCGTCGGTGTCGAAGCCCACGCCGTCGTCGGCGATGCACAAGCTGACCCGCTTGGCCACGCGCTCGAGCGAGAGCTCGATGGTGCGCGCCTGGGCGTGGCGTTCGACGTTGGTCAGCGCCTCTTGCGCGATGCGAAACAGCACCGTGCCGACCATGTCGGGCAGCGCGTCGACAGCGCCGGCGACGCGAAAGCGTACCGGCGTGCCGGCGTCTTCGCCGAATTCGCGCGCCAGGTATTCCAGCGCCGGGGCCAGGCCCATGTCGTCGAGCAGCGTCGGGCGCAGGTCGTGCGAGATGCGCCGCACTTCGCCCAGCACCGTGTTGACTTGCTCGACCGTGCGCTCGAGGCCCGCGCGCGCCTTTTCGCGCCGGGTGGCGTCGCCATCGAGCCGGATGATGCCGGCTTCGAGCTGCAGTTTCACCGACACCAGCGCCTGGCTGATCCCGTCGTGCAGGTCGCGCGACAGGCGCGCCCGTTCTTCTTCCTGCGACTCCACCACGCGCTGGGCCAGCGCGCGCAGCTTGGCGTCGGCCAGGCGCCCTTCGCTGATGTTCAGCGCCAGACCGCCGCCGGCCACGCCCACCGCGGCCAGCGTGGCCAGCACCGCCATCCACAAGAGCGTCTGGTCGCTGTTGCGCGACTGCTGGGCCTCGACCAGCGCCAGCGCGGCCTCGACGTCGTCGAGGTAGATGCCGGTGCCCATCACCCAGCCCCAGTGCGCGACCGGGACCACATAGCCCAGCTTGGGCGCGGCGGCGTTGCTCGACGGTTTGGCCCAGGTGTAGCGCAAAAAGCCCCCGCCGCCGGTGGCCAGCCCGATCAGGCGCTGGATGGTCAGCGCGCCGGTCGAGTCGCGCCAGTTCCACATGTCGGTGCCGACCAGTTCCGGCTGGCGTGGATGCATCAGGTTCTTGCCGCGCGTGTCGTACACGAAAAAGTAGCCGTCGTCGCCGTAGCTCAGTGACGACAGGATGCGGATCGCCTCGGCCTGCGTGGCCGGATCGCTGCGGCCCGTTTGGGTCAGGTGCGCGATCGAGCGCGTGGCCAGTTCGACATAGTGGCGCAGCTCGGCCTCTTTGCTGGCCAGGTAGGCGCTGCCGATCGTGTCGCGCTGCTGCTGCGCCAGCGTGACTGCCTGCTGGCGCACGTAGAGCGTGATCGCGCACAGGGCCACGACCAGGGGCGCGACCGCCAGCATGATGACTTTTTGCTTGAGCCGCATGGGCCGACTACCTTGTCGTGGGAGGAAGCCATGCATTCTACGTCCGTTGGCGCTCCCTCTGCTACGTAGTCGTACGTAGCGCCTAGGTAATTGTTACGCTTGCAGTCCTGACAATTGTGCAAGATACTCAAGCGCGTGCTGTAAAAAATTGCGCCGGCATGTACTGGCGTACGAAGCATCAATCCATATCGGAGGAGTCACCCATGAAGAAAATGACGAGCATGCTCGGATGGATCGCCTTGTCCATCCTGGGCGCGTTTTCGCTCGGCTACATCGCGCTCAAGCGCGGTGAAACCATCAACGCCATCTGGATCGTCGCGGCCGCCGGCTGCGTGTACCTGATCGCGTACCGCTTTTACTCGAAGTTCATCGCCAACAAGGTGCTCGGGCTCGATGCCACGCGCCAGACACCGGCGCACAAATTCAACGACGGGCTCGACTACGTCCCGACCAACAAGAACGTCCTGTTCGGTCACCATTTCGCGGCGATTGCCGGCGCTGGCCCGCTGGTGGGCCCCGTGCTTGCCGCGCAGATGGGCTACCTGCCCGGCATGATGTGGATCCTGGCGGGCGTGGTATTTGCCGGCGCGGTGCAGGATTTCATCGTGCTGTTCATGTCCACGCGCCGCGACGGGCGCTCGCTGGGTGACCTGATCAAATCCGAAATGGGCGAGATCCCCGGCATGATCGCGCTGCTCGGCACCTTCATGATCATGGTCATCATCCTGGCGGTGCTGGCGCTGATCGTCGTGAAGGCCCTCACAGGCTCGCCGTGGGGCACCTTCACCGTGATGGCCACGATCCCGATCGCGCTGTTCATGGGCATCTACTCGCGCTTTATCCGGGTGGGTCGCATCGGCGAAATTTCGGCCATTGGTTTCGTGCTGCTGATGCTGGCCATCGTCGGCGGCCAGTGGGTGCACGATTCGCCAGTCTGGGGTCCGATGTTCACCTTCACCGGCACCGAACTGACCTGGATGCTGATCGGCTACGGCTTTGTCGCCGCCGTGATCCCGGTGTGGCTGCTGCTGGCGCCGCGCGACTACCTGTCGACGTTCCTCAAGATCGGCACCATCCTGGCCCTGGCGATCGGCATCATCGTCGTCGCACCGGACCTGCGCATGCCGGCCGTGACCAAATTCGTCGATGGCTCCGGCCCGGTCTGGTCGGGCGGCATCTTCCCGTTCCTGTTCATCACCATCGCCTGCGGCGCGGTCTCTGGCTTCCACGCCCTGATCGCCTCGGGCACCACGCCGAAAATGCTCGAGAATGAAACGCAGGCGCGCTTCATCGGCTACGGCGGCATGCTGATGGAAAGTTTTGTCGCCATCATGGCGCTGATCGCCGCGTCGACCATCGACCCGGGCGTGTATTTCGCCATGAACAGCCCGGCTGCCCTGCTGGGCACCACGGCGCAATCGGCGGCCGCTGCCGTCTCGCAGATGGGCTTCGTGATCACGCCGGAAGCGCTGGAGCAGATGGCCCGCGACGTTGGCGAGCACACGATCATCTCGCGCGCTGGCGGTGCACCGACGCTGGCGGTGGGCATGGCCCACATCCTGTCGAACGTGGTCGGCGGGCAGACCATGATGGCTTTCTGGTACCACTTCGCCATTCTGTTCGAGGCGCTGTTCATCCTGACCGCCGTCGATGCAGGCACCCGTGCCGGCCGCTTCATGCTGCAAGATCTGCTGGGCGCGTTCGCACCGTCGCTCAAGCGTACCGATTCGCTACCGGCCAACCTGCTGGCCACGGGCCTGTGCGTGGCGGCCTGGGGTTATTTCTTGTACCAGGGCGTGGTCGATCCGCTGGGCGGCATCAACACCCTGTGGCCGCTGTTCGGCATCGCCAACCAGATGCTGGCCGGTATTGCCCTGATGCTCGGCACCTGCGTGCTGTTCAAGATGAAGCGCGGCCAGTACGCATGGGTCACCGCCGTGCCGACCCTGTGGCTGCTGGCGTGCACGCTGACCGCCGGCTACCAGAAGATCTTCCATGACGACCCGCGCATCGGTTTCGTGGCGCACGCCAACAAGTACCAGGCGGCCCACGACGCCGGCACGATCCTGGCGCCGGCCAAGTCGATCCTCGACATGGAGCGGATCATCTTCAACGACTACGTCAACGCCAGCCTGGCCGGCTTCTTCATCTTCGTCGTGCTCGCCGTGCTGTTCTACGGCCTGCGCACGGTGATGGATGCGCGCAAGGCGAATGGCGCGACCGCGAAAGAGTCGCCGTACGTCGCCATGCCGGCGCCGCAGGTGGTCTGATGTTCGGCACCCTGAAGCAGGCCGGCAGTTACCTCGGGCAGAGTCTGCGCCTGATGGTCGGCCTGCCCGAGTACGACACCTACCTGGCGCATATGGAGCGTACGCATCCGGATGAGCCGGCGATGACGTACGAGGAATTCTTCCGTGAGCGCCAGGAGGCGCGCTACGGGGGAAGTCGGGCTTCGTGTTGTTGAGCTTGCGCCTGCTGTAATAGCAACAAGGGACGCTGCGGCGTCCCTTTTTTCATTCTGGGCGCAATTGCAACACGCAATTGATACGCCTGCCATATTTGCGTTGACGCAAAGCCGTGCGCTCCCCTACCCCGTATATTTTTTTCCTGCGGGCTCTTGCCCGCGCGGAGGATCCGCGTCGTGCCGGTCCTTTCCGCTGTGCCCACCGCGGGAATTGCGATGCCGAACTTCGAGCGCTCGAGCCTGAACCGCAAGCTGACCATCATCTCGCTGCTCTCGACGGCGACGGCATTGCTGTTCGTGTTCGCCGCGTTTGCCGTCACCTCCATCCACAATCACCGCGAAGACGAAGCCGTGCAACTGGCGGCGTTTGCGCGCGTGATCGGCGCGGCCTGCGCCGGCGACCTGATGCTGGTCGACCGCAAGCAGGCCGGCGCCACCTTGTCGGCGCTCGAAGCGCAGCGCAGCATCTCGGCAGCGGCCCTGTACAACCGCTTCGGCCAGCCCATCGCCGCCTACCGCACCGCGGCGCGCCAGGATGCCGTTCTCGCGCCGCTCGATGACCTCGATGCCGCCACGCTCGATGCGGTCAATCGCGACGGGCGCGCACTGCTGGCGCGCCATATGCGCGTGGTGCAGGAAGTGCACCACGGCGACCTGGTGGTGGGCGCGGTGATGATCGAAGCCGACCTGCTGCCGATGTGGCTCGATATCGCCGCCAGCCTGGGCGTGATCGGGCTGGCGATGGGCGCCTCGATGCTCGTCTCGCTCGTGCTGGCCGGGCGTCTGAAACACAGCATCGCCGAGCCGATCACCAAGTTGATCCAGGCCGCGCAAAAGGTCTCGGCCAGCCAGAATTACGGCCTGCGCGTGCCGCATGCGCGCACCGATGAACTGGGTGTGCTGATCGACAGCTTCAACAGCATGCTGGCCCAGATCGAAGAGCGCGGCGCGGCCCTGCTGCACCACCGCGACGAGCTCGAACGCCAGGTGGGCGTGCGCACCGGGCAGCTCGAGAAAGCCAAGAACGCGGCCGAAGCGGCCAGCCGCGCCAAGAGCGGCTTTCTGGCCACGATGAGCCACGAGATCCGCACCCCCATGAACGGCGTGCTGGGCATGACCGACATGCTGCTGGCCACACCGCTCACCGACACCCAGCGCAACTACACGCAACTGGTGAAGCGCTCGGGCGAACACCTGTTGGTGATCATCAACGACATCCTCGATTTCTCGAAGATCGAAGCCGGCAAGCTCACCATCGAGTACATCAACTTCAACCTGTGGGACCTGCTGGATGACATCCACAACGTGTACACGCCGCAGGCCGCCGCCAAGGGCCTGGGCTGCGAGTTCGACATCGCCAACGACATCCCGGTGGCGATCTGCGGCGACCCGAACCGGCTGCGCCAGATCCTGGCCAACCTGCTGGGCAACGCGCTCAAGTTCACCGATCACGGGCGTATCCTGGCGCGCGTGCGCGTGGCCGGCGAAGAGGCGCAGAAGGTCGTGCTGCGCTTCGAGGTGCACGACACCGGCATCGGCATCTCGCGCGAAGCGCGCGCGCGGCTGTTCAACGCGTTCTCACAGGCGGACGACTCCACCACGCGCAAGTACGGCGGCACCGGCCTGGGGCTGGCGATCTCGAAGCAGCTGGTTGAATTGATGAACGGCGCCATTGGCGTGGACAACGCACCGCAGCGCGGCTCGGTCTTCTGGTTCACGGTCAGCTTCGACAAGCACCGGGTCGACCCGGATGCGCCGGGCCACCACCTCAATACGCTGGGTGGCTTGCGCGTGCTGGTCGTCGACGAGCAGGAAGCCAGCCGCAACGATCTGGTGCAGCAGATGACGGCGTGGCACGCGATCTGCGACGGCGTTGATGGCGCGCTCGCATTCGAACGGCTGATCAACGCGGCGCGCGCCGGGCAGCCCTACGATGCAGCGGTGCTGGACATGGAACTGCTGCAGACCAGCGGCCTGGCGCTGGCCGCCGCCGTGCGCGCCGAACCGCTGGCGCGCGACACGCACCTGGTGCTGCTCAGCCCCGAGCGACTGGCCGCCGATCCGGTGCAGCGGCGCAAAGCGGGCGTGGCCTATCAGCTGGTCAAGCCGGCGCGCGCGGCCGATTTGTATGCGTGCCTCGCGGTGCGCGCAGCGCGGCTGCTGCGGCCGGCCGCGCAGGCAGGTACGGCAGGTGTCCAGCCGGGGCGCGCCAAACCGGGTTCGGACAAGCGCGCGCGGCGCGTGCTGCTGGCCGAGGACAACCCGGTCAACGTCGAAGTGGCGCGCGCGATGCTCGAAAGCCTGGGGCTGGAGACCGGCTGCGCGAAAAATGGCCAGGAAGCGCTGCGCGCCGTGCACGAAGGCAGTTGGGATGCGGTGCTGATGGATTGCCAGATGCCGGTGATGGACGGCTTTGCCGCCACCGGCGAGATCCGGCGCCACGAGCGCGAGATGGGCCGCCCGCGCGCGCTGCCCGTGATTGCCATCACCGCCAACGCGCTGCAGGGAGACCGTGAGGCCTGCCTGGCGGCGGGCATGGACGACTACCTGTCCAAGCCGTTCACCCAGCAGCAGCTGGCCGCGGTCATCGGGCGCTGGATCTCGCTGCCGCTGCTGTCCGAGCGCGAGCATGGCGACGAGCCGGCGGTCGAGGTCGCGCCAGCGATGCCGCTGCCAGCGCCGCCAACTTCCCCACGCGCGGGCCCGGGCTCCGCCCACATCAACCGCGCGGCGCTGGACAATATCCGCGCCCTGAGCCGCGACGACGGCGATGCGCTCGTGCACAAGGTGATCGCCGCCTATGTCGGCGACACGCCGCGTCAGTTGCACGCGCTGCGCCAGGCGCTGGGCGAAGGCGACGCCGAGAGCGTGCGGCGCGTGGCCCACGGCCTGAAATCGGCCAGCGCCAATGTCGGCGCCGCGCACCTCTCGAGCCTGTGCCGCGAACTCGAACAATTGGGACGCAACGGCAATGTGGACAGCGGCGGCCCGCTGCTGTCCGACCTGGAACGCGAGTTCCGCTCAGTAAGACAATCGCTTCACGCATCGCTTGAAAAGGAATCCTGACATGCCCTCCGCTCCTACCCAGCGCGTGACGGTCCTGGTCGCCGACGACGATCCCGTGATGCGCCTGTTGATGCTCGAGATGCTGGCGCAGGTTGGCCTGGACGCGATCGAGGCCGGCGACGGCGTCGATGCACTGTACCAGGCGAGCACGCGCCGGCCGGACCTGATTTTGATGGACGTCGACATGCCGCGCATGGACGGTTTCGATGCCTGCAGCGCGATCCGCGCCGCCGAAAGCGACGGCGCATGCGTGCCCATCATCATGGTCACCGGCAGCGACGACATCGACGCCGTCACCCACGCCTACGAGGTGGGCGCGACCGATTTCGTGTCCAAGCCGATCAACTGGCCGATCCTCGGGCACCGCGTGCTGTACGTGCTGCGCGCCAGCGACGCCATCGCCCGCCTGCGCATCGCCGACGCCCAGAACCGCGCCGTACTCGAAGCGATTCCCGACACCTTCTTTCGCCTGAACGCCGACGGTTTCTATCTCGATTACGAGCCTGGACACGCGCGTGCGGGCCAGGAACGCGCCGGCCATGGCTGCCCGACCCGCCCAGCACGCGCGACCACACCCGATGGCGACGGCACCCGCTTCATCGGCAAGCACGTGGCCGACACGCTGCCGGCAGAGATCGCGGGGCGCATGCTCGACCAGATGAAAACGGTGCTGGCCACCCACCAGGTGCGCTCGGTGGAATATGCGCTGGTCGAGTGCGGCGTGGTGCAGCATTTCGAGGCGCGCCTGGTGGCCACCAGCCCGTCCGAGGTTCTGGGCCTGGTGCGCGACATCAGCGAGCGCAAACGCGCCGAAGAACAAATCCGGCGCCTGGCCTACTGCGACGGCCTGACCGGCATCCCGAACCGCCAGGCGCTTCTGGAAACGCTCGAACGCGAGCTGCAGCGCTCGAAGATGGGCAACAAGAAGTTCGCGGTGCTGTTCATGGACCTCGACGCGTTCAAGCGCATCAACGACACGCTCGGCCACAACGCCGGCGACCAATTGCTCAAGATGGTGTCCGAGCGCCTGCGCGACACCACGCGCCCGAGCGACCTGGTCTCGCGTGGTGACAGCGGCGAAGCCACCGTGGACAGCGCCAGCAACCTGGCGCGCCTGGGCGGCGACGAATTCACGATCCTGATCCCCGACCTTGAACGCGTCGAGCACGCGCTCAATGTCGCGCACCGGGTAAAAGAGGCGATGCGGCGCTCGTTCATCATCGAGGGCAACGAGATCTTCGTCACGGCCAGCATCGGCATCTCGCTGTTCCCGGAAGACGGCGACGATTGCGGCTCGCTCCTCAAGTTTGCCGACACCGCGATGTACCACGCCAAGAACTGCGGCAAGAACAACGCCAAGCTATACAGCTCGTCGCTGACGATGCAGATCATGAGCCACGTGAAGCTCGAGGTGGGCCTGCGCCGCGCGCTGCAGAACGACGAGCTGTATCTGGTGTACCAGCCGCAGCGCGACGTGGCCAGCGCCGAAATCGTCGGCGTCGAAGCGCTGGTGCGCTGGCGCCATCCCGAACGCGGCCTGATTTCGCCGACCGAATTCATTCCGCTGGCCGAAGAGACGGGCCTGATCGTGCCGATCGGCGAATGGGTGCTGCGCACCGCCTGCCGCCAGGCGCGCGCCTGGCAACGCCTGACACATCGCACGCTGCGCATTGCCGTGAATCTGTCGGCCAAGCAGTTCAAGGACGAGAACCTGTCGCAGATGGTGCTCTCGGCGCTGCTCGATACGGGGCTCGAGCCGCGCCTGCTCGAACTGGAACTCACCGAAGGCACGCTGATGGACGACGCGCGCGCCACGATGGTCACGCTCGAGCGCCTGCGCAGCATCGGCGTGCACCTGTCGATCGACGACTTCGGCACCGGGTACTCGTCGATGAATTACCTCAAGCGCTTCGACGTGCGGGCATTGAAGATCGACCGCAGCTTCATCTCGGGACTGCCGCAGGATTCGGAAAACGCGGCCATCACGCGCGCGATCATCGCGATGGCGCATGGGCTGAAGATGGTGGTGGTGGCCGAAGGGGTCGAGACCGGCGAGCAGCTCCTTCTGCTGGAAGAGTATGGCTGCGATATGGTGCAGGGCTACTTTCTGGGCCACCCGTCGAATGCCGACACGATCACCGAGATGCTGCAGGTGGTACAGGTAGTGCAGCTGGCGCTGCCGGCGAAGTGAGTCGCAACCAGCACGTCGTTCCAGCGGAGGCTCACTGCTGTCCGGAATAATTTGCTTGACTTAGGAAGTAGGGGTTGCAGGCATTGGTTTACGAGGGTTAACCTCGGTT